>JAPOVV010000110.1 GCA_026707945.1 Gammaproteobacteria bacterium | reverse complement strand
CGGCAATTGCATCGAGGAAATCATCGCGGAAGTTGTAGGAAACGCGAGCAGCGATCCGTTCTTTCTCGTAGAACAACGTGAAATTGACCGTGTTCTCTGATAACCCCGGAATACCATACGCCGCATTCGTCTTCGCATTTCGAAAATCGGAGCCTGAATCGATGAAAGTCCAGTTCGCAATGACTCCGAGTCCGTCAAACGGGGCTCGCAGTAAGTCCGCGAATGTACGTTGGAATGCCAATTCGATACCCGTCAAGCTAGACGCCCCTGAGTTAAGGGGTCTAAACAACGAGAACACAAGTGGCAGATTCGTTTCGGGATCGGTTAGCCCAGGAAAAGGCACCTCCTCGATATCCGGTTGGACGAACGCTTCGATGTCTTTTGTGAAGAAGCCTACTTGGGCAATCGAGTAGTCAGCGAAATACCACTCGAAGGCAAGGTCGAATTGGGTGGCCATTGTCGGATCTAGCTCTCCGTTGCCGCCGCGCATGGTGCGCACTCGAGCCTGTACCGACTTACGAGGGTTCAGGTCCAGATAGCGTGGGCGGCTCATCACTCTCGCGAGTGATGCACGAATCACGACGTCTTCGTGAGGGTCGAAGCGCAGATTCAATGATGGCAATACTCTTGAGTACTCATGACCGATATCAACATACGTGGGATCGGAAAGGATGATCTCAGGTACGGTAGGATCGGTATAGTCGATCGAAACCGGTTCCGTAATTTCACCTTCCGATCCCGTACTGTTATTGACGTATCGAACGCCAAAATTACCCGAATAAGGTGTTGCACCCAATTCACCTGTAAAGGTAACCATCGCGTACACGGCGGTACCGTCGTCATCGTGATTCAGATCTTCATTGAATCGACCAACACGGAAATCCTCTAAGGATTTCGCGGTTCCCGTATTGAATCCGCGCCCAGCAAGAATTTCGTCGGGACGAGTGTGGAAAGTCCGCTGAATGACGTCGAGATTGGGGTTGACGACCGGAGCAGGAAAACGGTTACCTAATCCGTTCAGGAAATCACCTTCAGCAGGAAATGGGATGCGGCCGCCAAACTCGTCGAGGCTTGCCCCTAAGAAGGCTCGACTATTGAGGTAGCGATGTCGGTCACGTCTGTTTTGGTCGTACCTTCTAATCCCAAACTGTGCGGATTCAAGCCAAGCTCCGCCGATCTCAAATGTCGCGTCAGCTCTCAGTTGGACGACCTCGTCGTCAACGAGGTGATCCTGAATTGAGTGCTTAACTACCTGAAAGAAATTTGGATCGTTGATTGGCGATGTCGTTGTCAATGATGGCAAACCACCGGGACCGTGTTTAAGGTAGGACATTTGTGTTCGGGTATTTCGAATTAGGTAGTCGCGATTGGTAATCGGCGACTCCGTTTGCGAAATCGTCGCATCGAAACTTAGTGAAAGTCGGTCGGTCGCTTGAAATTGAAGATTAGCTCCGAGATTCATTGCTTCGGTGTCGACAACTTCAGTTGCGTGCTGCACGAACAATCCTGCACCAGATGTCGAAACAGCGGTAAAGATGCCAGTACCGTTATCGGATTCAATCGATGCCGACGTGATACGAGGATGCCCTTGCTGGAGTCTGAAATCACGCCAGAAGTCAGATTCGTCTTCTTCATTGGCGGTATAGAGAAAGTCAACGGTGACATCAACACGATCGGATGGCCGGAACTGCAAAGACGAGGAGACGTTTAAGCGATCCCGATCTGTAATGTGCAATTCGCCGAGGAGCTGACGAGGGTAGTAACCCGTCATGGTGACCCCGTCCAGAGTGACCGTTCTCGGGTCGCCAATGTATGAGTAATGGTGCAGAGAGTCTGACCGGAAAACTCGGTTGTCCCACTGTGCGGACACCATGAAACCAAGATCCTCCGTTAGAAGATCACTGAATAAAGCGAATACGCCAGGCGCGGTATCGTCGGCCAATTCGTTGATTGTCGTGTCGAAGTTGAACGCCATGTGTCGCTCGCCGAGATCAAATGGCTTTCGGGCTTGAATGTCGACGAATCCGCCAAGACCGCCCTCGACGTGATCGGCGCGAGGTGATTTATGTACCTCAACAGCCTGAACGAGTCCGGATTGAAATGCATGGAATCCGACAACGCGGGAACCAGCGTTCGTTGCGCCACGTCCATCGTGACTTCCGGGCGAAACATTGGATGCGGACACCCGCCCATTGATAGTTGTTTGCACGAAATTCGGTCCGAGACCGCGAACGCTGACGAATGCTCCCTCGCCGCTCTTGCGATCAATGGCGACCCCGCTGACGCGCTGTAGTGCTTCCGCAAGGTTTTGATCGGGAAACAACCCAATATCTTCCGCTGTAATCGTGTCTTTGAAATGATCAGAGAGCTTCTTACGGTCGAGGGACTGCTGCATGCTGCCGCGAATCCCGTATACAACAATCTCTTCGGTTACGCTTTCCGCGTCTTCTTCCTCAGCGTCAGTGTCCTGCGCTGAAATGGTGAAGAAACTTGAGGATGCGAAAAATCCGATAGCCACGGTGGTCCAAAGCCAACGTGTTCCGATGCTCGAGGACGTCATTGAGACTCCTGTGGTTGAAAACGGGTAATTCGTCCAATAATACTTGCATGTCGTGCTTTGAAAATCGTAAAACCGGACTTGGCGCAATGAAGACTTGCGCTACTTCGGAACCTAGGTAATCGAACGTCGTGGATCGAACGCGTCTCGAACCCCTTCACCGACAAACACCAATAGAGTAAGCATGATCGCGAGTGTAAAGAAGCCCGACAAGCCGAGCCAGGGCGCGTGCAAGTTTGCTTTCCCTTGTGCGAGTAACTCACCTAATGACGGATAACCCGCCGGTAGCCCAAATCCCAGAAAGTCGAGGGAGGTGAGGGTTGTAATCGAACCGTTCAGAATAAATGGGAGAAAGGTCAATGTTGCTACCATCGCGTTGGGCAACACGTACTTAAACATGATCTTGAGATCTCTTTCGCCAAGCGCACGAGCCGCATTCACGTACTCAAAGTTACGCGTCCGTAGGAATTCTGCTCGAACGACCGCAACTAACGACATCCAGTTGAACATGACAAGCAGGAAGAGCAATACGAATGGATTCGGTTCGAAGATGCTTGCCAACACGATGATGACGAACAAAGTCGGTAAACCGGACCAGACCTCAACGACTCGTTGACCAATAAGATCGACGAGTCCCCCAAAATACCCTTGGGAAGACCCCACGGCAATCCCAATGACCGAAGTAATGAGCGTTAGTGCCAGTCCGAAAAGCACGGATAAGCGAAACCCATAAATGAGACGAGCCGTTACGTCACGCGCGACATCATCGGTACCAAGCCAATGGCGCTTACTCGGTGCTGCCGGAACGGTTCCCTCGGTGTGACGATCAATCGTGTCGTGGCTAAAAGGTATCGGTGGCCAAAGCATCCAACCGTTACCTTGTTCGATTAAGTCCTGAACGACGGGTGATGCGTAGTGCGCTTCGGTCTCGAATACGCCGCCGAATTCGGTCTCCGGATACTCAAAGATCATTGGGATATAAAAATCGCCTTCGTAACCCAAGATGATCGGTTTGTCGTTCGCGATTACCTCCGCGAATAGGCTCACAAACACCAATGTACCGATGATCCAAAGGCTCCAATAACCACGTTTATTTGCTTTGAAGTTCGCCCATCGACGTTGGGTTAACGGGGAGAAATGAAGTCGTCGACGTCCCACAGGATTCGCAATCGGCGTTCCTCGCAACGCTCCTTGGGTCTCTGACATTAGTTGCTGCGCGACTCAAAGTCGATCCGGGGATCGACGAGTGTGTAGGTAATGTCGCCAACCAGCGTCATCACAAGGCCGACGAATGTGAACACGAAAAGTGTCCCAAAAATAATCGGATAGTCTCGTCGTAAGACAGCATCAAAGCCGAGAAGCCCGAGACCGTCTAGGGAGAAAATCACTTCGATTAGAAGCGCGCCTGTGAAGAGAATGCCGACCAACGCAGCAGGAAAACCGGCTATGACAATCAGCATCGCGTTGCGGAAGACGTGACCGTACAGGACGCGACGTTCGTCTAGCCCTTTAGCCCGTGCGGTTAGAACGTATTGCTTCGCGATTTCATCGAGAAATGAGTTCTTAGTCAACATCGTCAAAGTAGCGAAGCCGCCTATGGTTAACGCGACGACAGGTAACGCCAGATGCCAGAAATAGTCTGCGATCTTGCCGCCAAGACTCAGCTCGGCGAAGTTATTAGACGTAAGTCCTCGTAACGGAAATAGATCTAAGTACGCGCCACCAGCAAAGAGCACGATTAGAAAGACGGCGAAGAGAAAACCGGGTACCGCATACCCGACGAAGATTACGCCACTTGTCCATGCATCTAATTTACCGCCGTCGCGCACGGCTTTTGTGACACCCAATGGGATGGAGATCAGATATATCAGTAGCATCGACCACAAGCCGAGCGAGATGGATACAGGAAAACGTTCGACAATGAGATCGATCACCGGACGACCTTCGAAATAACTCTCGCCAAGGTCGAGCGTGAGATAGTCACCGATCATCTTGAAGTAGCGGACATGCAAGGGTTTGTCAAAACCAAATTGCCGCTCGATTGCCTCAATGAGCTCAGGATCCAACCCTTGTGCACCCGCGTACTGCGATTGCGCTGAGGTTGAATCGTCCATCTGCCGCACTCCGGTCTGCGCGCCGGCAACCCGACTCGTGGCGCCTCCCGTGTCCTGACCGGTGATAGCGGCGATCATTTGATCGACGGGACCACCAGGTGCTAACTGCACGATAAAGAAATTGAGAGTGATGATCCCAATGAGTGTAGGAACGATCAACAGTATCCGACGGGAGAGGTACTTTGCCATGATGGATTAGGCTAGGAACGTGCTACAAAATCATCAAACCGCCGAAGTCTAATGAGACGTGACCGGTCTAATTCGATCCGAAGGTCATACTAAGCCGGAATGGCGGTTTCAACAGACGCGTACGATATGGTCACATATTCATAGAGTGGCGCGGCAGGTCGGTTTGGTTTTCTCGGCGACGAATGCTCTGAGCGTTGCCGATCCGTAGTTCAATGACGAGGACGATTTCTTGCTCACAGAAAGGCAGGTAGATCAGTACAAAGCGGACGGGTACGTCGTGGTGGAGAATGTGCTCGGT
Organism: Gammaproteobacteria bacterium; assembly: GCA_026707945.1. GTDB lineage: Bacteria > Pseudomonadota > Gammaproteobacteria > Pseudomonadales > Azotimanducaceae > Bin55. The sequence goes on along the minus strand of JAPOVV010000110.1, from coordinate 476,376 downwards.
GTTGATACGCTTAGTCAATTACGGCAAGTGACGGATGGTCTTGTTGCGGAGGCATACGGTTTAACTGAGCATACGTCGAAGCTTGATCTTGATCCCGCTCACACCCCTGAGAACCCGCTGGTACGTCGGATCAAGCACCCTTACTTTGCCCACCCTTTCTATCAAACGATTGCTGCTTATCAGCCAATCATGGCTGTTCTAAGCACATTGATAGGCGAAGATATTCGATTACGCACCGGAGGCAAAGTAAATTTAAAACTCGCCGGCGACGGTGCGGCGGTTGAGTGGCATCAGGATTGGGCTTTCTATCCTCACACCAATCAGGACGTTTTGGCGGTCGGAATATTGTTAGACGACATGGGTTCTGACAATGGTCCGCTCTTAGTGCTACCGGGTAGCCATAAGGGACCGATTTATGACCATCACAGTCAGGGTGTGTTCTGTGGTGCGATCGATGTCAAGCAACAGAGCGTTGACGTCTCGGAAGCCCGTGAGTTGAGTGGTTCTGCGGGTGCTATCACCGTGCACCATGCTCGATTGGTTCACGGTTCGGCGGTTAATCGATCGTCACGAGCGCGGAGAATCTTGTTTTATGTATATGCATCTTGCGATGCTTGGCCCCTTATGGGCGTTAGTGATCTAGATGAGTTTGATGGCATGATCGTGCATGGCAATGGCACGCTTCGACCTCGGTTGGAGAACGTACCAGTGCGAATGCCTCTACCTGCAGCGTCGAATCAGGGGTCGATTTATGAGAATCAGCGCACACTGAAGAACAAGTACTTTGTGGCATAGTTAGTATGGAATCGTATTAATCAGCAAGCGAAGGTATAGATCATCGACGCCAAACCCAATATCGTCTTCATTTTCCCAGACCAACAACGCGGAGATGTCGTCGGATTTGCGGGAAATTGTGTCGTCAAGACCCCAAATCTAGATCGTCTAGCCGCTGAGAGTGTCAGCTTTAGCCGGTGTATTACGAATTCATCAGTTTGCATGCCCGCCAGAATGTCGATCATGTCGGGAAAACACCCGTGTGAGCACGGCATGTGGTCAAACAATGTTGATGGTGATCCTGACCAACCCAACCACGTCAGAAACATCCGAGCTGCGGGATACCGAACTGCGCAGGTAGGAAAGGTTCACCTCCATGTTCGTAAACCCGGTGATGGGCACTCACGCGATCACGCGCACAAGATGCATGCATGGGGATTCGACGATACACATGAGCTGCGCGACATCATGGCATACGCCGTAGCGGACTGTTACTACACCGATTTCTTATGTGACAAAGGTAACTTGGAGGCGTTTAGGCAATACATGCAATTGGTGGTTAGAGGCGAGAATCAGGGAACCATGTTGCCTTGGGAAACGCCACCGAGCACATTGCCGGACGAGCAAAGCTTGGATATGTATACCGCGATCAAAGCCGTAGAGTGGATTGAAGACTACGATGAAGATAAGCCGTTCTACTTGCAGGTGATGTTTCCCGGACCTCACAATCCATTTGATTCGAGTGCCGCGGATCGTGAGCTTTACAACCCTGAGGAGATGCCGTTATCCATCGTAGCACCTACCGAAGGACCGATCTCGCGTCAAGTAAAACGTAGTTTGAAAAACGGTGGATTAGAGAACATGACGCCAAGTCAAGATCGACTCATGCGTCTGTACTACTATGCAAAGGTCACGCATATCGATCGTGGAATCGGATTAGTTTTGGAAGCGCTACGGAAAAAAGGTGTGTTAGACGACACTTGGGTGATCTACACCTCGGACCATGGCGAGATGCTAGGAGATCATCGGTGTCGCAACAAAGCGCTTTTCTATGAAAGCGCACTAACAGTCCCACTCTGCATACGTCCGCCAGGAGGTGTCAGTGGATGGCGATCTGATGCGCTCACCGACCATCTCGATGTCATTGAGACCATGTTAGATGTATCTGGCGCGAAGACACTGGATGGTGCTGAATACCGATCGCCCTTAACGAGAAAGATCTTGGACGGCGCCGAGGCCGTTGATGCAAATAAAGGAAAAGATGTCGCTTTCAGCGAAGTGCGCTTGTTTTCAATGGTACGCAGCGATCGATACAAGCTGACGGTTGACTCGTTGACGCGTGAGCCACTAGAGCTCTATGACATGACGTCAGATCCCGAAGAACTTAGTAATTTAGTCGAGAAACCTGAGTTTAGTGGTATTCGCACAGAGCTTCTAGAAGAACATTTATGTGGGCTCTTGGAACGACTCGATCATCAAAAAGTCAAGAAATATCAGGAAACGCTCAAAGTCGATCCCAATAGAGGAGGTTGGAAAGCGATCGAACAAACTGTCTAGCGAAGAAACGGATCTTCGTAAGGCCTCAATTCTCCTCGCACATGCCGTCACACTGATAGAAGCCGGTTAAATTGACTCGCATCCAACCTTCCGGCGCTCCCGGCCAATTCGGCGGATCGCAGGAAATCCATACCCGGACACCTTTGTGGTTGCCTTCCTCGTTTCGTTGAAGAAGCTCGAACGCAGAATATTCACCAAATTTTTCTTCCATAACATCCACTTTCGGTCCGTTTTCAAACGTTAGAACGATCGAACCCTCCGGTGCGACGTATTCAACGAACTTTTCTCTTTGATTACGTTCTTCGAATTCCGGGTCACCGCCACCAGGACAGAACACGTACCCATAGACACTGAAAGGTACTTGCTGGTTTTGTAGCGGTCTCGTTAGATACTGATAGACCGATACAACTAACATCGTCACAATTGATGCGAAGACCAAGCTGGCTAGGATGAATACGAACTTCTGCATGGTGAGTTCGCGAGTCTGGCGCAACGAATGGGTTGAATGGCCGCACTCAGATACGAAGATCGATTGATTCCCTAGTTATATGCATCACTCTCAAATGCGACAACGGGGGAATTGAGCGCTCGATCGACGCTACATCACTTAATAGTGTGTTATCTGGCGATCAAACTTGGTTTGATAATCGTCGTGCACCATGCGCTCATAGTCCGTGATGCTCTCTAAGGGTAGTTGCACTGGGACCGCGCCATTTCCGAGAAGTGAGGATTCATAAATCGCCATCGCCATTTCCACATCCTTTCGGCCTTCGAGGCAATACTCGGCAGGTTCATCGTTCAACGCGGCCTTGGCGATGCTCATGATTTCATCGGCGTGACCGACACTCCAGTCATCGATGGCATGGTCACGGAAACGATTCTCAAAGATGATCTCAGGTTTTGTCTCAACGACAATACGTTGAAGCACGTCTACACCATCGATCGTCCGACGTTCTGTACGCACTGGAATCTCTTCCCACGATTCTCCCGTCAGTAACCGCAACGGTAGGTTGGGTCCAAAGTAGTCAAGATCAAGAATGCTGCCGCGCGTACCGGTGATTTGGCAGTATTTCTGCAACTCCCCTAAACGAGACGTCTCATAGATACCGGTTGCCCCATTCTCGAACTCAATCACGGCATGTGCCCAGTCTTCGTGCACACGATTAGGGTCGGAGTGATATTTCTTGACGATCGCAGAAACTTGCCGAGGATCACTCTGAGCGTATAAGCGAAGTTGCGATAAGCGATGTGCGCCCATGTCCATGCACATTCCAGACGTACGACCAAAACCCGAAATTGGGCGCATAAGTCCCGAAGGGGTAACCCTCGGTTCAAAAGGCACTTGGCGTTTTGGTTCACTAAAGTACACGCGAAGGATGTCGCCGAGAATGCCCTCCCTGATTAACTTAACGATCATCCGCTGTTTAGGCATTCGAAAGTAGTTTTCCGCTACTTCAAATCGCACGCCGTTGCGACGACACGTGTCGATGATGAGATCACAGCAGGCTAGTGTCAAGGCCATGGGCTTTTCGACCATCACGTGCTTACCACGTTCGGCAAGCTGACACGCTAGGACGTGATGCGTCGGATCGCCCGTGACGATATCAACCACCAGAATGTCCTTGTGTCGGTCGAGCATTTCGTCGAGATTGGTGTAGTACGGTACACCGTATTTGGTACCACTGGCAGCCGCGATATCTTCGACCATATCGCACAGAGCAACAAACTCAATGTCGCCCCGTTTGGCAAGTTCGCTAAGCGTGGGCAAATGCCATTTTTGGGCAGGGTTCCCACAACCTAAAAGTGCTACTTTGGCTTTCACAGAGCTACTTGATGCTTAGTTGCATATCGACGAAGCATGTCCGCGGCACCAGGAACTTGCTCTTCAGAGAGTCCATGCAGGATCACCGCTACCTCAAACGGCAACTCGCAAAGCAGTTTGACGTAATGTTCATAGTCGAGTTTGCCTGTCCCGGCGGCGAGGTGACCGGCGTCACCCCCGTGGTCTAGGTCCTTACCGTGGGCAACGGCAATGTGATCGCCTAGTAATTCGAACGCTTCATCCAAAACTTCGGTCATGCGCGAGAGATCGTTCTCGCCAAAGATGTTCGCCGCGTCCATCACGACTTTTAAGTTCGGTGAGCGCATGTCGTCAATCAGTCGGCGACTCTTTTCTGCGTCGCAAGCGACGTTGTTGAATTCAGGTTCAAATGCAATCGTCACGTCCGCTGCTTCAGCGACGGGTAGTATCTGTTCAAGTGTCGAACACAATACACGCCACGTAGATTCAGAAGCGTTATCGGGATGGTAACGCCACATACTCTCTGGGTCTCTTGAGCCAGTGCATGTTGCAATAACCGATGTCCCAACGTGCTCACAGGCCGAAATCAATATCGATAGCCGATCGATCGCTTGCTGACGTTTTTCAGGATCAACATGCACCATGTTGACCGGACCGCCTAATGCGGCGATGACCATGTCGCGATTGCGAATTTGCTCACGAATGTGAGGACCGGCTGATTCGATCTCCTCTTCAATTGGTCCTTGAAGGTGAGCGCTACTCATATTGAACTGGAGATGTCTTATTTCGTGGGCCAGAATGGCGTCAAGTGACTCTTCTAGCGAGGGTCGCTTGAAATGTCCCGACATGATTCCTACATGCATGGTTTTATCTCAATGTGTCTAGTCTTAGTCCGGTAAATCTGGTTGATTCATGAGGAGCTCGGTGATCTCCCGTTGTTGGCGAAGATTCAACTGTTCATAGGCGGGAGTCGCGTGCCATTTCTCGCATGCTGGTCGGGTATCACGTTTTGGAATTACGTCCGCAGCTTGAAACGACTGCAGCATGGCGGCACGCTTATGCTTGCTGTGATTAAATCCGGCTCGATGCCAGGTCCTCGCATCGTACAAGACGATGCTTCCAGCAGGTGCTTCGACGACGTCCGCATCGGGGCCACTATAAGGTCGCGCATTCGGCGACCCACCGAATCGTGCGGGGTTCCACTCCGGAGGCGGATTGTCGGCAGTATGCGAACCTAGTTTGTAGGCTGTTGCTCCGTTTTCCTTCTTGAAGTCTGATACGCAAACATTGCGTTGAACTGCCTTGATAGGGCCTTTGCGATCGGCAACTAGATTTCCACCGACGGATGGGATATACGGGATGTCTGAATGCCAACCTTGAACTGGGCTCTCCCCGTCGTAAGGTCTCAAGACTGCAAAGCCTGGCGGGTGTCCTAAGTGCAGGTCTCTAGTTTGCATGTACTGTCGAATCAACCAGAGAGAGATGGGTTCGCTGATGGCTTGTCCAACAGCAACATCCTGACAGATTTTTGGTGAATCGTTGTTCATCGAAAGATGTTCGTACGCATCTGAACCAGCCACGCGCTGTAGGCTTTCGACAATGTCAGAATTTAGAATGCAGGTCAAACACACCCACCCTTCCCTCTTCAAGTGCGTCAGATACTCTGAAGGGAGTTTTTCCGGACCATGGTCAATGCTGAAGGTTCTGGTGTTACCGTTAACGTCAACGAAACACTGATCGTTTTCAATTTTTGCGGACAGCTTTGTTTTCGATGCGACATGTTCAAGTTCCATCGCATCGATATCCCAAACTACCTGATCATCTGCTTCTTCACAGAGAACCAACTCATTAGCATCGTTTAACCCCAGCATGGCGCCGTCTTGCGAGGTCAGGAATTTGAAATGATGAGTCGGTCGCTCGACGCGAACGATGCGTTCCTGGAATTCCTTCTGGGTCGTCACTGTCATCCCTGTCGACGCGAGTTAGTGACGCCGTTCAACGTGTGTAAAAACGGCACTTCTCACCGGCTCTTGCCATATTGTTCTTCTTCTGCGCGGTGGTGAAAGGCATACCACTCCTCGTCGGTCAGATGCCGAGGTTCTCCTAGAGCTTTCGAAAGTACATATTGTCTGCACATGATTTCCAGTCGCTGCGCCGTTTTTACTGCGCGACGTAGAGTCGGTCCTTTACAAATCATGCCGTGATTCCCTAGCAAACATGCTGTTCGATCCGCAAGGGCGGCAGCGGCGTCGTCTGCAAGCGCTTGAGTTCCAAAGGTCGAATAAGGGACACATGGGACGTCATTTCCACCGAACACTCCTACTAGATAGTGAAAACCTGGAAGCGCGACTACGTGACTCGATACCGCGACGCAATAATCGGAGTGCGTATGTACGATCGCTTGAGCGTCTTCATGTTTCTTGTATATTCCAGCATGCATACGCCATTCAGACGATGGTTTGCGATCGCCGAAATAGTCGCCATCGAATGATGTGTTGACGATTGAATCTGCTGAAATAGATTCCGCTGAAGCGCCGTTCGGCGAGATTAGCATCCTATCACCAAACCTGACGCTCAGATTCCCCGACGACATCTCGTTCAAGCGAAGAGTTTCTACCTTCTTATAGTGCTCGACGAGTTGCTCTCGCAACTGGTATTCCTCATCGGTGGCCGACATTGTGATTTCCTATTTCAGTTACCGATTGCATCGGCTTTTTCAAGTCGGGACAAGGCGATTTGATAGAAGTCCTCGTCACCTGTTGATCCTGCCTTCAGAACGAATGCGATAGGGTCATCGCCGCCTTTGTGACAGTACCCGCCTAACAGTTCGTCGTGAACGGCGACTTCGACTCGGTCCACTCCGAGTACGTTAAGTACTTCACCTGACGTTTCGCCACCTGCTACAAGAAACTTACGTACTCCTAGCCCGTGAAGTTTTTTCGCAATTCGACCTAAGATATTTTCTGCTAGCGAGGATGCACCCTCTCTGCCCAGTGTCGATTGCACTTGTCTCACGACGTCTGGTGAGGCCGACGTCGCTATGCCGATAGGGGTAGTTGCAACGCGCTGTGCCGCCCATTCCTCCACCTCGTCTGCAAGTGCGATGTCGTTTGCGGCTTGAATTAGATCGATCCGGAATACCGGATACCGTTCTTCGAACCTCTCTAATTGACGCACGCTCTTCGGAGTGCAGCTGCCTGATATGAGCACGATATGACCTGGCGCAGGGGCTAAGAACGTTCTTCCTACTTTGTTGTTCGAACGGACTGACCAATGGTGTGCTAAAGCAACCGGATAGTCATCGGAACCGGACGTAAGCGGAGTGTCGTGAGCTAGTTTGGCGATATGGCCTAGGTCGGCTGGCTCGATAGCGTCAACGATGAAGAACCTAACATCTTCTGCGATCTGGTTATCCAAGAAGCGTCGAGTCGCCTCAGCGTCGCCTCGAACCACTCTTAACGGTAAGAGCCCGACATTAACTTTGCTTTGCGACTGCAATACTTCAACGAGATTTGAGTTGGTCATCGGCGTCACGGGGTCGTAACGTCTGGGTGTTTCGTGAAGCATGTTTCGACCAAGAAACAGTCTTCCTTGATAAACGGTCGCGTTATGTTCAGGTCGTGCGGGACAAAACAAGACTGAATTAGCTTGGGTAAGCGACATCAAGGCTTCGGCAACAGGACCTATGTTTCCACGCGAGGTTGACGAAAAAAGCGCACTGTATTTGTAGTAGATCTGACGGACATCGTTCGCGAGTAACGATTTGGCGCTTCTCGACGCATCGGCGACGGCTTCTTCCGGGGGTATCGCTAACAGCTTGCGACCGAGAACAACTGCTTGTTCATTTCCCGACAGCGAATCGAGGGCGGCGTCAGATGTAAGTAAAGGACAACGTACGCCAGCGCTTTCGAGCAGACTAGCAACTTTTGCACCACCGGTGAGGTCGTCGGCGATAACGCCGAGATTTACGCGTCCGTCTGTCATCATTAAAGATATTTCGAGAAAAAGCGTGCAATCAGTCGAACAACCGTTGGTCCACTGATCGATGAAGGATCGAGAACGTCAACCATACGTTCTTGAGTCGAGCTGCGTCGATCAAACGCGTGACCCTCTCCAGCGAACGAATGTAACTCGACCGTACGATCGAGTTCAACGAGTTTGGTGAAAAGCTCAAGTGTGCCTGTTAGTGGAACAGCTGGATCGTCGGCACCATGAATCAGAAGGCAAGGCGGAAACGCGGTAAGGTCGTAATTTATCGGGCTTGCGGAAGCGTAGTCGGATGCCGTCGCGTCTGGTCGGAGTAGACCCAAGGGTGACCCATCAGTGCGCGTCTTCCGTACGCGAACGGGACCATACATTGCACCTACCGCTTTTATGTCGCTCGTTTCCTCTGCGTGCCCTCCTGATCCTTCAAAATCGGTTTCGAGTGCGGCCATTAGTGCGAGGTGACCACCCGCTGAATCACCGGTGATGCCGACACGTTCCTTATCAAGTCCAAACTGCTTGTGATTGGATTTCAGAAAGCGGATCGCACATTTGACGTCGTGAATTTGCGCGGGCCAGTGGGCTTCCCCACTTAGACGATACGCAGGGCAGAGACAGACGAACCCGGCCTGACTGAGGAACTCTCCGAATCCGCTAACCCCGCGAGGAGATCCTTTGCGCCATCCGCCACCGTGGACGATCACCACGGCGGGTCGCTGTTCATCGGCTATCGGGGGCAAATAGAGAGTGCCGGTTAGATCACGATTACCCGCCTTTCCAATTACGACGTTTTCTTGCTGAGAAATCGCGTCAGCAGCTAAAAAATCAAGATCCGAGTAAACCGCAGGCATTCGCTTATTTTGGTGAAACGGTTTGGGCTAGGTATCGGCGTATGTAGCTTCTTTGCGTTTGCGTGCTGCAGATTGAAGCTGATTAATGAGCGGTAACGTCAAGCTGACGAACGGCTTGCACTTCGTCCAAGCGACCGACCGATTGTTCATGTGGTGCTTGCTTAACGAACTCGGGGTCCTGCTGAGCTTCTTTCAGGATGGCGATCATCGCATCCGCGAATGCGTCTAGTTCTTCTTTGGTTTCCGTTTCGGTAGGTTCTATTAAGAAGCACTCTGGGATCAACAAGGGGAAATAAGTCGTCGGAGCGTGAAATCCGTAGTCGAGAAGTCGTTTCGCAAAATCCATAGCGGTCACGCCAGTTTCTTTCGCTTCTTGTCGCAATGAGATGGCGAATTCGTGTGTTGCACGTCGGACCGGGTAGGCAGGATGGAATCCGGCGTCTGACAGGCGTCTCATTAGGTAGTTGGCGTTTAGCGTTGCGTAATCGCTTACGTCGCACATGCCATTCCCCCCGAGCATCAACGAATATGCATAGGCTCTCAACAAAATACCGACATTGCCCATGAACGACGACAACCGGCCTATTGATTTCGGACGTTCTGCCTGATCAAGCCATCGATAACCACTCTCTGACTTTATGACCATAGGTGTGGGTAGGTACGGAGCTAGCAACTCATTCGCCCCAACGGGTCCGGCGCCTGGACCACCGCCGCCATGAGGTGTCGCGAATGTCTTGTGCAAATTCAGATGTAGTACATCGAACTGCATATCGCCTGGGCGCGCACGACCCAGGATTGCATTGAGATTCGCGCCATCGTAGTACAACAATCCACCTGCGTCATGGACGATGTCACTGATCGCTTGGATTCTTCGCTCGAAAACCGCACACGTGCTTGGGTTGGTGAGCATTACCCCCGCCGTTTTGGGACCTACAACACGTTTGAGGCTCTCCAGATCGACATCTCCGTCCGCATTTACTTCGACTTCCTTCGCAATCAGACCTGCCATACTTGCCGTCGCCGGATTCGTACCGTGGGCAGCAGTAGGAACGATGATCTCAAGACGTTCATGGTCGTTGTTATCCGCGTGATACGCCTTGATCATCAACGCGCCGGTCAGTTCGCCTTGGGCTCCGGCCATAGGAGTGAGGCAGACTTGGGCAGTCCCGGTCACGTTCTGGAGAATCTCTTGTAATTCGTACAAGCACGAAAGGACGCCCTGACTGTGTGATGTTGGAGTGAGCGGATGTCGGTTAAGGAATCCGTCCTGCATGGCCGCTCGGTGTGCGCCCCTCGGGTTGTACTTCATCGTACAAGAACCCAAGGGGTAGAAGTGTGTGTCGATCGAGAAGTTTCGCCGTGCTAGATTGGTGAAATGTCGAACTGCCTGTAGTTCCGAAACCTCGGGCAGCATAGGCGGTGAAAGTCTCTGAAATTGTTCAGGAACGAATTTCTCGGTGGCGCGGCTTTCAACGCGTTGCGCTGCTGCTCTTCGCGTCGGGCGTGATTTATCGAATATCGTATCAGCCATCAGAGAGTGCCCGGTAATAGCTTTCGATGTCTCGATCAGTCCGTGTCTCTGTCGCGCAAATGAGCATGGCTTGGTCGCCTTTTTCGATCAAACCAGTCAATGGATAGCCGCCCAGAATGCCGCTATTGAGCAATCGGTGTTGAATTGCGTCGGTAGATTCCTCGAAATCTAGTACACATTCATGAAAGTAAGGCGCATCGAAACGCATCGACACATTGGGGAGCTCGGTTAAGCGTTCCGCCAACCGATGAGTGTTGCGTACACACGCGCTTGCGACTTCATTCAAACCCTGTGGACCGAGTAGCGTCATGTAAATAGTTGCCGCGGTTACGAGTAGTCCTTGATTCGTGCAAATGTTCGATGTTGCTTTTGCGCGTCGTATGTGTTGCTCTCGAGCCTGCAAGGTTAAAACGAATCCCCAGTTCCCCGTTTTGTCTTGAGTACGGCCTGCGATGCGTCCTGGAAGTTGCCTCACATGCGCCATTCGAGTGCAAAGAAAGCCGAACGACGGACCTCCAGACGCCATTGGGATTCCGAGCGGCTGCCCGTCGCCACACACGATGTCGGCACCGGTATCTCCCCAATCTCCAGGAGGCTTCAGTAGCGCTAGAGTCATGGGATTGACCACGCCGATCACTAGAGCACCGGCATCATGAGCGCGGGTTGTTAATGCATCGACATCTTCGAGTAAGCCAAAGAAATTAGGCTGTTGCACGACGACAGCGATCGCGTCGTTAAGCACGCTATCCGATATTGCCGAAAGTCCGTCCTCGAGGGCCATCAATTCAACATTGATATCTTGATGGGTGACAATGGACCTAACGGTCGCGAGATAAAACGGATGTAGCGATGCAGGCACCAATACCCGTCGAGACTTCGACTTGCGATTGACACGTACTGCCATCAGAATCGCTTCGGCCAATGCCGATGCACCATCGTAAACAGACGCGTTCGCGACATCCATCGAGGTAAGTGAAGCAAGCATCGTCTGAAACTCGTATACGAGCTGTAACGTGCCTTGACTGGCTTCCGCTTGATAGGGTGTGTACGCCGTAAGGAATTCGCCTCGACTAGCGATGTCCCATACCGCAGAGGGGATATAGTGATCGTAACAGCCAGCACCTAGAAAGCAGATTCCTGCCGAGTCATCGCGGGCTCGCTTAGCCATATGGCTCAACATTGCCATTTCGGAAATGCCGTCGGGAACATCCGGCAATCCCTCGCACTGTATTTCCTTCGGTATCTCATCGAATAGATCGTCGATTGACGCGATCCCGAGCGTGTCTAACATGCTTTCTTTGTCAGCATGCGTGTGAGGAATGAACGGCATACGGCGTTGCTTAGGTTATTCGCCTTCTGCCTGACAATGCGCTTCGTAACCCTCAGCCGTCAGCAAGTCACTCGGTAATTCGTCGTTGGTCATCTCGATGATGAAAAACCAACCATCACCATATGGGTCTGCATTGACTGTTTCTGGTGCGCTATCCAGTTCATCGTTAGCGTCAACGACTTCACCGGTGACAGGCGCATAAATATCTGAAGCGGCTTTCACTGATTCAACCACAGCAACTTCACCTCCGAATTCCACATGTGCGCCAACCTCAGGCAATTCGACATAAACGACATCGCCTAGTTGCGTTTGTGCGTAGTCGGAGATTCCGACCGTTGCTCGGTTCCCTTCAACGCGGACCCATTCGTGGGTTTGCGAGTAATGTAAATCGGATGGAAAGTCGGGCATGTGACGCCTTATATGTTTCTTCGTACGAACGGTAGGCGTGCAATTTTCGCAGGAATCAACCGTCGCCGTACTTCTACTTGGCACGAACCGCGTGTCGAAACCGGTACCCGTGCCAACGCGATACCTTGTTTAAGCGTGGGTGAAAATGTTCCACTCGTGACAATCCCCGCACCTTCTTTCGTTTGCACGGCGAAGCCTTCGCGTGGAATCCCTCGTTCAGTCAATTTGAGACCAACAAGCTTTGTGAGCGCACCTTCGTCCCGTACATGCTCGACGACTGACCGACCGATAAAGTCACGATCTTCGTCTTCCCAATCTATAGTCCACGCGACACGACATTCAAACGGGTTCGTGTCGTCGCTCATATCGTGTCCGTAGAGGTTCAATCCGGCTTCGAGACGTAGTGAGTCTCGTGCGCCGAGACCGACGGGTTGAACGCCATTCGTAACCAATCTTGACCAAAGGTCAATTGCCGCTTCTGCGGAACAGATGACTTCAACGCCATCCTCACCTGTGTATCCCGTTCTTGCGACAAAGTAATCTGCGCGCTCGACGAATGTGAATGATTCAAGTTCATTCAGTTCTCTCAAATTGAGCAAATTGCGGACGTTTTTAACGGCTTGAGGCCCCTGTACGGCGATGATGCAGAGTTCATTACGATGATGCGCGGTTGCGGTCGTTTTTAGTTCCCGCTCACATCGCGCGATCCAATCGAGATCTTTCCTAGTGGTACCGGCGTTGACTACGAGTCTGTACCCGTGTTCTCGACGATACGTAATAAGATCGTCTACGATCCCGCCACGCTCATTCAACATCAGGCTGTAGACGGCATCGCCAGCGTTGAGCCGCGACACATCGGAAACGAGCAGGCGTCGAAGCAAAGGTTCAGCGTATCCACTGTCCAAGTCGACGACCGCCATATGAGAGACGTCAAAACAGCCAGCGTGATTGCGGACGGCGTGATGCTCCTCAAGCTGGGATCCGTAGTGAACCGGCATCTGCCAACCTGCAAATTCGATGAACCGTGCACCTGCTTCGGCGTGTAATTCCGCTAAGGGGGTTTTCACAAGACCCTCGCTATGGGTCCGAAACCCATCGCTTCTTTGATTATTTGACGCTTCAATCCCTCGTTTGTATTAACCCAATTCACTCCCATATTTCGGATTAATCGCATATACGGTGACTGCAGGGCGTAAATGCTCGAAAAAAATGACATAAGTTGCACCATCGCTGCGGCACGTAGCTTCCTTTTCGCATTGAATGTACGCCACATATTGGGTGTGTTGAGACGCTGAGGTCCTCCTTTAAGTACGTTCTCGACAGCGCGTACATCTTCTAAACCCAGATTCACGCCTTGTCCGGCAAGGGGGTGAATTGTGTGAGCCGCATCGCCCAGAATCAATACCCAAGGCAATGGATTGAAGTCTGAAACCAATCGCTGATGCAAAGGAAAGCTCATGCGGCGATCAACTTCCGTTACAGTTCCAACAACTTCCTCACACGTTCGATTGAGACACTTCATAAATTCGCAGTCAGAGAGCTCCATGGTCCGGGCCGAAACATCGGAAGGTAAGCTCCAGATGAGTGACAGCATGTTAGGTTCTGACAGAGGTAGTAAAGCGAGTGGTGATGGTCCGAACACTTGCCAGGCAGAGTTTTTGTGCGGAGCGTCAGTCTTGACGATTGTCGCTATGGCGTGCTCTTGCAGCTCTTGGTCGATATCAAGAGTGCTGCCTAACAGTTGACAGGTGCTTGAATTAGAGCCTTCTGCGACAACTAGGAGATCTGTATGAAAGGTGCTCGCGTTGTCAATCTCAATTGAGCGCGCGTCTACGTCTATTCCCGTGATCCGTCCGTTCAAGTTTGTTTGTAACCTATCGTGGCGTCGTGCCTTGAGAGCAGCCGCGATACTCTTGTTTTCAAACACGAAAGCGAGACGTGGTTCCTGCACTTCATTTGCTGTCATCGTAATGGCGGAACTGCCGTCGCTCTCCCAGACGTGCATCGACTCAATACAGCCCGTTCGTGATGGTAGATCGATTCCGAGTGCTTGCAGCTGTGTTGAGGCGACCGGTGAAAGCGCGATCGTACGCAAATCTGCGCCTAGTCTCCCCGTTGTATCAGGTGATTGATCACGGTCTACAACGAGCGTCTTGTAACCGTGATGCGTGAACATATGTGCCGCGGCTAGGCCCACTATGCCAGCGCCGCTTACAACAACGTCGTACGTCGAAGTCGACATCAACCCGCCATGAGCGATTCGACGTCATCTGCGGACTTGGGCGCATCGGAGGACAAGACATGGTTACCGCTTTCAGTCACGACCACGTCATCCTCGATTCGGATGCCGATGTCGTGCCACCTAGGATCAAGATTCGGCATTGTGTCAGCGTTTCCGAAGTACAAACCGGGCTCAACGGTCAATACCATGCCTGGTGCAAGGACGCGATCAGTACCGTCAATTTCACGTTTGCCGACATCATGGACGTCAAGCCCGAGAAAATGAGAACAGCGATGTACTGTAAATGGTTTCGCTAACTCGTTTTCCAGAATTTCGTCAAGGGAACCATTTAGTACGCCTAGATCAATGAGACCTTGTGCGAGGATTCGCGTCGATGTTTTATGAGGGTCGGTGAATAGCTGACCGGTTTTGACTTGATCGATCGCGGCTAGTTGTGCACTTAGCACAAGGTCGTAAATATCGCGTTGGGGAGGGGTAAAACGCCCGTTCGCCGGAAAGGTTCGAGTGATATCTGAGGCGTAAAAGTGATATTCGCACCCGGCGTCGATGAGTACCAGATCGCCATCTTCGATGGTTCTGTCGTTTTGGATATAGTGCATGATGCATGCATTCGCGCCACTTGCCACGATCGATGGATACGCCGTGAATCGCGCTCCATGTAATGCGAATTCGTGCTGCAGCTCGGACTCAAGCGCTAGTTCAGAAATTCCCGGTCTACAGTAACGCATAGCGCGCTGATGTGCTATTGCAGAAATATTGGCCGCTTCCTGCATGGTGGCTATTTCAGCTTCCGATTTAATAAGGCGAAGCTCGTGAAGAGTGTCCTCTAATTCCGCGCGAATCTGTGGCGGTTCAAGCCCAGCCTCTCCCATGCCTTTCAACCAATCATCGACCTGGTGGGAAGTCTCCGAATCCTGATCTACGTGCAGTTCGTTTCGACCATCGAGTAAGTTGGGGATTACTTCTTTGAACTCCTCGACCGTAAACGCATTGTTGATCCCAAGGGTCTCTTTGACTCGTTCTGCACCAAGGCGACGACCATTCCACTGTTCTGCAGATAGGTCTCGAGGTCGTACGAACAGAGATTCCTCGAATTTCGGGTGGCCTGGTGCCAATACCAGTAAGGCGTCAGGTTCATGGAAACCTGTTAGGTAGACGAAATTGCTATGTGGTCGGAAGAGGTAATCGACGTCTGCGTTACGACGTTTCTCGCTCGTAGCGAATATCAATGCAACGCTTTCAGGTCCGATTGATGCCATGAACCTCTGGCGCCTGCGACGGTATTCGCGGTTCTGCTCTGTGTTGTGCATCGGCGTTTGGTATATTCGATGAAGCAATTATCGAACTCAAATCGTCAATCGATTAATGTTGAGACCATTACAATCCAAGCAGGCGGAAAGAGCCAGGAGCCGATGGAAGACCAACTTATTCAACTAGAGAAAGTAATTGAGAAACTGGCTGATCGCGTTTCCTCAACGCAAGAACAACATCAACGCCTAGTCGACGAAAAGGCAAAGTGGGTCAAAGAGCGAGCGGCTTTGAAGGCTAGGTGCGACGCGGCGTGTGATCGTATAGAAGCGCTCATTGAGCAACTTCAAAGCCCTACAGCGAGCAGTTAGAACAGTCTGGTGTCTGAGGAAACAATCCAAGTCGAGCTTTCGATACTTGGTCGAACATTTGGGCTTACTTGCGCACCGAGCTTGGAGAAAATCTTGGTTCAAGCGGCGGAAAAGCTCGATGCGGACCTACGCGCTGATTTAGGCGAAGGCCAAATTTCGGCTAAAACAATGCTTGATCATTTGGTCGCAGTCACGTTGGAGTATTTATGTGACGACATCGTGGGTGCAGCTAGTCAAGAAAGGCAAGCGATGATTCGACGAATCGAAGACGCGACAAGCAAGCTCCATGAAATTGACAACGCTCTTTCCAATCAGTAGGTCTCATCGCGGCTTGCTATACTTTTTTTACCGGGGTTATCACCGGCTGGTTTAGCACCGAACCGTATTTAAGAATTCGGAGCAATCGCTGGTTTTGTCGGTGTGCATGCCCTTAGGGGAAGCCTAATGACGCGATCGGATTCTCCACCTGTTACCTATCGGTTCAGGATCGGATCAGTCGTGATATCCCGGTGACCAATGATCAATGTATGTGTAGGTCGTGAGCTTGCGAAATGAACTTCGCAGTGCGCGGCGAAGCCTCACACTCGAACAGCAAGAAAAGCATTCGCTAGCTGTTAGCGCAAATCTCCTGGGTTCGAATCTGTTTGAATCGGCTACTTGTGTGGCTGTGTATTTCTGCAGCGATGGTGAAGTGGATTTGAGTCCAGTCATTGAAAAGCTACATTCAGTTGGAATGAAGCTTGTTGCGCCAAGAGTCAAAGGCATGGGGATGGAGTTCTTTTCGTTTGATCCCTCCGAAACACTCCTAAAAAATCAATGGGGTATCCGGGAACCGGAGACGAGGAATTTCGTTGAAGAAACTGAGATGTCGGTCGCGTTAGTGCCGCTTGTTGCCTTCACGGACGAAGGTGATCGTCTAGGGCGTGGTAAAGGGTTCTATGATCGATATTTCAACGGAGACGAGACACTGTTGATCGGGATTGGTCACGAGTTACAGAAACTTGATTCAATTGAAAGGAACGCATGGGATCGTCGACTGGATGCTGTCGTAACCGAGCAAGGATGGCGAATCTGTTCACCTCGTGCAAAAGCGTGTCTTATGCTGAAATCCGAGGATAACTGATGAGTGTTCGAAAGATTCTGACAGTAGGTACCCCAAGTCTGCGTGAACCGTCGGAAGAGGTCACCAAAAGTCAGATTCGATCGCCCATGATGCGTCGTTTGGTTCGCGACATGACTGATACCCTTGCGGAGGCTAAAGGAATTGGACTCGCGGCGCCGCAGATTGGCGAGCAGTTTCGAGTGGTGCTGTTCGACGTACCTGAGGACAACGGTTATATCGAGGGTGGTCAAGCGCTTGCACGTACGATCTGTATTAATCCTCTAGTGACTGTGTTGGACGGACCGACAGCAGGATTTTGGGAAGGATGCTTGTCGGTGCCAGGAAAGCGGGGATATGTAGAGCGACCTCAACATATTCGACTGGACTTCATGGATCTTGCTGCCAAACCACGTTCGATGGAATTTGAGGGATTTCTCTCTACCGTTTGTCAGCACGAGATCGATCACTTAGATGGCGTGCTCTATATTGACCGTGTGAAAGAGCCTGCTTTACTGGTTTCGGAAGCAGAATTCAACGAAACAACCGAATAGAGCTCATCGGTTAAGGAATCGCGTGTGAGTCAGGATCAACTGAAACAGCAAGTAGCCGAAGTCGCCTGCGAATTGGCAAGAGCGTGGCTAGGTCCGAACGACATATTGGGTGTAGGGACAGGTTCGACGGTGAATTTCTTCATCGACGAAGTAGAGAAGCAGAGCCTCAGTCTGCGTGGTGCTTATTCCAGTTCAGATGCATCGACTGAGGCGTTACAAGAAATCGGAATCGAAGTTTTGGACTCGAATTGCGGTGAACGAGCGGCCTTGTACATTGACGGCGCCGATGAAGTCGATGCCTGTGGTGCGCTGATCAAAGGCGCCGGCGGCGCGCTTACCCGCGAAAAAATCGTAGCAGCGCTTAGTGACAGCTTTGTATGCGTCGTTGACGAGTCAAAAGTAGTCGAACGCTTGGGTGAATTCCCGTTACCGGTTGAGGTGATCCCCATGGCGAAGGCATATGTCGAAGCTCAAATAGTGAAATTAGGGGGATTACCTCGGGAACGAGAGAGCTTTCGAACTGACAACGGTAATTTGATACTTGATGTGGAGCGATTGGATCTGAGTGATCCTGAAGCCATTGAGCAAACGCTTAATAACATTCCGGGCGTCGTTGAAAACGGCGTGTTCTCAGCGAATCGACCGGATTTGACGCTGGTAGGTTATAGAGGCGAGGTTATAGCCTATGGTAAATCGGAAGTGTTACGACTACACGCGACAAAACTAGAAGCTACATCCGTTCACGCTCGACGCGAGTTGCAATAACGAAAATCAACAGTTCAGAGTAAATAAGCCATCGGTACTTAATGAATTCACGATCTATAGATACGCACACCTCGAAACTAAATCGTTTATCTACTTCAGCGCCGATGCCATTGGTTGTGCTCGACGTAGAGACTACGGGATTCAGCAATAATGATCGGATAGTCGAAATCTCTGCGATAACTTTAGATCCTGAGACGCTTGAAACGGTTGAGGAATATGACACACTAGTAAATCCGGAGCGTGATGTTGCAGCAGACGTTTCAGAAATTCACGGATTGACCGCAGCAATCCTTGAAGCTGCGCCTACATTTAGTGAAATAGCGCCCGCGATAGTACGTCGGCTGAACTCTTCTTTTTTAGTTGCACACAACCAAGCGTTTGACGTGAGGTTTTTAAGGAATGAATTCCAGCATATAGGCGGTGAATTTGATGCTGGTATACCAATTTGCACATATCAGTTGACTGGACTCAAATTGGAGACGGCTTGTCTTGAGTTCGGCGTCGAAATTGAGGGAGCGCATCGTGCTCTCGTTGACGCTAGAGCAACTGCTGAGATTCTTAGACGTGTTTTTAGTGATAAATCTCAGCTTCGAGCGATGTTAGAGGAGTACACAGTTGTTCGTTGCGCGGTTCATTCAGAAGATGTGATGATTCGAACATTGCGACGCGAGAACACGGAATTAGGTGCGAATCTCGCTCGAGCAGCTAAATCGCCTTGGCAGGATCCATTGCGTGACTATAGGTACGCATTGAACCTTGCGCTCGACGATGGCGAGATCACCGAATCAGAGTGGATGGAGTTAGAGTCGCTTCGAAAAAGTCTAGGTCTAAGTCGTGGGGAGGCGGAAGAACAACATCGAATCCTGTTTGAGAGGGCACATGCGGCTGTGGTACGGGACGAGTACGTGTCTCCGACAGAGGAAAAAATGCTCCTAAAGATGGCAACAAATCTAGGACTACAGTACGAACCCCCAGAGCGTGAGGATGCGACTCGTGCCTTATTCATAGGAATGACCGTGTGTTTCACCGGTTCTGGACAAGGAATGCTTGAGCGAAGGTCCATGATCCAAATGGCTGAAGAAAAGGGAATCTCGGTTAAAGGCGGCGTTTCAAGACAAATTGACTTGCTTGTTGCGGCCGATGTTTCGAGCTTTTCATCGAAGACGAGAAAGGCACGGGAACTGGGGAAGCCGGTAATGTCGGCTGTTGATTTCCTTCAGTTGGTTGGCCGTATTTGACCAAAGCTACCGACATCCGCGAGCGGTAGAACGGGTCCGCAATTAAGTTGAGGCTCGTCAAGTGCGGAAATAAATCGCTTGGGTTACCTTGCGTTGGTGGGTTAAATTCATGAATGTACGAGATTACTCTTTGTAGTCAGCACCTCGACTAGGTTCCTTACCACCTTGTTGAAATTGGGGGCAAGTAAATGATTTGGAGAGATTTTCGCTAGGAGAAACCGACCATGGTGACCCAGAACTTAACTGCAGTTTCAACACAGTTGAACGGTCTCTTCAAACCGGAATTCACGAGCGATCAAAAGGTCGTGATCGATGTAAAAGGCCAACAACCTACTCCAGGAGTCTATCCATTTGGCGAAGCGCCAGGAGTTGATATCTTGGATGGGCGGGTGTTGCAGGCGTCTGAAGACGATGGGCAAGCCGATTTTCATAGTCGATTCTTTAAGAAACATGGGTTCGTTCTGTTACAACACGCATCGAAGGTACAAAACTGGGATTCAGGTGCGTTTGGCGCTACGGATGCCGTTGGCGACCATTCTGTGAAAATGGAATCAGCCGTAAACGAAGTTGAACTTCATTACTTACCTGAAATTGACGACATCATCAGAAATACGTTGCTACCTGGGGAGCGTATAGAGGTAGATCAACCTAACATGCTGTTGCGGCGCGGGGATAACACACCTAATCCATTCTTTGGTCTTGTTGTACACAACGACTATGGAAGAACCGCCGATGACTACGAAGAAAACGCAATGGCGTTTGGCAATGAAGATCACGCACATGGATGGCGTAGTCGATTCGATCTAGACCAGATAAGGGGATATATGACGATTAATTTCTGGCGTACTGTCCATATGAGCCAGCCTCTGCGACACTTACCTCTGGCAGTACTGGACGCGAGCACGGTTCATCCTGACGACCTTGTTTCGTCTGGTTTGAAAGGATTTACTATGTCGGGGCAAGTTACCAATCAGCTGTCTTTGCGCTACAACGAAGATCAACGCTGGTACTACTACCCGCGAATGACGACGAACGAAGTCTTGGTGTTGAACTTATTTGAGTATCACAAAGATGACGATGGTCGAGCGGTTTACAACACGTATCACTCAGCATTTGAAGAGCCTTTTCCGGATGGCGATGTAGAGCACCGCCAAAGTTGCGAACACCGGGTGGGTGTTTTCTTACTAAACGACTAGCAAAAACAATTCGAGTCGGAGTGGCCCTTTGAAGATCGAATCGATTGAGACTTTCACTTTCTTTGACGAGACACAACGGAAGTACTTCATCGTCAAAGTCGAGACCGACAATGGAATCTCAGGTCTAGGCGAAGTCGGCATTGGTCATTGGGGCGCTGCGATTCAGCAAGCAATCCAACATCTGGGCGATCTTTGTATCGGTGAAGATCCACTCGCGACCGAACGGCTATGGCAACGTTTGTTTCGACGTTCGTTCTTCCCTGCGGATAGAGTCTATTCCTGCGCCATCAGCGCGATTGATATTGCTCTATGGGATATCAAGGGGAAGGCGTTAGATCTTCCTGTTTACCGACTGCTAGGCGGTCCTGTTCGGGATAAAGTTGTTTGTTATCCACACAACCGTGGGGCGAGTCTGAGCGATACGGTTGAGAGTTGTAAGGAAACCACAGAGAAAGGCTGGAAATTCGCCCGTTTTGATTTGCCGGCGGACGTGACTGAAACCAATGAGCGAGGGACACTATTTGAACCTCGAGAGGCGATACCTCGTGCGGTCAAGTTGATTTCAGACATAAGAGAAGCGGTTGGTGACGGTGTTAACTTGTGTATCGACGTGCATACACGTCTAGATATGGCGAATACGGTCGCACTCTGTAAAGCGCTTGAACCGTTCAACATGTTCTTCATCGAAGATCCGTTGAGATCAGAGAATCCCGCGTCGTATAGAACATTGGCACGTCAAGTTAGCGTACCGATCGCAGCGGGTGAGCAGTGGTCGTCGAAATGGGGATTCCGAGAAGTTATCGAAGAAGAACTGATTAACTACGCTCGAATTGATTTGTGCATAGCCGGTGGATTGACGGAAGCGTTAAAAATCACCCATTGGTGTGAAACCCACTTTATTGACATCGTGCCGCACAATCCGCTTGGTCCTGTTAGCGCTGCAGCAGGTGTTGCGCTTTGCATGGCGAGTACCAACGTAGGTGTACAGGAGATGCCGCGAGCGCCTGGAACCTATGCTCAGGATTTGTTTCCCAAGCAGCTGCACTTTGAGGACGGATACGCAGCTCCGCGTGAGGAACCAGGGTTAGGTATTGAATTCGATGAAGCGATGGCGTTAGAACGACCCGCACCATTGAACAGTTGGCCTCCCGAATTTCATCGCCGCGACGGGTCGTTTAACAATTGGTAATCAACGTCTTATTCAAGACCAAGCTAAGCGGCTAACAGCTTGTTCGGGTTTAGTATGCCATGCGGGTCAAAAACCCGTTTTAGTGCCCGCATCGCTTGGATCTCTTCGTCGCTTCTTGAATAGTTCAAAAAGTCGCGTTTAAGTAAACCAACGCCGTGTTCGGCAGAGATACTACCGTGTCGATGTTGGATGAGACTGAACAACTCTGGACTTATGGTATGGCAACGTTGATAGAAATCGTCAATGGATACGTCAGCTGGCCTAAGGATGTTCAGGTGTAGATTGCCGTCACCGATATGACCGAACCATACAACCTCCAAGTCAGGATAGTGTTGGGAGACGATCCTCTCGACATCTTCCAAAAATCCGGGAACTTCGCCAATTCTGACCGAGATGTCATTCTTGTACGGCGTGAAGGAAGCGATTGATTCGCTGATTCCTTCACGGAGCTCCCATAGCGCCGATGCTTGGCTCAATGACTGGCTAACGACGCCGTCGACTACACACCCCGACTCAAGAACACTTTCAAACGTCTCGTTAGCAATATCAATACGGTTTGCGTCATATTCGAGCAGTGCATAGAAAGGACTTGCCTTCGAAAAAGGACGTGGTACGTCTCGATGGGCTAGCACCTTCTGCAAAGCTAATTCAGAGAAAAACTCGAATGCGGAAAGTTCAAGTGCGTCTTGAAATGCACGCAACACATCCAAGATACGGTGTAAATCCGGAATGGCGAGCACCATAACTTGCTGTTCTGAAGGTTGAGGTAATAAACGCATTTCAGCTTCAACCACGATACCTAGAGTGCCTTCAGAACCCACGAAAAGGTGACGCAAGTCGTACCCGGTGGCGTTCTTGATCAACCCGTGATTAAGTCGCAACACCTCACCGGTACCGGTGACTACGGTGAGACCAGCTACCCACCGACGTGTCAAGCCGTAGCGGATAACGCGTATGCCGCCTGCGTTCGTTGCGATGTTTCCACCTATCTGACTGGAACCGGACGATGAGAAGTCAACCGGATAAAACAATCCTTGATCGGCTGCGAAATCTTGCAGCGCCTGCGTCACTAACCCGGCCTGACAGTGCACGATCTTGTCGGTTTCATAGAACTCCAAGATCTTGTTCATGCGGTCGAGCGACACCACAATTTCCTGATTTGGCGCCACGGCTCCACCAGAAAGCCCAGTGCGACCACCCGACGGCACAAGCGCGACGCCCCATTCTGGAGCAAGTTTCACAAGAGTAACGATCTGGTCGACGGATTCCGGAAATACGATCGCGAGAGGGTCGACCTTAAAGCTTCTCGTCCAGTCGGTACCCCAATTCGCAAGATCGTCGGGATCGGTCTTGACTTGGTTGGCCGCGAAGACACTCATCGCTTTCGACCTGAACTGCTCGGTCGTATTGGATTGCGGAGGCATCTTAGCTCTGTCGAACTCGTAGGTGCATGCGGTAGAAGATAGAGGTCATGCGTCGCTTTTTAGTGCTTCAACTCCAGGCAAGGGTTTTCCTTCAATGAACTCCAGAAACGCCCCACCACCTGTGGAAATGTAGTCGATGCGTTCCGAAATGTCGAATTGCTCGATGGCAGCTACGGTATCGCCGCCTCCTGCAAGTGTGAACGCCACTGTATTGGCTATTGCATCTGCGACTGCCCGTGTTCCTTCCGCGAACTGGGGGTATTCAAAAATCCCCATTGGACCATTCCATATAACCGTTCCGGCATCTGCGATTGTTTTTGCGTACCGCCGTGCTGTTTCAGGTCCGATATCTACGATCGCTTCGTGACTTGGAATTTCGTCAGCCAATCGCAGGAATGCATGGCTTCGAAGATCAATCGTTTCAGACGTCATGACGTCGACCGGCAGCGGAAGTTGAGCGCTTCGCCGAATTACCTTTGCGTCGTCAATGAGTTCACTCTCGACGAGTGATTTGCCGACATTTTTACCTGCCGCAAGTAGAAAAGTGTTTGCCATTCCACCGCCGACAAGCAACGTATCGGCTACGCGCTTCAAATTGTGTAATACCTCTAGCTTCCCAGATATCTTCGAGCCGCCTAAGACCGCTACTAGCGGACGCTTTGGATTTGCCAATGCTCGTTCCAAGGCGTCGATTTCGGACTCCAGAAGCAGCCCCGCACAAGCGTCTGTCACGTAATTTGCGACGCCGTGCGTTGATGCATGCGCACGATGTGCCGTTCCGAAGGCATCATTGACATATATATCGCAGAGCGAAGCGAGCGAACGAGATAAATCTCTGTCGTTTTCAGTCTCGCCTGAGTGAAAACGAATGTTCTCAAGCAGTTTGATCTCGCCGGCGTCTATATCCAACCCGCTTTGCCAGTCACGGATCAGTTCCACTGGGCGGTTGAGAAGGGTTCGAAGGCGTTCTGCAACAGGCTCAAGAGAAAGGTGGTCGTTATTCGAACCCAGCTTGGGACGTCCTAGATGGGAAACGAGGAAAACCCCAGCGCCTCGTTCAAGCGCGAACTCAATGGTCGGTAGCGACGCGCGTATCCGCAGATCATTTGTGATCTTGGTACCGTCGAGCGGTACGTTCAGATCAGCGCGGATAAGGACTCGTTTGTTGTGTAGTTGGAGATCAGCGAGCTTGTTAACGGCCATGTGTTACGTTAGCAAGTTCGATGCAGCCTGCACGACGCTATCGGAGTTAATGCCGAGCTCCTCCATAACTTCTGGTCCTGGCGCTGACAACCCGTAGCGACCGATGCCTACGACATCACCGTCGAGTCCCACGAATCTGCGCCAATAGTCTGGATGTGCGGCTTCAACCGCGATTCGGTTGCGCATTTCCGTTGGTAGAACGGACTCTTGATAGTCGTCTGATTGCGCCAGGAACCGATCGACGGATGGCATCGACACAACTCTGACCCCATAGCCCTTTTCCTCAAGTTGGTCCGCGGCGGCTTGAGCAACCTCAACTTCAGACCCTGTAGAAATAAGGATTAATCGCAATTCTGAAGATTCCGCCCGAAGGGTGTATCCACCTTTTGCGATATTGTTGAATGTCTCATCATCGCGAAGCTGCGGCTGAGTCTTTTGGCGAGTTAATACGATGGCGCAGGGACCGTCAGTCCTACTAAGCGCTTCCCGCCACGCAATTGCGGTTTCAGCGACGTCACATGGACGCCAAACTGCAAGATTCGGGGTCGTTCGAAGGTTGGTCAGTTGTTCAATTGGTTGATGCGTGGGGCCATCCTCACCTAGACCCACGGAATCGTGCGTGTAGACAAAGACATGTCGGAGTCCCATCAGAGTCGCCAGTCTCACCGCGTTTCGGGCATATTCCATAAACACGAGAAATGTGCCTGTGTAAGGAACGAAACCTCCGTGCAAGGACAACCCATTAGCGATTGCGGTCATGCCAAACTCACGGACCCCGTAATTCAGATACCGCCCTCCTTCCCACAGCCATCCAGCGCCGTCCCATTGTGTATTGTTGGACCCGGTCAGGTCTGCAGAACCACCAAGTAGTTCCGTGACTTTGGGACCGAGTACGTCGAGACATTGACCAGATGCTTTGCGCGTCTCTAACGACGTCGCTTCGTGCTGTCCAGACTGAGCAAATTCCGTGATGCGCTCATACCAACCTTTTGGTAGTTCGCCTGAAATTCTTCTCTTTAGTTCATGAGCAAGTTGTGGATGAGCCTTGGCGTACGCTACCATCATTGAGTTCCACTCTTCTTCGAGCTGCGCGCCCCGAGTGGTCGCGTCCCATTCTCGGTAAATCGCATCTGGAACCATAAATGGCTCGTGTGACCAACCTATGCCTTCTCGAACAAGCGCGATTTCGTCATCGCCGAGTGGTGAACCGTGTGCGCTTGCCGTCCCCCCTTTGTTGGGTGCACCGTATCCAATCGTGGTGTTGCAACAGATCAGTGTGGGTCGATCACTAGATTCGCAAGCCGTATCGAATGCTTGTTTCAAAGCGCCAGTGTCATGCCCATCTACATCTTCGATGACGCGCCAACCGTATGCTGCGAATCGATTAGCCACGTCTTCGGTAAACCAATATTTAGTTTCGCCATCGATTGATATGCCGTTGCTGTCGTAGATAGCGATTAGTTTTCCGAGGCCAAGTGTGCCCGCCAAAGATGCCGCTTCATGTGAAATGCCCTCCATTAGGCACCCATCACCTACGCAAACCCATGTGTGATGGTCAACCACGTCAAAACCTTCCCGATTGAATTCACTCGCGAGCTGTTTCTCGGCTAATGCCATGCCTACGGCATTAGCTAAGCCTTGACCAAGCGGACCTGTGGTGGTTTCGATACCAGGGCATTCACCATATTCTGGATGACCCGCGGTTTTCGAATGAAGCTGTCTGAAGTTTCTAATATCATCAATCGATACATCGTATCCGGTCAGGTGAAGTACGGCGTAGAGCAGCATGGAACCATGACCGTTAGATAGCACGAAGCGATCGCGATTGAACCATGAAGGGTTCTTCGGATTGAAACGCAAGTATTGTCGCCACAAGACCTCAGCCATATCTGCTAGACCCATTGGCGCACCGGGATGACCTGAATTTGCCTGCTGAACAGCGTCCATAGCCAAAGCGCGAATTGCGTTGGCGCGTTCTTTGCTCGTTTGCATAAGAAAAATACGAGAAGCGAGCGGCTAATTTTGCATATGGGGATATTTAGACATTTAGAGAATTAGTGAAACTTATATAGGTATTTAATATTTATCCGCGCCGTTTCCTTAATATAAAACTGATAATAGAGAAGTACCACTTATATACATTTATTTATCGTTAATATGAAAAAATCGCGTCGTTTGCATAGAGCATTTTGGACCCGGGTTATTACCAATGCATGCATTGTCAACAATTGTGAGGTGCACTCCCTGCATACAATTCTTCGTCCTTTAAGAACGGCCCGTCGCGTTTTTCGTAACACGTAACGAATCGGGAGCTTAATTTGAGCGAGTATCGTACATTCACATCCGAATCCGTGTCGGAAGGACACCCGGACAAACTATGCGATCAGATTTCTGATGCGGTTCTCGACGCCGCGCTAACGAGCGACCCGAACGCGCGTGTTGCGTGTGAGACACTCCTTAAGTCGAACACGGTGATCATCGCGGGCGAAGTTTCCACCCGTACGAACTTGGATTACGACCACATTGCCCGTCAAGTTTTGCGTGACGTGGGTTACACCAAGGAGTTCGGGATCGACTACGATGCGTGCGAAGTCTGCGTGATGGTGAATGAACAGTCGAGTGACATTGCGGCTGGTACCAAGGTCGGCGAAACTGAAGCTACGCAGGAAGAGGTCGGTGCAGGTGACCAAGGCATGATGTTTGGATATGCGTCGAACGAAACGCCTGAACTCATGCCTGCCCCCATCATGTATTCACATCGATTGATGCGAAAGCACGCCGAAGTAAGACGCAACGGGATGGACTTCCTCGGTCCCGACGCAAAATGCCAATTGACGTTTGCGTATGAGAATGGCCGTCCAAGTGCAGTAAAAACCATTGTGTTTTCTGCGCAACATGATGAGGGTCTTGACGATAAATTCGTTGAAAACGAGATTACCGAAAGCATCATCAGACCGGTTCTGGCCGAGAATTTCGATATCTCTGATGCCAAGATTTATGTCAATCCGTGTGGACCGTGGACACTAGGCGGACCTGCGGTTGATTGCGGACTGACGGGTCGCAAAATCATTGTTGATACATATGGTGGTATGGCACGCCACGGAGGTGGCGCATTTTCTGGAAAGGATCCGACGAAAGTTGATCGGTCGGCGGCGTACGCGGCGCGGTATGTTGCGAAAAACGTAGTAGCTGCAGGTTTAGCGGAACGTTGCGAAGTTCAGATTAGTTACGCCATTGGTCAATCGCAACCAGTTGATGTGGTCGTCAATACGTTTGATACGAGTGCCGACGGCATTGATGACGACAAAATCGGTCAACTCGTTACCGAGCATTTTGATTTAAGTGCGGGCGGCATCGTCGAGATGCTCCAACTCAGGAATCCGATTTACCGTCAGACAGCGACATTCGGTCACTTCGGACACGCGGAAGACGTGTATACGTGGGAGAGTACGGATCGCGCTGAACGACTTAAGGCGGACGCCTTTGGAACGTAGCGATCTCTCGCATCTTAGTTTCGAATTTTTCCCTCCTAAAACGCCTCGCGAGACTCGTAATCTCCTTCGCACAGCGAATCGTCTAGCCGAATTTCATCCTGATTTCTACTCGGTTACCCATGGCGCTGGTGGGTCTGCACGAGAAGGCACACTCGAAACGGTAAGCATGCTCCGGGAGCATGGATACAACGCGATTCCGCATATCACTTGGGGCGGCGACACGCGGGAGAGCATGGTATCGCTACTTGCGCGATATGCTGACATTGGCGTGTCGGATATGGTGGTTCTGCGTGGTGACGTTGGCGAAGATACGTTGGGTGAAATATCGTTTCGACACGCGCATGAACTCGTATCGTTGATACGCGAAGAAATGGGCAACAGGTTTAGATTGCATGTTGGTTGTTATCCAGAGATGCACCCAGAGGCGGAATCTATAGATGTTGACATCGATCGACTCAAGGAAAAGGTTGACGCCGGTGCGGATTGCTGCATAACCCAGTATTTCTTCAACCCGGATGCGTATCCTGCTTTTTTAGATAACTGCCGCCAAGCCGGCATAAGAAAGCCGATTCTGCCGGGCGTCATGCCGATCGCAAATTTCCAAAAACTGATTCAATTTTCTGAAAAGTGCGGTGCGGAAATTCCTCGTTGGTTGATGATGCAATTGCGTTCACGGGAGCACGACCCAGATCAACTCCGAGCGTATGGTGCGGACGTCGTTGCGAACCTATGTCGACGACTAATGGCTGACGGTGCTTCAGGTATACACGTTTACACGTTGAACTTGGCACGACCCACGCAAGCGTTCTTAGCCTTACTTCTAGATAGCTAGTTTCTACTGCTGTTCGTCGCCCTTCTCTGTGGCGAAACCTTGCAGCTGTGCTTCAAGTTCTGTCAAAGACTTGACTGTATTGAATTCAGAGAACGAACGGTCGGATTTGACGTCTTGATTCCCTGAATCTCGCACGATCACAGGTACGCTCATAGCCGTGGCGGTAGTTAGCAGACGGTCGTATTTAGCTAGTTCACGCTGATCAACCACGATCGCCTTCGGTCGTTGTTCTTGAAAAGCCGCCGTTGCATCCAGCTCCCCTTCGGCGTACGACACTTGGTAATCGTGGGGGCTCAATTGCGAAACGAAGGTAGCGGTGCCAAGTACGAGTAGTAAGGGAGAAGCGCTCGATGGCGGTTCCAAAATTGAAGAAAGCGGATCATCAAGCTCGTCGGGCGAGATCAGCACCACGAGACGCCGATCTAATAGGCGCACACTGCCTCCAATATGGGTACTAGTGACAGAAGCGTCCAGCACGGATAACTGTCCTGGTGGTTCTATTCGATCTATGAACAGCGCGATACGATTACGGCCGTCGTCAATCTGCAGACAGACCTCTTCTTTCCCGTTTGATTGATCCAGGCGAATAACTCGATAGGAGCCATGTTCGATATTCTGCGACGATTGGCTCTCAAGGTCATGTGCTCTCACCGTGTAGTCGATGTTTTTGACTGATTCGGTCAGGATCGCATACGGAGCGCCATTTAGCGTAAACGTCGTAACCTCTTCCAACTTGACGTTGGCCGGTAGTGTTGTCGACACGCTGATGGTTGCCCCCATAGATTCGACAACGATCTTCGCGCAGAGGGATTGGAGAGCGTCAAACAGTGCGGATGATTGAATCAGCTGTTCATTTGATTGTGAAGTTTTAGGTAACAACAGGTATTGCAACTCATCACCATCGTGTAGCGGTGCATCTGCACTCAGAAATCCCTGTTCGATTGCGTTTGCGCGTAAATCCGATTCAGATGAATAACGAACGAGCAGAGTCAACTGAATCACAATCACATCTTGTCGGTGGGAGATCTGAATGTCTCTGATCTTGTTCGCACTCAAGCTATGTGCGAGATGCGAAATTAGTGAGGATAGGATGGGGATGTACGTTGGATGAACTAACCCCTCGCGATCAACGTTCAAATCTGCGTTTGTGTCAGTTAGCTGAAGAGAGAGCATTTCTTCCAACGCTGTCAGCGGAATAACCTGATCCGAAAGAGGTGGAGGAGCTAGAGCGTTTACTAATCGTCGATGGCGCGAGTAAATCGCCGCGAGAGACGGGCTGGCAGAACGACTTGACTGGGCATGACGTTCGATGGCGTTCAGCGAAGCATTTATACGATGTAGCGTGTTTTGAATTCGTAACGATTCAGATGTAGATTCAACTAATCTGTCGAATTCAGGAACTTCACCGGCTTCTAGTGCGTCAAACCCGCCCGAAGCAGCAAGATCGATTCGTTCTAAGAGATTTGCTACTTGGTCATCGAACGAGGTGCTTTGTCGAGATGAACTTTCTTCGCCAAGAAGGGTTTGCGCTTCATGAAACAGAGATGTCGTGTCTACAGTTGCTTGAATCGCACCGTCACGCAACTGGTAGGCGTAATTTGTTAGAGCCTCGAAAAGTTCAATCCTAGGATCGTCGTTTGATTTCAATCCTGTTTCAAGTGCGTCACAGAGGCGGGCAAGCGCGTCTTTCGAGAATCGCTCTCGTGCACAATGTGCGAGAGCATCGAGCAACAATTGACTAGAAACAGAATTCGACACTTGAACTAATTACTTGTGAGAATTGGTGTCACAATCGCGGGGGATTCGAATCGCCCCGGAACCAACTTATTTTTCCCTAATCGAGAGAAGCGAATATTGTGCTGATTGGCGTTCCTAAAGAAATCAAAACAGATGAGAATCGTGTCGGCGTAACGCCCGCGAGCGTACGAGAGCTTGTACTCCACGGTCACAATGTATTGGTCGAAGCGGGATGCGCATTCAAACTTGGATTGTCCGATGAGGAATACATTGCGGCAGGCGCAAAACTAACAAACGACCTGGATCGATTATTTGAAGCGGACATGATCGTCAAGGTTAAAGAGCCACAGCCTGAAGAAGTAAAGAGGTTAAAGAAGGGACAAATTCTCTTCACTTATCTTCATCTTGCGCCAGATCCCGTCCTAACAAGTGCATTGCAGGAAAGCGGGTGTACTGCGATCGCATACGAGACGGTTACAGATGCTCTAGGGAGACTACCGTTGCTCGCGCCTATGAGTGAGGTTGCGGGTCGAATGTCAGTTCAGGCTGGCGCGCACGCATTGGAGATTGAGCAGGGTGGTCGCGGTACGCTCCTCGGAGGTGTGCCTGGCTCGCCGCCTGCGAGTGTCGTGGTCTTGGGTGGTGGCGTGGTCGGCATGAATGCGGCTCGGATGGCGTTGGGTATGGAAGCGGATGTCGTGATATTCGACATTGATTTGCGGCGCCTCGCGGAGCTAGAGTTGGAATTTCGACCTGCGTTGCATACTCGCTATTCGACTGTTAATTCTGTCTACGAACACGTAGTGAAAGCGGATCTGGTCATCGGGGCCGTTCTAGTTCCAGGAAGCAAAGCACCTCGGCTGGTGTCAGAGGATATGGTGAAAGAAATGCAAAGAGGGTCGGTGTTAGTCGATGTGGCAATCGACCAAGGAGGGTGTTTTGAAACATCGCGCCCGACGACCCATTCAGAACCTATATTCGTGAAACACGACGTGGTGCATTACTGCGTTGCCAACATGCCAGGTGCAGTGGCACGGACTTCGACTCTTGCACTCAATAATGCTACCCTACCGTTCGCATTGGCGATAGCAGACAATGGAGTGTCTCAAGCACTATCGGCCGATCCTCATTTACGTGCGGGTCTGAATGTATACGAGGGACACATAACGCATAGCGCGGTTGCCCAAGCGACGGGTGCGGAATATGTGCCCGCAAGCGAAATCTTTCCAACGCGCGATGGTTGATATGCACCATGGACGAGTGAGTTGGAAAATCCGTGCACATTGTTTACTTCTATTTGAAAAGCAAACTGGTTTAGGCAAAATTAGCGCCCCTTAAAATTCGTTATCTGAGATAGCGTACCGCCTTTTCTCGAAGGCGTGTTGCGTTCGTGTTAGTTGGCACTACGAACATGCCAGAGCGCCGCTATTGAGGTAATTGCGAATCGCTTTCCACTTGCTAAGTTCGTGCGAATACGCAACGAACATGCCTAGAGTAAAACGAATTCGCGGAAGTGGAGGACCATGCGAAAGATTCTTGATCATCACGTAGCCATATTGCTGGGGCTTGTGGTTATTGGTTCGGTGATCTTCAATGTATGGAGCCCGTGGCAATTCACAGAGATTGCTTCGAACTGGGAGTTCATCGACTTTACCGTCAAGGTCACATGGTGGATAACCGGTGTCGCGTTTGTCCTGTTGGGCTTGTTCATGGCTTGGGCAATCTGGCGGTACAAATACCACGAGAGTGGTGAATCACACTATGAACCTGAACACCCAGTCCTTGAAAGCTGGTTGACGATCATTACATCAATCGGCGTCGTGATCATGCTTGCGCCAGGTTTGATTGCCTGGGACGACTACGTGCAGGTCCCTTCAGACGCGATGGAAGTCGAGGTCTACGGTGAACAATGGACTTGGAAATTCCGCTTTCCAGGAGAGGACGGTATCCTAGGCGCGACAACGGTTAAGAAGAATGTGGATCGTACATTTGATGGTACGACGTACGAGCCGAACATCACGTCGCTAAACCCATTTGGCATGCGCGATGACGACCCACACGGAGACGACGACATCTTGATCGCGAGTAACGTGCTCCATCTGCCTCTTGACCGAAACATCAAGGTGGTGCTTCGATCAAAGGACGTACTCCACGACTTCTGGGTGCCAGAAATCCGCGCCAAAATGGACATGGTCCCCGGCATGATCACATATTTCTGGTTTAGGCCGACACGCACGGGAGAATTTGAAATCCTTTGTGCTGAACTTTGTGGTCGCGGTCATCACATCATGCGTGGCACGATGTATATCGACACACAGGAAGATTTCGAAACGTGGCTGGACGCCCAGGTCACTTGGGCGGAAATGAAAGCCGGACAGAAACCAGAAGAACCTATCGTCGCGAAAGGTCGTCAGATAGCAGACCAGAATGGGTGCTTTGCTTGTCATTCACTCGATGGGACGTCTGTTGTCGGACCTACATGGAAGGGTTTGTGGGGTCGCGAAATCACGCTATCCGACGGCGCCACCGTTATTGCTGATGAGGAATACATCGTCGAATCGATCGTTGAACCAAACGTAAAGCTCGTAGAAGGGTTCGGATCTGTAATGACCCCTTATGCTTTTGAAGACGACGAGATGGAAGCGCTCGTACGCTTCCTCCAGGAGACGGCAGAATAAAAATGGACCAACGTAACTCAAGCATTTTCGTTGAGGAACACTGATGGCAACAGCTGAAATTCCTTATCAGGAAACCGTTCCGCTTCACCATCCAAAGACATGGATTGGGAAGTACGTCTTCAGTCAAGACCACAAGGTGATCGCCGTTCAGTACGGAATCACGGCAATGGCCGTTGGCTTGGTCGCGTTGTTTCTCTCGGACTTGATGCGCATTCAGATTGCGTTTCCAGAATTCATGGATTGGTTCGTCGAGGACTACTACTATCAATCGATCACCATGCATGGGATGATCATGGTGATATACCTACTGACCGCGTTTCTGTTGGGCGCATTTGGGAACTTCACCGTGCCTCTAATGTGTGGCGCAAGGGATATGGTTTTCCCATTCGTGAATATGCTCAGTTATTGGGTGTATCTCCTGTCCGTGATCATTTTGCTTTTGGCGTATATACCCGGATTAGGGGGGCCAACTGGCGCAGGGTGGACGTTGTACCCTCCACAGACGATCACCGAAGGCACGCCTGGCGCAGACTGGGGTATTACGACGATGCTCGCGTCGCTCGCCGTCTTTATTGTTGCTTTCACGATGGGTGGGTTGAACTACATTACCACCATTCTGCAGGCACGAACGCGGGGCATGTCGCTCATGCGACTACCGTTGACTGTGTGGGGGATATTCGTCGCGACGTTCTTGGGTCTATTGGCGTTTCCAGCGCTGTTCGTTAGCGCGATCATGATGATCTTGGACTTGAAAATCGGTACCAGTTTCTTCATGCCTGCGATCGTCTCACTAGGTCAGACGTTGGCATACGATGGCGGTCAACCGCTGTTATTCCAGCATTTGTTCTGGTTCTTCGGCCATCCTGAGGTATATATCGTCGCGCTACCGGCGTTTGGCGTGGTGTCGGATCTAATATCGGTTCACGCACGCAAGAACATCTTTGGTTATCGTCTCATGGTGTGGGCGTTGGTGTTTATTGGCATCTTGTCATTTATCGTGTGGGCGCATCACATGTTTGTTGCAGGTATGCACCCGTATTTCGGATTCTTCTTTGCGACCACCACCCTCATCATTGCAGTGCCGACGGCGATCAAGGTGTACAACTGGATTTTGACGCTGTGGAAGGCCAATATCAAGCTCACTGTCCCGATGTTGTACGCACTCTCGTTCGTATTGACGTTCATCATGGGTGGTATCACCGGCCTGTTCCTCGGCAATGTCATCATTGATATTCCACTATCTGATACGTATTTCGTTGTTGCGCACTTCCATATGGTCATGGGTGTATCCCCGATTCTCGCGATCTTTGGCGGTATCTATCACTGGTATCCCAAGCTCACCGGGCGGATGCTCAATGACACGCTAGGTAAATGGCATTTCTGGATCACCTTCCTCGGAACGTACATCATTTACTTCCCGATGCATTACCTCGGCTTTATTGGCGTGCCAAGACGTTATTACGAGAACTTTGATTCGAGTTTCTACCCAGCGTCCGCACAGCTATTGAACGAAGTCATTACATACACCGCATTGGTTGTTGGCGTGGCGCAGCTACTCTATGTAATCAACTTGGTTCATAGCTACTTTTATGGCAAACCTGCTGGTGATAACCCTTGGGGCGCAAATAGCTTGGAGTGGTGCACGCCAGAAACGCCGCCTGGTCACGGCAATTGGGGCGATAGATTACCAACCGTTCATCGATGGGCGTACGACTACAACGTACCGGGGTCCGAGAAGGATTTCATTCCTCAAACGGTACCGCAAGGCCAGACGTCGTAGCGACTATTACAAGGTACAGATTAAGCAAATATGGCTGAAGCGGCAGAGACAGATCAAGGTCCACTAACCACGATCGTCAACGACTGGTCTTCGGACGTCACGACATTTAAGGCCGTGCCGTGGGGCAAGGCCATGATGTGGATTTTCTTGCTGTCGGACACGTTCATTTTCACGTCGTTCTTGGTCAGCTACATGGCTGTCAGAATGACGCAAACGGATGCGTGGCCCGAACCCAGTGAGGTCTTTTCGCTCGAAGCGTTCGGCGTACCAGTGCCGTTGCTGTTGATCGCGATCATGACGTTCATCTTGATCACGTCGAGCGGCACCATGGCGATGGCCGTAAATATGGGGTATCGCAAGCGAAAGGTTGCGGTGTTCTGGCTTATGTTTGCCACCGCGCTGCTGGGCGCTTCCTTCGTTGGTATGCAAGCATTCGAGTGGACTAAGTTGATCGGTGACGAAGGTGTGAGAGCATGGCAAAATCCCATGGGTGCGGCACAGTTCGGCTCTTTCTTCTTCATGATCACCGGTTTTCACGGCTTGCACGTGTCGGCCGGTGTGGTCTATCTGTTAATCGTTGCATTTCGAGTCTTGCGTGGTAAATACGACAACACCAGCTTTGAGATCGTCGAGATAACCGGTTTGTATTGGCACTTTGTCGATCTGGTATGGGTCTTCATTTTCGCTTTCTTCTATCTCTGGTAAGGATTCACACTTAAGTCATGGCGGAAGTCGGTCAACAACATCCGATCAAGGTTTACTTTCTTGTCTGGGCGCTGCTCTTTGTATTCAGTATCGCCTCTTATTTGGTCGATTTCTTCGCCTTTGAAGGCCATTTACGCTGGTTCTTGATCGTCGTCTTCATGCTACTAAAGGCGGGATTTATCGTTGCGGTGTTTATGCACATGAAGTGGGAACGCCCAACATTAATTACAGCGATCCTCGTACCGCCGCTTGTCCTTATCGTTTTGATGTACTTACTTGCGTACGAAGCAGATTACGCGTGGGCTTCAAGGATTGTGTACTTCGGCGATGTCGTCGAACCAATACCGGAGCCACCACCTTCGCACGCTGCTGTCCCGCACTGATGTGGTAGACCACGTTCTCTGATTAGGTTGTCTGCAACTTAGCTTGAAAGCTGACGCGTTCGTTCCCTATACTGCGCATCCCGCATATTTGGATATCACTCGATGAGTCAGCTTGTTGCTGATCTGGTAGATATTGCTGGTTCAGACGCGGTTCTCACTGGCGAAGATGTAAGTTCGCGTGCAGTAGGAATCTGGCGTCCGCAGGGGATCCAAGCCCATGCGATCGTAAGACCGCGGACTACCGAGGAAGTCAGCGCCATTCTTAAACTCTGCCACGATCGCAGTCAAACCGTTATTGCGCATGGTGGACGCACGGGTTTGGTTGAAGGTGCGGATACAGTACAGTCTGATTTGATTTTGTCGCTTGAACGTATGAATCAGATTGAGAGCGTTGACGATGTCAATCGCACCATGACGCTTCAGGCGGGCGTGCTTCTTCAAGCGGCTCAGGAGGAAGCAGAACGACACGGCTTACTCTATCCTCTCGATATCGGTGCACGTGGCAGCTGCACCATCGGTGGCAACATTGCGACGAACGCGGGTGGGAATCGAGTTATTCGCTACGGCATGACACGAGACATGGTGCTTGGTACAGAGGCCGTGCTCGCCGACGGAACGATTGTGTCATCCATGAACGAGATGATCAAGAACAACGCAGGTTACGACATCAAACAGTTGTTCATTGGAACGGAAGGTTGTCTCGGAATCGTCACGCGTGCAGTCGTGAGGTTGAGGGAGCTACCACGAAGTCAAGAAACAGCGCTAGTCGCAGCGGATAGTTTCGAGAAGATGCCGCTCATTCTCAAGCACATGGACGCGTATCTCGGCGGCACGCTATCAGCGTTCGAGGTCATGTGGAACGATTTTTATCGACTCGTCACTACCCCGCCAGCAAAGCAGCGACCGCCGCTTGAGCAGAGTTACCCAATCTATGTCTTGATTGAGGCTATGGGCGGCGATCAGGAGAACGACAAGGTGCGTCTAGAAGATGCGCTAGCAGAGGCATTGGATAAAGGTCTTGCAAAAGATGCAACCGTCGCTCAGAACGGTGATCAGCGACGGCAGTTCTGGGCGATGCGCGACGATGTGGAACAGATATTTCAATACGACCCGATGTTCATTTACGACGTTAGTCTTCAGGTCCCATACATGGAGCGTTACGTTGGGGAAGTCCGAGACAATTTAAAGCGTCGATTCGGACACCATCAACTATTTACATTCGGACACATGGGCGATGGCAATCTCCACTTCGCGATCTCGGCTGGCAAAGATGAATCGGCACACCACGATGTTAATTTGTGCGTCTATGAGCCGCTGCGACCGATCGGAGGATCAGTCTCTGCAGAACACGGCGTTGGGCTTGAGAAAAAGCCCTATTTAGATGTTTCTCGGAACGATACAGAAGTCAAATTGATGAGAACATTGAAATCCGCGCTTGATCCGAAGGGCATACTCAATCCGGGGAAGGTATTCGCGGCTTAGAAGAGTGCAATGCCTATTGCTGGTCTGGAACGTCTCTATCGACGGTTAGATGCTTCCATAAAAACTGATATTGCAATGCGGACATAAGCGCACGTTGTGCGTTGTCGGCTGCGCCTGCGTGACCTCCTTCTAGGTTTTCGTAATACGTCACATCCTTCTCAAATTCGCGCATACGCGCGACCAACTTACGGGCATGACCTGGGTGGACGCGATCATCAGCGGTCGAGGTCGTTACGAACAAAGGCGGATAGGTAACGTCCTTCGACAGGTTTTGGTATGGCGAAAACTCCTTGATGAAGTCCCACTCTTCAGGGACATCAGGGTCGCCGTATTCTGCCATCCAACTTGCTCCAGCTAGGAGCAGGTGGTATCGCTTCATATCAAAAAGCGGAACCGCGGCAACAATCGCTCCGAACAGGTCGGGCCGACGAGTCAGCATGTTCCCCATCAACAAACCACCATTGCTACCACCCATGATTCCAAGTAATCGTGAGGTAGTTACCTTTCGAGCGAGAAGATCCTCCGCGACCGCGATAAAGTCGTTGTAGGCTCTGTGTCTCTTTTCTTTAAGCGCGGCACGATGCCACTGTGGACCAAATTCGCCACCCCCACGGATATTCGCTACGACGTAAACGCCGCCATTTTCTAACCACTCGGAACCTGTGAGTTTCTGATACGCAGGCAATAAGGAGACCTCGAAGCCACCGTAACCATAGAGTAGCGTGGGGAGTGGAGATTGAACTTCCGTTGGTCCTACCTGAAAGTACGGTATCTGGGTGCCATCATTTGATGTAGCCCAATGTTGCGTGATCGATAAGCCCTCGACATCGAACACGGGAGGCTCCTGTTTGAGTGCTTCCTCGGTCCCACCGATTTCACCAATACCGAACGTAGGAGGTGTTAAGAAATCGCTTCTGGTGATGAAATACTCATCGGTTTTACTTTCGTCGACTGGACGGACAGAAATGGTTTGAAAGCCTTGATCTGCGTTCAACGGTTCGGTATGCCACGCGTCGTCACGATAGGCGGCTACCTCAATCTGGTTACGAACGTTTTCAATTACGTTCATCAATACGAAATTCCGCGTTTCAGTGAATCCAGCCAAGCTGCGACTCGGGGTGGGAGCAAACAGCACGTGCATGTCGCGTGATCCTGCCAAGTAGCTAGCAAGATTGGCTGCGAGTAGCGAACCGCTTGGATATGTCGTGTCTTCTAGCTTCCAGTCTTTCTTGGGTGAAATTAGTAGCCAGTCTCTAAAAAAGGACACCTCAGCATGCGTCGGTTTGTCAATCAGCATGAGTTGGTCGTCGATGAGTAGGTGCGTGTCCGAATTGAAAAAGTCGATTGCACGAACGACGCCTGCCCGTTCGAAGTCTCTTGTCTGATTCGAAAATCCAAATATGCCTACATCTGTGGTTTTACCCTCGAAGAGGAGTTCAGCATCCTTGAGTGATTCGCCTCTCGACCAACGTTTGACGATCCGAGGATAACCTGATTCCGTTAAGGTGCCCTCGCCGAAATCCGAAGCTACCAGAATTTCGTCCTTGTTCAACCATGCGACATCGCTCTTAGCTTCAGCTAAGTCAAAACCACCTTTTACGAAGGTTTTGGCTGATAGGTCAAATTCGCGCACTACGCGCGCGTCAGACCCACCTCTCGATAGACTAATCAAGGATCTGTCGAAGGATGGTTTTAGAGTAGAGGAGCCACCATAGACCCAACTTTCGCCTTCGGACTCACCTAGTTGGTCAACATCGATAACAACCTCCCAAGTAGGCGTCGCTTTTCGATACTCTTCTAGTGTTGTACGGCGAAGTATGCCGCGTTGGTGATTCGCATCTTGCCAAAAGTTGTAGTAGAAATCTCCGAGTTTTGATACGTACGGGATACGGTCTTGCGCGTCAAGAATCGCTTTGATTCGTTCGTTGATTACATTGAAAGTGGGTGATTGCGCCAACTGCTCGTATGCGTGAGCATTCATTTCCTTGGACCATGCAAGCGCTGCCTCGCTCTGGACTTCCTCTAGCCAAAGGTAGGGATCTTGATCTTCGGCGAGTGTTGATATAGACATCACAGTAATACACAGAAAGTAGATAAGTTGATGTTTGGACATGGCGGGTGATTGCCTGATGGATTCCAAACGAGGGTTATTGACGGCGGAATATTAGCTGGTGTGGATACGCATCGACCACATCGAAGTAGAAAGAGCTGCGTCTAAATTTGGTCAAGCTAGATTGCATACAGGAGGCTGATGAATAAAGTTCGTTTAGTTGGTTCGCGTACAGAGCGCATAGGTATGAAGTACTCCATCTTCGTGTTGACTCTTATGGTGCTTGTCGGGTGTAGTTCTCTAACACCGGGAGTTGATGTTGTTCTTTCTCCAACGGGAGCGATCTACACCAACGTTGGCGCGGATGTAGACGTGGATGTGGTAGGAAAGTCCAACGCGCTCCAACGTTGCAAAGAACTGGGTTATGACGACGTAGCAACCTTCCGAGATGTCAAGCGAAATTGTCATGTCGGTATTGCTACGGGTGTTATCTGCCGCGTACAACGCGTCGTTATTGATCATGAATGCGTGGGAAAAGAGGAGATGGATTCCCGAGCAACGGGTGAGGAAATCGTCATGACCGTAACGATGGATCGACCAATTCCTCTCGCTGTTTTTACCGAAATCGACGTTATGGCACGTCTGCAAAAAGACCATCAAGATGTCGTGACAGCTGTACTTGAGAATCAAGCCGTGCACAACGCCGCATTAGCGTCATGTCGCATGCACGACGAAAACGTCAACCTCGTAACGCCGATTACTACAGAAGTTGAATGCCTTGAGATTAGCGATCGTGTGTGTTTGAAGTATGAATTTCAGCGTCGATTCCGATGTTCCGATTCGATGAGTGAATTCTTCAACCGTTGAAACTTCCTCCGGATCGATTGCGACGTTAAGTGAGGAAGGAATGGTGAACTCAGGCACTATGTATTGAAATCTCTGGACAACGCACCTAGCTAAAGCCGAATCCCAACTTTGTTGTGATTTCAATCATTTGGCCATATCTCGGAAATATCGACTTGCATGTCTAGCTCTCCATCAAGTTCATCCAGCAAAGCCAGGTCTGCGTACACTAGCAAAATAACTCGAGTGCGTCGTTCTGCGCCATTTCTATCGGATAGGGTGACCAAGATATCTTCGTGATGGTCGCCGTCTAAGTCCCCAAGACACGTAAATATCGCACCTTCGCTTTGCCTTGTTAGTTCACCGAAAGATACGCGCCAAACAGCTTCACTCCCTTGCTCACTGACGTGCGTGAGGTGTATGTTGCCATCGGTTCGACCATCGAGAGAATCTAGGGTGGCATGATCTCGCGTATCGAATACATAGAGTTCAAATCCATCAGCCGATGGAGTAACGACAGACGAGTCACGGGAAGAAGCAAGGCTTTGAATGCGACCGCTTCTAGATTCGGGCTTGCATACAGCTAGGCTGTTCATGCCTGGAAACGCCCACACTCCGTTTTCACCCCTTTCGAATGATTGGATTACCCCATCTACAGGACCTTCCGCACTATCGTGTTCTTCGAGATTTCTCAAATCAACGAGGTGTGTGCGGCGGAGATTGCCGCTTTCAATTAACGGAAGCAAGAACGACCTATTACTAGCATCTGTTGATTCGAGGAGTGTTGAAGTTAGTGTACTAGCGGGATTGAGTAAGTAACCGTCGATCCGGTAGGAATTTGGTTCTCCATATGCGTGCCGCAGACTGACATTCTGATCCGATTCGGAGTCCGCGCTATCCATCGCCGCCAAATCACTCGATGCGAGTACGTAGATGCGTGGTGGCGTGGTTAAGCTATTGTTGACTAGGAATTCGTCAGTACCGTCGCTGTCTAGATCAGGGATGCGGCCAACTAACGTTGCGCCGATATTAGGAATGAAGGTATCGAATTCTGGATAAAACGACCAAGATCGTGCGTCGTCTGTCACTGCATCGAGAAGAACTGTCTCGTCATCGCCGGAGCTTAGCGAAGATATCGCTTCGTAAGGTAGGAGATAGGACGCACCAACCCCCGATCGTCCGGGACGACGAGACCGAGCTGTTAACGTTCCGACCGTCAATGCGATGTCGCTCGTAGAAGAGAAATTTGCGATCAGAGTTGCGTTTAAGCCTAATCCGTGTCGCGTCGCGGAGCTTCTTAAGCGGGTGCAAAACTCGCTCTGAACACAAGTGTGTAGATCAATCTGACCGTCGAGTGCTCCATCAGCTTCGTCAATCTCAGTCCAATTGCCACCATATACCAGCGTTAACGAACCAGACAGGTCATAAGACCAGGGGTCAACAATGACCATGTCTTGGGTACCGTCTCGATTTAGATCACCTACAGTTGCGCCGCTGTAACGAGCAGTGTCTGCTTCGCTTTGACTGTCGACAAGTCGCCAGCTCGATGGACCACGGTGGATTTCGTTAAGGTCGATCGTTCTGTCTGCGGCTCCGTCGAGTAAGTCAAGTACGTCGAGGTCGACACCAGATACGAGCAAAAGAGGATTGCTAGATAGGTGTAGAAGTGAGTTGGAGATCTCAATATCGACGCTGCCATCTCGATCGAAATCGCCGAGACGAAACGCCTCGGTGTTGAAACTCTCGACCGATTCTGAGCTGGCCGCTTGCCAATCTGATTGCAGGCGATACGAGGCGAATTTGGCTGGGCCGTGGTTGTCACCGTAGCCATCACCATCAAGATCTTCCCATTCAAACGGGTCGAGGGGAAACTGATCGGAGTTATCGCCATAGCCATCACCATCGGAATCAAGCCACTCTTCGGGGTCCAATGGAAAGGTGTCATCGTCGTCTAAATAACCGTCGTTATCGTCATCCGAATCTGCGTTATTCCCGATCCCGTCCTGGTCCGTATCCAACCATTCGTTGGGATCGAG
Source organism: Gammaproteobacteria bacterium (assembly GCA_026707945.1). Classification (GTDB taxonomy): domain Bacteria; phylum Pseudomonadota; class Gammaproteobacteria; order Pseudomonadales; family Azotimanducaceae; genus Bin55. Next base: position 433,591 of record JAPOVV010000110.1, on the reverse strand, counting down.
CGCGAAGGCATCGCCGTTGTCGCCTACGCCATCACCATCTGAGTCTAGACTTTCATTAGGGTCGAGAGGAAACGCGTCGTCTTCATCAACTACTGAATCGTTATCGTCATCCAAATCCTCCTCATTTGGGATTCCGTCGTTATCAAAATCTCGAGGAAACTGATCGTCGTCATTGAGAATCCCATCTCCGTCGATATCTGGGTCGTCTATATCGCCGATGCCATCGAAATCTAAGTCCGAGTGTTCGCGTGCGTCTAACGGGTAGACGTCGATTGCGTTCGCGTGCCAATCGAAGTCGGCATCGTATTGAAATTGACTCAAATGAGGATAAGCGTCGAAGAAGTCAGGCAGTCCATCGCCATCATCGTCGCTATCGTGAATATTTGGAATCCCGTCAGCATCCAGGTCAGATCCATTGTTATGAAGCATGACGATGTGATCCGCCCGTCCGTCGGCTTGATCTAGGTAGTCCAATTCCGTCGAGAACACGACGAACATGCTGCTATATCGGCCGCGTAGATCTGCGGAGTGCATGGTGAAAGCGAAGTCCGTTTTAGAGTCACCATCGAGGTCGCCGAGCGATACGGCGCCAGTCAACGGTGAGCGACCTTTGGGTCCATACGGTACCCGCAATTGATAGATTCCCGGATAGCGAATTCGAACTGGTATGTTGACGATACCGTTTAAATCTGCACCAGTTGGGTCGTCGAGGTAATCTAGATTGTTAATCTCAGCAGTAAACAGTGAACCGAAACGAGGTGCTACGAGTAAATTTGTACCGCTTTCACTCTCTGGACGTAGCACGGTAGAACTGACGGGTCCACTATCGAAGCTAAACACGTTAAGACGCCAAGCGCCGAATTGGTTCTCGGCATCATCAGGGAGTTCAATGAACCCATCCGGTGATAGGTCGTTTAAATCAAATAGACGTATTCCAGCATTTGTGAAAACGAAATGGTTTCCACGACTCCCCCAGACCATGAGATCATTTCGATCATCGCCATTTAAGTCAGAAAGTGAGTTAACGCTAAGTCCAAATAAGGAGTCGTCAGGATTACTGATGCGAAACGTTTTGTTTTGCGCAATCAATTCATCAATGGAGACGATGCGGTCTCCATCGCTATCAAAGTCCTCGACATTTTGTAGTTGCTCTGCGTTGAGAATGTATACCTTCCCGGCGGACCGGAAGCGCTCAACTACGCCGAGCAGAAGATCGGTTAATCCTGTATTGGTGACATCACCATGATTTCTTAGCTCGCCGTATACACTCGATCCGATGACCTTAACGATAGTGCTGTTCTGGTCAGACTCAAATACGCTACCAATCGTTAAGTTAGTTTCGTTACTGGTCAATGACGACTGGTTTATTCCCTCTCGATTCAGCAGAAACAACAGAAATTCACGGTCAGCATCGGCTTCTTGCCCAACAATAGCGAGTTCAAACATGCCGTCCCTGTCGAAATCACTTACCGAAGCGATACTTCCTATTTCGAAGTCTTCATGCGCGGAAAGGCGTATACATGCGGAGTCTGTATCGCAATGAGTCAGATCGACTTGCCGATCGCTATCACCGTCTTGCTCGTCAAACGAACGTAACCGTTCTAGATCCAATGTGACGATGTAAATGTCATCTTCGCTCAGGATCATGAGTTCAGGACTTGCAGATATATTCGGTGCAAAGACCAACTGGCGTCCAGTCCGAGCTCCTTGCTCGAATCCATGGAATACCCAGGTTCCCGAGTCACTCAAGAGATCGGACAGATGATTAGTTCCTGTCGCGATACCGTCTACTTCGCTCGGTTTAATGAACTCATCAAGAGAGAAAAGGTATACCTTTCCGGCTTTTTCGCCAGTAGCGTTCTTTGCATTCGGTGCCGCGATTGCTAGGTCGGCAAGCCCATCATTGTTTAGGTCGTTAATGCGAATCGAGTAGTAACCAAATTCGTCACCTTTCTCTTCGCTAGATATCCTGATGAGTTTCGGTTGAGTCAAAGTAGGATCGAATGGGTTGGGATCCGACAAGTTGAAAATCCCATCGTCGTCGATGTCGGGGTCGGAGTTGTCGCCGATCCCGTCACCGTCCGTGTCCGCCCATTCTGTTGGATCAGACGGAAATGCGTCGCGATTGTCCCCGAATTGATCGCCATCGCTATCCGACCACTCGGAAGGATCGATAGGAAAGTCGTCCTCTACCGCGCCGACGCCATCACCATCGAAATCGAAATTGGGATCTGGCATAGATGTACGGGCAAATTGGTATTTGAGAACATTTAAGGTAAGTGCGGAGTCCGCACTCCCCGCAGCATTAGGTTCAGTATGAGGAACACCACACGGTTTTCCTTGGCAGTCGAGTTGAGGGTTGGAAAATACATCGATCCCGACCGCTCGGAAGAAAATCTCTGCATATGCCATGACGGTACCAAATTCACCATGGACTGCATGGCCGCGTGACCACAGGTAAGCACCGGACGAAAGCTGTTCGTAGGAATGACCTAATCCCATCAAGTGACCAATTTCGTGAGCTGTTACGTCGATAGCACAACTTGAGGGATCGAGAAATAGTTCCGTGTAGGGAAATCGTTCGTTAGGGTGTAGGAACCCTTTATCACCGTGCCCACCAATCGTGACGGCGAATCCACATAGCCCTGTGTCGCGAGTACGGTATACCAAAACGATGTCTGCATCGTATTCTTCTATTAGCTCTAAATAACGATCTTCCTCAAGGGACTCACCTTCATCTATCTCAGGGACATCGGACTCATCCAGAATACCAACGGCTCTGAAATAAACGGGACTGTCACTCCGCTCGTATATATCGTTCGTCGCTGCGAGAATATGTGGAATAAACGTCTCTGGGTTTGTGTTGTAGTGTTCAAACGAGAGTTCTTCATGTAAGAACAGAATGTCGATGACAGGTGGCGGGGGATAGCTGCTTGGATCGGTGGCGTCAGTTCCCTCGATTTCTTCGTTAATGTCATCGACGCCGTCACCATCCGAATCGAGGAGATAGTTCGCATCTGTTAGCTGCAAAGCGCCTATCGGAGCCGACCATTCGCCTTTGAACCAGACAGAGTCCAATCGTGGATTACCACCGACGACCTCGTGGTCGTGGAGTAATAACTCGAAGAAATAGGAACCTTCAGGGATTGCACCCAAGTCGAGATCGTATGTCTGTGCGTCGCTCGTCGAGTTGGCTTGTATGTTCACTTTTAACGGAACGGTATCGACAAACGCGGCATAGTCAACGACTTGATTCGTACTGGTAAGCGTTTCGCCTGCGATGCCCAAAGTTACATAGAGCTCCTCAACAATGGCATCAGTGTTATTGACGAGACCAAAACTGACGTTGGCTGAAGAACCGTCTGTGCTTGTGAGTGAGCATGGGCAAGCAATATTGATTTGTGCACGCTCAAACTGTGAGAATGCCGGTACGGCTAAGAAAGCAACAAGTAGCGCAACACCAATTCTTATCCGTACGACGAAATCAACTCGATCGGTTAGAGGTGTTAGCTTCTCATGAGCAGATCGTCGTCGTTTTGCTTTGGAAGACAAAACACGTGAACTAGCGCCATACTTATTTAAGGTTGCTATAGACCAGGAGCCCATATTTATTCGGAGCGCCTCGGTACGTATTCGGCGCCTGCGTACCGGTCGTAGTGTTCGTTAAGCACGTCGGACTCTGAATAGTCTTGTGAACGCTTCAGATCTGCGCTCGAAACCAACCAACCGATCTGACCATCACCCGTCAATTCCCAGCTTCCGTGACTGGTCGAGACGTAAGCCAATGTCTGATTTTTCCCAAACGTGAGAACAAGTCGTTTTAGATCTTGCTCTTCTGCGTCAGCTGAGGCTCGAATCGTTGTCGACAGCAAACCATTTGGCGTAATTTGGTCTACAACGGCGTTGTACGTTTTGTTGATATGGGGAATGTGGATCTCAACGGGTGTGTGTAGCAACCACTGATCAAAACGACCATTGAGGCTAACGAATACGGCGTGGTCGGGTATTCGAGACCATTTAGATTTGGGAAGGTTTTCTGGAGATCGAATCTCAGTCCACGCAATCTGCAGTTTGCGAGGTGGGAAGCTAGTTTGATTTGCTTCCTTCGTAACCGGACGTAACGCTTCGTTTGTATGAGAGTGGTCGACTTGCGCTACCGCATCTTCGTCGATCGGTGATTGGTAATTGAAATGCACATACACGATAGCGATAAGCGCCAGAATTGCGACACCAGCATAAGTTGCGTAACGGCTTGCCCTTGAATTCAATATTCTTCAGCTCCTAGATAGAACCACCCTTGCTTACTTTCATACCCGCCAACTTCTACCGTCGAAATGATCGAACGTTAGGGTCGTTTCGCAACATACTTTGACCGCACTTTAGGCGAAGCGTTCGATGCGAAAACCGCCTAGTGATTTGCTATGTACGGAGAGTGAGCTAATCGTATTAAGAAACTAGCGCATATGTTTGCAAACGATGAACGGTCACATCGGATGGGCGCTTACAAGCGTGACTTCGTTACTTTCATAGCTGATGGGCGAGGCTACCGACGAATTGCTAATTAGTCTCGGCGGGTCGGTTTTTGCTTTAGAAATTCGAGCTATTTAGCCGCAATCGACGGGCTAATTAACTGTACAAATCCCTTGATCTAAAACAACGTCACCGTTTTGGTTTGTAGTTCGAAACACCACGTCGCCGCCGTCCTTCCACATTGAGACGGTTAATTCATCGCCAGGAATTACAGGTCGAGAGAATCGACCTGACATGGCACGGAAGCGTGAAGGATCCCCGTCACAAAGCGCTCGTAGCAATGCGCGACCGGTGAATCCGTAGGTACATAACCCATGCAGGATTGGTTTGTCAAAGCCACCCATGGCTGCAAATTTAGGGTCCGAGTGTAGCGGATTTCGATCTCCGGAGAGACGGTAAGTCAACGCCTGATCCTCTCGGGTCTTATACGTAACGGAATGAGTTGGCTCGGAATCCGGGTAATCCACGTTTAGACTAGGACCACGATCGCCGCCCCAGCCCCCTTCGCCACGCAAGAAGAGTTGCGAGACAGTTTTGAGGAGCGGTTTACCTGTTGCCTTGTTGACGCTCGTCGAGGTCGTTTCAACGACCGCAGCACTTCCCTTGTCCCAAATTCCTGAAATACTTCCGGAGCTTTCTATTTCACCGTCTGGTGGAATCTCATCGAATAACTCGATTCCCATGAAGCCGTGAACCATGAGTGCCCGATTGAAATCACCAATCCTTTGCATTGGAGCCCCGCCACCGCCTATGATGACTGCAAACGTTGGCAGTACTCTTTGTGGTACGTCAGCCGTATTTTCAGTCGTGAATTGCAGTTCGTCGGTTCCAGCACCCACTCCAACGGCGTATAAAAGGGTGTCAGTAGAATTCCAGCGACGCGAAACGGGACCGCCGGTTTCGCCAACGGCATCTGGGTTAATAGAAATCGTCTTGTACCAAGTACATGGGTTGGCGGAATTTTATATTCGAGCTAGCGCGGTCTAAAATCCCTGAGGAAATGCCCATGAGTCGTACGATCCGCGGTAAAGTTGCGGTTGTTGGGTTAGGTGAGACACAGTATTACAAACGTGGTCAATCACCCGACGCGGAATTCAAGCTTGCGTTAAAAGCGATCATCGCTGCCTGTAAGGACGCTGGCATTTCGCCGAAGAAAGTCGACGGCTTTGCGTCATTTTCTAACGATCGAAGCGACCCTTCCCGCCTTGCGGCTGCTCTTGGCTGTGATGATCTGCGATTCGCCAACATGCAGTGGGGCGGTGGCGGTGGCGGTGGTTCCGGCGCTATTGCAAATGCCGCGGCGGCGATTGCGACAGGAATGGCCGAGTGCGTCATCGTATTTCGAGCATTGGCACAGGGGCAGTTTGGTCGCTTTGGCCAAGGACCTCGTAGCAACACGACTACGGGGGCGGGTGCCTATACCGTACCGTACGGCTTAATGTCACCAGCGCAATCGTTTGCAATGAAGGTTAACCGTTTTATGCACGACTACGGCGTCAAGCAAGAGGCACTGCGTGCGATCTCGCTAGCGTCGTACCACCACGCGCAGAACAATCCACGAGCTGTTATGCACGGTCGTCCGTTAGACGAAGCCAAATATGATGAATCAAGATGGATTGTCGAACCGTTTCATTTGTTTGACTGCTGTCTTGAAAACGATGGTGCAGCGGCCATGTTGCTGGTACCGGCTGAACGTGCGAAGGACTTCCCTCATAAACCAACGTATATCTTGAGCGCGCTTTCGGGTTCACACTACCGAGCTGGGGCATCTGCGCATAACACTCCGGATTACGCGACTTCAACATTCAAGACAACGGTGCCAAGACTGTACGCAATGGCGAACCTTGGACCAAGAGATGTTCAGGTTGCACAGGTTTATGAGAACTTTACTGGTGGCGTACTGATGAGCATCGTAGAGCATGGTTTTTGCGAACCAGATGGCTGCAACGAGTTCTTTACGAAAGAAAATCTAATTGCACCGAATGGCAAGCTCCCGACCAACACAAGTGGCGGAAATCTTGCTGAGTGCTACATGCACGGGTTGGGACTGAACATTGAAGCGGTTCGTCAGCTTCGAGGCGAGTCCACCAATCAAGTGAACGACGTTGATGTCTCTCTCGTCGCGTCGGGTCCGATGGTTACACCGGTGAGTTCTTCTATTTTCGGTTCGGAGGCAACGCTTTGAGTTATCTAAATCCAGGGTTACCTATTCCTGTTGCCTCGCCAGACGGATTAGACGCGCCATACTGGGAAGCAGCAGCACGTGACGTGTTGATGCTTCAGGTCTGTGAGGATTGTGGTTACTATCAATGGGGCCCAGAGTGGGTGTGCCACCAATGCCATAGCGAAAACGTCTTATTTAAAGAGATTGAGCCGCGTGGCAGAATCTATAGCTACGAACGTGTTTGGCATCCGGTACATCCTGCTTTAAATGAGCAGGGACCCTATCTGATCGTACTTGTCGAATTTCCGAACTACAACAATGCACGTATGGTTGGCAATCTAGTTGGAGACCCCGAACAGGAAGTAGTGATCGGGTCATCGGTTGAGCCGGTGTTCGAACATCATTTGGATGGCGACCCTCCGTACACATTGGTTCAGTGGCAGATTGCTGAATAGATTTACGTCGCGTCGGCTAGCTAGTTATCACTCGGAGTCTTCCGAAAGAGAGGTGCTTGGAAGTTCCGCATAGTTTCGCTTCTGCCTCATATCCAAATTGCGGTGGCAATAGCACTGACATGGGGACCAGAGCATCGACGGCATCTGATTTCAGCTCAAAAAGCTCGACACGAACTCCTTTTTCTGCATCTCCAGTAGTGATCTCTGAGGCGATTAAGATATTAGGAAGAGACGCCAATGCCGCGGCAAACGCAATCAGAGGCGCGGCGACACAAGACCTCGAATGCGATTAGATGGAACATATGTTGGGAACTCCGTGCCGATGTATGACGGATATTAAGCCAATCGATTCTGACAGCACCTATAGTCGTAGTGTAGAAACACCGTTCGTGTTTTAAGTTCAGAATCGTTATTTAGTGAATGGGGTCTAGAGCGCCGTTGCAGCGCTCACTTTGTCTAGACGTTGTATCTAAAGATCTGCGTTTAAGCTAATAAAAACGAGGACCTAATTTGATGACCGCTTTATCTGACGTTCGGCAAGGGGAAGTGCTAGGAAGGCACCGCCGTTTTTTTGCGTAAGCTCACGCATTAAAACTGAGAAGCGCAAAGGCGAATAGGTCATAAATGGATCATTTTCAAAACCAAATGCATGAATTCGCATTGTTCCCTCGGTGACGTTAGCGGAGGCGATGGTCTGATCGATACTCTGTATATAGTCATCGAGATCTTCAGAACCAGAAAAGTCGTCGCCAAAAATGAACAGCGCGATTTTCTTTTGCGGATCATAAAGATCGCGAAGCGCGACCTTGATACCTTTAGCAGGGCTACTTGTCGAGAAAGCACGCCATGTCTTGAGTCGATTAAGAGCGCGTTGACGAAGCCGAGGTGAATCGTCCAACCATCGTTTACGGAATGATTTGTAGAGGTAGCCTCCTTCGTCGCTAAGAATCTGAAAGCCTTTCATTTCCGGATAGAGTGATAGCACGCCTTCAACTTCCTCCGTAACTTGGTACCAGATCGATCGCATGCTCGATGACGTATCAATAACGAATACAACATATTCGGAATCCACTGGTATACCCGCGTATTCGCTGGTAGTCGTACTAATTGCTTGTTGTGCATTTGTTCGTAGTTGCTGTATCGCAGATTCCGTTGCAGTCGTGCGACTCTGAAGGCGATCGAGTTCCGCTGCAGTTAGCGCGATGGTGTTGCGTAACTTGGTAGCCGTTGCATCCTTGTTGTTGGATTGGACGCTGAGCTGTTGCAACATCTCACTGTTTTCTTCGATCTCTTGTGTTAACGCGTCAATCTCCATATCAAGCGCTTGACGTTGTTGTACTAGCTGTCCGTAATCGATATTTACGGGTTCTGAATCTGCTAAGACTCCTAGTTCACCGATAGGAAGGATCAAAACTAAGAGCACGATTGCACCAAATGCACACGCGATCACATCGAGAAAGCTGACGGTTGCACCGCTCGTGCGGTCGTCTTCTCTCTTCATGAGGTAGGCCAACCGGGAACTGGGCTCAGTAGTCGCCCACCGTAGAGGTTTGCAAGTTCCCAATATCCAAAAACGGCATTGCTGTCGCCCTCGAGCGGATACAGCACGACGTCAATGCGGATTCCTCTTAGATCTTTTCTATTCACCCTCAATGCGTGGTCAAAAATACTCCTGCGGCAGCTAGGAGAGATGAGCGGTACTTGCCCAGACTTGGCGCGTGGACAACCACGGAGTCGATTGAGTGCGGCTTTGCCTGGCAGGGTCGGGTACCCGTCCGTAATCACTATTACTTGGGAAGGTGTTGGCTTGATAGCGGTGACGGCGGTAAGTGCTGTCCGCAAGTCGGTCGCACCCAGTGGGATGAGGTCCTTCAGTAATGAATCTACGTGTGTACTCGCAGAGTCGGCGTCTTGTTTCGTTTGCCATTGCGGAGCTTGTGCGGTCGTTACAAGGTTGCCTTGGGAATCGCGCACGACATCGCTGTAGGTCAAAATCTCATAAGAAGCGCCGATCGGCATACGTTCGATAACCCACTTCGCGGCGCCCCTTGCGGAGACCCACTTTTCAGCACTCAACTGAATTTGAGGGTTTGATACCCGTAGCCGAATGATCTCGACGAGGTTCGAACTAAGCATGCTCGCGGAGGAATCGAGCAACACTACAACCCGATCGCTATCGACCATGAGTCCCGTCAGGTGTTGTTGCGATGATACTTGCTGAGCTTCTTCAGCGAGGCGTTGATGATTGGCTGCGTCGGCCGCAAGTACTTGCCGAGCACTGTTTAGCGCGATGCGTTGTTGCTGCACTTCCCTTAATAGTTTGGCAAGCCGGGTAGACTGCAATCTTGAAATTGACGACCTCGCATCATCCTGTGCCGTCAGAGCGATGATCTGGCGCTGCGTCTCATCGGCGACACGCTCTAATTCGGTCTTCTCCTCTGACTTGGTCGCGATAAGTTCCTGAATCGCTGTCACATGCTCGATAAGGAATCCTGCGGCGTCGATTTCGGCGACAGTTTCACCGTGCTTAACGACGAGTAGTAGCAACACAGCTGCCCCGAGTCCGCAACAGAGTACATCGAGAAAACTAAGTCCGAACGCAACGACGGATTGGCGCTTAACCGTACGACTCATCGTCTGGAGCCAGAGGTCTCGGACTGGCCTGTGCTTTAGCGAGTGAGGTCAGCTTACCAATGAGATCGGCCGCGATGAAATGCTTGTAATTTGCGACAAGACGTTCTTCTCGACCTTGCAATAAGTAGGAAGCCAACATCAGTACAAGACTGATGAATAGCGCACAAAACGTAGAGTTAAAGGCAACACCTAGGCTGTTTGCAACTCCGGTTATGTCGCCTGCCAGAGCTTCATCTGCGCGCCCGAGTGCTTCACCGATGCCCCTCACTGTTCCAAGAAAACCAACTGACGGAATCGCCCAGAGAATGTACTTGTTTAGGCTAAGTTTGGCGTCGAGTTGCTCCAAATAGACGTCACACGCCGCAGCGCCAATGTCGCTTGCTTCTTTGAATTGAGAAATTGGTCTATGTGGTTCGAGCGTATTGAGAACGGTTTCAATAACTCCAAGGAGCTTTAAATGCGGGGCGTCTCGAAGCTTCTCTGTTACATTACGACGTAACTCGGTTAACACAACGTCGTCAAATGCAGTCTTGTTTCTTAAATCTAAGAAATCGGTTTTGAGTAAATGTGGTTCATCCATGAACAACTGGTAGCGGAACAGCCAGAGCCATGCGCACCATAAACCGAGGATAACGCAGATTTCCTGTTCTGGATCTTTCAAAATGATCGCCAGCGTTCTAGGCGGTGGCTCGCCTTGTTCTTGGGCGATGTAGAGCAACTGCGAAGCGCTCGGATCTATCCAGAACATATAGACTAAGTGGACAACGACGCCGCTGATCAACAGTCCAAAAATATCAACGATCAGACTGTTGTTAATGGCGAATTTCGCAAGTGCTTTCATAGTTGAACGGCGTAATCCTCAACTAGATGTCTTGAGGTAAATCAATGTTCGCATGGGCTCTGATACGTTCTTTCAGCTCCAGCGGTTTCAGCTCTGTTGCTTGACTGCTCTGCTTGGTGTCTCGAACGGGTCCCGTAGGTGGATCATCTTCATCTACGGGAGTTTTCTCGGATTGAGATTCATGAATGTCGTCAGTCGATAGTCGAGATTTTTGAGGCGCTTCGTCTGATTGGTCTTCATCCGCAGCCAAGAGCACTGCGCCGACTAGACAGATGGCTAACAACAATCCCTTTTGATTCAATAAATCCATCGGGCTACCCTAAAACCGAGCGTTGAACGTTTGCCTGTCTCGAATTCGCGAAAATCTGTAGCGACCTCGTCAATGGTGGATGTCTCGTAATTTGATCCTTTCACAACATTTGCGAAGCCCGTTCTTGGACCTAAATAGTCTGGTCCGCCGTTTGTTTCGCGACGAATTTGGTAGTAGTTGTGAGTCCATTCGCTTACATTGCCAGTTATGTCGTAGAGGCCGTTGGCATTTGGTAGGTAAGAAGCAACTGGCGCTTCCTTTTCATGGTTGTCCGTGAAGGAGTCGAAGTATTGCGATTTGATCTTAGCCGTTTCGCGTCCAGCTAGATTACCAAAAGCGATTGGTATCGTCTGTGAGGTGCCCCATTCGAACGGTTCAAGGACACGACCCTCGCGCCAATTGAAGCTTGCGCCAGCTTCCCATTCAAACTCAGTGGGTAGCCTGAAACCAAGCGAGGTGGTATCGATCCCTTCGACCACATCGTAAGGGCTAATTTGGTAAAACGGCTGCAGACCGTGTTGTGCGCTTAACCAGTTGCAGAATTTCACCGCCTCAATCCAGGATATGTCCGACATTGGGTGTTTGTCGGGACCTTGAACCGAGTTTTGATATAGACGATATGCGTCGATCGTGACCTCGGTTGCACCCAGATAGAAAGGTCGAGTAATCTCTACAGAAATACTCTCGTCTCTGTCCATGCCGATGGATTTCTGAAAACCGACGGGTGGGAACCTAATCAATTCGAGATCGCCAGATGCCGTGAATCGTTCTGGCGCGAAGTGATAGGCGTGTTTAGATGGTTCGAGTAATTCGAAAGTTATCGATTGATTTGCGCCATGCTCCTCGGATACTGTCTTGGATTGTGGCGTTAAGCCTTCACGCCGAGCTTCTATGACATCACCTGGGTAAACGTCGAGTGTCAGAGGCATCTCTCCTTTGGGAATCCCGTTCAGGAGTATCGTCGCGACGGGGCTTCCCTGCACGTCCACCCGAATCGTTTTCTGTTCAAAATCGATGTTCTGAGAGATATCCTTGCCAATTTCTGGCGAAAGAACGGCTCTATGCTCTCGATACCCAGGTTTACTTACCACTAATTCGTAAGAATGACCGGGAAGTAATGTGAAAGAAGTGGCGCTTTCGCCTACAAATGACCCGTCAACCAAAACCGACGCACTACTAGGATTAGTCTTAATCGTGGTGTTGATCGGTGAAGGATCCAACGCAACGGAGCCGAGATCGACTGTTTCTCCGCGCTCGAAGGCGATATCGATGGTCTTTGAGTCATAACCTGCTGCTCGGATTTGGAGTTGACTTGCGATCGCTGGAACGCCGCCTTCAAACACACCTTGTCCAAGCCTTGTACCGTTTAGCTCGATCGTCGCGGATTTTGGCTGCGTAGCAACACGTAGAACCGCTTGATAGTCTGCAAGGTCAATCAAGATTTCCTGTGGATTGCCGAAGCCTTCGACATCTATTGCATAGGTTGCAAGCTTGACATCGCCCCGCATGACGGCAACAAGGTGACGTCCTCGCGTCAATTCGATTGCCTCCAGTTGAGTCTGTAGTTCGCCGTCTACATGAATTGAAACTGGAAATTCCTGAGTAACAACGATGTCAAGATACCCAGGCAAGGGAGTGAGTTCGATAGAAAAAACGCGTTTTTCTGACTGACTCACAAACGTTTCAGATGCACTTGCATAGCCTGGGCTGGAGAATTCGTAAACCGCTTCGTCGGAAAAGGCCACAACGCGATTGAAGAAGGCAAATGCGCTACCTCTTTGACGCTTAGTCTCGTACGAGGACTCGATTTCCGGCGGTCCGATGGAATACTGATAGACCTCTGAGAACAAGAACGATCCGATTAAGACCCCCACGATCGCGATTGCCAACACGAAACCGGCTGTCTTCAGACGAACATTCCGTAGCGATGGTGTGATTGGTTCGCTTGATTGCTGTGGTTGAGCCTTTAGATACGCTCCAAGTTCGTCCAATCGCAGTTCTTCGGCGCGTTTATCGCTATCAGATGAGTTTGTGTCAGTCAAAACCGTTCCAACGCCTTGATTTCGATGTTCATAGGCTGTCCGTTCGGGTCGAGCTGCAATGAGCGACGAACCTCTCGGAAACCATCCCTTCGTCCAATCAATACGTACTCCCCAGGCATCAATCGGATTTTCTGTGAACGGAATTGACCCAAACTCCTTCCGGGACGCAATATGACTGTGGTATTGCCGTCTGAATTGAGATTGACCACGACAGGAGTCGTCCAACGATGACTCAATTTACGCAATTTAGAGAGTTTTTCGCCGACACGGTTCCCCGGATCTACATCTTCAGTTAGGCTGCGCAAGCGACTAACTTCGGACTGCACTGAGGGGCGCGAAAGTCGCTTCGGGTCGGAAAGCAATCGGTCGGCTAGCTGTTCAGCGGTAACCAAGATCTCGCTGCGTTCAATTTGCTCGAGAGTAGCAGAATCCTGTGTTTTTATGCCTTTAGATATCTTGCTTGCTTCAGTCCAATGCTCTACTTGTATCGCTGCGGTAAATCTCTCGGCTAGATCTTGTTGATCCAGCAGTTGTTGTTGCGACGCGACGAAGTCGCGTAGATCCTGCGCCGCATTTGAATTTGGCTGGAGCTGCAACGCTTCCTCAAGTAGACGCGACGCTTCCTTCCATCGTTTCTGCTCGATCGCGCGATGTACTGCGGTCATATGTTGGTTAAAGGTCGACTGCTGATCGGAGTGATCGGACGTAGAAGATCTTTGCGTGTTGGTGTCCTCGGATTCCCGCCGCGAAGGTTGAGGAGACGTAAAGGAAGCTGATCTGTCGATAGCGTTGGTATTCAAGTTTTGGTCTTCACCGACGGGTTTGGCTGCCGGTTGGGTCGTTTCTTGAGCAGATGATGCAGGACCCACGGCATCTGAGGATTCGTCTACCGTGACTTGCGCGGGCGTATTCAGGTTCGGTCGCTCGGTCGAATCGGCGCTCTCGTTTGATTTCGTCTCAGCGCAGCCTGCTATCGCAATCGCCCAAGCTAGTAAAGTCAGTCGACGGAGCACGGTCGTCTACGCTCCCACAGATAGAAAAGTTAGGTTAGTCGCCTTATTCGTCCACGATATGTATCGTGTATGCGTCCGTCTGCTCGTGGCTGTAAATATCGTGAACGACTTGACGCCATCTCTCGAATTGTGTTGCAGCCTGACCTTGTAGTGTGACAGTCTCGCCTTCAATCTGAAGATTGACCGGTGCGAACGTGTCGTGGTAGCTCTGTGACATTTCGTCAAATAGACCGAGGTTTTCCTTGAAGTCCGCGCGGTCGATCAAGCTCTTGAATATCAAACCACCGCCGATTGCGCTCCCCAGAGCGAGCGCATTTTCACGTGCTTGCTCTGAATCTGCTTCTGCTGCTGCTACCGCGGATGCAGCTAATACGATGCCTCCGACGGCGCGTTCCACTTTGTAACGACGTTCTTCTAACCGCATTTCCCGTGCATAAGGAAAAACCTCATTAAGCCACTTTTCGTAATTTGGGTTCACCTGCTCGAAAAAGCCCGCGTAATGTTTGTCATACAGGGAGGCTACTTCCTGGTCTTTTCTCGAAAAAGCCTGGATCCGAAGCCATTCTTCAGTCGTCGGGTCCGGTAGGTACTTGATTTCCCATTGATCTCGATCGTTCACTTCTATCGTGTCACCATATAGGTCGGGCGCAAAAAATCTAGCTAGCACCAGATCACGTGTATGGGTGATTTCGTCTAGTCGAGACAACCTCGGTGAACGTCCGCGATCGCTACGTGACTCGTTTTGTTTCGCGATGTCTGCATGGTTTTTAGCGAAGTCCTTCAAGCGATCGTAGACATCTCGAGCGATTTCATTCCAAAGTGGCTGAAATGCATCCTTACCAGGTTCGTAGAAACGCTGATGCCATCCGAGCGCAACCCGATGGTCCGATGTTTTCCAATCGATCCATTCAAATCCTCGCGCGTCGATGAGATTCCAGCGAATCTTCATGATTTCAGACGTGGACTCTAGTATCTTGCCTCGTAAGTAAAGATCCGCACTTACGGATGCGGAGGGAGCGACCGTTACCTGATCAAACTGGTTTAACCGAGTAATCGCTTCCTTCACTCGATACGCAGAGCGAATGCTCTCGGTTTTTCGAACCTCAGGCCATACACCTTTCTCCCGCATCCGATCGTCGTTCGCATCGAGCTGTGGGTCGAAAACGACTACTGCGAAATCCAGTGAAGGTATATCGAGTCGTTCGTACGACGGTCCAATGACTGTTGAAGAGCTTTTAGATTCTTCAGCCGGTAGCTTCGGTCCTACTGGAACGGCATAGAGGTTGAGACAAACATAAGCCGAAAAAACGCCTAAAGCGACTTGAAGAAATTTCTGTAATACGGGGTGACTCATCGTTTTTTATTGTTTAGGTAATTGGTTAGCTCTTTACCCAGTGCTTCTTTTAACACTGGATCAGTTTCCGCTAAATAGGCTTCGTGAAGCGTCTTTGCATAGTCATCGAACACGAGCTCATCATCCGCGTCGAAATCAAACACGCTTGTGCCGTTTTGAATAGTCGTTGTTGGGTCGGGTAGGGATTTCAAGACGTCAGCTAACGAGCTATCGACGGGTTCCGCGATTGGTGTGTTGGTTGAATCTGACTTGTTTGTCGCACTCTCACCAGAAGCCTGGTTTGCTTGGGTTTGTGCTTGCTTTGATCGATCTGTTTGCGCTGACGAACTTGCTTCGGACCCACTTTGATTCGTCATCGAACCAGGCGTAGCCCCTGGAGCGATGCCTTGTCGAGCGCTAGCGATACGGGAGGATTGTGCGCCAATACATCGATCCATGTCGAGTAGCATACGAGCGATGACGCGTGCTTTAGTCTTCTCAGGATCCGCGGCTAACTGTTGAGGGTCAATAGGCGTAATTTCAATATCACATGCGTCGGTGACTTTCTTGACCTCCTCGGATTGCTGTGCATTGATCGATGCTGCCCAAGTGC
This sequence comes from Gammaproteobacteria bacterium, assembly GCA_026707945.1. Classification (GTDB taxonomy): domain Bacteria; phylum Pseudomonadota; class Gammaproteobacteria; order Pseudomonadales; family Azotimanducaceae; genus Bin55. Next base: position 417,656 of record JAPOVV010000110.1, on the reverse strand, counting down.
AAACGAAGACCATCAATCCGATGACAAGCGATCGTATCGAACAAAACTGAAAGGTATCGCGAGGCGGCTGCGATGCGGAGTTTCGCACACCACGATTCGTGTGAGACCACCCATTCGAAAGATTGCGAGGTAAATTACTCAACGTCATTGAACCCTCCCATGTATGGATACGGGTCTTACGTGTCCGTAGAAGGACAAACTGATAGTATGCTACAGATTAGACAAATCGTTGGTCAGAAGTTGCGTACCGAGATCGTAGGTGAGAATCCTCATAGGAAAATATTGCCTGATGCTTGATTCAATCCAAATTAGCAACTACGTAGAAAACGGATACCTCTTGGTACCGAAGTTGATCGAAGAAGATCAGCTTGAGAGCTGGAGTGAGCGGTTTGTCGACGTTGTAAATGGCAAGCTTCCTCAAACGCGTGGTATGGTGTTGATGAAGGACGTTATGGTCGCAAAAGGTGCGGTCGTACCAAAAGATCCTTTACTTGGAGTCAACAAACTGCTGAACTTTGAGGACGATCCCGGGTTTTACTCGTACGTCGAAAACGAAAAGCTGGTGGCCGTGGCAAATGATCTGATTGGAAAGCAACTTTATTCGCTCGTCACAAATGTATTCAACAAACCGCCAGAGGTGGATGGTCGACATCCGTTACATCAGGATCTCCGCTACTTCAGGATGCGACCACCTGAAAAGATAGTCGCAGCTTGGACTGCCATATCGCCATGTACGCGTGACAATGGGTGCTTAGCAGTTGTGCCTAAGTCTCATCACTTAGGTTCTTTGGATCATCGTTTACCAGATTGGGACTTCGTGAACTTCGCGTTTTACGGCGTTGAGGACACGTCCGGTCTAGAGCGAGTTCACATCGAGATGGAGCCTGGCGATACCGTGTTCTTTCATCCTTTATTAGTACACGGATCTGGACGCAACCTCACGAACGAATGTCGTCGCTCGATCTCAACGCATTACGCTAGTCATGAATGTGAGTCACCAGCTCCAGATTGGCGGGAAAACGATCGAGTACGGCAAGTTCGAGACAGTTGAGTTCAACTGAACTCAGGTATCACCTCTTCTTTGAACATTTGTGCCGGTTCGCGTGTATCTTTGCCAAAAAACTCAATGACGAACATGGTACAACCCAGATCGATGTGCTTCTGAATCGCTTCACAACATTGGTCGGCTGTACCTGTGATCGCTAAGTCGCCTTTCGGATTGCCCATATGACCACCAAATATCCGTTGCGCGCTATCGGCCATCGGTCCGGCTTCTTCAGCTGTCCGGGCAATCGTCACGAGGCACTGTTGACTGATTGTGATGTCATCGAAATCACGGTCGACAGCGTCACAATGTGATTTAAGTACATCGACCTTGTGTTGCAAGTTATCCTGATGACCGGCCAGATTGTTCCACATATCCGCTTTTTCCGCGACAAGTCTGAGAGTTACCTTTTCGCCTGCGCCACCGATGAGGATTGGTACGCGTCGTGCGGGTAGAGGTTGGCAAACAACATCGGAGGCTCTTACGAATTCGCCGTCAAAAGTGACCGGACTACCGTCTCGCCACATTTCAACAAATAGGTCGATCGTTTCGCGTAATTGCTTTAAGCGCTCGGCTACACTTAGGAACGGCACGCCGAAATCTTCAAATTCGCTCTCCATCCAACCTGCGCCTAGTCCTGCAATCACGCGACCGCCGGCGATGTTGTCAATAGATGCGATCGTTTTCCCAAGTTGTGCTTGATTGCGCATCCCGGCTGGCGTCACCAGCGTACCTAATTCGACGCGTTCGGTAACCGCAGCAACTGCGGCTAGTAAAGACCATGCTTCCATGATGGGCAGCTGTTTGGCTTGCGGTCCGTAAAGGTGGTCGCAGACCCAAAGCGAGTCGTATCCAAGACCTTCGAATAGTTCTGCGGCATCTTTTGTGGCGACCCAAGGTCGTTTGATTTGGGGTAACGTAACGCCGAAATGAGCCTTTGCCATCATGTCTCCTCGATTTTCAATTGCCGGATCGTTCGACCTCTAATTTCATGTGCAACATGGATTGCACCATGCGAATGGTAGGGGCATCAACATTTGCGAGACTGGCTAATTCAAGGACTCCGTCCAACACTGCACTCGATTCGAGGGGTTTACCGTTCAAGTAGTCCTGTAGCATCGACGTCTTGTGAGGACCTACGGACGCGGCGCCATCAATCCGCTTCGGTATGGTCATGCCGAAGCGTGCGCCGTAACACTCGCCGATCGCTTGCGTTTCTTCCATCAGTTGTGACGCGATGTATTTTGTACCCGGATCCGTCGCTAGACGATCTAAGGTACCGCCTGTAAGCACACTTAACGGATTGAACGCCACGTTTCCCCATAGCTTGATCCAGATTTCGTTTCGGATGTCACGCCGAACTGAGGTGCGGCAACCTGCATCTGAGAGAATTTCCTCGATTTTTTCGGCTCGGTCCGAACTGGTTGGTTTAGGTTCCCCGATGCTGATACGGTTTCCTGAGACATGCTTCACGATCCCAGGTGCAACAAGCTCGGCGGCGGGATAAAGCACGCAGCCGATCGCTCGCTGTGGACCGATTTCTTCCCAGATTCGACCGTCAGGATCTACACTGTGGAGTGGGCGTTCTGCTCTTTCAGTATCTAAACCGTAAAAAAACCACCAGGGCACGCCATTGACTGCGAATAGCGTCACCGTATTCTCGTGAAGTAAGCTCGTAAGGTGTTCTAGCGATGACGTGATTGAATGTGCTTTCAACGTCACAATAATCAAGTCTTGCGCTGACAGGCGATCTTGTTCGCCGAATGCGTTTACAGGAATTGTGTGTGATTCGTTAGATTCTCTAATCTGCAGACCTTGTCGCTTCAATACATCGAGATGAACGCCACGAGCTATGAGATTGGGTTGATATCCTGCTTGATAAAGATGGGCGGCTAACCAACTACCGATGGCACCTGCGCCATAAATACAGATATTCACGTGAGTAGAACGTCAGAGTCTTTTGTGCTTGATAATGATCGAACTTACTATTTTCACGATGCACGACATACGCCGACGGAGACGTATCTATTTGATACAAAGGCATAAAGGTATCTATTTGCACGCGAGAAAAAGAAGCTGGCGATCACTCACGAACCGGGGTATGCGATACTCAAGAGGACGGGTGCAACAAGCGCGCACGTGATACTCGCAAATCTCCTTCCAATGTCTTATCGGTGGTACGTTTTCGCTACATGTGCCGTGCTATTTACAGGCTGTGGTGGGGGTAGCGGGACTGAGCCAGTTACACCGCCCCCGGAACCGCCTGTGGAGGTCACCTATGTAATCAACGTCACCGCTGCGCCAGAAGCGGTCGCGGTTCGTGTCGGAGGTGAGGCTGAGGCAACGATTACATGGCGTTTCACTTCCTCTGCTACCAATCCCACGTCAACCAGCTACAGTGTGACTTCTCCGACCGAGGGCGTTCAGATTACGGCGGGTACAGGGACCTCGCTACCGAATAACGAGATATCTACGTCGCTTCGTTATGAATGTACTTCGGTTGAGACTGTCGTAGCGCAGCTCATCGTACGTGTAGGTTCGGCGACGCAAAACGTCGATTGGGAAATTAACTGCACGGGGCAGCGGATCACAATCGAATCAATTGACCCGTCAATTGCGTCAAGCGGATTCGAAGCTCAGACCTCATTGATCTGGCGCTATGAAAGCGAGGGTGAAGAACCTGCCGAACTTTCGTATACCGTAACGACGGACAATGAGCTAGTAACCGTTACACCTAGCGAAGGAAGCGCACTACCTGACGAGAGCATCACAGTTGATTTGCTATTCACGTGTCAGACAACTGGAGAAGTCTCGATTGAGTTAACAACTAGTGTCGGGACGGCATCACAGGTAACAACGTGGGTCGTTACATGCACCGAAGAGGCAATTTCAGTTGAGATACCTCCCGAGAGGGCGGTGGTGTCAATAGGTGACATGGCTGAGTCAGAACTTTCGTGGCAGTACAGCTCCACAGGAGGTGAAGCTCGCGAGATTTCGTATCTGACTAGCGCTGACATCGAAGGCGTAACCATTTCAGATACGACGGGCAACGCGTTACCGGAATCAACAGTCACCCATCAACTGGGCTATCTGTGCGAATCACAAGGCGTGATTGAAATCCGATTGACCGTTGCAGTGGGAAGTGACTCGCAAGTGATAACTTGGGTTATTGAGTGTACTGAAGAGACGATAGAGATTGTTGGCTCTCCTTTAGCGAGCCATATCTCTGTTGGTGAAAGCGATTCAAGGGAATTGCTTTGGAGATTCACCTCAACAAGCGTATCTGAACACTCGTTTGGTTATTCCGTCGTCACCAACAATCCGTCCGTGCAGGTCATTGGTGGCGAGGGTGTCTCATTACCCGACGTTGAAATTAGCACACAGCTGATCTATGTGTGCGAGTCGCTTGAGGATGTTCATGTCAACATCTTGATTACTGTAGGTAACGCCATGGCAACGACGAGTTGGCGACTCGTCTGTTCTGAAGAAACCGTCGTTGCTGACCAAGAACTCCCTGGTTCGTCAGTATCTGTTGGTTCGAACGCAGAAGCGAGTTTCACTTGGCAGGTCGAGACAACAGGTATTCAAACACGAGTGTTTTCATACGCGATCGAGTCGCAAAACGAATTCGTTGAGATCGAACCGAGTCACGGTCAGGTTGTGCCAAACGTCGCGATCGAATCTAAATTGATCTACGCATGTGCGGAATCGGGTCAAGTCGACATTTCGATAACGATTGATGTCGGCAGTGTATCTCATCCTATGACTTGGCGAGTCGAATGTACAGAAGAACAAATCGACATCGTTCTTTCTCCGCCCGAGCTTGTGATTGTGTCGTTCGGCACGTCTGCGTCGACCGAGGTTCGATGGCAAGTGCAATCGTCCGCGACACAGGAGCGTTTACTTCCGTTCATCGTGAGTTCCGCTACGCCTGGTATTCAGATCATGTCAGCTACTGGCTCTGTCGCCCCAGGAACTGAAGTCGAGACCGTCGTGGACTACGAATGTCGTGAGATAGGAACGACTAACGCGAACATCGTGATTAACGTTGGCAATGCATCGCATGAATTGACATGGTCGATTGAATGTAGTCAAGAGACCATTGAGATTGTCGCGAAACCTCAACCTATATCAGTGTCTGTAGGCGAGATCGCGAAATCGGGATTTCGATGGCACGCGACGACGACAAGCGAGAATCTGAATGAACTCGATTATTTAATAAAGTCGAATCTCGATGAATTGATTGTTGAGCAGGATGCGGGGCAAGTCGCTCCAGACGAGATCATTGAAACGAACATCATGTTCGAATGTGATGTTCAGGCTCAATTGGTATTCGAAATCGCTATCGAAGTCGGTAGCGCACGGCATGAAATGACTTGGAACGTAGAGTGCACCTTGGAGTCGATTGAGTTTACGTTTGACCCATTACCGCTGAGCATCGTAGAAGTGGGGCAAACAGCTATGGTCGAACTGAATTGGCTGCTGCATTCAACGGCTTTCGCGGAAAGGGAGTTTGAGTACGAGGTTTCTTCAGGTTCTTCAAGCGTTCAGATCAGCGATCCAACTGGGAAAACGACCCCCGACGAATCAATTACAAACGATATTTCGTATGTCTGTCTTGAGTTAGGCGAGTTCGATTTCGCCATTACCGTGTCTGCGGAATCCATCAACGCAGTTACTTCGTGGTCAGTTGAATGCTCGGTCCAATATATCGCACTATTGACTGTGCCCACGCAGCAGAAGATTCCTGTTGGCGACAGCGTCATTGCAGACCTCACGTGGGAGTATCGGTCGCCGTCTACCATGAAAGAAGTCTCGTATGAAATCAGTTCATCGACTCGTGGATTACAAATCCTCAACAGTGCAGGTACGGTACTTCCAAATACGGCGGTCAGTTCACGATTGCGATATCCGTGTTCAGCTAGGCGCAATGTCACGATCACGCTACAAATTTCTGCGGGTGATGTCCTAAGAGATTTGTCTTGGCAGATTGAATGTGCGGGCGAAGACCTTACGCAATTTGTCGCCTCGTTTTACCAGGGTCCGCAGATCGGAGTATTTCGATTTGAGGCAAAGGAGGATCGGTGGACATATTCAGTTGTAGAAGATCCCGACGGAGAATCTCAAGATACGCTTGAATTCAGAACGAATCGCCAGGTATTCGTGGAAATCCAAACTGAACACGACGAGCTCGTTCCACTGCCGATCTCAGTTCACTTAGACGTCGGTATGAGCGGGTTTTCAATCGATCAGATTCGCGACGTCGAGACGAAGGTGAATGAATCAGAGGACGGTTTCAGATATACGAGTACCTTTCTTTTCGATATTCCGGCTATTGTGTTCAAGAGTCCGAGTGTGTTGCGAATTCACATTGACCGTGAATCGCTTTATCCTGAGCTCGACGAAAGCAACAATCGTGCGTCGTTTACATTTGATGCGAGCAACACCCTTGATTTGTCGAAGTTTAAGGTCACGTTCGTGCCGATTCGAACGCAAGATGGCGTACCAGATCTGAGCGATATTGAAGTGTATGTGCAGCCACTCTATGAACTCATGCCTGTCGGCACAATCGACGTGTCGATTGGTGAAGAACTGGACGCAAGCGATCTTTCGTGGACGCTGGATACGAGCCGGACGATCCTTGATCGTCTATACGACCTACACCTAAGCAAAGCAGATTCCGATTCGTACTACCAAGGAATCGTGCGAAGACCAGAAGAACAGGAAGTAAGCCTGTGTGGTAACGCTTTCTTAGATTCGACGGTCAGTATCACCGTTGAGCAATGTTCGCCGAATATAGGCGCTCATGAACTGGGTCACAACTTCGATTTGAAACATGCGCCAGCCTGCGGAGCCGAAAATACGAACGTCGATATGGATTACCCTTATCCGGCAGGCGATATTGGCATAGAAACTGGCTGGTTGATGCAACAGAAGCAATTTATCGATGGGTCTGCGCCGAGGGAGTTTGTCCAGCTAGAGTACCGCTACTACGACATCATGTCGTATTGTCCAGAAACGTTCACGAGTCGCTATAGCTATGGGAAAGCACTGGACTATCTCAACAGAAAGTTCCGTGTACTCGCGTCTCGTCCGCCTAGCGAACCGATCGCCGCTGGATACGCTAAGGTACTAAACCGTAGTGTTGTCGTATCTGGAACCGTCTTAACAGATTTCGAGTTGGAGTTGCGGCAAATAATGCTCGTCGGTTTGGCGCCACTACCTTCTCATTCAGTGGTCTCTGACTATTCAATCCGCGTGATTCATGGTTCAAGTGGTACGGTCATTCATCGAGAGCCTTTACGAATCCTAAGGCCAGCCCACACAGCCGACGACGATTTGTCTTGGGGCGCCCGTATCCCCTACTTCGATAGCGACGATTTGCACGTCAACATTGTCGAAGAACACGGCCAGGTAGTGCTAGACATTGATTTAGACAGACATCTACGAGAGTGGGCACAATAGTGGTACGGAGCAGATCATAGACCCGCGTAAAACCCCAATAAGGATCTATATCCCGATAAAGACAGAGATGTCTTGCTGAATAGTGCAAGGGGTCAGATGGTGTATCGTCTTGTCGGTTCGGCGAGCGTTTCTGGAAGTATGATTGTCTAAATTGATATGGTTTGATTCATGCACATTACGATCAAGTATTGCACATCCTGAGGCTACGAACCTAAAGCGGTCAGTTTGGCTGCGAAGTTCGAGTCTGAGCTAGGCGCGACTACAGAATTGCTTGAAGGATCAGGTGGGATATTCGACGTACGATTGGATGATCGACTGGTCTTTTCGAAGCACGAGACGGGTGATTTTCCGAACGAAGACATTCTGCTCGGAGAACTAGCAACACAATAGCCGGTTTAACGGTACGAAAATAGTTTAGACGAGGATTAAACGCCTCGTACAGCGGAGATATGGCGCCGGTACGGCTACTGTTCGACAAGCTGTCTGAAATGAGGTGTCAATTGCAGCGAATCCTGCTGATATGGTTGAGATTACTCGTGCTTTCGAGCGTGAGTGCGATCTTGCTGTCATGTGGCGGCGGAGGCGGCGGAGGGACAACACCGCCGCCGCCTCCACCACCACCACCGCCACCACAGAATATCACCTATTCGATTGACGTATCGTCAGGTCTAGACGAAGCCGCCGCCTCCGTCGGTAGTTCTGCGGAAGCGTCTATTTCTTGGTCTTTCAGCGCATCTGTGACAGATGCAGGATCTACAAGTTATTCGGTGAGTTCAGCGACTTCTGGCGTTCAGATCACAGGTGGATCTGGAAGTGTTGTACCAGGTACTTCGATCAGTACGCAGCTCGCGTACTCGTGCGCGGCCTCAGGGACAATAGAAGCTGAGATCACGTTTACAGTAGGTTCTACAACTGAGAATGTGACTTGGACGATTACTTGCACAGAAGAGCAAATCACATTTACGCCGTTGGCGGATGTCCGGATTGAACAAGACGAAGCTGCTTTAGCGATCTTGACTTGGAGTTTTGAAACCAACGGTGACTCGTCAAGCTCTTTTAGCTATGAGCTAACGACGGAGTCGGATCGACTGCAGATAACTAATGCAACTGGTTCGTCCCTTCCAGATACTGAGATAGAAAACCGACTCCGATTCGCATGTGCCGATGTTGGGACGCATGTACTCGCGCTTCAGATTCGAGTCGGGAGTGCATCGCAGCGAGTTGAATGGTCGGTGGCATGTACGGTCGAAGACATACAAGCGATTACCGTGCAGTTCCATCAAGGCCCGTTAGTTGAGCAAGCGGAATTCATAATGGTCGACGATCAATGGCAAGCAGAAGTCATTCCCTTGTTCTACACGGGTCAGCGACCACTTCGGCTGGGATCAAATCGGCAGATGTTCGTGACCGCTTCCTTTGATTCGGAAGTAGAAAGCGAGATTGATATTTCGCTCGAAGCACCTAACGCATCAGACGGCGTTGCCATCGAGCGAGTAGGCGCAAGTAATTTGGTACCTAATCTCTCTGGTACGCGAACAAACTACACTCGACGAATCGTGTTCGATGTTACGGCGAACGACCTCTCGACCCTAGGTGAACTGCATTTTCGCATCGATCCTAGCGATGCGGTTCCTCAACGGAATGAAGCCAACAACAACATTGTCTTTGACATAAGTGGTTTAGAGATCATCGAGTTACCGCATTTAAGGTTGACCCTGATCCCAGTCGTCTCCACTATCGGTGAACCGGACTTGAGCAGTACGAGTTTTTACGAAGACGCACTCTACGAATTGCTCCCAATCGGCACGTATGAAGTAAGTGTTGGTGAAGAGATTGACATAAGCTCACAAGGGTCCTTCGATGCTAATGATGCGCTCGAAGCCGTCTTCGAACGTTGGCTTAGAACCGGTGACCGCGACGAGTTTTTCCACGGCATTTTTAAATCACCGGACGATGTGCAAGTCTGTGGTTTAGCTCACGTTGCTGGAAATTCAGGAGCCACGGGCGAGCCTAACGCCTTATGTTCGGACAATACATTTGCACATGAAATGGGGCACAATCTTTCGCTAAACCATGCGCCGGCGTGCGGGGCTGAGGATGCTAATCCTGATCCAAACTATCCCTATGCGGATGGTTCGATAGGCACCGAAGGCGGTTGGCTTATGCGCAAGAGAAGGTCCGTCGGACTTGCGGGTTTCGCCTCCACTAAGATCTACGACATAATGTCATATTGTCTTGAGACATTCACCAGTCAGTACAGCTACGGTAAAGCGAACGACTACTTCATCCGCCGCTTTGGGACGACAGTTGCAGCGTCAGAGCCACCGCTTCCGATAGTTCCTGACTTCGAGCTCATCGAAGGTAGAAGTTTGGTTCTGATGGGATCCCTATCGAAGGCTGATGGCTGGGAATTACAAAAGGCTGCGTTTGTCGACAAGCCGCCACTTCCACGTTCTTTAACAAATTCAGAATTCGAACTGAACTTGGTTCACACGGCGTCTGGAACGCTTCTGTATAAGGATGCCATTCATCCGATGGTTGTTGCACACGGGAATCCCGATAGGATGGCGTGGGGTCTTCGCATACCCGCGTTTGAGGCGTCGGGATTGCAATTTTTGATTTTGGATAAGGAGCAGAACGTCTTGTTCGAGTATCAGTTGCCAGAGGAAACGAACTAACGTCATAGAAAAAATAATGAGAACATAGATATAGTCAAGATGTATCGAATCACGGCGTATCAGGAACCGATCACAGGGTCGTTGCACATTGCAGGGAATCAAACAGTTAGCGGTCAATTAGGGTAGATTGCTGTGTCCGAATTAGCGGAAAGCACGTGTTTTTTAGAAACGCAACTTGGTTCATTGCGAGGACTGCTTCATGATGACGTACTTCATTTCCGAGGTATCCGTTATGCGCAACCACCAACGGGTCCGCGTCGTTTTCTACCGCCTCTACCGACAACTAGCTGGTCAGGCGTACTCGACGCCACAGAGTTTCCAAATCGTTGTTCTCAGCCGCCAATGGCGTATTTAGGCGAAACGGTAGGTTCCCCAAGTGAAGACTGTCTCTTTCTCAATATTGTGACGCCTGCGGTCAATGGCATCGGTCGGCCGGTGTTGTTTTGGATTCACGGTGGTGCGTTCATTAATGGTTCCGCCAACGACTACGATGGTTCGGTTTTGGCAGCGCAAGGTGACGTCGTTGTCGTCACTATCAACTACCGGTTAGGCCTCCTAGGCTTCCTAGATCTATCGTCATTAAGTAGCGAGTTCACTGGTTCAGGATCTAACGGCATTCTCGATCAGATTCTTGCACTTAAATGGGTGAGGGACAACATCGCGGATTTTGGTGGCGATCCTGAGAACATCACGATATTTGGCGAGTCTGCGGGAGGACATTCCGTCATGTCTCTCTTGGCATCGCACGAAGCCGATGGCCTCTTTCACAAAGCTATCGCACACAGTCCCGGGACGACAGATCGCCCACCCCCCGATCTCATTCCATCTCTCGTCGCCTATTTAGGTGTGAATCGCGACCAACTTGTTTCAAAACTACGAACGACAACGACCGATGAACTATTAGCGATCCAGAATGCTGTGCCGAGTGTTAGCGTTGGAGTCGACGGAGAGGTGGTTACCCGTTCGACCAACGAAGCGATCATCGACAAAGGTAAAAAGGGGGTGCCGTTGATTGCCGGTACAAATAAGGACGAAGGCAAGTTTTTTACGGCTTTGTATGCAGTAGCAGACCCTGATTTCCTGCCTCCGCAGGAACCAATAGCACGAATTGTGACGGGTGGCGCGGATCCGGCGTCGTATATGGCCGAGTTAAAAGCTCTACACCCAACGGCGAGCGCCGCCGAAATTTTTGAACGTATATGGGACGGCTTATTCAGGAGAGCCGCAATTGGCGGCGTGGTGAGTTCGACTTCTGCTGGCGTGGGAGGCTGGCTTTATCAATTCGACTTGCAAGCGACGGAGAAATTCTTAGGCCACGATGTCGGCGCTGGTCACGCGGTCGAGATCCCATTCACGTTCAACCGATTCAACAGCGACGATCCTGGACTAGCAATTTTTTATAAATCGAGTGATCCGGACGTGCGGAATCTCTCTCAGCAGTGGTCGGATACGATCATTCAATTCGCGAAAACAGGCGAGCCGAACGGTGCTGGACTACCGCATTGGCCGCGTTACGATGAAGAAACTCGTGCGACTATGGTATTAGATCGTGAATCGCGCGTCGAAAACGATCTCAATAAGATAGAACGCCTTTTGTGGGACAAAAGCTGATGGCTCAGCGAAACCGAGGGAATGGGCCGTGCTAGCCTGAGATATTTCACCGAATAAGCGAAATGAATGTCCCGCACATTCGTAAACGAAGCTAAATCGCTACAGATTCTTGTGTTGCTTCTGATTCATTCTCGCAATAGTTCGTTAGTGGACGTCTTTGAACGAGTCTGCTCATCGACGGTCTTGATGATAACGGCACAATAGAGATTCGGTCTGGGCGAGCCGTTATCGTAGCTACCTTGCGGAAGTGAACCTGGTACCACGACTGAATACGCGGGGACGCGACCGGTGTGAATTTCTCCTGTCGCACGGTCAATGATCTTCGTCGATGCCCCGATAAACACTCCCATAGACAACACGGCACCTTCTTCAACAATGACACCTTCGACGACCTCTGACCGCGCACCGATGAAACAGTTATCTTCGACGATTACTGGGTTCGCTTGCAGTGGTTCTAGGACACCACCTATTCCAGCTCCTCCTGAAATATGGCAATTTTTGCCAATCTGAGCACATGACCCGACAGTTGCCCAAGTGTCGATCATGGTGCCGCTATCTACGTACGCACCGAGATTGACATAGCTTGGCATCAGGACGACGTTTGGCGCGATGTAGGCGGAATGTCGGACATACGCGGTAGGTGCGGCACGAAATCCAGCATCAGCGAATTTCTTATCGTCCCATCCACTAAATTTAGCTGGGACTTTGTCCCACCAGAAAGAGCCGTCTGGACCACCGGTCATGGTTCGCATGGTATTTAGCGAAAAACTCAGAAGCACGGCCTTTTTCGCCCATTGGTTTACTACCCATTGATCGTCGATCTTCTCGGCAATGCGGATTTCGCCTTGGTCTAGTCCGTCCAATGCTGCCTCTACGGCGTCACGGACTGGTCCAGTTGTATCGACTGACAAGGAATCTCGCTCTTCCCATGCTTCATTTATCGTTTTTTCCAATGACACTTGGCAAGGTCCTGACGTAGGAAGGTTCGAATGTTAAAGAGGAGTTTTTTGACGGATTACGATGACTAGGTTGTGAACGTGCTGAAGGTGGGCTAATAGACTTCGTGGGAGATAGTGAGAAATTGTTGCACTATGGGTCTTGTTAAACGGGCACATTCGAACGGTTCAAATAGTCATCGACAATCCGGTGGAATCAGCGTCACGAGTTGCATATCGATTGCATCGCTTGTCGTGTTGATTACCGCCAATACAACGATTGCGGCTGATGGTGAGATTGCGAGCCCACCCGGGGCGATGGAACTTACTAACGTACCCGTTGTATCGGCAGCGCTAACGACGGACGTTGGTCGTTATCAAAACGTTAGATCGGCGGGGGTTGTTAATTGGGTTGGCGAGAGATTGCTCATCGTGACGCGGTTTGGGGATACGAGTCAGATACATTTGGTGAGTTCACCACTCGGCATGCGCGAGCAGATCACGTTCGCTGACGAGCCGATCGGTGGCGCACTAATCCCGCCGTTGGCGGAACCAAAGCAGATTATTTATTCCAAGGATGTAGGGGGTAGTGAGAGTTATCAGCTCTTCCTGATGGACCTCGAGTCGCGAACAAGTGAGCTGCTTAGCGATGGTAAATCTCGCTACACAGGGGTTTCTTTCAGTCACTCTGGCGAAAAGATCGCTTACACCTCGACTGAAATGAACGGGCGCGATACCGACTTGTTCATTCAAGAAATCGGTGGTGAACGAATCGTTGTTCAACAAGGCCAAGGTGTGGGCTGGAGCGTCGAGGACTGGTCACCGGATGACAAGAAGATTCTCATATCACGGTACGTCAGCGTCATCGAATCGGCACTTTACGAGGTAGATTTGTCGACGCTCGAAAGGACCCGCTTGCTCGAGGAACACGGTGCAATCTCCATTGGAAGTGTGGCCTACAGTGAGTCCGGCGAGCAAGTTTTCTTTACTTCGTATCTTGATGGCGAATTCGCTCGTATATTTGAACTAGATCTTACGACTGGTGCGGTTGGCCCACGCTCACCGAATATCGATTGGAACGTCTCTTTCTTTCGCCTCTCGAGAGATAGGACGTTGCTCGCATATGTGGTCAATGAAGGAGGGTATAGCCAAACCCGTCTAGTTGACTTAAACACCAAGCAAGAACTGGCATTACCAGAGTTTCCATTGGGACTCCTCTCTAACATCCGATTCAACTACGACGACACGCGAATTGCGTTCTCGTATCAGACCGCCACGTCTCAAACTGATGCGTACGTCTTAGATGTAAGAAGCCAAGAATTGACGCGCTGGACTCGATCCGAGCTTGGTGAACTCCCCGCGGAAAAGATGGTCAGTCCCGAACTAAAACAGTTCAGCTCGTTTGACGGACGTCAGATTCCTGTGTTTGTATATAAGCCCGCATCAGATGGACCGCATCCGGTGCTCATCTATATTCACGGTGGACCTGAGTCTCAATACCGACCCCGTTTTTCCGCGACCTTCCAGTTCTACGTCAATGAACTAGGCGTAGCGCTGTGGGTTCCCAACGTGCGAGGCTCATCGGGATACGGTAAAGAGTATCTGGGGCTTGATAACGGATACTTGCGTGAGGACTCAGTCAAAGATATCGGCGCATTGCTTGATTTCATCGCGTTAGACGAATCGATGGACGCGTCCCGAGTGGGGGTTATCGGTGGTTCGTACGGTGGCTATATGGTCTTGGCTTCGCTTGTTCATTTCAGTGATCGATTGAAGGCTGGGGTAGAAACGGTAGGTATCAGCAACTTTGTTACTTTTCTCGAAAACACTCAAGACTATCGTCGCGATCTGAGAAGAGCCGAATACGGAGATGAGCGTGATGCTGATATGCGAGCGTTTTTAGAATCGATCGCACCATTGAATCACGTCGATCAAATCTCGACCCCTTTACTGATTGGACAGGGCTTGAATGACCCCCGCGTACCGGCGTCCGAAAGTCAACAGATTCTGGAGGCATTGCAGTCGCGTGACGTACCGGTGTGGTATGTGCTCGCAAACGACGAAGGTCATGGATTTCGCAAGAAGCCTAATCGGGACTATTGGTGGTATGTCGTCACCATGTTTCTCAAAGAGCATCTTCTCTCAAGTTAGTCGCTGTTTAATTTGTGGCTAGCTTCTTTGGAACCGCAGAGTGATCGTTAAACCTCGCATTCGTGGGTTTATTTGTACGACTGCTCATCCGTTGGGGTGTGCGTCGAACGTCCGCGAACAGGCGGACATGACCCGAGAATTGGGAACCGTCGAGGGATGCAAAACAGCGCTTGTCGTCGGTTGCTCCGGCGGGTACGGATTGGCATCGCGGATTGTTGCAGGATTTGGTTGTAGAGCGAGTACGGTCGGGGTCTCATTTGAGAAACCGCCTGAATCGGAAAAACCAGCCTCCGCCGGGTGGTACAACAACGCTGCATTCGATCTACTCGCTAACGAAGCCGGAATGAAGTCGGTGACCTTCGATGGCGATGCGTTCTCGCATGAGATCAAGCGGCAAGTTATCGATGAGCTCAAAGCGAACTACGAACCAGTCGACCTATTGGTTTACAGTCTTGCACCGCCTATTCGCATCCATCCTGACTCGGGTGAACGGTTTCGTTCAGTAATAAAACCGTTAGGTGAACCCTACGAAGCACACACGTTAACGCTAGACGTGCTTAACGGAACGGGTCGACTAACGCCGGTCTCACTTGACCCAGCTACCGAGGAGGAAACTACCTCGACGATTGCGGTCATGGGCGGCGATGACTGGCGGAGATGGATTGATCAATGCGCTGACGAAGGCGTTTTGAGCGCTGATTTCAAGACCATTGCGTTTACGTATCTAGGTAACGAACTGACCTATCCGATCTATCGTGGCGGAACATTGGGGCAAGCCAAGGAGGATCTCGACCGCACGTGCCTTGAACTTAATGAAAAATACGGGAGTGAAGGTGCTGAAGCGCTTATCGCAGTACTGAAAGCGGTTGTGACGCAGGCTAGTACAGCAATTCCGGTCGTTCCTCTGTACTTTTCAATCCTTTTCAAAGTGATGAAAGAGGCGAACACCCATGAGGACTGTACCGCTCACATAAATCGGTTATTTCGTGAACAGCTGTACGCGACGACACCGCGACGACTCGACGAAAAAGGGCGTGTCCGTATGGACAATTTTGAAATGGCGGAAGTCATTCAGGAAGAAGTGCGTCAAAGATGGGAGAACATCAACGAAGACAACTTAGGTGACCTCGCTGACGTTGAAGGTTTCGCCGAGGATTTTTTGAAGATTTTTGGATTTGGACGCGACGATGTCGACTACGATGCGGAGCTGTTAGATCTCACTAACGTAGTTCGTTCTTGAGCGTATTTCTCGACGCGTGTCGGGGTAATCCGACTCCGTATACCCCCATTTGGTTGAATCGACAAGCCGGTCGATACATGCCGGAGTATCACCGAGTGAAAGGCAATACTCCGAGTTTAGCGTTTTTCAAGAATCCGGAGCTGGCGGCAAAAGTCACCCTTGACGCGCAACGGATCTTGGAAGTGGATGCGGCCATTATGTTCGCTGATCTACTTCCGATGTTGGAACCATTGGGGTTTGAGCTGGACTATGTACCTGGTACGGGTCCGGTTTTCGCGAATCCAATTTGTGATGTCAATGACGTTGATCGCATTAACTTAGTACCGGCGGAAGAGGGCGTAGGGTATATCAGACAGACTATCGGGAACATCTTGCAAGACCTACCGAAGGACATTGCGTTAATTGGCTTCGCAGGTGCGCCGTTCACACTAGCAAGTTACTTGGTCGAAGGTAAGAGCTCGCGCAATTTTGAGAAGACAAAACGTTTCATGTACACTCAGACGTCGGCTTGGAATCGACTCTTGGAGAAACTCACCACAGCTGTTGGGGACTATGTCGACCTGCAAATGAATGCTGGCGTTCAGGCGGTGCAAATATTCGACAGTTGGGTTGGGACGCTATCGTGTGTCGACTACGAGCGTTATGTTGCTTCTCATGTGAAGCGTCTAATGGGTCGTATTTACGGCCGAGTACCGATCATTTATTTCGCGGTTGGCAATGGCCATTTAATGGCTGCTATGCAGGCGACAGGCCCTGACTTTCTTGCGTTGGATTGGCGTGTTTCCTTAAGAAACGCTTGGGACGAGCTAGGCACAGTCGCCATTCAAGGTAATCTAGATCCTATTGCACTTTGCGCGAACAGGAAAACGATACAGAATAAGGCTCTAGAGATTCTCAATTCAGTCTCGGGTCGACCGGGGCATATCTTTAACCTCGGTCACGGTATCGTGCCTCAAACGCCTGTCGATAACGTTCGATTTTTAGTGGACTTTGTCCACGAGCACACGAGTTAGACGCGGAGATTCTTATCCGTGACGGCGCCTTCACTGGCGTTTGTCACTAACGTCGCGTATTTAGCCAACGTACCTTTCAATGCGTAAGGTTTAGGTGGTGTCCAGCGTCCGCGACGATCGGCGATCTCACGTTCCGAAACCTCAAGATTAATCTCATTAGCCACCGCATCGATCGTGATGGTATCGCCGTCTTCGACTAGGCCGATCAATCCTCCCTCATAAGCTTCAGGGACGACGTGACCGACGACGAATCCGGAAGATCCACCGGAAAAGCGTCCATCCGTGATTAACGCTACCTTCCCTGCCAAACCTCGTCCGTTCAACGCGCTGGTGGGGCTGAGCATTTCGCGCATACCGGGGCCGCCCCGAGGTCCCTCATAACGTATCACGACGACATCCCCTTCTTTCACCGTACCGTCCATGATGGCAGCCATTCCTGCTTCTTCACCGTGAAAAACGCGCGCTGATCCGGTGAATTGTTCACCTTCGTGTCCTGTGATTTTGGCGACAGATCCACCCGATGCGATGTTACCGCGCAATATTCGAAGATGACTGTCGCGTTTGATGGGATTACTAAGAGGACGGATGATTTCTTGACCTTCTGGATAGGGAGCAACATCTGCAAGATTTTCTGCGATGGACTTCCCTGTAACGGTCATGCAATCACCGTGTAGCAGACCTTCATCTAGTAGGGACTTCATGAGGGGCTGAATGCCGCCGATGGCAACCAACTCAGACATCGAGTAGTGACCAGCGGGGCGCATATCTGCCAGCACCGGTACTCGTTGCCCAATGCGAGAAAAATCATCAATTTCTAGTGGAATGTTGGCCGCACTAGCAATAGCAAGTAGGTGAAGCACAGCGTTTGTAGAGCCCTCAAGCGCAATCACTACGGTAATTGCATTTTCAAATGACTCGCGAGTTAGTAATTTAGATGGGGCTAGATCTTTTTCTACCAAGTCTGCGACAGCGGCGCCTGCACGATAGCAGTCTTTGACTTTGTCTTCGCTGACTGCTTCCTGAGAAGACGAATTTGGTAGGCTCAATCCAAGCGCCTCAATGGCTGATGCCATTGTGTTTGCCGTATACATGCCACCGCATGACCCGGGTCCCGGAATCGCTGTTTCCTCGACTTCTTGAAGTTCTTCGGCAGAAATCAGGTTTTCCGCTCGTGAACCGACTGCTTCAAATACGGAGATGATGTCTCGGCGCTTTGCTCCAGGTTGAATCGTGCCGCCGTACACAAAAACTGCCGGGCGATCGAGTCGCGCCATGGCCATAGCACACCCCGGCATGTTTTTATCACAGCCGCCAATGGCGACCAGACCATCGAAGCCCTGAGCACCGACTACAGTCTCAATGGAATCCGCGATTACTTCGCGACTTACCAACGAATACCGCATCCCAGGAGTACCCATGGATATCCCATCTGAAACCGTGATAGTGTTAAACACAACGCTTTTAGCCCCATTGGCATCGACACCTGATGCAGCGTGTTCAGCAAGCTCATTGATGTGCATATTGCACGGAGTTAGGTTGCTCCAGGTCGAAGCGATACCGATTTGGGCTTTTTGAAAGTCTTCGCGTTTAAATCCGACAGGATATAGCATCGCTCGGCTAGGCGCTTGCTCGACACCGTCCACGATGATGCTTGAATAAGGGCGTTTCTTGCTCATTCGATTTCCTTAATTAAAAGCGTCGATTGGCGTTCATCGTCGTATGCGTCGCGATTAGCGCTTGGCAGCGCCCCTAAATTTGACGGTAAATAGTCATGACGTTTGAACCAATCCACGGCGTGTTTTGTAAAAACGTAAACATGACTTGCGCCACGCTTTCTTGCCTCTGTTTCAGCTTGACTTAACAGGCGACTCCCGATATTGCGATCGCGGTGTTTTGGTGCCGCGAGCAAGGTGCCAATTTCTTGCATACCTTGCTCAAGGGAGTACAAAGCAACGCAACCGACTGGAACGCGGTCGTGCTCCGCCAAAAAAATGGTTGTTGAGTCTCGACTTAGCATCTCTCGAGAACGTGGTACAAGCCGATCTTGATCGATGTCAGCCTTCATAAGGTCCAGAATCGCATCGGTATCCGTATCCATTGCACGTCGGATGGTTAGGTAGTCGTCAGTCGAAATCTGAGTACCTGAGCCATCTGCTGTAAACAACTCAGCTAACAAAGCGCCTTCGGTTTCATAAGACACGATATGACCGCGGTTGATGCCTTGCTGACATGCGCGAAGTAGCGCGTTCATACGAAGGTACGTCGATTCTTCAAGCGCTTCTTGTTCCAGTAATGCTTGAAAAGCATCCGTCGAGAGGTCGCTATTGACGACATCCGCGTTGTTAACCAAGGATGCAGGTTCATGCAATATGATCAATTTGTCAGCTTCAATGCCAAGTGCAACGGCAGTTGCGATGTAGTTGATGGTTTCTCCGTAATTGATCGCTCTATTGGACGAATCAGTTGTCGGTGCGATGAGACCGATTGAACCTTGGTCAAGTGTTTGTGCAATGTGGTCGACTTGTTTCCGATGTTGCGCAATAGAATGATTGGTGTTTGCATCACCATGGACCGGAGCGGAGAGATCAAAGGTCTCTTCAACCACAGGTATTGCCTGGTTGCGATACCTGCTGCTCGGCAACCCTCGCGCGAACAAATCCTTTATCGTTGAAATGTGATTCGCTCGATTGTCGAGTGTAGACTCAAGAATCAATACTTGCTTGATCCCTAGGACGTGTAGCAGTGCCAAGTCCCTTACGATATCTCTGAGTATCTCATGGCGCAAACTCTCGGACGGCATGAGAATGACAAATACCTTGTCACGGTGTTCACGGATGTAGGGAGACGAATCTCGAAACCAACGAGCGAAACGATGGAACTCCATGTCAGACTAGGCGATGCTTAGTGGTGTTAAGACGTCGCGCAATAGGTGTGAATGAGATTTTCGAGAATATTCTGCGTAGGTTTCAGACGATCGAGACTGATGTACTCGTCTGGCTGGTGCGCTTGATTGACAGATCCAGGACCAAATACAACGGTTTCCATTCCTAACGCTTGATAAAAAGGTGCCTCGGTGCCGAATGCGACGCCACGAGGCGCATGGTTCGTCGCATTTGATAGGTGGCGAACGAGGTTGCCAGTCGTGCGTGTCTCGAAAGGTGGAATCGAGGGGCAGCTTGATTCAGCTTGTATTTGTGCCCCGGTTTGTTCAGCGATGTCAGCTAGGCGTGTTCGAATATCGTCAATCAACAGTTGGACGTTCATCTTTGGAAGCAATCGAATGTCAAATTGAAGTTCGGCGTGCGCACAGATTCGGTTCGGCACATCCCCCGCATGAAGGCAACCAAGATTCAATGTTGGATATTGCACAGCAAACGCGTCATTGGCGTACTTTGTTTTCAGTTCTGTGCGAAAAACCATTAATTTTGAAATGACCTGATGCATGGCGTCAAGCGCATTCACACCAGCGTCCGGGTCAGAGGAATGACCTGCAACCCCCGTGATAACGACCTTCATCAAAGCGATCCCTTTATGCGTGTACGCTGGAACGAGGTCAGTCGGCTCGCCGATCACTGCAGCATCTGCTTTCGGGAACTCCAGCGACTCGAGTTCACGCGCGCCGGCCATGCTTGTTTCTTCATCGGACGTGGCTGCCACACATAGTGGTTTCTTGAGCTGCCTGTCGTCGATGGCAGCGCATGCGGCGAGTGCGAGCGGGAAAAACCCTTTCATGTCGCAGGTGCCTAGACCATAGAACCGACCTTCTTGTTCCGTCAATGCATAGGGATCAACCTTCCACTGTGATTCGCGGGATGGGACGGTATCGGAGTGTCCCGCAAATACCAAACCGCCATCGCCACTACCCTTACGTGCGAGTAGATTGGCTTTGTGATGATTTGATTCGAGCGGTTTGACGACAACGTCAAAACCAAGATCGTCTAACCAGTTGGCGAGAAGATTGATGACGTCGATATTGCTTTGATCAATCTGCTGATCGGTACAACTGACTGAAGGCGTGCTCACGAGCGCCCGGAACATTTCAGTCGTGCTGGGGATCATTCGACAAGTCCGAACCAGAGGGCTGAATTGGGTGAATGATAGTCAGTGAAAGCCCGTTCTTTGTTTCGCCGAGAGAGGTGCTTTGCCATATCAGATTAGACAGGGTGAACTTCATCAACGTTGCGAATTGCGATAATTTCGGATTGGCAAATACCCACAAAAGATGACGAATTTGGCGTCGAATTTCGCCGACCGAGACGGAAAAATTTGGATGGATGGGGATCTTCGGGATTGGCGATCCGCTCAGATTCACGTTCTCACTTCCACGTTGCACTACGGCGTGGGTGTGTTTGAAGGCGTGCGGGCATATGCGACGAAGCGCGGACCATGTTTCTTTCGCTTAGCGGACCATACCCAACGGCTATTTGATTCTGCGCACATCCTGCGCATTGAGATTCCCTATAGTCAAGAGCAGCTAAATGCCGCCCAGGTCGCGGTCGTACGAGCTAATGAACTAGAGGAAGGTTACGTTCGGCCGATTGTGTTTAGGGGGTCAGAACAGATGGGACTGCGAGCTGAAGGGCTCTCCGTTCATGTGGCGATCGCCTGTTGGCCCTGGCCAGATTACATGGACCCTGAAGCGCGCGAGAAAGGAATTAGAGTACATACGTCTTCTTACACTCGGCATCATGTAAATATCAGTATGTGTAAAGCGAAAGCGACAGGAAACTACATTAATTCGATTTTGGCTCTATCGGAAGCTCAAGACGGTGGGTACGACGAAGCGTTGTTGCTAGATAACGAAGGCTATGTGGCTGAGGGGACTGGAGAGAACATCTTCGTTGTAAAGAATGGAGAGATCCACACGCCACAGCTGACTTCTTGTTTACCTGGATTGACCCGCGATACGATCATCACGTTTGCACGCGAATCGGGTTATTCTGTCACAGAACGAAATATCACCCGCGACGAAATCTACGTTGCAGACGAAGCGTTCTTTACTGGCACAGCCGCGGAGGTCCTTCCAATTCAAGAGTTGGACAGTCGGCGGATCGCTGATGGTAGGCGAGGTCCGGTCACGGAGCAACTGCAGTCCATGTATTTTGAACAAGTGAGAGCGAAGCGCGAAGCACACCCCGAGTGGCATACATACGTGTCCTAATTCCATCGTCTGTGGTCTAGACGCGACACTAGTACTTGCGGACGGTACCGTCTTCGAGCGATTTAAATCGGCGATGTATCCAGTAATACTGCTCTGGCTTTCGTCGGACTGATTCGCCGATGACCCTATTTAGTGTCGTAGCGTCGGCCACTTGATTGCCCGTCGGATAGTTATCGATAGGCCGATATTGAACGATCCACTTCTGGCCTTCTTCTTCATATGAGAACTCAACGAACACAGCGGTCATGTCATAGCGCTCAGCGATTCGCGACGTTACTTTGAGTGTCGCAGCCTTATCGACGCCTAAGAAAGGAACAAACACTGACCGTTGGTGACCCATATCCTGATCAGGTCCGGTCCAGACAATCCGTTGGCGTGTCTTGTCAGCGAAAGCTCTGAAGAGTGCCACCCGGTCGTCGCGATCGATCACGCTCGCATATATCCTCTTGCGATGTCGCAGGATCAAATAGTTCCCGACAAGGGCGTTTTGTCGTCGATGCACGATATCTACGGGCGCGTCTAGTCCCAAGACACAGCCGCAACTTTCAAGACACGTGAAATGAGCGCCAATGAGGAGAACGTTCTTACCCTTGGCTAACGCAGAATCCAGTGTCTCGCGACCGCGGACTTCGCAGTTCGAGGTTATCGAACCGTATCCGCGTAGGAGAATGTAAGCGACCTCGAAATAGCCAGCTATGGTTTCCTCTAAATTCCGCGTGGCGAGCGCTTCACGCGCTTTTGCCTCCATATCTGGAAATACGAGCTCTAGATTGCGACGGATGACTTTGAATCGACTAGGACTGCTCCGCTTGATAACGTGAGCAAGTTTTTTACCCCACGTGCGCGAGGTGTCAATTGAGATTAGTTTGAACAGTAGCCAAACGAGACCTACAAACACCCACCACCCCCATGTTCGGGGATGGAGCGGTATCGAGTCGTCTATCGATTTCGTGGCCACGGGACGAAGTGCATTGGCGGTTCAGATCGCGAGAAACGTTTGGCCGCCTGCGAACGATGTCACGTCGCGATGGCGAGTTGATTCACAGGTATAGGTGGACATGTATAGAACCCGTGACTTAAGTCGTTTCTAGTTCGCTTCGTCTCATTTTAAATCGACTCGCACGAACGCTTATAGCTCGAATCACAGCCGTGCCACGCTAAAAACGTGAGGAAAATCAGGGGGTGTCGAATTCGATCTTCGAGCCGACTGAAATACCTAACAGGCGACTCAGCCCCGCATTGATTTCGATAACCGCGCGGACTGGTTTATCGTAAGCGACCGACTCCAACGAATGCGGAGTTGTGCGATGCACAATGTGGCGGATCGTCATGTTAACGTCTACCCACCACATATCGAGTGGGATATGCGTGTTCTTCATCCACATGGATGCGATCCGTGGTCGCTCATAAAGGAAGAGCATGGTTACGTTTGCAGGTAGATATCTAACGTGCATTAATCCCTGTGAGAGATCTTCCGGCGTCGATACAACGACGGTTTTTAAATAGATCTTAGATCCTTCCACGGTGTGTACGACCAGAGGCACTTGTGGGTTCTTAAAGAGTGGCGAAGCAAGCTGTCCATGGAGGATCTGCGGTAGAGCACCTAACAGAAGTATCGTGACACACAGACCTTGAAGATGTCTTGAAGCTGGTGCTTTAGTTAAGGACATGAGAACACTGAAGGCATTAAATGACGTGTTACAGAGACGTGGAGAGCCAATGGATAATTGAGGCGAAATTATGTTTGCGGCTTAAGTGATTCATGGCAGATCCATACATTGGTAAAACGTTGTCGAATAGTCGATTCACGATAGACGACACCTCATTGACAGATTACTTCACGGGGTTAAACCTGGATGCGGACCCGAATGGACATATTCCGGCGATGGTCGCGACGGGCGTCGATAACGCATATTTCGCCGAGATTGCATTTCCATATCAAATCGGACATCTCTGGATGCGGCAAGAGTGGGAGCTGCGACAACCTCTGCAACCAAATTACGCATACCATGTGTCCGGCGAAATCACAGATATTTATGACAAGCGAGATCGCCAAGTCGTGAAGTACAGAGTAGATCTCTCGAACGACGACGAAGAGCTGGTCATCCGAACATACCACCACCAGAGTTTTCTACGGGAACGGATTAGCGGTGAGAGTGTCGAACTCCGAGACCCTACGAAAAAACCGGGTGCTCGCAAATTTGTTGTTCCAGATGGTAAGCGTTTTGGCGGATTGGAGACCACTATCACAAAGGGAATGTGCGGTATCTTTTTCCACGGCAATGCCAACTACCACACAGATGATGACGCCGCCAAGGAACTCGGTTTTCAACGGGTCGTGGTTGGAGGACGCATGACCATGGCGTACGCAGGTACCGTGCTCGAGTCCTACTTCGGCGACGAGTGGGCGACGAGTGGGAAGCTCGATCTGAAATTCACGAATCCTTGTTGGTGTGACGACCTAGTGACAGTGCATGGAGTCGAGTTGGCGGAACAGTCGAGTCGAAATCGTCGTCAAGCGTTCCTGTGGATGCAAAAGCCAGACGAGAGCATCGTCTATGTGGCGGAAGCGAGCGTCGCGGTTTAACCGCCGGGTTGCCCGACATCGCGATGTACGCGCATGGTTGTGTGGCGTCACGTCGTGCTTCCTAGCCGTTACTGCTTTCACTCAGACACAGAAGCTACATGAGATTCCGTATATAGGACAAAAACTTCTGGAGGTGACTGTAACCGCGCTCGAAAACCCTGTTAAGACGGATTCAGGTGCGGTATTAAGAGTCGAACGCCAAGGTGAATTTGTTCGGTTTATTGCCACAGAGGATGGAGTTGTCACACGTTCTCAGTGGTATCAGGGGACGCGCGAAAGACCTCACGTTGTATTCGGGACTGCGGATCGCAGGTTCCACGAGGTCGACAATCGAGTACTCGTCGAGCTCATCAATCCAAAACAACTCGAATCGATTGCAGAGGAAGTAAGGGCGGTTCGAGCGAAGCACTATCCGAGTCTCGGTTATTCAATCGTTTGGCTTCGTCCCGGTCAGAATCCGATCGAGGCGGTGAAACGACTACAGTCAGACGAACGCGTCAAACATGCTGAATTACAGCTCAAGCGCCCTCTAATGATCCCTCAGTGATTCTCCATTTCAATCGTCTTTCACGATGCTATCTTGTGCCTTTTTTTCTTGTGGCGAGCGTCACGATCCTCTTTGTCAAGGGATGTGGGTCTTCGGATTCGGGTGGGAGACCGACAGTAGTTGAGCCGCCTACACCGGTTACAGCGACGATATCAGCAGCAGAGACGACATTGACCGAAGGTAGCCTGGATGAAATCGAAATTTGGGTTGATATTACGCCACAGGTAAATCGAAATATTTCGATCGAGTTAAGTTTCCAGGGGAGTGCAACCCCGAATGTGGATTTTGAAGTGGACGATGACATACTCACTTTTAATCCAAACCAGGCACGAGCGACTACCAGATTACGAGTGCTTGATGACTGGTTAGCTGAGGATACAGAAACGTTGACTATTCGGTTCCCGGACTTCTCGACATCCAGGTCGCCAGGAGTGATATCGGGCATACCTTCAAGCGTCACTGTAACGATTGAAGATAACGTCGACGCTCCGCTTCCAGAAATTGAAAAACGGGACAACGCCGAAGTCTATGTTTCGACGGCCGCAAGTTTCGATCGCGAAATGGCTACGCTAGAGTTGAGAGTTTTGAATCTAGGTGCTATGGCTGCGTCGGAAACAACGGCCTCCGTGAAAACCTATCGGCTGCTTCAACCAGGTGAACTCGGCGAAGTCGTTGAAGACATCTCTGATATTCCCATCCCACCGATCGATGGAAGGTCTGTATTTATGACGCAGACGAATCTCGATTTACAACGATATTCACCGAACGAGACCTATTGGATCTTGACATCAGTTAATCCCCCTCCTGAGGAGGACTCTGAAGGTCGGTTGGGAAATAGAGATCGGATCGGCTTCAGCTTAAATTCACAAGGTGAAATACTGGTACGTTGCGAATCGCCAGTTCGTGCGCGCCCCACTGAAAGTGATGATCCTCTATTCGAGCATCAATGGTCTTTACAAAACGAAGGACAGAATGCATTTGCTGAGAGCGGAGGTATGCCGGGAGAGGATCTAGGTATGAGTGATGTGCTTGCGGCCGGCACACCGACTGGAAGCGGGGTTAATGTTGCGGTCGTTGATACGGGGCTGGAGATTTGTCATCCAGACTTGGAAGAGAACGTCATCGAAGGCGGTTCATTCAATTTCAAAGCCAATCCCGAAAACGGCACTGCTTGGTACAACGCTGATGCAGTCGATCCTTTTTTACCGGACTCATTAGGAGATCACGGTACGACCGTTGCAGGCATCATCGCGGCAGTAGCGAACAATGGTCTTGGTGTACGTGGTGTTGCACCAGACGTTGGGTTGTTTGGATTCAATTACCTTAGCGAGCAGTGTTGTAAGGAAGACGCTCTCGGAGGCAGCTCCGAGTCGCCAAACTCTGAGCAAATCGACGTCTTCAACATGAGTTTTGGTACCTTCGGGTCTCAATATAACGAACCTGACAACAGCATCGTCCGCTATGGCACTTCGCAGTTACGCGGAGGACTCGGTGCGGTATACGTAAAAGCGGCAGGAAACTCGTTTGGATTGTGTCTACATTTCGAGCATCAAGTCCATGCATTAAGTGGCTGCAGTAGTTCTAATGGTGATGGACTGAACGATCTACCTTACGTTATCGTTGTTGGAGCGGTGAACGCCTCGGGCAGAAGAGCGTCATATTCGAGTGCCGGCAGTAACCTTTGGATTTCTGCACCCGCAGGTGAATACGGCGTCTCCAACCCAGCCACAATCACAACCGACCAATATAGCCGAAATCGCGGGTACAGCTCGCGGAACATTCCTGGACTCTCAAGGGAATCGTCGTTAGACCCGTTTGGTGACTATTACAGCAACTTCAATGGGACCTCTGCGGCTGCGCCTCATGTAAGCGGTGTGGTTGCGTTGCTGCTGGAAGAGGAACCGAACCTCACTTGGCGCGATGTTAAGCACATTCTCGCCAGCACAGCTCGGCGACCCGGTGGATTTCTAAACGCAGCGACGGACGTCCGTGTAATGATTGGTAGACAAATGGCGACTTTTTACCGAGATTGGGTCACCAACGCGGCTGGCTTCGACTTTCACAATCACTTTGGCTTTGGCGTCGTAGATGTTGACGCAGCACTAGCATTCTTGCGCGACGGATACGAACCTAACGGTCTCGGTACCCAATCGCTATCGGACTGGTTCAGCGCTTCTATCGACGGAGTTCAAATCCCTGATCACGACGGCTCGGGAATTGAACAGCAGCTAAATTTGGACTTACCGGTCGGTGCCAATATTGAAGCGGTTCAGCTACACGTCTCAGGTTCTCACGAGAATTTGGTTGATCTCAGCATCGACCTGGAGTCGCCCTCGGGTACGCAAAGCATCATGAATCCTGTTTTTAATGATTTGCTTGCCGGTCAGCAAACACTGGATTGGCGCTTACTTAGCAACGCGTTTTACGGCGAATCCCCCCGCGGCGTATGGACTTTGCGCGTCATCGACGCGGCTGACGGCGACACTGGTACATTGAGTTCGTGGGCACTGAGGGTTTGGTATGGCACGCATCCATAGCTTGTGTTGGTAGTTGCATACCGGCTAGATAACCCAATTTCGCGTGACGCGTTGAAGGTGACGCCATGTAGAGTAAAGCGCACTGGTCAATCCAAGCGAAGCACCAATAGCACACACGATTCCTACGAACGTCCAATCGAGACTCTGTAAATCACGTCCAACTCCGTAGCTAGCTGTTAGCGTACGCAACGGTTCCTCGACGAAAATGAGCACAAGTGTCAACAGCACAGCCGCGAGAATCCCACCTAAAGCACCGTACATGAACCCACACCAAAGAAACGGACCACGCGTAATCCGCCGCGGGCTACCTATCACGTGAAGGATGCGAATTTCGTGCAAGCGTGATTCGATGGCAATTCGTACAGCAGACGCAGTTACGAACAAGGTAAATAGACAAAATGTGGCTGCGATGACCCAAAGCATGCGATTGAAGATAGTGTGGATCGCGCTGAAACGAACCGTAATTTGTGCATCGTAGCTGACCTGATCTACTGTTTCGAGCTGTCTTATGAATTCGGTTAGTTGTTCGACTTCAGCTATTTGTATGTTCTCCTTTACGAAAACTGTAAGCGTATCAGGAAGCGGATTTTCAGCCATTCCGTCCGTAATGTCAGGTAGATCAGCAGCAGTTAAGAACTCTTGGAGGGCTACACTCTTTGGGATTAAGAACGCCTCGGTGACGAAGTTGTGATTTCTAATCGTTTGTGCGGCTGAGTCGATCTGTGTCTCAGCCGCATCTCGGTTAAAAAAAACGTTA
Organism: Gammaproteobacteria bacterium; assembly: GCA_026707945.1. GTDB lineage: Bacteria > Pseudomonadota > Gammaproteobacteria > Pseudomonadales > Azotimanducaceae > Bin55. The sequence continues at coordinate 388,929 of JAPOVV010000110.1, read as the reverse complement.
AATCCACGTTCCGTCGGCCACGCCAGATCGGCGTAGCTCAAATAGTCGCGAATCACCCACAATCCTGCTGGCAAGGCGATCGAAACTCCGATTAACAGCATGACAAAGAAGGTCATGACCACATGCACAAGCATGTGATGTAACGCCTCTTTGCAAAACCGAAGATGATCACGAATCCATGCATGTTGGTGTCTTTTTGCCTTTGGCCACGGCATGCGTGTTCGGTTGAACATAGCTACTTCAGCGTACTCGCACCTAACGTATCCGGTGCGGGTTCAAGCCGACTAATTGTGTCTGCATATCGGGTCAATTCTTCGTCGTGAGAAACCATGATCACCGTGACGCCAAGCGTAGTTTGATGCTTGAGTAATTGGGTCACGCTTCCTGCGAGCTGACGATCTAAATTACCGGTTGGTTCGTCAGCTACAACGATTCGAGGTCCAGTAACCAATGCTCGAGCGATCGCAACCCTCTGTTGGTCGCCGCTAGACAGATGTAGCGGAAGCACCTCTTCAAAGCCTTGCAAACCGACTTCGCCGAGCATCTGCACCACGATGCTCTGAGCCTTACTTCGCTCAATGCCGCGCAACCATAGAGGCATCGCAACGTTTTCGAACACCGTTCGATGCGGAATAAGGTTATTTTGCTGGAAGACGGTTCCGATGTGTTGACGATAGAGAGTAAGTTGCCGCTCAGAGAGCAGGCAAATGTTGCACTCATTGACCCATATCTCACCTTCTGCTGGTTCATAGAGTCCGAGGAGCAGGTTCAGGAGGGTCGTTTTACCTGATCCTGATGGACCAACGACGAAATGAAGGGTACCTTCCTCGATCGACAGGGAAATGCTCTGCAACGGTTTGGTACCGTCTGGAAAAACGTGGTCGACGCCATTGAACTCAATGATCTTCAAGAGACGAACAAACCATCCACGTAAGCGTGTGCATCGAAAGGTTGAAGATCTTCCCGGGATTCGCCGAGTCCGACGAAATACAACGGTAGCGGATTCTCTGCGGCTATTCCTAAGATCACGCCAGCCTTTGCTGACCCATCAAGTTTGGTGACGATCAGCCCACTTATGTCGGCCGCTTCTTTGAATTCTGCCACCTGTCCGATTGCGTTTTGTCCGATGTTCGCATCCAATACCAGTAGTGTTTCATGCGGCGCCGATGGATCATGTCTTTGTATTACGCGACGGATTTTCGCGAGTTCGGCCATTAGGTTAGTTTTATTCTGTAGTCGTCCCGCTGTGTCGGCGATCACGACATCAACTTCGCGTGCTGCAGCTGCTTCGACGGCGTCGTAAATTACCGATGCACTATCTGCGCCAGGTCGTTGGGCGATCACGTTAACGTCAGTGCGACGTCCCCAAACCTGCAACTGTTCGATAGCAGCTGCTCTATATGTATCACCCGCTGCTAATAGAACTGAGTGACCTTGGCGTTTTAGATAGTGACTTAGTTTGCCGATCGTAGTGGTCTTTCCTACCCCGTTTACGCCCACTACCAAGATTACAAATGGGCTGGATTCTGATATCTGGAATTGTTTTTGCAGAGGTGCGACGGTATGCGCGATATCGAGACGAAGCGCTTGAAACGCCGCCTCGCCATCACGAAGATTCTTTCTTCGTACGCCTCGACTCAAGGAGTCTAGTAACCGGTCCGTCGCCGTGACACCTACATCAGACATGAGTAATTGCGTACGTAGTTCCTCTAATATTGCCTCATCAAGTTGTCTCCTGCCCAACAACAGAGAGCTGACGCCATCGCCAAATTGCGATCTGGTTTTAGCCAGTGCGCTGCTGAATCGACTGATGATGCCCGTTCTTTTGGCTTGGCTGTTTTTCTTCTTCAAGCGGATTTCAAAACTGGGTAATTGGGCTTATGGTGTCTGTGAAACGAAGTGAATCGCTACCAGGTCGATGGAGGCGAAATCGGCGGAATCACGCTGGTCAAGTGCGAATTATTGCTGGCGAATGGCGTGGTCGGCGCGTCGCAGTAGCTACCCGACCGCAACTAAGACCAACACCAAACCGACTCCGCGAGACGCTGTTCAACTGGCTTGGTGATAGCGTCCGTGGCTGTCGAGTACTTGATCTGTACGCTGGTACCGGAATACTAGGATTTGAGTCGCTCTCTCGTGGTGCGGAACACGCTACTTTTGTTGAAAACGACCGCCGCACTCTAGTGAAACTCCGAGAAGCGTGCCAGCAATTTGACTTAGAAGCCGCTCAAGCCGCGGTCGTTGAAGCAAATGCTGTAAAGTGGCTAGAACGTAATCAAGCGCTTTGGGATTTAGTCTTCCTTGACCCGCCGTTTTATGCAATTCGCGAATACAGACGAGTGCTTAGGATGATCGCGTCACATCTTTCCGATAACGGGATGGTGTACGTTGAAAGTGCTTCGCGTAGCGAAAGCGTTTCTTGTCCGTTGGATGAATGGAAATCGAAGGAGATCGGCGAAGTGAGGATTCAACTCTTCAGACGTCCCCTGCATGGATCGTGACAACAAGTGCCGCCGCTACAATCCGTTGCTTCTTTTCATCGACATAAGCCGCACTCGTGTCCACGGTTGTCTATCCTGGCAGTTTTAATCCGATCACTTTTGGGCATGCAAATATCGTCGAACGGGGTCTAAAACTGTTTGATCACGTCGTAGTTGCTATAGGTACTTCTGCTGATAAAGATCCGGATATTGAGTTACACGATCGTATCGAGCTCTGTCGAGAAGCGTTAAAGGACTTTGGCACTCACGTATCGGTGGAGGGCTTTAACACGTTATTAGTTGAATTCGTTCGCAAACACGACACGAGGTTCGTATTGCGTGGATTGCGTACGGTTACCGATTACGACTACGAATTCCAGATGCTTGAGATGAATCAAGCGTTGGACCCTTCAATTGAGTACGTTTTACTACCTACTTCGAATGAATGGTCTCATGTCTCCTCTACTCGGGTAAGAGAGATTGCTTCGTATGGCGGAGACGTGTCAGCATTCGTAGCGCCGTGCGTTGTAAAGTACTACCAAAGGCTGAATGCGATCTAACGGCGCTGGCAACTCGGACAATATACCGTTTGACGCTGACCCAACACTATTCCTTTTAGGCGTCCACCGCAGTGGATGCAGGATTTCTCTGCACGTCCATACACGTCGAGCTGTAACGCAAAGTAACCAGGTTGGCCGTCGAACCCAACAAAATCTCGAAGCGTCGTGCCGCCGGCGTCAATCGCACGTTGAAGAATGGCTTTGATCGAATCGGCAAGACGCTCGTAGCGTAAACGGGATATAGAACCTGCCGCAGTTGTAGGTCTGATCCTTGCTAAAAACAAGGCTTCATTCGCGTAAATATTTCCTACACCTACGACAATGTGGGCATCCATAATGAAGTTCTTGACAGCTAATTTGCGTTGGCGAGATCGTTCGAATAGGTAAGTTCCGTCGAATTCGTCGCTCAGAGGTTCTACACCAAGATCGATGAGCAATGGGTGCTCAAGCACTGCTTCAGTGCACCAATGCACGCTGCCGAATCGACGGGGATCATTAAAACGTAGGACTCTCTCGTCCTCGAAATCAAAATCGATGTGGTCGTGCGGTCGCAATGGGGCGTCTGATCTGACGATTCGCAAGTGTCCACTCATGCCGAGGTGCAGTAATAAAACGCCTCGTTCAAACGAAAGTAGAAGATACTTACCGCGTCGGTGGACACCGCTGAGTTTCTGTCCGACGATCTCGCCGGTAGGGAGGTCAACTAGCCAACGAAAACGGTTTTCCCGAACTTCGAGGTTCTCTAACCTGTAACCTACTAAAGCGCGAGCAATGCCGCGCCGCGTCGTTTCAACTTCAGGAAGTTCGGGTATGGTCTATTTAAGGCGTGTTTCGTTATAGATAACGTGCTTTCGCGCGACGGGGTCGTATTTCCGCATCGCTAATTTACCGGGGGTATTCTGTTTGTTCTTGTCAGTTGTGTAGTAGTGACCCGTCCCGGCACTCGATTCCAGCTTAACTTTTTCTCGCTTGCTTGCCATCAGACCTTGACTCCTTGGTTACGCAAATCGGCCAATACAGCGTCGATACCCTTCTTATCGATGATACGCATGCCCGCTTTAGACAATGTGAGCTTGACGTAACGATTCTCACTATCGACCCAAAAGCGATGGGTATGTAGATTGGGATTAAATCGTCGCTTTGTGCGATTCTTCGCGTGAGAAACGTTGTTTCCAGTCATAGGTTTCTTGCCTGTGACCTGACAAACTCGAGACATGACCGTAGAGGTTTGAAAATAAGGCGGGAATTAAACTGAAATATGTCGCGAAGCGCAAACTGAAATCGTGAATTCACGAGAGTTTTGAGGTTTGACCGGTTAAAAAACGAACAATGAGTAGCTTTTTGAAATTTACGACATGGCGATTAAAAACGGTGCTACTGTCATAATTCCTTGATATTTTTGCGAACTTGTAGTGGTTTGCCCGGGTGATGGGATTCGGGCGATTTGCTTGACGGAAACATGGCGGAACAAACAATAGTCTTAGGCATTACAGGCGGTATCGCCGCCTATAAAACGCCTGAGCTTGTTAGACAACTGACATTGTCGGGCTATCGGGTAATTCCCGTATTGTCAAAAGCTGCTGAGAATTTCGTCACAAACGCCACACTAACCGCTGTATCGGGCGAAAAAGTGAGGCATTCGCTTTGGGACGCGGACGCGGAACGTGCCATGGGGCATATCGAACTGGCACGATTGGCAGATTTGTTGCTGGTCGCTCCTGCAACGGCAAACGTGATCGCGAAATTCGCTCACGGTGTGGGGGATGATCTATTGTCGACTATCTATGCAGCGACGCAAGCCCCTGTCATGTTAGCGCCTGCAATGAATCAGCAAATGTACAACCATGTGCCTACGCAACGTAATTTGACGCAACTAGCGGAGGACGGAGTCCAGATCGTAGGACCTAACTCCGGAGATCAGGCTTGTGGCGAAACGGGGCCGGGTCGTATGTCTGAGCCTCACGAAATCGTTGCAGCGGTAGGAGAGGTTTTGGTTCCCTCGAATATTCAGCCCACCAACTCAAGTGGTGTTGCTGAAGGTATTCGAGTGCTAGTTACCGCCGGTCCGACACGTGAGCGTATAGACCCGGTTCGTTACCTCACGAACGCTAGTTCCGGACGACAGGGATTCGCTGTTGCTGCTGCGGCACAACGTATAGGCGCCAACGTCACTCTTATCAGTGGTCCGGTCTCATTGGACACGCCGGCTGAGGTGAATCGGATCAACGTGGAATCCGCAGCGGAGATGCACACTGCAGTCCATGAGAACTTAGCTAATTGCGATATCTTGTTCGCAGTTGCTGCAGTTGCAGACTACAAACCGAAGGCGTCGCATGACGTCAAAATTAAGAAATCTGCCGAGAAATCAAAAGATCTGTCGTTGGAACTAGTGGAAACGGTCGACGTTGTGACATCCGTGACCAGTCTCGAGGAAAAACCCTTTTTGGTTGGGTTTGCTGCAGAAACAAACGACGTAGTGCAGAACGCTCGAGAGAAACGCATTCGCAAGAATCTCGATGTGATTGTTGTAAACGACGTATCTGATAGATCAATTGGGTTTGACAGCTTCGAGAATAAGGTTACGCTCATTCACGAAGGCGGCGATATTGAGATTCCGTTTGCGTCGAAAGATGTCATCGCCGAGCGAATCGTGAGCGAAACGATGACTTTGCTCGCGCAAAGTAACAACGCCACGACATCGAATGGCTCTCCTAGTTGAACGCGATGGATACCGCGACCTTTATTAACGGAAGTAAAGAGTCACCGACAATAGATGCAACGATTTTTCGTGCATATGACATCCGCGGGTTGGTAGGTGAAAACTTAACACCTGAGATAGTTCACGCCATCGGCGGCGCATTTGGTTCTGAACTACGGGAACGGTCAGACAATCACACGGTTACGATTGGTCGAGATGGTCGTGCGTCAAGCCCCGGTTATCTTGTCGCCCTTGCAGAGGGACTGCGCCAAAGTGGGGTCGATGTTATTAATCTTGGGTTGGTCCCTACACCGTTAGTGCACTACGGGGCGTCTAAGCGCAATACTGGTGCGGCGATCGTTGTAACTGGGTCACATAACCCACCCTCGTATAACGGACTGAAATTTGCATTGGGTCACCTTCCGTATTCCGGAAGAGCCCTGCTCCGGCTTCGCGAACGTATTGTGCGGGGCGGATTTACTTCAGGGGAGGGTTCTCTACATAACTATGACGTACTGGACGAGTATGTTCGCGAAGTAGCTTCTCAGATACAACTGGCGAAACCTCTAAAGGTGGTCATTGATTGTGGCAACGGTGCATCAGGCGTGTTGTCTAGAAAACTCTTCGAGGCGATTGGATGTGACGTTGCCGTGCTCTACGAAGAGGTCGATAGCACTTTTCCGAACCATCATCCAGACCCCGCCGTCCCTGAAAATTTGGAGGATCTACGTAGAGCCGTTATTGAACATCACGCTGATGCGGGTATTGCCTTTGACGGCGATGGTGATCGAGTAGGCGTTGTGACGGAAACCGGTGAAAACGTATGGGCGGATCGATTGCTTGCATTGTTTGCCCGAGATGTGTTGGCCCACAAACCCGGTAGTACGGTTGTTTTTGACGTGAAATGCGGCGTCAGTGTGAGAGAAACCGTTGCGTCTAGCGGTGGACAAGTTATCGTTTCGCCGACGGGTCACACAAACATCAAACAGCACGTTTGTCAACACAGCGCCATGCTAGGGGGCGAATTTAGTGGACACTTTTGCTTTCCGGACCGATGGTATGCGATTGATGACGCTGCATATGCAGGGACGCGCTTCCTCGAGCTAGTAAGTAGAGCGCCAAGAGCCAGCGAGCTATTTCAAGACATCGTAAGGCGTCCAGCGACGCCAGAAATATTGATTCCGATTGAAGACCACCGAAAGTTCAAAATCGTTGAAAATCTGGCTCGATGTGCGTCTTTTAATGGTGGAAAGGCAGATAACACCGATGGCATTCGTATTGATTTTGAAGACGGATGGGGGCTTGTTCGTGCGTCAAATACTAGTCCGAAACTATCGCTTCGCTTTGAAGCGGAAACCAAATCGGCATTGGCTCGAATTACATGCCTATTCAAACGTGAATTGGAACGCATTGAACCGGATCTAGCGCTACAGGATTGGCCGTGAACCGTAACTATGCGGTTACGTTTCGAATCCTTGAGGAAGCGTTACCGTATATTCAGAAATTTCAGGGTGCGACTATTGTTGTCAAGTACGGCGGCAACGCTATGGTCGACGATGAGCTTAAGCACGCGTTCGCACGGGACATCGTTTTACTCAAACTGGTTGGGATGAATCCGGTGGTTGTTCATGGTGGCGGTCCGCAGATCGGCGAATTGTTAGACGAGCTTGAAATTCCGACCAAATTTGTCAATGGCTTGCGCGTCACTGATGCTCGAACCATGGACGTGGTCCAAATGGTGTTGGGAGGATTGCTAAATCCACAGATCGTTTCGATCATCAACGCACATGGTGGTCGTGCGATTGGCCTAACGGGCAAAGACGGGAATTTGATCAATGCAAAAAAAATGGTGTTGGAACCGGTCTCCGGCGACTACAACCCGCCTGAGATTATTGATTTAGGGCATGTCGGAACGGTTGATTCGGTTGACGCTAAAGTTCTTGAAGCGTTGGAGGACAGAGGTTTTATTCCAGTAATCGCGCCTATTGGGGTTGGACCTGACGGTGTCTCCTATAACATCAATGCGGATGTTGTGGCAGGAGCGATTGCGACACAACTCCAAGCCGCCAAACTGATCCTGCTAACTAATACCCCTGGATTACTCGACAAACAAGGGAATACTCTGTCAACAGTTACTCGCGATGAAGTTAATACGCTGATTACGGAAGGGATCGTTGAAGGAGGTATGCTTCCAAAGACTGAGTGTGCGCTATCGGCGGTCGAAAACGGTGTGGGCGCAGCTCATATCATCGACGGGCGTGTGCCCCACGCGACTTTATTAGAAGTCTTCACCGATGGTGGAGTTGGTACCCTTATTACTTAGAGCGATACCGATCATTCGATCGATTCGATCGACCATCTCGCTTGGCAATTGACGACGAGGTCTGCCGACATGCCTCGTCTTAGTCGTTCATGTCCCGCATAGGCGATCATTGCGCCGTTGTCCGTGCATAGTGAAATCGGCGGATAGTGAACGTCTGCGTCCAGTAGTTTCGTACGCTTACGTAGCCGTTGATTGGCCGCCACACCACCGGCCAGTACCAACCGAGAGATGTTTTGCTCTTCGATTGCCCTTCGACATTTAATGTAAAGCGTACTAACAATCGCTTCTTCGAGCGCTAAAGCGATGTCTGCGCGTGTCTGATTGTCCAGTTCACTCGATGCCTTAACGGCGGTTTGAACGGCCGTTTTAAGACCACTAAAACTGAAGTCCAATCCCGGTCGATCAGTCATAGGACGTGGAAACGTGAACACGTCTGGAGTCCCGTGCTGAGCCATACGCGCTATTTCAGGTCCGCCCGGATAACCTAAACCTAGCAATTTCGCGGTTTTGTCGAATGCTTCGCCAGCTGCGTCATCAAGCGATTCGCCGAGTATTTCGTATTTGCCGAAGTCAGTAGCCTTGACGAGCATTGTGTGTCCCCCCGATACGAGTAAGGCGATGAAGGGAAGTTGAGGCTTTGAGGGGGAGAGCAACGTAGCCAACAAGTGCGCTTCCATATGGTGAACGGCAATTGCCGGTACGTTTACCGACCAGGCGAGAGCTCGAGCTAAAGTAGCACCCACGAGCAACGCCGGTGTAAGCCCTGGTCCAGCGGTATATGCGATTCCGTCTAGTTGATCCAGTGAGAGATCGGCCTCAGCAATTGTTTGATTGATCAGAGGTAACGTTTTGCGAATGTGGTCGCGTGACGCCAGCTCAGGTACAACCCCACCGTATTTCGAGTGTAAGTCGACTTGACTATAGATGTTCTGACTGATGATTCCGAGCGATGTGTCGTACACCGCGATCCCAGTCTCGTCGCACGATGTTTCAATTCCTAAGACGCGCAAAGTACGATGGAGAATCGATAAGAAACTCCAATTATCGGAGGTAGATACCGCAATTCGACGCCTGTTTCAGATTGCGTTCGCTTCGTAAAATCGCGTCGATTCGAATTTGCGGAGTAGGAGCGTCTTCATGGGACCATTAACGGGTTTTCGCGTAATTGAGTTAGCGGGTATTGGTCCCGGTCCATTCTGTGGCATGATGCTATCAGATATGGGAGCTGAGGTTATTCGTGTCGACCGAATCGTGGCGAACCCACGCCAACCGCGCGATGTCATGCAGCGTAACCGTAGGTCTATCGCTGTTGATCTCAAAAACCCTCAAGGTGCTGAGGTTGTACTAAAACTGTGTGAGAACGCTGATGCGATTTTTGAGGGGTTTCGACCCGGCGTTACCGAGCGGTTAGGCGTTGGACCCGAAGACTGCTTTGCGAGAAATGAAAAGCTCGTGTACGGCCGAATGACCGGTTGGGGACAAGAAGGGCCATTGGCACGCGCAGCTGGCCACGATATCAACTACATAGGCCTCGCTGGTGCGTTACATGCCATTGGCGAACCGGGTGGCAAGCCTGTCCCTCCTCTCAATCTCATTGGTGATTTCGGTGGCGGAGGCATGTTGCTCGCGTTCGGGTTGGTTTGCGCCATGCTAGAAGCGCAGAAATCAGGCAAAGGACAGGTCGTAGACGCGGCGATGGTTGATGGCGCTGCAAGTTTGATGTCGGCGTTCTTTGGCATGAAGGACTATGGGTTTGTGCCAGAGCGCGGAAGCAACATGCTGGACGGAGGTGCGCACTTTTACGGAACTTACGAAACGAGCGATGGCAAGTACGTATGTGTCGGTTCGATAGAACCTCAGTTTTATGAGTTGCTAGTTGAACATTCTGGTGTAAATGCGACGGATTTTGATGCTCAGATGGATCGCGATGGTTGGGTAGCCAAAAGGGAGGTGCTAACGGCAATCTTCAAATCGAAGACTCGAGATGAGTGGTGTACCATCATGGAAGGAACCGATATTTGCTTCGCTCCGGTTTTGTCTATATGGGAGGCGCCCAATCACCCGCACAATCGTGCGCGTCAGTCGTTTGTTGATGTAGACGGCGTCACACAACCAGCACCGTCCCCTAGGTTTAGTCGCTCTCAGGCTGAAGTTTCACACAGTGCGCGTGCTCCTGGTCAGGATACGAGGAGCGTGCTGCTCGACAGCGGTTTCGACGACGCACAAATAGCTTCGCTTCTCGATGCGTCGGTGGTCGGCTAGCGGACAACTATGCCAACGTATGAAGAGGACTATCACCTCTCGATAAAGGATCCGGAGACGTTTTGGCGGCAACGACAAAGCGAAATCGATTGGTTCGAACCGCCGAAAAGGATTTTGAGTCGGGATACCAATAAAAGTTGGCGTTGGTACGAAGACGGTACCTTAAATAGCTGTTGGTTAGCAGTAGACCGCCACATCGAGGCTGGTAGGGGTGAAGCACCGGCTCTGATTTACGATTCGCCAGCGACCCAATCGGTCGCGACGTTCACATTCAACGAACTAGGTGATCGCGTACGTAAGGTGGCTGGGGGTATGCGCGAATTGGGTGTATGTAAAGGCGATCGAGTAGTGATCTACCTGCCCATGATCCCGGAAGCGGTCGTCGCGATGCTCGCGTGTGCGCGATTAGGGGCGATCCACTCAGTAGTTTTCGGTGGATTTGCAGCGAGAGAACTAGCGATGCGGATTGATGACGCGGAACCTAAGCTGCTATTGACTGCTTCATGCGGAATCGAATTCGAGAAGGTAATCGCCTACAAACCGTTGGTGGATGAGGCACTAGCGCTTGCGAGCCATAAGATCGAGCATGTTGTTGTCAAACAACGAGTACAGTGCGAAGCGGCTATGACGGCTAGTCGGGATCTCGATTGGGATAAGTGGGAGCACGAAGCGCCGGATGCGGACGTGGTAGAGGTGGGTGCACTAGACCCTCTATATATCCTCTACACATCGGGTACGACTGGTCGACCGAAAGGGGTTGTGCGCGACAATGGTGGTCACGCGGTCTCACTTACGTACAGTATGAAAGCCGTTTATGGTGTTGATGAAGGAGATGTGTTTTGGGCGGCTTCAGACGTGGGCTGGGTCGTCGGTCATTCTTACATCGTCTATGGACCGTTGTTTAAAGGCTGCACAACGATCCTGTTTGAAGGGAAACCGGTCCGAACGCCTGATGCTGGAACGTTTTGGCGAGTGATTGCCGATCATGGCGTTAAGACGTTCTTCGTTGCCCCCACCGCATTTCGCGCCATAAAGAAAGAAGATCCTCAATGTTCGCTTCTTCAACAATACGATATTTCGTCATTGGAGTACCTATTCGTCGCTGGTGAACGCTGCGATGCTCCGACGTGGCATTGGCTCAATGATCATTTGAGCGTGCCTGTGATTGACCATTGGTGGCAAACAGAGACAGGCTGGTCGATCTGTGCGAATATGGCTGGATACGGGTTGAAAACGATGAAGCCGGGTTCATTGACCTTGCCGGTTCCAGGATACGACGTTCGAATACTCACGGACGAAGGTGTTGAAGCCCCGCCAAATACGGACGGCAATGTTGTCGTGGCGCCACCGTTGCCACCTGGCGCTTTACCGACTATCTGGCGTGATCACGAACGATACGAGAAATCGTATTGGGCTGCGTTTCCGGGTTATTACGCTACGGGAGACGGAGGATTTCGGGACGAAGATGGTTACGTTTATGTTATGGGTAGAACTGATGACGTGATGAACGTAGCGGGTCATCGCCTTTCCACCGGTCAAATAGAAGAAGCTGTTGCTTCGCATCCTGCCGTTGCAGAGTGCGCCGTCGTTGGTATACGCGATCCAGAGAAAGGGCAAGTGCCTATTGGTTTAGTGCTCCTAAAAGATGGTATGAACATCTCACCTGGTGAATTACAGACAGAGCTGATTCAGATGGTGCGAAAGGAGGTTGGACCTTTCACGAATTTCAAACGCTGTGTGGTCGTTAAAAGATTACCAAAGACTCGCTCAGGCAAAATCTTGCGTCAGGTCATGCGAAAAATGGTGGACGGTGATTCATTCGCGATGCCTTCCACAATCGATGATCCTGAAATACTGAGCGAGATTCAAGAGGACCTCACTAAAGCTGGATTGATTGCTACGGCGACATGAATGACTCATATGTCGACGTGACCCAAGATGGTTACGTCGCCACAATTACCTTATCGAACCCGCCGCGACATACGATTAATGCTGCAGGTGCGGAAGCACTGCTGGTGGCATTGGAATCGCTGGATGCGCAATCTGACGTGCGCATCGTAGTGTTAACTGGTGGGTCAGAGGACATTTTCGTACGACACTATGAAGTCGACGAGCTGGCGACATCCGCTGAACGTCAAATTCGCGAAAGTCGACCTTCCCGACTCCGTTCGCCTGAAAATCGTGAACGCAAGCGTCCGCGCGGTCTCAGAGGCGCGATGGATTTGCTTGAGTCAATGGACGCTATCACGATCGCGGCAATTAATGGAACGGCGATGGGTGGAGGGTTGGAACTCGCGTTAGCGTGTGATTTTCGACTATCGAGATCAGGTGATTTTCGTTTAGGTTTGCCGGAAACCGGCGTGGGCATCCTGCCTGGTGGCGGCGGTACGCAGAGATTTGCACGTTTGCTAGGAGTGGCTAAAGCGCTAGACCTAATTCTGCATGGGACGGTATTTACACCTGAGACGGCACATGAACTGGGAATCGCAAGTCGCGTTTTATCGACTGATCTAACGTCGTATCGCAACGAAGTGGCTGAGTTTGCGGACACACTTGCGAAACGTGCGCCGCGAGCTTTAGCGAACGCGAAGCGGGCGATCCGTGAGGGCGTTGATCTTCCACTGCAGAAGGGTCTGCAACGAGAAGCGGAACTATTTGGCGAACTGATGCGTACCGAAGATGCGGCCAAAGCGCTACGTGCGGCGTTTGAAGGACGTCCCATACCAGGATTTAAGGGACGATAGGGATTGCGCGGATGTGCCGTAACAACGGGCTGTGCAGGATCGAATGAGAATCGATTTAAGGAAGAGACAAAGGTTGCACATTCAGTGTTTCATTCTCGTTGGTCTTATAGGTTTCGCGATTGTCTCAACCCCGCAAAATGGAAGTTACCCGCTCGATAATGGTCAGAACATTGACTTCGACAACATTTCTGGCCAGTGGGTCGTCATAGCATATTGGGCAAGTTGGTGCGGTCCCTGTCGGGAGGAGATACGAATACTCAATGAGATTCACCGCCGCCGGGCTAAACACAATGTGATCGTGTTAGGGATGAATTTCGACGGTGTACAGGGTGAGGAATTGGCCTCGCAGAAAGCTATATTCGGTGCCGAGTTTCCCGATCTGCTGGAGGATCCTAGAGCGCGTTGGGATGAGCCTCGACCGGATTTCATTCCCCTCACGATGGTGGTTGATCCGAATGGTGAGTTGAGCGCCGTGATCGTTGGATCTACCACACGTAAAGAGATTCTTGGAAAGATCTCGAGTTGAAAGGAAGCTAATGACGCACCTCGCAAAAACACCGCAACCGAGTTCAGAAGAGTTGAAACAAGCTCGAGAGCAACTCCTTAAGGATGGCTATTGCCTCGTAGACGGGTTGTTACCCGATGGTTCGGTGCAACGTCTTCGGGAATGGTCTGACGAGTGGCTAAAGCGCAGTGAACATCCGCCTCATTGGAAGTATCAGGGCTCCGATGTCAAAATCAGTGGCGTTCGAAATCAAGCAAAACGCTCCCCTGAATTCCCACGTGACGAAGTCGTCGATTTCTTGATAGAACATCCAGCGTCGATCTTGTCGGCTTTGGGGCTGAGCGACTTTAAGGCTGGTGGGGCGTTCCAGATCATTTCGAAGCCTCCGCTAGCACTCGCACTCTATTGGCATCAAGATTGGGCACGGTGGGATGATCCGATTAGTATGTCACCGTGGCCGCAGCAGGTCTTCTTAAATTGGTACTTAACCGATACATTTGCTGCAAATGGCTGCATTCGCGTGATCCCTGGTAGTCATCTCAGACGATTGGAATTACATGAGCATCTAGTACAAGCACACGAAGGTGGTGGTTACAACATCAAAGAAACGAATGAGTGGATGTTCATTGATCACCCTGATGCGGTGGATGTGCCCGTGAAAGTTGGACAATTGCTGATCGGGGACGCTCGGCTCTTGCACGGCACCCACCCGAATCAGTCGACGGAACGCCGAACGGTCCTATTGGGTTGGTACTACCGACGATCCAACAAAATACCGCCGGACTGGAAAGGCTCAGTGCCCAAAGAGATCATTCAACGCGACCCGGAATTCCCATTTCGGTTTAACCGAAAACCCGGCGAATATCTACGGGCGTAATGTGAGGATTTCTTTGCTTCTTTCTGCGATGAAGCTATGACTGAGTCAATCGAATCTGGACCCCAGACATCCATGCCAGATTACAACGTCGGGCATCCCACAACGAAGCCCATCGCAGAAGATGTCAAGTTACTGCCAAGCGATGTAGCTCAAGACGCATCGTCGTCGACTCGACCATACACCTTGGAACCCACTGACATTGAGTTTTTTAAACGGCATGGTTTCCTGATAAAGCGCGGACTGCTTGCGGATCAAACCAGCGCATTTCAACAGGCGCAAGCGCATTTTTGGGATCATGTACCAGGCCATGGATTGCGACAGAATGACCCTGCGACATGGTTGGACAATCCCGCGTCCCATTGGCGACCGGAGGACCACTCGCGTGTGGGTTCGTTACTGGGTACGAACTGGAAAATGCGCTCACGTGGCGATACAGGCATTGGTACCGAACCATTCCTAGTTGACGAATTGGCGAATCATCCGAGAATGATGAAAGTCGCGAGTGCGTTTCTGGGTGCACGCATAAAACCGGTGCGGAGGGTACGTGGAATCTACGGAGTCCTACCCGCGTCCGATACCTCCCATGATCGTATGTATCCACATGGTGACTATATGGCGTCGCAATTGTCTGCGATGGTACTCTTGTGTGACGTAGGACCGAGGTGCGGTGGCTTCACAGTCTGGCCAGGCTCTCATCACAGAATGCACATGAGCTGGGATCGCGTTAGTGGTAGTACCATCACCGGTGAGCGAGTCGAATCGTATCCGCGGGAACGCGATCAGCTACTCCGTGATACGCACCCTGTTGAATTCACTGGATCTGCTGGGGATGTAATCTGGTGGCATCCACGTCTCATACACTCGGCAGGCGTGAACTATTCGTCTGAAACGGACAAACCAATCGTCCGGATTCTTACTCCCATCGATTATCAGCGCGCAGGTGAGAGCTATGTGGACGATTTGGAATTTGGTCCAGGACCGAAGTACCAGTGGTGGGTCGATACACGTAACGTCTTAGAGGATGTCACATCTACTCCCGACAATCTCTGGTACGGTTGGGCTTTCGACTAACAGGTGCCCGTGCCAGTACTATGGTACGGTGATTGATCGTGCATCGTGACACGCAAGGAATGGCTTAGCACCTAATATGAAAACGGGAAGATTGGACTTTAGTCCGCGGCAGTCTGCCGCAATGGTGCTCTTAAAAGAAAGCTACTTCATACTCGAGGTTCGAACCTCGAGGCGAAACGAGCGAAAATCTAAAATAACAAAATATTCATCAGCGTTCTAGCACGTGAAATTGCACGACTAACGCGCAATACCACTAGTAGCAATCTATGGCCGAAGACGAACAAGAAGTCGTTGCAAATCCTCATACGATTTTGGTTGTCGATGACGAACCTGATTTAGAAGCGCTCGTGCGACAACGTATGCGTCGTGAGATTCGTCGGGGTGTGTATCACTTCGAGTTTGCGGGTAACGGTGAGGAAGCCCTCGAAGCTCTAAAGAAAAATAACGCCATCGATGTCGTGCTGACCGACATTAACATGCCGCGGATGGACGGTTTGGAACTATTGTCACGGATGAGCAAACTGGATCAAGAGTTACGTTCTGTCGTTGTCTCCGCTTATGGCGACATGAAGAATATTCGTCAAGCGATGAACCTAGGTGCCTTTGATTTCGTTGTAAAACCGGTTGATTTCAATGATTTGCGTGTGACGATCGATCGAACCATTAAAAACTTGGTCTCTTGGCGTGATGCAATGGATGCGCGCAATCGCTTGGTTTCAATCGAGAATGAACTGGGAGTTGCAAAGTCAATGCAACAGAGCATTCTGCCTAAGAGTTTTGTCTCCACGCCGACTCATCGTTTATATGCCAATATGGTTGCAGCACGGGAGGTAGGTGGCGACTTCTACGATTTCTATATTCTGCCAGACGGGCGAATTGGGTTAGCTATTGCCGATGTGTCAGGAAAAGGGGTTCCCGCAGCGTTGTTCATGATGGTCAGTCGTACATTGCTTAAGAGCGCGGCTGCTGAACGCTCGGATCCCGCGGACGTTATCCGAACGGTCAACGATATTCTGTGCGCAGATAACGATTCAATGATGTTTGTAACGATGATCTACGCTATATACGATCCGAATGTGCACATGCTTAGCTATTGCAATGGGGGACACAATCCCATGATGGTCGTGCATAAGGACGGTCATTCGGATTTATTTGACCCACACGACGGTGTTGCTTTGGGTGTCGCAAGTGACTATCAGTACACGAGCCACCAAATGGAGCTCCATGATGGCGATACGTTAGTTTTTTACACAGACGGAGTTAACGAAGCAGAAAATCGAAACGAGGAGCTCTTCGGCATGGACCGTTTCGATGAGATATTTACTCACGGCTATAGCGACGCGAAATCTGCTAACGAAGCGGTTTTCGAAGGCGTCCAGCGGTTCGTAGATGGTTATCTGCAAACCGACGATATCACCTGCTTGACACTATGCGTGGGACCTAATACCGATTAAACAGTCACGATTGACAATTCTGGCGCAGTCGCAATCTCACGAATTTCTCGAAGTTTATTCACTCTGATGGTGAAATCTATGCATGCGCAGTGTCCTCAACGTGTTGCTTTTCCAACTGGAATATTCCCTGTGTTTGGGACACTACGCCTCATGCCGCAAATTACTGAATTGAAATTGATTAGGACGATAAAGATATGAAACCAGTTTGTCTCGTGATAGGTGCGGGTGCAGGTATCGGCGGTACAGTCGGTAAGCGATTCGCTCAGGAGGGGTATCACGCGGTGTTATGTCGACGTAGCGATGTCACTGGACTGGAGCGGCTCGTTAATGAGATCAGCGACAACGGAGGTAGCGCGAGCGGATTCATCATGAACGCGATTGATGAAGACGCAATTGAATCGCGTGTTTCAGCTGTTGAAGCTGATGTTGGACCGATCGATGTAGCGATATACAACCTGGGAGCGCAAATCGGTAATAGATCCCTTACAGAGACCAGTACCAAAGCTTTTGAGATGGGGTGGCGGCTTGCCACGTTTGGCCTATTTCGCCTAGCTCGAGCAGTCACACCCTTTATGGAGGACCGGGGTCGCGGTACCATCATCGTAACGTCGGCAACCGCGGCTGTCAGAGGTAACGCAGGTCAACATTCCCATGCGGCGGCGATGGGAGGACGACGTTTGTTGTGCCAATGTCTGAATGCTGAATTCTCACCTAAGGGTATTCACGTTGCTCATGTCATCGTCGATGGTGCTGTGGAAGCTCCTGACACCTTAGGCAAGATGCTAGGACCTGAACGTTTCCGTCAACTAAAGGAGACGCGGGGTGCTGCGGATGGGCTCATGTTGCCAGAAAAGATAGCGGACACTTATTGGCATTTGGCAAGCCAACACCGATCAGTATGGACTCATGAAATGGATCTTCGATCCTGGTCTGACCTACCTTGGTGGAACCACTGAGAAAAACTGCTTTCGGGCGAACTCGATCGTCGCTGAACGACTAAAAGGCTCGTAAAAAACGAGACTTGGGCACGCGCTCACCCATCGATAGCAGAATAAACCCATTGAGCGACACGCGCTCATCTAGATGCACCGCTGAGACGGTGAATCGAAAGGCTATCTCTGTTTTCTTATCGACGCAAGCGTTTATGAGGCCGTAACCTTCGCTACAGCATCGGTGCGGTTCTCACAGACGTCCAGAATACGATCGAAACCCGCAATCTGGAATATCTCGTTAATCGTTGGGCGCAGGCTGCAAATTGCTAGGTTTGCCTTTCGCGACTGTAGACGCTTCGCAGTCATAAGGATGCTACGAAGGCCAGCACTACTCATATAAGCCAGACCAGCCAGATCTAGAACTACAGCGCTAACGGATTCCTCGATAACTTCATCAAGCGAGCTATCGAAGCTCTGCGCATTTGTTCCGTCCACGCGGCCGGACACTGACACAATCAGCGCATCGCCGTCGCGATCGCTCTCTAAGTCAAATCCTTGTGAAATGCGAAAGTACTCCGGGACTAAAGCAATAGGGACGAATTTCTAGAAATCAAACGAACTGATCAAGAAATGCGGTGAGTTGTTTCTTCGGCAAAACGCCGATTTTGGCGGCTTCCATTTGTCCAGACTTGAACAGCATAAGTGTAGGAATGCCTCGAACACCATATTTTGGCGGCGTTTCGGTATTCTCATCGATATCCATCTTGTAGATTTTCAATCGATCACTGTATTCATCTGCGATTTCATCTAGAATGGGTGCGATCATTTTGCATGGGCCACACCACTCCGCCCAATAATCGACCAATACAGGACTCTCCGATTTGAGGATTTCATCGTCCCACGTTTCATCGGTGACGTGCCGTATCTTGTCATTCATTGGGGATGGCTCCGCTCCTTGAAATCGAATTTTATCACTAGCGTTTAGCTTACCTACGTATGGATTAGGGACGCTGTGGCGGAATGGTTTCTACGTGAAAGCGAATTAAACGGACTCAACATTTGGCAATTCCGCGATCAGCGACACCTATTGCGATAGATTTTGTTTAGTGGGCGTTTCACAATTGAGAAACCTACAGTTGTTAAAGAATTTGACAAGGGCGTACAAGCTCAAGCCGACCGCAATCATGATGGCAGCAAAAACGCCTTCTACGGCTCGTTCGATCATCGTGTGAGTAATGGCCCAACCTGTTACCAGTAAGAAAACGATGGGAGGTAAAGGGTAGAAAGGCATACGATAACGCTCGGGCTTTCCGTACTTAACGCGCATCCAGATCGACGCACTTACGGTACTGAATGCGCTCATCCCTAGCAATAAACCTGCAAAGAGCAGAATGGAATCGAATGTACCAGAAAGAATGAAGACGATCGCTAAGGCAGATTGGGTTGCGATGGCAATGCCGGGGACATCGTGTCGATTCGTTCGCCCCAACCAGCGAAGCACGGGATAATCGTTGCCAATGCGTGACAAGACCCTAGGACCCGCAAGAATCATCGCGCTCAGCGTGGAAATAAGAATAATGGCGAGCATCAGTGACATCAGCTGTGCTCCGATGTCACCAAATGCATACTGGGCGGCAATAAAGCCGACTTCGATTTGTCCTTTCATCGCATCGGTTGGAGCGACGGCTAGGAATGTTCCGTTTAGGAATAGATAAAGGATCAAGACCGTGCCGGTTCCGGCCATGAGTGCACGGTTAATGGCAAGGGTCGGTTGGTTGAACTCCTCGGTCACATAGGTCGTTGCATTCCATCCTGCATAGGCGTAATTCACGTATATCAGAGATACCGCAAAACCCCCACTCACCACATGGTTTAGATCAACCGATTGCGGTAAAAAAGAGACTTGCTGAGGCATTTCGACTAGCACATACGCGGCTCCACAGAACAGTACGATGAGCGCGATTTTTACGAACGTAAATAAGGCCTGAAAGCTACCGCTTGATCGATGGCTATAGGCATGTAACGCCGTTACGACGAGGATTAAGCCGATACCAGCTAGCGTCGGATTGATCCAACTGAAACTGGCATTTATGTACGCGCCGAACGTCATTGCCACGAGTGCGGCAGGTGCCGAAAAACCGACTGTGAACGAGATCCAGCCGGCGGTGAATCCCACCGAGGGATGAAAGGCCTTACCTAAGAATGTGTACTCCCCGCCGGAACGCGGGATTGCCGCCGCCAACTCACAATATGAAACCGCACCGCAAAAGGCGCATATTCCGCCGACCACCCATAGAAGCATGAGTGGGAACCCTGATTCGAATTCAACGAGCTGATATCCTAAACTCGTGAATACACCTGTCCCGACCATGCTACCAACGACGATTGCAAATGCGGTTGCGGTGCCAAATCGTTGTTTCATTGTTTTTATTTAAAAATCACGTAAGAAAACGCCCATCTTGGAGTGGAGTGATTTCCAAGGTGCTCTTATACTTGTGTGCGCGGTTATTCTCCGCCGAGGCATGACAAAGGGACTTGAAATTGCCTTATCTGCGTAAAGATGGCGTGTTATGCGCCGACGACATCCCCTTAAACGCGATTGCGGAGCAGGTAGGCACCCCTTGCTATGTATACAGCTGGTCGGACGTCGCCGCTCGATATCAGGAACTTGAACGCGTACTTAGGTCAGTTTCCTCTCGTATCCGTTATTCAGTAAAGGCAAACTCGAATCTCGAGATTCTGAGGCGCATGGTGGAGATCGGCGCTGGATTCGACATCGTATCAGGAGGGGAGCTCGAACGCTTGATTCGAGCAGGAGCCGATCCCTCCGATGTCGTATTTTCAGGCGTCGGCAAATCACATCAAGAAATAAGTTTCGCCTTGAAGTCGGGCATTGGCTGTTTTAATGTAGAAAGCGTGACTGAAACGCGTCGAATTGCTGAAATTGCTCAACGACTAGAGGTCACAGCACCGGTTGCCATCCGTGTAAATCCTGATATTGACGTTGATACGCACCCGTACATCGCTACTGGTATGCGCGAGAACAAGTTCGGCATGCCGGAGAAAGATGCCTTCCAATTGGCGGTAGCTATTGCTCAGGACATGCCGAGTCTGGCATTCATGGGGCTAGCTTGTCACATTGGTTCGCAGGTGACTGAACTTGGACCCTATCGGGACTCGCTAGATGCCATGCTTGAGCTTCGATCTCGTCTCCTCCAAGCCGGCGTTACCTGTGCAAGCATTGATATCGGCGGCGGTTTTGGAATTAGATATCGCGACGAGGAACCATTTTCATTTGCTGAATTTGGTGAGTTGATTTCGAAACGTTCGTTGCAAGGTGTCGAACTGGACGTGGAACCCGGGCGCTCGTTAGTTGGCTCAGCAGGTGTTTTACTGACGAGCGTAGAGTATTTAAAACCAGCAACGGTTGTCGGGTATCTCGACTTTTGCATCGTAGATGCGGCGATGAACGATCTGATTAGGCCTGCGTTATACGAAGCATTTCATGACGTTGAAAAAGTGATGAGCACCGAAGGTGAAGCTCGCGATTGGCATATCGTCGGACCCATTTGTGAAACTGGGGACTTTCTCGCTAGCGCGCGATCGCTAGCACTTCAGGAAGGTGATCTTCTGGCAATTCGCGACGTCGGGGCTTATGGTTTCGTCATGAGCTCGAACTACAACACACGCTTAAGGCCGGCAGAAGTCATCGTAGAAGGAGATACCTGGATGGTCGCACGACGTCGGGAATCAATGACTGATTTGCTAAATCTCGAGGAGGTCTGAGTTTCCACTGTGAAGTTCACGAAGATGCACGCGTTGGGAAACGACTTCTTGGTAATCGATGGAGTACGCCAGGAAGTCGCGTTACCAGTCGATTGGGTTCGTTTCGCTGGCGATCGTCATCGAGGTGTTGGCTTTGACCAGTTGTTGTGGATCAAAGAATCAGAAGATAACAGTGCGGACTTCGAGTTAGTTATTTACAACAGAGACGGCAACCTTGCTCAACAATGTGGGAACGGTACGTTGTGCGTTGCACGGTTTGTGAGTGAGGAGAATCTAAGTGCGAACTCGACCATTGCGCTCAAAACTCTGGGTGGCGTTGTGAAAGCCACGGTTTTTGGCTCAGATGCGGATGGCAACACAAGAGTTCGAGGGGACCTTGGGATACCGACAACGGAGCCTAAGTGCATACCGTTTGTTGCAGATTCGCATCGTCTTGACTATGAAATTGATCTAGCCCTTGAAGCTACGGCAAAGATACGACTCATTCCTGTCGGGATGGGAAATCCGCACGCGGTTGTATTCATAACAAAGAGCGGGAGCATCAATCTCGAAGCGATCGCGGGCGCAATGCAAATTCATGAACGATTTCCAGTCTCCGTAAACGTGGAATTCGTAGAGATAGTAGATCGTAGTCTCATTCGCCTTCGCGTATTCGAAAGAGGGGTAGGTGAGACTATGGCGTGTGGTACGGGTGCATGTGCTGCTGTAACAGCAGCAAAACTTGCTGGTCACGTGGATAGTCGGGTCTCGGTTGAGCAAGTCGGAGGTACCGTATCGGTGGACTGGGCAGGACCAGATCACCCTATTTCACTGACAGCCTCGACCTCACGTGTATTTGACGGGGAGATTCACCTTGACTAGTCGAGAACGCAATATTGTCTCGCTAACCGACGTGCGGTTGCCAGCGTTGCGTGAGGAAATCACTGAACTTCGTGAGCGCTTACAGAATGTGACAGAAATATTCAATGAAAACGAACAGAGCTTCAAAATTATTGCTGAGATCGCGTTGGCTCTTCAAGGGTGCGAGACAATTGAGAATCTCGACGACGCAGTAGGTGGTGTGATGATCGAGCGTTCCGCAGATCACGCGCGTTTTTACGTTGAGCAACCTGACTTGGAATGGCCCGGGTCGGAGCACATAAGAGCGCTTGGCGCGCTTGATCCGACCTTGTGCGAATCGTTAGCGGGATTAACGTCTACAAAGTGTGAAGCGTGTCGTTCTGAGACTTATCGAGACCTTTTAGATGTGGACGTATCCGACCCGGCGTCATTAGCACAGATTCCTGTTTCACATCAATCTTTGAAAGGTGTATTGGTCATTGGCGCAGAGAATCCCGATTTCTTCTCCAATGACGTAGGAACACTATATCTGGACTTTCTTGGCGCGACATTGGCGTGTTCTACGTATCGGATCCTGGCGGCGTCGAGTACGACTTCACAAAATCAAGGCATTCTCGAATCTAAGCCATGAAAAGCAAAATCTTGCCGCAAGTTTGTGAAGAGTTTTTGGCACACCTAAGGATCGAAAAGGAATACTCTGCCGCCACCCTTGCTGCGTACGAACGGGATTTGAGACTATTTTGCGATGAGCAAGAAAATGTGCTTTCCGCTACCCCTGATAGTGTCAAGCGATTTATTGCTCGTCTTAACCAGAAAGGACTTGCCGCGAGCTCGATCAGTCGCATTCTGTCCAGCCTGCGTTCGTTCTACCGTTATGCGATACGTGAAGGATGGTGTACTGCTAATCCCGCGGGAGTAATCCGCAATCCAAAAGGCAAGTCGCGCCTGCCCAAAACACTGGACGTCGACCAATTGAACTACCTGCTAGACGTAGAACCTGAGACGCCCTTGGAGAAACGTGATCGTGCCATGTTCGAGCTCATGTATTCCGGTGGAATCAGGTTGCAAGAGCTTGTCGGCATCAACATCAAAGACATTGATCTAAATGAGGGTCTGGTACACGTAATCGGAAAAGGGAATAAGGCGCGACTCGCGCCAATCGGAACGGCCGCAAAAAAGGCCATTCAAGTCTGGTTGGGCACACGCGGGCCATTCGAGCTGAGCGACCCGTTGTTTACGTCTAGACAAGGGAAACGCTTATCACCACGTTCGATACAGACTCGATTAAAGATCTATGGCGTTAAGCAGCTTGGTTCAAGTGGATTGCACCCTCACATGTTACGTCACAGTTTTGCTACTCATATGCTGGAAAGTAGTGGCGATTTGCGGGCCGTGCAAGAATTGTTAGGTCATGAGAACATAAGTACGACCCAGGTTTACACCCACCTTGATTCGGGTTATTTAGCAAAGGTCTACGAGCGGGCTCATCCACGAGCCAAGCGCCAATCGTGACTATCGAACTGATTACGTTTGATCTTGATAACACACTCTGGGAGTCTCACCAAGTTCTTCTTCGTGCGACCGAAAAAACGAACGAGTGGATAGACGAGCACGTTCCGCAACATGCGTCTTTAGGGGTTGAGCGGTTAAAGGAAATCAGTGACACCGTACGGCGCGAGCGCCCCGATATCGCCCATGATGTGAGCGCGTTTCGACTCGCTTATATGGAACGTTGCTTTCAGGAGGTTGGCATTCAGACTTCCCATGCTCGTCACTATGCACGGGACGCGTTTGCGGTGTTCATTCACTGGCGTTGCCAAGTTGAGCCGTACCCGGACGCCAAACGACTTCTTGCTGAACTGAGCACATCGTACCAGCTGGCGTCGATCACAAACGGCAATGCGGATGTGACTCGAACCTCAATCAATGAGTACTTTTCATTTAACGTGAGCGCTGAAAACGCTGGTGCGGCTAAACCATCAGCGAAGATATTTCTCCTTGCGCTTGAATTGGGTCGTGTTTCAGATCCTTCCCGAGCGATTCACGTTGGAGATAGCTTAAGAGAAGATATAGAGGGTGCAGCGAACGCAGGAATGAAGACTGTTTGGTTGGATCACGAACGTCACCAGATAGAGAATGACGCAACAGCGGTCGTGAACGACCTGACCGATGTTCGGAAGGCAATTAAAGAAATCGATAGAAGGAGCGGATAGATCAGATTCGCCTCGAACGGGGGTGTATTACGAAATGATGTTTGCTTCTAAGTAGCTTCGTACTTTTTCTTGATCCGAAGGTAGTTTGACCTTGTGAGCGTCTTTCTCAAGTAGCGCATCAAGCCGAGGGTGATTTGCCAATGACTTGCCAATTGCTTGATTGACCGCATTGGGAAACTTGGCAGGATGTGCAGTAGCGAGACATACGATTGGACCTTCTGATTGCGTGCGTGAGGCTGCGGCGACTCCAACCGCCGTATGTGGATCAACAAGGTAGCCATAGCTATCCCACGTTTTACGGATCGTCTCGATCGTTTCGTCAGTGTCAACACGATAGGCGTCTATTGTCGTATCGATACGACCGTTTTGACGAAGCACCGCGTGGTTATTCTCGGAGAATTCACGCATAAACCGTACAAGTCGCTCTGAGTCGCCGTCTAAATACAGGTATATGAACCGTTCTAAATTGCTCGCGACCTGGATATCCATGGAAGGACTCAGTGTTTGCTGAACAGCGCCACGCTTGTATTCGCCACTTATAAAAAATCTTGCGAGAATGTCGTTTTCATTCGTGCCAAGGACTAAACGGCGAATAGGCGCGCCCATACGCATGGCGAGAATGGCGGACAGGATGTTGCCGAAATTGCCAGTTGGCACACTAAACGTTACCGGTTCGTCGTAGCGCAGGCTCGCGTATACGTAATAAACAATTTGCACCATGATCCGCGCCCAATTGATCGAATTGACAGCACCGAGGCTAGCGTGGCGCTTGAATTCAATATCGTTAAAAATGGATTTGAGGATCCGCTGACAGTCGTCGAAGCTGCCGTCAATTGCGAGACAATGGACGTTCTTCTCCCGGACCGTTGTCATCTGCAGTTCTTGTAGTTGGCTTGTGCGTCCATCAGGAAACATGATGAAGATTCCAATGCCGTCCCGACCTTGCACGCCGGCGATCGCGGCACTTCCGGTGTCCCCACTTGTGGCGCCAAGAATGTTGAGCACCCGACCTTGCGTTTGTAGTACGTGCTCAAACAGTCTTCCTAACACCTGCAACGCTACGTCTTTAAAAGCCAAGGTAGGTCCGTGAAAGAGCTCAAGGATGTGCAAGTCTTCGATCTGAACTAACGGTACGACGTTGTCTTCGTCGAATGTGGTAAATGCTTCGTGTAGGATCGTGCGAAGTGATTTTGAATCGATGTCCGTCGCATAGAGTGACACAATCTCGTAGGCGAGCTCGCTAAAGGACAGTCTCTTCAGAGAGTCCCATCGATCGGTTAACTGAGGGTATTGTGCGGGGAGAAAAAGACCACCGTCTTCTGCTTGTCCTTCAAGCAAAACCTGTTCGAAATTAACGGGTTGAACCCCACCCCGCGTGGAGACGTATAGCATGAGATGTAAGAACGGACGACGTGTAGCCGTCGGATATGTCGTTGGTCAGTGTCACGCATCGTGACAATACTGGTGTTAGATGGACTTAAAGAGCGCTTGGACCTCTTTCACCATCGCGGACACGGACAACATCTTCAAGACTCGTAATGAATATCTTGCCGTCACCAACCTTACCCGTGTTAGCTGCTTTTCGAATTGCGTCGATACAGGCGTCGACATTGTCTTCATCAAGCGCAATCTCAAGCTTCGCTTTCGGAAGGAAATCCACAACATATTCAGCACCTCGATACATTTCGGTATGACCTTTCTGTCGACCGAAGCCTTTCACTTCCGTAACCGTCATTCCTGTAACACCCACGTCGTTGAGTGCCTGACGGGTTTCATCTACTTTGTGAGGCTTAATGATCGCGGTAACGAGTTTCATCGGGTCGAGTCCGGGAGTAATTCCGAAATTCTACTTCGCAGATCGTCGAAGAAACGCATGTCAGGTGTCGGTTTTAGTCGACAGCTAAGCGTGCCGTATAGAGTCACCGTCGACCTCACAAAAAACGCGCGGCCAGGACCGCGCGTTCTTCGATGATGTAGTGAGATAAATATCGAGTCACTTACGTAGGGCTAGCTAAGGTGCGTTTACGAACTCGGGATAGGCTTCGATACCGACTTCAGAATAGTCGACGCCAGACTCTTCGTCTTCTTCAGACACTCGGATTCCCATCGTGAACTTGAGGGCGGCCCATACGATGGACGTTGCGATCCCGACGAATCCTATGATCGAAACGATCCCTAGTAACTGAGCGCTGATAGATGCGTCTGGATTCGTGTAGCACACCGCGAGTAAACCCCAAATACCGCACACCCCGTGCACGCTGATCGCACCTACAGGGTCGTCAATCTTGAGATACCTATCCATAACAATGATGGATCCGAACACAATCGCTCCACCGATTGCGCCTGTAAGCAACGCGAGACTCGCGGATCCTGCCGCAGGTTCAGCAGTAATGGACACCAGTCCGGCTAGCGCACCATTCAATGCCATGGTGAGATCTGCCTTACCAAAGACCGCCCGGGCGAGAATTAGCGCGACAATCAACCCGCCACACGCAGCGATATTAGTGTTTACGAATATCTGAGCGACGACGTTCGCTTCTTCGAAATTCGAAATGATTAGTTCCGAACCGCCGTTGAAACCGAACCAGCCAAACCAGAGGATGAACATACCGAGGGTGGCTAGTGGCATGTTACAGCCTGGCAAAGCGTGCACTTCGCCGCTTGGACCGTACTTACCTCGGCGTGCGCCAAGAAACAGAACCCCGGTAAGTGCAGCGACTGCACCGCATAGGTGAACGACACCGGAACCAGCGAAGTCCAAAAAGCCGTATTCGTCCAAGAAACCGCCACCCCATTTCCACATGCCTTGAATCGGATAGATGAATCCTGTTAGTACAACCGCGAAGATCAGGAATGCCCAAAGTTTCATTCGTTCAGCTACAGCGCCGGATACGATGGACATGGCGGTAGCGACAAAGACGACTTGGAAAAAATAGTCGGCACGGGCGGAATAGGTGCCATCTCCGACGGCACTATTCTCTTCTCCAATCAACAGACCAAACGAAGGTAAGACACCGCCGCCGTCCGCACCGCCAACATACATGATGTGGTAGCCGATGAACAAATACATGATGCAAGCGATCGCATAGAGTGCGACGTTCTTGGTAAGGATTTCCGCAGTATTTTTTGCTCTTACCATGCCCGATTCGAGCATTGAAAATCCACAGGCCATGAACATGACCAACACCGCGGTCATGAGCATGTATAGCGTGTCTAACGCGTAGTTAGTTTCTAACAGAGGTTCCACTTTTTAGTCTCCTTTAGCTAGCTCGGATGTTGCCTAAATGGCGCTTGCGCCAGTTTCGCGCGTCCGAATACGGATGACTTCTTCAAGCGAAGACACGAACAATTTGCCGTCGCCGACTTTGTCACTATTTGCCGATGCTGTGATCACATCAATACATCGGTCGAGCAGGTCGTCGTTGATTGCGACTTCGATCTTTACCTTAGGTAGAAAATCGACCTTGTATTCCGCGCCGCGATATAGCTCGGTATGTCCTTTTTGACGGCCAAATCCTTTGACTTCTGTGACCGTCATACCTGTTACGCCGATATCGGACAGGGCTGTGCGCACGTCATCAAGTTTGAAAGGCTTGATGATGGCCGTGATCATCTTCATATCGATGCTCCTCGAATGAAATGGTGGTTTTGCGGGACGCAGAGGTCCCTCCGGTGCAGCGATAAAGCTGCACCGGTAAGAACGATTAGTGTGTTATGGGAAGGGTGTTAGAGAGATTTACTCAACGAAAAGACGAGTCGACCTTCGCCAATATCGCTATCCTCGATGTTGGTTCCTACGACTTGAAGACCTATATCAATGCCTTTAATAGGCACGCTGAAGCCAACTGCGTAGTCGATGTAAGTGTCTTCGCCTTCACCACCAATGTCGTCGGCAGAGTTGAGTCCAATACTTGCACTGAAGTCAACGTTTTCTCCAAGCGTCGTACCGTAGCCAGCTGAGAGGTACGTGAACTGCCAATCATCAACTCCTACATAGCTCGGAGAATATGCAAATCCCAGACTGATAGAACTGATGTCTAGGCTCGCAGTTATTTCTTGGTAGTCAAGGTTCTCTCCCTCGCCAGGATACTCGAATTGGATCAGTGAGAAACTCAATGACGTGGTGTCGTTTAGCGATTGCGTAAAGCCAACGTACAGATCCAATTCTTGGCTTGTACCATCACCGAAGTTAACGTTTGACGCCCACGTGCCGAACGAAAACCCATTGTCGAGCTCATAGTCGAAACCGCCTTGAACCGCAGGCAGTAGGTTCGTTTGAGATTGACCCCGGAATGAGTAGTCGGACGCAATTGTGACATTCCCGGAGAATCCTCCTTCATCTTCGTCGGCAAGCGCAGGTGTGCACATGAGCACTGCTACAGCTAGGCCAACAAAACCGTGTTTGATGCGCATGACTGATTCCTCCTGAGTCAAGCGGTCTAAAGCGTTTCCTAGTTTAAGCAAATTCCGTGCCAACTTGGAAACTGGGTTGTTAGCTAACTATATGGCGAATTCTGCGCAGTGCAAGGTGTTAATTGATAGAAAATTGATCACTAATATGGCATAGTTTGCTCAATTTATGTGCGTCGCCAGATCTGACCTCGCTCGCGAACCGGGTCGAGCAATGTTAGATCACCTCGATGGACTGTGTAACCATCAGGATAGGGTGGTCGTGTCGGCAGACCGATTGCGGTCATCACGCGACTATCGAGGTAGTAACACTCGACGGCTTGTATCGCGAGGGTCAAGAGGAATCGAGAGTCTTGTTCGCGTAGTTGATTCAACGTTTCATCTTGCACTTCACGAGTGAGTTCAGTGTATCGCTTCTCATAGGATGAAGACGCCAATGCGTCCAGTTTATTTATTTGACGACCGATCTCTACGAAGGATTCAGGGCTACGTTCCATAATGTACTCAAATACACCGACATCAGCGGCGCTCGGTTTTCCACGTGTTGAATCTTCAGGAATCATCTGATCCAAGACGATGTCAAGAATCGCGCGTTGGACATTGGTGAGCGGATTGTCTGAAGCGATTGATTGGGACATGCCGATTAGTCAAATAATGTTGCGAGACGTTGTTTCATAGCGTCCGCGATATAGAGTGCGACCGCTTGAATTGTCGTCGTGGGATTTACGCCACCCGATGTAACGAATACGCTTCCATCAACGATGAACAGGTTTCGAACGTCGTGGCTCCTACCCCACTCGTTTACGACGGAGCGCTCTGGGTCGGTGCCCATGCGTGCAGTGCCTAGTAGATGCCATCCGGCCATCCGAATGGGATAAGGTGCGACGCTTGTTTCGATAGCCCCTGCGGCTTCGAGCGCTTCGACTGCTCGTGCGGTGCCGTGAGCCAACATTCGCATCGAATTCTCGCTAGTCTGATACAGGATTTTTGGTGCGGGGATGCCGTTTGAGTCGGTCAACACATCGTCTAGTACCACTTGATTGTGCTCCTCTGGCAGATCTTCAGCGCAGACACCTATGTGGACACTTCGGTCATAACGTTTCTCGAATTCATCGTGGTGAGCAGTGCCCCATGGGATCGCTCCTGACGCGATGCCGTAGCGTGCGGTCGCAATCGGTGGACTTCCTCTAGTAATTTGCAGGTTGTAGCCGCGTACGTAACCGCGCGATTCGTCAGTTTCGTAGAACTCTTGACTAAGAAGGCAGCAGCCTTGCGGTCCCAAGTGCGATTCAAGCGGGATCGCGAACAATCCCGATGCACCTCCCCAAGGATGTAGCATCAGGTTCTTACCTACTAGCCCAGAACGATTTGCGATTCCATTTGGAAATCTTGCGGACTTAGAGTGGAGCAATAGACGAGGTGTACCGACCCCATTGCAAGCGACAATTACGACTTCGGCGCGTTGGTGCTGAATAACTCCGTCGGCATTCCAATATTCAACGCCTGTTGCCATGTCTTTTGAATCGACTGTGATTTGATTTACGCGGCAGTTGGTTCGGACTTCGACGCCCATGCGCTGAGCGACCGGCCAGTACGAAATGTCCACGCTGCTCTTTGCACCTTGGGCACACCCTGTATTGCAGGGACCTAGATTTAAACACTGCCCACGTCCTTCATAGGGTTCGGTGATGATCGCACTATCCGATGGCCACCAATGCCAGCCGAGCTTGTTGAATCCACGCCCGATGGTTTCACCCATCCTGCCCAAGGGAATGTGAGGAAGAGGCGGCTGGTGTTCTGGAATCGCCGGATCTCCATGGAGACCCGAGACCCCCATGTTTCGATCGTTTTCTGCAAAAAACGGCTCGAGCGTGAAGTAGTCGATCGGCCAGTCGTCGGCGACGCCATCTAACGAACGAACTCGAAAATCAGACGGATGAAAACGCGGGAAATGCGCCGAATAAAGGATGGTGCTTCCGCCTACCGCATTGAAATTGACGATCGCGATAGGCGACTCAGTATCGTTAATTGGATAGTCTGCGTCTCTGTTACGGTGATTCGGACTAATTGCGGATGTTTCTCCGTGGTGAACCTCCCAATCCTGAAAGTTGCTCGGATACGTCGCAGGGTTCATCCAGTCCCCTTGCTCTAGACATACGATGCGCATGCGTGTCTCGGCAAGACTCCATGCCACGGCGGCACCCGACGCACCTGCGCCAATAATCACGACATCCACAACATCGTTCGGCATTAGTTCGATTCCTTATCTATCTGTAGGAACGGCTAAAGGATTTCGCGAGTCTATCGCCCTCGCCATTGAGGTGTCCGTTTTTGTAGAAACGAATCGACGCCTTCTTGAGCGTCTTCTGAATTACTGGTTGCCTGAAGCATTGACGTCTTGTACCCATCGAAGACGCTCGGGGGCCATTCGAGCGAACCATAGGTCAGCTCCTTAATTCCTTTTACAGCCAGTGGCGCTCCTACCGTGAGTTGGTTTGCGAACGCGACTGCGCTCTCGACGAGGTCCTCTTTGGCGACGACGCTGCTCACCAATCCGATTTCAAGCGCTTCCTCCGCTCCGATGATGCGCCCGGAGTACATCAGCTCCAAGGCTTTAGGTAGGCCAACGATGTACGGTAGCAAGTAAGGGCCTGCGCCTGTATCGGGGGTGATCGCGCGAAGTGCAAATACCCAGCCAAACTTTGCCTCATTAGACGCAATGCGGAAATCACATTGGATGGTCCACTCGACACCTACGCCCACTGCAGGGCCATTCACCGCGGCGATCGTCGGTTTAGGAATACGTGTCAGCGTCCAAAGTCCTGGCAGGGTTGATTTAGGCAGTTCGACAGGCTTTATACGTTTGTTACGTTCGACGGCGGCGGCTGCGTGGTCGCGAGCGATCCCCGCGCTAACGTCGGTACCCGCACAGAATGCGCGACCTTCGCCCGTGAGGACAACGGCGCGAACTTCGTCGTCGATCATCGTCTCGTTTGTCACGTTGATGAAGTCGGCGAGCATTTCGTCTGTGATCGCGTTTAGTTTCTCTGGGCGATTGAGTGTAATGAGCGCGACACCGTCGCGCTTTTCGTAGAGTATTTCGTTGCTCATGCGAGAAATCGGGCTTAGATTCTTCTGAATTTGAAAATTGTGCACCCGTGTATGCGTTCTTCGGTTCCGAGTGCCTTGCCTATACTACGAATTAGGTTTAAAACACTGCATTCAAGAAAACATGGCTGAACCAGCGATTAAGAACGATGTCACCCGCGTAAGTCCTTCTCTTGGCGCTCGTGTACAAGGGATTGATCTGGCATCCGGATACAACGAGTTCACGATTCGTGAACTACGTGAATTAATGCTCGAATACCATCTTCTTGTTCTTCCCGATCAACATCTAACTGCGCTTGAACTTGAAGCTTTCGGTCGGAAATGGGGTGATCTGCTGACGCATCCGGCAACGAAGCATCGCGATACACCGTTTGTTCAATTTATCGGCGGCCGGGCGCGCAGGTTCAAGTTTTCTCCTGGGGTGCATCCTTTTGGTGGTGGGTGGCATTCTGACATGACATGGCATCCGACCCCTCCTCACATTACCGGGTTGCACGCACAACAGCTCCCTGTGATGGGTGGCGACACAGCGTTCGCTAATCAACACCTTGCTTATGAAACGCTTGACGATGCAATTAAGGAGCAGATCTCGGGACTGAATGCGTTCCATACTGGCAAAGTGTTTGGACCTGATGTTGAGGATTCGATCCATCCTGTCGTACGGACACACAACGAGAGCGGTCAAAAGGCGTTGTACGTGAATGGCAACTTCACGAAGTACATCTGTGACATGCAGACGGAGGATAGCGAAAAGCTGCTCTTTAGGTTGTTCGCCCATGCGACGCGGCCGGAATTCACCTATCGCCATCAATGGGCGATCAATGACCTTGTGCTTTGGGACAATCGATCAGTGATGCACTACGCCATCGGTGATTACGACGAACTCCGCACCATGCATCGAATCGTCGTGAAGGGAGACGTTCCGGTTTAGGTTTATTTTTCGGAGCGATTTCGCTCCGTTGAGCTAGTTACTCGCCGTAGATCAGATAGTCGATCGCTGCTTGTAACTCAGCGTCGGTGCAGTTCATGCAAGTACCCATCGCTGGCATAACGACGTTAAAACCTGCTTTTGTATTCGCGAGTAGTGTTTCTGCGCCTTTTTCGTTTAGACGAGTTAGCCATTCTTCGGCTCCAACAAGAGGCGCTTCGGAAACACCAGTTGCATGGCACGCAAAGCAATGTGCGTTGTAAATCTCAATGCCGCTGCGGCTCACTGAAACCGTGACTGGTACTACCGTGCCGCAGTCTTCGCCTTGCATGCAGAGGTTTCCGAACGGCTTAAGCCGATCTTCGACCGTTTCTTGGGATTCATCCTGTCCAATCGCGACTAGTGTAGCGCACGTGATGACGGCAAGAAAAGACAGCTTAAGAGACCGCATAAGTAAGGAAATAGGCACGTTTTAGCGGCGCGGATTATAAAGTTGAGGTAGCGTTGTTTGACTCCGAAACGCGGTCTGGCGCTCCTACTGGTAGTCTAAAGATCTCTAGGTTTAGATGTGTAACGGATCATTGGTCGTTCTTGTTTCGATAGTTCTCGAACGCACGTTCAACCATAGGTCGACGCTTCTTATCTGGGACTTTGAGTGCGAAATCTGGATCACTTTCGCCTGTGGATGACAAGATGTGCATTAGATGAGCAGAAGATATATGAGCGTGATAGCCCTGCGTGTCTTGCATCTGATTTACCGCCATCTTCATCATTCGAAGTTGAAAGGGATCGTTTCGGGCGATGCGTTCGGCGTAATCCATCACAGATTGCTGCAAGTCCTTATCTGGTACGACACGATTGACGAGTTCTAGTTCTAGTGCTTCTCGCGCGTCAATAAAACGGCTTTCGTACAGCAGTTCTTTCGCCTTGCGAGGGTGTAGATCCCAAGGAACGGTGAAAAACTGAAAATTTGACGCAAGAAACATGGCGGATTCTCCTGCGTAGATGATGTCCATAGCGCTTGCGAGGATCCAGCCTCCGAAAATGCAATAACCCTGCACGCCAGCAATGGTTGGCTTCGGAACATTTCGCCAGCGCATGGACTTTTCTACGAATTGTTCGCGTGAGTGATCAAATCGGCCACGAATTCCTTGTTGAAGCGGTCGTTCTTCTCGATCCTGCAGTTCTGCTGCACTGCCTAGGTCATGACCTGCGGAAAAGTGCTTTCCTTCGCCAAAGAGCGCAATGACGCGAACATCGGGGTTCGCACCCGCCTCCGCAAAGAGTTGGTCTAATTCCTCGAGCAGTTTGCGACTCTGGGCGTTGTACTGCTCCGGCCTATTTGTCGTGATGATCGCAACGTGATCGATCTGTTCGTACTTGACGATTGGTTCAGGCATGTTGTTCGTCTAAAAACTTGCGGACAGTGGCAACGACATGATCGAGACGGTCATGATGAGTCCAGTGACCGGCATTGTCAACGCTGACCATGTTGAGTTTCTTGAAGTATGTATCCGTACCGTCTTGACCGATGCGATGTGGGTACCCCGTTTTTGAATTGATGATGAGCACTCGAGCGTCGACTGCTTGCCACAATGAGATCAAGTCTTCAGCGGGCATGTCATAGGGCGAAGAGTTCCGTGTGTAGTTATCGAATTTCCAGGAATACGTACCGTCTTCGTTTTGATTGCTTGCGTGCATTGAAAGGTGGCGCGCCTGCTCGGTTGTTAAATGCGGATTCATCTCATGCATGCGTTCGTATGCCGCTTCAATCGATGGATATTTGCGCACGGATCGAGCTGCCAAATTGCGGCTGGAGTCGATCCAACGTCGGATACTTGAGCCGCGATTCGTAGCGTGAAACCCAGGATAGAGACCGACCCCTTCTATGATCACAAGATTTTTCACGCGATCTGGATAGAGTCCGCTATACATCGACGCGATCGTACCGCCTAGAGAATGCGACACGACGGTTAGAGGTGCTAGTCTCTGCTGCTCGATGAGCTGAGCGATGTCATAGACATAGTCGACGAGCATGTAGCTGCTTCCCACCGCCCAATCTGAATCCCCATGTCCGCGTAGGTCAGGCACGACAACATGGAAGTTAGATCGAAAGGACTCAACAAACCAATCCCACGAACGACAATGATCATGAATGCCATGAATTAGAAGTAATGGCGGCGCAGTTTCGTTGCCCCAGTCAAGGTAGTGCAGGCGCAATCGCTGCGAAAAATAGCTGTGTGAGGATGGCCGCGTCCGATTGGGATTAAGCAAAGTCATAAGTGTTACGTTACGGGATCGACGCGAATATTCACGATGTCCATATCGAAGTACTTCTGGTGGCGAATTTCCGCCGCGAGGAAATGCAGCAGCTTTATCGACAGATCGGTGCTTGCATCATCCGTCGTAGCATCGTGAACGATCATTGCTCGATCCTCAATATTCTGTTCGTCGGCTACTGCAACGTACTCAAGTGCCAACTGACCTGCGTCATGCCGAATCGATAGCTGTAAGCGGCGTTGCTCTCCTGGATCCTCTCCGTTGTTATCGATAAGCGAAAGCAATAGTTCTTCGTTCACTTGTTGAAGACGATTCACCGACGGTTCGTTCCAATTCCATCGTTTGGCTGCGGTGGACAGGAACTCGGTCAGTTCAGGCAAGCTTTCTATCGCTAATGTAGTTTGTATGCGTCGCCGTCGCGACCCGAGAACTTCCCACGTCACTGTCAGTGCAATTGCGACTAACCCTCCGACTGTC
The DNA here is from genome assembly GCA_026707945.1 of Gammaproteobacteria bacterium. Classification (GTDB taxonomy): domain Bacteria; phylum Pseudomonadota; class Gammaproteobacteria; order Pseudomonadales; family Azotimanducaceae; genus Bin55. The sequence continues at coordinate 352,981 of JAPOVV010000110.1, read as the reverse complement.
ATACCGTTGCGTAGCAAGGTTCCCCAGAACCCGGTTCCTTCTAGAAGGTCTGGGAAAATCAGCTCGAATTGAAAGCCGATCCCAACCCAGAGCGATACACCAGTAATGATCGATTTTCGAAAATCGAGACCATCCCGAAAAACAAGCTTCATGCCTACGATAAACAACATTGCAAGGATGACTGTGATATACGCTCCGGCAACGGGATTTGGCAGTGCGATGATGACGGCCTTTAGTTTTGGCAAGAATGCCAGCACTAGGAATATCACGCCGATATAGATTCCGACTCTTCGTGAAGCGACGCCAGTTAGTTCGGTGACGGCGATGCTTGATGAATATGTTGTATTTGGTACCGTGCCGAGAAAGCCCGATAAAAGGTTGCCAATCCCATCAGCCCCGACAGCTCCCTGCACAACGCGATAGTCGGGTGCTCTGGGTTGGCGTCTCGAGACTCGTTGAATGGCGACGCTGTCCCCGATGGTCTCAACGAGCCCAACGACCGTAACCAGTATGAACGCAGGTACGAGACCCCAGAACTTGGGACCGAATGAGACGTCGATACCCGGCCAGCCCCACGTGGGCAAACCGATCCAAGCGGCTTCACGTATCGGTGTAGCGTCGAACAGACCTAGAAGCGAAGCGACAATAGTTCCTATTACTAACCCTATCAACGGCGTCCACAACCGGAGGAAACCTGTGGCACGCATCGCAAGTACAACCGAGATCGCGATAGTGATCGCCGCGACCACGGGCGCGTTAAATGCAAGATGTTCTTCTGGAACGTCGATCAGGAGATCGAAAATAATCGGAAAGACGGTTACGGGAATTAGCATGATGACAATGCCCGCGACGGTTGGCGTGATGACCCTTCGAAGGACGGAAAGCTTGAACGCTATGATGAATTGAACGATGGATGAAACAACGATCAGTGAGCACATCAACGCAGGTCCGCCACTTATGAGTGCGGTGATACAAACGGCGATGAAAGCGCCTGATGTACCCATCAGGAGGACATGCCCACTGCCGAAACGCCACACTCGAACCGCTTGAAGAATGGTGGTCGATCCCGCGATTAGCAAGACACAGAAGATAGACCACGAGAGAAAAGGTTCACCAATATTGGCGGCTTGAACAACAATGACAGGTGTCAGAACGACGCCGCTGATCGTCAACACAACTAGCTGAAAAGCAAGTCCGACCGACAGCGGTGTCGGGGGTGCTTCGTTAGGCTCGAAACGGATGTCTTGTGCTTCAGTCTGAGCCATCGCTAATCCAAGTCGTTACTTATCAGTGAGGTGGCTCGTCATGCTAACAGACACCATATTTACTAGAACGCATGGTTCGATTCGACAATGCAGAACTTCAAGAACGCGTCATGTCCGTCGTGACAGCGAAGTCGAATTTGTTTGGTTTTCTGTTTTGACGTTTTCTATCCGTAAGCTCATTCGCGTCGCAGCTTTTACAGTTGTCTACTGCCCTACGCAAAATGATTCGGTGCTCGAGAATTTTCAGCACGTGTATGAACGTCAAGTAAGACGGTTTTACCTTCTTCATTCAACTGCTTCGCGCGTAACAAGGCGGGACCCATTTCGGCGGCTTGCTTAACTTCGATACCCTCTGCGCCCAACGCTTGTGCGAGTTGGGCGTAATTACCCTGCATATAGGACACACCGAATTCCTGGCGAGCGGTTGGAAAGCCACCTGGGTAGGTAGCCATGATCCCGTTGTTCAGGACGACCGTAGTGATTGGGATCTCTGCACGAGCTGAAGTTTCGATATCGAGTCCGGACATACCAAATGCACCGTCTCCCATGAGATTGACGCACATGCGATCAGGCATTGCCATCTTTGCGCCGATCATGAGTGGAATCGAGAATCCGAGATGAGTCGATTTTCCCCAGCCGACGTATCCGTGAGGTGTCGTAGCCTCGTAGAACGGAACGATCTGATCTCGGGGTGCTCCGGCATCGTGTGTCACGACGCTATTCGTTTTGTCGAGATTGACGTTCATCTCGTGAATAACGCGATATGGCGAAAGCGGCCCATCGGCATTAGTGAGATAGGGTTGCCACTCTGCACACCACGCATCCTTGGCTGATTTGATCTTCTCTTTAACGCCCGTATTGCGAGGTTCTTCCCCGATGAGCCCTTTTACGGCGTCGATTAGCGCTTCCAACGTCAGTTTGGCATCGCCAATCAAGCCAATGTCTGCATGGGTGTCTTTATTGACTTCGTTGTCGTCGATTACGTTATGGATGAGAAAAGTATCCGGGCGTACTCGTTGCGCATAGGGCGATGTTGTTAGCGATGCGCCGACTGCGAAGACCAGATCACATTCACGAAGCCATTGAGCTGCGGGACCGGTCACGGTCGAACCACCAGCGCCAACAGAGAGTGGATGTTGTTCGTTAAAAGCAGATTTGCCTGGCATCGTGGTAAATACAGCGATATCCAGCAACTCCGCGAGCTCTTGTAACTCAGCGGTTGCACCTGCGCTCATAACACCTGCGCCTACCCACAATAGTGGATTGTTAGCTTCGGTTAGTTTCTGCGCAGCGTCACGAATTGCACTGGATGACGGCACGAATTGAGCTACACTTGGCGAACGATAGGCAGGCGCGTTTTCTGGTATTTCGGCGCCACAGACGTCACCGGGCAACTCAACGACGACGGGGCCAGGACGTCCCGTTCGCAGTGCATGGAACGCACGCCGCATCACGGTAGACGTTTGCATCGGACTCGTAACAAATTCGATATGTTTAACAACGGTATCCCAAGTGTTTGCCGCTACCGTATTCGGCCGGACGAACAGCATGCTCAGTGGATTTCCGCCCGGTAAAGCCAAGATCGGCACGGCATCTGCATGCGCTTGAGCTAACCCGCCCACGGAGTTTTCCGCACCAGCCTGTGATTGCATTGCGACTACACCGAATCGCTGACGATCCGAACATCGTGAGAACCCATCTGCTGCCATTACGGCACCACGCTCGTGTCGAAAAGCGATAGGTCGAATGCCAACTTTTGCTACGGTTTCTATTAATGGGTTAGAGGGGTAACAGGAAACCCACTCAACGCCTTCAGATTTAAGAATGTCGGCGACTAAATCGTTACTGTTCATAGGTGTCCTGGTAAGAAAGACAGCAGGCAATTATTAGTTCGGCAGTTTCTTGGATTGATCTGGCTATATCCTTCGCATAGATGGCGATGTGTCATCTAACACCTCTACTGAACGTATTGAAATGTCAGATTACAAGAACCTGATTTGTGAAAAGAATGGATTCATCGCGACGGTGACCTTCAATAGACCTCACAAAATGAACGCACTAGATAGCGCTCATCTGGAGGAAATCGAGGCTGTTGCACTTGATTTTCGCGATGATCCTGAAACTCGGGTGGTGATCTTCACGGGGACTGGAAAGCACTTCTCAAGCGGTGCGGATCTATCTCCCGAAGTCCAACCGATTGATGCCAATGCGAATCTTGCGTTACGACGTCGTCGGGCGCGAATAGGTGAACGTGCGATTAGTGCGATTTACGAAATGGATCAGATCACCATTGCGGCATGGAATGGCGGAGCGTTAGGAGGAGGCGCTTGTTTGACAACTGCTATGGACTTTCGAATCGGGGCAGACGACTGCTTCATGCACTATCCGGAGATAGAACTTGGCGTGAATTTAATGTGGAAAAGTCTGCCTTTAATAACGCACTTGGCAGGCCCTGCGAAGGCTAAACGCCTTGTGGCAGGAGGCGAACGAGTTTTTGCCGAAGATCTCCTTTCGTGGGGGATATTGGACGCTCTCGTTCCGCGTAGTGACCTACTATCGACGGCGATGACTTGGGCAGAACGTTACGCTAGTTTATCGCCGATTCCGCAACAGATGATTAAGCAAAGTGTGAATGCGATCACATCCGCACTGGACACCGCTGTCATGCATATGGATGTTGATCAGAACCTATTTTCGGCGTTAACTGAAGACCGTCAGGAGGCGGCTCGGTCCTATCTGGCGAAGACGAAACCGACATTCACTGGAAATTAAGCCGCTTCCCTGCGTTGAAGGTCGAAACGAAATTCTTCGCCGTCGAGGTTTTCGACGAATGCATCTGTTTGTCGTGCATTCACATTCGTAGTGAGCGTTTCTCTTACGATGTAGTCGCGATGGCGATCGAGAGCTTGTAGTACACGTTGCGAGCCATCGACAAAGAGATCAATTCGATCCGTAACTTGTAGCTGCTTCGCTCTGCGTGCTAGCTGAATTCGATGCACAAGCTCGCGCGCTAACCCTTCGAGCGCAAGTTCGTCATTGATTTCAGTGTTGAGCTCGATAGAAATGAGTCGGTCGGTGATGACATTGGTTCCCGCGATTGCTTCTCGGAATACCTGGATTTCATCCGTCGAAAACACCTCACCATCTATTTCCAGGGAACCTAGGGTTCTGAGCTTCTCAAGATCGGCCACACTCAAGCTTGCGATGCTCTGTTGGAACGCTTTCATGCGACTGCCTAGGCGTTTTCCTAGAGCGGGGAAATTCGGTTTTGCGTACTGCTTGATGAACTCAGCTTCATTGCTTTCGTAGTGGACATGTTTCACGTTGAGCTCAGTCACGACGTACGATTCGAGCTCGCGCAAACTATCCAGGATTTCGTTGTCGCGATGGATGATCGTTAATCGTGAGAGAGGTACACGTAGGTTGATCTTACGATCTTCTCGTTGACGACGCCCTAGAAGAATGACTTGCTGCATGCGACCCACGGCACCTTCAAGTTCGGAATCTACAAATGTCTCATCGGCAACGGGGTAGCGGCATAAATGAACGGACTCCGCAAGTGAAACGTCTCCAAACTTTCTGAGTTCTTGAAATAGGTACTCGGCGAGAAACGGTGCGCACGGCGCCATGGCTTGAGTGAGTTCTACTAAAGCTCGATACAACGCGGAATAAGCCGCACATTTGTCGGCCTCAAGTCCATCCGCCCAGAACCGCGAACGATTTAAGCGAATGTAACCATTGTTCAAGTCTTCGATGAATTCAAACAAGCGCGGTACAACGCCGTACAACCGGTAGGCTTCCATTTCATGACTGATGGTTGCTTTCAGCGTCTGTAGCTTGGAGAGTAACCAACGATCGAGAACATTGTCAAATCGGTCGACGCTTTGTTCGCGCGACCATCCATCGATTTCAGCGTACAGCTTGAAGAACGAAAAGGCGTTGTACCAAGGCAGCAAGGCTCGACGTACGATCGCTTCAACACCGGTATCGACGAATCTCTGTTCTTCTGCACGCATTAACCCGGAATTGATCAGGTAAAGTCGCAGAGCATCGGCACCATAGTGTTCCATGAGCTCGACGGGGTCGGTGTAGTTTTTGAGACTCTTGGACATCTTGCGTCCGTCTTCGGCAAGCACCATCCCGTTGACTATCACGTTTTTGAATGCTGGCTGGTCATAGATCGCGCTGGATAGCGCCATTAATGTGTAAAACCAACCTCGCGTTTGATCCAGCCCTTCGGCGATAAAGTCCGCGGGGAAAACTTGCTCGAACGAATCAGCATTCTCAAACGGAAAATGCTGTTGTGCGTACGGCATGGAGCCTGATTCGAACCAGCAATCGAGGACTTCACTGACGCGGCGATACTCACCCTCCTCACCTTCGATACGAAATGTGAGGTCGTCGACGTGTTCGCGGTGGAGATCATCGGGTGCCGTGCCGGTGTGCTTAAGAAGCTCCTCCCGAGATCCGATACAAATAAAATTGCCAGACGTGGAGTTTTCCCAGATGGGTAGAGGCGTACCCCATACTCTATTTCGTGAGATCGCCCAATCTCGTGCGTTTTCAAGCCAATTTCCGAAGCGCCCTTCTTGGATGTGTTCTGGTACCCATCGAACATATTGATTCGCGGCGATGAGACGATCTTTGAACTCACCCACGTTTACGAACCAGGATGGTACGGCACGATAGATGAGCGGGGTGTCCGACCGATAGCAATATGGATAGTTGTGCTGAATGGTCGTGTGCTCAAGAATCGCATCGCGATCACGCAACCAACGGATGATGTCGCGATCCGCCTCCTTGACATGCTGGCCCGCGAAATCGAGTACTTCGGCTGTGAATTCGCCGCTCATCGTAACGGGGCAAACAACGGTCGTGAGACCGTGTTTCAGCGCTATACGTTGGTCGTCTTCACCGAAAGCAGGTGCTTGATGGACGATTCCTGTCCCTTCGTCAGTCGCGACGTAGTCGTCGGCTAGCACGACAAACGCACCTTCGTTTGCATGTTCGGCAAAGTAGGGGAACAACGGTTCGTACGTCCGACCGACGAGCTCATGACCTTTTATTCGTGAAACAACATCGAGACGGTGCCGTTCAAGGTATGTCGCTAGGCGGTCCTCGGCGAGATAGAACAGTTTCTTTGATTCAGACTCTCGAACGAGTATGTACTGGATGTCGTTGCCGACGCAGAGCGCTAAGTTTGAAGGTAACGTCCATGGCGTCGTAGTCCACGCTGATATATATGCATCTTCATCTTTGAGTTTGAATAGCACAGTGATCGCGGGGTCTTGAACGTCCTTGTAGTTACTCGTTGCTTCGAAATTGGACAGGGGCGTTTCAAGCGCGGTGGAAACAGGCATCACCTTGCTACCACGATAGATTAGTCCTTTGTCCCATAGCTGCTTGACCACCCACCAAACTGATTCCATGAACCACACGTCCATGGTCTTATATTGGTTGTCGAAATCAACCCAGCGTCCGATGCGAGAGATGATTGATCGCCATTCCTTTGTGTAACGGTCGACGATAGCGCGACACTCATCGTTGTAGCCGGCAACCCCTAGTGATTGAAGCGCTTCGTGTGCCGACATACCGAGTTTTTTGTCGATTTCGTGTTCGATTGGTAATCCGTGGCAATCCCAGCCGAAACGTCGAGAAACGTAACGACCTTTCATGGTCCAATAGCGTGGAACTACGTCCTTAATAACGGACGCTAGTAAATTGCCGTGATGCGGTAACCCAGTTGCAAACGGCGGTCCGTCATAAAACGTATACGGATCCAAATCGCGGGTTTGATCGAGCGATTTTTGAAACGTTTCGTGTTCAGTCCAAAAAGCCAGAATATCCCGCTCCATCTCGGGGAACGAGAACGGTTCTGGACGGTTCGTAGAATCGGACATGAGAGCGGGAAACTGGCGTTAGATATAAACAAATCCGCCTAAAAAGGCGGATTCGTGCGGCAAAATTATAGAGTTGAGCGCTGTATTGAGGGCTCGTTCATACACGTATAAGCGACGTATTCGCTCGCTACACCACGTTTTTTACGCAGGGAGCTTGCATGAAAGTAGGGATAGTTTTTCCACATCATGAAATCGGTACTGATCCGGGCGCGATTAAAGCATTTGCGCAGGGTGCAGAGGCAATGGGCGCAGACCACATGCTGATATACGATCATGTTTTGGGAGCGGATCCCAACCGCCCCGGCGGTTGGTCTGGACCTTATGACAAGGACATCGAATTCCATGAGCCATTTACGACATTCGCGTTTATGGCAGCCGTAACTGAATCAATCGAATTCACAACGGCGGTGTTGATATTGCCACAGCGGCAAACCGCGTTGGTCGCCAAGCAAGCGGCACAGCTAGCGATTTTGTCTAACAATCGGTTTCGTTTAGGAATCGGCACAGGTTGGAACGCTGTTGAATATGAGGCGCTTAATGTTCCTTTCGATGCTCGAGGCACGCGCCAGGCAGAGCAGGTCGATTTGATGCGAAAGCTATGGGCGAATGATGCGTTTACTTACGAAGGACAATTTCACACGGTGACGCAAGCGAGTATCTTGCCACGACCGACCAAGACGATACCGATATGGTTTGGAGGCGCGGTACCGGCGTTACTAAGGCGTTGTGCGAGGTTAGGCGATGGTTGGATTCCGATAGGAACGCCCAACGACGAATCTGCGGCGATGATCGACGTAATGAAAACCGAACGTGCGGCGGCGGGTTTATCTTGGGATACTTTCGGGATTCAGGCGCAGGTCCAGTTCCGAGGAGGAGATCCTGATCGCTGGCGCAACCATTTTGAAAGGTGGGAAGCACTGGGATGTACTCACATTGCGGTTGCTACACACTATGTTGGTAATACATCAGTCGACGAGCATCTCGCATCGGCTCAAGCTTACTTCGATGCTGTTGCGTAAATACTTGAGTGCTGGAATAGATTGACCACATCGGAACGATTTGGACCAACCGACTAACTTTGAAACGCCGCCTCGCGCGGCGTTTTTCTGGTACTTGACAAGTAATAGCTTGTCTATGGCGGCAATGAGTTTGCAAGGATTGCTGATTACATGGATACTCGTTGGGCTACTTGAGGAGTCGGCAAGCGTTTATGGTGAGAGCCGAGCGTTAATCAATGCTGCTCCGTTGATCATCTTGCTTATTGGCGGCTTCGCAGGTGATCGATTCGACGCTCGACGATTGTTGTTTTGGCTCTCTCTGTTAACCGCGTTCGTTCCGTTGCTGTTAATCGTTGGAATGTCGAACCTGAATGTGTGGATGGTGGTCGCCTTCGGCTCTGGCACCGCAATTCTCACTTCCTTGGCTGATCCTGCACGGCAAAGCGTGATCAATCGGGTATCGCGCCTTGACATGCAGCGTTCGATCGCGTTGGTCGCTATCGTCCCGTCCTTGGTTGGCATTGGAGCGATGAGTTTGGGCTCACTACTTGAGTCCTTCGGTCTTGTATTGGTGCTACTTATATTGGCGGGTTTCTACGGCTTGGCGGCGATTGCAGTACTCGGCTTGCCGGAGCTACCACCGCTTCGTAAAGAGCGCATCGATGTGGTTGAAGGGTTCCGGAATGTGCTGTCTGTGCCCATCATACGGAATCTGTTCGGCATGAACTTTGTATCAGCGATATTCAACGCGGGCGCATACATGGTCGTAATGCCGTACATCTTGATGGATCAATATGCAGGCGGCACATTACCGGTCGGCGATGCTACATTGATGACTGCTATGTTCATCGCATTCACCATTGGAAGTACGGGATCGACAATCGTCTTGTATTGGCTCATGCCGTTTAAACACCCAGGCAAGATCTTCATATCGCTGCAACTATTCCGAGTGTTGGTGATATCAGGGATTTTGCTTAAACCTTCGCCTTGGCTATTTTTGATGTTTGTTACGATGTGGGGGATCAACATGGGGGTCAATTCGACGTTGGTCCGAAGTACGTTGCAGGAAATGGCGCCGCCATCCCATCGTTCAAAGGTACTCGCCTTCTACCTATTCACTTTCACCCTCAGTTCAATTCTTGCGGCTCTAATTCTGGGGTATATAGTGGAATGGCTTGGTGCGCTGAATGCATTGCTTCCTGGCATCGTAATTTCTATAGGACTGTATCTATATGGGCGTTACTGGTCCGGTTACTGGGAATTTACGTCTCCGTCAGTGCGTTAGCAGATCTCGAATTTCGGCCGCGACCAGATCAGGGCGCTGCATCGGAATGAAATGGGTTAACTCAGGAAGATAGATATCACGCGCACTTGGTAGGGCTTGGGCTAGACCTGACCATGTTGGTGAATTCGAGAAATCCATAGTTTGGCGCGGACCAATTCGTTGTTTCGCGCGCATGACAACTGTGGGACGAGTAACCCTGGGAAGTAGCGTTTTTAAGTCGCGTTTTCCAGTGCCCGTATATATTTGCGCCTCAATCTTGGGAGGGCAAGCGAGCGCATATCCATCTGTCGTGCGAAGTAGTCCAAAATGGCAGTAATCTCGTAGAACGCTTTGTTGCCACAAACTAAAGGGATGACGATCTTTGAAGTTCTCAAACATTTCTTCCGGAGAATTCCAGCTGGCTTTTCGGCGTGCGATGGGGTGTTCACCTGATTCAAATGCAAGAGCGCCGTCTGTCTGTTCGGCGTATTGCTCGGGTGCTAACACGACCGGATCTACGAGCACCATCGCCTTAAATCGCCCAGTGCGGTGACTGCTAGCATAGAGTGCGCAATGACCGCCCATAGAGTGACCTGCAACTACGATGTTGCTTAAGTCCAACGCATCGACAAATTCGACAACGTCGTTACCGATATCAAACCAGCCGAATGGTCCGGTTTTGCTGGATCTGCCGTGACCGCGCAGGTCGATAGCGATGACTCGACACGTTTCGGGCAGCTCTGCCACCGTTTGATCCCAACATCGTGCGTGGAATCCTGTTGCGTGGAGCAACAACACGAGTGAGTCGTCGTCGGCTGTCCATTCAAAGTAGCATAGCTCGGAATCTTGGAGTGCAATACGACGCTCAACTGGTATACGTGCCAAATATCAACCATGCCATTGAAGACGGGAATTATTGAACTAAGCAATTGGGTATTCGAATTCGTGATTGCAGTCGTTTACTAGGAAGCTATATATTTTTGTTTTCTGACAACAATAGGTAGCTATGAACCAGATCGTGTCGCGCGAGACAGACTTGCTTGTGCTCGTCGATTCCAATGACCGTGAGATTGGTTTACGCGATAAGCGGAGTTGTCACGAAGGTCGTGGGATTCTGCACCGTGCTGTGTCCGTGTTTCTCTTTGATACTCGGAAACGAGTCCTACTACAACAGCGACACATTGATAAACCGCTATGGGGTGGATGTTGGTCGAATAGTTGCTGTACGCATCCGTTTTACGGTGAAGAACCCATCGACGCAGCGAAGCGACGGGTTGGTGAAGAGCTTGGTCTCGACGTCGAGCTGGAGTACGTTTACAAATTCGAATACCAAGCAGAATGGTCTCCGGAATACAGCGAAAATGAACTATGCTCGGTATTCGTTGGCAACGTGAAAGTCGACCCGATCGTTAACGAATCAGAAATTCAAGCGTGGCGTTGGTACTCAACAGACTCGATTGACGAGGTAACCGCTAGTGACTCGCCCGATTACACTCCATGGATGAAACTGGAGTGGTCCGAGTTACGGAGACGGGGATATCCAGATCGATAATCTGGCGCATTCGCATTCAAGCCAACGCTTGATAACTCATGCGTTGAAATGTCTCCTGGTAGTTATTACCGGGCATCGCGCCGTGGTTCAGAACTTGCGTTAGGCAAACCCCAAGCAACTCCTCCTGAGGGTCGCCAAAGTAGGTCGTACCCGCAGCGCCTCCCCAACCATACGTACCGACTGAACGAATAAGAGGCGGAGCGCCACGCCCGTGATAGGTTGCGACACCTAACCCCCAGTGGAATCCATGACCCGTCATTGGGATGGTCATGTCGCCAGTGTGGTTGCCGACCATAAGGTCAACAGTCTTCCGACCGAGAATGCGAACTCCGTCGAGTTCTCCTCCATTTAAAAGCATCTGCCCGAAGCGGGCGTAATCGCCAGCAGTTGATAAGACGCCGCCAGCATCCCCACCTCCACCGAAGTGTTTTCTCGGTCCATTTTTCTCACTAGCGGCAGCGGTTTCAACCGGGTGTAACTTAATTTCACCTTCAACTTCTCGAGGAACGTAGTTTGTACCGAAGCGATCTTGAGTGCCGGGCTTAAGATAAAAGTCGGTACTATCCATCTTTAGTGGGTCAAATATGTTCTCTTGGAAGAACACGTCAAGGGTCTGTCCGCACGCTTCCTCAAGCACAGCTGACAGGATTGGATAGCCTACGTGGTACACAAAGCGGTCGCCCGGGTGGAATCCTAGGGGTAACTTGGCTATTGCTCGAACTCGGTCCCGATTCGGTATATCGCTGTTAAATCCATCGTCGTCTTCATAACCGAGCGACGCCAATTCGTCTCGAAGTTGCTGCCGATACATACCGGGCATCGCCTGCGGATTCATGAGACCCGTTGTGTTCGTTAAACAATGACGAATCGTCAATGGTCGCTTAGCAGGTTCGGTAATCATTAATTCATCGCGGTTTACGACCTGTAGATCGCGCCATTCGGGTAGAAAGCGCGCGACAGGATCGTCGGGAGTGAGGACACCTCTTTCAAAGAGAATCAACGTTGCTACCCCGGCGATCGGCTTGGTATTTGAATACATGCGAAACAATGAATCCTTGCCTACGGGATTGTTCTGTTCTAAGTCGAGTACACCACGTGCTGCAAAATGCACGATTTGACCCTTCCTCGCTAGTAAGGTGACGAGATTCGGAACTTTCTTAGTATCGACAAAATGCTGCATCGCGGGACCGATTTGTGCTAAACGGTCTGGATCAAAGCCGAGTTCAACGGGGTCGCCGATGGGCAAAGGCGCTTCGGACATGAGAAGGTCTCTTATAGGCTAACTTAAAGACGCCGCATTATCACGAACGATGCCACGAAGAAGCTGCAATTCGGACTAATCAGTGGCCAAGATGGTCTCTATTTGGTCCTTGGTTGGTCCGATTACGAGCTCGACATTTGAGCGAACGCTCTCGACGATATCGTGCAGCTGTTCAACGGTCCTATCGAACGAATCGTTGATTACCACGAAATCGTAATCCTTGTATTGCGACATCTCATATCTTGCTTTTTTCATTCTTGATTGCAGTGACGCATCATCGGCGTCCGTACGATCTAAGAGTCGTTCGCGTAGCGCAGCGATGGATGGGGGTAGTACAAAGATGCTAGTCACTCGTTGCATGAGACGACGTACGTTTTTGGCGCCTTCGTAGTCGATGATGAGCATCGTATCAATGTCCTGATCAAGACTTCGTTGCACGGCTGCTTGGCTTGTACCGTAATAACTGCCAAAAATATGAACGGTTTCAAGAAAATCCCCGTTCGCCTTCATTTCGAGAAAACGCATGTCACTGACAAAGTGGTAATGAAGACCGTTTACTTCGCCGCTACGTGGTGCTCGCGATGTGTGAGTTATGGCTCTCTGAAGATCGGCGTCGCTATCGAAAACGGCCTGTGCTAACGTGGTCTTACCGACTCCAGATGGACCTGAGAGTACAAATAGCTTGGCGCGTGACGAAGATTGACGCGTCACTCGACGTTTTGAACCTGCTCGCGCAATTGGTCGACAAGCACTTTGAGATCAACGGTTAGGTTTACTGCATCGGGAGGAGCTAGTTTTGCGGCTAAGGTATTCGACTCCCGCGCCATCTCTTGAACGATAAATCCAAGTCGCCTACCTTGCGGTTCATCACGGAGCATGCAGCTTTCGAATTCGGAAATTTGTACATTTAAACGATCGATCTCCTCGTGGACATCTGCGCGCTGTGCTAGTAACGCCACTTCTTGTGCTATTCGATTTGGCTCCAAATTCACGCCAAACTTCTCGAGACGCTGATGAAGTTTCTCTCGAATGTACTCAGTTTGAGTTCCCGCCATGGCTTCCAGTTGTGCCAGGATTTTTTGAATTGAAGCGAGCCTAACTTGAAGCAAGCTACTTAGGGATTCCCCTTCTACTTTTCGACTGGTGATAAGCGATTCCAATGCTTCTGCAAAGGATTCGCATATATCGTCATGCATGTCGGGTGAGATGTCAGCCTGATCTTTCAAGACACCCGGCCATCGCATGACGTCAAGTACATCAAGTTGTTGAATGGGTTCGTTGCTGGCGTCTTCAGAACCGGTAAATTCCCCCATCACCATCTGAGAGTATCGTGCATTGACCAGGAGTGAGCGCAGTTTTTGAGCATCAATCGTCGGCGCAGCTTCCGAACTCGCTGCACGCCCGGACAGCGAAGCTTCGATACGACCTCGATTTAGTACGTTTTTAGCATGCGTACGCAAATCTGCTTCCAACGCTTGCGCAGAGGAAGGCATGTTGAAATTGAGGTCTAGGAAACGGTGATTAACACTGCGCACTTCCCAGACCCAGATAGTGGTCTCCGCGCGCGCAAACGCCGTCATACTGGCTAGCATTGTGAGATTTTATTCCCCTATAATCGAGATTCGCATATACGAATAGATAGTTAAATAGGTATCCATGCGCCCAAACGGTCGAAAATTTGACGAACTACGCGCAGTTTCTATCGAGAGAAACTTCACGAAAAATGTGGCGGGGTCAGTGTTGATCAGTATAGGTGATACTAAGGTAATTTGTACCGCAACGGTTGAAAACAACGTACCTAGGTTTCTTCGAGGATCTGGTCAAGGCTGGCTTACCGCGGAATACGGCATGTTGCCAGGAGCTACGACGGAACGATTCGATCGAGAAGCCGCTAGGGGCAAGCAGTCAGGGCGGACGATCGAAATTCAGCGATTGATTGGAAGGTCATTGCGATGTTGCGTTGATTTGGACCAGCTCGATGGGACTACGATCTATGTTGATTGTGATGTAATCCAGGCGGATGGCGGAACTAGAACCGCCGCAATTACTGGGGGTGCAGTTGCGGTGTTAGATGCGCTGACGTCAATAGGACATGAGGACGCATTTATAGGGTTTGTAGGTGCAATTTCCGTAGGTATCGTTGACGGCGAAGCGTGTTTGGACTTGGAGTACGTAGAAGACTCGAAAGCAGATACTGATATGAATATCGTCATGCTAAATTCTGATTCATTTGTAGAGGTTCAAGGTACGGCGGAAGGCGCTTTGTTTAACCGCGAAGAACTAAATACCTTAGTTGATCTCGCGAAAAAAGGAATCTGCGAGTTGCAGTCATATCAGCGCGGTTCGTTTGAGCTATCGAGTTAGCAATCTTTCACCGCTTTGCATGTATGGAAGCACCTTGTGCGCATGCGGCTTCTCACTCATAGTCGTTCATCTTTCACGTTAACTGTGTGGTGTTCCCATTCTCCAGTCGAATTGCGGGGATAGAGCCGACTTTCTTGTCGATGAGAGATTGACGGGTCGTAGATTGCTAGCTGCTTGTTTGATCCGGAATACGGTAGCTTCGTGTTGTGAGGCGTCTTTCAGCGAATTCAAAATACTCTGGCACGATCTCGTATCCGAGAAATCGGCGATTATGTTCTTGTGCAACTACCGGTACTTGACCTGAACCTAGAAACGGGTCCAAAACCAAATCGCCTTCTAGTGACGCGTAGTCCAGAATCTTCTCTATGAGCTGACGGGGCAATTTCGTAGGGGTCTTGATGTCGCCGGTCCAGTATTCACGTTTTATTTCCCAAACATCCTCCATATCACGGTAACGAGCGCTATTACCGTTCTCGGTGCGGTCATCGCGAGAAAATCGCGAATTCACGTGGAATGCTCGTTGCTTGTCATCTTTTGCAACAAAAAGGCAGTGGTAATGAGAGGTCACAAATTTACGCTTCGTGACCACACCAAATTGGTACTTCCAGATGATGTGGTTGATTGTTTCAAGATCAACCTCACTCAGTGCATTAAGGATGTCCTTTAGGTTGTTCCAGCCAGAAAATACGAATGCTGAACCGGAGGGTTTGAGCACTCGCTGGACTTCTGCTAGCCAAGACTTCGTGAACTCTTGGTAGTTCATCCGCGAGACATCGGAATAGCCGTCTAACACTCGATGTGATATGCGGTTGTAGTTTGGTCGATTCGCTTTGAAGTTAATACCAAACGGAGGATCTGTGATTACAAGATCGACGATATCTGAAGGTAAGCGGCGCATACCGGCAATGCAGTCCTCGTTGAAGATTCGGTTCTCGTGTTCTGTCAGCTCTTTCGATTCATGATCGGTGGGGAGAAACGGCATCTTTAAGTACGCTCGGAAGTCTGCGGGGTCAGCGCGGGTCTAACACTGTTCTTATGTCGCCTAAACGTTGCGCCGAATTTCATTGAGCTTCCTTATACGATTGCGTCGAAGGGCTTGCCCATATTTCAAGCCTTGTTCACCAGCGGCTGTGACTTTTCGCAGCACGTTTCGTAGATTCAGAATTCGTTGTACTTCGATATCGGTAACAGCGTTCAAGGCGACTAGAAACGAATCGAATCTTGAGTCACCGTGAAATGCCCCGGTTTGATCCAATACGTCAACGGCGCGTGCTCCGTCTAATTGATCTAATTCCTTAATTAAACGGCCAGATCGACAGATCTCCAGTGCGAGAGATTTTGCTTTCTTTGGTGCCGTCAATCGATCAAAGAACTCTTCAAGTACCGTTTTTGAATGTAGCCAACCGACAAGCGCAAAGGCACTTTGAAGCGACAGCTCACGTTCCCTGTGAGCCTCCGCCAGAGCATCAAGCTCAAGTTCGCAGAACCATGGTTCGGCAATTCCAGCGTCTCTCAATACCTCATAAAACCGATACGGCGCTTCTTCCTCAAGCGCCTTAACCCATTCATTCCAAACTCGTTCTGCTGACAGTTCTTGCAGTTCGTTGACCATGCCTCGTGCCAGCTCGAGCGTAGCAGCGTCGATCTCGAAGTTAGGCAGCTTGGCTGCAAAACGAGCAATTCGAAAACATCGCAATGGATCCTCTGCAAAGGCCGCGGAGACGTGTCTGAGTTTTTTGTCACGCAAATCTCGCCGTCCACCGTACGGATCGATCAATTCGCCTGTCGCAGATTTAGCCATCGCATTAATGGTGAGGTCGCGACGAAGGAGATCTTGTTCTAAAGTGACGTTTGCATCATTGGTAAAGCTGAAACCACCGTGACCGGGTCCGATCTTGGCTTCGGTCCGTGCCAACGCGTGCTCCTCGAACGATTTAGGATGTAGGTAGACGGGATAAGCTTTGCCGATTGGGATAAATCCAGCTTCAATCATCGTTTCAGCGTCTGCACCAACGATAACCCAATCTCGTTCCCTTGGCTTAACTCCGAGTAATTCGTCGCGTACAGCGCCGCCTACAAGGTAGCGGGAGCCTGGGATCTTTATCTCTGACACGAAACGACGCCGTCCTCCCAATGGAAGCGCTCGCCATCTTCTAGCCGCACGGCCGTCAAGCCTCGTCCCCATACACAACCTGTGTCGGTCGCAACGACACCATCTGAGGGAACTTGACCATCTAACGCCGCCCAATGTCCGAACACGATCTTCTCTGAGCGCTGACATTCATGTTCGAACCATCCTTTAAATCCGGGTGGTGCGGTATCAAGCGTGGTCTTGTGGGCAAATTCAAGGCGGCCATCGGCGTCGATAAAACGCATGCGAGTTAGGTAATTGGTGATGATCCGAAGGCGATCCATACCGGTTAGTTCCTCGCTCCATATGTCAGGGTATTTGCCATACATACGTTCAAAGAATCGAATATACGCTTTTCCGCTAATGGTGCGTTCGACTTCTCGAGCAAACTTGAACGCCTCCTTCACAGTCCATATGTGAGGGATTCCTGCATGGACCAATATCCATTCTCCAAGTTGGTGTATCAGAGGTTGCGCTCTTAACCAATGTGATAGCTCCTCGCAAAGCGGGGAATCCAGAACATCTTGAAACGTGTCACTGTTTTGTAGGGTTTTACCGCCGAAAACAATCGCCAAAAGATGAAGATCGTGATTGCCCAATACAACAGTAGCCTGTGGTCCGAGACTATGCACATATTGGAGGGTTTCAAGGTTCTGAGGTCCTCGATTTACCAAATCACCTACAAACCAGAGACGATCGGTGGCTGGGTCAAAAGGAAGGGCCGCGACTAGCTCTCGCATGGGTTCGTAACACCCTTGTACGTCGCCGATTGCGTACGTGGCGCTCATTGAAAATCGATGCTATTCGCGATAAAAACGTAATCATCAACGCTTGCGTGGTCGGCGCGCATACGTGAATCCAACTCAAGCCGTTCCCAGCTGATCTCGTAGCTCGATAGGCTGTTAGCAAGGGTTTTTCGACGTTGGGAAAACGCTGATCTGACGACATCCGAATAGGTTTGAAAGTCGTTAGCAGCGTGTTTTGGCGCCCTTGGCGTTAATCGTACGAACATAGATTCGACTTTTGGTACAGGTCGGAAAGAACTGGCAGGTACAGCGAACAATGGCTGGATTTGACACCGGTATTGCGCCATTACCGATATACGCCCCCACGCTTTCTCGCCTGGTGACGCAGCTAGCCGTAGTGCGACCTCTGTTTGCAACATGAAATGCATGTCGACAATGCGCGGTTCCATCAATAGACGAATGAGGAGTGCCGTCGAAATGTTGTACGGCAGATTGCCGACGACGCGACGCTCAGCAAAGGACTCAAGAGGGACGTCAAGCACGTCCATAGAGTGAAGCTCGGCGTTGGGAAAACGGCGCTGTAAATCTGTAGCGAAATCGCGATCGAGCTCAATCAAGGTGAGATTTGAGGTTGCCTCGGCCAAATCAGTGGTCAGAGCACCGCGACCAGGACCGATCTCGATCACTTTATCGCTTTGCTGTACCGAGAGCGCGTCGTGGATACGCGCAATCACGCCTTGATCAGCTAGAAAATGCTGTCCGAAGCGCTTCCTTGGTCTGATGATGCAGTTCCTGACAAAATCTGGACAAAAGCTTCATCGCGTACTTCCTTGATCCAGCCCTGGAGTAGTTCGTCAAACCGGCGTTCATAGATGGCTCGCAAAGCGAGTTCATTTAGAGCGTCCTCGCTCAGATCTTCAACCCGTCGATCTTGTACTTCAAGGACGTGCCAGCCATATTCTGTTTGAAACGGTTCAGTTACAACTCCAATGTCGGCTTCGGCCATCGCGGCCTGGAATTCCGGAACGAAGTTCTCACCGTTATTCCAACCTAGATCACCGCCGGCTAGCGCTGATGAAGGGTCGTCGGAATACTCTTCGGCAAGTACAGCGAATTCTTCTCCATCATCGATCCGTTGCTTGAGTTGATGTGCGAGGTCGAATGTTTCATCTTCAGAGCGGATCGCAGAAGGAGACACTAGGATATGACGCACAAGTGAGCTTTCGCCGGTCGTAGTTGATGCGCCTCGTTTTTCCAAGAGTTGGACGATATGGATACCGAGTGAGTTCTGAATCGGTTCCGCGACCTCGCCAACCTCCATCTCGAGTATCTGATCGCTAAATAGGCTAGGGATCTGGGATGCTTTACGCCAACCGAGATCGCCTCCTTCGAGCGCAGTGTTCGACGCTGAGTAATTTACGGCGAGCCCTGAAAGAGGTTTACCACTGCGTAGTTCCTCGATCAAGTAGGTTGCAGTGTCCTTAGCCCGGATTTCCGCGTCAGGACCCGCATTGTCATCGATTTCAAGCAGGATATGACCAATTCGATATTCCTCTGACGCCAGCTGCTCAAAGTAGGGTGACTTCCTGAAGTCTTCTATATCTCGCTGGGACACGTACAAACGGCGGTTGACCATTATTTGTTGGACTCTCGCGAGCGTCATTTGGCGACGTATTTCGGCGAGGAACATTTCGTAGGTGACGTCTTCTGATTGGAGCGCTTGTTGCAGTTGCTCAACGGTCATTCCCTGTTCCGCAGCGTAGTTCCGTGCAGTTTCATTGATCTCTTCGTCATCAATGACGATCCCCCGCAGTTCTGCTTCTTGCAATTGGATCGACTCGACGATAAGTCTCTCCAAAATCTGGCTCAAAATGACATTTTCATCCGGGACTTGCCGTAATTGAGCAGGCGTTAGCTGCGCTTTGAAGCTGCTGAAGCGTTCGTTGAGTTCCGACAGCAAGACGACGTCGTCATTCACGACGGCAGCAATGCCGTCGAGTTTTTCGACCTCCGCTATAGCGGAGGATGCCAGCAATAACGCACAGGGAAAGAACCATCGACTGCGCATCGTTAAATTCATTTTTCTAACCGGTTCAGGAAGGGATAGCTTAACGGAATCCAAAACGTTTGCGATCGATTAGCGATTCTATGCGATTGCGACCAATCTTGCCGAGCCCGATGAGATCAAAACGGAGCATTACTTGATTCTCAAGTTCAACGCGATAACGGCCTTCATCAAAGTCCCAATCCGTGGCACGTTGGACGAACAATAGGGTGCGGTAACAACACCCCGTAAAGGCAATTCCCAAATGCGTCTCGGTGACACTATCGTTGTTGATATCAAAGCTGTACGCACCGATCGCTTCCCAGCGGGGTGCAAGGGGCCATCGAAATCCGATTTCAACTTGGTGAATTGCATCGCGAGGTCGTCTGCCAATCGACGTATAGAGCGACTTTGTTATCGTTGGTTCATAGACCAACAATGTAGTGAATTCGTTCGCATTCGGGTTATGACGATTCTGGTACTGACGATGCTCTAAAGCAAAGCCATTGTTGTTTTGAACGCTGAACGAAGCTCCCCAACCGTAAGTTTTGGAAGATTGACCATCGACTCCGTCGAGATGCGTCATATGTGCGATTTCTGCCTTCAAAACGTTTTGGGTATACGTATGCGGCTGAACATGAAAACGGAATCCTGTCGCTATTCGATGTTCCCCGGGAATGTGGTCGAGGCCGCTAGTTCTGCTTTCACCAAAGAGTTGTGATGTGTGCACTACGCCGCGAGGCTGGTCGAAGGGGGTCTGGAGCGGCGATTCGGTGAATGCACGATCGATGTAGTTCAACCTAGGCTCGAAGGTGTAGACCTTATCGGCAAGATGCTTATCGAAGAACAATCCAGCGCCTAGTTGCAGACTATCGCTGTATCGCGTATGCGTTCTTGACGACTCAGAAGCATCTATGACGAATCGAGACATCGATTTAGCCACATCCAAAGTTAATTCGCCCCATGTACGGCTAAGTTCCGCATGTATCGCTTGTTCTATATGGCCGCGATGTGAACGTAATTGAAAGTCGCGATAACTAGCGCCATTGACGCGAGAGTGTGCGCTTATCGAGCCCCATCGTGGTCGCCAACTTACGTCTAATTCGGGATAGCGTTCGCCTAATAGTCGCTCTTCAGATGTCGAGTTGATTCGTTGTGCGACAAAACCAACGTCCCAATCGCGTGAGGTGAAGCGTAGCAATGCCGTGTTATTAGTCGAGAAGATCGGTTGTGTGAGTGAATCAAACTCGAAGTCGTGTTGATATGCGAAATCGCTCGGTTGGGTGAAATCGATGAGGGATTCCACTCCATGCCACGTGTTCTGGTAGTTGGCCTTGATGCGCCAGCGGGAGGGATCGACGAATCTGTCTTTGATGTTGTCGAGTTTCTTGTCGCTAGGCACCCAATCTATCGTTGAGCTAAGTCCGAACAGTTCGATATTTGCCCCAAGTTGAAGGCCGTTTTTGGCTAAATATCTTGGTGAGAATTCAAGATCGCCAAATTTCCCAAAGTAACGTATCGGTTGCTCAACGATTACACCATTGTCCGAGCGGTATCTGAAATGGGTCGTCGCAAATCCGTTGCGGTCAGATTGCGGTCGGAAAGTGAAATACGGAACATAGAAAACCGGCAACTTGCCTATGTAGAAACCGACGCCTCTCAAGCGGACGCGGGTTGTTTCTCGATTAACTCCGATGTGCTTGATCCGGAAACCCCATCGCTCTGCGCGTGGATCGCAGCCGCTAAAACGTAAATCGGTTGCGTCGACTTGGGCTTCGTCCGCAACCAACGATTTCAGCGAGCCTTGAATGGGGAAATCAAACATTACAAACGAGAGATTTCCGAATTGCGCTGATTGGTTTTCTGCGTCGATGTCCAAGATTGCTTCGTCGATCGCCATTGCACCTAAGTCGTGGAAAAGCGATAAGCCGTGCTCAAATTCCAACGGGCCTTCGTTTAACCATTCCAACTCCTGCGCTGTCAGAAGCAAATCATCGCTTTGGACCTTGACGTTGCCAGTAAAGTAACGACTACCAGCGTCTGTTTCGCGAAACTCGTTGCTACGGACAACGTGTTTAGTTTTTTGCTCCGATTTAGGTACGAATCTAGGTGCCGGTAGCGCTGTAAAAGATGTCGGACAGACATCATGCGCGGTAGTTGAAGACCAATAGTCTGCCGTAAAATCAGAGGCAGTGGTGCTGTGGCTCCAATAAACGCACGCACACAGTATTGCGCTTGCCAACCAACGGTGTCGTGCGACCTCGCGTTGGAGATTCCACACCATGTCTAACGACGCCCCTCCGGCTTTGCGCGATTGGATCGCGAAGACGTTAGGTGCAGATAGCTTTGTACTGCATCCGCTCGTACCGGAGGCGAGCACCCGGCGTTTCTATCGACTTGAGCCCCATCATGGTCAATCGCGAATGGCCATTCATGCTCCTCCTGCGACGGAAAACAACGAACAGTTTGTTGTGATGGCTCGGGTTTTTCGTCGACATCGAGTGCCGGTTCCACAGATTCACGCGTACAACCTCGAACAAGGCTACTTTCTTGTTGATGATTTTGGGTCCCGTGAGCTTCTAGCGGTATATCAGAATTCGGAGTTACGAGGATACGCAATAGGACTTGCACTAGAAGCGTTAGTGGCGATTCAACGTACTCAAGATACACATGTACCACCGTATACCCGCCAACGCCTACGTGATGAATTGAATATTTTTGAAGAATGGTGTTGTGGCAAGATGCTGGGAGAGAGTGCAAAACCGTTAGGCAACATTGCCGACACTCTTACAAGAGAGATAGACCGTCAACCTAAGGTCACGGTTCACCGCGACTATCACAGCAGAAATCTCCTCTTACACGGAGATCGACTTGGCATTGTAGATTTTCAGGATGCGTTGGTCGGTTCAAGCGTATACGATCTTGCGTCTTTGATGTATGACTGCTATTTTGAGCACAGTCACGAAGAAATCGAGACGTGGATTGATCAATTCCGTCTACTCGTGGCCAAAGCGGACCTTCCGTGCATTCAACCGAGAGCCGCGTTTATACGGGCACTCGAGCTGGCAGCAATACAACGTATGCTAAAGGCTGTAGGGATTTTTTGCCGATTATGGTTTAGCCAGCATAAGACGACGCATTTGCCGTACATTTTGCCTGTTCTAGGTCGAATCACTACTCTGGCGCAGCGAAATGAGTTGTCGCCTCTGAGTTTATGGCTTGACTCGCATGTCATACCAAATCTTCACGACTCACTTCAACGAATAACGTCGTGAAAGCAATGATCTTAGCGGCAGGAAAAGGAACGCGACTTGCGCCACTCACCGAAAAACTGCCGAAACCGATGATCCCGATCTCGAGTGAACCATTGATTGTGCACCAGCTCAGATGGTTAAAACGAGCGGGTATCGTTGATGTAGTAGTGAATCTTCACCACCTCGGTGAACAAATCCGGGCATCTCTTGGAACTGGGCGTCAGTTTGGTGTCAACATCACTTATAGTGAGGAAGACGAACTCCTTGAGACGGGCGGCGGTATCGTCAAGGCGTTGCCAATATTGGGTTCGGAAGAATTCGTGCTACTGAATGGAGATGTTTGGACCGGCTATCGATTTACACGGTATGTGGTCGATCCGGAGGCGACGATGCATTTGATTCTCGTGCCGAAACCTGAGAACCGTGAATTTGGCGACGTTGCTTTAGATGGGAATAAAGTGCGTCGTCCTGTGGAGCGAGCGTCGCGCCCTTGGATTTACAGTGGTATGGCATTCGTAAAACCGGAAATTTTCCAGGGTGAGCGCATCCGTCCGTTTTCGCTACGCGAAATCCTGTTTCGCGAGATTGCTGCTAATCGAGTATCTGGGGAGACATACGAAGGAATCTGGTTCGACATTGGCACGCACGAACAGTTAAAGCAAGTACGTCGATTGATGCTGTAGTCTTGTGTCTAAGATTCGCGCCGTGAATCCTCAGATTGCGCCGTCGATTCTGGCGGCTGATTTCGCCCGTCTTGGCGACGAGGTGGAAGATGTATTGGCGAGTGGTGCCGATTTGATCCATTTCGATGTCATGGATAACCACTTCGTCCCTAATCTCACAGTCGGACCGACTGTGCTAGTTGCACTGCGGAAACGTTTTCCAGATGTCGCGTTCGATGTACATCTCATGGTGGATCCCGTTGAACGTCTAGTCGATGAATTTCTTGACGTGGGCGCTTCGATGATCTCCGTTCATCCGGAAACGTGTCGAGACTTAGGAGAGGTGTTAGAACGAATCAGAGCTGGCGGTGCGAAGGTCGGTGTTGTACTAAATCCAGAAACATCCGAGGCGGTTTTGGCGTCATGCTGGGACAAGCTGAATTACGTGCTCGTCATGTCTGTGAGACCAGGTTTTGGTGGTCAGTCCTTTATGCCGGAAGTGCTGCCAAAACTCTCTCGGATCAAGGATGCGATCAGACGTGACAAGCGAGATATCAACATTGAAATCGACGGCGGCATTAGCAGCGCGACCATAGGTGCTGCAGCGAAGGCAGGCGCGGAGATATTTGTCGCAGGATCAGCGATATTCAATAGCGACGACTACGCTACAACCATTGCGGAATTACGTTCACTAGCTGCATGACATCTAACGGAATTGAAACCTACGACGCGTACCTTTTCGACTTGGACGGAACGCTTGTCGACACGGCACCTGATTTGATGCACGCCCTCAATGCGACACTCATACATGCGGGTTACGAAGAGGTCGGACTTGATTTAACGCGGTTGTGGGTGGGTCACGGCGCTAAAGTCATGCTCGCACAAGCAATAAAACATCAAGGCGAGTCGCAACTAGACGATGACCAAATTGAGGCGTATTTCGCGTTTTTCCTTGAGCGCTACGGTGAGCGCATCGCTGTTGACAGTGTTCCGTATCCTGGCGTCGTGGATTCACTGTGCACATTAGCGTCACGCACGCACAAGCTGGGGGTTGTTACTAATAAGCTCCAGGGCTTGTCGATGCAGCTTCTCCGTGAATTCGACTTGTATAAGTTCTTCAATATCGTCGTAGGTGGTGATACGCTGCAAGTCCGAAAACCGGAGCCGCAGCCTATTTTGTACGCATGTAATGAGTTGGTTTCTGTGCCGTCCGAAACGTTGTTCGTCGGTGATTCGACTACCGATGTAAAGGCTGCTCGCGCGGCGGGTTGCCCGGTGGTGTGTATGCGAGAAGGCTATAACCACAACACCCCAGCCATCGAGCTGGGTGCTGACCATATCATCGATTCATTTAGTCAGTTGCTGTGAGATCTATTCGTCCTCGTCCTCGTTGGCGTCAGAGTATTTGATCCTTTAACCAACAACTGCCGGCCTTCGGGTCGTGCTTCGATAAATCGAGAATCTCATGAATCAGGACGAATTCCAAGCATTGGCTGAGCAGGGATACAACCGTATTCCGCTCAACTTAACCGTGTTCGGCGACATGGATACGCCGTTATCTGTATATCGCAAGTTGGCCGACCAACCCTTTAGTTATTTACTTGAGTCTGCTGCCAGCAGTGGCGATCGGTGGTCTCGATATTCGATTATCGGATTGCCTGCGACGCAGGTGCTGCGTGTAGTGGGACGTTCCATCACGAAAGAGGTTCGTGGTTCGGTTACAGAGCGAACCGAGTGCGACGATCCGTTGGCCTATATCGACGCCTTTCAACAGCAATTCCGAGTCCCGGAGATAAAGGGGATGCCAAGGTTCTTTGGTGGTCTCGTCGGGTATTTCGGGTACGACACGATTCGGTTCATCGAAAAAAGACTGCGCCACTCGACACCTCCTGATGATGTGCACACCCCTGACATATTGCTGATGGTGTCCGACGAGGTCGTGGTTTTCGATAACTTGACTAGCCATGTCACGATCATTGTCATGGTCGATCCAACCCAGCCGGATGCGTGGGCGCAGGGGCATGAGAGACTGAAGGAAATCTCGGTCGGTATGGTTGCGACTATTCCTAATTTGCGTTCGTCGACTGGTGCAGAACCTATACCCGAGGACGCTTTTGTTTCCGGCTTCGGTCGCGATGCATTCATGGATGCGGTTGAACGTACACGCGAGTACATTCGAGCAGGTGATGTCATGCAAGTTGTACTTGCGCAACGGATGACGATTCCGTTCGATATACCTTCGATTCAACTGTATAGAGCGTTACGCAGCTTGAATCCATCCCCATACATGTACTTTATGCGACTTGACGATTTCCATATCGTTGGTTCCTCGCCAGAAATATTGGCACAGGTTGAGAACGGAAAAGTCGTCAATCGGCCGCTAGCAGGTACTCGTCGACGTGGAAGAGATGAAGAAGAAGACCGTGCGATGGCACAGGAGCTAATCGACGATCCGAAGGAGATCGCGGAACATTTGATGCTAGTTGATCTAGGTCGCAACGATCTAGGACGGGTCTGCAAGGTCGGAACCGTGCGCGTAACGGAACAATTCAAGATCGAACGCTACGCCCACGTGTTTCATATCGCTTCGCATGTTGAGGGCGAACTAGCCGATGATAAGACGGCGATTGATGTACTTCGCGCTACATTACCCGTCGGAACGCTAAGTGGCGCGCCAAAGATACGCGCGATGGAAATCATTGACGAACTTGAGCCGGTTAAACGAGGCGTTTACGCAGGCGCGGTTGGTTACCTGGCGTGGAACGGAAATCTCGATATGGCGATCGCGATTCGTACTGCGGTGATTAAGGACAACCTACTGTACATCGAAACGGGTGCAGGGATCGTCGCTGATTCGATTCCAGAACTAGAGTGGAAAGAGTGCATGAATAAGGCACGATCACTATTTCAGGCCGCAAGTTTGGCGAAACAGGGTATTCCATGAAGACTCAAATCGTCCAACTAGCGAAGAGAGTTGCTGACTCTTCCTGGTTTTTAAACGGTATTACGACCGTGATCTTGGTCAATGGTGTTGTCATTGGACTCGAGACGGTCGACAGTATCAATGATGCGTATGGCTTTTGGTTGCAGCTTTTCAATCAGGTTGCGGTTGGCATCTTCGTCGTTGAAGCGATCATCAAGATCGTCGCCCATCATCCTCGGATGCACGATTACTTCAAAGATGGTTGGAACGTTTTCGATTTCATCGTTGTGGTGCTTTGTCTCATTCCCGGTTCGGGCTACATACCGATGTTGGCGCGCGTATTACGTTTGCTTCGTGTGCTTTCTGTTATCCCTTCACTACGAGTGCTCGTCACGGTCTTGGTTCGGTCGTTACCAGGAATGCTCAATATCGTGGCGTTAACGGTAGTCATCTTCTATGTCTACGGCGTTGCAGGTCACTACCTCTTTGCAGAAATTGACCCAACCCATTGGCGCTCACTCGGAATTTCACTACTCTCGTTGTTTCGCATCGTCACGCTTGAGGATTGGACAGACATCATGTATGCAGCAATGGAAGCACATTGGTGGGCATGGATGTATTTCGTGTCACTGGTACTGGTCGGGACCTTTGTTGTTTTTAACTTGATTATTGCAGTGGTCATATCGAATCATGATCGAGCGACGCAAGAAGGTTTGCACGAACGGTACGAGAAGTTGCGCGAAGAAATTGGCGAACAGTCACGAACCGATGCACTATTGATGGAAATCCACGAAATCCGTGAAGCACTGAATCGCTTGGAAAGTCAGGTAGGTGCGGAAGACGCATCAAATTGAGTGTTCGTTGTGAGAGGTTATAGGCCATGAGACGCAGTCTCGTAACGATCTCAGTGCTGTTGAGTTTCTCCGTCGAGGCGGAACTCTCTCTAGAAAGTAACGCGACGCTAGATCTGTCTACTTCAACCGTTACGTGGCTCTCCTTCGATCTTGCACCCCACGGAGAGACTTTCGTGCTTGAGGTTCTAGGTGACTTGTATACGCTACCGGTTGAGGGAGGGGTCGCTGAGCCATTAACGACTGGACTCGCGTTCGATTCTCAACCGGTTTATTCACCGGACGGCGAACATATCGCATTTATTTCCGATCGGTCAGGTCACGAGAACGTATGGATCATGCGCGCTGACGGAACCGCGGCGCGTGAGCTTTCGGATACATCGAAAGACTCGGAGCTGATGTCACCTTCTTGGGCGCCAGATGGATCCCACGTGATCGTATCAGTCGGGAGTTGGAAAACCCGGGTGTATCGCATTTGGGCGTACCACATGGCCGGCGGCAAAGGCGTGCGATTAGCGCCGCGAAGATCTGGTTCCGCGACAGATTCACATAACTTTACGGGCGCGATCTACAGCACGGATGGTCGTTATCTGTATCACGCGTTCAAAGAAGGTGGATTTGGTTACAACCAGCAGTTACCGCTTTGGCAGATACGTCGCCTTGAACTATCTACTAATGAGCATGTAGAACTGACCGCTGCGGTGGGAAGCGCGTTCCGACCGTCGCTATCGCCGGATGGTACCAAGCTGGTGTACGCCACTCGCTTTGACACCAAGACGGGACTACGTATCCGAGATCTCCGATCGGGTCACGACGAATGGTTTGCGTATCCGGTTCAAAGAGACGAACAGGAGTCCCGCTTCACGCGTGATCTCTTGCCAAAGCCGGTGTTTTCACCGGCGGGCGATGTCGTTTATTTCACCAACAATGGCGGACTTCACGGGATAAGACTCGACACTCGCGAAACGTTTGAGATTTCGTTCGAAATCCCCTTGAAGCTTGACCGAGTTGAGCGACTTCATTTCCCCTATCGGGTTGGGTTAGGACCAGTAAAGGCGCAACTCATACGTGGTATTGAAATTTCCCCAGATCGCTCAAGGGTGGCTTTTTCCGCGCTAGCGCAGATTTACATCTACGAATTTGAGTCGGGAAAGCTGATCGAATTGACCCCACCGTCAATGTTTGCTGCACAACCGACGTGGGCGCCTAATGGACGCCAGGTTGCGTTTGTTGATTGGTCGCAAGAAGGCGGCCATATTTGGCGGGTGCGGACCAGAGCGAATGCCAACCCGATTCGGGTGACGAAGGCAGCCGGTTTCTACGTCGATCCATTGTGGCGCGAGGATGGGAAAGCGGTGATTGCATTGCGCGCTTCCGCCTTTGAAAGAGCAACGCGCGCGTCAGATTTCGGACAAGGGATCGGTACGGATCTAGTACAAGTGCGGATTGAGGACGGTGTCACCAAGCTGATCGCGCACGCTCCGAATTTCTACGATCCTCATTACGGACCTGAATCAGATCGAATTTACGTTTACGAGTGGCCGGGAATGTTCGCAGCGGGGGAAGCGGGTCTTTATTCAATGAGACTAGATGGCACCGACCTACGAAAACACTTGGATATTTCCGGCCCAGGAATCTACAACTCCAGAGACGGTCTCCCTGCATTTCGCATTCGCGTTTCGCCGGATGGTCGGCATGCGTTAGTTAAGCAGGCGAATCAACTATACATCGTGAAGTTGCTAGGTCCGCATGCTGCGCCTGTGAAGACTAGAGTGACTCGGTGCTCGTTACCGTGCGAACGGTTGACCGATGTCGGTGTCGACGATTTCGCGTGGGATGCGACGGGCGAGCGTGCATATTGGTCGATAGGTCACACGATCCAACACCGAGCAATCTCGTCCGTGTTCTTACAGGAAGAGAAAGAAGAAGAAGATCAGAAGGAAGCTGGTAAAAATGGTGAGAAGCCGCTAGCAGAGGACCACTCAGATGTCTTCTCACAGCGGGTCGAAATATATGTACCACGCCAAGAGCCGAATAGATCAGTCGTACTTCGAAACGCGACTCTGTTGACGGTTGCGTCAGATGAAGCAGCGCCACTGCTCAATACTGACTTACTGATCGATGGCGATCGAATCGCCGCAATCGGCGAAGATCTACTCGTTGCGCAAGGTACGGACGAATTCGACTTCACGGGCAAATTCGTCGTTCCAGGCTATATCGACACGCATGCTCATTTTCCAATATATCGAGGCGTTGTTAGTGGTGAATCATGGGCATTGTTGGCAAATCTCGCGTATGGTGTGACCACCGCCATTGATGTTCAACCAAGCACGGTTGACGTGATCGAATATCAGAATTTGGTTGACGCGGGACGCATGGTTGGTCCACGCGTCATGTCGACCGGTCCCGGCATATTTAGCGATACGGCATTCGAATCAAAACGCGATGCGATAGGTGTCCTCCGACGCTACAAGGAACACTACGGTGTCCGCAACCTCAAGTCGTACATACCAGGTAATCGCGAGCAACGCCAATGGATTGTTGCGGCGGCGCGCGAACTCGAATTGAATCCCACTACTGAAGGTGCGTTGGATTTGAAATTAGGTCTCACTCACGCAATCGATGGATTCACGGGTCTCGAACACAATCTTCCCGTGATTGGTATTTACGACGACGTCATCCATCTAATGGCCAGCACGAAGATGGCTTATACACCGACGCTGCTGGTTTCCTATGGTGGTCCGTTCGGTGAGAATCATTTTTTCATTAGTGAGAATCCGCGTGAAGACACTAAGCTGGCGCGCTTCACGCCCCCTTCCGTTTTGGAAGCGAAGTTATTAAGAAGACCTTGGGTTCATGCGGATGCCCACGTTTTTAGTCGACATGCACAAAGCGCACACGCGATCGTAAGTGCAGGGGGACGAGTAGGAGTGGGCTCGCATGGTCAGCTAAATGGCTTAGGTTTCCATTGGGAGCTTTGGGCGTTGAGTTCCGGCGGGTTTACCAACTTTGAGGCGGTTCGTGCGGGGACCCGTCATGCGGCAGAAATGTTGGGCGTTGCGCAAGATTTAGGTTCGCTTGAGGTCGGCAAACTTGCTGACCTCGTTGTACTAAACTCGAATCCTTACGATGACATTAGATCAAGTATTGATATCGAACTAGTGATTAGAAATGGCATCATCCGGCATGGTGACGATCTCGCGGAAGTCTGGCCTTCGAAAGGTTCGAACCATGTGCCGAACTTCGAGCCACTACCTGAGTGATGCGCTCCGATTGCGGGTAAAGGTGTCACGATAATCTTCAATACACGACAGAAAAGAGGTCTCTAAGTGTCCTTTCGTACTGAAATCCGAGAATGGTTGGACTCAAACTGTCCAGATAGCTGCCGTGGTCCTGGAGATGTGCCAGGTGGTGGTACTAAGTCTCCTATGACTGACGACCAACGCCTTTGGCTTGATCGATGCGCGGAAGAAGGGTTAACGGTACCGAACTGGGAAACGAAGTATGGTGGGGCAGGGTTTTCCAAGGACCAATGGGTGGTCATGCTTGAGGAAATGCGCGATCTGAACATACGGTCACCTGTCGCAGGGATGGGTGTTTCGATGCTTGGGCCGACGTTGCTAGAGTTTGGAAGCGAGGAGCAAAAACTCCGGCATTTGCCACGTATTGCACGAGGTGAGGTTTGGTGGTGTCAAGGTTATTCGGAACCGGGGTCGGGTTCTGATCTGGCGTCTTTGCAGACCCGCGCTGAAAACCGGGGCGATCACTACGTGATCAATGGACAGAAGATTTGGACTTCCGGTGCTAATTTCGCGGATTGGATTTTTTGTCTGGTACGAACTAACCCGGATGTTCCCAAGCACGAAGGCATAAGTTTCATCCTATTCAGCATGAATCAGCCAGGCGTCACGGTTCGACCGATTCGACTAATTTCCGGCGCGTCACCGTTTTGTGAGACTTTTTTTGATGACGCGATCGCAAACCGAGACGACTTGGTCAGCAACGAAAACGAGGGTTGGACGGTTGCAAAACGGCTACTTCAGCACGAGCGCTCCGGCATACTCTCCCTTGCGTCAGGGGGCAACCGTGAGGCTGGTATCGATTTGCCTCGACTTGAATCCTTATACGCGGAAAACACGAACCCCGCATTGCATCAGCGCATCCTCAAAAATCTCATTGACACTGAGTGTATGAATCTGACGCAACGACGAACCGTTGAGGAGTCGGAAGGTAATACTCCAGGTCCTGCCACGTCAATTTTTAAGTACTACGGAGCGACGCTTGCGAAGGAACGGTCTGAACTCCAGATTTCGTTAATGGGAACTCAAGGGCTGGGTAACGAGAGTGGCCCTTACTCATCTTCGGAACTCACCATGACGCGTACTTGGCTCGCTGGTAAGGCTCGTTCCATCGCGGGCGGTAGTAACGAAGTGCAACTTAACATCATTGCGAAGCGTGTACTTGGTCTGCCAGATTAGTCCATGAAAAGACTGATCGCCCTTTGTCTTATTCCTTTGTCTTGCTGCGCGTTTGCAGCGGATGAATCGTTTCCTTGGTTGGGTTCCCTAAATGCAGGGGAAGGCGTCAAAGAATCAGGATCACGCTTAGTCGAGTTGCCTTATGGTTTGCATGCGATCGAGCCTGAAGAGCCTGATGCTGATGAGTTATTTATTGGCGTACATGGTTGGCGCTCGGAGGGATACGAGTGGGTGTATCCGTTACAAACGATCAATAACGACACGCGCCACATGTTCTTTTTTAATTGGGATACCAACGACCGTCGCTGTCAGCTGGAAGTGGTTGAGGAGATAAAAGCGTCGATCCAGAACGAGCTAGTAGACAACTCTCGCTACTCATCGGTTTCGGTCATCGGTCACTCGTTAGGCGGCGTAGTGGTCGCTCAACTAGCAGATTCATGGGATGCTGATCTGCCATTAACAATCCATACGGTCGCGGCGCCTCTGAACGCATTGTCGGGTGAGGTCAACGAAGCATGCCCGAGTCAACTACCAATGGGAAAACAGAAAAACGTCCGTTTCATCCAGTGGCGAACAAGATTCGAGCTAGATAACGCCTTCAACCGAATGGACCAAAACCCGATGGTGGTTGACATACCAAACAGCATCGTCGTCGAGCTTCCGGAGACCTATCGAGAACGTCGACTAGGTCACAATTGGTCGATCAGTTACGTTGCGGAGCAAATTGCGGATTCTGATTCAGACTGAGAGGGTTGAATCAATCGCGTTGATATGTACCAACCAATCTGTTCATACCGATGCAGTGCGGTTCTACGCTATCGAATAGTTCCAGCATGGACAGTCCGGCCGGTAAATCGAGTTCATCGTCTAATGCGAGCACCCAAAAGAAGTAGTTATGGACACCATGACCTTCTGGCGGCATAGGCCCACCATAGCCTGCATTGCCGAAGTCGTTGCTCCCTTGGGTGTAGCCGCCTGAGTTCTCGGCAAGATTGGCGACGTCACCCGGGATGCCATACAAAACCCAGTGTACGAATCCATACCCCTTCGGAGTCAGAAGTGGTGCATCGGGGTCATGGCATACGATCGCGAACGCTTTCGTGCCCTCAGGTGCGTCAGACCATGCGAGGGCTGGGGAGACGTCCTCACCCTCACCGGTGTGCTTTGAAGGAATCGCACCGCCAGCAGAAAATGCACTGCTTGTCAATTGCATACCAGATAACGCGAAGCCCATATGTTGTTTTCCTCGTCATAGAATATTGGAAAGCTCTCTGTATGTTATCTACTCGTATAGATACGAAGTAGTCCCAACGACTGACGTCTATTCTCTGATTTAGTGCGAGACGATTATGATCTTGATGATCGACAACTATGACTCGTTCACCTACAACTTGGTGCAGTATTTAGGTGAGCTCGGAGCGGATGTTGAAGTACATCGCAACGACGAAATATCGTTGGACGAAATTGAAGCGCTCGATCCAGAACGGATCGTACTTTCGCCTGGACCATGCACCCCGAAAGAAGCTGGAATATCGGTGGATGTGGTTCGTCGATTTGGTAAGTTGAAGCCATTGCTTGGCGTCTGCCTGGGACATCAGTGCATTGGAGAGGCATTCGGAGGAAAGGTTGATCGCGCGCACACGGTTATGCATGGCAAACTCTCAACCATTCATCACCGTGGCCATGGGATTTTTGATGGGATTGATGACGGATTCACGGCGACGCGGTATCACTCGCTCGTAGTCGAACTGGATTCACTACCGTCGAACCTAAAGATGACAGCTTGGAGCGAAACATCACAAGGCGATGTTGATGAGATCATGGCGCTTGAGCACAATGAGTATCCGATATTCGGCGTTCAGTTTCATCCCGAATCGATTAAGACCCGTCCAGGTCATGACATATTGCGAAATTTCTTAAGGATTCCTTTGGCGTGAATATAGCGGAGGCGCTTGCCTCACTCACCGATGGTGAAGACCTATCTTTTCATCAAACAAAAGCCGTATTTGACGTCATCATGTCGGGCGATGCAACGCCAGGTCAAATCGGTGGCGTGTTGATGGCACTACAGACTAAAGGCGCTGCCGTACAAGAAATCGCGGGGGCGGCTAGCGCGATGCGCGATGCGTCCGTGAAGGTCGACGTAGAAGTTGAAAACCTTGTCGATACCTGTGGCACGGGTGGGTCGGGCACTCACAAACTCTTCAATGTTTCCACCGCCGCTGCATTTGTGGCAGCAGCCGGTGGGGCGAATGTCGCAAAGCACGGCAACCGTGCGGCATCGAGTAAGAGTGGCAGTGCGGACGTACTTGAGCTTGCGGGCGTCGATCTTGATTTAAACCCCGAGCAAGTTGCACGCTGTATTAAGGAAGTTGGTGTGGGCTTTTTGTTCGCGATGTCACATCATCCCGCGATGCGCTTTGCTGGCCCGGTGCGCAAAGAACTCGGTGTAAGAACCGTATTCAATGTGCTGGGTCCACTTACAAATCCTGCTTCAGCGAAGCGGCAGGTACTGGGAGTATTTGCCGCCGATTTGCAGCGACCATTAGCTAAGGTTCTTGCGCAGTTAGGTGCAGAACACGTGTTAGTGGTACATGCTGACGGTTTGGATGAGTTGTCTGTTTCGGGTGCTAGCTCAATCGTGGAACTACGTGACGGTCATTTGGAGGAATACACGGTTGAACCTGCCGATTTTGGGCTAGAGGAGCATGATGTCAGCGCTCTACATTGCGACTCACCTACGGAAAGTTTGGCGATGATCCAGTCTGCACTGACCGGCAATGAAAACCAAGCGGCTTCAGACTTGGTCGCGATGAACGCAGGTGCAGCCCTTTACGCCGCCGACGTGGCGGGGAGTTTGGCAAACGGCGTGGCAATGGCGCAGGACTTGATCATTACTGGCCAAGCGTCGGAGAAATTCAAGGAATTTGTCGCGCTCACGAAAGCAATTTCGGCTACGTGAGCGACACCATCCTTGACAAGATCGTTACTCAGAAGCGATCTGAGATAGATTCACGTAAACGAAAAACGCCGTTCAACTCGCTTCAAGTCGCCATGCAGGATGCGCCACCGCTCCGAAGGTTCCGTACTTCTCTCGAGGCACGAAAAGCGGCGGTCATCGCGGAAATAAAAAAGGCATCGCCTAGCAAAGGGCTGATTCGAGAGGATTTTGATCCTTCTTCTATCGCAAGCAGCTATGAACACTACGGTGCCACGTGCTTGTCGGTACTTACGGATGAACGCTTCTTTCAGGGTAGCGATGATGCGCTTTTATCCGCTCGAAGTAAAACTAGGATTCCTGTACTGCGTAAAGAGTTCATTATTGACGAGTATCAGATCTTTGAGACCAGGACCTTACCGGCGGATTGTCTTCTCCTGATAGTAGCTGCCCTTGACCAATCGCAGCTTGAATCCTTTCACGAAATCGGCTTGGATCTTGGTCTGGACGTATTGGTGGAAGTCCACGACGAATCGGAGCTTGACAGGGCTCTGGCGGTTGATGCTCACCTTATTGGTATTAATAACCGAGACTTAAAGACCTTTCATACCGATCTTTTGGTCACAGAAAGGTTGATGACGCAAATCCCCTCCTCGGTACAGGTCGTATCCGAAAGCGGCATTCACAGTCAAAAAGATGTGGATCGACTAATTGCGTGTGGGGTGAATGCGTTTCTGGTAGGCGAAGCGTTCATGCGCGCGAGTGACCCGGGTCTCGCAATGAGTGAGATATTTGGTTCTCATTTAGCAACGACTGCGGGGTAGAGTGGCTTATGGACATGCATGTGGATGTCGACTGGTTAGAAGCTGTTCATTTCTCGGCAACCGCAGATAGTGGTCATAGCGTGGAGATCGACGGACCACCTGACCTAGGCGGTGTCAACGCAGGTGTGCGCCCGATGGAGCTGATGTTGATGAGTGTTGGTAGCTGTGCCGCGACTGATGTTGTTCACATATTGACGAAAGGTCGCGTCGATGTAAGACATTGCAGTGTTACGGTCGATGCCCAAAGAGCTGATGAAGATCCACAGGTGTTTACCGCAGTCCATTTGACATTTAAGGTTTCGGGAGAACGATTGACTGAGAGAAAGTTAGCCCGTGCGGTTGAGCTGAGTGCAGAAAAATACTGCTCGGCTTCGATTCTGATGCAGCGTGCTGGCGTGAATGTCACGCACGAGTATGAATTGATTGCCCCATGAAAAATCACCGAGTGCGTCCAGATCTATTGGGCTTGCATCATGTAGCTCTACAAACTAGCAACTACGACGCGACACGTGCGTTTTACGTGGACATATTTGGCATGAACGTTGAGTGGGAGCCGGATGCCGACAATGTTTATCTAACGACTGGGTCTGATAACCTAGCGATTCACCGTGTCGCGGAACGTGCGGATTTCCCCCAACTCCTCGATCATATCGGCTTTATCGTCCCAGAAGCCGTAGATGTCGACGCCTGGCATGAATATCTAGTTGAGCACGACGTGGAAATCGTCAGCTCACCACGTACCCACCGTGACGGGGCTCGAAGTTTCTATTGCGTGGACCCAGCGGGAGTTCAGGTGCAAGTGATCCACCACCCGCCTTTAAGCGGTAAGCGCGTGAATTAGAGGATGGCGGTCGTGCGAGTCATGACCTTCGCTGCGAGCGCCATAGCCGATTTAATAGGCGTCGCGAAGACCATACCTCCGTGCTCACGCGCCGTCAATCGATGTTGCGCTTCGTCTGCCCGAATTGACTCCAGCATCGCCTTCGTACGCGCATCTTCTTCATCTAAGTCAGCGATATGGCGATCAAGATGCTTGCAGACTTCGTCTTCTGTCGCCTCAACAAATCCGAGACTAACTTCGTCGCCTAATTGACCTGCGAGCGCGCCAATTCCGAGCGACGCAACGAAGAAAAATGGTTCAAGGACGCTTGGTTTGGCGTCGAGTTCGTTTAAGCGCGTACGACATAAGGCAAGATGCTCTCGCTCTTCCGATGCGGCTTGTTTTAGTTGCAGTTGAACGCTTGGTGTGCGCGCCGTTAACGCTTGTCCTTGATACAAGGCTTGTGCACAGACTTCGCCACAGTGGTTAATCCTCATGATTGAAGCGGCGGCACGGCGGTTGCCCGGGGATAGTTCTCTTGTTGGAGGGAATATCGAATCTTCGAACGATTTTTGGTGAATTCCAGTCAAGGTTCGCAGACCACTGTCAATGACGGGAATGATCCCGTCGAGTAGCTCTCGAAACACAACGACTACCCTTTGAGAGTTGACAGTAATTCTGGCAATTCTTCGCGGTCGATCGCTGACCCGCCAAAACCGGTACGGCTGACAACACCTCGGAAACGTTGCTTCATTTCTCCTACGACCTCCCGTGGAGACCCGACAATCGCGATCGTGTGAAGGATTTCATCGTCGATTAACTCAATCATGTCTTTGCGGCGGCGCGAACGATTCAATGGTATTAGCTCATCCTGTAGAGCTCCCCAACCGTGCAGCTCGAGTACAGGTCGATACGCTACCGTACAACCGTAGAACGCAATTCGGTCTTTGATGACCGACATGGCATGTGCTAGTTCCTCGTCGGTGTTCCCGATTGCCAGCATCGGCGCATAGTCGATCTGAAAAGAATCGAGAGTTCGGTTACGTTTCAGTAAACCCTCTTTGACGGCAGGTAGCGTGACTTCCTTTAAATAGCGTTCGGTAGAAAACGGGTGCGTGACGAGGCCGTCCGCGACCTCGCCAGCCACCTTAGTCATCAGTGGTCCAGTTGCGGACAGCAGTATTTCGGGTTTGTATGCCGGTTCTCTATCGGGCGGAGTAAAAGTTGAAGGCATCAATGTATGTTGGTAGTACTCTCCGCGAAAATCCAATCGCGTCCCGTCATACCAACATGCGAAAATCGCGTTCATCGCGTCGATGAACTCGCGCATCTGGCGTGCGGGTTTGTGCCAGGGCATGCTAAAGCGACGTTCGATGTGAGGTTTTACTTGCGAGCCGATACCCAATATCAGGCGTCCGCGAGCTAGGCGATTCAACTCGTGAGCCTGAAGTGCAAGTGACATGGGGTTCCGCGCGAACGCGACGACGACCGAGGTCACAAGCTGAATCGACATAGTCTGGGCAGCCGCGACAGCTAACGGTACAAAAGGATCTCGATTCGTTTCCGATACTCGAATACCATCGTAGCCGGTCCGTTCCATTGCTCGCGCAGACTCGCCGATAGTCAACGGGTCACTGTTGACGCCAACATCGACTTTCATCGGTTCATTCGACGGTTAATGCTGAAGCCTCTCAATGACTCGATACCCGATATCTGTTCGATAGTGCTGGTCCTTGAAATGGATAGCGTCTATGCCGCTATAGGCGAGTTGCCGTGCTTCCATGAAATCTGCATCGGCACCGACGACACATAGGACGCGTCCACCGGATGTTTCAATCTCATCGTTCTGGACGCGGGTTCCTGCATGGAACGCCTTCGCGCCAGCAGGGATTTGATCGAGCCCTGAGATGGTGTAACCGGTTTCATAACTTTCGGGATAACCGCCGGAAGCAACGACGACGCCAACTGCGGCGCGGTCATCGAACTCGATCGTCTTTGTGCTTAGTTGACTATCTACGGCGGCGAGGCACAAACTTGGCAGACTGGATTGCAAGCGATACAACACCGGTTGTGCTTCAGGATCGCCAAACCGACAATTGAATTCCACGACATGTACGTCTTGGTTCTTGGAGATCATTAATCCGGCATATAGAAACCCTTGAAATGGTGTGCCCTCTGCCGCCATGCCTGCGATAAGAGGCCGGATGACCCGATCTAGTATCTTGGCTTCTACCAAGTCGTCGACGACGGGTGCGGGTGAGTAAGCACCCATGCCGCCCGTGTTGGGTCCGAGACCGCCGTCGAAGACGGGCTTGTGATCTTGCGAGCTGGCAAAAGGCAAGACTGACGTGCCGTCGGACATCACGATGTAGCTTGCTTCCTCACCTTCGAGAAACTCCTCAATCACGATTTCGCGACCAGCATCGCCGAATCGATCGCCCGACAACATCTCCGTCGCTGCTTCGACGGCTTCGGAAATGGATTGCGCGACGACAACACCTTTACCTGCCGCAAGACCGTTGGCTTTGACGACGATCGGGCTTCCGTGCGCTTCAATGTATGCGATCGCTTCATCGAGACGACCGGTTGTCAAGTACGCGGCAGTGGGGATATCGTGGCGCTGCATGAATGCTTTCGCAAATCCCTTCGACCCTTCGAGTTGGGCGGCTTCGCGACTTGGTGCAAAGCACTTCAGACCGGCTGCGTCGAAGTGTTCTCGAATACCGTTCACCAACGGGTCCTCGGGACCGACGATGGTCAGATCGATTCTCTCTCGATGACAAAACTCGATGTGCGCGTCAAAATCATTGACTGGAATTGCGATGTTGCTACATTTGGGTTCAAGCGCTGTTCCCGCGTTGCCAGGGGCAATGAAGACATGCTCGACCATGTCATCTCGTGCGATCGCCCATGCAAGGGCGTGTTCACGTCCGCCTGATCCAATGATTAAAACCTTCATCGGAGAATTAGTGTCTGAAGTGTCGGATACCGGTAGCAACCATGGCCATTCCATGCTCGTTACATGCGGCGACTACTTCATCATCGCGAATTGAACCGGCGGGTTGAATGATTG
The DNA here is from genome assembly GCA_026707945.1 of Gammaproteobacteria bacterium. Taxonomy (GTDB): domain Bacteria; phylum Pseudomonadota; class Gammaproteobacteria; order Pseudomonadales; family Azotimanducaceae; genus Bin55. The sequence goes on along the minus strand of JAPOVV010000110.1, from coordinate 313,633 downwards.
CTGTTACACCAGCTTCGGCTGCCCGATCCACTCCATCTCGGAAGGGAAAGAAAGCGTCTGATGCCATCACGCATCCGGATTGGCCTAGTCCTTCTTCCTGCATACGCATTGCAGCGATTCGAACGCTGACAACTCGGTTCGGTTGACCCGCCCCAATACCTACCGTTGTACGATCACGTACGAATACGATCGCATTTGACTTCACGTGTTTTACGACGTGCCATGCAAAGCGCAAATCACGCTCTTCTTCCGAAGATGGGACACGTTCGGTCAAAACTGACCATTCTCCATCGCTTAGATCAGCTACGTCGATGTCCTGAATTAACGCGCCATTACCGACGGAGTGCACGGTCAGTCCAGCGCCTTGCACCTGATTGTTCGAAACGGTCAGGAGGCGCAAGGTCTTTTTGCGTTCGGCGACCGCCGAAACTTCAGAATCCACGCTAGGAGCGACGATTACTTCGGCGAATTGATTGTCCAATACACGCTCAAGTGTAGGACCATCCAGTTCCCGATTGAACGCGATGACGCCACCAAACGCAGAAGTCGGATCCGTACGAAACGCTTTCGCATAGGCGTCGTGAAGTGAACTTCCGATTGCCAGCCCGCAAGGATTCGCGTGTTTGACGATGGCGCATGCGGGTTCCGTTAGGCCGTACACACACTGTAGAGCTGCGTCTGTATCTGCGATATTGTTGTAGGACATCGCTTTGCCCTGTAACTGGTTCATTGCACCAAGTCCGGCAGGGTCTCGGTAGTATGCGGCGGCTTGATGCGGGTTTTCACCGTATCGCATGACGGCATCGCGCTCATATGTGAGCGTTAGTCGTTCGGGAAACTTCTCATCTGTCGATAGATAACGTGCAATCTCTGCGTCGTATGCTGCCGTATGACGAAACGCTTTAGCGGCCATGGATTCCCGAAACGAAGCGTCAATTTGAGTCTCAGCGATCCGTTTTTTAACATCGGCGTAATCGCTGGGGTCGACTACGACGAGCACGTGTTCGTGGTTTTTTGCCGCGGCACGAATTAATGTAACGCCGCCGATGTCGATGTCTTCGATTGCTTGCGCGCGTGTCGTATCGGCGTCGCGGATTTTTTTAGCGAATTCGTAAAGATTCACCACAACAATAGAGATCGGTTCTAAAGCATGGATTCGAAATTCCGCTTCGTCAAGATCGGGCCGGCCCAAGATACCGCCGAAGACCCGAGGATGCAACGTCTTGACGCGACCCGATAGCATTTCTGGCGATCCAGTGAACTGAGCGATCTCTACAGCCGGGATGTCGTTTTCTTGAAGTAGACGGCCAGTGCCGCCAGTGCTAAGAACCTCATATCCGTTTATGGTTAACGTTCGCGCGAGGTCGACCACTCCGGTCTTGTCGGTGACACTAATGAGCGCTTTAGGCACGGATGATTTGCGTAACTTAGTGAACTATTGGGAGTGTCGTCAGCACGTGTTTCGACAGAGTTGAAATCCAGTGAAACGACTACATGAACGCCTGCTGAATTATCTTTTTACGTCTAGTGCTTAATCCCGGCGAGCAATACCCAATCGTTTCGTATTTGGACTGAATCCAATTTGACGTTCAGATAGGATCGTTTTACTTGCTCGATCTGACTCTCGAGAATCCCAGACAACGCGAGCCGTGCGCTCGGATCGAGGACGTACTCAATTTGCTCCGCATACTGGATCAACGTGTCGGCATAAATGTTGCAGACGACGACGTCAAATTTGCTTTCGAGCTCAAGTCGGTTTGAAACAGATATTTCGACTTTATTTTTGGCTGCATTTTCTTTAGCGACGTCGCACGCCGTTTGATCGTTGTCGATTGCTATTGATGATGCCGCACCTAGCTTCATTGCCGCAATTGCGAGAATCCCTGATCCGCACCCGAGATCGAGTACATGTTTCCCGCGCAGGTCGTGACTAGCGAGCCATTCGAGGCACAAGGCAGTCGTTTCATGCGCGCCCGTTCCAAATGCTAATCCAGCTGAGATTTCAAGGGGTATTTGTCGCGATTCTGTACTTGGTTGAGGATCGCCGATGACGAACGGGCCTACGATCAGTTTGAATGCAGGTTGATTAAGGTGCTGCGACCATTCTGATTCCTCGAGCGTACGTGCACAGAAACTATGGCAACCTAAATTAGAAAGCGCTGCCTCGATCTCATACAAGTTTGTCTGCTTGGGTAAGAGTGCTGTGATCTGGGTCAATACCCACACTGTGTTGAATGTTGGCGCGGATTTAGTCTCTGCACCGTCCCGGAAGGAAAGGGCGAATGCGCTTGCCCGATTTAATTCGTCCTCGACCTCAGCTACACGATCGGTCGTGCAGCAAGTCGAGATTTCATAGAAATCGAACACGTAAAAACGAAGCGAAGATATTTGACTAGTCGATGACTAGTGATGGTGGTCCTTCGCAAGTGGCGGGTTGCAGTGCCAATGGGCAACTAAAGTCCGACAGTTCCGCGTTTAGGTGAAAACGTCGACGAATAACGACAAATTTCACGTCCGCTTGCATCTTTAGTTCAGTAAGTACCACTTCCCCGACTTCCGGTATGAATTCATAGTCCAGAGATTGATCGAATTCGTAGACGCGCATAAATGGGTTCGGTTTGAATCCCTCATTGAGCTTTGTCGTCACAAAATCTAGACGACGAGAATCAGGATCGATTACTAGCGTCGTCGTCACGTGGTTATTCAGCATCCCCGCATCATTCTTTTCTAGGAACGCTAAGGTTGGTTTCGTTTCGAAAACGACACGATTGGCACCGCGTTCCGCGACCTGAAGATGCTCAAAGTCGACTAGCTCATACAACTCCAAATACGGATAAAGTCGTCCGCCTTTATGTTCATATTCATCCAAATCTTTTTCAGTCGGCTCGCGCCCCTCGACGCTCACAAGATGCCACCCCACTTGGTCTTGGTCTTTTGGATCCTCCGCCACTTCATCTGATGGGGTGTACTGTTCCAACCAGTCATCGCGATCATTTGAATTGTTGATCGCCCGAAACGCGCACACGGGAAAGCGTTGGGTGCCGTCTAAGTTCAGGGCATCACGGACTAGCGCTTGATCGATCTCATCGAGAAGTGGCATTGAGACGTCAATATGCGACGACATAGGACATCCCCGATTCGGGTCGTTGTTCGCATCGAATGCGTGATCTGTTTCCCCATCCGGTATCTGCGCAGAGACAGCAAGCGAAACTGCGGCGAGGGGGAGTGTTGTAAGAAGGAACTTACGTATCACGATTGTGATGTTCATGCCGAGTGACAGTACTTCTGTTCGACATCGCTGAGCTAATTGTGTTCGTGCCAACTGGACGGCTGGTTCGGATTTTATTGCCGGACGCCGCAAAAGCCTTCCGATAAACTTGCTTCGTTGCGGCGGCAAGGATCGCTGCGAGATGCTTCAAAGCATGATTCGATTGGAGGACGATGTCGTTGAAACAGGTTGCGGTGATTGAGGGCGACGATGCTGCGCCGGAAGCTATGCGTCCCGTTATTGAGCTACTTCAAGACCAGAACCTACCAATTTCAATGGTGTACCCGGTCGTTGGTCAGCCAGCGATTGATAGCTCGGGAAGCCCATTCCCTACGTCGGCAAAGGATAGTATCGACTCGAGTGATGCGACTTTATTTGGCGCGACGAGCGGGCCATCAGGTGCCGCACTCATGTATCTACGTTGGGGTAAGAACACTTACGCGAATGTTCGTCCGTGTCGCTATTTCCCGGGTATTGCGAGTCCTCTCGGAAATCCAGAGGGAATAGATTTCACGATCGTGCGAGAGAATCTCGAAGATTTGTATGTTGCGGTTGAAGGCGATTTGACCGAATTAGATTTCTTGGATAAACCTGGTCGTACCACACGAAAGCCCATACGGGAGCTCGGTGAAGGACGATATGCGATCAAGGCAATCACGCGTCAAGGCACGGAACGTGTCGTGAGATTTGCGTTTGACTTGGCACGAAAGCGAGGGAAGCAGAACAAGGTTACCTGCGTCGTAAAGCACAACATGCTTCGTGAGAGCGACGGTTTTTTTCTTGAGGTCGCAAAAGAGGTAGCTGAACTCAACGGTGACGTGGAATTCGACCATTTCATCGTTGACGACTTTGCCTGTCGCATGATTCGAGAACCGCAGCGATTCGATGTGATCGTCATGCCGAATCTGTATGGCGATGTGCTGTCAGATGCTGCTGGAGGCTTGCTCGGGAGTTTAGGATTGGCTGCCAGTGGTTGCTATGGTGACGACTACGCTTACTTCGAACCGGCTCACGGTACGGCACCCGATATAGCTGGGAAGAACATCATCAATCCAACGGCGACGCTGATGACGGTTGGAATGATGATGGAGTATCTCGGATTCGCCGAATTTTCTACACGATTGGATCGCGCGATCGAGCAGGTTTATGCTGATGGTAAGGCGGTTACCCCAGACCAGGGCGGTAATGCCTCTACCACAGACATGGTGCAGGCGATCGCAGACGCATTGTGACCAAAGAACTAAGCGTCGTTGTGCATGAGGGCCATGGTCCTCCTCTGCTCTTGGTGCACGGAATGTTGGCAAGTCGTGCGCAGTGGTTGCTTAACTTACCTGCACTTTCGACCGTTACGACGCCTGTGACAGTGGAGCTGTGGGGACACCATCTTTCGCCGTCCCCCTCCAACCCGAGTGCGTACAAACCTGGGACCTATTCACGGTTATTTGAAGAAATTCGTAAACGGCTTGGTGTTGATCGTTGGTTCGTGGGCGGTTGCTCCCTAGGAGGCGCTCTAACGATGCGCTATTCGCTCAATCACCCAGATCGCGTAATAGGTCAGTTTCTAACGAACAGCTCTTCGGCGTTCGCGGACGAGACCACCTGTCGTAAATGGCAGGAGAGTAGCGCTGCATCGTATGCGAGCATATTGCAGGGAGGTATGACGGCTGTAAAGAGGATTCCAGTTCATCCACGTCACGCCACGCGCTTACCTGATTCGGTAAAGAACGCGCTGCTTAGGGATGGGGAGTCGCACACTGTGGAAGGGATTGCAGCGACGATGCGATGGACGAGCCCATTCGCTTCTGTGCGTAGTGATCTCGCGCATTCGACGGTCCCGTCAATGTTGCTCTGCGGGTCTTTTGAACGAAGATTTCGACCGTTGCGGGAATATGCGGCACTGAATTTGCCAAACCTGGTCGTTCACGATTTACCGGCGGGGCATGCGGTCAACATGGAAGCGGCGGATGCCTTCAATGCACACGTAAAGGCATTTGTACAAGATCTTTCTAAAGAGCCAACGCATGGTTCTTGAAACCACTTCCGGCGAGGATCGACCTCGACATATCGTTGATATTTTGATCGACGAACGAGCCGAACACCTTCGACGGCATCGTTACGTTTGGCCGATCTTAAAGTTCCTTTGCAAGGGAATTCTTGGCTACACGCGTGCCGTAGAGATGATCGACGCGACTCAGGGCATGTCTGGACGCGAGATCATGGACTATATGTCCGAGTTATTGCATCTGAAGATATCTGTCAATGGCGGTGAGCACATTCCTGCCTCAGGACCGGCGTTGGTCACGCCAAATCATCCGGCCGGAATTGCGGACGGAATTGCGGTTTTTGACGCGTTGAAGAACATTCGCGATGACATTTGCTTTGTTGCAAATAGAGATGCGATTCGCGCATCGGCGGGCCTAGCCGACATCATCATCCCGGTCGAGTGGCGGGTTCATGAGCGCAATGCGCAGAAAACGCGTGAAACCGTGCGAGCGATCAATCAGGCGTTCAAAGAGGAACGGTTGGTCGTGATTTTTCCTTCAGGTCGCTTGGCTGAACCGACGATACGGGGTCTGAAAGAAAGGCCGTGGCAGACGACCGCTCTGAGTTTCGCTCGGCGAAACGAAGTTCCTGTCATTCCAATGCACATCAAGGGCGAAAACACAATCTTCTACTACATCACGTGGTACATCAACACGGAACTAAAAGATATGACGCTGTTTCGGGAAATCGTGAGAAAAGAAGGTAGACCATACAGAATTACGGTCGGTGAACCGTTCCATCTCACCCCAAGAGTTGATATCGGTGAAATGACTGAACGGGTTCGCGATTTCGTATTGACAGAATTAAAAACGGGTCAGACGAGGTTTAACGCGTAAGGGTTTAAGCGGTCGCTTCGTACACCTCAACTGTCTTCCATTCACGTTCACGGCATCCGGCCAAGATTTCAAGGTCTAACTTGGCTGGTATCGGCGTCGTATGGATGCCGGATTCAGTCTCAAACTTCACGTCCGTATCGGAAAGGCCGACAAAATGACCGCCGTTCGCCAGAATGGTCGGCTCGCATGCTTGTGCGTCGGGTGGCAACGCGGAATTCCCCCGTAAGAAACGCGCTGGAACGGCACCGGACTCGATGTCTGCGAAGAACACATCGACTTCGTCTACACGTACCCGACCGTAGCTGCGAGCTGTCGGCAGCGTCAGTACGTTTGGTGCAAACCGATGCCCTCCTAGATGGGTGGTTTGCCATGCGCGCCCGCTCGACAAAGTATCGAGACGCTGCCAGGTTGGCAAGCCTTCTCGCGAGCAACAGACATCGCGGCGTGCATGAGTGCACACAAAGTAGAGTATCTCCTCACACTTGGGCATCTGACAATTGAGTGGATCAATCGCTGTAAGTTCGCTGTAGTCGCTTATCTCCTGTCGTCTGAGTTCACCGTCTCGAAACGTCATCACGGTTAGAGGATCGGATGGGCGTCGCCGATGCCGAATGAACTGAGCGCGCGGCATCAACCCTTCGGCTTCACCTCGGTCCATCGCATCTTCAAGCCACGCATTGGCGACGTCTGGCAGTGAATTGGCTTCGAGATTTTTTGCTTCCCAAACATCCCGTACTTCTAAGAGAATCCATAGTCCGACTTGTGGCGCGCTCCCGATCATTGGTTCATTCAATGCGGCGGACACTTCGGCACACGGTGTCGTATCGGTCGTCTCTAAATTCTCAGGCACTTGGATCAAGGTATGCGTGACGTTCAGGCATAAGATTCTAGGAATTGCCGGTCTGTTCGGAGCTGCGGTGTGTCAACACGTACGAACAAAGCTTTGATGGACCATGTGATTAGGTATATGTTGACTCGAACGACTTCGTGGAACTACGGAGCTCTCTTTAGAATAGAACTAACAGAAACGTCGCAGGTCGTGATGCCAATCAAGTAGGTGTTAGCGCCGACGTAACAAGGAGTTGTCCGTGACTGAAACTCGACCGACCACATTGGGGGACCTCAAAGCTTCTGGATATGAGTTTCAACCTGTAAAGCAGGAAATGCGCCGGAATCTCATCCGAAAACTTCGTTTGGGGGATGAGTTGTTTCCTGGCGTGATCGGCTACGACGAGTCCGTTATCCCACAGCTTGTCAATGGACTATTGAGCTGTCAGGACTTGATATTGCTCGGTGAGCGTGGGCAAGCGAAGTCGAAGATCGTCCGCAGTCTTGGTTCGCTGCTGGACGACGCGATTCCTGTTCTGGCAGATGCAGAGATCCCAGAGTCACCGTACGACCCGATCACGAAATTAGGGAAGTTGGTCGTCGCCAATCAAGGTGACGATGCGCCCATTCGCTGGCTGGATCGCGAAGAGCGTTATGCGGAAAAGCTGGCAACCCCAGACATCACGATTGCGGACCTCCTAGGCGAGATCGATCCCGTCAAAATCGCTGAAGGCAGGTACCTTGCCGATGAGTCAACACTTCACTACGGCTTAATTCCGCGAGTGAATCATGGCATTTTCGCAATTAACGAGCTGCCCGACCTTGCAGAGAGGATTCAGGTCGGGTTGTTGAACATCCTTGAAGAACGGGACGTACAAATTCGCGGGCACAAGATCCGACTGCCTCTGGACGTATTTCTTGTGGTTACCGCTAACCCCGAAGACTATACGAATCGAGGTCGTTTGATCACGCCTTTGAAGGATCGTTTCGGCTCACAGGTTCGAACTCATTACCCACAGACAACGGGAGACGAGCTACGCATCGTGCATCAGGAAGCCACCCCGCTGGATCTTCAGGATCGCACCCTTGACGTGCCAGATTACATGGGCTGGATCGCCGTTGAAATAACTCACCTCGCTAGAGATTCCGCCGACATCAATCAACGGTCCGGCGTGTCCGTTCGGACATCAATCACGGTTTACGAGACGATGCTTGCGAATGCTTTCCGTCGGGCGTTACAGCTCAACGAAAAGGTTGTGGTGCCAAGAATCTCCGATCTTCAATACATCCTCGCGGCTCTTTACGGAAAACTGGAGTTTGAGGTTTTCGATGAGAGTGAGGAAGATGCCGTTGTAACGAAATTGATTAATACGGCCGTAAAAAACGTCTGGGATCGTGTGTACGACTTGGACGAAATGGAAGCGATGATGGAGTATTTCGAGAACATCGAATCGGTAGAGGTCGGTGCCGATGTTCCGCTTGATGTGTATGCATCGGCAGTCGCTTCATCGGAAGCACTGCGAGATACGCTAAAGAACTACGCGCCGGAATCTGCCTCGCTAGCGTCTGAGCTCGAATTTCTCTTCGAGGGAATGTATCTGCATGACCTTGTGAGCAAAGAGTCGTATGCTCATCGCGAGCGCTACATGGCGCGGGAATAGAGATCCTCATGCGACAGATTCAATCTCGACACCGATACTTCGAATGGGATGGAACCAGCGCTGCACAACTCAACGTAGATGAGGTCATGCAGCAGCTCGCCGATGATCTTGCCGAATATGGTGACTTGTCGGATGCATTGCGTCGATTGATGTCGCGTGGTATCCGTCACCCAGATAGCGGCCATCGCCGTGGCCTAAACCACATGTTACGTTCGCTTCGAGAACGTCAGAACGAGCAACTTCGTCGATTTGATCTTTCGAGCGTCATGAAAGACATCGAGAAGCAGCTTCGAGAAATCATCGATTTGGAACATGGCGCGATCAAGCGGATGCGAGACGAGCTGAACGATGATGAAAACGACTTTACGAAAGACGCACTTCGTGCGATCGCAGACAAGAAAGAAGAGGAGCTGAGTCAACTGCCTCAGGATGCGGCGGGACGGATGCAAGCACTAAAGGACTACGACTTTCTTGATCCGGAGGCGCAACGCAAGTTCCAGGAGCTACTCAAGCAATTACGAGATGCTGTGACCGACTCGTTCTTTAAGGATCTATCGAATCGCATCAACAACATGTCACCTGAAGACATGAAGCGTCTGAAAGACATGATGAAAGCGCTCAATGACATGCTAGTCAAGAAGATCGCTGGCGACGAAGATACCGGATTCGACGAATTCATGAAAGAATTTGGCGACATGTTCGGCGATCAACCGCCGAAGTCATTAGACGAACTGCTGCAGCAGATGCAGCAACAGATGGCGGCCGCCCAATCCTTGCTATGGTCGATGTCCAAGTCACAGCGTGACCAACTCGCAGACTTACTGAATGACCGTTTCAATGATTCGGAACTCAATTCGGAGTTCAACAAACTACGCAAGGAACTTGAGTATCTGTTGCCGCCTGGCAAGTCATTCGGGTTTCGCGGCGAAGAAGAACTTGACCTTGAAGAGGCTCGACGCCTCATGGAACAAATGCATGAATTTGAGCGTTTGAAAGAACAGATCCTCTCAGCTGAGAGATCCGGCGACCTTGAGCAGATCGATCGTGATTTGATACGCGAAATATTGGGCGACGAAGCTGAGGAGGAGTTAGTCGATCTTCAGCGTATTCGCGACATGCTGAAAGATTCGGGCTTGATTCGTCAGGTCAACGATAACGAATGGGAGCTTACGCCGATGGGCGCTCGAAAGCTCGGTTTCAAAGCCCTATCGGAGATATACGCGAGACTACGACAGGCTCGACTGGGTTCTCACGCGATGCCGGAGGAAGGTCGTTTCGGCGACCGTCAATCGGAGACGAAAGCGTATGAATATGGCGATCCGCTACATCTGGACCTACCAAAGACGATTTACAACGCGATTGTGAGAAACGGACCGGGCACACCGGTAGATCTGAACGCTGATGATTTCGAAATTCATAGATCAGAACTAAAGTCTTCAACACATACGGTCATGTGTCTGGACCTTTCAACGTCGATGGCGATGCGAGGTGCGTTTCAGTCCGCGAAGAAAGTAGCGCTCGCTTTACAGCATTTGATCACTTCTCAGTACCCACATGACTCGTTCTACGTCATAGGATTTGACGTTCTCGCACGTGAGGTGAAACCTCACGAACTGCTGTACTTACAGTGGGACGAATACATGACCGGAACAAATATGGAACACGCTCTTTTGTTGTCAGAAAAGCTACTGTCGCAACACAAGAGCGGTACCAAGCAAGTCATCCTGATCTCGGATGGAGAACCGACAGTTCACTTCGTCAATGGTCGGACTCAATTCAACTATCCTCCGACTCGGGCAACTTTGCGCGCGACGTATCGAGCAGTACAACGGTGTACGAAACGAGACATTTCGATCAATACATTCATGCTGGATGCGGGTGGCTATTTCGCGCACTTCATCGACGAAGTGACGAAAATCAATGGCGGTCGAGTCTTCTATACAAATCCGAGACGTTTAGGTGAATACGTCCTTGTGGACTACATTACAGGAAAGAGAAGCAAGATTCGATAACGCTAGATTCTGATATATCGAAAAAACACATCCGTATTCAGGTTAATTGGGGAAAGTTCAATCAAAATCTGATCTCTATTCATCCAAGATCAACAACGATTCTGATTTGACAGTGGTCACTTAGCCCCCATTCCTCATCGCCATTGAGAGCGTGTGTAGAAATGGATTCGTGAAATCCCCGTGAGGCAAACACGTAGTCGAGCTGGTTAGCAGCAGTTGATGGTTCTTGGTGTGTCGTGTAGTACGTTGGAACGTTCCCGGTATTTTCAGGCAACCCCTGGGGCAAAGGAACGGCACGCCTTCCGTTTGGGAACTGAGGTCCTAGGAATTCGAAGCCAAGTGAATCGAGCCTTGTGAAGACACTTCGATCACGAGCTGGCAACGCGAGTGGGTTCGAATCCAAGGCACCATGTATTAGATTGAAGTCCCCGGCTACCAATATTCGATGTGAACGAGGGTCAGTATGCCCGATAAGAGCGCTTAGGTCGGAAATCGCACGATGTGCCATAGCGTCGGCATACCCGACATACCAGTTGGTCGGTGTTTGAGGATGCGGTTTTTCCCAGCGCGCATAGAGGCTAACAACAAGAATTGGCTCATCGTCTCCAGGTGTAACGCGAGCTACGGCGATGGTTCCTGGCGCACTAGTTGATATTTCATCGTGATTCGGCCGACGGCCGTGAGGTATGTTCGTCAGGTTTACGACTTTGGCTCTATCGGATAGATTGAGAATGTCTGCACCGCGGTCAACATGGCGAGCTTCCCAGCTCTTTGATGCCAAAGGTGCTTCTTGTATCAACGCAATGTCGAAATCTGATTTGTAGAGAGACTCGATTGCCAATCGCCTTTTCCCTACATTCCAGCTGACAACATTCAATTTGGACATCGGCTATTGTGCTTTTCACTTGATTCGGTTTCGACAACCTATTGCTACACTGTCGAATACCAAATTCTCCAGTGCGCGAGCTGATATTCGAACATCGCTGATGCTTCTTAGTTGAGAACGATCGCAGATGTAATTCGGAGACTCAATTACGTTCAAATTGACACCGTACTCTCGACAGAGCCACATATCTACGACTCCACGTCTGACCAAGGATTAAGTAGGTCGACTCCCATACCGACAAAGTCGCGTATATTCCGAGTCGCGAGAACACAATCGTTCGAGCTTGCTATAGATGCGATCTGGCAGTCAAATCGCGAATACGGACGTCCTGCTAATTTGCGCGAGGCAGCGATTTCTGCGTACGTATGAGCAGATTTTCGGTCGAAACTCAATACTCGGTTTTGGAACGCTTTCTGTAGCATGGCCTCCATTGCTGACTCGAGTCGGTCTTTGCGGCGTCCGGATGGGAGCAGTGCAATACCGTAGCGTAGCTCTGCCTCGCTAACGCTTGAAAAGTACAAGTCCGATTTTTCGTATTTAGAAAGCCATACCTCTACGCCGGTATCTGGCACCGGACGCATCAGTTCTGAAACTACGTTTGTGTCTAACAATATAGCCATTCCAAGGCTCAATCAAAAGTTGGTGGTTCACGATCTGGTCCATGGCGTGGTGGTAGTTCAAGTTCGACACCACCAAGAGGTGCCATGTGCTCACGGATTATTTCAGCTAGGTTCTGACTGTCATCGCTGGGTTTCTTGACTAGCGCGTCCCGCAGAATCAACCGCGCTTCTGCCTCCATTGACCTGCTGTTGCTTGCAGCTCTTTTTCGCAAACGGTTTTTCACGTACGCGTCAAGATTGCGGATCGTAATACTCGGCATGATTGCGCGCTCTTGGGTTGTTCGGTGTAAAGTATACAAAACGATTTCATCGATATCATAATGCAATCACGTTCTAATGATGTCTCGATCGCTAAGTTGATTTAGCTTTCTAGTGCGCCTCTCTTGATGAAGGTTCTGAACTGGTATCTCGCTGAACATTTTCAAGAATCGTAGACAGCGGTCTACCTCTGTCGAACAAGACAGCGACCTTTTCCGATGTTGAACGATTACTTGGAATAAACCAGCTTGTTTTTGCGTGCAACTTAAAGCTGAAATTTCCTTCGGTATGGAGAAATCGTTGCCAGATCGAATTGCTTCTTTCTAATCTTTGCGGCTTCGTGATGACGGAAAAGGCGCGGGGACTCTCTCAATAGAGACCGCCGCATACGGAACGATTTCGAGAGACACCATGGATTCTCAAAGAGACGAAATTGATGTAGGTGTGATTCAACGCCTAGGTGTCGCGATCGGTGTTGTGCCAAGAGTGCTCGCTTTCGCATGGAACGCAAGACCAATTACGTTATTGATCACGAGCTTGTTTAGCGTCGCGATTGCTCTCATTCCAGCGGGAATCGTTTGGATGACGAAGCTGATCGTTGACGGTGTCGTCGAAGCCATTGATGGTGGTGTGCATTGGTACGAACTGGTGCCTTTCGCGCTCACGGTATTAGCGCTATGGGTTATTCAAAGCGTGTTTGGATCCGTTGTTGATCAGATCAAACTCGTGCTCTCTGAGCCACTCGGATTCTTGGCTCAGGATCGCGTCGCTGAGAAAACCGCTAGATTGGACCTAGCTTTTTTTGATTCGCCGAAACTTCAGGATTTGCTTCATCGAGGTAGTGGAGAGTTTTGGAGGCTCGGTCACATCACACTCGCATCGATACAGCTCCCCTGTGCGATTCTGGGCATGTGTGCCACATTTGGATTGTTGGCGACGATTCATCCACTCGCCGTTGTCGTCGTATTGGTCACGGTGTCGCCTCGGGTATTCATGGAAGGACGCGTCGCAAATCGTGAATTTGCTTACTTCGAGAAATTCACTCGGCACGAACGGGTGATTAACTATGTGGTATCACTGTTGAACTCTCGATCTAGTGCGAAGGAAATCCGTGCATACGCTCTGGACAAACCATTGCTTAAGCGATTTCGCCAACATGTAGACGCTTTGTCGGCAGTCCACAGACGGAATTTTGAAGATCATGTAAAGCATGGCGTTTTATTTGATTTGTTAGCGCTCGGTGGTGTTGCAGGTGTTTGGATTTACGGTATTCACCAAGCGGCGACCTCACAGATAACCCTAGGTGACCTCGCCCTGGTAATGCAAGTTTCGCAACAAGCTCAGGGACAGCTGAGAGGATTGATATCCGCATTGGGCGATATATATAGCAATTCGTTATTTATTAGTCGTTTCTTCCAGTTTCTGCGAATCGAGCCATCGACAATCGAAGGGGCGCTAACCCACACAAAGGAACCGACCAGACAGTTCAAGCTCGACCGCGAGATTTCATTTCGATCAGTCTCGTTTAAGTATCCGGGCTCGACAAACCTAGCGCTGAGAGATGTGTCGTTTGATATACCGGTTGGAAAACGTGTAGCGATCGTCGGCAAGAATGGTGCGGGTAAATCGACGCTGGTAAAACTGTTTTGTAGGCTATACGATCCTACCGAAGGTTCTGTTTTGGTTGATGGTATCGACTTAAGAAATTTCGATCTCTCAGACGTGCGTCGTAACGTCGGCGTCACGTTCCAAGATTTCTTGAAGTTAGACATGACTGTAGCGGAGAACATAAATCTCGAGTTTGCAGAGCGGACCGAAGACTTACATCGGATTGTTCGCGCGGGAGAGGCTACGGGTGTTGGCGAATTCGTTGAAAAACTCGACCAAGGATATCGGACAGCTCTCGGTCAGACTATAGACGAAGGCACTGATCTTTCAGGTGGTCAATGGCAGGCACTCGCGATTTCTCGTGCTTACGTGAACGAGCCTGCGGTGCTTGTTCTCGATGAACCAACTTCTGCATTGGATGCATTGGCGGAAGGCAGACTATTCGAACGGATCGCGTCAGCGACTGAGGGTAAGACAGTCGTGTTTATTTCACATCGATTTTCTACGGTCCGTATGGCAGACATCATCGTGGTACTAGACGATGGACGCGTGGCCGAAATTGGCAGCCATTTCGATCTTATGTCCGAAAAAGGACTTTATGAGTCGATGTTCTCGACGCAAGCCGGAAGATACACGGCCGATGCCACTCCGAGTTCACCAGCGTGAGCTATCTCACACAATAAATAGAGATTCGCGGAAGATCAACTCAGTCGTGTGACGGAAACACTTGTGGTCAATAGGAACGCGGAAGCTCCAGCACATGCTCGGTGACGTAGTTGAGCACCATCTCTTGAGAAATCGGTGCGATGCGCATAAGCCTGGCTTCCCGCCAGTAGCGTTCAACATGAAACTCTTTTGCGTATCCAAATCCACCGTGAGTCTGTACCGCTTGGTCCGCAGCCTGAAAACAAGCGTCTGCAGCTAACCACTTCGCCATATTTGCTTCGGCACCGCAAGGTAAGCCTTGATCTAGTAACCACGAAGCTTTTCGGATCATCAGCTCTGCAGCGTCCAGGCGCATCCGCGCTTCACCGAGTGGGAAGGAAACGCCCTGGTTTTGTCCGATGGGTCTGCCGAACACCACACGTTCGTTCGCGTAGTTGACAGCGCGACGTATCGCTGCTCGTCCGATGCCAAGTGCTTCCGAAGCGACGAGGATTCGTTCGGCATTGAGTCCATCAAGAATATGTCTGAAGCCCTTTCCTTCTTCACCAACGCGATCGCTTACGTGAACGGGTAGGTTGTCATACACTACCTCGCAGGTAGCGACCGCGTTACGACCAACTTTTGGTATCGGGGAGATCGAAACTTCAGGTCTTTGCAGTTCCGCAAATAAGAGTGTCATTCCTTCAGATCGACGCTGGACTTTGTCCTTGCTCTGAGTTCTTGTAAGCAACAGCACGCGTTCAGAATCGAGAGCTTTCGTTGTCCAAACTTTTCGACCCTTGACGATGTAGTGATCGCCATCGAGTGTGGCAGTCGTGGATATTGAGGTGGTGTCTGTTCCAGCATCGGGTTCGGTGACACCGAACGCCACATGAAGGTCTCCGTTCGCCACGCGAGGAAGATATTTCTGTTTCAACTCTTCCGACCCATACTTGACGACCGGATGCATGCCAAAGATCGAAAGATGAATCCCGCTCGCGCCGTTCATAGCAGCGCCGGATGCTGACACTTCTTCGAGAATGATGGATGCTTCTGTGATCCCCTTTCCACTACCGCCGTACTGCTCCGGTATTGCGATACCAATCCAGCCGCCTTCGGCGAGTGCGTTATAGAAGTCCCACGGGAACGTGTGTCCTTCGTCGCATTTCGCCCAATATTCGTCAGGAAAATCCGTACATATCCGACGAATCGCGTCGCGGATCATGTCTTGTTCTTCGGTTAACACAAAGTCCATGGATCAAAATATGAGGATATCGATGGTGGTAAGGGTACGCTTAGGTGGCGGGTAAGTTCTTTGAGGAGCTCGATATCGGGATGGAATTCCATCACGAACCGAGTCGGACGGTGACCGAAACCGATAACCTGATGTTTACGGTACTGACCCTAAATCCCCAACCTTTACATCTGGATTCTGAGTTTGCCAAAGATTCGATCCATGGCCAGATACTCGTCAACAGCATCTTTACGTTAGGGTTGGTAGTGGGTTTGTCCGTCGGAGACACCACCCTAGGGACGACTCTCGGCAATTTAGGGTTCGACAAGACGACGTTTCCCAATCCGGTTTTTATCGGCGATACGATCACAGTTTCTACAAAGGTTGTCGCCAAGCGTGAAAGTCGTACGAAACCCGATCGAGGCATCGTGACATTTGAACATCGAGGGCTCAATCAACGAGGCGAAATCGTGTGCCTCTGTGAACGTGGTGCCATGATGCAACGCAAAGCGTGAGACACCTCAACCCCATTCGAGCCCGCCGTTCTGTGCACTTCGTACCAGGACCAAGCGAGAAGATGCTCGCTAAATCGCTCGAAAGCGAAGCGGATACATTGGTCATTGATCTTGAGGACGCTGTCGCACCGGACGAGAAGGCAACCGCTCGTGACATCATTTCGGACTGGTTAGCGACTGTTGATTTCGGTCGCAAGGAAATAGCCATCCGACTCAATGCGCTCGATACGCCTTGGGGTCTCGATGATTTAGATGCGACGATGTCGTCGCCTCCCCATCTCTATATGGTGCCGAAAGTTGAGCGACTGACGGATCTACAACTGTTGGATACACTGATCACGAACCAAGAAACGCGACGTCCGTTAAATGACACGAGCGTAGGCCTGTTGCTCATAGGTAGTGAGACACCGCTAAGCGTAGACAACCTGCAAGTGCTCGCCAGCGAGCCACGTGTTCAAGCACTGACATGGGGCGCGGAGGACCTAGCTGCGGCAATCGGTGCGTCCGAAAACCGTAATTCGCACGGACAATACTTAAGTCTGTTCGCGTCATGTGGCGACCGAACGTTGTTAGCAGCTAGATCGAATGGCGTGCAACCAATCGATTCCGTATTTGTGTCATTGGATGACGAATCTGCTTTGCGCGAGGAATGCGAAAATTCGCGGAAAATTGGATTTACGGGAAAATTGACGATTCACCCCAGTCAAATCCCCGTCGTCAATGAAGCGTTCACGCCAAATGCTGATGAAGTCGAGCGTGCACGTCGATTGATGGAAGCGTTTGATGAAGCACGTCGCGAAGGTCTTAACGCCTTTCGGTTTGAGGGGCAGATGGTGGATGCCCCACACCTTTCGCAGGCAAAAGATCTGCTTAAGCGAGTTGGAGAAATAGAAGAAAAATGAACTTAGAACTCAACACAGATCGAATGCTCGCACATATCGAGGGTCCGATCGGGTACATGACATTCAACAACCCGCCCCGTCACAATGCCCTATCCCTTGAAATGTGGGCGGGGATTGCTGACATCATCGACCACTTTGAAGCGGACCCGGACATTCGAGTGGTGGTCATGAGCGGCGCCGGTGGCAAGGCGTTCGTATCGGGTGCCGATATCAGCGAGTTCAATAAGGTGCGTGGTAATGCGGCGCAAGCTGAGACCTACGGTCAGGCATCTGCAAGAGGATCTCGAGCGTTGAACACGATGACTAAGCCACTCATCGCCAAGATCACCGGTTATTGCATTGGTGGCGGATTGGCGACCGCGTTACAGGCGGATGTTCGATTCGCGACGCCTGATAGCACCTTTGGCATCCCGGCAGCTAAACTGGGACTCGGATATGACTACGAAGGTTTAGCCAAACTCTCACGTATCTGTGGTCCAGCAAGGGCGCGAGATATTCTCTTTTCCGCTCGCTTCCTGACTACGGAAGAAGCCTATGATGCGGGGATCGTGCAGTTCGTCGTGGAGCGTGAAGAAATCGATGCTGAAGTACAAGCGTATTGTGAACGGATCGGGGGTAATGCCCCCCTCACGATCAAAGCCGCTAAAGCCGCGGTAAACGCATACGAAGGTGGTGGAAATCCGGAAGAGATTAGAGCCGTTAAAGCGCTCGTTCGCGATTGCTTTGATTCGGCCGATTACAAAGAAGGACGTACGGCGTTTGCGGAGAAACGCCGACCAAATTTCTCCGGTAACTAGGAACATCCCCCATGGATACTCCCAATGTCGTAACGGCATGCGTATTGATCATTGGCAATGAAATCCTGTCAGGACGAACCCAGGACCTAAACCTTCAATATATTGCGCAAACTTTAGGGGATCAAGGGGTGACTGTCCAAGAGGCACGAGTTATTCCCGACGATCACGATACCATCGTAGATGCAGTGAATTACGCTCGAGAAACGTACGACTACGTGCTCACGACGGGAGGTATCGGTCCTACCCACGACGACATTACGGCAGAGTGCATTGCGGCAGCATTTGGTGTGCCGCTCGTCAAACATCCAGAGATTGAACATCGGATACGCGCTCGAGAAGCGCCTCCAGACGTAATGGAAAGTCGATTACTCATGGCAAGAGTACCGGAAGGATCTAAGCTGATCGAAAACTCAACCGGCGGACCACAAGGATTCTCGGTGTCGAACGTACATGTGATGGCGGGTATCCCAGCTGTATTGCAGGCAATGCTCCCGAATATTCGCTTCAATGGCGGCGAAACGGTTAAATCCCGGTCCGTTCGAGCGTTTATGGGCGAGAGTGAAATTGCCACGCAACTCGGTGAACTTCAAGATCGAATGCCAAGCGTCGATATAGGCAGTTACCCGTTTCACCGCGAAGGTATATACGGAACCACGTTGGTGGTGAGAGGTACAAAGCTCAACGAGGTTGAGTCTACTGTCGATGAGATACGAGAAATCATCCGATCACGGGGCTCTGAACCTGGTGAAGTGGACGAGTAAAGCAGAAATACGAACTCATTTGAACAGAAGGACTAAATCGTGAATCTTGAGGGCAAGAAGGCAATCGTTCTGGGCGGAACATCGGGCATCGGGTTGGCTACTACACAGCACCTGGATGACGCGGGTGTCACAGTCGTAGCGGGCAGTCGAAATCCCGCGCATATTGAGACGGCGAAGGAGTCGACTTCAGAACGAGTCAGCTATCGAGAGATTGACGTCTTAGATCGAGACGGTCTCGCGACTTTATTCAGTGAGGAAGCGCCATATGACTTCTTGGTCAATTGTGCGACAGGCGGTGAGCGAGCGTCCGGGCCATTCTTGCAAATGGATTTGGACGGATTTCAAGGTTCCTTTCGAAAACTTTGGGGATACACCAACTCAGTACGGCTAGGAACGGAGCACCTGCCTGAAGATGGTGCGATCGTATTGGTAAGCGGTTACCCCGCAAGAAAGTCAAACCCCGGTTCATCCGCGATTTCGACGGTCGGAAACGCCGTTGAGGGGTTTGTACGAGCCATTGCGCCTGAAATAGCGCCTCGTCGGATCAATGTCGTTTGTCCTGGCGTCATCGATACACCAATGTTTGCACAAACCGGAAAAGCTCGGCAACAGTTTCTTGCGCAAGCGACAAAACGAATGCTCATTCCTCGTGCGGGTACTGCGGACGAAGTCGCATCCGCCATCTTGTTTTGTCTTGAAAACGGTTATATGACCGGTGGTACGGTAGACGTTGAAGGTGGTGCTTTGCTACCGTAGCTCAGGAAGCGTGATTCGGGAATGAGTAGCTTCAATTTGAACGACCAGTAAGTGGGGCTGTTCAAAATGCCTATAAATGAGTAGATGACTGATATCGCCACGCCAAAAGAAGCACTGAAACGATGGACTAAGGAGTCCGGTCGAACTGGGATCGACTGGACTCTGTTTGGGATCGCGGTTGTTACGATCCTGGCGGCGTGCCTTCCAATGCTGCTCTATCGTGATGCCGCGATTGAAGTTACCTCAAACGTTTACAGCTGGCTCACACAGGACTTTGGTCTGTTATACCAATGGGCTGCGATCGGCTGCCTCGTTGTTTTACTCGTTATTGCGTTCGGAAAGTACGGAAGAGTTCGCCTTGGTGGCGACGATACGCCTCGCGAGTACTCAACACTGGCTTGGATGGGGATGCTGTTTTGCAGTGGTATCGGCGCGGGGTTGCTTTATTGGACGCCCATTGAATGGGCATACTATCTTGACACGCCTCCTCTCGGAGTTGGTCAGGAGAGTCCAATGGCAGTCGAATTGGCTGCGACATACGGGATTTTCCACTGGGGCTTTTCGGCATGGGCAATCTATGCATTACCAGCTGTCGCGATTGCTGTACCGTACTACCAGCGAAACATACCGTATCTGAGACTATCAACAGCGCTCTGCGGTATCGCTGGTGACGATATAGCCACACGGCCAGTCGGGCGTCTGGTTGACTTCTGTTTCATCATTGCGATGGTTGCAGGTACGGGTACCTCTCTAGGCCTCGCCACGCCCGCGATTGCTGCATGTATTAGTTCACTCTTCGGTATTGAAGGTGGTATGGCGATGGATGCGGCGGTTGCACTCATAGCCATGTCGCTTTTCGCACTCAGTGTCTATCTGGGGTTGGATGCTGGCATCAAGCGCTTGAGCATGATCAATCTCGGCGTGGGATTTGCGTTTCTACTTTTCATTCTCGCTGTCGGTCCCACCGTGTTTATCTTGGAAACCGGTAGTAACAGTCTGGGTTTGTTGGTCCAAGACTTCGTTCGTATGAATACATGGACGGACCCAGCGACCAACGCGGGGTTTGTAGAAGACTGGACGATCTTCTATTGGGCTTGGTGGCTGGCGTACGCCCCGTTCATGGGGATATTCGTCTCACGAATTTCGCGAGGTCGCACACTCCGAGAAGTCATCGTCGGAATGATTGGACTCGGCACGCTAGGTTGCGCGGTGTTCTTCATCGTGATCGGCAACACCGCCATGTGGTACGAACTCAATGACATCGTTGCATTGAAGGAGATGATCATCGGAGGCGACGCCGATGTCGCAATAGCCTCGTTCGTCGAAACGTTGCCGATTCAACCCATACCGATGCTCGTTTACCTCGTTCTAGCCTTTATCTTCATCGCGACGACCTACGATTCAGCAAGCTATGTGATTGCTAGTATGGCGACACAGAGATTGAAAGCTGGTGATCATCCGGTACGGTGGCATCGCGTGTTTTGGGCGTTCATGCTCATCGTCTTACCGATCACGCTGATGTATATGGATGATCTGACGGCTGTGAAAAACGCATCAATCATCGCGTCGTTACCTCTATTGGTGATATTCATTCTCATAACTGTCGCGTTGTTTAGGGAACTGAAAGAGGATGAACTGCGCAGGCAAAAGGCGTCAGGCTGAGGTATGGATTTAAACTTAATCAACCGATTTTCCAATCAGAAAGCACTGTGAATAAACTCACCGCCGAACAACGCGAGCAATGGGAAACTGAAGGCTATCTGGTGATCAAAGAAGCCTTGAGTTCGGACGAAGTTGCGTTCTTTAGCGACGAAATTGATCGCATCCGCAATGTGCCAGGCTATGAACCGATTCGTGGAGAAAACGTTCCCATAGGACACTACGGTTGGTTGCCGCATGCTGCGAGCCTTGAAGACAGTGGATTTATGGACCGGCGCGATTTGCTGCCATATGGCAAACACTTTGTTGACCTGATTGATCGACCCAACATCTTCGATCTTGTGGTTGACATCATGGGACCTTACATCACCTTAAGCATGTCGCAGGCGATCGTACGCGCACCTTCCGATAAGTTTCCTGGTTACACTCACACGGACGGCGGTGAAGCACTACGACGCATACGAGTATCGGACTCGTGTCCTCCACTCGCAATGAAAGCGCTCTATTTCTTAACCGACACGTCAGAACCTGAAATGGGGAACCTCACAATCTTCCCGGGTAGCCACAAGCGACAAATTCCTTACAACGCTCCGGAACCCGTGAATCCTTACTCGGAAGGATCGAAGCAGATCCTAGCGCAGGCCGGAGACTGTGTTTTATTCCCCCACGCGATGTGGCACGGTCCGTGTCGAAATGCATCGGCTAGCGCACGAAAGACCCTTCTATACAACTACTGCCAGTTATTTATGCGCCAATACGATTTTCAAGTAACGTCGAACATTGCAGAGTGGTGTAGTCCGCGTCAGCGAAGGTTGCTAGGCGATTTGGGTTACGACTTCAGGCCGGGTTCGTACTTTTATGTACCCGTCGATCAGGAAGCAGTGATCTTGGATCAGGTCACAACAGTCTAACGTGTTGCGGTTGAATTCGCCGAGTCGTATTTCGAAAGTATTTCGGATGCAATACGCATTTCATTCCGATTGAGTCGCTCTTCATATTACGCCCAAATTAACAGATTACTCAACTACTAGAGGCTTAGACATCCTTCTATGAGTCAGTCTAACAAGCGCAGATGTGTTTGTTGCGGTGAAAGGATGCGAGGGCGTTTTTGCATCTCGTGTGGGCAAACGGGATCAGAATTCGACGAAACGTTGTGTGAAAACTGTGGGGCACAGAAAACGGGACAATTCTGTACTCTTTGCGGTCAGAACGAACAAAGCTACCGACGATCGGTTTTTCCAGTTTTAAGAGAAATACTTGCTGAGGCGTTCGAGACTGATTCACGGTTAATCACGACGTTTCGTCTGTTATTCACTCGACCCGGATCTTTATCTGAGGAATTCTCAAAAAATCGACGTGCTAGGTATCTGTCACCGTTCCGGCTTTATCTATTTGCAAGTATTGTCTTTTTCTCGGTTCTTTCGTTAAGCGTTAATCTCTCGGAAGAACCATCATTCCCCGATCTCGCCGCGCTTGAAGCTAGTTCAGACGAACAAGAGATTGAATTGGACGAAACTGGATTTCGTTCTCAAGGTGCCGAATCAGCAGAACAAGAATTGACCGGTGATCCGAATCTCGTGAATACGAAAGAAGTGGATTTGCCTATCAGCGGCCTTTGGAGCTCACAACAGCTGGAGGGAATCCGACGATTCCAAGAAATTCTTGACGATGAGCGACGCCGTAAATTCTGGGCATTGTTAGAGCGTCCAGTGGTTGGTCCTGCTTTCGTGGACGGATTGGTTGGGATAACGGCGGACGACTATGCAACAATGGATGCTTTCAATCGGTATGGCGTCGATCAAATAATCGATATCTTGTATCAACCGGGAGATGCCATTGAAGAATGGTTTGAGTACTTACCGATCGCGATGTTTTGCCTGCTACCTTTTTACGCGGCGCTCCTTAAGCTAGTCTATTTCCGTCACGATAAGTTTTACGCTGAACATCTAGTGTTCGGTATGCACGTACATACGGTCGCATTCATCGTCTTTACGATTCTCTTGTTGATTCCAAGCTTCTCGGGGAGTTGGTCGCTGTATGTCATATTGCTTGTGAGTTTTGCTATTTACTACTTCTTTGCGTTAAAGCGATACTATCAAAATGGCGTAGTCATGACCACGATACAGTACGTGCTACTTAGCTTCGTCTATCTATGGTTGCTAGCGTTAACCTTTATTGGTGCCGCTTGGGCGTTACTTTTATTTTTTTAGGGTTGAGGACGGTGCTTTTCGATCGATGCTTTTTTCGAGGTCGATATCCGTGACGACAAGAGTTAGCACCGCATGGAATTTATTGAACGAACTCTAGCGTTTCTAGTGACTAGCTGAGGGTCGTCGCGTCGCGCATCGAATCAGCTTCGACGGTAGCGACGGCAGCGTGAGGCGAGGGCACGTAGCACCCACCTTCAAATCGACCATCTGGTCGTGCAGCGACGATCTGCGGGACTGCAAACTGGTTTCCGCCGAGCCCATTTGATCGAACTTTTGTAGTTTCGTATTTGGCGCGTAATGCATCAAGAATATCGTCGCTGAAGTGGTCCATAGCCCAAACGTTTTCATTACCTGAAACATCGACGCGCGGTTGATGGACAGCATCGTTTATGTCCATCGCGAAGTCGAGCACGAACGAGGTTAGCTGAAGGACAGAGGGAAAGATCTTTCTTCCGCCACACGCTCCTACCGCGAAGCGTGTACCGTCGTCTCGAAATAGCAATGTAGGGCACATGTTGCACAACGGATGACGACCTCCGACGAGAGAATTCGGCCGGTCTGGTAGCGGGTCGAACCACATCATCCCGTTGTTCATCGTCAAGCCAGTGTTTGGAAGCACCACCAGTGAGCCAAAAGGCGACATGACGGTTTGGGTGAGCGCAACCATGTTGCCGTTTTCGTCGGCTACCGACAGATGCGACGTATGGTTTTCTCCCAATTGAGTTTTCCCCTCGCCTAAGTTCGACAGCCGAAACTCGTAGGTCTGCCGCAAGGCTTCCACGTACGCAATGACATCATCTGCGTTCGGTCTATCGGATGCAAATTCATGGTGTTTGAGAATAGCGAGCGCTTGCTGCATGCTTGGCCCGGCAGTCATATTGCTGGGAGTTTGGACAGTAGCCCCGCGATATATTGATGTAATCGGTTCGCGGACGAACGGTTGGTATTCCTCTAAATCACGAGTTGTGATTTTGTTGCCGAGTTCATTCAAGTCCGCGACGATGCTCTGTGCGAGCGGACCAACGTAATACGCATCGGGTCCTTCGCGCTGGATCGTTCGATACGTCTTAGCCAATTGAGTTAAAGGTAAACGACTAACAAACCCCTCTCCCGCACCTAGCGGTGGAAACCCATCGGGGAGGTACATCGATTTCGAACCTTCGAATCTCGATAACCCGCGTGCGAAATTGGTAATGTGCATAGTCGCGAACCAGTCGATCGGTAAACCTTCGTCTGCAAGCTGGCAAGCAGGTTCGATGATTTCTTCCCATGATTTACTGCCGAATGTTTCTAGGGCAAGAGCGGCGCCTCGAATGTACCCTGGCACCGCGATGGATAACGGTCCGCTTACGTTAACATGCCCTTTGACAGCTGGCCAGTTAAAGTTGCCTGCGCCCGTTATGCCCTGACTGGGATCTAGGGGATAGTCGGCTGGTGTCGATGCGAATGGCGCTCGCATACCAAATTCGACCACCTTGGTGGATCGCTTGTCAGCGAGGTGAACGGTCATGTAACCACCGCCACCGATGCCGCTGGACCACGGTTCAACAACCCCAATTGCCAATCCTGCGGCGATCGCAGCATCGATCGCGTTGCCACCTGTGCGGAGCATCTCGGCACCGACCTCAGACGCAAGATAGTGTTGAGTAGATACGATCCCACCACTTCCAACAATCGCTGGTTTTCGGATGGTCCAGTGTTCTTGAGCTAATCTACGTGCCATAAGTTAATTTTCGCCTAGACGTGAAGCACAAGACGTTTCGATCGAATCAATTAGGTCTTTCTCTTCAACAATATTGGAGTAATGAATTGCTATTCAATTGAAACGCACATTGTGGAAAATCTCGATGTGCACCTAAACGGCGAATTGTGGTTTACCGAGAAAAATGACAGAAGCGATTGAACTCGCCGACCAAGCTTGGCGGTTGCGTGCGAAGGCAATACGGGAGCGAGTATCTGGTGCGCAAGCGTTACGGCTACGTTCTAAGTGCGTTCGATTACTTGAACAGGCGACTGAGATCGCAAAGAGTGGCAGAGATGACTACGGTTTAGCGTACGCGTTGAACAAACTTGCTCACTTGTGTAGTGATCTTGAAGGGCGCGCAACAGCGATCGAGCTACTGCGTGAATCTGCAGATGCCGCTCGTCGAGCTCGTAGTGGTCTGCTCGAAGGTGAAGCGCTGCGTCACTGGGCTGATCATCTGCGTCACGAAAACAAGCTAGATGAGGCGGAACCCCTTTACTGGCGGGCATTGCGATCACTTAAGTCGGATCCCAAGACTTCGCCCCTATCGTTAGGAAATGCGTATCGTCCGATAGCGATCTTGTATGCGGCTCTTGGCGATGCCGCAAAAGCGATAAGCTATTGGGATGAAGCGCGTAGGTTGTACGATGACGCAGGAATCGCTGCAGGCATCGAAGAGTGTGACGCTAATCTGTCGAAGCTCCGGAGTCAGATAGACTCGGACTAGCCCTTCAGTTTTCCAACAGGGAAGCTGCTTTACTTGAAAGCGACACTCCCCGTGACCCCATGCGCATCGGATTGCGGTCGTGGCCATTGGTCACGTAACAGAAGGAAAGACCAGTGCCGGGATCCGCCCACGCTACTTGACCTCCAGCACCGCCATGTCCGAATGCAGTCGGTGAGTTAGAGTGACCGAAGCCTCTGAAATTACGTTGCTCGTTACCAGCGACAACGACACCGAGGGCTCGATTGACGCGATGTCCCATTAACGGATCAACATAGTCACCACTAATCACGTCCAGCGCGAAGTCGAGCGTTTCTCTCTTCCAAACCGTTTCACCTCCGAGCGCGCCGCCGTGTAACAAACCCTGATAGAACAGCGTCATTGCTGCAGCAGTCATCATGCCCCCACCACCAGGTACTCCGACCGCCCGGATTTCAGGCTGATTGAATGAGAGGATCGCGTCTTCGGTTACCTCCGTGATCGGCGGTTCAGGTACTCCTAGTCGAGCGTAGTCTTCGCTAGTTAGCGGATCGCCGACATGCTCAAGGGCCATAACCCTGTCGTTCTCAGTGTTAGGCAAGCCGACGTAGAAATCTTTTAATCCTAGCGGTTCAACAATTCGGGTTCTAATGTAGTCTCGAAAGTCCATGCCCGTCTTCCGTTCGACGACTTCCGCGATGACCCACATGCTCGATGTTGGGTGATATTCGAACTTCGAACCTGGTTCCCAATTCAATCGCCAATTGGAGAACCTTGCGAGGCGGGACGCACGATCGTCCCATTCAACGGGTCGAAACGGTGCCATGGGAAATCCGGATGTGTGCAGGAATAGCTGCACAACTTTGACTGACTCTTTACCGTTTGTCGCAAATTCCGGAATGATGTCGGCGACGGTTTCGTTGACATCCAATAAGCCGTCTTGGATGACTAACCAAGCGGCTGCTGACATAACAGCTTTGGTGCTTGAGAATACCGGGAAGAGTGACTCGTTACGAGCGGAGCCTAGGGACTCTTGCCAAATTACTTCTCCATCTTTCGCAATCGCATACTGCGCTGCGTGTAATAGTCCTTCATCAATTTCCTTCCGGGCCCGTTGACGGAGCACGTCAAGTTTCTTAGGGTTTACTCCAGCGTTGACAAAGGCATCTTCAGCCACAGAACGTCTCTAGAAGGTTGTGAATAAGCGAGCCATTATCCAATTGAGTACTTGGTACATGGAATGCAGTGTTAAGTCTGCTGTTTATTCGAAGCAGACTAAAGAACTGTGTGTTGTAAAGATGGTCTCTAAAATTTCCCGCTGATTTTCTCACGTAGACGAAGTGGCGACACATCAGGCGGGATTCGTTGAATCAATAGGTAATACACCTTTAATTCGATTAAAAGCAGCCTCGGAAAGTACGGGTTGTGAGATATTTGGCAAAGCGGAATTTTTAAACCCCGGCGGTTCGGTTAAAGATCGAGCCGCATGGTGGATGATCCGGGAAGCGGAGAATAGCGGCGAACTCAAACCCGGAGGAACAGTAGTTGAAGGTACGGCGGGTAATACAGGCATCGGACTCGCCCACATCTGCAATGCACGAGGTTACAAGTGCGTCATTTACATGCCGGACAACCAGTCACCGGAAAAGGTTGACATCCTTAGAACGCTCGGCGCAGAAGTACGCGTCGTCCCGACCGTACCGTACAAGGATGACAATAACTACCAAAAACAAGCTGGGCGTTACGCTGCGACTTTCCAAGACGGCATCTGGGCGAATCAATTCGACAATACGGCGAATAGTCTAGCCCACTATGAGTCAACAGGACCAGAAATTTGGCGGGACACAGATCACGAAGTTTCTGCGTTTGTCTGTTCAGTTGGCACGGGAGGCACGCTTGCAGGCGTATCTCAGTATCTGAAAGAACAGAGCGAAGACGTTCAAATTGTGCTGTCCGATTGCATGGGGAGCGCGCTATATAGCTACGTCATGACCGGCGAGGCAGTGATGAGCGAAGGTCCTTCGATTACGGAAGGCATCGGCAATAGCCGCGTTACGGATAACTTTGCAGAGGCACGAGTCGACTGGGCTGTGCAGATCGCTGATCAAGCAATGGTCGACGTTGTCTATCGGATCCTGCGAGAAGAAGGTTGGTTTTTGGGATCGAGTAGTGGTATCAATATATGCGGCGCGATGGAGGTAGCAAAGAAGCTTGGTCCAGGCCATACGATCGTGACCATGTTGTGCGATACAGGTAATAAATATCAATCACGACTATTTGATCGCGAGTGGCTTGCGACACAGAATCTATCCGTTAGAGAGTGAATTCAACGTTACGAGAGAGTATGTGGAACGACGTTCGACGAAGCTTCAACACAACGAGTAAATAAGGCGTCGACTCGCGCTTCACTTCGGCTGGCCAACCGATTCGATACCCAACTCGTCATTAGTAACCAATACAGAGGGAATACTCATCAGACGTCAATCAACGAACCAAAAAAGATGAGGTCAGTTGCTTTTCAAGACGACGCCTTCCCACTCGCCGAGCATAGCGAGCAATCGGGACATCATTTCCTCGACTTCCTCAGTACTGATCGATAGCGGAGGCGAGATCCAGATAGGCAGCCCCCGTGCTAACCCAGGCTGGCGGGAAGCTCCGCCTAGGGAGCTGTACATAGCGAGTCCATGTTTTAGAGCGATCGACTGAAATAGTGTCTGAGCGCCGACGGATCGGTCGAAGAAGGTCATCGTTTCCTTGTCGGCGACAAGTTCAAGCACCATCATCAAACCCCAGCCTCGTACGTCTGCCACTGTCGGATGCGAAAGCAATTCATCTCTATACGAGAAGACGTGTTCGCTCTGTCGATTGCAGTTCTCAATCAGCGCTTCATCGCGGATCACATTGATAAGTTCGCATCCCGCCGCGCACCCGACCGGGTGACCGCCGAAGGTGTAGCCGTGTACGAAAGGCGTACCCTGTTCAAACGGCGCGTTGATTCTGCTCGACACGGAGACGGCACCGAATGGCACATAACAGCTCGAGATACCTTTAGCCATGGCCATGATGTCTGGTTGGACGTTGAAGTGTTCCATGCCAAACCACTTGCCAGTGCGCCCGAATCCGGTCACTACTTCGTCCGCTATGAGCAACACTTCATATTGGTCGCAAATCTCGCGAATCTTCTCCCAATAGCTTTTGGGTGGTACGCATGCATAGTCCGCGCCACAGCCGTGCGGTGTGGCAAGAAACGCAGAAACTGAACTCGCGCCGGCGTAGTGAATCGCGAATTCAAGTGCTTCCGCACATTCAATCCCCCACTCCTCACGTGTCATTCCTGAAGGCCGGTCGAAGTCGGAATATTGCCGAACACTAGGCCATTTTGGCAACATAGGCTCAAACACGGCTTGTGTGCTCGGATTGTGGGATACGCCTAGAGTCGCAAGCGTCATACCGTGGTAGGAGTCGCGGTGGCTAATCACTTTGTATTTACTCGGATTGCCAAGCGCTACCTGCGCCTGCCGAGCCACTTTAATCGCGGTTTCAACCGCTTCGGACCCGCCCGACACGAGGTAGGTGTAATCCAGATCGCCAGGCGTGATCTCCGCGAGCATCCGGCAAAACTCGGCTCTTTTTGGATCAGCAAGCGATGGATGGGTGTAGTTGTAGCTCTCAAGCTGGTCCGCAATTGCTTGTTTCATACGTGGATGGTTATGCGGAAGATTGACAGCCATCGGTCCGCCAGAAACATCGAAGTAGCGATTGCCCTCACGATCAAAGATAAACACTCCTTCGGACCGCTCAATTTCAACATCCATTGGGTGGTACGCGAATATGTGCCGCCAATCGCCTTCGGGATTTAAGGTATCAGGTAGATTGTGGCGAAGGTCCGTCATCGAATTGTTGATCTGTTTCTGAACGAGCGATCATACTACCGAGTCGAAAGACCGATCGCCAGAAGTGTCTTCGAGTCGCAAGTCCGGAACGCAAATCAGCGATAAGCTTCATCGTAAGCTGGATCTCGACGAACTCACGTTTGCCGTCTCAAGCGACCTGATCGCGAACCTTAGGAAAGAAGAAACGAATGAGCTTCATGCTCGATATTCGGCACAATTGATCAACCTCTAACACCATTTATTCTCAATATAAGGTAGTGAAGTCGAACTAACGCTTTTACATATGTTGAAAGAGGGGGAATGCGATTTTGTTGGAAAAAACTTGAGAGAACTAGCGATGAGATACCGAATATGACGGCAATAGATGTCGGCTTGAACCCATCTAATCAGAGAGAGCTAGAAGCGCTTTGTAGCACGATGTATGACGAAATTCGTGAGCGAAGCTTAGAACGAAGCTTCGCAGCTGTTGTCAAGAACAGGATTACCGCACTTTACGGACCACCAATGGTGGAACCGGATCTCTTGCTTGTGAGTTTTCAAGGTGGAGGAGAGGACAAAACGCCAACTAAGTACACGTGGCCTGACGAACTTCTGTACCTGCATGATGATTACCGATTTGGTACACGGTTGCGTAAAGAGAGCAAAAGAGCGGGGCTTTTCGAAGTTTTAAAACGAAGTACTGTTGCGATCGCCGCGTGTTTCCCTGAAGCTCATGTGAGTGAAGCAGAGCTCTGGCTCGGAAAATCGGGTCCGAGGAGAGATTGGTTAGAGTTCTCGACCACGTGGCTCCGACGATTGATAAGGGCAATGCAGCCCAAAGTCGTGCTTGTAGTCGGCGCAAAAGCTAGTAGAGCACTTCATCTTGAAAATCAATGGTTGGATGAAGAGTATGGTAGAGGGAGTGTAGGTCGTGTTTTCGGACGAGCGCATATTGAGAACCGACCGACTATCTTTTGCCATCATCTGTCTCAAGGAGCTAGCACAGCGAACGTTCAAAAGTCGTTACGCGAGGTCGTGCGGCTTCTCCAGCGGGATGACTAAGCGGTTACGCTTGGGGTATTTGTATGTTGGCTTCTGGAATCGGCAAACCGCTCACAGCAGCCTCGTAGCGGTAGACTCCACCACGTCGATCACCGTCGACCCCATTCGAGCCCGAGACGATATAGAGAGTTCTTAAACCCGAACCGCCAAAGCAAACACTAGTACACATTGGAACAGGTATCGAGATAAACGTGCGTTGACTGCCGTCAGGATCAATGACAGCAACGCCTCCTGCGCCTGCGTTTGCAACCCAAATTGAACCATCTTCCGCAACGGCTAACCCGTCAGGCGCACCGCTTTCAAATTCGTGAAAAACCTCACGTGGCTTAAGGTCGCCGTTACGCGCCACTTCGTAGCGAAATATTTGACCTCGTCGCGAGTCTGAGTGGTAGAGCAGCCGTCCATTCGGACTGAATCCTAGACCGTTCGTGAGTTGCACGTCCTCGGCAACGATGCGGCTTGTTCCATCTAGGTCAATCACGTAGAGATCCCCAGCTCGTGGTTCGAGTCCGTCGTCAAATACTGGACTTGAACCTAACGATCCTACGTAAATCCGGCCTGCCTCATCCGTGGTCAGGTCGTTGTATCCGACATTTCCGTTGTCGGGATCCCGATCCAACAGGAGAATGCTCTCGGTTTCGCCAAAGCGTTTGAGTGATACGTTCTTTCCGCTTACGACCAATCCGCCCTCAGCGTGAACAGCTATGCCACCGATGCCGCGGCGGTGTTCAAATACCGGTTCGACATCCTTGTTGTCGTTGACGGAATACACCCCACCGAAAATGACATCGCTAAACATCAGTCCGAAGTCGTCATGCCAAACGGGTCCCTCAACGAGGCCATAGCCGTTCGCGACCGGTTCAGGCTCGTCTAAGATCGCTCGATCTTCCGGAGTCATGCGAACGTCTGGGTCAGGCGAAGGGATGGCAGATAGAAGGAGTCTTGTGTAGTTTCGCTGTGGATGATCAAAGACATAGTCCACATCGCCTCTCTCCACCACGACGCCGTTGTGCATAACGAGAACGTTGTTACAAATATGTCGGACGACGGCCAAGTCGTGCGCGACAAAAATGTACGTGAGATGTAGTGTCTTCTGCAAATCCTCTAGCAGATTGATGATCTGGGCTTGAACTGAGACATCTAGTGCAGAAACGGTCTCGTCACACACGACTAGATTCGGATTCAAGATGAGCGCCCGAGCGATTCCGATGCGTTGCCGCTGTCCGCCTGAGAAGGCATGAGGATAACGTGTCAGGGAATCCTGACTGAGTTGGACGAGATCGAGCATTTCACGAACCCTTTCAAGTCGCTCGTTACTATTCCCCTCGTCGTGGATGACCAATGGTTCCTCGATGATTTGCCGAACAGTCATGCGCGGGTTAAGTGATGAGTAAGGGTCTTGGAAGACCATCTGCATCTCTTTCCGAAGAGGCACCAATTCCTTATGACGTAGCGAGGAAAGTGAAACCCACCCATCTTGTTCGCTGTTGAACTCGACCGTCCCCCCGCGGTCTGGATCAATGGCACGCAGAATGCAACGGGCGAGCGTCGTCTTTCCTGAACCCGACTCTCCCACAACACCAAGCGTGTCCGCTCTCTTCAAATCGAATGACACATCGCGAAGAGCAACGTGCTCATCGAAGGTCTTGCTTAGATGTCGGACCTTCAGGATAAGGTCGTTGTCATTCGACATGTCGTTTCTCACGGAAGACTTACCAAACGCCCTTCACCAACTTCCTTCAACGGATAAGGCGTGGTGATGTCTGCATCTCCAACTGCTGTCGCGATAGTTGACAGCCGTACACTTTTAGGCACGTTTCCGGGGATAGCTGCTAGCAGACCTTTGGTGTAGGGATGCAGAGGATCCTTTAACACCTGCCTAACCGTGCCTATTTCTAATACGCGCCCTTGATACATGACAACCACGTAGTCGGCAATCTGTGCGACAATCCCGATATCGTGGGTAATGAAGATGATGGAGTTGCTCAATTCCTCCTGGAGGTCTTTTATGAGGGTCAGAATCTCAGCCTGAATCGTTACGTCTAGTGCGGTGGTCGGTTCATCGCAAATCAGCACCTCCGGGTTGCACACTAACGCTGTTGCGATGACCACTCTTTGTCGCATACCGCCGGAAAATTCGAACGGGTACATTTGGATGCGCGTGTCGATATCGGGGATACCTACCCGGCTCAACATATCGTGTGCTTCTGCCATTGCTGCGTCTTTCGACACATCTCGGTGACACAGGATTGCTTCGGCAACTTGGTTGCCAACTCGATGAACGGGGGACAGTGCGGTCATGGGTTCTTGGAATACCATGCTGATCAGACCGCCGTGAAGATCGTAGATGCGCGGGTCACGATCACTGATAGCAACGACGTCGAATGGTGCGGTTCTCGAAGGATTGAAGTGAATGGATCCATTCACGATCTCACCGGGCGGTTGCAGCAGACGCATGATGCAGTTCGCGGTGACTGATTTTCCGGAACCGGACTCACCTACGATCGCTGTGACCTTACCACGCGGGACGTCAAAATTGACATCGTTAAGTGCGTTAGTAACACCTGTGTCAGTCTTGAAACGGACACCCAAATTACGGATTTCGAGAATGTTGTCCGCCATCATTGTCCGCCCATGTTGTATGGGTCAGCTGCGTCACGCAAGCCGTCGCCGAGAATGTTGAACGCCATTACGGCGATGACCACGAACAGTCCCGGGTACAGAATCCACGGTGTCATTGAAATCACTTGATAGTTTTGGGCTTGTTCCATTAGCACGCCCCAGCTGACAATGGGAGGCCGAATTCCGATACCCAAGAAACTCAGTGCTGTTTCGCCCAATATGACTCCTGGCACAGCAAGCGTTGCGGTAGTAATGGTGTGACTTAGGAAGCTCGGCATCATGTGTTTAAAAATGATGCGGTTCTGACCGCTGCCGATAAGTCGTGCTGCGATCACGAAGTCTTCATTGCGCAACGCAAGAAATCGTCCCCGGACTTGACGGGCAAGTGCGGTCCAACCGAACAACGAAAGAATGATCGTGACGCCGAAATAGATCCGCAGAGAACTCCAATGTGCTGGTAATGCGGCCGTAAGCGCCATCCACAATGGCAAGGTCGGTAATGATTGAAGTACCTCAATCATGCGTTGGACAATACGGTCAATCCATCCACCCAGGTACCCGGCGAAGCCGCCGAACAGGACGCCCAGGAACAGTGTCAGACCAATCCCAAGCATGCCAATCGATAACGATATGCGACCTCCGTAGATCACGCGAGAGAAAACGTCGCGCCCGAGTTGGTCTGTACCGAGGAAGTGGATGTAACCGTCTCCTTCGTCATTTTCTGCAATAAAAAAGTGAATATCTCCCTCGAAGAGATTCCACAGTTCGTACGTTTCACCACGCGCAAAGAACCGAAGTGGGTAAATCTTTTCGGGATTCTCTGAGTATTCGCGTGCCCAGGTTTGCTCGTTGATATGAAGGTCGTAACCGTATACGAACGGACGCAAGTGGAAAGTGCCGTCGTGTTCGAAAAATCGAACATTCATAGGCGGCGCATTGATAGCGCCAACATTACGGGAGGTGGTCGCATAAGGAGCAAAAAACTCGGCAAAGCCGGTCACCAGGTACATGACGATCAAGATGACTGCGCTAATCAAAGCGAGGCGGTGTCGCTTGAATCTCCGCCAAGCCAGTTGACGTGGTGTTAGGAAGTTAAGTTCGTCAGGAGTCTCAAGCGCAATGGGCTGAGGTCGCTCGAGGACAGCTTCACTCATATCGAATCCTCGGGTCAGACCATGCAAGAACAAGATCAGAAATCAACATTCCAACGACGGTCAGTATCGCAAGCAACATAAGGAAACTACCTGCGAGATACATATCCTGCGCAAGCAATGCTTGTAGGAGCATTCGACCGGTTGTTGGAAGGTTGAGAACCATTGAAACGATTGCTTCGCCGGAAATCAACGTTGGCAAGAGTAGCCCTAAAGTACTTATGAAAGGATTGATCGCAATTCGTAATGGGTATTTGAAAATGAGCTTGATCGGTTTAACACCCTTGGCGCGCGCCGTAACGACGTAGGGTTTATTCAGTTCATCGAGCAGATTCGCACGGAGGATTCGCATCGTCACCGCGGTACCGCCCATTCCAACAACGCTCCCTGGAATCCACAGACGTGATAACAAGTCGAATAGTTTTGGGATCGAGAACGGTTGATCACGGAATTCCATTGAGTACAACCCGCCGATGGATATTCCAAACCACTCCCACGCGAAGAACATGACTAACAACGCTAAGAGGAAATTCGGTGTTGCGAGACCAATCAGGGCAACTACGGTAATAAAGTAATCGCCGATGGAGTACTGACGTACTGCAGAGTAGATTCCAAATGGTACGGCGACCACCCACGTGAATATCACTGCGGAGATGGTGATCAGTAACGTGTAACCGAGGCGTTCCCATACTAATTCGTTAACTGGTTTTGAGTAGATATATGAATAACCCAGATCGCCTTGCACGAAATTAAAGATCCAGTTCAAATATTGCAGATAGAGCGGTTTATCGAGGTTGTATCGTGCCCTGAGGTTTTGAACGTATTCGTCGGACGCTTGCATTCCTGACGCTTCCATCCGCTCAAGTGTGGAAGTTACGATATCGCCAGGGGGCAGCTGGATAACGACAAAGACAATCACCGAAATGAACGCGAGCGTGAGCACCATCGTGCCCATGCGCTTAATGACGTAATGAAGCATTCCGAATTCGGCCTGTTTTCTCAGCTTCTATCGCACGGGTTCTTCGATGTACCAGGAAGCCGGATGGTTCGCCAATGTCCATCGGTTATCCCAACCCCAGATACCTTTCTGTGGTACGCCCTTTAGCCGCGACGAAACGACGACGGGATGTGGCGCGAGACCGATAGTGCCTATCACCCATAGATACTCAGAACCTGTAGCAAGGATGTTTTGCCCGATGACATGGCGTTCGTCTTCATCCATCGTGACCCACATCTCATCGACCCAGTCTTGAAGCTGGCGCATGACGGCGGGGGGTTCGACGCCGGCCTCTCCAGACTTCATATACCAACGGGACCAGTCATTCCACATACCACGATCCCAACTAATGGATCGAGCCACCCACCAATCAGGGAACAAGGGAAACAGAACGTCTGTTACGCGGTCCGCGTGCCAGAGCGTCATTTGCATCTCACCAGCGACCGCACGTTCACGCTGTAAATTGCCGTCTACGAGTTTGAGTCTTAAATCAATTCCAATCTGTCGCCAATACTCTTGAACCAGCTCCATGGTAATGCCTTTCGGAGTTTCGAAGTCATAGAACTCCAAGGTAATAGTGAGTCGTGACCCATCGGGAAATTCGCGGTATCCATCACCATCAAGATCTATGACCCCAATCTCGTCGAGCAGCTCCCGGGAGTAGTCTGGCTTATATTCGAGGTACCTTTTTTCCCACTCTTCCTTGAAGAACCTACTCGTTGGATGTACGGTGACCTGACGTGGGAAGCCCCGACCAAAGTAGATGATTTGATTTAGTTCGTCGCGATTGATTGCGTGAGACAGAGCCGCTCGAAAACGAATGTCCCAGTAGAGATCCTGATACCGTTCGTCGTCATAGTTGTAGTTTGGCTGAATTGCGACATCGCTAGAGTGGAGACGCTGCCAGATGTGTACTTTGATAGCACCGTTGCGTTCGCCAAGTTTCAGAAGGGGAATGTCTTGTGTCCTTAGCGCGAATGCTGCGAAATCCACTTGCGCCGTAGACGCCATAGCCGCCATTATTTCTGCATTTTCGACCGTTTCCATATTGATCTGGTCGATGTATGGCAGCTGTCGACCTTCCGGATCAACTTTTGGGTAATAAGGGTTGCGGATGTACTTGCGCTTCATGGAAGAACGTTCAACTAACTTGAACGCGCGTAACGTTGGAACCTCCACACTGTCATCAGATCCTTCACGGCGAATATCGTTAACTAGCTGTGTCCAGTTCAGTGCTTCGTAATCCTTGATTCGTTGATCTAGTTCTTCTTCCGTCGTGTAGTAAGGGTGAAAACGCTTCATGTAGTGAGATGGGTCAATCATGAAGTCGCCGTACTGTGCCACGAAGTTAACGAATAACGGTCGTGGGGTTGGAAATTCATAACGGAATAGCAGATCGTCGACGACAACTACTTTCGATCCATCGACAATCTTGTAGGCTTCTGGTGAATATTCGTCGTTGTTCCACAGATCATTGAAAGTAAAAGCGAAGTCTTGGCTCTTTAGCGGTTCTCCGTCCGACCACCTTATTCCGTCGCGAAGCTTGATGGTGAGGGTTAGGCCGTCTTCACTGAGCTCGAACCATTCTGCCAAATTTGGGAAGAACGTGCGCATATCAGCGGAAATCGTGAATGCCGCTTCCCAGTTAAAAAACTGCCATAGATCATGATTCGTTAGACGTGCGATTCCGCCATGGCGCCCCGTTTCCTTAAGTGGATACACGACAATAGGGTCTTTAGGGAGGCGTTGCTCGACAGGGGGTAAGTTTTGAAAGTTGGGGTGCTCGATCTCGTTCTCGTGTAAGAGTGGACTATCGGTGAAATTGGTCAATCCAATCTGGGACGCCGTCTTAAAAGGTTGATACCACTCTTCAGGCCATTGTTCTTCTTCGGCAATAGACAGATCGCCAACAAGAACTGTTAGTAAGATCGCAACGAAGTATCTAGGTGTTTTTCTAATGCTGTCGCGCAAGGAGTGCCTCTTCGCGTGACCTACTGGTGTAACGTGGTCATGTTACCAGCAAGAGAATGCGCCCTACGCGACATAAATTTGGACGTGATTAGTGGTTCACATGGTTAGTGAACGGGTCACGATAATTCGCGCCGTTACACATCTGGACACTCGTTGCGATGCGGATCACCGCGGAGAAATTGCAGTCATTCACCACGGATCTCTTCGTCGCCGCAGGCGCAGACCGAACCGACTCAACACAGACCGCAGAGCACCTTGTACTAGCGAACTTGAAAGGACACGACTCACACGGCGTGGTGATGGCTCCGTCATATGTCGAGAACATAAAGCGCGGCTTCTTAAACCCACAAGGCCACATCGAGATCGTGAAAGACGCTGGAGGTGTTCTTTTGATCGATGGTTGTGCTGGGTTTGGGCAAGTTGTAGGTAGAGAAGCCACGGCCGTTGGGATCGAACGAGCGCGTGAAAATGGAATTGCATGTGTTGGATTGCGAAATGCGCACCATCTAGGTCGAATCGGTACGTATGGCGAAATGTGTGCTGAAGCTGGAATGGTGTCAGTTCACTTCGTAAATGTTGTGGGTCATGAACCGTTAGTCGCGCCATATAACGGTGCGGAACGTCGTCTTCAGACCAACCCGTTTTGCGCCGTCGCGCCCCGCGAAAACGCGCCGCCGATCGTCCTAGATATGGCGACTAGTTTTGTCGCATTCGGGAAGGTAAAGGTCGCATACAACGCGGGTAATTTGATAAGGGACGGAGTCTTGGTAGACCACGATGGGCTCCCGACCAATGATCCTAAAGTGATGTTCTCACAACCAGGCGGTGCCGTGCAGCCATTTGGTTTATATAAGGGCTACGGTCTCGCGCTTATGTGTGAGCTATTTGGCGGTGCGTTGGTGGGCGAATGGACGATGCAACCTGAACATGAACGGAGCGGCACCGTTATCAACAACATGCTGATGATGGTCTTAAATCCCGATGTATTTGGTGGTACGGAACGCTTTCAACATGAAATAACCGCGATGGTCGATTACTTGCACGATACGCAACCTGCGAAAGGAGCTGACCGAGTTCGCATTCCTGGTGAGCCTGAACTAGAGTCGATGGCGGAACGGACTGTGGAGGGAATCCCGATCGATAGTCAAACGTGGTCGGAATTGCTGGACGCGGCTAGAGCTGTAGGAATGTCGGATTCAGCGATAGCGAAGTTTTCGGGTTAGTTTCGGCCGATAAACCGAGACTATTGACGCACGACAACTTCGTCGGCTTTCATGTCGAGGGCGGCGTCGAGAAGTGCGTGTGTGTATTCGGTTTCCGGTGCTTCGAAGATCTTCTTGGAATCTCCCTGCTCGACGATAACCCCATCTCTCATCACGATAACCCAGTTCGCAAGTGCGCGGACGACCTTCAGGTCGTGACTGACGAACATGTAAGCGAGATCGTGGTCACGCTGTAGTTTTCGTAGCAAGTCGACGATTTGGGCTTGCACGGACATGTCCAATGCTGAAGTCGGTTCATCAAGAACGACGAATTTAGGTTTTAAGACCATAGCCCTGGCAATGGAAATCCGCTGCCGTTGACCGCCAGAAAACTCATGGGGATATCGAATCATCATCTCGGGATCGAGATCGACCTCTGTCATGACCTCAGCAACGCGCTCGCGACGTTCGGATTTGGACATATCAGGGTGATGGACGCCTAGACCTTCTTCAATGATGTTCTGTACCGACATGCGTGGTGAGAGGCTGCCGTAAGGATCCTGAAATACGATTTGCATGTCGCGTCGCAACTTGGTGAGGTCCTTGCGTTTAAGCCCCTGTAAGTCCATGCCATTGAACGAGAGGTCACCTTCACTCGGTAGCAAACGTAGCATTGCGAGTCCTAGGGTGGTCTTGCCCGAACCAGACTCTCCGACCACGCCGACGGTTTGTCCCGCACGAACGACGACTTCAACATCGTCTACGGCAGTAAAGAACTTGCTCTTCCCTAGCCACCCTTTGCCGAGTGCGTATTTCACAGTGAAGTTTTTGGCATCAGTAACGACTGGTGCGCTGGAATTCGACTCGACTGGATCGCCTGAAGGTTCGGCAGCAAGCAGATGCTGAGTGTAGGGGTGTTTCGGTTGGCCGAATATTTGTTCGTTTGGACCACGTTCAACGATTTCGCCGTTATTCATGACACATACGCGGTTCGCCGTGTGTCTTACGATACCAAGATCATGAGTAATGAGCAGAATCGCCATGTTCAGTTGATCCTGCAGATCTTGGAGCAATTTCAGGATCTGAGCCTGAATGGTCACATCAAGTGCCGTTGTGGGCTCGTCTGCTATCAATAGTTGTGGTTCGTTTGCAAGCGCCATTGCGATCATGACGCGTTGGCGTTGCCCTCCCGAGAGCTCGTGAGGATATGAATTCAGACGTGATTCCGCATCCTGAAGACCGACCAATTCGAGCAATTCAAGCGTACGGGTGCGTGCGTCGTTCTTGGTCATACCGCGATGCACGATAAGTGATTCACCGACTTGCTTAGAGATCTTGTGGAGCGGATTGAGTGAAGTCATCGGCTCTTGAAAGATCATGCTGACCTTGACGCCGCGAATATCCAGCATCGTTGTGTTCGGTGCGCCCATAACCTCGGTACCGTCAACTTTGATGCTGCCCGTTGGGTGGTTAGCCTGTGGGTACGGCAATAACTGCAATACCGAAAGGGCGGTCACCGATTTACCAGAACCGGATTCGCCAACGAGGGCGACTGTTTCGCCTTGCTGTATGTCGAAAGAAACGCCACGGACAGCCTCATTCTCGCCGAAATTGACGCGAAGATCTTCGACTTCGAGTATTGCTCCCAAGTTAAAAGTCCTTCATGTGTCGCCGATATGAGCCCATAGTTCGTTTAGTACTTAGCGCTAGAAATACCAAAGGCGCTATTTTGCACTAGCGCAGGTTCCTATCGAACATAGCGAATAGCCGAGACCAATGTCGCTCTGCGGATTCTCTCGAAAACATCCCGTCGCGCTGCGGGAATACGAAACCATGCTGTGCGGCGGGATACCACTCAATTCGATAGTTAA
Source organism: Gammaproteobacteria bacterium (assembly GCA_026707945.1). Classification (GTDB taxonomy): domain Bacteria; phylum Pseudomonadota; class Gammaproteobacteria; order Pseudomonadales; family Azotimanducaceae; genus Bin55. Next base: position 272,939 of record JAPOVV010000110.1, on the reverse strand, counting down.
TGCCGGTTGATTTCAGATGTTCATCTAAAGGATTGATCATGGAAGGTGGTGCCAGTTGATCGAGTTCAGCACACGCGAAGTACATCTCACCTTGAATTTTCTCAGCTGCTAAGTGCGGCGAGTCGGCATCATCGGTGTAAAGCTTGACGCCGTGCACAGACGCCGCTGCTTTGATCCGCTCAGGAAACGCAGCAGCTGCGGCGAAGACGAATGGACCACTCATACAGTAGCCAGTGATTCCAACTGGACCGTCACGTGCATCTGGCTCATTTGCCATGTAGTCGAACATTACTTGCGTATCTTCACATACCATCGCGTTGGACAGATTACCCATCAGTTCCATCATGCGTTCTCGTGTCGCATCAGGCGTTCCAAGATGAAATTCGCGCACATCGCGGTAATAGAGATTAGGGAGGATGACGTAGTAACCTACTGTGGCGATTCGGCGAGCCATGTCGTGTAGTTCTTCTCGCTTCCCTGGCGCATCCATATAAAAGATAACTGCGGGGAATGGTCCGCCTTCGTCAGGTCTTGTGATGAAGGTATTCATCATGCCGTCGTTTGTCTGTATGTCGACGTGGTCTTCTTTCATGGTTTGGTCCAATCGAATGCGAGCGCAAGCATATCCGCGTCATATCGCCGTTTTTTGATCAGAGTAGGATCGGTTCGTCGAATCGCAGGGTGCGTTGAAATAATCTCGACCACATTTTCAGAAATTAACGTTGAACGATCCGTCAAATGACGATGTCGCATATATCGGGCGCTAGCCGAAAGCGTTCAAGAAGACAACGAGAGCAGGTCACGTTTGTCGTAAATCCACCATTTGGGTTCGTATGAACAATCCAATGCGATGCTAAACGTCGTTTGAACCACGTAAAAAAGGAACTTCGAATGCCACTCACTCGATCAACGATTTTCGCGAGTCTTATGATCGCGTTGATGGCAGGGTGTTCGAACTTTAAGCACCCTCTCCCCTGGTCACATAGTCCGCTTCACGAAAGACTGCCAGGTTCTTGGTATGCCGTTAGTGATTCGGAACCACTTATTGCCGTCGAAGTCGTTAAGAACGAAGGCGGCTCGTTGACAGTGGATATGACGTTCAACGTCACCGATGCCGGTGTCGATTCAGATGCGTCGCAATCAGCCCGTTCCAACACAGAGCGTGCGTCATTCCAAGGCGATGTGTTAGCGTTTAACGATGTTCATGTATTGCAGATCGACGCGAGAACTTATGTAGAAGAGAAAAGTGAGGAAGCGGAACCGAATTCAGGTGACTTTGATGGGTATCGGTTCTTAAGAGTGGTTTCTGATGATGAATCCATAGTTCTTCAGGAAATTGACATTGAGAAGGTCGCTCGTTTAGCAGCGGCGCAATTTTCTACTGAAGGTGCCACGTTAACTGCTTCAGAATACGCTAGTTGCGTTAACAAGAAGATCCGTACGGAGATAGCTTCGAGTATCGTGGCTGAACAGTTAAAGGAAAGACCGACGAACTGGCTTTCCGAGGACGAACTTAATGAAATGAAGGAAATACTGAAGGAATTCGAGAGCCGCACGGTTTACCCGTATCGGCAACTGCAGTGGATGCGAGAGTGTATCGCGTACAAACTCCCAGGTAACTTACTGGGGCAGTTATTTAGTTCAGACTCTGCTGCATTGTTCAGCGCTGAAACTTTCCGACTGGTGAAGGTGAATTAACCAATCACGTTGGGTTCTGCGCGAGGTAATCGACGATTTTGTGCGATCGATCGGACTCGTACACAAACTGTCTCAAGGTTTTACCAAATCGTGCGATATACGAGCATGTGACCTATATAACCGATACTGACCTAAAGTCTATATCCGAGCCCTTGAGTCAACTGTGCATAGCTAGTTACAGGTGCTGCACATAGTCGATTCCAATCCGATTTCTCGACCACTGGCTGGCGCAACAGATCAAACATTTCATCGAACTTACGCAGCGCTGTGCATTCCACCCCAAGTGGGTCGAGCACTTCTCGATGCTGCGCCCAAATTTGATCGCGAGCAAATCGCCAGAAGTCGGTGTCGTGTATCGAGCCACAACTGTAGTGCCAGCCGACGAAGAGACCGTAACACAGCATCGTGTTTATTAGGAATCGATTAACTACTGGCGCGTCGGCTTCAAGAATCTCAACGGAACGATTCAAACGCATGTGTAGCACCATTTCGATCTGCATTTGTGCAGCCACAATTGCGGTTGCTTCTAAGGGTTCCATAAAAGTCGCGGTGTTACCAACGCGAGCGACCACACCGTCGTACATTTGACGATGAACGAAGTTTGGGAATTGGATGACGGCTCTCCGTTCGAACTCGGGTACTCGGTCAGATTCAAGTAGCTCGTCAAAATCGGCTTCGACATCCGCAAGATCAGATACGTTTCGATTGAAGATATACCCGTACGATGTGTGTACGGTCAATGGGATCACGAATACCCACCCGTGCGGTCGCGCAACAGCGCGCGTATATGTAGGCTGACGAACAGGTCCACCCGCGTGATCCTGAAAGATCGAAGGGCAGCGACGGATAACGGCAGTATTGGTCGGGATAAACGAAATATCCAAATGTTCGTTTGTATTGAGTTCCTTAGGAAACCCTCGAGCGTCAAAGACGAGGTCGTAGCGCTCGGTTGTAGCGTCTTCGAATTCAATCTCTGCCCTTCCGTCCACTGTCGTAACGTTTTGCACATTCTTATCGACGTGATGTGCACGAGTACCTTCTTGAAGGATATCTGCTAAAAGATCGGCCGAAAGGTGGTATGCATACGACACTAGTTGGGGCGTGAAATAGTGGATGAAATCGTGATTGCGGCATCCCCAACCTTCGAACGCGACGCCGTATTTACGTGTGCCGTTCAGACGGTTTTGAATTGTCTCGTGGGGCAGATTTGAAAGAACGTGGAGTCGGTCAACAAGACTCGGCCAACTACCTTCGCCAACACCAATAATCGGAATTCGGGAGTCGTAGATATGGTGTAACTCGTAGTCAGTCTCTGCGAGTGCGTTCGTTACACTCGCTGCCGCCAAGGAACCTGCTGTTCCACGACCAATTACTGCAATCTTTTGTAAAGATTCGCGACCTGGTTGGATCACGTCAGTGACCGAGACTAGATAGCAATAGTTTCGGGACCCGCAACATGCCTAAGTAAGCCATCTCATTTAAGCGAGAAGGATTGTATCGTGAAAACACGATACCACTAGAAGAGAACGACCACGCGTATCGAGTCGCACTTTGAGCGCTTCGTTAATCGTCATGGCTGGGTTGAGGCAAACTGTGCAATATCGAGTTTGTCGTCGGCCAACTCGTTACGTCGTTCCAACTTGCAGTTGTTCGCGTCCAAGCCCCAAGCGATGAGCGTTGTGAAAATGTTGGAGTGATTCTTCATTTCGACCAAGCACGATTTCCTCTTGGATTTTCAGCTCAGCATTTTTTTGAATATCGGCCCCCATGACGTAATCCTCTTGCTCGACGGACTCGCGGAATAGTTTGAGTTTGTCCTCGTGAGATAACCCCTGGTCCTCAAATTGCTTTTGGACTTTTGGATCGATGTACCAAGTGTGAATCGTTCTCGAATGAGAAGGCGAATCATTGAGCGGAAAGATGCGTAAAAAATCAATGCCGAAAGAATCGATCATCATGATGACGTTTGGGTATAAGAAATAGATGGTTTGCGTTACTTGCTTGTAAGGCCAACGATCAGGATACGGCAATAGCATCCGTAGCAGGTTGAATTTCTGATTCGCGACTACCATGCGTAGGTTCTTTTCGAACGTAGCGAGCGTCTGAGCGTTACCGATTACTGCGTCGCCGATCGTCTCCTTGTGAAGAACGTTCAGGTGATAAATCTCGCCATAGGAATCGATTACGAGTTTCCAGTTCATTCTTGCATCAATGATCTGCATCCCAATGAAGGGATGATCTGGCAAATTCCAGTTCATGAAATCGTCTTGAAGGCCACCTAGGCAGTCTTCCTCATCAATGGGATCACCTTGAATGGGTCGTACCCAGAGCGTCCCATAGAGTTCCGCAGAGGGAAGTTCGAACAGCGATAGTCCTAGATCTGACACGTCGCCGAACTGACTGCTCTTGTTCACTGCGATCAGATCGCCGGTGTTTCCATATGTCCAAGCATGGAACGGACATGTGAAGCGACTCCTAGAACCACGCCCTTCTTCGACTACTAGACTCCCGCGATGCCTACAGACATTCGCAAAAGCCCGAAAATGGCCTTGACCGTCACGAACCATGAGGATTGGCATACCCGTTGCGTTATCTGACCAGTATGTATTCGACTGAGGTAATTCCGAAGAAAGTCCCATACACAAAGGTTCTTTGCGGAAGAACGCTTCTTTTTCGCGCAGAAAGAGTTGTGGATCTGTGAAATCAGACATCGGCGCGCGCATTACACCCCCGGCATCGGTCGTAGATCCGGTAGCGATATGTTCATTGAGTTCGTTGAGAACGCGAAGTTGCTCGGTTTTCTTCACAGATGTAAATACCCTGAATTGCTACGCGAAAGTATGCCATCGGTGAGAGTACGCGTACGATCATGCACGACGAATGAAGACCTGAATCGGAATCGGACGGTGCAAATATCAATCCCGAGACATGTTAGCGTGCAGTCATTACAGTGACGAGTTTGCCGAATCACAGACGGTCTCCTCGTGTGCGTCTTCAGTAAATGAGTGAGTATCAAACGAACTCTGCTGGTTGGCGGCTCGTTATGAGGAGTAACACCCACAATACGGGAGGATGCAAATATGTGTGCTCAAAATTCAACGCTGCCTATTGTCCCCAGAATGGTCTTGCCAAATCTGTGTAATGTTGTAGAATAATTCCGAATTCAAAGCAACTTACGTTGACTGCGACCGGATACGCCAATGGATTGGTGCTATTGGTCGAAGCGCATAGGGAGGTTACCATGCAAAGTGGCGACGACATGCTGAAGCAAATCGTTGAAAAGTCAGCACTGGATTCTGACTTCAGGCAACAGCTTCTTGCAGATCCGAAGAGCACTATTAGTCAAGAACTCGGTATTACGATTCCGGAATCTATGACTATTCAGATTCACGAGAGCGACATGCAGACAGTGCATTTGGCCCTGCCTCCGGATCCGCATATCACCGAAGAGCAACTCGAAGCGATTTCCGCTGGTTTGTGCTGCTGCTGGTAGATTTGATCGCGGATTAGCCGCTCAATGAGGCGTGTTCCCCGCGAATACGTTCCTGTTAAAAATCTGATTGGACCTACACCTTACCATTGAGGTGTAGGTCTTTTTTAAGCAAAGAGGATGGATCTACTGAGATAAGCCAGCAGAAAGCACCAAAAATACATAAGCCTTCGCTTTGCGGAGCGCATTCTCCTCGATCACGAGTTTTATATGGTGGATACCTCGAAGCAGTACATAACGCCCGGACTTCCCAAATAATGTCGTCGGATTTGAAACCCAAGTTGCGAGTTCCTCTAGTTTGTCTTGATTAACAATCGCTTCCTGACCTAGTGCTTCTAGGAATGGATCCCAATCCGTCAGACCGTCGAGCCAGTAGCGCGAATCCTTCGTGTATCTCTGCTTGACGATTAGTGTTAGACCAAGCGTGGGTCCGAGACCATGCTGGTACACGTCGATATTCGCACCGGATCTAACAATCTTCACACGTTCCTTGAAGCGAGAAATCACTTCTTCTACAGCGGAGGTTTCACCAGGCCAACCCAAGTTTCTAAGGTAGTCACATATTTCGTTTTGCGTTTTAAAACCCATGATCGCAAGCCGGATCACGCGTTCTCGCGACGGGAAAATCCCGAATGAGTCCATTCGGGTGTCTTCTGGTTGAGCCATGTATGCTCGTCTTACATTTGCACGTTCGTCCTCAACACTATCCCAGCCAACGCTCGATACCAAAGAGTCGACAATCAAACTCACGTCGTTGACTTGCTCAGTCGCGCCGATAATCGGACGTTCGCCCGGTCTCAAAAACATGCCAGGGACTTCACAATCCATGGCATTCGCTGATCCAATGTCGTACTCCAGCATTAGTTTGCGGCCAACGATCTCTTGTAGAGACGAATTTTTGGATTCGATTTGATCGAAGAGACGAGTGATTATTTTGGCAGTGAGATCGCTGCTGTCGTTGTGTGCGCGCTCATGAAAAAACGTGGCACTTCGTGTTCCGCTTGCTAGTGAGACGCCAAGGTCCGCTTTCGGTTCGGGGTCGTGTAGCGGTAGTTCAAATCCGAAAGGAAGTGCAGCCAACGTGATAGGTAGAGTTCCTCCGCAATTGAGAATTTCCGTCCATTGCGTCTCGCCAATCAGACATGGTGAGACGTAATTACGAAAGTGCTGAAGTAGATCGCGCATCGTTTCGCCTTCGCCGATGAGTCGATCTTGTGTTACGTTGACAGCTTCGTCGATTTCCATATTGCTGCTATGCGATCACCGGAGCGGGATTCAAATCACTTTCACTGCATGGTTGTTGACGGTAACCCATACGAACAGGAACGTCGTACAGACGTCCTGATGCGAATCGTGCCCAGAAATGTCGCATTCCAGGTACGATCACCCGAACGACCGGCATTTCGATATCCGGTCTGGTCTGATCGAGCACCAGGAACTCCATCCCTTTATCTTCAACGAGCTTGCGACAATGCTCCACGTCATCAAGCGAATCTTCCGATTCATTGACGTGGAAGTCGGATTTCGTACGTACCGTACCTTCTCGTGGCAGAAGCCAGCGACATTCATCCAGGCGTGCAGTTCGCCACCACCACAAAGCGAGTGGATCATCAATCATGGGACGACCGTCACGACTACCGGGACGAGGCAACCATGTAAGGCACTGGTTCAATTCACAGACTGCTCTCATAGCCGCAATACGAGGATGAGCGTGGGCGCCAGCGCCATAGATGATGTCTTCCGTTGCTGCAGAAGATCTACGTGAAATCGCAACAAACGCTGGAATGCCCAAATCTGAGGTAATGTCGAGTAGCCAAACCTCTCTTTCGTAACGGGCATAGTATTCTGTTGCTGAGGCTAAGAACTCATCATCGAAAGTCGTTAAGTCGATTTCCGGTACCTCCAGTTGGTTGTACCACCAGATAGCGAAAGCGTCACGTTCCACTAACTCGTAAAAACCTTGGAGTATGGCTTCTTCAAGTGTATTACCGGCAGCGCAGCCATTGGAATCTGCAAACAGATCAGCCGCAGCACGCTGTTCGGCTGGCATACTGTATAGCATTGAAGTCGGTAGGTATTTATGTCGGCGTTCGGTCAGCGACCATACGGGTGTCCAGTCTATTTTTATGTCGGGATCAAGACGTGGAGGGACCATGTTGTATAGATGCCCCTTTGCATTGATACTCTGTGCGTTATCTAGCTGCTCGTCGCTAAATAGCTGCACATCATTTGGATGAATCGCCTCCTCGCCGGTTGCTAGATCCTTAAACGATCTGTGCGCTCGAATCTCATCGCCGTGGTACGCACCTGAATACCGTTCTATCGCTTCGCAGAGAGCACTCACTTCCGACTGCTCACGAGTGCTTCCTTTACCGGCGCTTTTACTGCGAAGACTTCGTCTAAGGGAGGTCAAGCTACGGCTTCTTATACCAAGGTTACTGCCCGCCCAATAGACATGAAGCCAGGAATCAGTCTCGTCTGTCGTACGCGACAACCATGTGACAACGCCACTGATAGGACTGATGATATGTCGATATTTAGCTAGGGTGACTTCAGGTGCTACGGATCGGGCACCGCCGCTGTTGCGATGGGGATTAGGACTCGGATTTAGCTTTAGCGGTAACGGTTTTCGATCTGGTCGAAATAGATTCGCGTCTCCACATGACTGGCACTGCGGTCTTCGACTCACCGGGTGTTTCGAGCTTTCGAATGTACCAGTGTTTAATGCCATCGCGTGGTGATTAAGTGGAGAAAACTCGGCGAGGATCAGCCATTTGACAATTTCAGTTGTAACAAGCCGATAAACCGCATCGAGTACCGTTGGTTCCGATGCGAAGGGCTTAAATGCGGCATCGTCACCAGCGAGATTACGTAGAAAGTTATGGACCTCTTGATGGGTACCTAGTCGATAGCTAAGACATGACCAACAAGGTCCTTCTTCAGTTGGGTTGAAAACTGGTCCAAACAAAGGTTGCAATCCGTGCGGTCGCACCAAGAGCCAAGGTGTTCCCTTTTGGAGATGGTGTTCATTTATTGCGGTAAATCGTTCTTCAAGGTAATCTGCACAAACATATACGCTGAGCTGAGAACCTTTAGTTGCCTTTGCGACGCCAGACGCTTCTAGTCGTTGTACTAGCTGCATTTCATCGCCGTCTATGTCGACTGACGAATTCGCTAATGTGGATTCGACGAACCGCGGCGTTGCCCCAAGTGACGTCCAGTAAGCGGCCCTTGACTGTTCCATGGCGTACTCACCAGATACAACATAGCCTCTACTGGAGAGCGAAGAAATCGCATCGTAGATTGCAGATGCCGCATATTTTTCTTCGAGTTCTGCAACGATTTCGCTTAACTGCTTTTTCCCATCGAGAAGAGGAAGCAAGTCTGTGGTGAGGTGTCCGTGAAGTAATGTGTTGAAGGTTTCAGACACCAACAGCGCTTGCTGATCGCCAATATCGCGAAATTCCAAATGCGGTGTAAGCATTGGAACGTCTATTTGCCCCTTGTCTTCGGGAGTTGTTCTGATCAGTATCCCGCTTCGGGTTACGTCAGCCGAATTGGCTTGCACTCCGGGATTCCAAGATGAGTGGGATAGTTAGAGGAGCTCGCTAGATCAACGATGCCAAGGCGCGTTTGACTTGACTCGTTGAATCTTGCACGGCAGTGGTGAGCGTATCAATGTTCTCATATCCACATGCACTCGCAACGAGAGATTTCACCTTCTGTCCGGCTTCATCCAAGTTCGTTTCCTCTTCGATGACAAGACGTTGAACGCCTTGTAACGACCTCATCAGATCAGCCGCTTGAGCGGCTTTTTCAATGTTGAGCTTCTCGAATATTGCATGTGCGGTTGGCACCAGAACGCTCGTGTTTTCTATTTCATTCTTCAACCGAAATGTACGAGCAGCACCTTCAACCAAATCAAGTCCTTCACAAACATATGTGCTCAAAGATTGATGGACAGCCGTTCCTTCTTTGATTTTCGCCGATAGATTTTCGAGAAATGACTCGTCGGCTCGGATTTCAGCGAGGATATCGCTACGGATGTCGTCTAACTTCTGCCGTATCTCCGAATCTCCAACGTCATAGATACACCGTGACCCCACTAAATAGTCCTCGTCGCCAGATTCAGGGATCTTACAGTAGGTTCTGAATTCAGCAATAGTGAATGATTTGTTTAGATTACCTTTACTTGGTGTTGGAGAAAACACAAGACTGTCGCTCGCCAAATTCTCGAGGTTAGTGCGAAATAGTTTCGTAAGTCGCTCTAATGACCCGGATTGATCGTTGTCGTGGATAAATACCAGATCGAGAGGAACCCCAGGATAGGCTTCCCGACTGGCGAGATCACCTACAAGCATGGCGACGAGACCACCTGCATCTATCGTTCCATTTCGCTCGACGAAATCTGCTACAACAGAAGTAAGTACGGATGTAATGACGGCTTCAGCAAGATTTGACAGCGCGACCGAAGCTTCTAAAGGCGACAGATTCCCGCGGATGACATGAATACCTACTTGGAATGCCTTGTCATTCGACCAGTTGCGTACGACGTCGACAGTATCTCTTGCATCAGCGGCTGGTAATTCCGCGATTTGATCAAGCATTTCTTGGACGCCCAACTCATGCGTCCAATACAGTCGGGTTAACCCACGCCGCGCGGTCGTCTCGTATTCCAGATCAGGTCCAAATCCTTTAGGTATATCCAGGTCAGTAAATTCGCGATCGTGAAGGTTGTCGAGTAATTCAGGATTTCGTTCAATCCACTTAGCCACTCGCGGTGCACAACCAAATATCTCGATTATTGAGTCAAAGGACTCCGGTCGTGACGCAGCTAGTGGACTGTCATATGCGCGCCAGTCTTCGATTTCCGGATAAAAATGCTTCCGCCATTGATCCACCAATGGATCCATTTTCTCGAACCAACGTTTTGGTCGAACGACAAGATTCATCATGTCGCTGTACGTCCCGGGTAGCTGCGGCGATTCATCAGCACCTCGAACTTGAAGCAGTGGGTAGTGCCGACTTGCCATTGCATGATGGTCGGAGTGCCGCTGCATTTTGAAGAACATCCAATTACTGAACTTCCAGTCCGCGTCCCATGAGTGGCGGGGCATCACTTTTTCCCATCGTCCGTTAGGTAATCGAACGCGACGTAGTCCATAGTGTTGGCAGTAGTTGATGATCTTCATGGAGAAGACACAGCAAAAACCGAGGAATATGAATACGAGTACGGCCCAGATGCCACCCATCCAAAACGTTACGCCGTACCAGAACAGAAGACCGAGCCCGTACCGCCAAAATGGGTTCGAGTAGTGCCAAATTGGGTGATTACTTCGAGCGAGGCGAGCGCGTGCAGTCTTCCAGGAATTGGTGAGATTGCTTGCAACTTCCTTCGGAAAATATCGCCAAAAACTCTCGCCTTTGGGTGCGGACCCCACATCGTTTGGAGTACCGACCTGCGCATGATGGATATAGACGTGCTCGGTTGCATATTGCGGATACGAACCCGAAGCAAGTAAGAACTCCGCGATTCGTCTCTCCCAGGTAGTCCGGCGATGTACGAGCTCATGCCCAACCATGAATACCGCTTGCGCTTCCATGGTCAGGATGAAGACGAGAATGACCTCTTCCCATATCGCAAAAGGGTTCGCTACGAGGATTTGCCACATCCCGAAAATGAGTGTCGGAGGCCACAAAAACGCCCATCCCCATAGCGGCAGGTTGTGCCATATCAGGCGTCGTTCCGGTGTGGTCTTCGGATTGATGTTCTGCCCATCTGGACCGAGCCACTTATCGGCGGGACCTGCAACACTCATGAACAGAAATGGGGGTATAAGCCACCAACCACCGTAAATCAAAGCGAGAAATATCAATGGGAAAATACCCAAGGGTATATAGTGCGGTAGAGCGTTCAAGATCGAAGGCTCTATGTACCGCTTCAGATCAGGTTGGGGTGATCCCATTCCACTGTCAGTGGCTGTATCTTGCGACATAGCAGTTTTATTGTTGGGTTAGCACATCCTCAAGTTAACATCCATACGTACAACCACGATCGGCGACTAGGTCTCGGTTCAGCCAAGATGTTCGACGAGTCTCTCCAACGCTTCGACGCAGAAAGCCCCTGTTACGGACTCTGAGGCGTGTCCGATCTGACCAAACGGTCCCCAGTTCAACGATTGGTCGCCAAAGGCGAGAATCTCGGGCCAGCTGCCATCGTCACGCTGCATACCAATAATCGTCTCCAATTGGAGACTCACGTCGATCTCGTTCAGACTCTCAATATTGTAGAGTGCAGAGACTGCCTGAGCAGTTTGAAGCGCGTTCTGAAATCTGCCGCTTCGATCTCGCAAATCTAGGATTTGCTCTATTAGTTTTGGACGTAACTGCTGGAAGATCGTCGGCACGAAAACCATCGCACGCGATATCGCATAGAAGACGGCTACCGGATCGGGATACCACTTTGATGCGCCGACCAAACTACCGTCGGTAATTGAGCCTGTCAACCATCTCTGAGCTTCCTTTGTTTCGGAACGGTCGCCGAGGTACGCTATCAGATTTGCATTGACGACAGGATCTGCTTCGATTCGGAAAGGCGACACAACCTCTGGGTCATCGTCGGTATGAATCCAGGTCAAGAACAGACCATTTTCGTCTCGATTCCGCAATATAGTGGCTACGTTTCTGCGTAATAAAGTCCAAGGATGAGTGTTAAGGACTAGTGAACAGAGAGACGTACTGTCCAAGTCGTTCGGTAGATGCCGGTAGTAGCGCCACAATCCAGGATATTCGATTGTGTCGGCGATATAGCGTTTTGTACGCCTATAGATCGATTGTGCTAATTTTTCATTGGAACATGCCAGCGCAAGGGCGCAAAAGGCAGAAATAAATGGTGGTCGTTCGTAATGACGCGGTATTTCAGGCTTCGCGACATTGAAACGGATGCAGTGCCAGGCTCCGTTCGGGTCTACGGTACTGTTTAGGTAGACTAGCCCCTTACTAATACTGTCTCGACAAGCGGCGGCGAGCGAACGTTGGGAAACTACATTGCGCCGTATTTTTGAGTCCGAAATTTCAACGGATCGCATCGGTGGGGCAGGATCATGTAACGTTTTTCGCAGGAACTCGAGTGATCCTACGCCTTTCCTCGCCTCTTCTCGTTCTGCTTTGCTGTATTTATCACGAGGAGGCAACACCACGTGCGTCACAGCGTAGCTCTCCTCGTGGACAACTAACTCATGGTTGTCCGGGATTTCCACGTCGAATTCGCTTTCGATCGTCGCTTTCGGAGCCTTAAGCAAACGATCACGGAACTCGTCATCTTCGTGTGCCCTGTCGATCAGAAAACGGTTCAGGTCTTTCGGTTTCACGTTAGATGCTTGGCGAAATCTCGTTCGTCTTCTCTATGGAACACGTTACTTGTGAACCGGTTAATTCCGCACAACATATTGGAACGCAGGTCTAGACGATTTGTCGTCGTACCAGATCTTTGAACACACCCTCGACTGCCATAAGATCTCTGAATGAGCCACTCTGTACAACCTTTCCAGCTTGTAGAACGTAGATGCGGTCCGCCTGTTCTAACGTGGAAAGGCGATGGGCGATAACTAGCCGAGTCGAAGTGAGCGTCGTCAGATTCTTCATAACTTCAGATTGGTTTTCGTTGTCGAGCCAGTTTGTTGCTTCATCAAACAGCATGATTTTCGGACTGCCCATTACAGAACGAGCAATCGTGATTCTCTGACTTTCACCACCCGAAAGCACAGAACCGCTCGTACCAACCATGGTCATCATTCCCATCGGCATTTTCTTGATCTCATCTTCGATTTCAGCAATCCGTGCTGCACGCCACACTTCCTCGTTGTTAGCACTTTCATGGTGACTAACAAGGTTGTCCCATAGGTCCTGCGGATGCAAACCGACCGATTGTGGCACGGCGCCGATCTTCCTACGCAGCTGCTTTAAGTTCAGGTGTCGTAGATCGCGTCCATCGTAATACAAAGCACCAGCAGTAGGACGCTCGAGTCCAAGCGCAAGTCGGAATAAAGTGCTCTTACCTGCACCAGATTCTCCCGCAATCGCGACAAACTCACCAGGGCGCGCCCGAATGGTCACGTCATCAAGAATCAACGGGCCTTCTGGGTCGTATCGGAAGGAAACGTGATCGAACAATATGTCGCCACTCAAATACTCTACCGAATCGCCTTCGGACTCAGATTCGGGAATCGCGCTCAGGATTGGTCGCATCTGCTGAAAAGCAGGGAGCATTCCAGCAACGGTTCCGCACGATTCGCCGAGTCGGGAAATCGCATACTGAAACGTAAGAAAGACCGTGTAAACGACGAGGAAATCGCCGAGGGGAATGTCGCGATCCGCTTGTACCAGAACCGCATAGAGTATTACCCCTGCAGCAAGAAAAGGAAGCGTCGTTCCGAAAGCCTTGGCATGCCCTTCTAGCAGACCGAGTTCAAGTTCGGCACGCTTTTGTTCACGGTAGTCTTGAGCCCAGATGTCGAACGCGGAACCTTCGGCATTTTCCACTCGTAACTTGCTGATGCCGCCTACGATCTGAAACAATCTACCCGATACTCGGCGCACCGCTGCAATCATGCGGCCGTAAGGCAGAATTTGCCGCATCCCCATTGCTAACGTCACTAGGAGCGCCGCCAGGCTGAAACCCAGTGTTATAAGACCTAGCGTTGCATCGTAAAAAAAGATCAACCCAAATACTGGCAGTAGAAAGATCATCGATAAAAAGCTGTCTGCGACGACTCCTTGCATGCCATCTCGAAGGTTTTGGAACGTCATTCCTGACATCGCCAAGTCGCCCGATGGATGCCGATGTAGGACACTAGGAGGCAAGCGCATGAGGCGGTCCCAGAAAGCGGCCTCAAGACGCGATGCGGAGCGTCCTTCTAGTCGCATCATTGCTGTGCTCTGGAACATGTGTAACAATGCACCAAGTAACGCGAAACCACAAAGTGAAGCGGCCAACGCGTACAGTACGCCGGCGGAACCCCCTGCGACAATATGGTTCGTTACGAACCCAAGAGTCAGTGCCGGCAACAGTCTGATTAGACCTCCCGGTAAACCTGCAAGAACCAGTCGAACCAAGTCTGCGGATGATCCATGTAGCGCGATTTTGAGGAGATCTTTCGATTCAACATCGCCTGAAGGGAGTGGCGGATAGAACAACCATGCATCTGGCATAAGTTCTGATGCGCGATCTGCGTTTATCCGAACTGTACGCTTGCTAACGGGATCGATTTCGCGATAACGACCAATCGGACTCGGTAGAAGCACAACGGGTTGGTTATCCTCTCGACGGAACGCCAACATTGCATTGCTGTCCCCACGCCACCAGTTGTCGTCGTGATTTAGTTTTACCCTTCTCGCACGCACACCGGATGCATCGAGTACGTCGATGAGGCTGACCGGTGTTTCGGCCGTTCCCGATCGCGAAGGGATTTTGAATTTGATCCCGTGGTGTTTTCCGACAATTTCTAACGCATCGCCTAGAACCCGGTCTTCGAAGCTCTTGGCTCGGTCAAGCGGTAGGTCATAAATATTGAAGAGTCTCTGTCTCGCTGCTTTTTCCGCGGTGCGGCGACTGGTGGTCCGTGCGCGCTCGAGATTTGCTTCGTCAACTACGGCTAGCTGGCGATTTAGTCGCTCTAGCGTAAACGCGATTTTGTGAAAAGCGGCGAGTGAAGGAAGAAACAGCTCTTGCTGTACGAGTGATTCTGTTGAAATCTCGGTAAACGTTGCTTCTTCAACCAACGAGAGCCAGCTCGCATGCGTCAGCGGTATCGCTGCTTCAGTAACGTTATTGGTTGCTGCACGCTCTGTCGGGTCGATCATGTCCATGAACAGGCTACCACCCTGTGGAGGTTGAGAGACCCACACGACGCCGCGACGTACAGAAAGGATGCAAGGCGTGTAAGTTCGAGTCCGGCCAGCTTCTGCTAATGCGGTCGGTCGAGGTTGGCGACTGACGTAACGTGAAAGCGTGTCTGTGATTTCGACTAACCATGAGTCAAACTGTTCGGCTAAATCTGCTGGCCGGATTTCAGATAGAGATGACGCCGGTACGCGTTTTAGAATCGTTCCAGGAGAACCCTTGGCAATGATGCTAAGCGTGGTGTCATCATCTTGCGCATCCGGTTCGACCCCGGGTAATAGAGTCCCAGCTTCTCGGTTCACTAGATGCTGTGGCGCTGCTTGCTCGACGCCGTCTTTAAATTCGACGAGAAACAGGTTCACTGAACCCCGATCGATGAACCAGATGCTATCTGGATCATCTAGATTGACGGGGAGATTACCGGCACAGGGAACGGGTTCACCAATGCGCGTGGCTAACTCAGCAAGTGGTAGGTATTCTGCCTGCGAATCGGACATCAGCCTGACCGCACCAGTTTGAAATAAGTGCCACTTTCGTCTGCGATCAACTCGTCGTGTGTACCGCGCTGAACCTCGACGCCTTTGTCGAGCACGATTATTTCGTCGCAGTCTCTAACCGTGCTTAACCGATGCGCTACGATCAGACAAGTAACTCCGCGACGGCGTAGCGCTTCGTCGACTGCTT
Source organism: Gammaproteobacteria bacterium (assembly GCA_026707945.1). Lineage (GTDB taxonomy): Bacteria > Pseudomonadota > Gammaproteobacteria > Pseudomonadales > Azotimanducaceae > Bin55. The sequence continues at coordinate 257,166 of JAPOVV010000110.1, read as the reverse complement.
CTTCAGTTGCCGCGTCTAGTGAGCTGGTTGCCTCGTCAAGGATGATTAGTGTTGGATTGCCAACCAACGCCCGGGCAATCTCCAATCGTTGGCGCTGACCTCCGCTGAAATTGACGCCGGCCTCTTCGACTTGGGTTGCGTACCCGTCGGGTCGAACCAAAATTTCGTCGTGAATGCGTGCATCACGCGTGGCGGCGAAAATCGCTTCGTCGGGTACCGCAGGATTCCAGAGCGTGATGTTGTCGCGGAGTGAAGCAGAGAAGAGCACGATCTCTTGATCCACCATCGAAATAGAACGTCGTAACACATCTTCGGGAACTTCATCGCGCAAGTGACCGTCAAAGAGAATTTCTCCCGACCAAGGTTGATACATTCCGGACACCAACCGAGCTAGCGTTGACTTGCCTGAGCCACTCGGACCGACCACGGCGACCCGTTGCCCTGGTTTGACGACAAGGTTAAAGTCCTGGATGAGGGGAGGTCGGTTCCTGTTGTAACCAAACGTGACATCTCGCAGTTCCAGGTGACCAGTTAGTTGCAAGCGACCGTTCAGCGTCGGGATTGATTCCGATCCAGGGCTGCGACGACTAAAAACAGGATCTTCAGGAGTTTTGGCGATGTCGTCCAGTCGCTGCAGATCAGTTTCGAGCGCTTGGCGTTGATCAGCGAATTCCAAAAATCGGCCAATTGGCGTGAGGAACATCTCGGCCAAGATGTAAAACCCGACCAACGAGCCCAAGGTCATTTGCCCCGCAATGACCAAACCTGCGCCGATACTGAGAATAGCTGCGGCTCGCAGAATGGTGATCAGTCCTGGAAGAGCTGTATTGATCGAGACCAGCTCAGAATAGAGCTGTCGCGAACGGAGTTCGAGAGCCTGTTGACCGCTCCAACGTGAGAAAAACCTATCATCTGATCCGGTCATTCGCAGGTTGTCTGCATGACTCAACATTTGCATGCCAACGCCGATCAACAAGCCTTGTTCGCGTCGCATCGACTGACTTCGTACTGCGCGTGCCCCATTGAGGAAATGTGCGAGTACAGCGTGAAGAATGCCGAGCGCGAGCACGATAAAAGTTAGTACTTCGTTGTAGAGGAACATCGCGACAAGTAGAACAGCGCTCATCGTCATATCGATGATTAGAACAAGAAACCTCTCCGTAAGGTTTTTCGCGATTCGATCGATTGACGACACTCGATCTGTTAGGTCGCCAACTAACCGATGGTAGAAGAACTCCACCGGTAGGCGAAGCATGCGGGAGAAACCACGATCGTAACCAATCACTGATATCCGAATTGCGAGTCGTTTTAAGAACCGGTGCTTAAGTAGCGACAGGATGTATACGAGAAAACCCGCTCCAAATAGAACGCCTACCAAGCCGGACCAGGAACTACCGTTCATGAGCGAGCTGTCAACAAAAATCGTTAGCGACGCTGGAATCGCTAGCGCCAAAACGGACAACATCAGTCCACATGCGAGAACGCCGATCAGGACACGCCAGGACCCTGCGAGCAAGGTCCTCAATTGGTCCAGTAGCCCCGGTCGCTCGCCTCCAGGTTTGAACTCAGAACCGCGACTTAGCCGAAGCGCGATCCCACTATACGCCTTATTGAATTCTTCTACAGTTACCCTACGTCGTCCCGTAGCAGGGTCGTTGAGGTAGAAGTAGTGTTCGTCGTACCCTTCAAGGACGACAAAGTGGCTAAACTGCCAAAACAAAATGAGCGGCATCTCAAGCAGCTTTAGAGACTCAGCCCGGACGCTTAATCCGCCGCCTTCTAGGCCATAGTGCCTTGCCGCACGCAATATGCTAGCGGCGCTACTCCCATCTCGACTCACCTCACACCTTTCCCGCAATTCGGTGAGTGGAACCCAAAGGCCAAAGTATCCCAGGACCATTCCGAGGCAAGCTGCGCCACATTCTGTTGCATGCATTTGCAACAGAATTGGCGTCGAAATCCTGCGCTTTAAGCGACCGGAAACTGTTTTTTCGCTGCCCCCATTGAAGGCGCGTGGTGCCATTTCAGACTCGTCTCATACCGAAAAGGGATATGGGCGATTGCCTACCGAGCTCTATATCGATTCTGCAATTTCTATCGCGGATGGCAGTAGTATCAATGCTCTCATTCAACGTAAAGAACACCCGATACAGACCTTTCCCCAGAGGTGTTTGCGATGGCTCTGCTTCCTCCGATACGCGTGTGGCGTCGATCCTGGAGACCTTTCCGTTGATCGTGACGGTCTCGCCATCTGACAGCATTACTTTAACCGCAGCTCCTAATCCTGGAGAAATTTGGCGAACTTCGTCATGTGTAAGCCAAACGCTTTCCGCCGAGATCGTTGCCCGGGTCGACGCGTTGGTTGGTTGAGCGATTTCGTCAGGAAAGGTGAGCACCCCATCGATTGAAACGGATTGAGTTACCGTCCCTAGGAAGAGCCAGGCTGCAAAAGCGGCTACTGTAATGCAGATGACGACCACCAGTAGCCGCTCGCGCGGAGTAGAGATTGTTAACAGCCGGTCGAGCTGTTCACGTTCCTCTTTGGCTTCTGCAACTGCGTTATGAAATGAATCGAATGGATTATCGAACATAACGGCGCCAGGTCGCCTCTACGCTAATAGGTACTACAAGGATAAGGAAATGAATTCGTGAGTCTATTGGTACATCTGACTTTAACCACTAAGTTACGAGCATTCATATACCCATGTATAGTAATAATCCAATCCTGAAACTTATTCACTCAGCTTCTATTGACACGACAATAGCAGCCACGCTCCTTCTATCAAAGTGGTTCAAAGCTGGAGGTCGGTTGTCGAGAAAGCACTGCTGTTAGAGCTGCCAGAAAACACCGAGTTGCGGGTTTCAACGTGCTACACTTCATTTACTTGCGGGACGGTGTGAGATGAGTCAAAGAGATATAAGAAAGGCTGGACTGCGAGTCACCCTACCTCGATTGAGGGTGCTGCAAGTCCTAGAAGAAGCTGAACCACATCATCTTTCGGCGGAAGATATCTACAAGAAACTGCTAGCGCTTGACGAGTCGATCGGCCATGCGACCGTTTATCGCGTTCTCATGCAATTTGAAGATGCCAAAATTGTGAGACGCCATAACTTCGCAGACGATGGCCACGCGGTCTACGAACTGGCAGAAGGAGAACACCACGATCACATGGTCGATATCGACACGGGTGAAGTGATAGAGTTCGTCAATGAACGTATCGAGGAAATTCAAAGGGAAATCGCAGAAGACCATGAGGTGGATCTCGTCGATCACGAGCTCGTGCTTTACGTGAAAAAACGGACGCAATAAACCGACAGGGTTGCTCTAGCCACTTCTAGTGCGAAATAGGGGTTTCCTTTTCGCTAACGACTATGCGAAACGCTGATATACGGGCTGGTTCGAATGAATGTCCGGTCGCAATCGCAATAAACTGCTGATTACCCGAAAGATAGGTTATTGGCGCGGGTGAATCGAATGACCCGATCAATTCAGTTGACCAGATTTCTTCGCCGGTTGTCTTGTCGAGGGCTTTTAGAGTTGAGGTTCTGCCACCGTGACCCATGATCAGAAGGTCGGGCAATACCAATATCCCAGGATTTGCGTTCAAAGCGCCAAGGGCCGGCAATTGATCCTTGACTGTCGCGAGCAACGGGTGCTCTCTCGGACCAGCTCCGTTCGCGACTTGCCACGCAATCTCTCCGCGATCCATGTCGTAGGCTGTGATATTCGACCACGGTGGTTTGACAGGCGGTAGTCCATCAATGGACAGAGGTCTCCACGACTCCCGATATGGCACTCTCGACTCGTTCGGGTTCGGTGCAAGAGCGAGGTTTTTTTTCGTCGTTGCCCCTCGCGAGATTGGGATGTTGTGCGCGACCATGAGTGCGCGACGCGAAGATACATATAGTCGGCGCTCGACGGGATCAAAAGCGGCGCCTGGCCAGTTTGCGCCACCACCTATACCCGGCGAGAGCACGGTTCCGCGTAACGACACAGGCGTATACAAAGGGCCGTAGTCGAGATTCTCAACGAGCGCTTCGGCCCTCTTTCTTAGTTCGGGAGTGAGGTCGTTGAGATCTTCAAGGATCAGACCTTGCATTTCGTAAGGCGGAGGCTTGGTTGGATGGGGTTGCGTAGGCGACGAGACTTCACCTATCACCGTGCTCTTTGGCACGGGTAGTTCCTCAACGGGCCAAACAGGTTCACCTGTTAGTCGGTCCAAAACAAATAAGAAGCCAACTTTCGTCACTTGCGCGACAATTTTGCGAGGCACGTTGTTGACGACAATATCTGCGACAACTGGGGGCGCAGGTAAGTCGTAATCCCAGATGTCATGGTGTGTGATTTGGTAATGCCAAATTCGTGATCCTTGATCTACGTCAACCGCCACAACAGATGTGCCAAACAAGTTGTCACCAGGACGATCGCCACCGTACATGTGATTGGTTGGCGCGGTCACGGGCAGATATACGTGACCTAGCTCTGGATCGCAGCTAAATGTGGACCAAACGTTCGTATTGCCCATCCATCGCCACGACTCGTTCCCCCAAGTTTCGACGCCGACTTCCCCTTCCTGTGGGATCGTCTTGAACACCCACTTTTGTTCGCCAGTAGTAGGATCAAATCCTCTAACGTCACCAACGGGTAAGTTCTGACGCCAATCAGAACCGCGAAACTGAAACTGCGACATATCGTTAGTTTGAGAGCCAACCACGATTGTGTCTCGGCAGACCAAAGGGGGATGACTCCAAGAAACCTGTCTACGATCGAGAGGGCGCCGCAAGCCCAGCGTGAGATCAACATTTCCATCGTCGCCAAACGAATCAATGACCTCACCACTGGTAGGGTTGAGCGCGTACATCCATCCGTCGCTCGTGAGCAGAATGATGCGTTCGCAAGGGCCATCGTCCGTGCATTTTGTTTTCTTATGGTATGCCAATCCACGCGTTGTCCATCCAAACATGGCAGGGCGCGGACGGAGTCGAGTTTCGGGATCAAATTCCCAAAGTTCGAGTCCTGTTTCCGCATCGATGGCGACGACGGTTGAAAGTCGGGTTCGTACGAATACTCTACCGCCAACCATGAGCGGGGTTGCTTTAAACGGCTGCCCGCCCCACCCCCGGCGCCGAGTGGTTGCACTAGTGTTAGGTCCGCTATCGATTTTGCCTTCCCACACCCACGCAAGTTCCAAATCATGAATTGATCTCGAATCTATATAGGGCAATGGGCTGTATTTCTGAGCCTCGAGGTTGCCGTTGTACGATGGCCATTCACCCCAATTCGTTGAATAATCCATTGGGACCCGTGCGGACTTGGACGTTGTGCGTGCCCCACTTGACGGCGATGCGACCTTCGCGGCAGATTCGTTATTTATTTCGACGGTACGAGCGGAGTCGGCTAGTTCGCCTCGATCGCTTAACCAATCGACGTCTATTTCTAGAGCATCGCGTAGCGTTCGTTCATTGATTAACCAAATGCCTCGTTCGTTGAGCGCAGTGCCTCCCACAGCGGTCTGATGGCAAAAACTGCAGTCGTTAGCCCCGAATTTGATAGCGTTGGGAAACAGTTCCGGTTTGCCCTGAATTGCACCAGCAATAAGGCCGATGAGCCATACCGTTGGAATGAAAACGAAGCTTCTCGATCGCATGATCGTCAATGTACCGAGTTGAGCGCAGGAGGCACGATGTATACACGTCGGATGTGAGAACATCGGGATTTTAGCTGAGGTGGCGGGACCCCTTAGCCATCTGCTTCACTAGGCTCGATGGGCGGCAGTTAAGTAAGAATCAGCCTGCATCTCAACGATCCGGCTAACGGTACGCTCAAATTGTTTCTTAAGCTGGTCCCCGCGGTAAAGTTGCTGGATTGGTGCTTGTGCGCAAAAAATCACATTGACATTTCGATCATAAAACTCATCGATCAACGCGACGAATCGACGAGCCGCACTTTCTGATGAGCCGTCCAGAATTGGTACGTCGTAAAGCACAACCGTATTGAATTGGCGAGCTAGTTCGATGTAGTCAGAAGCGTTTCTCGGTGACTCACACAATTCGCTAAACGTAAATCCAGCGATACCCTCACGGTAGTAGAGTGGTCTAAGTTCACGTCCGTTAACGAGTAAAGGCGTGGCGACGTCCACCTCACGGTGCAGCAAAGTGTATTGGTCTTTTCTGATTGCGTCGGCGTCAACGGGAAACTGCAGACGATATATTTCGCCTTTATGCAAAGTTTCTAGTCGGTAGTCATGTGCTCCGCCGATCTCATGGACGATGGTGGTCGCTTCGATTAACTGTATTGCTGGAATAAAACGGCTCCGTTGCAACCCATTCTCGTACAAGTTGGTGGGATGGGTATTTGACGTCGCGACTAATACCAGCCCTTCATCGAACAGCGCGTCAAGTAGCTCGGCGAGGATCATCGCGTCGCCGATATCCTCAACGAAGAATTCATCGAAACAAAGCAGTAAGGCGTCCTCTCGGAATTCGCGAGCGATCTCTCGTAGTGGATTTGCGCGACCTTCGAATTCGTGTAGCTTTGCGTGGACCAATTGCATGAAGTGATGAAAATGGAGGCGTTTCTTAGCTTCTATCGGCACCCATGCGTAGAACAAATCCATTAAGAATGTCTTGCCACGACCAACGCCACCCCATAGGTATAAGCCTTTCGGCTGCCGGTTTGAACTTCGTCGATTGAAAATGCGCTCTAGTAAGCCTCGGTCAAGTGATTGTTTTTCGACCTGGACAAGGCTTGCCGAAAGCGTATCGAGTAGATGTGCAACCCTCAGTTGGGCTGAATCAGGTTGGAAGTCCTGCTTAACGAATTGTTGATAGTGGTCAATGAAATTCACTGAGTAAAGCCACTACACGACAAGCTCATCGATTACTGTCGTAGTCTCGTAAACGAACTCTCGCTGCTTCGGAATGTGCGTGCAAGCCCTCGACTTCCGCAAGCTGACTTGCTATCCGGCCAAGTGCGTCGGCGCCGGACTCTGTGATATCGATGATGGAAGTACGTTTTGTGAAATCTTGCACGCTAAGTACGGATGCGTAGCGAGCAGTGCCGAACGTCGGCAATACATGACTTGGACCTGCAACGTAGTCACCTAGCGCTTCCGCGCTGAATTGACCTAGAAAAATCGCACCCGCGTGTTTGATGTTCGATAAATGTTTGCGAGGATTTGTTAAGGCGAGTTGCAGATGCTCCGGCGCTACTCGATTAGAAATTTCTACGGCCTCGTCTAATGAGCGTGTGCGAATAAACGCACCACGCTTTTCCAGCGACCGCTTGATGATGTCGGCGCGAGGGGACGAAGTTAGGTTCACTTCGATTTGCTCGCCTACGTCAGCTAAGTACTGCGACGACGGACTGACCAAGATAGCCTGTGCGCTTGCGTCATGCTCTGCTTGCGACATCAAGTCCCATGCTGTCCATGATGGATCGACGGAGCCATCTGCAATGATCAATATTTCACTCGGTCCAGCAATCGATTCAATGCCTACAGGACCAAAGACGAGTTTTTTTGCCACCGCGACCCAATCGCCACCAGGCCCGACAATCTTGTCGACCTTCGGCACGATATCTGTTCCAAAAGCCATCGCTGCGATGGCTTGAGCGCCACCGATACCAAACGCATATCTGGGTTCTACGAGATAGAGTGCTGCCAATATATGGTCGCTGACTTTGCCATTTGGCATTGGCACGGCAACGATCGTTTCAGGGACACCTGCGATTTTTGCCGGGATAAGCGTCATTAGTACGGTAGACGGATAGGAGGCTTGACCACTAGGCACGTATGCACCGACTCGAGAAATAGGCGTCGTTCGATTGCCTAACTTATTTCCAAACTCGTCGGTGTAGTCTGAGTCCTGGGATATTTGTCGTTCGTGGTAGGTACGGATCCGGTTAGCGGCAGTTTGAAGCGTCTCGCGATCGCTTGTTGCTAGGCGGTGCCATGCCGCTTCCATTATTTCGTTCGTGATGACAAGATCGCTTGCGACGCCAACATCGCGTTTGTCGAATTCTCGAGTAAAGCGAATGAGTGCATTGTCGCCTTCCTCGCGAACTGCGTTCACAATCTGCTGAACGCGCTGAACAATTTCGGGATTTGCTCGATTGTCCCAATCAAGCAGAGCTTTAAAGTCTGATTCGAAGTCTGCTTGTTGCGTGTCCAGCCGTTGGATGGTGAAGTTCATCAGTCGCTGAACCGCTGAATATCAGCACCAACTGAAGTCAATTTCGCTTCGATGTGTTCGTAGCCTCGGTCGAGGTGATAGACGCGATCGACGATGGTCTCGCCAATTGCTGCCAAGCCTCCTATCACCAAACAGGAGGAGGCACGCAAATCAGTTGCCATGATGTTTGCGCCGTGTAGTTGAGATACGCCTTCGATGGTAGCAGTCGTGCCGTCGCTCTCGATGGAGGCACCGAGTCGTGCAAGTTCGGGTACATGCATGAACCTATTTTCGAAGATCGTCTCGGTGACTCGGCTCGTACCTTTGGCGACACAGTTAAGTGCGAGGAATTGAGCCTGAAGGTCGGTTGGAATACCAGGATAAGTTGCCGTGCGAATATCTACTGCGCGAGGCTGCTTGCCATGAGTATCTAGCTGAATATAGTCTCCATCGACCGAGACTTCTGCGCCGCTCTGACGGAGTTTTGCGATGGGTGCGTCCAGTAGAGCGTGGCAGCCGCCGTTTATGGTGATGCATCCGCGGGTAGCCGCACCAGCAAGAAGAAATGTACCCGCTTCGATTCGATCAGGCATTAATGAAGCTGTGCACCCATGGAGGGACTCTTTCCCTTTGACATGAATAACATCGGTACCGGCGCCATGGATATCAGCTCCCATATCGTTCAGCATGCTCGCGAGTGCTACGATCTCGGGTTCACGCGCTACATTGACGATCGTCGAATCCCCGTCCGCGAGAGTCGCGGCCATGAGTGCGTTTTGTGTACCGGTGACCGTCGCAATATCCATATGGATAAGTGACCCTCGCAACCGACCGTCTATCTGAGCGGTTACATAGCCTTCCTTTAGTTCAATCGTAGCTCCAAGTGCAGAGAGAGCTTTCAAGTGCTGGTCGATTGGTCGAGTGCCTATGGCACATCCGCCAGGAAGGGACACCTCTACGAACTGAAATCGTGCGAGCAATGGACCGAGAACCAAGAACGAAGCGCGCATTGTCTTGACTAGATCGTATGGTGCTTTTAGGTTATCGATGTTGTTTGCCTGAACAGTCACTCGGTCTTTCGCACTGAATGAGGCGTTTGCGCCCAGTGATTGCAGCACGGCAATCATCGTATGTACATCGCGCAGGCGAGGTACATTGCTAAGGTGAACGGGTTCGGATGTGAGTAGAGCGGCCGCGAGCATCGGCAAAGACGCGTTTTTAGCGCCTGAAATAGGTACATGACCGTGAAGCGGTCGACCGCCCCGGATTCGGAGCTTCTCCATCGTTAGTCTTCCTGTGCTTCGAGAGGAGTTTTGGCGTGAATGGTGACTGCGTGCAACTCACCGGAAGCGAGTAGGTGTTTCAAACAACCGTAGACGCGTTGTTCCCTCCGTACTCGCAATACGCCTTCAAAATCTGCTGCGATGACTCTAATTAAGCAACGGTTCCCATCTACCGCGAGATCGATAGAAGCGTTTGGAAATTCTTGTTCAAGATTCGAGCGAATCGTGTCTTCTAACAGAGCTAGTGAAACCTTTTGAGACTTTAGTTCGACCGCAAAGAGGGTTGATAGTTAGAACGCAGCGGGGTCATTGTCGCCGCTTTGGATGGCTAGGATGCGATACGAACGGATCAATAAATGTTACTTGCGACAGCAAATTTGCGCTTTGAAACTAGCGAAGTGGGTGCCGGAGTCGTTGGGTGTGGCGCATCAGCTGAACGGTGCGAACTGTAGCTTTCGTGCGTCAGCCTCAGACTAGTTTGCGCACAAGAAAAACGCCGCACTTTACGTTACCCTGCGACTGTGGGGATACAATCCGATTTATGCCTTAATGCGCTGACCGTCTCCTGCAGAGTGTTTTTAGTTCTTTCATTTTTCATTCTGCTAGGAGGATTGGTTCTACTCTTTTGGAGCGCAGATAAATTCGTTGCGAGCGCGGTCGCGATCGCAAAACAGATGGAAGTTTCTAAACTCCTGATCGGCTTAACCGTTGTATCAGTCGGAACGTCCGCGCCCGAGATCGTTGTTACTTTGATTGCCTCGCTTCAAGGAAAATCCGGGATGGCATTCGGTAATGCGATCGGATCGAATATTGCGAATATTGGCTTAGTACTAGGTATGACAGCCATCGTCGTTCCCTTACCGTTTGCGGTTTCCGTGCTCAAATTCGAGATGCCGTGGCTCTTGCTCGCCACGCTTCTCGTTGCCCTGATCCTCACATGGGACTACGAGTTATCGCGGATCGATGGTGTGATTTTGTTTGTCATGTTGAGTGCTGGCATGTACCAGATGTTTCGTGCGGCGCGCAAACGACATCAGCTCCCCGACGGGTTGGAAGAGGAGCTTCAAGATATTGAGGACATGAGTAAGCGTCAAGCTTGGAGTTGGCTATTCGTCGGCGCCATACTGTTAATCCTTGCTGGTGAGCTAGTGGTATTTGGCGCGTCGGATATAGCGGAGTATTTCGGTATACCAAATAGTGTAGTGGGAGTTACGATCGTCGCGCTCGGTACCAGTTTGCCGGAACTAGCGGCGACCTTGACGGCGGCTACGCGAGGACATCCAGAGATCGCGATCGGTAACGTCGTTGGATCAAACATCCTGAACATCTTAGCGGTTCTACCTATTCCAGCCTTGATTCTTCCATATGCACTTTCGACGGTGGAGATTTGGCGCGATCTTGGTGCTATGTTTGCGTTTACGATGTTGTTGGCGCTATTTGCGTACGGTATTCGTTCGAAGAAGATCGTGACTCGATTTGAAGGATGTGTGCTATTGCTTGGCTATTTTGGTTTCATGGCGATCTTAGCGGTGCAGGAGATTAATAAGATCTAGTGGTAAGTTCTGGATCACTGGATGACCGTTTAGGAAAAATCCGACTCGTCGTACTTGACGTAGACGGAGTACTTACCGATGGTCGGCTTACGTTCGATTCAAATGGCACGGAATACAAAACATTCAACGTACAGGATGGTTACGGACTGCGCAAGCTACAGAGTATGAATGTGGTGATCGGCATCATCACGGGGCGCGATAGCCCAATCGTTACCAACCGTGCTAGTGAACTTGACATCAGGTATGTGATACAAGGTGCCACCGATAAGGGCGAAACATTGTCAAAACTCCTGAATGAACTTAGCCTCAGCGCTGAGCAATCGCTCTTTGTCGGCGACGACGAACCCGACTTACCAGCGATGCGTGTCGCAGGTATAACGGTCGCAGTGGCAAATGCGGTCGACGTCGTTAAGGAACGCGCCGACTGGGTGACCGTTCGAAATGGTGGTGAAGGTGCTGTGAGAGAGGTGTGCGATCGACTCTACGTCGCACTTACGTGACGTGAGGTGGGTGTACGTTGTCCTCATCGGAGTTCTGGCGGTTGTATTTGTTTATCTCATTAATACGGATGAACCTGCCGCCTTAAATCCCTTTCCTCAAGCACTGAGCGACGAACCAGACGCATTGCTATCCGGTTTCGAAGTTACGCAATTCGACTCCAAAGGCAAGCGGCTATATCGCATTTCTGCGGTCGAGGCGACGTACTACGAAAGACGAGGTTTAACAGGCATACTCGGTCTTCAAATGCTGGTCTTCAAGGACGGTAAGGATGATTGGCGCTTAAAAGCCGATCAAGGTACTTACGAAGAAAGCTCGGTCGAGCCTGAATTGACTTTGAACGGTAATGTCCATTTGTCGTCAGTAAGCGACGGTGTATCTTCAGTCGTGGTCACGACGGATTCGTTGAAGGTCTACCCGCGTCGACAATTTGTCGAATCGATGAGTAGAGTTACCGTTGAGAATGAGGGTAGCAAATTTCATGCCGATCAATTTGAAGTGGATCTGGCGACAAAGGACGTCAGATTTTCGGCGATTGCTAATTCGAAAGTCGAACTACTGGTTTCACCTAGTTCTTAGTTTGTTGGCGACTGTGATCGTCGCCGCATCGCATGTGATATTGGCACAAGCAACCGATGGCGAGGCACAGATTCGTTTAGTCGGGAATTCCGCTCAGGCAAATCTCGAGGATCCAGACAGTGATTGGTCGTTCTACGGCGATGTCCAACTAGAACGCGGTTCTATGACTCTAACCGCTGACCGCATGACGGTGAAAAGGACAGCGGGCGATATCGTAGCAGTCATTGCCGAAGGTGCGCCAGTGCGATTTAAGCAGACTATGCCGAATCTGGTTACGGCGTCGTCTTCAAACGTGACATACAGCGTCGAAAATCAAACGATTGTGCTCTCAGGTGATGTCGTGCTCCTTCAAGGCGGCAACGAAATACGAGGCGAGCGGATTGAATACGACGTGAGTTCTGGCGAGTTGATCGCGGGTTCTACGAGCCCGGCTGATGGACAACAAATCGAATTCGTGCTGGATGACGAAGAGTGACCAACGTCGACAGCGCTTTGGTGGCGACAAATGTCACGAAGAGTTACGGTAAAAGGCGGGTAGTTGAAGATGTCTCTCTCAATGTAGGCAGTGGTGAGATTGTTGGGTTACTTGGTCCGAATGGAGCCGGCAAGACGACTTGTTTTTACTGTATCGTCGGTCTCGTGAGGATGGACTCAGGAACGATAAGAGTTAACGAAGTTGATGTTTCAAACGCCCCGATGCACGTTCGAGCGCGTCGCGGGTTAGGGTATCTACCACAAGAAGCTAGCGTGTTCAGACGATTGACAGTTCGTGATAACCTCATCGCGGTGTTGCAATTGCGCAAAGACCTAGACAAAGCAGAGCGATCAGCAACCATGGAACGATTGCTGGATGAATTTCAGTTGAAGGGATTTCAAGATACTCGCGGCGAACGTCTATCTGGTGGTGAACGACGAAGGTTAGAGATTGCGCGAGCCCTTGCGTCAGCCCCCAGATTCATGCTACTTGACGAACCCTTCGCCGGCGTTGATCCGATTTCAGTTAACGACATCAAAGAAAACGTCCGCCGCCTAACTGCTTACGGGATTGGCGTCCTAATAACAGACCACAACGTTCGCGACACACTCGATATTTGTGATCGAGCATATATCGTGAGTGACGGACACATCATAGCTGACGGTGATTCAAGTGCCATCCTAGCAAACGAACAGGTACGTCGCGTCTATCTTGGTGAAGGATTCAGATTGTGAGTGCGATGCGGACTGGCTTTCAGCAGACGGTCGCGTTACGCAATCGAACAGTACCGCGCATGGGTCAATCGATCCATCTACTTCAGATGACCAAACTCGAGTTAGCGTCAGCAATAGAACAGGAACTATCAGACAACCCGCTACTGGAAATCGATGAAGCAACGATTGAATCTGAGAACCTTCACGAACCAGTCAGCGAATCAGATTCGCACGAATTCGATGCGGATGACCTCGAATTAGATATAGAGGAGCATGCGGATCAGGTAACCGAGGAGCAACAACAGCACTTTGATCGACTCGAACCGGATGAGTCCATCGAACATGAGATTGAGTGGGATGATGAACTATCTCATCTTTCATCTCCGCGTGAAACGAACGACTCGGATCTGGTATCGGTTCTGGAGAATCGTTCTAAATCGGACACCTTAGTTGAACACCTTCGCGATCAACTTCGCTTGTCCGAATGTACTAAGGAGGAAGCACAGATTGCAGAGATTGTGTTCGAATTTCTCAATGAGGATGGGTTCGTAACGTTATCTAACGAAGCATTACTGGTAGAAGTTCAACGCTTCGTGGCATGCAGTCTCGCCGAATTAGAGGACGTACTTGCCCTCGTTCAAGGTTTTTCTCCATTAGGGGTGTGTGCTCGTGACTTGCGCGAATGTTTGATGAATCAAACTCGAGCGTTAGCAGGATTCGACGAACGGGTTCCGAATGCCATGCGCCTACTGCGCGATGCATTCGATTTATTGCCATCCCAACATTTTGACGTGATTGCCGATTCGTTAGACCTCTCACCCGACATGGTTTACGATGCCGTAGAGTTCATCAAACACCTGAATCCTCGACCAGCTTCAAGCTTTTCGAGTGAGCGAATTGAATACATCAAACCGGAAGCTCGTGTTCACAAGGTTGGCGATAAGTGGGAAGTCGAAATGCTTGACGACTACGTACCACAGCTCAAAATTTCGGATTGGTATTCCGAGTATCGTCGTTCGGTTGGTCGGAAGCCTCGTCGCGAGCATGCTAGGTCGACTGACGCAAAAGATCGTGAATATTTGAAGGAATGCCATAGTCGGGCGAAATTGTTCCTTTCGAGCTTGCGATTTCGGAATTTCAACGTCATGCGTATTCTGTGGGTCGTTGTTGCGAAACAACAGGCTTTTTTCGAGCGTGGCGAAGGCGCAATGCAACCTCTGTTATTAGCGGACGTTGCCGAGGAGATTGGGCTTCACAACTCGACGGTGTCTCGGCTTACAACCGGAAAGTACTTAGAAACGCCACGGGGTATTTACGAGTTGAAGTATTTCTTTTCGAACCGCGTCGGTAACCAACCCGGCAAGGAGCATTCTGGCGTTGCAATCCGTGCTGTATTGAAAAACCTGATTCAGCGTGAGGACCCGGGACGACCTCTTTCGGATCAGGCAATTGCGTCTCAATTGAAAGAAAGGAATATCGAAATATCTCGACGTACGGTGACGAAGTATCGTGAGTCACTAGCGATCCCATCTTCAAAGGAACGTCGTCAGGTCGCGTAGCGAGAGCGAGAATTAGTTTAACGCTTGAGGGGAATGTTGGCTAGAATGGAACGGATATGAGAGCGCAACGTGAAAGGGAGAATAAGTGATGCAGATTAGCCTTAGCGGCCACCATACCCATCCCTCAAAGCGACTCAAGGACTATGTTGAGAAACGATTCGCAAAGCTTGAGCGCCATTTCGATCATATATCCAATATACATGTCATTTTCTCTCAGGTAAAACAGGGGCATCGAGCGGAAGCAACACTACATGCATCGGGGACGGAGATTTTTGCTGACGCCCAAGCGTCCGAGCCTTACGCGGCGGTTGATGCACTGACTGCGAAGCTTGATCGTCAAATCGTTAAGTACAAAGAGAAGATTAGCAGTCACCGGGTGCATTCGGCTTCGTAGTCCTCGCGAAATGTCAGGCGTTAGAAACAAAATAGCGCCGGGAACTCACTCGTTTAGATTCGTTGAGAGTTATGGTTGACTACGAAGCGTTTTTGTCGATAGACCGAGTTGCTGTCGTTGACGAGCTCCCATCGCGGAAGACCGCTTTACATCAACTAGCAGAGTATCTGGCTCGAGGCGCTGAGCAGGTGTCGTACCGAGACATTTTTTTCAAGCTGCAAGAACGAGAACGTCAAGGTTCGACCGTTCTAGACGATTTGCCGGTTGCGATTCCGCATTGTCGTTTAGTGGATTGCGTAAACCCGATTGGTTCATTACTGAAGATTCGGCACGGAAACACGGTGGACTTCGGTGGTCAAGCTGTGCGATTAATGGTCGGGATGTGTTTTCCACAGAGCGCTGCGGAAGAAGCATTGGAGGTGCTTAAACTCGTTGTTAAATTGATCGAAGATGAAGAACGCTTGCAATTGATCTTGGAGGCAGATTCGCCAGAGGTACTTTTCGAGGCGTTTAAAGGACGACTCTTGGCGGAGGCAAAAACTTGAGAAGCCTGATCGTAAGTGGTCGCTCTGGTTCTGGAAAGAGTACCGTTCTTCATGCGCTTGAAGACTCTGGATTCAACTGCATTGATAACTTTCCAGCGAGTTTATTGGTTCAACATGTAACAAGGGAAGCCTCTCGTGCGGACGAGGAGGTCCCGGATTTGGCGGTTTGCATTGATGTGCGAAATACACCAGACGAACTTGCGTCATTACCGAGGTATATAGAGCGTCTGAAGGCAGATGGGCAGGAGCCTAGGCTCATTTACCTCGATGCGAGCGATTCAGTGTTGGTAAAGCGATTCAGTGATACCCGTCGTCGCCATCCACTAGACGATCAATTCAGCGTGCTCAAGGACGCGATAGCTCACGAAAAGGAAATTCTCACCCCCATTGCGGAGTTAGCAGATCTACGCATCGATACGACCAATCGGACGTTGCACGAACTCGACACTTTGACTAAGGAACGAATCGCAGGCCGTTCGAGCAACGACATTTCGCTGCTCTTCCAGTCCTTTGGTTACAAATTTGGTGTGCCTATTGACACGGATATCGTTTTCGATGCTCGGTGTTTGCCAAATCCATATTGGCGTGAGGATTTGCGTCAGTTCAACGGACTTCACCAACGCATCAAGGTGTTCCTTGACGAGAGTACGGTTGTTGACGACTTTTACAAAGATATATGCCGTTACTTAGAAAAGTGGTTGCCGATATTTCTGGATCAAAAGCGAATCTATGTCACTGTCGGCGTAGGTTGTACAGGCGGAACTCACCGCTCAGTTTATGTTGTCGAGCGATTGGCAAAACACTTCCGAACGGCGTATCCAGACTTGATGGTGCGTCACCGCGAAGGAATCGAGTAGCTCAAATGCTCGTAGAACGCGTGGAGATCGTAAATAAGCTAGGAATCCATGCTCGATCAGCGTCAAAGCTCGTAGCGTTAGCAAAAACTTTTCCTTGTCGTGTGAAAATCGGTCTTTCCGAAGATGATATGCAGAACGCGAAAAGCATCATGGGGGTACTGAAACTCGCCGCGCAGCGTGGCACGAAGGTAGTTCTCATTACGGATGGGGATGAGGAAGACACGGCAATGCATGAAGTTAAGCAACTAATTGCTGCGAAATTCGACGAGCCGGAATAACGAAACGAATTTGCGATACGTTAATTTGAGGCGACTGTCATCGCATCGACTAATATCGAGCCGGTCTTAAATGTACCTCGATCCTGGGTATCGTCGCCAAATCCCACAATACCCTTGTACATAAGGTCTAGATTCGAAGCGATTGTTATGTTGTCGACGGGATAGGCGATTCTGCCGTTTTCAATCCAAAAGCCGGCCGCACCACAGGAATAGTCGCCGGTAACGAGATTGGTTCCAGACCCAATAAGCGACGTCACGAGCAAACCCTGTTTCAACTCGTTTAGTAACTCATCAATTGGTGTTAGATCCGCTTCGACGTGGACATTGGTCACACCTCCGGCGTGCCCGGTACTTGCTAATTCGAGACGCCTCGCGGAATAAGTGCCAAGCAGGTACGTATTTACCACTCCTTTTTCGATGATCGTATGCTCGTTCGTTGTGACGCCATCGGCATCGCAATTTCGACTTTGAATGCGCTTGTGTAAATGAGGATACTCACGCAACGTTAGGCGTGTCGTGGCAACTTGTGTATTTAGCGAATCCTGCAGGTACGACTCTTGACGGTAGAGATTCCCGCCACTGATCGCTTCGATCAACGGGTATAAGAGTGAAGGCGCGGTCCAACGGTCATACATAACCGGATAGGTTCCGGTGGCGACGGTCCTCGGATTTAGGCGTCGTACTGCACGTTGAGCGGCCTCTCGTCCGATAAACTCTGCCGACTGGACTCGTTCAAGTTGACAATTCTGATCGAACCAGTAATCGGTTTGCATCCCTGCTTCGGACCGCGCGAGTGCGGTTGCGGATCGACCATAGATCGTGTAGCTGTTCGCGTTAATGAACCCAAGAGAGTTACCTCGAACCGAGCAAGTTGCAGTCTGGGAGGCACTAGCACCATGAGCAGGCATGATGCAAGGGTCGAAATCGAGCGATGATGCATCCGCCACGAGCGCATCTTCTTTAAGTTGGTCTATGCTCACTGGTTGGGGGAAGTTCTGCTCTAGATCTGGGAACTCTGTTGCGAGTCGATCTCGATCGGGCAGTCCGTTACATGGATCGGATTCTGTAAATCGAGCGATACTTAATGCTTGCGTCACTGTGTCTCTTATCGCGGTGTCCGTGACATCGGACGTCACCGCGGTACCTTCGCGGTGATCAACGTAGACGCTTACGCGAAAAGCGCGACCTTGCTCGTATGCAATGTTCTCAATATCTCGTTCGCGTGCAGATACTTCGACTGAGATCGAATCAGATACAGTGGCTGAGGACTGATGAGCGCCTTGTCGCTGGGCTTCTTCAATCAGCCTTTCAACAAGCTCCGACAATTCGGCAGAAACGTTGTCGTCGTGGAGCTCAATCGTTTCGGTTGCCGAATCCTCACGCGTTACGCTGATGTGCCCCCGACTGTAATCTGCTCTACTTTTATTGTTGGCTGTCCTACTCCTACGGGCACGCCCTGTCCTTGTTTCCCGCAAGTTCCAATACCAGGATCTAATGCGAAATCAGAGCCGACCATCGTGATACTGTTCATGACATCCCATGGATAACCGGTCAACATGCAACCGTGTATGGGGCTTGTGAGTTTTCCGTTTTCTATTAGGTACGCTTCGGTTGTAGCGAAGACAAATCTGCCACTCGAGGGGTCAACTTGCCCACCGGAAAATGCGCTGCAGTAGACACCCTTGGTTACGCTGCGTACGATATCTTCGGGATCACTTTCACCCGCGAGTAAGAATGTGTTGGTCATTCGAGGTATGGTCAGACTCGCGAAACTCTCCCGGCGACCGTTGCCCGTGCTTTGGTTTCCGGTGAGAATTGCATTGTGCTTGTCCCACATAAAACCTCTCAATATTCCGTCTTCGATGAGCACAGTGCGTTGACCCGGGGTACCTTCGTCGTCGATGCTGAGTGAGCCTCGACGTCCGTCGAGCGTAGCGTCATCGACTACAGTACATAGATCACTAGCCACTTTCTCGCCTATCTTTCCGGCGAAGCAAGACGTCTTCTTCCTCTCGCAATCCCCTTCGAGACCGTGGCCAACCGCCTCGTGGAGCAATACGCCTGCCCAACCGGGACCAAGTACAACTGGCATTTCACCCGCCGGAGCAGGCACTGATTCGAGTTTGGTGACTGCCATCCGAACGGCTTGACGCGCCATGTCTTTGGCGGTTGCAGAGTCCTCGCGGAAGAACACATCCAATGGGTAGCGACCACCAGATCCATCGGTACCGGACTCCATTCGCGTACCGTCCTTGACGATCACATGAATCCTGCAATTCACGAGTGGTCGATCATCGAACTGATTTGTTCCATCGCTACCGTAGACGAGAACGCGATCCGACGAACCTCGGATACTAATAGAAACTTCAGCAATGCGAGGGTCTAACTCCCGTGTAAAGCGATCGAGTTCCGATAGAAAACGAACCTTGTCATCGTTATTTACGCCTGCCGTCGGATCGCCACCAGGATATAGACGTCGAAATGGTGCATCGCTAGGCGCTTCGGCACGGCGGTTTCCGCCCCGATCCGCAATCGACGCCGCCATCACGCACGCCTTACGCAGGGCTCGCTCGTTGAGTTCGTTGGTATGGGCAAAGCCAGTCTTTTCACCCGTGATTGCCCGAACACCGACGCCTTGGCTTACCGAAAAACTACCGTCCTTGACCTTGCCATCTTCAAGTGCCCAAGCTTCACTTCGATTGTGTTGGATGAAAAGCTCCGCATCGTCAATCTGCCTATCCATCATGTCAGTGACGTTCAGGGCAAGATCCTGATCGGTAAGTTCTGCTTGCTCAAGCAGGTTTTGGCGTGACTGAGCGGAAGAATCTGACATAAAGGGTTACCGGGATAAGTTCTGAACTCAACTATTTAACAGAGATACGAATAACCCTCGTATATCACGGCGTCGTTACCTGATTCGCTTGCGTAGGTTCCATGCCGACGCGTGTAAGAACAGGGTTATCCAAATTTCCGGAGATCTCATACTGCGTCGTAAACACGGCCTTAATTGGTTCGCTGACAATCAGAGTACCAAGTAAATATGCAACTGCAGCTGGCGGATTAGTAGCAGCGAGATAAGCCATATAGGTTTGGAGTCCCTTATGTAGCGGAATTCTCACGGTTAGTTCATTGTCCAACTCGCCGGAACGTGTGTCTACATTTCCTGCTAATCGAAGGCGAGCGCTAGGTCCATCAATACGGAGCGGTTCCTGAAACGAAATGAGGCCGTCGTTGAGCGTCACTGACAGAGACGCCGTGTCATAGTGAAGTCCTTGTTGAGTGACATCGCGAAAGTCCAGTGCGAGTCGATTGAGGATTTTCGAAAAGTTCAGGAGACTGATTAGGCGAAGCATGTCGCCACCTTGATCGATTTCGATAAACCGTCCGTTGCTGGCACTTGCTTGGAATTGTCCTGATGAGTTCTCTATATCAATTGCTAACGGCGAACCAGGCCACTGGATGCTGGCATTTACCTCGAATTGCTCGCTTTCGACGCTTGCATCAAAGTCCCACGCTTCCAAGATCGTCCCTAGATTCTCGCCGTAGAGTCGACCGTTGAACTCGGACACGTTGGTTTCGCGAAGCCACTTGATCGCCGATGTAGTCTCGATATGTAATCCGCGAGTATCTGCGGTTAAGTTGGAAATCTCGATGCCGTCGTCTGTTGGGTACATCGTGAAATTCCACTGCCCCCAAGATTCGACGCGGTCGTTATCTGACCGTACCATCAATTCATCGATGCTGACTCTTGTTGGTTCAATCTGAGACATCATTGAAACGGCGAGAGGGTCACTAGATTCCGAGTCACTCTTAAACGACCAAAGAACCTCAGACGCATGGATTTCGGTATGTGGCTCATTCGCTCGCTTCACGATCGTTCCGTTGAACTCATCCGACCCGATCGCTACGTCTAGATGATCGATTGCATAAGAACCGTTGATCACCACATTCTCAAATTCGTGATCAAACACGGTAAACCGATCTATCACGACATCACTCAGGGTGATCGGGATGCCTAGTTGCTCAGCGCCATCAGTGCTATATTCCCAGGAATCGAGTGCACCGGCTAGATGAAGTCGGCTGCCCAAGCGATCAGGAATCACCGTATCTTCACCCAATGCGAGCGCTCCTTCAAGGATCGAAGCCGACGATCCCATTAAAGTAATCCAGCCATTGACGTCACGGCTTTGCGCCGTCAGTTCCGTTCGATCTGTGTGGAAGAGAAGCCGTAGATAACTTGGATTAGGCTCATCGGGTTTAAAAGCTACGGATCTGAGGGACTCGAATTCGATACCCATGAGATCGGACGTAATGATCAACTTGGGAGGTTCATCCGTTGTAGGATAGACGAATAACCTGGCGTCGAAATTCGTTGCACCCTTCCCTGTTTCGATCTCATCTAGTCCGGCAATGGACAGGGCTTTTTCAGCACTTATCCGACTGCGCAAATGAAACTCAAT
Organism: Gammaproteobacteria bacterium; assembly: GCA_026707945.1. GTDB lineage: Bacteria > Pseudomonadota > Gammaproteobacteria > Pseudomonadales > Azotimanducaceae > Bin55. The sequence continues at coordinate 235,800 of JAPOVV010000110.1, read as the reverse complement.
GACTGGCCGTTCATCGTGCTGCACGGATACGATCTTTCCATCCAGAGGTTCATCGAAGAAAGTCCCACGCGTTAGGGATGCCGAGAGGTCATAGGGCGACTTCCATTCGGCGGTGCCATTGAGTTGATGGAACTCGATGTCCAGGTTTGGCATATACAAGGATGCATCGTGCATTTCAAAATCGATTTGAAAGTTGCCCTCAGCGGCTTCAACATCGGGACGCTCGGTTTCTGGCGTATTGAAAGGAAAAGAAAGATCGGCAACAATCGACACCAGTCCCTCACCTTGCCAGGACGCGTCGATTGCTGGCAACAACGTCTTCAATTCACTCGCTTGAACAAAATCTAGTAGATCTTGTGTCTTCGCAGTTGCGCCGAAGACGATTTGGAAGGGTCTGTCCGTACCAAGTGGAAACCTCGCAACGGCGTTTTCCAATTCGGTGTTTTGGACGGTGACTCGATCGGTCTCGACGACGACGCTGTCATTATTTACGTACCACATACCTCCCACGTTGAATAACTGAGGCCAGTCGGGTTGGTAAGTGATGGTTCCGTTGGTGAACTGACCTTCAATGTACATTTCACGTTCGTTTTGCTTGAAGATGTTGTCACGAAACGTCATGTACGCGACGCGCGTCCCGAAGAAACTAGCGCTTTCCAAATACTGCTTCCGCCAACGAGTCAAGTCTTCGACTAAGTTATTTGGTATGAACGCAATGGTCTGATGCGCTGGAAGCAATGTGTTCCGTGACTCTATTAAAAGCGCGACGCGGTAATCGGGCTCGTTACCTTGAGTGTGCCGAATACTGCCTCGAAACGTAGCGGAAACTGGTTCATGAATAAGCTCGTTGAGCTGTATTTCAGCACTTTCTCGACGAATTAAAGACGAGACGTCAAGCTGGGAGTTTGAACCCAATCGTTCTGTGTCATCCGCCGCGATATGAATTGTGAAATCCCGCATGTGCAATCCGACTTGCTGGTTGCGCATGTCCGTCATCACAAATCCGGATACGGACGCAAATTGCCATGGTGTTTGAAAATGAGCGTCAAGAAACAAACGGCTTGGGGAATTGCTCGCATCTAACGCAATTTGTCTGGCATTCCCGTATAGAGAACCACTTTCGAGTTGCATCTCTGGCAGGTTCCCGAAACTTTCGGATGCCAGGTCCTGAGCCTCAGCGTACCAGTGAAACCCACTAGAATCGAGAAGAAACTCGTACCGCTGGAAAGTGCCTTGAATCGCGATTCCGGTAGGCCAGCGTAGTTGCCGTTCACCGCTTGTGAGAAAGTCCGTCGTAACGGGGACAAGGTCGTGTAATTGGACGTTGTAGGTAGAGCCAAATAAGGAGTCGTCACCAATCGCAAACACCAAGTCAGGCAGAGGAACTTTGTGCTCCTTCGCGTTCAACCATGCCGTGTGCAGTCTAAAACGAGCTGGTTCGTCGTTGAGTTGAGCGAACGCAGCTTCAAAGTGTGCGTTTAATGGATCACGGTCTGTGTGCAAGATATCAATCTCGAGATGACCCTGCACCCTCCGTTTAACGAGCTCCCATTCGGCGGTGCCGGTGAGGTTATAGCGGGGAAGTCGCGAATTTCCCGTGAATAGCGGTAAATCCACGTCAAGACCATTGACTTCCAGTGTCATTTGGTAGTCGCCCGTTCGTAGATCGAGCAGAGTGTCGACAGCATCTGCCTTGAACACTGCTGTGCCGCCTTGGGTAAGGTCCTCCTGGGAGATATTTGCACGATATCGATGCACACCTTCTTGATTTACGGCTTGAATCTCGATGTTAAAACGCTGGACGGCCGGATCTCGCCTGATCGTTAAAGCACCAGTTACTGCAAGTTCGTCGGTATGTCTGACCCAATCGAAGTTCGTCTGAATCTGGTCGATTAGTTCCAGAAAATCGAACTCTGCTTGCTGTTCTGTCAGATCAATATCAAGATCTAGGTCACTAATAAAGAGCTTGCGTGCGACGAACTGGTTTCGGATAAGGCTCTCGACTACAGCAACTTCGACTACGACGTTGCGAACGAATCCTTCAGGCAGTCGGATGCGATCAATCTCGATGATCGGATTGGTAAGGCGCCAATGCGAATGAAGTCCAGAGATTTCGATACCTTGTTCGGCGAGCTTGGTATTTGCAACTTGCTGAACGTATTTCGGATACATCGAAAGGAATCGACCTGCAGTCAATACAACGCTGCATATGACGATTAAAACCGTCGCCACATAGAAACTTTTGCGCGCGAGTTCGAGCACGGTACTAGTGTCGTGGTCCGCCTGATAGCATGGCTTCACGGTGCCGCCAGACATTGACGCCGAATTCGCTTAGCAATTGATTCGTCTCCACTAGTGGAAGCCCCGCAACGGTGCTCGGTTGACCACAGATTCCCGCGACGAAGATTGCCCCTAATCCCTGAATGCCGTATGCTCCTGCCTTGTCAATGGGTTCACCACTCTCCCAATATTTCTCTAACTCTCCGGGCATCGCGTCCCTAAACACGACCTCCGCTGTAGCTAGGACGGACTGTTCTCTTTGACCGTCGCTGAGACACAAGCCCGTAAGTACGCTATGTCGTTCGCCTTGAAGAGATTTCAACATTGTTAGCGCTTCACTGCGGTTCTTTGGCTTCTCAAGAATTTGACCTTCCAGCAGCACGATTGTGTCCGCACCTAAAGCAGGCAGTGAATCATGTTGTACCGCACACGCTTTCGCTCGGGCAAGGCGTTGAACGTAATCCTCTGGACGTTCCCGTGGAAGCTGCCGTTCAAGAATATTGCTTGGTCTTATTTCGAATTTAATGCCGATCTGACGGAGTAGCTCCGCACGTCGTGGAGAAGCCGAGGCTAATGTGATCTGTGGTTCATTCACTGAACGGAATCGCGGAATTGCGAATGCTCTGAATTAAGGAGCGGAATTAACAGTACCCACCAAAGTAACGTCGCGATCGGTGGCATTACGACACTACTCACTGGAACGTCAACGTCAAGCGTAACAGCCAAAAACAACGATTTCGTCGCCGTAACCAAAAAACACAAAATCAATACCGCGATAGATGACCTTAGACCGACGCTTGCCTGAATAAATCGAAGAGAAAGCCGACCAGCGAACACAAGGGCAAGTAACAGCAGTGAGTTTATTCCTAGCGGTTCGTCGTATAGGACATCGAGTATCAATCCAACGACGAACGCCATGATTAATGAACATCGTTCGTGTTGAAAAACGATCCAGAAAAACCAACACAGGAAAATCCAGTCGGGTTTTAGATTTCTAATCCAATCCGGCACATCGAAAGGCATCGGTGCGACGGTTAAGATCAAAGCCGCGACAACCGTCAGCAAGAAATATGACCATGCTTGAGTGTCGGTCATGGTTGCTCGGCGGATGAAATCACGTGTAAGTAGGACTTCGCCGTTAACTGGGCGGAGGGGGTAACCGTCACTCGCTTGATCGATTCCGAAACGATATCCGTTACAGTTTCAACTACACCGACAACAAGACCTTCTGGGAAGACGCCGCCGAGACCTGACGTCACGACGGCGTCCCCGACTTGAATGTCGCTGCTCAGATTTACGTTATCTAACGTCAGTGGCTCATCCGGGCCATTGCCAGATGCAATGAAATACTGTCGTGTACGGCTCACAAGGACCGGTGTGGCGTGTCTCTCATCGTTCAACAGCAGCACGCGCGCAGTATTGGGGAAGACCTCAACTGTTCTACCGTAAACTCCCCAAGGATCTAGGACACCGCTGTCGATTTCAATGCCTTGTTTATCACCAACATTGATGATCACTTCAAGTCGTTGGCGATTTGGGTTTACCTGCACAATTTCGGAGAGTACTTGGTTTCGTCGGTGCTCGTTAACGTATCCCAATGCATCGCGTAGCTCCGCGATGGTCGTTCGGGCTTGAGCTAGGTCGGCCATCGTTGCGTTTAAACGACTTACTTCCTTCAACAGTTGGTCGTTTCGGTCATGAAGTTCGTCCATCGACACAACATATGAACCTGCCGCCTCTTTGGCATTGGCGGGTAACTGCGCTATGTATACGATGGGTTGTGCGAACCATCGGATCGCGGTCTCTACGGGTGTGAGGTACTTGGTGTTCGCACTGATTGCAAGTAAGAGAGTCGAACTGATTAATAACGCCAAAAACAAATGAATGTTTTGGATCGTTTGTACAGATCGTAAAGCCATCGATTAATCGAACTTTAAGGATCTACACAGATCGCGAGCAAAGTGCGCACGCTTAAAGACTCGCGCTAAGTTTGATACTCGGGCGCGTTACCTTCTTGGAGAATACGACCGCACCCGTCGGCCACACACTTGAGAGGGTCACTTGCGATGACAACCGGGGTGTCCGTCGCATCCCGAATACGTTGATCGAGACCTGATAGGAGTGCCCCACCACCAGTAAGGACGATACCACGATCCGCGATATCCACGATGAGTTGTGGCTGGCTCTTTTCGAGGCATCGGCGTACGGCGTCTACGATGGCGTTGACAGAAACGTTTAACGCTAGATATAGATCGTTGCTGTCCAAGTTGAATCGCTTCGGCATTCCGGATTCGAGATGTTGCCCTTGAATCGTCATCTCTAATTGCTTACCTTTCGGGAGTTCGATGGCTGTACCGATCTCGTGTTTGATTTTTTCGGCTGTTAGCTCCCCGATTCTGCAACCATGTTTCTGCCGTACGTAGGTGATGATATCGTTGTCGAACGCATTCCCAGCACATTTCAAAGATTCGGAATTGGCAATAGAACCAGCGGAGAGAATAGCAACGTCTGTCGTTCCACCGCCGATATCGACGACCATGCTACCGCTTGCTTCCTGAACTGGCAACCCAGCTCCAACTGCCGCGGCTAGTGGTTCTTCAATCAGGTAAATTTCTCGAGCGCCGGCAGATCTGGCAGAATCGCGGATGGCGCGCTTCTCAATGGAAGTTGATTGCGCAGGAATACATATGATCACGCGCGGATACGACGGCAATACTCGATTGCCATTCGCCATCTTAATAAAGTGGGCTAACATCGTGTTAGTAACTTCGAAGTCTGCCACTTGACCATCTTTCATAGGTCGAATAACTTCGATGTTTTGCGGGCTAATTCCGAGAAGACGTTTAGCGTCAGTGCCCACCGCTACGACGCTACGAGGCTCTCTTCTTAATGCTACTACTGTTGGTTCGTTTAGTACTATTCCGCGGTCTTTGGCGACTATAAGTGTGTTGGCTGTTCCCAGGTCGATAGATAAGTCTTCCGAGAACATTCCGAAGAGGGTCTTTAGCAACGCAACATTACTCGAAAGTGGAGTGACATGGGGCGGTAAGAATACCAAAGCAAATGGCAACTCGGTATACGTACGTTTGCGATACTGTACCAATTAACGCTATGGACCTAGATGTCTAATTTGACTCCAAAAATATGTTTTAGAAAACGCTGGGTTTGTTGCAATGTCGCTATTGTTCAGCCTCTCGTTGATATAAAGCGAAGAGTTTTTGATATCAAAATCAGACTATAAACTATACGTTTAATCAGTTAAATTAACTCGTTATTCGTATGTCGCCGGTTCTTAAAATGACGCCTCGATTTATGTGGGCGGTCTACTGATGGACGATCTAACGATTCAACGACTTATGTCGTTGAGCCAGTTGTCTCTTGATGCAGAAGATAAAGACAAAATCAGCCGTGATTTAGATGCGATTATCGGATTTATCGAAATCATGAACAAAGTTGATACTGAAGGCGTTGAGCCGCTCGCTCATGCTGTTGATCTCGATCAACCTTTGCGTGAGGATCGAGCGGACTTGGATATTGATAGAGGTCTATTTCAATCGATTGCTCCCGAAACTGCAGATGGCTTTTATTTAGTGCCAAAAGTACTGGATCGGCGTTGAAACCATACATCGGGGTGCGGGAGCTTCGTAGCGATCTGCAAGCAAAAAAATACAGCGCTGTAGAACTCGCTCAGTTCTATCTAGACCGCATCGCGAGATTTAATGATCGGATTAATTGCTTTATTACCGTTGATACAGAGAGCTGTTTAGAACGCGCTGCGGCAGCGGATAGAAAGTTAGCAACATCGAATTCGCCGTCCTTGTGTGGCATACCAATCGCGCATAAGGATCTGTTTTGTACGGCCGGTGTACGAACTACATGCGCTTCAAATATGCTAAGGTCATTTATCGCTCCGTATGACGCGACAGTAGTTAAACGAACATCGGATGCAGGCGCCGTCTCTTTAGGTAAAACAAATATGGATGAGTTTGCGATGGGCTCGTCCAACGAAACAAGCTGTTTCGGTGTGGTTCGTAATCCGTGGAATCTGCAACGTGTGCCTGGTGGATCTTCTGGAGGCGCGGCAGCTTCTGTATCAGCGGGTATGACGCCTTTGGCTACGGGATCAGACACGGGTGGCTCGATTCGTCAACCTGCTAGTTTGTGCGGTGTAACTGGTCTGAAACCAACCTACGGTCGAGTTTCGCGGTTCGGCATGATCGCGTTTGCTTCGAGTTTGGATCAGGGAGGTCCCTTGGCACATAGTGCCGTGGATGTGTGGGAATTACTAACGGAGATGGAAGGTCATGATCCCCGGGACTCGACTTCGGCCAACATTAAAAAAACCGAATTAGCAGGATTTGATCGAACGTTTGTGATCGGATATCCAGAATCGCTTTTCGATGGGCTTGACAAGAACATCGCCGCGTGCATTGACGTGGCACGAAAGCAGTTTGAAGCGCTCGGTCATAAGATTGAAGTTGTTGAACTTCCGCATATTGATGCGGCAGTGGCGGCGTATTACGTACTTTCGAGTGCCGAGGCGTCAACGAATCTTGCGCGCTATGACGGCGTTCGCTATGGTCATCGAACGGAATCGTCTGTAGATTTGCTTGATATGTACTGCCGAACGCGTACTGAAGGATTCGGACTTGAAGTCAAGCGGCGAATTTTGACAGGTACTTACTCCTTGTCGGTTGGCTACTTCGATGCTTACTACTTGAAGGCTCAGAAGATTCGACGATTGGTGCGTGACGGTTTTCTCGAAGCATTTAAGAAAGTCGACCTGATCTTAGCGCCTGTTAGCCCAACAACAGCATTCGAGATCAAATCGATAAAGAAGGGTCCGATCGAGATGTATCGACAAGATCTCTACACGATTCCGGTGAGTTTAGCAGGATTGCCAGCGTTGTCTTTACCGTGCGGCTTTGTAGAAGATTTACCGATAGGGATGCAGTTGATCGGTCCGCATTTTTCGGAAGGTGATGTACTAACCGGGGGTATCGCATTTCAGAACGAGACGGACTGGCATGATCGTCATCCGGATCTTGAGACTACTTGTACATCGTGACTAGTAATTGGGAACCCGTCGTTGGGATTGAGGTCCACGTTCAATTGGCGACGAGATCAAAGATCTTTTCAACCACTTCAGTGGAATTCGGCGCAGCACCCAATGTCCGCGCTAACTTGATTGATTTGGCGATGCCTGGTGCTCTCCCGGTTCTGAACGAAGAAGCGGTCACGATGGCCGTGAAATTCGGCTTAGCGATTAACGCTGAAATTGCCGAGACTTGTGTCTTCGATCGCAAGAACTACTTCTATCCTGATCTTCCAAAGGGGTATCAGATCAGTCAGTTCGATTCTCCGATTGTTGGCAGGGGACAACTTGCGGTCCTTTTAGAGGATGGTTCTGTTCGAGAGATCGGGATTACGCGTGCGCACTTAGAGGAGGATGCAGGTAAATCGGTTCACGATCGATTCGCCGAATCGACGGGCATTGACTTAAATCGTGCCGGAACCCCCTTACTTGAGATCGTTACGGAACCCGATATGCGTTCAGCTGCCGAAGCAGCCGCTTGTTTTCGGCAAATTCACTCGCTTGTTAGTTGGCTGGATATATGCGATGGAAATCTTGCGGAGGGGTCAATGCGTTGCGATGCAAACGTGTCAGTAAGGAAAGTCGGCGATGAAACGTTTGGTGAGCGCACGGAGATTAAAAACATCAATTCGTTCCGCTTCGTTGAACGCGCTCTAAATTACGAGATTGAGCGGCAGATCGACGTTCTTGAGCGCGGTGGTGAAATCGTTCGAGAAACTCGACAGTATGACGCGGATCGGGATGTGACGTTATCAATGCGCAGTAAAGAACTATCGGATGATTACCGCTACTTCCCTGATCCTGATCTATTGCCATTACGTCTCTCTAGCACTTTCCTAGAAACGGTGCGTTCGACAATGCCCGAATTACCCGAACAAAAGCTTGAGCGGTTCGTGTCTGACTATACATTAGCTCCACCAGTAGCAGTGAGACTAACACGGGATCACAACATTGCGACTTTTTACGAGTCGACAGTTGAATTGGGCGCAGATCCACAGCAATCGGCAAACTGGTTACTCGGGGAGGTCGCGGCCGCATTAAATAGAGAAGAGAGGGACTACAGCGACGTACCAGTATCGCCGAAGCAGTTAGCAGATTTGATTGCGAGGATACAGGATAAGACGCTGTCATCAAGTCTCGCGAAGGAGGTTTTTGAGAGAATATGGTCTTCGGATGATCCCGTTGACGAGATCATCGAACGTCGGGGGCTTCGTCAACTTAGCGATGTAGAAGAGTTGCGCGCCCTGATCCAACGCATTATCGAGGAGCACCCAGACCAGGTTGAGCAAGTCCGCGGTGGCGCAACAAAGGTATTGGGCTATCTAATCGGTCAGGTCATGAAGGCGTCGCAAGGCAAAGCTGATCCCAGACAGGTAAACGAATTATTAAAAGGCATGCTAAACATATAACATAAAATAATATGAAATGACATCAAATAAATCTTATTGTTATTTAGAATAACTCGTTCACTCAATGATTGAGCGCGACACCGAATGAGCGCGGCATACAAGCTGACGCATCTTGAGCAGCTAGAAGCAGAGAGTATTTACATCATGCGCGAGGTTGTTGCCGAGCGCGAGAATCCAGTGATGATGTACTCAATCGGAAAGGACTCTTCCGTTTTGCTGCATCTTGCTAAGAAGGCGTTCTATCCAGGAAAGCTGCCTTTTCCCTTGCTCCACATTGATACGACGTGGAAGTTCAAGGACATGATTTCGTTTCGTGATCGCCTTGCAACGCAAGGTAAGTTTGACTTGATCGTGTACACAAATGAAGAAGGTCGAGATGGCGATGTGAATCCGTTCGATTTCGACGCAGATACCTATACCCAAATCATGAAGACAGACGCGCTTAAAGCGGCATTGGATAAATATGAGTTCGATGCCGCGTTCGGCGGCGCGCGCCGAGACGAGGAAAAGTCTCGGGCAAAAGAGCGTGTGTTTTCACTTCGCGACAAGTATCACCAATGGGACCCAAGCAATCAACGGCCAGAACTGTGGCGGATCTATAACAGCAATATTCGTAAAGAGGAAGAGATTCGGGTCTTTCCGCTTTCAAACTGGACTGAGCTGGATGTATGGCAATACATCTATAGAGAAGGGATTGAGATCGTTCCTCTCTACTTTGCAAAGGAACGTCCGGTGGTGCGTAGGAGAGGTACGCTGATATTGGTTGATGACGAACGCATGCGTCTTGAACCTAATGAGAGTCCAGAAATGCGCATGGTGCGCTTCCGTACGTTGGGTTGTTATCCACTATCAGGTGCAATTGAATCGAGCGCTTCGACGCTACCCGAGATCATTCACGAAATGCTCGTCGCTGACACATCTGAACGGCAAGGACGTTTGATAGATCACGATACAACAGCATCAATGGAGATCAAGAAGCAAGAAGGGTATTTCTAGATGATGGGGCAACCTGCGCTTGCAGAAATTCAACTAAAGTTATCTCCTGCGCCGACATTGGATCGCGACGTGTCAGACATCGAATACATCAACGACTACCTAGAGGAGAACGAACAAACGGAGTTGTTGAAGTTTCTAACGTGTGGCAGTGTTGATGACGGTAAAAGCACATTGATCGGTCGTCTGCTCTACGATTCAAACAAGGTTTACGAAGATCATCTAAACGCTCTAATCCGTGACAGTAGGCGTTTAGGTCACGATAGCGATGATCTTGAATTCGCCTTGTTGGCTGATGGATTGAAGGCGGAACAAGAACAAGGTATCACGATTGACGTAGCGTACCGCTACTTTGCGACAAGCTCCCGTAAATACATCATTGCGGACTGCCCTGGCCATAGTCAATATACGAAGAACATGGCGACGGGCGCGAGTAACTGTGAACTCGCAGTCATCTTGATCGATGCTCAAAACGGTGTACTTGATCAGACTCGGCGGCATTCACTTATCGTTGATTTGCTTGGAATTAGTCAAGTTGTCGTCGCGATCAACAAGATGGATCTAGTTAGCTACGACAGGCAGATTTACGAGCGTATTCGCGAGGAATACCTTGAATTCGCAAGAGGTTTGGGTTTTACACAGACATCATTCGTACCAGTTGCAGCAAAGTTCGGCGAGAATATCGTGCAACGCTCAACAAATATGGACTGGTACTCTGGCGATACCATCATTGAGCTACTTGAGCGTGCGCCCGTCACGGCAGATCAAGATTTCGAACAGTTTTGTATGACGGTGCAACGGGTTCATCATCCGAGCGAAGACTTTCGCGGTTATTCTGGAACGATTACCAAAGGGGTCGTTCGCCCCGGCGACCCCATTTTGGTATTACCTTCTGGACATCAGACGCGTGTCGAACGTATCGTAACGATGGATGGCGACTTAGAGGAGGGGTTTGCTCCTCAGTCGATTACGATAACCGTCAGCGATCAGCTGAGCATTAACCGTGGCGATACTCTGGCGTCGCCGAGCTATAAGCCGAGCGTTGGTGATACGATTCTGGCCAATGTGGTATGGATGGCAAATAAGCCACTCACAGCTAATAAGAACTACATATTTAAGATGGGTGGGCGTCAGGTTACAGGACAGGTCGCGGAATTACTACATCGTCTCGATGTCAATACGCAAGCTCGCGAAGCTTGCGACCAACTTGACGGAAATGAAATAGGATTAGCACGTATTCAGCTGCAACGACCGGTTGTGTATGAACCTTACGCGGATGACAAAACCATGGGTTCGTTTATCGTTATAGATCGCATCTCGAACGAGACAGTTGGTGCGGGCATGATTTGTGATCAAATAGGTACGGAATCAAGCGCGACTTAATCCCAACGCGTAACACCGACTGAACATTCAATAGGAACCAGAGCCGTTTATTCGGTTGTGCCTATTCTTGACGTCTATCAAAATGGAAACTAAGCGAAGGTGAGCATTCAAACAGATTCAGTAATTGTGGGTGCGGGTCCGTGCGGCTTGTTTCAAGTATTTGAGCTGGGCTTACTAGGACTGACCGCCCATGTCGTCGACGCGTTGGATGTCATCGGTGGTCAGTGCGCCGAGCTCTACCCGGACAAGCCAATTTACGACATTCCAGGGATTCCGGTTTGTGATGCGCAAGAGCTTGTCGAGCTACTCGATGAGCAGATCAAACCTTTCCATCCACAGTATCACCTTTCACAGCAAGTGACAAAGGTAGAGCCGATTGATGAATTGCTCTTTAATGTTGAAACCAGCGCCGGAACGCAGTTTACAACCAAGTCCGTAATTGTTGCGGGCGGGGTAGGATCGTTTGAACCGCAGCCTTTGCGAGTTGAGGGCGTTGAAGCGTTGATCGACAAGCAGGTCTTCTATCGCGTCAAAGATCCATCGCGTTTCGAGGCTCGCCATTTAGTCGTCCTAGGTGGCGGAGATTCGGCTTTTGACTGGACAAACGAGTTAGCTGAACGGGCAGCGAGTCTGACACTGATTCACAGGAGCGACCGTTTTCGAGCGGCTGATGCGTCGGTTGCGACGATGCGATCACATGAAAAAGCCGGAAAGGTCTCGTTCCACATAGGAAACGTGACCGGATTGGAGCTGGAGGGCAACACTCTTCGGCAAATAATGGTTACGCACCCTGACAAATCAATCTCACACATGCCAGTTGATGACCTGCTCGTTTTTTTTGGGCTGTCGCCTAACCTTGGCCCGATCGCTGAGTGGGGTCTCGAGCTGGATCGTAAACAGATCGCAGTGGATACCGAGAAATTCGAGACAAACGTTGCGGGAATCTATGCTGTTGGTGATATCGCAACGTATCCCGGTAAGAAGAAACTCATACTCTCAGGTTTTCATGAGGCTGCGCTTGCGGCCTTTGCGATCAAAGCGCGAATCAATCCTGATGAGAAAGTCTATCTGCAATATACAACCACTAGCCCGATCATGCACGAACGTCTCGGGGTTAGCTAATCTACGAATCGCGCATTTCCGCTAGCTCACGCGCTCGATTCGTGGTGCCAGTACGGCGCATTATTTTGGGGCTCACCCATCGAATCGGGTGCTTGATCTGGTCCTTTGTTTTTTCGAGCAGCATCCCGACGCTAGCGGATGAAAAAGTCCAAATGGATGTGAGCGAACTTGAATCACTTAAACCGGTCATGCAAGGTTGGATCGATTCCAAGATGTTGCCTAACGCGGCGGTCCTAGTGTTGCAGCATGGTGAGAATGTGTTCGAGCACCACGTTGGGATGCTCGATCTCGAACTTGGTACGCCGGTGCAACCTAATTCACTCTACCGCATCTATTCGATGACAAAACCGATCGCAGCTGTTGCCGCGATGATGCTAGTAGAGCAGGGCAAGCTGTCGCTCGACGAGCCAATAGCGAAAGTGCTACCTGAATTTAGTGACTTGAAGGTCCTTGAGAATGGAGTTCATACGCCAGCGAAGCCAATGACCTTACGACATCTGCTATCGCATAGCTCAGGTCTTACGTACGGCTACTACGGGGACACGGAGGTAGATAGGCTGTATCGCCAAGCAGGATTGATTGACGATTGGGATTACCTTGTACCTACAACGCATGATTTAGTGGTAGGTCTTGGCTCGTTACCGTTGTTGTTTCATCCTGGTGAGAGATTTCACTATAGCTTCGCATCCGACGTGGTGAGTGAAATCGTGGCACGTGTCAGCGGGATGCGATTCGACCACTTCCTGACACAAGCCCTTTGGCAACCACTGGGTATCGAAGACGCGTACTTCGATGTACCGGAAAACGAGTTAACGCGATTCGGAACAAATCAGTATCCCGCCCGCAATGATGTGTTTCCGATTCAGGACACACCTCGTGTCGACCCGGAATTTCGCGACGTAACGTTCCTATCCGGCGGAGGTGGTTTGGTCATGTCGATTCACGATTTTGGGAAGTTCGCTCAATCGATCTTAGACGGACTATCAGGTCGTGGTCACGCACCTTTAAGAAAACCCACGCTCCTGAAAATGTTGACGAACCAGCTCGAAACGGGGACCAACGAATTTCAATATGGTCTCGGTTTTGGTATTCGGAGACGCCCCGATCCTTTCGATGCGGCACTAACGATTGATACCTATTACTGGGGTGGCGCCGCGGGTACATCATTTTGGATCGATCCTGAATACGAACTTGCTGTCGTGTTTTTTACGCAGCTAATTGGTGCACCAAATGAGCCGGTCAGTGTGCTATCACGAACGGTTTACGCGTCGCTTGAACAGCGTCAGAGGTGATCTAAGACGTTACACATTGATACGTCTGGTTTTAGAGCACCAAGTCGTATCCGCTAAAATCAGGGGTAGCCGATCGCAAAGAGGGAAGGATGTCGGACGGACCATTGCCAGTTGTTAGTTACCTTAAGATGCCCGAAGGTGGGAAACCTTACCTTGAAGGACATCGATGTGACGAATGTGGCGCGGTCTATCTTGGCGAGCGACGACACTGTTCAAGGTGTGGTGCTCGCGATTCGATGACGACAATCCAACTGTCTAATCGCGGTTCTCTCTACTCGTACTCAATTGTTCATCGCTCGTTTCCTGGTATTGACGTACCCTATATTTCGGCTATCGTCGACCTGGAGGGGGGCGGAACGATTAAGGGAAATCTCATCGGCATCGAAGCAGACCCGGAGAAGATCAGTTTCAGCATGCCGGTAGAGGTGATATTCGATGACGCGCTCGGTCGAAAGGATGCAGACGGCAACAGCTACCTTTCATATTTCTTTAAACCTGCATAGCTAGGAGAGAGTAATGGCAGACGCTTACATTGTCGGCGTAGACATGATTAAGTTTGGCCGGTTCCCTGAGAAATCCGTACCACAACTTGGAGCTGAGGCCGCGTTGCTCGCACTTGACGACTGCGGTTTATCCATCCAGGACATGCAAGCTTTGTACTGTGGGAATCTGAACCAAGCTAGCGGCATGGTTGGTCAACGCGTCTTGCAAGAGATCGGCCAAACAGGGATTCCTGTTGTTAACGTATCAAACGCGTGCGCGACTGGTGCAACCGCGTTTCGTGAAGCGTGGATGTCGGTGAAAGCGGACGTCTATGACATCGTGCTTGCTGTTGGCGTTGAGCAGATGGGTAAAGGCTTGCTTGGTGGCGGCGGCGGCTCGAAGGGCATCTCGAAAGAGGGACTGTTAGGGTCTGGCACCATGCCTTCGGTCTTCGCCGAAGCTGGTCTAGAGCATACCCGCAATCACGGCACCACGTTTGAGCAGTTCGCGAAGGTCTCGGTGAAGAACCATCACCACTCGACGATGAACGCTAAAGCGATGTACCAGATCGAGACGCCACTCGAGGTGGTAATGAACGCGGAGATGATTTCCTATCCGAATACCAAACTGATGTGTTCAGTGAATGTCGATGGCTCGGCGGCAGCGGTGGTTGCTTCCGAACAAAAGGTTCGAGAACTTGGCTTGATGGATCGAGCGATCAAAGTTCGTGCATCTGTGCTAACGTCTGATCCTTGGCAAGAGCGCGATCTGGTGATGCCGGACGTCAATTCATGTACCCGGATGGCGTCGAAAGCGGCATATGAGATGGCGGGTGTTGGGCCGGAGGACCTTGATCTGGTCGAATTGCATGATTGCTTCGCGACCGCAGAGATTCTTCACTACGAGAACTTGGGACTTTGTGAAGAAGGTGGTGCAGGTCGCCTGATTGATGACGGCGATGTCGAATTGGGTGGACGCATTCCTGTGAATGTATCGGGTGGCTTGCTTTCGAAAGGGCACCCACTAGGTGCAACTGGAATCGCGAACATATACGAGGTTAGTACGCACCTTCGTGGTGAAGCTGGTCGTCGTCAAGTTGAAGATGCCAAAATTGGGTTGACACATGTGATTGGTCTTGGCAGCGCATGTGGCATACACATTCTGGAAAAAGCTGCCTAGGCAAAGGTAGGTTGCCACCGCCATCGAAACGAGCATAGGGTTTAGCTTGCCTTCGATGTAGGTGACGGAATATCGATTAGCGCCGCTCGTTCAAGGATGAGCGGCGTTTTTTATGGTACTTAGATGAAGATCGGTGTCGTTTGTGATACGCACAACAACGTAAAAAATGTAAAACGAATCGTTGAGTTGTTTAACGACGCTCAGGTAGAACGGGTGATCCATACCGGCGACATTACGAAAGGGACGACGCTTGATCTGTTCGGTGAGCTAGCTTGTCCGCTATATGGTGTGTTTGGTAATAACGACATGGAGCGAGAAGGATTGGATCAGTCTATCGCACGCCACCGCTTTGAATTTCAAGAACCGCCGCTGAGGCTACGCTGGCATGGGCGATCGATTTTGGTCGTTCACGACCCAGCAATGCTAGGAAACGTTGATTTAGGCGATTCAGAGTTGGTGTTGCATGGGCATACTCATTTGAAGAGAGAAGAATGGAACGCCGAACGCTTGATATTCAATCCTGGTGAGTGTGCGGGGCAAATGACGGGCTATAACGCGGTTGGCGTGGTCGACCTAACTACTCTTAAAGTTGAGCTACTCAAGTTCTAGCGTTTGCGAACTTGGGATAGCGGTCACATAGCGATCCACTAGTTGTGGTCGATTTTTTCAGTCAGATCGGCTAGAAAGTCACGAATACGTTCTGCATTCTTGCCCAGGTCGGTTTGACCGATCCGCGAGACTGAATGTAGGTCGACAGTCGCTGATTTCTCCTCAGCATTGCCACGAACTCGAACTACGACATCGTCCTTGTACCCAAACCAGAATGTCGTCGCGATCGCATCAATCGTACCTTCTTGTTCGTCGTGAGCTACGATCTCCCATCCGCGTTCTCTTACTAGTTCAAGTGCCATCGTGTATGCACTATCTTTGTTTGAGTTAAGCACAAGGGATTGAACGTCGTCATATGCGCCTTTATGTAGCTCCTTTTGTCGATTGTCTAGTTCTACCGGATTTGACGACTCGCCACGCAGATCGAGTATCGCTTGGGAGAACTTCGGTGGATCGACGAGGTCGGTCGATACGTTGTATATGACTGGATTGGTACTAGCTTTGTTGTACAGGATGGCGGCGTAACCTGCGAGGCAGAAACAGACCACGAATGCGACGAACATTGTGAAGAGACCATATGGTTGTTTACGCAAGATCGAAACGAAGAGCGTGCCAATAGTGATTACCGCGAATATCACGCTTAGTCCGAAACCTATCAACACAAATGTGCTGCTTATGCCGAATGAGGCAATACCAAACTTGAAGAGCCAAGCCCCACCAATCGCAAGCGCTAAGCAGGCGAGCGCGCCGCTTAAGAGTATTCGTATCCAAATTCTCATTGTTAGCGTCTCAGGTCGCGATATAGCCGTGGATTATCACATTGGACGATTCGATAGAACATGTGAAAATTCTGCGCTATTGAATAAAAAGTCGATTGTGCGCTAGATCTCATGTGGATGTGCGGTGTGCTAGTGCGAACCGAGACTTCCTAGGGCATCGTTTTCAAGAAGATTTAGCCTGTTCGCCGTTAGCCAACGCGTCCTCGACTGACGGAGGCTGCGAGATTAACTCAGTATTACCTTCCTTCATCTTGGTGACTTCTTTGTTGATCTTCCCTGATGTCACGACTATGTCGTGGGCTCTGTCGGAGGCTCTTTTTAGCGAATTCTCGAACTTTTCAGCACGCTCATTTAGATTTGCGGCCTGATCTGCAATACTGGTCAATCCAACGAGGACCTGCTCGGCTGCTCGTTGCACCTTCATCGTATTAACTACGGAGCGGATCGTATTCAAGGATGCCATTAATGTTGCGGGTGAGACGATGTAGACGCGCGAATCCTGAGAAATCTTGACTACATCTTGTAGCTCGGAGTAAATCTCGGCGAATATAGCTTCCGAAGGTACGAACATCAATGCAAATTCCGACGTAACGTTCGGAATGATGTACTTTGAAGCGATATCACTTGTGAGCTTCTTGATATTGTCACCAAAATTCTTCCTTGCTTTTCGTAGCTCGTCGTCTGTGCCCGCTTCAACGATATGGCGATAGAGTTCGGCGGGAAATTTAGAGTCGATACCAAGCGGGCCTGGCGGGTCTGGCAATTTGAGAAAGCAATCGAATTTCACAGATCTGTCTTCCTCTACTTTAACGGAATGTTCGAACGCATACATCTCGTCAGGAAGTGCTACAGTAACGATATCCTTCAGCTGACTTTCCCCAAACAGGCCGCGTTGTTTGGGATTTTCAAACACCCTTCGAACGCCCGATACGTTTTCGTTCAACGTCGACACGGTTTCCTTGAATTTGGAAATTGCCCCGAGCTTTTCGTGCACATCTTGAATCACTTTCTGACTCTCCTTGCGCTGTTCCGCTGCTTCGGAACGTCCCGTCGCGAATCCCGAATCCAACGTGCTGCGAAACTTCTCTGCGTCATCTCGTTGACGTTGATCCATGTCGGCGAGCTTTTGAGCCATTTGTTTGTGCGAAGTTACTAAATAGACGGTCAAACCAACCGCGAACACTATGAACAGGATGATTGAAACAATGTAGATAAATTCCATACGCACTCCTTACTAACAATTCGACCAATCTTAAGTAGAGGATCAAGGGTTTGACGTGATTTAGCAATAGAAGGATCGCCACTCATTTTTCTGCGCTCCTTTGATTGGGCGTCTACAATTCCGCCGCCTTGCATGGGTAAAACCCGTGCTCATTCAGATCGTTGAGACGCTTCGTGACCGCACAAAACATGGATGAGCTTGTCGCTTTGTGCAAGCGGCGAGGCTTCCTATTCCAATCCAGCGAAATCTACGGGGGTCTACAAGGTGCTTACGACTACGGTCCACTTGGTGTCGAGTTAAAAAATAACCTGAAGGCTGCTTGGTGGTCTGCGATGGTGCACGAACGGGATGACGTCGAAGGATTAGACGCATCGATTCTGACGCATCGGTCAGTCTTGCACTATTCAGGACACGAAGAGACTTTTACCGACCCGTTGGTGGACTGCCGCGCATGCAAAAAACGTTCACGAGCGGATCACATCGAAGACGGCAAATGTCCATACTGCGGCTCAGACTCTCTTACGGAACCTCGACCATTCAATCTGATGTTCAAGACATCGATTGGTCCGGTTGATGACGGCGTTGACATAGCATATCTGCGACCGGAAACTGCTCAGGCGATTTTCACGAACTTCAAGAATGTCGTGGATTCGACTTCTCGTCAGATGCCGTTCGGCATCGCGCAGATCGGAAAAGCATTTCGAAATGAAATTACACCTCGAAATTTCATCTTTCGTGTGCGTGAATTTGAGCAAATGGAGCTAGAGTTCTTCGTTCAACCTGGTACAGATGAAGCTTGGCATCAGACGTGGGTGGAGAGTCGTCTAGCGTGGTGGCGAGAACAAGGTGTAAGTTCGAATCACTTGTCGTGCTATGACGTGCCGAAGGAAGAGCTGGCTCATTACTCAAAGGCAACCGTAGACATCATGTATCGGTTTCCGCATGGTGTTGAAGAGCTTGAAGGGGTTGCGAATAGAACCGACTTTGATCTTGGCTCGCATACGAAACAACAGGGCGAGCTCGACATACAAGCTAGCGTACAACCGAATACCGATTCAACCGCAAAACTTGCAATACAAGATAGAGAAACGAAGCAGTGGGTAGTACCTTACGTGATTGAACCGTCCGCTGGTGTTGATCGAGGGGTACTTGCGGTACTGAACGAAGCGTATACCGTTGAGCAGTTAGAAGATGGAAAAGAACGCACAGTCCTTCGTCTACCCGCGCATTTAGCGCCGATCAAAGCCGCAGTGATACCGCTAAAGCGAAATCATCAAGAGATCGTCTCGAAGGCACAATCTCTTCGAAGTGACCTGCAAAGACTCGGGCTAGGTCGCATCTTTTTTGAGAATAGTGGGAATATTGGAAAGAGCTACCGGAAGCATGACGAAGTTGGTACGCCTTTCTGCTTGACGATCGATTTTGAATCACTAGAGACAGATACCGTAACAGTCAGGGATCGCGACTCAATGAAGCAAATTCGGTTAGAAACCGCGGAGTTACCTAGTTACCTCGCAACCAACTTGGTCAGCTGAACTTACATCGAATTGGATTAACCGATAAGACGTTGTTCGATATCTCTTAAACTTCCGACCACGGGCCTATAGCTCAGTTGGTTAGAGCCGTGGACTCATCAAAATGGTGCGCTGGCGATGTGAGTCGTCAGATGAACGGGATGAACTCAGGGAAACCTAAGGCTAACAACAGTTGGCTATGGCAATCCTGAGCCAAGCCGAAAGTGCACTTTCGGAAGGTGCAGAGACTACCTGAGAACTGATCGCATATTGCGGTCGAGTGTTCTTAATCACAGGCGTTCGAGCGTCCCGCACCCAGTGTAAGGGTGGTGAGATAGTCCGCGCTGAGTGGAAACACTCAGATGTCCGCGTAGCGGATCGTGAATCCATTGGTCCCAGGTTCGAGTCCTGGTGGGCCCACCAAAAAAAACGGCGATGGCTAGCATCGCCGTTTTTCTTGAGTCTGAGTGTTCGCGGTTAACTCGCGAGTAGATCGAAACCGAAGTCTTTCAGAAGTGACCGAATTCGGTCTGAATTGCTGATACGTCGCATAGCATTTGCTTCGATTTGGCGAATACGCTCGCGAGTTACGTCGAATTGCTTTCCGACTTCTTCAAGTGTGTGATCTTGATTCATCCCTATGCCGAACCGCATTCGGAGGACCTGACTTTCACGCGGGTCCATATCATCGAGCGTCTCTTTAATCGCATCTGAAAGGTTTTTATGAGCTGTATTGTCAACAGGCGATTGAGCACTTGAGTCCTCGATGAAATCGCCGACGGTTGCGTCGCCGTCTTCGCCAACTGGTTTTTCCATGGACAGAGGTTCCCGTCCAATTTCCTGGACGCGTCGAACTTTCTCCTCATTGATTTCCATTCGTTCGGAAAGCTCTTCTGGTGTGGGCTCCCGGCCTAGTTCCTGCGTCATTTGACGCGTGATGCGATTGAGCTTATTGATCGTTTCAATCATGTGCACTGGAACACGAATCGTTCGGGCGTGGTCGGCGATTGCCCGAGTAATGGCTTGTCGAATCCACCATGTCGCATAGGTTGAAAACTTGTATCCACGACGGTACTCGAATTTGTCGACAGCCTTCATCAATCCAAGATTGCCTTCTTCGATGAGATCGAGGAAATGAAGACCACGATTGGTGTATTTCTTAGCAATCGACATCACGAGCCGCAAATTGGCTTCGACCATGTCATTTTTAGCTAAGCTCTTTTCTTTGGCCCCGTGTCTAACGCGGTCGTGGATTCCTCGGATGGTCGAGTACTTTATGCCTGGATTTCGCGTATGAGCTGGTACCGGAGGTGCAACGCCAGTTTTTCGTTTTAAGATGGCTCGAGAGTGCCGTTGATCAAGTTCTTCTTCTCGTATGTATCTATGTGCTCTAAGGATTTCTATTTCATATTCAGTAAGTTTGCGGCTATACGGTTTATCGGTTGAATGTCGCTTATACCAATTAGCGGAAGATTCTTTGCCCCGAAACTCTTCCTTGAATTCCTCAATCGACATCCGACAGCGACGGACAATTTTCTCAAGTGCGCGCTCTTGCTCCCTTAAATGTCGCCAAGACGTTTCGGCGATCTGACACACGTGATCATGATGGACTAGTGTGAACTTGAAGTACCTAAATATTTGCGCCATGTCATCGAGCGCTTTAACGGCCTCTTTCGTCCGCCAATTTCGTTGATTAGCAAGAATCTTGTGACATTTCGCATGGGCTCGCTTTAACTCGTCAAACCGTTTCTTAGCTATGTCAGGATCGGGTCCTTTGCGTTTGTTGTCTTTTGTTTCGTCTTTTGGCGTGTTCGCATCGATTTGTTGGGCCGGTTTTACGACCTCCATCGGGTTGAGATACCCGACTAGTAATTCCCCTAATTTCTTGCGTTTTGTGACGTCTTCATACACTTCCAATATGTAGTCAACGACTCCGGGAAACGTTGCAACTGCTTCAAGTTCCGCACTGATTCCAGCTTCTAAGCGCTTTGCTATTTCGATCTCTTTCTCACGCGTTAATAAGCCAACTTTGCCCATCTCGCGCATGTACATGCGAAGAGGGTCGGTAGTGCGACCCGTCTGATTTTTCTCAATCGCCGTTAGTGCGGCGTTTAGTTGTTCCTCTTCTAATAACTCGTCGTCACTAGCAGACGCTTCGTTCCCTTGGAGTAAATCTTCTTCCGTCGGCGGGGATTCGAAGACTTTTATCCCTGCGTCTTTTATGTCGGCGACGAATTCTTCGAATACGACGCTTATGTCACTATCGTCGTCACCGACATCTATAAAGTCAGTGATCTCCTCGTACGTTACATAGCCTTGCTCTCGCGCTTTTGCCAAGAACTCAATTGAATCGGTAACAGAATCGGTATTTGTGCGAGTTTCCAGTGTTGCTTGCTGGGAATCTTGGAGTGAGCTAGCCCGGGCTTGCTTTGCCATGCGTAAAAACGGTTCGGAGAAGAGGCGCTATTTTAAGAATGAAAATGTCAATATGTGTGATAGGTATTTCGTGCACCAATTTGAAACATAATCAGCGCTTACTCGATCGGACGACGGGCAGCGAACGGAGTTCGCGAGTCTGTGAGACTCGCAAGTTGTTGCGTTAAAGCTCGGTTTGTACCGATATCGAAAATGCGAATAGGAGGATACGGTAAGACGCGCTTATTCGATTATTTTTATATGAAATTCTGTTCAAGAAGAGACGTAGAGCTGAATATGAGATTCTAAAAAAACTAACCTTCATATTATTTCATTAGCGTGTTAGTGGACAACGAGGAAACATTGTGCTAAATCGGATATGAAACGTATGAGCTCTGTTTTTCGTCTAAAGGTAAGGTTCGAGTAAAGGCGTATAGCGTGGTTGGCGAAGGCGACGAAGCGCTTTAACTGTGATCTGTCTCACCCGATTGCTAGAGATACCTAGTTCCCGTGCGATCTCCGCAGTCGACATATCGGACGTTCTTCCGATTCCGTAACGCAGTGACAGGATTTGTGTTTCTCGAGTCGTAAGGTCCGCTAGTGTCAACTCGACCGCATCTCGAAGTCCTTGTTCGAGTGCCAACTGCTCGGGTGATGGAACGCTCTCGCTTATGAGGGTGTCTACCAACGTCGTATCGTCCTCATCGTTGTTGGGTTCGTCGATTGAGATGGCGTTGTGTTCATAGAGCAGGACATCGCGAACCTGTTGAACGCTTAGTCCGGTATCTTCAGCAAGCTCACCCAGCTTTGGGTCCCGTCCGAGTACTTGTGTTAATCGCATTTTTGCGCGACCGACACTGCGAATCGCTTGCGTAAGACTTGCGGGGAGTTTTACTGTACGTCCAAATTCATTCAGCGCTTGCGTTATCGCCTGCCGAATCCACCAGGTTGCGTAGGTGGAGAACTTAAATCCACGAGTGTAGTCATATTTTTCTGCTGCTCGAATTAGCCCAAGGTTGCCTTCCTGAATCAGGTCAAGCAAGAGGGCACCATGATTGCTATATGTTTGGGCAACGCGCATGACCAACCGTAGATTGCCGGAAACTAAGCCATTTTTGGCTTCGCGGAATCTTCGAATTGCACTGTTGAGAAGTTGATCGCGTTCAAGTAGCTCGATGTACGACAAGTCACATTGCTTTTCCAGAGTTTTCAAACTCCGATCCACTCGATCGAAAACGTGCATGTGAGCTTTTAGATAAGTTTGTATTTCTTCTGGAAAATCGGCGATAACTTCAGAAAGTCGAAGCGTAGTTAAGTGAGGAAAAATACGTTCAAGAAACATAGGGTCTGAGACGCCTGCCGTAAGACAGATAGATCTAACGCGAGCAATTGCACTTTCTATCGAACGCACGACCGCTTTGAAGGTATCAAGAAGAGACGTATAGTGATTCGTTGCGAATTTGAAGAACCGAAAGGATTCCTCTACTGCTATTTGCTGCTCATTTGTACGTTTATTTACTGGTAGTCCGAAGTATTCGTCCGACACGGATTCAAACAGCTGAATTCGACGCCTAATGAGTTCAGGATCCAACGAATCTTCTCGTTCGGTGTTGTTTCCATTGGCTGTAGGTCGCTCAACTTCGGGTAGATCTTCGACGTGGTCCAAGAATCCCGCAAAAAGGCGGTTTAACTGACCCTTTTCTACGTGAGATGTAATCAATTTGCGACATTGAAGATTAACTGACTTTACTGGCGCGATCGTTGCAAGAGCCTCGCTCATCGCCTGATTCATTGCTCGCGCATACGTTAGTTCATCGTCGCGAGAGAGTAGGTCGAATTCGCCTACGTCCCTCATGTAGATTTGCGTGTTCTCACGAATCGATCCTCGTTCACGCTCTTCGATCTCTTCGACGATCTGTGCTTCTTGGTCACTCTCGAAGTCGTATACATCGATACCGATCTCAATCAGACGATGTGCTAGATCAGTGTACTGTTCATCGTGTAGATCTGTGTGTAAACGGGCGAACGCACAAATGTCCATCATCGAGAGACGTCCGTCCTCAGCCACATATTGGCTTAGATGATCTACTGCCTGTTCAAAGGTCTTCATGTAAGAACAGTTCCACTCACGCATCCGACACGCTTAGGGTGAGACACGCAAACACGTCTCAATTTCTCGAATTATCTAACGGATTCAGCTAAACTCGAACATTGGAGCACTTGAATTTGCTAGGTCGATACATCGGCCATAGATACCCTCAGTCCGTTTTGATTCTGGTAGATTCATCGTGTCAACTAAACACGATAGACTAAATTGTTTTTCGTTCTATGTCTTTCTCTATCGACGTGAGGAATGCCTCAACACCGTCGACGAACTGTTCAAGTGTTTCTTCAGGTTCAACCATCGCTTGTGTATTGGAACGGTCATACACTTCGTTGAGATACCTAACAAACCACTCGTCGCCTTGGAACGAGGCGATAAGCCCACTAACTTCCGAAAATCCGTATCGATCGATCGCCGACCAGAGCCGCGTCATAGGATGATCGTTCGCTACCTCAACAAGCCGATGCAGAAGTTCACGATGGGTCGTCAGACTTCTCCAAATCCGATGTGCACACAGTAATTGACTCACTCGTAGACGGGTGGTTATCTCATCGTAAAAACGGCCAGATTGCTGTGAGTCGGGTTCTCTTTCAGACCAATCGTCGTCATATGTGTCAATGGATGATGGTGTCTCAGGTCCGCGTACCGAAAATACAGGCGCAAGGAGCTGCTGCATGTTGACATCGTCTGGGAAGCATTGGGCAACTTCCTGTGCGAGTATTACGCGAAAGGAATCGTGCTTTATTCCTTGAATCAACGATTTTGCGCGATCCACGAATCGTGCCTTTTGCTCAATACTCGCGAACGTACGATCCTTAGTTTCGAGGACCGAATCGACGAAATAGTCGGCGACATGTTGTGCGTTGTTGACAAAGTCCTCGAACGCGGTCTTACCGTTAGAGCGCACAAAACTATCAGGGTCTTCTCCCTCAGGTAAGAACATGAACTTTACGGTTTTTTCATCAGTCAACGCCGCTAAAGCCGATTCGAGCGCTCTTTTGGCGGCCGTTCGGCCCGCATCGTCGCCATCGAAGCAACAAATGACTTCATTAGTGAACCAGAACATGGTGCGGAAGTGCGAGTCATTTGACGCTGTGCCCAGCGCAGCAACGGCGTAGGGAATTCCATGTTGAGATAGAGCTACGACATCCGTGTAACCTTCGACGAGTAATAGGCGTTTTGGACGTCGGTCGATATTCAGTACTTCAAATAGACCGTAGAGCTCGCGACTTTTTGAGAATACCTTGGTCTGTTTGGTGTTCAAGTACTTCGGCTCGACGCTGTCGTCGAGTGTCCGACCGCCGAATCCAACAACGTCGCCTTGACGGTTGCGTATTGGGAACATCAATCGGTTGCGGTAGCGGTCGTAAACAGAATTTCGATCCTGATTGTCAACCAATACGTCCGCATCGATCAGCGTCCGTTCCTCGGTATCGGCTAAGTGTTCTTTTAGACTGGTCCATGCATTGGGTGCGAAACCTATTTGGTATTTTTCGACTGCTGTTCGGTCAAAGCCGCGTGAAACGAGGTATTTCTTAACTATGGTATTGCTACCGGCGTGTTCGAGTTGGCGACTGAAAAACAAAGCGCTCTTTTGGAGCACATCGAGGAGTGCGCGTTGCTCCTTCGTTAGTCCAACGGAGCCGGGGCGTTCAGGTAACGGCACGCCGAGAAACTGTGCGACGTCCTTGACGGCGTCAGGGAAACTAACGCCATTTTGTTCCATAAGAAAGTTAAAAACGGAACCTTTCTTCTGGCAGCCGAAACAATAAAAACTGCCATCGTCGCGAATATACATCGAAGGTTTGCTGTCCTTGTGGAACGGACATAAGGCGCGGTAGCGATCACCACTCTTCTCAACTTTGAGAAACCTACTTAAAAATGCTGGTCCATCAATGCGATTCGTTAGATCATTGAGGAACTCGCGGCCAAATTGGCCAGATCGACTTGAAGGAAAATCCGCCATTGCCGTGTAGTTATAAGGCAGGACAGTAGGTTGATCGAGCTAAAAGTGAGCGATACGAAAAGTCAATCTTTTTTACTAATACGGCTGGAAATAGTGGATTTCGTAACTAGTGGAGTCTCTCGAATCGACGTGCTTCGCGACTAATTTTCTTCTGTAGACGTTTCTTTGCCGCCGCTTCCTTGCGCTTACGAACGGTTGTTGGTTTCTCGTAGTACTCGCGACGACGTGCTTCAGACAAAATCCCTGCTTTTTCGCACGCCCGCTTAAATCTTCGCAACGCCAAGTCGAATGATTCGCTGTCTCGAACCTTAATTGAGGGCATGTATTGACTCAGATTTTTAGGGCGCGTAATTTTATGCAGTAATCGAACTTAAGTCAGGTGTATGAAATCCTCTGCGAGTACGCGTGCGGCCAACGAATTTTGAATTCGTCGCATCGCTGTGGCTTCAATTTGACGAATACGTTCCCGAGTGACGTCGAACTGTTTACCTACTTCCTCAAGCGTATGGTCTTGATTCATGCCGATGCCAAATCGCATGCAAAGAACTTGACGTTCGCGCGGATCTAGCTCATTAAGGATCACTTCAATTACGTCTCGCAGGTTTTCGTAAGCGGTCACGTCAATAGGCGTCTTGGTGTTGTTGTCCTCAATGAAATCGCCGATCGTAGCGTCGCCATCTTCACCTAATGGTCGCTCCATCGATACTGGTTCACGTCCGATTTCTTGTACTCGCCGCACACGATCATCGTTGATTTCCATTCGTTCCGCGAGCTCCTCCGAGTTTGGTTCACGCCCCAGTTCCTGAGTCATCTGTCGCGTTACGCGATTGAGCTTGTTGATGGTCTCGATCATGTGCACAGGAACGCGGATCGTGCGTGCATGGTCTGCGATCGAACGAGTGATAGCCTGTCGAATCCACCAGGTTGCATAGGTGGAAAACTTGAAGCCGCGGCGATATTCAAACTTGTCAACCGCTTTCATCAAGCCTAGGTTACCTTCTTCAATTAGATCGAGGAAGTGCAGACCACGGTTCGTGTATTTCTTAGCGATTGACATAACTAGGCGGAGATTTGCCTCGACCATGTTGTTTTTTGCGATGCTGCGTATTTTTTGACCGGCTCGAACGCGCTGATGAACCTCACAGATAGACGAATACGTGGTTTGATTGTGCGCCGTGATTAGGCGTCGGTCCCGCGGTATGTTCGTCTTTCGCTTCATTGCGTTGACGGAATATCTCTGATCAATCTCTTCTTCTCGAATACATCGATGTGCGCGCATCAGTTCTACTTCGTATTTCGCAAGTCGTTTACTGTATGAGTGGTCGGCTTTTATGTGACGCTTAACCCACGCGGATGACGATTCTTTTCCGTCAAATTCCTTTTGGAATACGTCCAACGGCATTCGACAGCGCTTGACGAGTTTGCGTAGCTCACGTTCTTGTTGACGTATGCGTTGCCATGACAACTCTGCCATCTCACACAGGTGATCATGATGGGGTTGCGTGAACTTAAAGAACTTGAAGATTCGTGCGACCGCGGCTAGTGCCTTTACGGACTCATCACTGCGCCAAGACTTCTGCGATGCGATGACTTTCTGTGCCTTGCGATATGATCTCCGGAGTCGGCTGAAGCGCTTCTTTGCCTCAGCTACATCCGGACCTTTACGTTTATTCGTTTGACTTGGATCCTTAGGCGTATTTGCGTCTATTTGCTTAGCCTGAGGAACATGCTCCATTGGATCAAGATATCCGACGAGCAACTCCCCGAGTTTTTTTCGCTTCGTGACATCCTCATACACGTTCAGGACATATTCAACGACGCCGGGAAAATAGGTTAGCGCTTCAAGTTCGTCGCTAATCCCTGACTCTAGTCGTCGCGCGATCTCAATTTCTTCATCGCGTGTAAGCAGACCAACAGCACCCATTTCGCGCATGTACATGCGTAGGGGATCTGTTGTTCGCCCTGTAACGTTTTTCTCGATCGCGATGAGCGCGGCACTGAGCTGTTCTTCTTCAAGCTCATCGTCATCGCTCGTAGATGGATCATTACCTTGAAGAAGATCTTCTTCGGTAGGAGGTGTTTCGAATACGCGTATACCGGCGTCTTTGATATCTGCGACGAACTCTTCAAAAATGAGACCGATGTCGCTGTCGTCGTCGCCGACATCAATAAAGTCGGTAATTTCCTCGTAAGTTACGTAGCCCTGTTCGCGAGCTCGCTCAAGGAAAGTGATTAATTCGGTAGGTGCGTTGTCCTTGTTATCGAAAGAAGTTGTCAGTTGTGAGTCAGTTTCTGAACTTGGCATTCGACGTGTGACGGGATGGTTGCTTGACCACCCTCCTAAACGTTAACAAGTAGATCGCTACATTTTGCGCAGAAGCGAATGTTAAAAGTGTATTCACAAAACATTCCACGCACAATTAGATTGTTGCGATTTCTGTAATCAATGCTATACACGAGGGTTGAGGAAAATTCACTCGTGGAAGAATCGCTAACTGTAGAGTCCGAATTTTGAGTGAGGCTAGCTCAAGAGAAGTATCGTGAATAAAGACAGCTTTGAACACGATGTCGTGATCATCGGTGCGGGTGTTTGCGGAATCTACATGCTGTACCGGGCACGTGAAATTGGGTTGCGGGTTACGTTAGTTGAAAAAGGTGACGGACCAGGTGGCACCTGGTATTGGAATCGATATCCTGGAGCTCGCTTCGACTCGGAGAGCTACTCCTACGGCTATTCGTTCTCGAAAGATCTCTTAGCTGAATGGAACTGGACGGAACGATTCGCGAGCCAACCAGAGACACTGCGCTACTTAAACCACGTGGTCGATCGGTTCGATCTACGACAAGGTATGCAGTTCGGTCGATGCGTTAAAGCTGCTCGCTTTGACGAAGCAACAAAGTGCTGGCACATCTTGTTAGAAGATGGTGACGAACTACGGACACGCTTTTTGATCACAGCGATCGGGATGTTGTCAGCGCCAACGCTCCCTCGGATAGACGGCTTAGATACATTCGGGGGTGAGTCATTCCACACCTACCACTGGCCGAGAGAAGGTGTTGATCTCGATGGAAAGTCTGTAGCGGTCATCGGTACTGGTGCGACAGCGGTTCAGCTGATTCCCGAAGTCGCGAAGATCGCTAGACATTTGACCGTGTTTCAGCGCCGCCCGAACTGGTGTGCACCACTTCATAACGGGACACTTGATGTGGACGAAATGGCGCAAATCAAAGAGCAATACGAAGAGATTTTTGCTCGCTGTGCAAGAACACCAAGCGGATTTCTTCATGGTCCGGATCGTCGCGACTTTGACAGCTTGTCCGTTCAAGAGAAAGAAGAGTTCTGGGAGAACCTATATCAGTCGCCAGGATTTGGTAAGTGGTTAGGGAACTTTGTCAAGGTACTAGTTGATCCCAGTGCGAACGCGGAATACTCTGAGTTTATTGCTGCGAAAATTCGTGAACGCGTGCACGATCAAAAGGTCGCACTCAAGTTGATTCCAATCGATCATGGGTTTGGGTCTCGTCGGGTACCGCTAGAGACGGACTACTACGAAGCTTTTAATCGGGATAACGTCGAGCTAATAGATTTGAATGAGACACCAATTGAGCGGATATTGAAAACTGGTATACAGACGAGTGAGCGCGAATTTGAATTTGACCTGATCGTCTATGCCACTGGATTTGATGCGATCACAGGTTCATTCGATCGAATCGACATAAAAGGCAAAGGATCTCGAACCCTTCGTGAAAAGTGGATTGATGGACCTCAGACCTATCTTGGACTTCAGACACGAGGTTTCCCGAATCTCTTTACGCTGGCGGGACCACAAAGTGCGTCAGTAGGTACGAACTTCCCTCGAGGCATCGAAGATGCGGTAGATTGGACGATTCGGATGCTGAAATACATGCGAGTGCATGGTTACCACCATGTGGAAGCAAGTCTGAATGCAGAAGAAGCGTGGACGGCACATGTGAAAGAGTCGTATGAAGCGTTTTGGTTTCACGAAGTTAAGTCTTGGTTTAACGGATACAACTCAAACCTCGATGGCCATGACAGAGTTCGCCATCTTGTGTATTTCGGCGGTGCGCCTGAATACCGAACCCGTATAAACGAGATTGCATCGCGCGACTACGAGGGTTTTGAATTCGTGTAGTTGAGTTTGAGAACTGGTCGGTGCCAAGAAAAAGCCGGGGTCGTGTGAACACGAGCCCCGGCTTAGCAGAGGAAGAATTGGCGTTTATCGCAGATATGGTTCAAGTGACTTCGACATTGGACTCAGTCGAAGTTTTTTCAACGCCGACATGTGAATCTGACGTACGCGCTCTCGTGACACGTGAAGCTCATTCGCAATCTGAGTGAACGTCATCGTGTCATTCCGATTGATACCGAAGTTCATCGCCATCACCATTTGTTCACGAGCGTCGAGAACAGCAAGGGCTTTAGCAATCACCGACGGCTGACTAGCGTCTACTGCTTCGTCCTCGGGGGAACGGACAGTTTCATCCGCGATCATATTGCCAAACGTTGTGCCGTCGTCCTCGTCACCGACTGGTGTGTCTAGACCACGAAGTTCGCGCGTGTAGTTAAACACGTCTCGTACTTGCTTAGCCGTCTTACCGATGCGTTTGCCGATTTCCTCCGCGGAGGGTTCTCGCAAAAACTCTTGGGTGAGTTGTCGTTGTGCACGATAGACCTTCTTCATGTCTTGATTGACATTGGCAGGCAACCGTACGGTACGTCCGTATTCACCTAGAGCACGTGTAACCGCCTGACGAATCCACCACGTCGCGTACGTCGAGAACTTGAATCCTCTCGTGTAGTCGAATTTTTCGATAGCGCGAATAAGACCTACGTTCCCTTCTTGGATTAGATCTTCTTCCTCGACACCACGATTCTTGAACTTCTGCGCGATCGACATAACAAGGCGAAGATTTCCAACCGCAAGCCCTTCGGTTGCGGCATTCACCCGCGCCTCGCCTTTCTTAACTCGACTTCTGATCTGTAGCAATTCCTCGGAACTATGGCCGAGTTCTTTTTCGACGGCGCGAACCTGCGAACGCAATTCAGAGATCTTGTTCGCGTGAAGCGCTAAGGCGTCTCGTATTCGCTTTGGTTGCTTCGCAACCAATGTCAGCCATCGACGGCCGGTGATATTCGGCTCGAAGTTGCTCGCGTACACGTTGCTCGAGACGCCGGCCATTCCTACGATCTTTCGCAATCTGGAGCGCGCTGACTCTAGCGGAGCCAACTTCGCTTTGAACAATTGCACAAAATCAAGATAGTGCGGCATCGTGAATTTGAAGTAACCAAAAGCGTGTTCAAGTTCTTTGCGCGAGTTCATCGTACGACGTTGCTTGGGTTGGGCGAAAAACGTCTCCATCGCTATCGTAAATCGCTTAAATCGAGCTTTCGCTTGATCGAGATTGGGTGGCTTGCCTTTTGTGTCACGCGGTGCATTACTTGCGACTACGTTGACCTTTGGCAATTCATCGACTACGTCGAGATAGCCAGCGACAAATCGGTCGAGGCGACCAGACTTGAAGTGCGATTCAAATAAAGCGTACGCACGTTCAACAACAGGTTGAATCGTTGCCAACGCCGAAAGTACTTCGCTCATGCCTTGATTGCGCGCACGTGCGAGCTCAAGTTCTTCCGCGCGCGAAAGGAGGTCCAGCTTTGACAACTCGCGCATGTAGATATGCACGTTGTCCCTAATGCTGGCTTCCGCCTTCTGGAGGTGCGCCTCAATTTCGTCGTCCGGTTCAGCGATGGCGAAGCCGTCCGTAGCGAGGCGTGATAGCAGCTCATCAATCCTTGGATCGTCAATAGCAATTTCACCGTTGAACAGGTCGAGGATGTCCTGGATAGAAATCAGGTCTTCTGACTCTGGACGGAGTCGTAACTCATCAACTAAATCTTTGTAATCGATGCCCGCGATCGCGTCTTGGTTTATTTGTTCTTTACTGTAGTAAACGCTCATCGTTCTTCCCTCTCTCTTAGTCTGTCTTCCGTCACACTCGTGAATACATTGCCTAGATGGTTGCGCGTTGACTCTGAGGGAGTCGACGCGACAATGCTTGATCTTTCGATGCAGCTGTCAGATTGTTGCTCTTCTTCCCTCCTAGATTGCGCGCAAAAGCGGCATGACACGGGAAGTGTCAACGACCTGAATAAGCATGCAGGTTTGTACCACGTTTTGCGAAATCCAAAGTATGGGTGCCCATGAGACAAACGTGCGTCAAGAAAGTTCACTCCTAATCGGAAAAACTGTTTCCCCTAGAAAGCTGTCCGCACTTACCGAATATATGGGGTCAGAATTGTGAATTTCAACGCGCATCAATAAGCCGACATCGTAGATATCGACGAAACCGACCGCCTCACAAAGGATTATTATAACTCATAGCCTTTGAACGCAATTGCGACGATTAGCCAGTGTTACCTCGTCGAAGGTGATCATTTCGTGTTAATGATTGGAAAATGTAACGACGATTGACTATCTGACGAGTGCATAATTTTTTTATACGCCGATGCCTCTGCAATGTGCGTTACACACTTTACTGTCACAGTCACACTCAATCAGGACTCGACCACGAATTGGTCAAACGGCTCGTACCATGGGATTTACAGTGTTCATTGACGGTCAGGAAGGTACGACCGGGCTTGAGATATTTGAGCTCCTCAATGCCCGTAACGATCTCGTCGTAGTACCAATCGATCAGCGTTTCAGGAAGGACCCTGCGTATAAACGGGAACGTTACGATGAATCTGACTTAGTAATCTTGTGTTTACCCGATGCTGCTGCTTGCGAAGCAGTTGAATTGAGCCCTAGTGCTCGGTTCTTGGACGCGAGCACGGCACATCGCACTGAACGATCGTGGATATACGGATTACCTGAATTGGCACCGCAAACACGTGAATTGATTGCTACCGCGCAGTGCGTCTCGAATCCAGGCTGCTATCCGACCGGATTCCTGTTGGCGGTGCGACCATTGGTCGAGCAGGGCATTGTGCCAGATACGCAGAGGTTTCAGGTACATGCCGTCTCCGGTTACTCAGGCGGTGGCAAGAAGCTGATTTCTCGGTATGAGTCCTCGCCGAATCAGTTGATGGACACTCGAATCTATGCGTTAAACCTTGAGCACAAGCATCTTCCAGAGATGCGCTGTCACGCTGGTTTAGAACACCCGCCTTTTTTCTTGCCTGCGGTAGGTCCTTTTTATCGCGGGATGGTTGTTAAGTTCGCATTAACGGACATCGATGCCGAAACAGTTTTCAATGCATGGACATCGAAATACGATCATGAACAGTTTGTTCAAGTATTGCCGATCGGTGGTGGCAACGCACTTGAAGATGGTTTCTTGAGCGCTGAGCGATGCAACCACACGAATCGAGTTGATTTGCTTGTTTCTAGCAATGGTGACGAAGCAGTGGTCTGTGCGGTATTGGACAACCTGGGTAAAGGTGCTGCATCCGCTGCTGTTCAGAACTTAAACCTCATGCTAGGTGTCGATGAATCAACTGGTCTGCGAGTATTTGCATGAATCTAGAAATACTTGAACGCGAGTTTGAAGCTGTAGTAGCTCGTAACTTATCGCTGAATTTGACTCGAGGCAAACCTAATAGCGCGCAAGTAGCTTTATCGGACGATTTAGACGGCATTCTGCAAGGAGACTTCATCTGTTCGGATGGGATGGATGCGCGGAACTACGGCGGGTTGCGAGGAGTTCCAGAGTGTCGGGAACTAGGTTCATATTTGACGGACTATCCGGTAGATCTCGTTTTTGCCGCAGGGAATTCCAGTCTGCAGCTTATGTATCTGATCCTGGAAACCATCGTTAACTCCGGCTTGGCAGGATCTGCGCCGCTGAGTGGTAGCCGCTGTAAGGCGATCTGTCCTGTTCCAGGCTACGATCGACATTTTGCAGCAACTGATTACCTGGGCGTTGAGATGGTCTGCGTTGACCTAAATGATGACGGACCTGACATGGAGCAGGTCGAAGACTTGGTTAAGAATGACCCAAGCACCGCGATTATGTGGTGCGTACCTAAACATTCGAATCCAACAGGTTGCACTTACTCTGAAGCTGTCGTTGAGCGCATCGCGAGATTGCCGCTGCTTCGCGAAGACCCCGATAAGCATCCATTCTTCGTGTTGTGGGACAACGCATACGCAGTACATGACTTCGGAGACGAACCAAGTCATTTAGCGTCGATACATGAGCACGCAATGGCAGTTGAAACGCTGGATCGGATTGTCGCTTTCGCATCGACATCAAAAATCACTCACGCGGGAGCGGGAGTTGCGTTCCTAGCGAGTGGTGAGCGCTTGTTGAACGATATCGAAGCACGTTTATCGGTGATGATTATTGGATTCGATAAGGTCAATCAGCTCCGGCATGCCCGATTCTTACCGAGCCGTGCAAGACTTGAAGCGCACATGAGACGGCACGCCGAAATCGTTCGGCCGTTGTTTGAAACGACGGAGCAAGGACTACAGGAACAGATCGGAAATACGGGACTTGCTACTTGGACTCAACCAAATGGCGGTTACTTCGTTTCTCTTGACGTACCAGGCGGACTAGCTAGAGAGGTAGTTGCGTTAGCAGGGTCGGCTGGACTCCAGTTGACAGCAGCGGGGGCGACGTATCCGTACGGAAATGATCCGAATGACGCGAACATCCGCATTGCGCCGACTTTTGCGAGCCCGGAAGAGGTCGAAGAAGCAATGGCAATTGTTGGAATGAGCGTTCAATTGGCGGCCGCACGACATAGATAAAACACTTGATCGTTCGGAACTCAGAACCGAACGAATGCCTTTACCGAGCGAAATGGATCAAAAAGACAAGGATCCAGACTCCGATCTTTTGTCATTCTCCGAATTAGGGTTGCCAGAAAGTGTGCAACGTGCAGTTGACGAACTAGAGTTCACAACTTGCACGGCAGTGCAGAGCAAAGTACTCCCTTACAGTCTTTCGCAGCATGATGTCTGTGCTCAAGCTAATACTGGTACGGGTAAGACTGCCGCTTTCTTAACCACGATCCTGTCCCAACATATCGAATTTCCGCTCGATCAAGTAAATCCGATCGGTTCGCCACGTGCCTTAGTCCTTGCGCCGACAAGGGAACTAACGATGCAGATCAAACAGGATATGAATGCGCTGAGTAGGCACACAAGAATCCGAAGCTTGGCGGTCGTGGGAGGCAAGCGAGTCAAGGAACAGAGAGATGAACTCACTAAACGCCGAATTGACGTCGTCATTGCTACACCAGGCCGACTACTTGATTTCATAGGACAAGGTGTAGTGGATTTGAGCCGCATCGAAATCCTTGTGATCGATGAGGCAGATCGGATGTTGGATATGGGCTTCATTCCGGATGTTCGGCGCATCGTGCGTCAGACACCTGAACGCCGCCGCCGTCAAACCATGTTTTTTAGCGCGACCTTCAACGACGACGTGCGCCGTTTGATCAACCAGTGGATGTTTGAGCCAATTCAGGTCGAGATACCATCTGAGTCTATCGCTGCAGATTCAATCGACCAGCGCTTTTGGGTCGTAGGTCGTGACGAGAAACGTCAAACCTTGTACAAATTTATGAAGCGATGCGACCCTATTCGAACGTTGATTTTCGTCAATCGTCGATCCGAAGTAAAAAAAGTCACGAAGTCCCTTCAAAAACGGAACATTCCTTGCGAGGGTCTTTCAGGCGAGATGCCGCAGCGAAAACGCACGGCTACATTGAATCGATTCAAACGTGGCGAGACTAGACACATCGTTGCGACGGACGTCGCTGGTCGTGGACTTCACGTGGAAGGGATTACTCACGTGGTGAATTACGATCTGCCCGACATTGTTGAGGACTACGTTCATCGCATTGGACGGACAGGAAGAGCGGGAGCTGAGGGTATCTCGATTAGCTTCGTGTCAGAATCGGACGGTTTCGTGCTCCCGGAACTTGAGGAGTTGCTCGGCCATAAGGTGAGCTGCACGACACCGAGCTATGAACTGACCTAACGCGGTATGTGCGTCGATCATTGTTAAATTCGTAGTTCGACACTGCACCGTTGGTAATTTGCAATGGCTGATAAGACCCGAGTAGGAATCGTGCAACTCTGCGCAACTGCGGATGTGGCGCAAAACTTGGCGACGACCGAAGCGCTCAGCCACCGTGCAGTCCAGGATGGTGCAGAAGTCGTTTGCTTACCGGAAGCGTTTGCATACATCGGTTCAGATCGCGACCGATTGCCTATGTTGGAAGATCTTGAGACGGGCGGTCCCATTCTGGAATGCTGTCGGCGCATCGCGACGGATCATCAGGTACATCTGATTGCGGGAGGCTTTCCCGAGAAAGCTCCGAATGACCGGGCATACAACTCCTGCCTTCATCTGACGCCAGATGGTCAAATCGCGGCGACCTATCGCAAGATACATCTTTTTGATGTCGATTTGCCAGATGGGACGCGGATGCTGGAATCTAGGAATACGTCACCAGGAGATTCCGCAGTTACCGCGAAATTGCCCTTCGGAACACTTGGTCTAACAGTTTGCTACGATGTGCGTTTCCCGCGCCTCTATCAGGACTTAGTTGACAAAGGTGCGGTTGCGTTAGCAGTGCCATCGGCGTTCGTGAGGACAACTGGTCGTGATCATTGGCACGTGCTACTACGTTCACGAGCTATCGAGTGTCAGTCTTATGTGATCGCGCCTGCCCAATACGGTGATCACAGTCATCGTAACCGAAAGTCCTACGGACACGCTTTGATCGTGGACCCGTGGGGGTTGGTTGTCGCGGAATGTAGCGAAGATAAGGATGATCACGTTGTTGCGGAAATAGATCCGGCCGAAGTTGAGCGTGTCCGAAGCCAGCTGCCGAGTCTCAAAAATCGAGGTGAATGGGATTGACTGATTTGTCGCCAGGGTTGAAGTTCCTGCTCGCTTCCGCGAGTTTGATCGTCATTCTCACTGGCTTAAAGCTTGCAGCCGTAATCGTCACGCCTCTACTGTTGGCAATATTCATTGCTACTCTCGTTGCGGCACCGGTGGCATGGCTCGTCGCAAAACGAATACCGGCGCCTCTCGCGATTAGTCTTACTCTAATCCTTTTGATTCTGCTCGTGATTACGCTCGGCGCGATTGTCGTCGAGTCGGCTCAGCAACTGTATGCGAAGCAACCAGAGTATGTCGCAAAACTGAATTCGATGCTTGAGGCATTGGAACCCACGTTGATTCAACTTGGGTTACCGACGACGCTAAGACTTGAGGAGATTTTCAATGCTGCAACCATTTGGTCGCTTGCCAGTCAGACTTTGACTGGTGTTGGGAATCTCATTTCGAACAGTTTCCTGATTCTTCTTGTGTTCGTGCTGATCTTGATCGAGAGCGCTACGTTGTCGAAGAAGATGCGCAATCTCCTTAGCGCTTCGGATTCGGAAGAAAGTTGGCTCGATTCGTTCGCAACGAACATCCACCACTACATCGTTATCAAGACGCTTCACAGTCTGGCTACCGGACTCTTGATTGCTCTCGGTACGTGGTTGCTCGGTGTCGACTTTCCGATTCTGTGGGGTCTGTTGGCATTTATTCTGAACTACATTCCGAACATAGGGAGCATCATCGCAGCGTTACCTGCGGTTTTGGTCGCGCTCGTGCAACTTGGAATGGGTATTGCGCTTGGTGTAGTCGTCCTTTTCGTTGCAGTCAATATTCTGATTGGTAGTTTCATTGAACCCAGGTTTATGGGTGAACGATTGGGTTTATCTACGTTGGTTGTCTTCCTTTCGTTGATCTTCTGGGGATATATGTTTGGAACGGTCGGTATGTTGCTATCGGTACCGATCACGATGACGATCAAGATCGCGGCAGAGGCAAATCCGAACACTCGATGGCTCAGCGATTTGCTTGGTAATACCATCGCGGACACCGAAGACGGTACATAGTGAGTTTTTTAGCCGACCACATCCGTGAGATGGATGGATATACCTATGGAGAACAGCCAAACGATTTATCGGTTATCAAGCTAAATACGAACGAAAACCCATTTCCTCCGAGTCCTGCCGTTCGAGAAGCTCTCATCAACTTGGATCTTGACCAGCTGCGTCGTTACCCCGATGCCACCGCGACAACGCTACGTGAGAGTATTGCGTCGAAATACAGTTTGGCGACTGGGCAGGTGCTTGTCACCAACGGAGGCGACGAAGGGATTCGACTCGTTGCGACGGCATGCTTGTCACCTAATTCTGTCATGGTGTCCACTGAACCGGGATACTCACTCTATCCGGTCATTGCTGCGGTCTTGAATGCACGCTGCTTGCCGATGGAACTCGGACATGATTTCCGTCCTGACGGATCTGCCGCTAGCAGGTGCATCGCGCAACGTGCTCGCTTGGTTTGTATCACCAACCCAAATTCGCCGAGCGGTGTGCTAATGAGTGTTGCGGAGGTCGATGCTTTTGCGGCTCAATTCAGCGGTCCGCTTCTGATTGACGAAGCATATGTGGATTTCGTTGAACCGGATCTCGAACACGATCTCGTCCCGTTGCTTTCAAGACATCGGAATTTGCTGCTACTTCGCACCTTCTCAAAGGGTTATTCATTGGCAGGTGCGCGAGTGGGATATCTACTTGGTGAGGAGTCGTTTATTCATGAGCTCTCGACGAAGGTTCGTGACAGCTACAACGTGAACTATGTATCGCAAGCAATGGCGTTAGCTGCATTTAAAGATCAAGAGCACGCCCACGAGACATGGGCATTGGTCCGTAAAGAACGTAAGCGAGTAATCGACGTGCTCAGGAGCAGAGACTTCAACGTGCCCAATTCGCAAGCCAATTTCGTATTACCACGATGTCGCGATCGAAAGAACATGAACGCGACGTATGAGCGACTACGCAAGGCAAACATACTCGTTAGATATTTCAAGTCAGCGAGGTTGCATGATCGCGTTCGCGTCACAATTGGTTCGCCGCCACAGAACGATGCTTTCCTAGAAGCGCTTTCCAAGCCATGATTGCGCCGCTTCTGCCAGGTGTCGACCAACGTGCTAGAGAGAAACCGGGAGGTCGCTAGCAAGAAAAGCGAGCGTAGAGGTTTTAGATCAAGAACACACTTCGTAGCACAAAGAACGTCGTTCGTACACGAAAGCGGATCTCTCAGTAGAGGGATATTGGGTCGACGTGCGACCCAATATCTTTAGCCGAACTGCGACTCGTTACTTACGACCGGTGATCCGCCTTAATTCCTCGATGGTTGGTTCGCCAAATGGATGCCAATCCATCATGGGAACCATAAAGTGTCTTTCGTCGATCGGTACTTGATCGCGTTCAGCTTCACTTTTCGCCAAGTCCAGCATTTCTTGGGCTTCTGATGTGATCCGCTTGAGCGGCAAATCGCCGATCGGGTTCTCACTCGTCCTAGCTCGTTGGATTCGTTTGCCAATCTCCAAGTATCGATCAATCGTACCTCTATCGAGATTTGATCCGAGTGCGACAAGGATGTCCTCGCGCCATTGAGTCATATTCACGTCGAGTTCGCGAAACCAGTCATCGACGGGTGAACGCAAACGAAGAAATGCAAGTTGAACACAAAAGTGATCGCATGCTTCGTAGCCCTGATTACGAGCTTCCGCTTCTGCTTTTGGTAAGAATGCCGCTAGCCAAGCGTGTTGTGAAATCCAGCTAGGCCAGAGATCGGGTTGCACGTTTCGTGCAACTATCGTGGTTGGATTGTCGATAGTTTGTGTACTCATTGGTGAGTCCTTCGCGACGTGGAAATGCTGACGCGCCGCTGTGTAGGCTTCACCCGTCTTGCGCATGCGAGCGCGAATTTGACGTTTGAGCGTTTTCTGAACCGTCATCAGAACCTCCTACTGCTTGAGCACAGTCCCTCGGCGACCTGACTAAAGCAGGGGGAACAATGACACTCCAAGAACGAAAGTCCCTTTTGCCTCGCTAGTGGTCTTGCCGAGGAAGACCGATGAGGTTACGCGCGAAGTTCGCGTGACCGAATCATAGCAGCTGTGAGACCGTGTCGTGACGTATGAGCTTTCCCATCAGGTACCATCTAGCGTTGGTAGCTTCAGTTGTTTTAGAGAGGTAGAGGAGGATCTGTGAACAAACCTGCCATCAGTCTCGCGGCCGTACCGGGCCGACGGTTAAGAACGCTTGAGCTTGTTGAGAGAATCGAAAAAGGTGGATTCGCTGGTATCTACGGTCCCAGCATGTCGGATAGCTTAGCGCTTTGTACGGCGTTGGCGTTTAAGACCAGCAACCTCCAGTTCGGCACTACGATCACGCCAATCTACACCCGCCAAGTGCAGGACTTCGCACAAGTTTCGAGCTTTATCCATGAGGTGTCTGGCGGAAGATTTCGTTTCGGCATTGGGGTGAGTCACGAACCTGCGATGAGCAGACTGGGTATCACGCAAGGTAAGCCTTTGAGCGACATTCGACAATTCGTTTCAGATCTGAAAGCCGTACCACGTGCGGGTGAGTTACCACCGATCATTCTCGCGACGCTGCGAATTCGGATGATTCAGCTCGCGCAAGAAATTGGTAACGGGATGGTTTTTGCCAACGGCGCCCGATCACACATGCGCGAATCTTTGGGTGTCTTGACAGAGGAAAATCGAACCAATGAGGGGTTCTTTATCGGCAACATGATTCCCACCTGTGTTAACGACGACGTGCGTGCTGCAGCAGAGGTCAACCGACGCACACTAACCAGCTATGCACTGCTCCCCAACTATCGTAACTACTGGAAAGAAGCCGGTTATGTCGAAGAAATGGAAGGGGTTGAAGAGTGTATGAAGGACAACGACATGGATCGCGTACCGCACTTTTTGACTGATCGGTGGCTGTCCGATACGACCTTGTTCGGTACAGCAAGCCAGGTGCGCGAAGGCGTCGAAGCTTGGTTCGACTCCGGAATTAAAACGCCGATTATTGTGCCTTCGGCAGTCACCGGCGGCCAGTTTCAGGCATTTGAGGAGTTCTTTGGGATTTGGGACTAAGCCAAACGATACCGGAGTAAGGTCACTTCATCATTTACGTGGTCAAACACAGGCACCACTTTCGCACCGACTTTAAGATCATCAGATTCTCGAGCTACTAACGTTGACGTAAGTCGAACGCCTTCGTTCAGGTCAATCATGGCGATCAGTTGTGGTACTTCGTCGACGAAGTGTGGTGCAGTTGCTTGACGCGTTACGGTGAACGTGTAAAGCGTGCCTTCACCGCTGACTTGATGCCACGTAAGTTTGGTACTCAAACAGCTAGGGCAGTTTGAGCGGGGATAGAAAATCCACTTTCCGCAGTCGTCGCACCGTTGCAACAGCACTTGCTCGTTACGCAAACCCTGCCAGAATGGCTCTGTCTCTTGGGTGGGTGCGGGATAGGGCTTAGTTAAATCCACGTTAGTCGCCTTTCAATATCAATGCGGCTTGTTCGCTCATGATGCCGCCAGTTCCCGATACATACACATGATCGCAACGTGAAAGCTGACGTTGATCGGCTCGTCCCATGATTTGACGGGCTCCTTCGATTACCTGCGTCATACCACCAGCACCGCCGCCTTGTCCCATCCCAAGTTGACCGCCATGGGAATTCACGGGGAAATCGCCGAAGCAGGACAGATCGTGGGAACGAATGAACTCCATGCCTTCGCCTTTTTCGCAAAATCCCGCATCCTCTAACGTCAGCAGTACCGTGATCGTGTAGCAGTCATAGATTTCACATGCGTCAATGTCGCTACGTGCTACATCTGCCATCTCAAACGCTTTGGAGGAAGCTGGGCCGACTGGACTTCGACACAAATCTTCAGCGTAGGTTGGCGTCTTCATCGTAAGGTGTTCGCCGAATCCCTTGATCCATACAGGCCGGTGTTTACATCGTTTTGCAACATCCTCGCTCGCGACGATAACAGCCGCACCGCCCGCAACGGGCATAACGATTTCGAGCATGCGTAATGGATCGGCGACAAGCTTGCTGGCTAGGACGTCATCGATGCTGACCGGTTTTCCGTAAAAAACGGCGTTTGGATTCAGAGCACCGCTACGTCGCTGGTCGACGACGATCTTCGCCATTGCTCTCGGATCGTAGTCATATTCTGCTGCATATCGTTGGGCGATCATTGCATAGCCGCAGTTTTGCGCCAAGTTGCCGTAGGGAATTTCGAACTCGGCTTGCGGTGAACCCCAGTTCACACTTGATGACTGAAAATACCGACGCGGATCGACAGGTCCTGGATTGGGATTTGACGGAATAGGCTGGCCGGGCAAAGCGCACACAACGACGTCGGCAAGCCCAAGTTCTATTGCAGCAGCCGCTCGCCAGACCATCCCTACGGGACTAGC
The DNA here is from genome assembly GCA_026707945.1 of Gammaproteobacteria bacterium. Lineage (GTDB taxonomy): Bacteria > Pseudomonadota > Gammaproteobacteria > Pseudomonadales > Azotimanducaceae > Bin55. Next base: position 193,610 of record JAPOVV010000110.1, on the reverse strand, counting down.
ACCTCCTAAGTCGACCCGTTCTGCGAAATTTACGGGCTGGCCCAAGTACTCGACGATAGTTGCAGGTGTGAACGAAACCGTTTCTCGAATCTCGGTGCATACGAGCCCGTTGATGTCGCTAGCTTCTAAACCGGCATCATCAAGACTTAACCGCGTGAGATCGGCCCACTGTCCAAGTGTGAATTTGCGTTTGCCGGTGAATTTCCGAATATGTGGGTATTCGTGATAGCCAACGATTGCAGCCTTGCCATCTAACTTCAATGCGTTTTCCCAACGTGAGGTGCGTTGCGAAGTGTACGAAGTGCATCGGCTATGGTCTTTGGCATGGATAGCATTTCACTAAACATGAAAACGGTTTAACTAGAAGGATCGTGCATACGACATGGCGAACGCACTAGTAGAGGAGTGGCGACGGCGACCGATCTGGATGAATCTGATGTGGTTCTTCTGCATCTATATGACGCTCATCTATATGCCTTTCGACATTTTCTTCAAGCCAGTGGCAGAGGACGTGGAAGTATGGTTCGGTTTCGAATTAAAGGGCTGGTGGGCTAAAGCTACGGAACCGATTCATTGGTTGATTTATGGCGCAGGCGCCTGGGGATTTTGGAAGATGAGCCGATGGATGCACCCACTAGCGGCGCTCTACGTCGCTCAGATTGCGATCGCGATGTTGGTTTGGAACCTAATCTCACCTAATGGTGGTGGCTGGGGACCCGGATTGATCGCCTTCGCGATCATGTTGGTGCCGACGGTTGCACTGTGGCTAGGCCGTCGGCACTTTCAGAATGGTTAATTTGCAGATAGCAGCGAAGCGATGGCTTTTTTACCTTCGATGACAGCTTTGTAGTCGAGCTCAAGGTTCAGTAATCCCGCGATGTAATCTACGAGCGCCATGTCTGCGTTAGCAGCCACAAGTGGCGTTGTGCCGTCATTATTTGCGATGGACTTATCGGCACCATGCTCAAGAAGTACTTTAACGGTATCGGCTCTGCCAAAGAAAGATGCGACCAAGAGCGGTGTCGCGCCATCGCCACCCTGTACGTTCACATCTGCACCTGCGTCTGCGAGGATGTCAACGATGTTGGCAAACCCCATCGTCGCCGCAGCACCAATGAGCGTCGTCTGTCCGGATTCATCCGGTGCGTTCAGATCCTTAGTCTTCCGAGCGAGTCGTTTTACGTAGCGTTCATTACCGGAGTAAACGGCGAGCCAAATATCAGATCTCGCGAGCTTGTTGATCTGCTTCTCGATGAGCTCCAGTGCTTTTTCGCGACCGGACGTGACTTCATCTTCGTTCACCGTCAACTGTAGCATCGACGCGATGGCTTGGGTGGTTCCCCAGTCAGTTGCGGCAACGGCGGGTGGTGTCTGACCTTGGTTGTTTGCCTGCATAGGATCCGCCCCAGCGCGAAGCAGCTCTTTGACAACTTTGTCGTAGCCGAGGAAAACAGCTGCGTGGAGAGCTGTGTTGCCATCCATAGCACCACCTGACGTTACGTCGGCTCCGCTCTTAGCCAACAAGCGAACAGCCTTGGGTTTATTTTGAAAGACCGCGAAAGTTAAGGCTGTTGCCCCTAGAGTCGGGTCAAGTGCGTTGATATCGTGTCCGTCTTTTAGTAGCTGCTTGATTGTTTTTGTATCGCCTTCCGCCGCGGCGGTCCAAAGGTCTTGTGCGCCCGTCGGCAATGCAATGGCAAGAATTGCCAACGACATGACGGCGTAGACTGAGTTTCGGATTAACGAGGTCATTGGTACATCTCCCCGGTCAAAATGGATTTACAGCGATGTCGGTCAGTTGACTTGGTACAAACTTTATGCACCCCGCATCGTCCGAATTAAGAAGCTGCGAACAGTATTAAACCGACCGCATTCACTTAGGTGACGCGTACGTACGATCGTTGCCTCGAAGTTCGCCTACGGGTTGTAAATTGCTTCTTTCGATACCCATCATTTGTTTGAGACGAGGCGAAAGCTCTTCGTAGACGCTGTCTGGTACATGGTGATTAACTGAAGCTTGCTCGTGAAGCGCTCGGACAAACCAACGGTTGTAGTGACATCGCATCGCGTAACGTGTACCGGGGGCGGTTCGTAGGCCGCCACCGTGCAACACGCGTGTATCTGTCAATATGCAGGTACCGGGTGGTGCACATACTGCGACCAGCCCGGGCTCGCCTTCAACTAGACGTACCAAATCCGCGCCATCATGGAATGTTGTTGCGCCACTGGCTGTTCGATGAGAGCCGGGCACTAAGTAGGTTGCACCGTTGTCAAGGTTGAACTCCGTGTAGCACCAGATGATCAATGACCCGAATGGAAACGGAGGGTACGGCATGGGGAACCCGGCTTGGTCGACGTGGAGTTCTTGGAGACCACCACCTTGATGCACGATCGAACCGTGGGCGCATCCCAAGCCGAATCGCTCGCCCATGATTTTCGTGAGTAAACGGTCAACCAGCTCGCCCTTTTGAGCCGCCGATGGTTTGAATTCGACCGCATCTCGAAAGACTTGGCCTTTCAACACGAGATTGTTAACCAGCTGAGCTGTGGATTTTTGGCTGGTCATGACGGCCGAGTTTAGCTTCCTTTCCGCGGCAGCCTGTTCGGTCATGCGATCGACTTGTGCTTTTATCTGCTCCGGCGACATGGCGTCCGCGACTAGGCAGTATCCCCAGCGCACAAAGTCTGCTTCCAGCGCCGCTTGATCCGATTCCGGTTTCGGTAAATCGTCGAATTCGTCGCTGTTGCGAATCAAGCCTTCCTCTTGACGTTGCTTCGCCATACCGTTGAGTTGTTTCAGCAGACGACCGGCAGATAAGGAACTCGTGTGTGACACCCCGTCGGCGTAAGCGATACCCTGCTGCATGGCTGAATCCCATGCCGGTTCGCGAACTTCACTCTGATACGTGCGAAGCTGGGAAATCTCGGCCCTAAGGCGTGCGTTTTCCTCTCGCAACGTTGCGATTGACTCGCTTTTGTCGGGTACTTCTGGCAACGTACCGGAGGCTGAAGAGGATCGGTCGTGTTGCTTTTTCATATGTGTAGCAGTCTCATTGAGCGCATCGTTGGGCTTACGAGAAATCAACACGGCACACGGAAACAAACGGCGTCGCGTTGAAGGCACCGATCGTAATGGTATCGAGTGGCGACATCGCTCTTTCGACATTCGGTTCTAGGCGTAACATTGAAAGGAGATTTAGCGTTTTGAATCAGTTGTGGCAGATAAGCATCTTTGGCTGATACGGCACGCGAAAGCATCAGCGTACGGTCGTCCGGATCATGGGCGGGAACTTGCGTATCGGGGCTATCGACAATGTGTTGAAATGGGGCAGCTTTTGTCGACTGTATCTGGGCCTCCGCGTGTTTTTCTGACCAGTGATGCGAGACGTACGTACACGACGGCGCACGTTCTCAACGGATTTGTCGGTGGTGAAGTTGTGCCGGTTAGAGACATGTATACGTATGACGTGGATGTACTCGTGCCCGTTGTAGCGACGCTCATCAAGGAGATTGACTCAGATCGACTTAACAGTATCGCGGTGGTCGGACACAACAGCGCGATAAGCGATCTGGTTTCAGAATTAACTCACGATTCGAGTTCCGCATCACTTCCAACGCTTGGGATGGCGGAACTGGTATTTTCGGGTCCGTGGAACGATCTTTGGAAGAGATCTCCTATTTCTCTTCATCGGGTCGAGACGCCTAGTGCGAAGTCGAAATGACTAGCGACCCATTGGTACTACTGTCGCAGGACCGTTCCGAAGCGCGACGGACAAACGATCCACTTGTCGACCGCTGTGTCTTAGGAACGGTAGACCGAAACGGTCATCCAGCGCTTCGTACTCTAGTTTTGAGGGAGATTGACGAGCGGCTTGCGTTGTTTTACAGTCGATCAAGCGCGAAGCATGTCGAATTGATGAACAACGGTCTTCGAGGGTCCGTACTGGTTTTTCTACCGAGTATAGGTGTCCAGTACAGGATTGAGTCGCGATTCGAGGATATTCCGCGGTCGGTAATTGAGGAGCACTGGCAACTTAAGCCCAACGCGGCAAAACGTATGGATTCGCTATACGAACGCCATCCGCAAAGCACCGTCGTAGATAACTTTGAAGGATTCAAAACGCTTTTCGCAGCAACTGCGCCGCCTAGGAAGTCACCAGCGAATGCGTGCGGGGTATTTCTTGTACCGGAGGTTGTTGAGCGGCTACAGCTTCGCGCGGATCCACAAATGCACGACCGCAAGCTTTTCACGCGAAACAATGACGGATGGCAAGCGCGACATCTCGTACCCTAGAAAAGCAGGATGCGACTAGTCGCTGGTCGTCACGGTTTGTAAATCAACAAAGCGTCGGTATTGACCATCCTCTATCGTCATCAATTCATCGTGGCTACCTTGTTCAAGCACTTCGCCCTGATCCAAGAACACGATATGATCGGATTGCCGAATTGTGGAAAGCCGGTGTGCGATGATGATCACTAATCGGTCCTTCGCAGCTTCGTGCAAAGATTGCACAAGATACTGTTCAGTTTCCGGGTCTAACGCTGAAGTGGGTTCATCGAGAATCAGTATTTTGGATTCTCGAAGTAAACCGCGAGCGATGGAAATCCGTTGTTTTTGACCGACTGAGAGCTTGCTCATGGTCGTGCCTAGTTTGGTTTCATACCTTTCAGGCAGATCATCTATGAAGTCATGTATGCCAGCAATTTGCGCGACGCGAATGACTTCGTCTAATGTTGCATCAGGTTTGCCATATCGAATGTTGTCCAAAATAGAAAAGGAGAACAGCTGCGTCTCTTGAAATACATAGGTGATCTGATCTCTCAGACTCGCGAGTTCTAGATCATTGACATCGTGACCATCGATTAGAACTTGCCCTTCTGTCGCAGCGTGATATCGAGGTAGAAGGTACGCTAGGCTCGTCTTTCCAGCACCTGTGGGTCCCACAAAAGCGACAATCTGACCGATCGATGCCGTCAAGGAAATGTCCTGCAATGCTCGACGTCCGTCGGGATACTGCAGGCCCACCCCGCGAAGCTCGACGCCTTGCTCAATCGGTGGCAGCACGTCGTTGCCAAGGTTTTGTTCCTGCGGTAAGTCCATGATCGCAAAGACTCGTCGCATACCTGCCACGAAGCTCTGCAAGTGAATCCACAAGGACGCGAAACTGTCTGCCGGACCGCGCATCCACCAAAAGTAGAAGAAGATTGCTGCAAAGTCGCCGGGTGACAGATGGCCGTCGATGATGTTTGTCGCGATAACCACAAAAACCGTGATGAAGATGCACTGAAATGCCAGCTCTTTGCTACGACCGATCAGGATGTCGAGGAGAACCGTCCCTCGGAATCGGAGGAAAGATTCTGAACTGTCGGAACCAAATCGCTGCCTTTCGTTCTTGTTTCCACCAAGACTCTGAACCGCAAGCATGTTGTCCATACCTTCCTCGATCGTGCTCGTCACAATCGTGCCAGCAGCGCGACTGGCTTGGTGCCTTCGGCGAACGAACCGTGAAAACGGAATAGAGATAAGGAAGTACGCTGGAAAAAGTGATCCCGTCAACCATATGACGGCATCAACATGCTGATAAGCGCTGACAAGGTTGAACATCGCGGCGACGAACACGCAAGTCGATAACGTTGGCCGATTAATAACCTCGTAGAAGATTTGATTAATGGACGGTGCGTCGTACATGACGCGATAAACAGAATCTCCAATCCGTTGATCATCGAGTAGCGTCATAGGTAGACCTTTGATTCGCTCAAACAACTTTGCGCGAACCATGTGATTCACGGTCTGGGTCAGACGTGAGTTCATCTTGTATTCGTAATAACCCCATATACCGCCAGCAAAGCTGTGTCCTCCGTGTGTGAGGTTCTCTTGTTTGGTCGCGGTATCCTGCCCTTCGATCATGCCGCCATCGGTCGTATCGTTCGCGCCGCCGGGTGCATAACCTCCGACCAAGATGATCAGAAAAACGGAAATCACGGTGAGCGTGATCAGGATTTCTAACGGACTCACGGTCATGAAGTGCTCGATCAGTGGGTGTAACCAGATGGGGTAACCGTCCGTGCTCTCAATAGGTGCGTTGAGTACGACATGGTCGACGATGATCTTCGCGCCCCAAGGCAATACAAACACGGGATACATAAGAGCGCCTAGGAGCAGGAACCACTTAATCATGAATCTGCCCCAGACGTAACTAATGATCATCCACCCACGAGCGATGACGTTAACCGTTTCCTTGAAACCGAGGTCCCAATCCGTATCGAGAATACTGGCGCGCTTGCTTAGTTCCTTCTCCGCTTCGACGTTAAAGCCGTGTGGCTTGCGGACTTCTGGGTTCGCTTGATCACTCATGTTGCGGCGGCTCCTGCTAGTCCTGATTCCGTTTCCACGAAAGTGCGATATCGACCATTGGGAATGCGCATAAGGGTCTCGTGGTCCCCGTTTTCGAATATCCTCCCCTCGTCTAGATAAAGGATGTTGTCAGCGCGTCTTATCGTCGATATACGATGGGTGATCAAGAAGATCGCTCGGCGCTCTCCCCACTGGGCGAGATTTGTCATTACGCGGTGCTCAGTGTCCGCGTCCAAAGCCGCTGTGGGTTCGTCTAAGATCAGGATTGGGGTATCTCGCACGACGGCACGAGCGATGGACAATCGTTGCCTTTGACCGGTCGATAGCTTGCCACCTCGGTCACCGAGGACGGTGTCCAAGCCTTGAGGGAGGCTGTTCACGTAGTCATCCATGCACGCGACTTCTATCGCGGTCTGTACTTGCTCGTCGGTCGCGTCTGGCGCGACGTATCGTATGTTGTCTCGAATTGAAAGCGCAAAAAGCACATTCTCCTGTAAAGCGATCGCTGTCCTCGAGCGGAGACTTTCAACGGTGTAGTCGCGTAGATCGACATCGTCAATGCGGATCGATCCGGCGGATGGGTCATATAAACGCAGGAGCAGACCCATCATCGTGCTCTTTCCCGATCCCGTAGGTCCGACGATAGCCGTGATTGAGCCCGGCTCGCTAGTGAAACTAACACCACTTAACACGGGACGATCACTTTGATATCGAAATGCAACATCGTCGAATTCAATTGAACGTTCAAATCGTTCCAGTGGCACTGCGTTTGGGGCGTCAACGATGTCTGGTGCGATGTCGAGGATATCGAAAACACGTTGTAGACCCATCGCCATATCTTGGGAAGCAAGCCACTGACGCATGACGTGACGGACGTTGTTAGTGGTCGTATGGAATTGATCTCTACCCCAATTGAATGCACCCAGTACCCAGATCGTGAAGCTGAGACCGATAACCGCAATCAGCTCTTTGGCGAACGCTTCATTTCCTTGATTTGCATACAGTGCCATGAAGAACTCGCCGGTCAACAGGATACCGCCTGCGATGGTGAACATCAGGATGGTCACGAGCGCAATCATCAAACGAACCTGAAATGCAGCGTCGAAAGCTACGACTGAGTCTTCTTCCATGTCACGCTGGGCGCGATCTTCCACGCGGTACGCTTTTATCAATCGGATCGCGGCAAAGGATTCTTGGATACGTGACGTGATATCACTGGTCGCAGCACGATAGACAAGACTTCGAGTCCGCATCCGTGGCATCGCCCAGCTTGCCAGAAGTAATGCGGGAATGACGATTGTGATAGCGATCAAACCAATGGTCGGACTCAGGAAGGACACGAGAACGGCGGCGAGAATATATCGCCATACACCGATAGAGCAAGTAACGAGTTGACCGATGACGGCAGTTACTTGAGCGCTGTCCTGGTAAATGCGATAGATTGAATCACCGGTACGATGGTCACTGTGATAGCTCAATGACAACTGGTGCCAGCGCTCAACCAGTGCCAGTCGTAAGTCTTGGTTGATGCGTTGCATGATCCAGACGTGGTAGTACGGTCGGGTAATTTCGAACGGCAGCATGGTCAGCCACATGCCGATCATCAAACTAACGTACCACCATTTGACGAGGTGGCGTTCTTCGATGCTCAGCTCCTCAGCCACACCCCGAGCCAGATCCTCACGTCCAAAAAACTCAGCTACGAACGGTATTAGTGGATCGCTCTGAAGGATGGATTGGTTCAGCATGTCAGCCATTAACAGACCCATCGGAATCTCGATGAAACCTTGAATTCCGAGGAGAAGATAAAAGTACGCTAGGTGGGCGTGGAGTCGGAAGCGCCACGTGAAGCCAAAAAACGACGGCGATCGTTTAGCTTGGATTGGATTGACTCGACGTATCTGAAACATCCAACCGAGTATCACAAACAGCGTGATCGCAGCTACCCAGAAGTTGTCGGCTATACCATCTACGACGAGTACGGCAAGCAGGTTAACGACAAAAACGAGAAACGCGATCGCGACTGCTAACGCCGTCTGCAGATGTCGGTCCCCTTCGAATACGATCAACGCCCACTGAGCTGCAACAAGCAAGCCGACGCCTATATAGAGGAACGGTAGGGGGTAGCTAAGGGACGCCGGAACCCATTCAAATATCGGTCCGGCGATTGATATTACGGTTATTAATATAGGTGCGTACGTATAGTGGTAACCGTCGCTCTCGACATTGTCGGCGAGCGCTTGGGAGGTCCCCTTGCCTTCAAAGTACCAGCGCCCGAACAATTGGGTTCGAATGAAAGGCCACGACCGGAAGAACAGCTTGAGGATCGCGGCAAAGGTATGTCGGTCCTCGGAGACATCGCGATCTCGTTCCGAAGGAATTTTCCCGTTGCCGATGAACGGTAGTGCTCGGGACCTCCTAGTATCCCCGGGGTCTTTATCGGCATCGACGGTTTTGCGACCGATAATGTAGGTTACGACGGGAATCGTAAAAGCGATCGTAAAGGTCGTGATCACTAATATCAGAAATGGATTCACGACGTGCCCTCAATATGGGCAGGTTATGCTACTCGGAACGTTTAGTTCACCGCGCAACGCACGTACTGATGGTCGCTATATAAGACTTCTATTTCGGTTGGCTTAGTAATTTTGAATAGCGGTGCCACGGACCCGCAGAGTACAGTAACGGGCGGACGCAGTCGTGGTGTATCGTCCCTTGACATCAGTTCATTACGCAACCACGCTAATGAATCAAATATCGTACTTTCGAGATCATTGAATGGGAGCGAAGCGACCTTCTTTCCGTCAAATTGAATGGATAAGTTTGGGGAGTTAGTCGTGCTTATCGTCTGGACAGTGCGGTTATCCACAAATCCAGCGTGCATCGCGTTATTCGCGACGAGTACCGGTGCTTTAAGAGCATCGGTCGGGATTCCGAAATGGTGCAACTCAATAACGGGAAAAATGTGCAAGATCGCCTGGTCGATGTCGGTTTGAGATGTTGATAAGTCACGCGGGTCCCGATCCAATTCGACGGCGAGTTCGCCTTCAACAGCCAATCCATCGAATTCCGCCCGATTGATGGAATGGGGACTCATGAACCTGTCCTGAGCGAACAACCTTCCGAAGATCGGTTCGTGAATACCGATTTGCGCTTGTATGGACTGTGATGTGCACCCGACCTTATAGCCTATTTGAGTTTCGCCACGATCGAGTCGAAGTGCGGTGAGTTCTTGTTGGACGGCATACGCGCGATCTAGCGACGTGTCGATGAAGCGATCAACGACTAATTTGGGAGGAGCCTCTCCGCCCGCTTGCAATACGTCCGCGGCGGCGGACCTAACGTCGAGTGGCATCGGTATTAAGAGACTGTGTCTTTCACGTAGTACTGTCTAACGCAAGTCGATTTACGTGAACTCCGGTCTCCATCGCGAAACTAGGGATGTGAAAATAGAACGAGCTTGAGGGGAAGACCCCGTAACATGATGGTATTTGATGTTATGCGGCTTCTCGTTCGTCCGGAGGTTCGAACGAAAAAGCATCCCAACGACGAGGTTGTAGATATCGAATCACTGCTCTCAAAGCTTGCGGCGTTCCGATTCTCTCAAGTCCTTGACATAGAACTGCTGGCGTATAACCCGATTCGAACGGAAGAGCACTGAGCATTGCATCTTCGAGCTGAATGGAGACATCGGCACCCGTCGGATGATTTACTCGAGACAAGACCGTCCAGGCGAGTGCGTAGCGTACCTGGTTTTCAATGGTCCAACTTCCGCCGAGCTTTGGTTCACCCATTGCACTGTCTTGCCAATCGTCACGCGAGTCCACAAGAATTCGCTTAATACGTCCAATCGTCTTTTCGCCGTAAGGTAACCAACACAAGGCGTCTGCCGCGGCACGAACGACCTGATGCAACTCGTCGTCCAAGAGCGTTCCTACTTGGTCAGCGAGTTCAGCTGATGTCGCTTTTCCGATCTCACCTAACGCGTAGGCCGCATTGATTCGCATCCACGGGTCCGCTTCATCGAGAAGTGCAACTAAAGGATCAATACTTGGCGTACCGATCAATCCGAGCGCGATCGCCACATCTTCCGGTACAAATTGGCGGCGGGAGAAGCGACGCTGCGAGGTATCTGGAGACATGGCATAAAAGCCTGGATCATCTTGCGCAGGACTTTCATGGCGATCCTGACCCTTTGTTGCAAGCAGTTGCTGAACTAATGGCTCAACCGAAGGTTTACCGATTCTTACGAGTTCATACATTGCTGACAAACGAACTTTATTGTCGGCGGATGCCAATTCGGTTAGTAATCTCGGGATCTCAGACGTCGGCAGTGTGTCATGCTGAACGGACTGCGTGTCCCCCCGCAACCAATGCCATAGGGTCTCCCATGTACGTGGTACATCGGTAGCCGTGCGAAGATCGCTGGGCGTTCCCCATTGCTCGTCTCGATGATCCCAAGCAGGTCGAGCCGGATTCGATGTTCGAAGCGCAACGAACTTCAACATATAACGTGAAGTTGAGGAACGGTTTGGTGTACCTGCATGGCCTAAATCGAAATCCGCGACGATAACCGTCCCTGCCTTTATCGGTTCGAGAAACACTTGTGATGGGAGCGCATTACGCAGAGTAGCGTACAGATGTGTACCGGCTAGCAACCGTGTAGGTCCCATTTCAATGGGTACGTCGTGCGGAAAATAGAACAGATTGATGGCTTTGAACGTATGCCAACGACTGCGTCCCGCTTTGGAATGACCGTCTTGGTGCCAGCCTGAACCTGATATCGAACCCTTACCCATAGCAGGTTGATTCTCAAAAGGGTCGAAACTCTCTGGTCTCTCGCTGGGATCCAAGGGCTCGCTGTTATGTGGAAAGCGATGGGGCGCCCATGCAAAGTCTGGACCTAGCAGACTTTGCATCGCACCTTGCACCACGCTGCTTTGGAGTACAACTTCGATTTTCGGTACGCGCGGCAGTAGGTTGTCGCCTAACCACTTGGACTCCTTTTTTAGACTGAAATGGAGCTCTCGTGCAATGCCAGCGTGCAGTGTATCGGGTAGGCAACTATCCAAGACGATGAAACCATCCGCGATGAAGCGCCGCACTTGGTCATCAGAAAGGAGCGTAGGTGATTTATTCATCGCATACATCGTCTTAGACGGTTGTACTGTCTTCGGCTAGTAGTCCCAACTCCACACGATGCCTGCAAAGCGTGGATCCGTAAGGGTCGCATCTTGATAGTAGCCTGCATCCCAGCCGTTTGATTCAAGTTCCATGATTCCGATATCGTTAAGTACGTTCTCAACGAACGCAGTTAGCGACATTCGACCATCTGCACTAATCCAACCCAAACTTGCATCAAGACGACGGTATGACTCAAGACGGTCATTCGGGATGTTGAAAATGCGATTGAATCGCTCGCCGGTGTAGGAGTATGTGAGGCTCCACGTAAGAGTCCCACGCTCTTGCAAACTGCGGCGCCAGTCGCCGGTCAAGGACCACTTGTTCTTCGGCATGTTCGGTAGTTCGTTTCCTTCTAGCGCATATTGCTGTCCTAGAAAACCACTACGAACGAAACCCGTAATAGGATCGGTATATGTGACCTCTTCAAACTGCTGGTTCGGATTGACTGGATCGGCTGCAAAGAGCTCGCCTAGGCTCGAGTCTTGGAGAGCGTAATATCCAGAAATTGAAAAGTCGGGAGTTACGATCCAGGTGCTCTCAATCTCTAGCCCGTTTAGATTGGTATCCGGGAGATTCTCGATGACTGTCAGCTCATATACGGTGGGACTGAACAGGCGAACCGTGATAGGCTGTTGGTAGTTGGAAAACCGGTAAACAAATCCGGAAACTAGCACGCGCAAACGATCGTCAAATACGTCCGCCTTATACCCGATTTCAAGTGACGTCAAATCTTCGTCATCGTAGGTTTCATAGCCTTCAGGAGCACCAGGCAAGAGCCCGCCTGCTCGGTATCCAGTCGCTAGGCGGCCGTAAAGAAGGCGATTTTCGTCGGGTGTGTAATCAAGGGAAACATTCCAAGTGGTCTTGTTAAACGTTTCAACCTGACCCGGATTCACCTCATTAAATCGAACAGGAATCACAAATTCGTCAGTAGGATCCTCGTCGTCAAAATCAACCACCACCCATAACTGATCTGCAAGAACCTCTTTCTCGTCCTCTGTGAATCGAACGCCACCAGTGAGCTTCCATTGATCCGTCAGTTCTAAGCTGGACTGGCCATAGAACGCATACGACGACACAGTTCGTTCGTTGAGGACGTTAAGAAATTGATGGGACCCGTCGGCCACGTGGCTCGAGAGAAACTGGCTTGTTCCTGGTCCCTCTGGATAAAACGGATCCTCTCCAAAAATGAATTGAAGAGGTACTGCGTCGCTGCTACTTACATTCGCGGCGCGGTTAGCAATGTTGAATAGCTTGTATTCGTTAGATACATCTTGATCAAAAAGATAAGCGCCGAGTAGACCTGAAAACTTTCCGCTTTCGAAATTGAGCTGAAACTCATGCGTTGTTATTCCCACTTCAATCATTGCGCGAATCGAGCAGTCGCTAAAAGGAACCATGCCGGTTTCCGAAAGGTAGGGGTCCGCCGCGCTCCCCATCACACTTGATCCATCGCAGTCCTGATCAAGTAGTCCAATGCTGACATCCGAGGCGCCGAGAATGTATTTACCGCTGGCGTTGTCATTGAAGTCATACGTGGCGTGCAAAGTCACTGCGTCGCGGAGTACGTCAGTCGTGCCGCCATTGTTCATGTCAATGATGTTTTCCAGGCCTCCGCCATCATTTGCTGGAGGTTGGTGGCGTGGATAGAGATAAAACTGATTACGTTCTTCGCTAGGACTGCCGTCTTGAGGGTTGGGATGGAATTCAAACCCAATTCTCGGGTAGCGGTACGGAACTCTCAGTTCACTCGCCGAGTCCTGTTCGAATCTCGCATAGCGTAGATTGACATCGAGCGAGTCGGCTGTGTAGCGAATTTGAGGTGCGATGTTGTAGTCACCGCGCCCTCCTTGGTCGGGACCGCTAATGTTCTCTTGGTTGCCGTCGGATGACTGCCATTCCCCCGTGATCCGTAACGCTAATGTATCCGACAACGGCTGGTTCACAAAGCCGTTGAGACGAAAACCATTGAACGAAGCGACTTCTGCCAGTGTGCCGACGTCGAACGCTTCGGTCGACGGTCGTTTGTTGATGTAGTTGATCGCTCCGGCGATGGCGTTGCGACCGTATAGAGTTCCTTGTGGACCCCGCAAGACCTCAACTCGTTCGATATCGTAGAGTGAACTGACTACGCCATAAGGTTCGTCAAAATACAGGTCGTTGGAGTATTGCGCGACGGCAACATCGCCTCCGATGCCTCGCCACAAGGATCCGATTCCGCGAATCGTTGCAGGACTGTCAAGTCCAAATTGCAGCCCCGGGACACGGACCTCCAGATCCTTTAGATTTGTGATCTGATATTTTTCAAGGGTCTCCGAATCGAAGCTGGTGACGGAAATAGGTACTTCGAAAATCGACTGCTCTTGCCGCTCGGCCGTGACGGTGACTTCCTCTAGGACGAAGTCGTCTCCCTCTTCGTGTTCCTCGGCATGCAACGGGAACCCCACGGCTGTCAAAATGAAGCTGACCCAAACCAGCCTAAGCCGTCTCGCGAATTTCGATTCCAAAGCAATACTCCTCCACGCTATCGTAACCAGGTTACTACCCTTCGGGTAGCGATTAGGTTAGAACGTGGTGTTGTGACGTGTTAACCATCGATTTTCAGATTTTATTTTTGATTCGAAGAACCGAACGGTTTCCGTAGGCCAACAAACCGAGCGTGATTCGTCGAATTTTCGTGGGCGATCTATCCGCTGAGAGCGAAATTTGATTGCGTTAGGATATAGCGATCTATATTGATCGCGTCTGTTGCTTGTCCAGAAGATGAGCACATTTAATAATTTAGGCGGTTACCGTAAATTGAAGTAGATGTGATCGGGGAGCTGATTCGTGAAGGGTGGGAATATCACGAGACGGAAAGCGAAAGACTAGCAGCCGAATTGGAGGCTGCGAACTTAGAAGACTTAGAAGGCGACCAGTTCGCCGAGTGTCTAAGGTTGTCGAATCACACGATTGGCGAGCATCTCGCCGATTGGCCGCGCGCACGGATGTTCGCGGAGGCTGTGTCGCGCGCCAATACGGATCAATCAAACAGCGCTACGTTCAATGCGAATCTGGCAGTCGCTCGTTTTATGGACGGTGCGGACGTTGCAGCTCAGAAGGCGGAAATCGATGCTCTTCGAGCATCGGAGGATCCGATTGCTATCTATCTCATCACCAAATCTCTGCTTGCGAGCGCGCTCGCTGGGTCGGGACGATTTGTCGATGCCGGTGTGGTCATAGATGCCGCTAATCGCTTAGCCATGGGTCTCGAGAGGTCAGAAGGATTTAAGCGCAGCATGGCTGTTGCTAACAACAATCTAGCGAACGATCTCGTCGAATGCGAAAATCTAGACTCAACTGGGTCGCGGCTAATGGAGGCATGCGCTACAGCCGCTTATATATTCTGGAAAAGATGCGGTACTTGGGTAAATGAGGAACGAGCTCTGTATCTTCTGGCTCTCGTACATAACCGACTAGGTAATCATCAGGCCGGGCTTCAAGCAGCGCAGTCTGCTTTAGACGTCATCATGAAAAATGGCGAAGAACCCGTCGATGAGGCTTTCATACGAATGGCGGCCGGCGTTGCTTTCATTGGTCTCTCAGATGTGGAATCGGCCAGAGTACAACTGGCGACGGCGGATGCTCTTGTTGAATCGTGGTCAAACGAGTCGCTGGTGTCGTGGTATCAAAGCGAGCGCGCAAACGTACCCATTGGAAGAGACGGAACCGACGGGTGATACCAGCACCGGGCCGATGAACGATTGACGGCAACGCGAAAATGAGGCGGAAATTTTGCTTTCAACAGGAGAGGTCAAGTGAGCGCTCGGGTTCCGATTGATCTCGACTAATGGACTCGCTGACGTGCGTATTTAGGAGCAGATGGGAATTAGCGACTAAGTCCATCAAGTCCTTGCGACGTCACATAATCGTTGTAGTACCCGTTCAACGATAGAAGCTCCGAATGAGTGCCTTGCTCGACAATCCGTCCAGCATCGAGAAACAGAATGAGATCAGCTGATTGAATCGTTGACAGACGATGGGCAACAATAAATACGATGCGTTCCTTCTTTACCACGTCAAGTGATCGAATTAAAGCTTGTTCCGTCGCTGGGTCCAGCGCAGCTGTAGGTTCATCGAGAATTAGGACGGGCGCTTTACAAACCAACGCTCGAGCGATGCTAACCCGTTGTTTTTGTCCCACGGAGAGATTCGCGCCGTTTGGACCGAGCATCGTTTCAAGACCATCTGGAAGTTCTTGCAGAAAGTCTGCGACGCCACTTGCCCGTAGCGCACTTTCGACAGTTTCCTGCGTAGCACCGGGATTCCCTAGCGTGACGTTCTCGCGTAGAGAACGCGAAAACATGGTGTGCTCTTGAAATACGTGAACGATGTTCTGGCGCAACTCGTCAATGTCGAATTCATCGATTGAGCGACCGTTGATCCGAATCAAACCTTCGCTAGGACGTAGAAACCGAGGCAGCATATAGACCAAGGTCGTTTTACCTGCACCCGTAGGACCGACGATCGCGATCGTTTGCCCGGCTCGTGCCGTGAAACTTACGTCGCGGAGGGTCGCGTGTTCATCGTCGTATGAAAACGCTACGTTTGCAAACGTGATGTTTTGAATCTGTTCTGGAAAACGCTCGACCCCAGTCAGCGTGTCGTCTGTAGGTAGATCGAGATAGAAAAACACCCGACGAACTCCAGCGACATTGTGCTGAAGGTCGATCCAAAGTCGACCGAACGTGATCGACGTTCCGGCGATCGTGCCAAATAGCGCCGCCATAACCACCATGTCGCCGGGTAGTAGCTCACCTTGAATGATCTGCTGAGAAACTGCCAAGAACATCCAGAGCCACATAAACGCTAATGCGCCACCCGCCGTGACGACCTCAATCCCGATATTCACAAGTACCACGCGACGGAAGCGTTTAAACGATTCAATACTCGCTCTCGCAAAGTTCTCCCGTTCTCGTCCTTGCACGCCATGACTTTGTACTGCAGCAACGTTGCTCATGTTTTCTTCAATGCGGTTCGTTGTAGCGGTACCTGCGCCACGGCTCTCTTGGCTGGCCCGGCGGGCAAATCGTGCAAGTGGAATGGTTAGGAGCAAAGTGAGCGGCATTGTCGCAAGTCCAAGCCAAACCAGCTCAGGCATCGAATCTCCGTAGCTGTAATCCATCAACGCTAGTGACGTAAACGCGCCAAGTAGAGCAATAACCGGCATGAGTGTGATGTCAAAACACACACCTTGGATCGCTGGTGCGTCATACATTGTTCGATAAATACTGTCACCAATCCGCTGGTCGTCTAACGTTGTCATCGGCAAGCGAATGAGGCGCGAGAATAGGTCGGTTCGATGGTAATTTGTGACGCGTTGAACGAGCCGAATGTTGCAGAGTAGGTCACCGAAGCCCCAAAGACCGCCCGTCATTGACCAACCTGCACTGATCATGTTCTCCGACTGTGTAGCGGTGTCTTCACCCTGCGCCAGAAAAGCGAGTTGCCCTTCGCCTCCCCCGGCGCCAGCGCCGAACAAGATGACAAGCAACGTAAGCAACGCCAAGGTGGCGAAAAGTAACCCGAAAGGGTCAAGCGTTGCGACCGCGTCGACAAATGGTTGAATATAGGGAGGAAAACGCACAGCCGACTCATCGAACGCTTTGCCTAGGATGACGTGGTCTGTCAAGATCTTGAGCGGCCAAACCGCCACGAACGCAGGTACAAAACTGCCAACCATCAAGAAGAACTTGAGCAGGAACAACCAACGAGCTGGCCAAATGTAGGACAGAGCGCGTTTGAGGATCACGAAGACATCGTGCGCTCGAATATCAAGGTTCGTATCGATCCGATCGTCGAATCGCTCGCTGCCGTTTACCGTTTTAGCGTCAGACACAATCTCGATTGTCGCTCTTCTGTTCCTATCGGCCTGCTGTTACCGCCTGCCGTTGTGCGGGAAGGATACGAGCAATGCCGTAGTCACTCATTAACATTTGCATAAATCGAACTACCGTTGAAGACGCCGTCGTGCCATCGGATCCAGATACTGGGCTCACGTCTAGGGCAAGTGAATTCGAGCGAGCATTTGAAGCTACGTTCGCCACATGTTCAGTTGTTAATCGTGAAGAAGCAGAGCACTTCGTTGCGCACGGTTTTGTTGTAGTTAAAGGTGCGTTTTCCAAAGATCACGCGTCACACATAAGCGAACAAGCGTGGCGTGAGTTGAAAATGGTCCATGGCGTTGATCAGGACGACCCAGGTACGTGGGCGCGACCCGGACCTGGACCCGGTCCAGCTGGATACGCGAGACTAAAAGGATCGGATAAGCAACACAGGCTCCAGTCTCTTGCACCGAAGGCTCTACAGGCGCAGTTTGATCTTGTAGGCGGCGCTCATCGCTTTCCATCCAATGGTGAGCATCTCGCATGGGGAGAAGGTGTCGTAAGCAACTTAGGTGTTGAGGACGATCCTCGCTGGCAAGCACCTGCTGGAAGGCAACCTGGTTGGCACAAGGACGGTTGGCATTTTCGACACTTCTTAAATTCGCCGGAACAAGCGTTGGTCACGGTTCCGATCTACACGGACATTCGACCCAGAAGTGGCGGCACGTATCTGGCCATCGATTCAATAGGTCCTGTGGCACGATTGTTGTCGGACTCTCCTGCGGGTA
Organism: Gammaproteobacteria bacterium; assembly: GCA_026707945.1. Lineage (GTDB taxonomy): Bacteria > Pseudomonadota > Gammaproteobacteria > Pseudomonadales > Azotimanducaceae > Bin55. The sequence goes on along the minus strand of JAPOVV010000110.1, from coordinate 175,419 downwards.
TTCACCCAGACAGTGTTCAGGGTGGAGGGTATCTAATTCCGGGACTTGTCGACCAGTGTCGTGAATTTGGTGAATTGACCGGAGAGGCTGGTGACATGGCACTGCTCCATCCATACATGCTACATCGCGTCAGTATTAATCCTTCCACACGACCGCGTTTCATTGCGAATATGGCGCCGGTCCTTTCGGAACCGATGAAGTTTGATCGTGCGCCAAGCGACCAATACTCACTCGTCGAGCTTGCGACGTTGCATGCACTCGGACAATCGAGCTGTAAATTCCAGCAAGAACGGCCGATGAAGGCATTTAAACCGCTCCCGTTTCGTGACGAGGAAGAAAAAAGAATTGAAGGAGAGCACCTTCGAGACGAGATGCGGGTATTCGCTGAGCGAGGGATCGTTTCTCCTAGTTGGGGACAAGAATGTGGCTACATGTCCAACCGCGAGTTCATTTCGAACTAGCTAGCATTCAAGAAGTTTGGTTTGGGTTTCACCGTTCGCACATCACCTGTTACAGCGCCATGCTCTTTAAAAGGCTGATATAGTGACCGAGACTAAGTTCGATTCGCTTCAACCGCTGGACGTTCCGGATTCTTTCGAGACCGAAATGAACTTCGCGAACGGGTTGCACCGTGGCTTTCGCGTACCGAATCAATATTCTGCGAAAGATCCGAGCGTCCTAACGACGATCGGTAAAACGCACCGCGTCACAGTACGAAACGCTCGATTACTTGATCCTGCTCCGACGATTGAATCTCATGGATTCCAATTAGTCCACGCACCGTGTGACCTAGATCTGATGGACACTGAAATCGTCCAGAGCGACTATTACGATCATTGTCGCGAGGTCGTAAAGCAAGTCACAGGATGCTACGACGTACGAGGTGGCGGTCACGAATATCGAAACGGGTTCGGTGGTCAATCTGGTAAGCGCGGCGTCAAACCGACGCCGAACGGTAGTGGCGGCGGCTACGGTATGGGCATTCACTCGGACATGTGTGCCGCTGTCGAGGACGCGTTCGCCAAGATCGTACCGGACCAGAGACACTTTGAGAGCTTGAACATCTGGCGCAGCGTTAAAAAAGATGAGCTGGTGTTCACCGCACCGTTAGGTGTTTGCGATATGCGATCCGTTGATCCTGATGACATCGTATTTGGGGACGGCACAGCGACTGGAAACATCAAGCAGTATTACAAAGTAGTCGATCAAAGAGTGGTGTTTTCACCCCAGCAACGGTGGTACTACTTTCCAAATATGTCGCCTGATGAAGTGCTCATCTTCCGTCAATATGACACGCGGGTGGAAGAACTGAACCTACGAACAGTTTTTCATAGTGCAGTGGTTGATCCAAATACGCCCATAGAAGCGCCGATGCGTTACACGATTGAAGTACGCATGCAAGCGGTGTTCGAAAAAGAAACGGATAAGCAGGCACGCGTCGAGCGATTCAAGGCGCAAATTGCCGATGTCTACCGCGACGGCACCAAGAGTGACTGGTGGCGAGGACCCATCGAAAACTACGTGCCGCCAGCGCGTGTCTGACAGAGTGTTACGTTGATTTCTAGTCTACTGTACGATATTCGAAGTATGCGTTTCCGCGTCTACAAATGCCCGATATCTACTATCTTGACGACGAAGTAACTCTTCGGGTGGTCCTGACTCCTCCACGCTCCCGTTCTCCAAGAAAACTACCTGATCGGCATGTAACGTCGTAGCAACGCGATGTGTGATTAGAAAAACGACCTTGTCGTGTGCCCAATCGCGAATGTTCGCAAGTACTGTGCTCTCGGTTCTTACGTCCAGGGAGGCGGTAGGCTCATCGAGTACGAGAATTGGAGCGGCTTTTGAAATAGCGCGAGCGATCGAGATTCGCTGTCGTTGTCCGGTTGAGAGTTTTGCGCCGCGTTCACCTAGCTCGGTATTCAATCCGTCACGAAGCTGAACTAGGAATTCGTCGACGCAGCTAATCCGCAAGGCTTCTTGGAGCGCTTCATCAGGAACGTCTGGTGCGGCGAAGCGAATGTTCTCTTCGATCGAGGTTGGAAATAGAGCGTTTTCTTGTAGAACGATGGAAATCGCATCACGAAGAGAATCCTGCGTTAAGACGCGAACATCAGTATCGCCAACGTAAACCGCACCACTATTCACATCGTATAGTCTCAATAGCAGGCTCATCAACGTGGACTTACCTGCTCCCGAACGACCTACAATCGCGGTCACCTCACCAGGTCTAGCGATAAAACTCACGGCTTGGATAACGGGCGTACTCGGTTCGTATTGAAATGAAACCTGATTGAATTCCACCGACACCGAACCGGTTGAGATTGGTTGTGCGTCAGGTGCGTCAGCGACTTCTCGTTCCAGATGCAGTAGGAACATCGCGCGCTGCAGCCCAACACCCATATCCTGTAACAAGCTCCAAGTAAAAGCCATGCCGACCAGAGACCCACTCGCGCCGCCGACGTGCTCTCTTGCGGCTTGATACGCACCCAGATTCCAGACAGCAAAACTGACCACCGCGATTACCCCGTAACCCGCAGTGGTTGATTCGTTCCACACGAGTTGAACCATGAAGTAGTCCGCTAGGAGCGCGGCGATAGCGCCGCAGAAAAAGACACCGAGATTGAGCAATACCACGGTCTTACGCAGCTCGTATGCGCGGTCAAGTGCATGGCGAGAACGGTTAACGAATGTGATGAAAGCGCCGCGTTCCGCATTGAGTGCTTTCAATAACTTACTGCCTTGAATGCTCTCCTGAATATGTGACGTGAGGGCACTGTTGGCCAGCCGAGACGTTCGACTACGTTTCCTCAACGTCGGCGTAATCGCCTTAGCGAGTAGTACGGAAGGTATCACCGCTAATACAAATAGACCTGCGAGGTAAAGGTTGAAGGCTGCAATAACGGTCAATACAAAGCAAAAAGAACCGATGAGGATCAGGGGCTGGATTAGGGCTGTCTGTAAGACTGAGACGACCATAGCACTGTCTTGATACACCCTGTAGATTGCATCGCCCACCTGATGCTTGTGGTGGTATCGAAGGGATAGCTGGATCGCGTTGTCCATCATGGCAACGCGCAGATCCTGGTTCACGCGTTGAAGGATCCAAGTTTGGTAATACCGCATCCCTTGACCGAGCAAGAAATGTGACACCACCAACGTTGCAAGTAGAACGAGGAAAATCGAACGCAAGTGGAAGCGAGCTGCTTCACTGAGCGTATCGACGTTCACGAACTCCGCGTGGTTGAGCCCCAGAAGCGTCGCTTGGATCGAGAGCAGCGGTTCGCCGAGGAACACTTTGTTCGTGAGCAGGTCTGCGCTGAACATTGCGATGCCGGTGTTCATCACCAACGTCAAAAGGGTCAACGCGAGCAATGTCACGAAATGGATCAACTGGGGAAGCAAATAGTGGCGACAATCCCAAAACGCGGCTAGGACGGTCGAGTGTTTGGCTGCTTCGGTGGAGTCGTTGTTGAAATCACGACTCACATCTAAGGATTGAGTCACGCTCGTAGCTCGTTTTGCCTATATCCGTCTTGGTCAGTGTCGACGCGTCGTTGTAAAGTCACGTTGAAATGATTGTCTCGCCGTATTGCAGAAATCCTGGACGAATGCCAGTTCCTTGTAGTCGCGCCGAATCGCCGCGAGCATTTTTGGAAATACGCCCTTCTTACCAAGGCTAGTTGTGGCGATATAACCGTCTTCCTCATAAGTCCGCAAAACCCAGTCGGGAAGGCAGGTAACCCCGCGACCGCTCGCAACACGTTGAATCATCAATGAAGTAATCTCTGCGGTTCTCACCTTTTCAGGTTCGACATCCGCTTCGTTGAGAAACCAATTGAATATATCGAGTCTTGATCTTTCCACAGGATATGTGATCAACGTTTCTTGTGATAGATCATCGGGTAGGACGTATTTCTGCTTTGCGAGTCGGTGCTGAGTGGATACCGCTAATCGAGATTCGTATTTAAACAACGACACGTAGGCTAGGCGTTGGTCATCAATAGGATCGGCAGTGATGACCAGGTCTAGTTCACCGCGAGCAAGAGCCGCCTGTGGTTGAAATCCGAAGCCGCCCGCTATGTCGACATCCACGTCGGGCCAAGAACGCTGATATTGGTCGAGCGTAGGTAATAGCCAGTCGTAACAGCTATGACATTCAATCGCAATGTGTAGTCGGCCGCTGTCACCTTTCGCCAAGCGAAGGACCTCTGCATTGGCGTCTTGAATTTTGGGTAGGATTTCGTCAGCCAATGCCAGCAATCGATAACCGGCAGAAGTAAACGAATACGGTTGCTGTCGTCGGTATACGAGAACACATCCGAAACGGTCTTCGAGCTCACGCAATTGATGTGAGATCGCTGATGGCGTTACGAAAATCTTCTCGGCCGCGTCGCTCAGACGATTTGTGTCGCGCAGAGCTTGCAACGTCAACAGATGTTTGATATCAAATTTAAACAAGATGAATATCACTCACAAGAAACGTGTAAAGTGATGAATCTTATTCAGGTTCCATCAACCCGATTTACGTGACATTCCGTCTCAGCTCGATCTATGGATTTAAGCGTCGTCAACGATAACCTAGGATCGCGCTGGAACATCTCGTCGACGTATTTCCATAATTCGCGCCGAACTTTCTTGATAACAGTGGTGACACGTGACCATACGAGAATTGAAAAAGCTAGTAGTTACTTTCATGATGTTAGCGACTTTGAGCCTTCTCGTCATTGCGCCTTCTGGATGTGCAATACAACCGACCATTGAAACTGAAGACACAGCGGATGTATCCGTTGCACTTGAACGAATTACTTCGGTAGAAGGCATCACCGAGTATCGGCTCAGTAATGGTCTACGAGTCCTATTGTTCCCGGATCCGAGTAAAGAGCAGATTACGGTGAACATCACGTACCTTGTCGGGTCGTTACATGAAGGATATGGCGAGACCGGCATGGCACATCTGTTAGAACATCTCGTCTTTAAGGGTACGCCCAACCATCCAGATATTCCGGCCGAACTGACGGAACGCGGCGCTTCGCCAAACGGTACCACATGGTACGACCGCACCAATTATTTTGAGACGTTCCCAGCAACGGAGGACAACTTGCGTTGGGCTCTAGATCTCGAGGCCGATCGCATGGTCAATTCGTTCATCGCGAAGGAGGATCTCGACTCCGAAATGTCAGTTGTGCGCAACGAATGGGAAATGGGCGAGAACAGCCCTTTTAGCGTGCTCATGGATCGCATCCTTGCAACAGCATTCTTGTGGCATAACTATGGCAAGACAACCATCGGGGCGCGTGCAGATATCGAGAACGTGCCGATTGATCGACTTAAGGATTTTTACAGGAAGTATTACCAGCCTGACAATGCAGTTTTGGTGGTCGCAGGAAATTTTGAGGAAGATGTCGCGTTAGGGTTGATCTCAGAGTTGTTCGGGCGGATTCCGAAACCTGACCGCAGTGGTGCGAATCAACTCTATCCGACGTATACGGCAGAACCAGCACAAGACGGTGAACGAACAGTTACATTGCGTCGCGTAGGAGATACGCAATACATTGCGACGTCTTACCACATTCCAGCAGGATCTGACCCGCAATTCGCAGCGGTCGAGGTTCTTTCGCACGTATTGAACAATCAACCGGCTGGGCGCTTGTACAAGAAGCTTGTCGAACCGAAACTCGCAGCGAGTGTCGGTGCATTCGCCTTTCAGTTAAAGCAACCCGGCGTATTGCTAGCGTTCGCGGAAGTTAGAAAAGACGGTGACCTGGATGCGACAGCTGACGCACTGTTTTCAGCGTTTGAAGAGGTCAAGAGTGAGAAACCGCCAACTGAAGAGGAAGTGAATCGCGCGAAGAACGAATATTTGACGGGTTTCGAGCTAGCGTTCAACAACACGCGAGGCATCGCGCTGCAATTGAGCGAGTGGGCTGCCATGGGTGATTGGCGTCTTCTTTTCTTGCATCGGGATAACCTTGAGAAAGTAACGCCAGCGGACGTACAAGCCGCAGCAAACGCTTTCTTTTTGGAATCAAATCGTACGGTTGGGCGGTTTTATCCGACGGAAGAAACGCCGCCGCGTGCGGTGATTGCCGCAGCGCCAAATGTTGCGGATCTTGTTGATGGTTACGTTGGACGTGAAGCAGTGTCCATGGGCGAGAGTTTCGATCCTTCACCCGCGAATATCCAGACTCGCTCTTCTACCGCTACCCTTTCGAATGGAGTAAAGGTTGCACTACTTCCGAAGGAGACAAGGGGTGATACTGTGACAATCAGCATGAACTTTCCGTTTGGAACGGTTGACTCGCTGATGGACCAACACCATAACGCGATGTTGGTACACGGAATGCTGATGCGGGGTACAAAGCACCGATCACGACAGGAAATTCAGGATGAGCTTGATCGAATAAAAACGCGTCTTTCAGTTGGGGGATTGAATTGGAATGTCGCTGTAACAGCTTCGACGGTTCGTGAGCAGTTGCCAGAAGCAATAAACCTAGCTGTTGAAGTCCTGCGAGAACCTGCGTTCGACGAAACTGAGTTCGATCTACTGATTGAACAAACGCTGGCGGCGATCGAAGCGAATATGAGCGAGCCGGGCTTCCTTGCCACGGAAGCGTATCGTCGATATTTGGTCAACTCCGTTCCGAAGGGACATCCCTTTTACTTCTATACCGCCAAGGAAGACATCGAGAGCTTGTCAAACGCAACCGTCCAGGATGTTTCTGAATTCTGGAGTAAGTTCTATAGCCCGGTCAACGGTGCGATTTCAATCGTCGGGGACTTTGATGCCGAAGAGACGTTAGCGCTGCTTGAAGAAACCTTAGGTGACTGGGAATCGACCTCGGAATACGAGCACATCCCGTATGAGCACTACGTTCAAGACGCAGTAGAACTCGATATCGAAACGCCGGACAAAACCAATGCGACCATGTACGCGGTATTGAACATGGGCGTGCACCCGTCGCATGAAGACTATCCAGCATTTCGGATTGGAATGGAGGTTCTTGGCGGAGGTTTCTTGAATTCACGCTTGGCGACGCGCATTCGCCAGAACGACGGACTCTCTTACGGGGTAGGGGCTCAATTGCAGCTCCTAGAACCGGATCCAACGTCGTTGTTTCTCGCGTACGCCATTTTTGCACCGGAGAACAGGGACTTGGTCGAGAGAGCGTTTCGTGAGGAGGTCGATTTATTATTGAACGAAGGAGTACCAGAAGGCGAACTTACCGCTGCGATCAGGGGCTACCTGGATTACCAGCAAAACCTGCGAGCAAATGATCCGAACGTCGCGTACCAACTTCAGGCCAATTTGCGCTGGGACCGGACAATGGAATTTACTTCAAAGATTGAGGCAGCGATCGCAGAATTGACGCCCGAAATGGTTCAGGACGCGTTGCGAAAACATTTACTACCAGAGCGAATCGCTGTTTTTCGCGCTGGCGATTTCGCAAACAACGCAGCGGTTCAGTGAGCTTCGAATCGACACTCGGCCCCGCGACCGGTGTAAAACATCGAAAGCGTATTGGTTATATAAGAAGTTGGAGGTCACCAGGCTGTGGCGAAAGATGATCTGTTTGTAGCAATCAAAAATTCCGTCGTACGGATTAGAAAAACGGATGGCTCTGAAATGTGGCGCGCCACGCTACCGAGACGAGCATCTCAGCTGGTTACGCTTGCAGTAGAACCCGATGCGCTTTACGCGAGCGCTGGTGGCGAGTTGTACCGAATTGATCCGGATTCTGGTACGATCATATGGACGAGCGAACTACCCAAACTTGGGCGCGGTACTGTATTAATTGCCGCCACACCGGATGAGAGTCCGAGTTGATGAGTCCCGATTCCGTACTCTTAGTTGGCATCAAAGGCCACGTTGTATGTGTTCGGAAGTCAGATGGAGTGGAACTTTGGCGGACACATCTGCGTGGGTCTGCGACGACGAGCGTAATTCGCGATGAGGACACTGCATTTGCTGCGACGAAAGGACACGTCTACGCATTGAACATAAGCGACGGCGCTATTCGTTGGGTGAATGACTTGCCGAGGCTCGGCTATGGAGCGTGCACGATGGGATCCCCGAATCAAGGTGCGCTTGCGGCATTGCAAATCATCGCGCAACAACAAGCCGCAATGTTTGCCGCAATGGCGGCCAGTTCAGGAGCGGCTGCGGCCGGATCGAGTTAGGTTAAGCCTGGTAGTCCACGAACGATAGGTTCAATCGGGAAAACTCCGAGTATTCTTGAGCGCGTCAGAAGTATCCGCGGCTCGAATAGCTCAGCCAGGGTTCGTTAGCGCCCATTGAGTAGCCTGTCAGTGCTTGTTGCTTGAATGACTCGCGAAGTTCGGTGAACTGGGAAAGAAACGTTACGCGATTCCATGCATCGACCCAAGGCGTTGGGTCGTATCCCACGTGATGGTGCGTGAATTTACCGTCCTCCAGCAGTCCATAGCACGCCAATACATGTCCGCATCGATTTTGTCCGATGCTGCCGGGATTGATGAATGCCTGATCACCTACTGAACGACTAAACTGAACGTGGGAGTGACCGAATAGGACATCTGCTTGGTGATTGCCGTAGTTAAACACATCGAAGTAGCGATCGGGACTATCTGGTAGGACATGGCGAACCGCTTCGTTCTCGTCACCGTGAGCGAGTACAAAAACGCGACCATCAAGTTCGTATTCCCCCGGCGAGCCGAACGACCTTAAGAATTGATACCCAGAGGCGTGAAGTTCATCGTAGATCCAATCCATGAGCGCTTTGTACCCGTCGGGCCACTTTGCGATTGAATGTCGATTCAACATCGTATATTCATGATTGCCTCGAATGAACACCCCGTTCAACTTGGCGAGCAATTCGACCGTTTCATTCGGTTGTGGCCCAGGCGAAACGGCATCACCTAAGAACACGACGGAATCAAAATCACGTTCCTTTTGCAACACAGCTTCAAGCGCAGTCGCGTTGCCATGAATATCCGCGAACACAAGAATTTTCATATCGGATCCAATGCGACCAATTTGAACGACTCTTTCATAGCTGCTTGCTTTCTCAAATGAACTAGCGCTACACCGTTAAGTTCACCGACGACCACTTCGAAAAAGCAGCGGCCCAATTGTCCCCATTTCACTACCTAAAATCGCTGTCCGCATGAAAATCGCATTTCTTAACCAACTTAGGTAAGTCATTGTCAGTATTCATTGAACCTTTTAAGACGTCAAACGACGATCTCGAACTACTCGGCGGAAAAGGGCGATCGCTAACGAATCTTGTAAACAATCGATTCCAGGTACCGATTGGGTTTCACGTCACGGCGAACGCGTATCGGGATTTCGTTTCCCAGAACGATTTGCAGCCGCGAATACTGGCGCGTGCGAAACCAATACTCAATAACGGGCAAGCGTCGTTTGAGCAAGCGTCGCGTGAAATTCAAGCATTGTTCGAAGAGTCGACCGTTTCTACGGAACTAGATCGGGAAATCAAGGCTGCTTATGACGGACTTGAGCAAGATCAACCGGCCGTTGCGGTACGTTCCTCGGCGAATGCAGAGGATCTCCCGAATCTTTCATTTGCGGGTCAACAGGAGACTTATCTCAACATTCGAGGTTCGGCAGAAGTTGCAGCAGCAGTAAAGAAATGTTGGGCTTCTTTGTGGACGCCTCAGGCTTTGAACTATCGACATCAAAACGGAATCGCGCAAGAATCTGTAGCGATGTCTGTCGTCGTGCAATCGTTAATACCTTCGGATGTTGCTGGCATCCTGTTTACCGCAAATCCCGCGACAGGCGAGCGATCGGAAATGGTCATAAATGCGAGCTATGGATTAGGTGAAGCGGTCGTAAGTGGCCAGATTACGCCTGATACCTATATCGTCAGCCGTGCTGATGGCTCCATAAAAGAGTCGATGATTGGCACGAAAGAGCTACAGATCGATGCAACCGATGGACAGGGCACTGTAAATCACGAGGTATCGAGCGAGCTCCAGTCGTGCTCGGTACTGTCCGATGAGCAAGTTCGAGAACTCTGGGAGATCGCAGAGAAAGTCGTCAACTTATATGACAACGTACCACAAGACATTGAATGGGCAATCTGCGATGGCGAGATTCACCTGCTTCAATCCCGACCAATCACGAATTTACCAGTACAACCAATCGAGGTTGAATGGGAGGTACCCAAACCGGCGACGTACGTTTCGAGACGTCAGATCGTTGAAAACATGCCCGATCCGATTAGTCCATTATTTGAAGAGTTGTATCTAACTGAGGGATTGGAATCTGCTAGAAAAGATCAGAGCCTGATGGTAGGGGGTGGTCCTATGTTCATTGCGGTGAACGGATATGCGTATCAACGCTTCGACTTTCAGATGGTTCATGATCAAGCTCGTGAGAAAGGATTGTTACCGGTTGATGACGCAGAAATCGATGCGGCGGAATTAGCTGCTCAAAAACAACAGGTTTCCGCAGCACACGGAGGTAAAACAGATAAGAAGAAGCAGAATGAACTTGAACGCATGATTAAGGAAGCGCGGGAACGTGATCTTATGGTCCGTGAGCGCGATATCGCGTTATTTAGGGAAGACCTATCATCGGCGGATCAAGAAGCATTTGATACTTGGCGAACCGCGGAGACTTCTGAAGATATAGCCCTTCGGATCACAATGCCTGAGAGTAAGAATCCAACTTATGTTGCCTTTAACAGCAGTGAGTGGAATGATCGGCAGCTTGGCGAGTGGTTTAAAGTGACGCGTCCTCGCCTGCAAACTATTCGAGAAAAGTGGTCAAAGGTCAATCCGAAAACTGCTAGCGATGAGGAACTGCTTGACGGCATCCAAGAAATGGGCATCGAGGAGGGGTACTACTGGTCTAGTAATGCCAGCCATACCTTCGGCGTAGCGAAATCGACTGATGATCAGTTGCAAACCTTTTTACGAGAAACGCTGCCAGATCACCATTTCATTAGCGGTCAATTCCTTTCCGGAATCGAATCCAAAACGATGGAAGCGAACGCGGCGTTGTTTGAAATCGCTAAAGAGATCCGCAAGAGCGAAGACCTCTCGTTCTTTGTCCAGGTGACGCCAATTCGTTTTTTAAGAGACAGGCTTCAAGAACGCAACGACGCTGCGAAGGTAAATGAATTGATAGCCGCCTACCTCACGACGTACGGTCATCAGGGTTACAGTATGGATTTCTTCGAACCGACGCAGGTGGAAGATCCGGCGGCCATGATGACGACCTTGAAGGCGATGGTCGGTGACTCCGACTATCACCCACGAAATCAAGAAATGCGCACAAAAACGATTCGTGAAGAGAAATTCAAGGAGATTAGTGAACTCCTGAGTGGGATGACATATTGGCAGTTTCGATTTCGATTGTGGTTAGCTAAAAAGTACCACTACATCCGTGAAGAGGTCGCGTTCATGTTCGGATTTACGTGGGGCGTACTGCGACCGATGGCACATGAATTGGGCTCACGACTCGTGTCAGTAGGCACGCTTCAAGTGCCTAGCGATGTTTATTTTCTTGCAACGGCTGAATTACGTCAGGCAATCGAGCGAAGTTCAAGAAATGTTGGAGTCCCAGAACTGGGAGATCTTGCGGCTGAGCGTAAAGAACTTCGCGAAGCACGGAAAAGGCATCACCCGCCTGGCACACTACCTATGGAAGCGAGTCAAATCGACGGGATCGCGTTTAAGGAAACGCAGATTAAGAATGAAGCTGATTCTGCCATGATGCGCGGTTTTCCCGTCAGCCCTGGTCGAGTCACAGCGCCTGCATCCGTCGTAACGAGCGCCGCGGAATTTGAAAACATGGCGCCTGGATCCATCTTGGTGAGTCCATTGACGACACCGGCGTGGACGCAACTATTTGCCCACGCAGTTGGGCTCGTAACGGATGTCGGAAGTATTTTGGCACATGGTTCAATCGTCGCCCGGGAGTACGGAATTCCCGCCGTGTTAGGTGTTGGCGATGGCACAAAACGCATCAAACACGGTCAGATGATCAGTATTGATGGCGATCAAGGCACTGTAGAGATTCACGACGAGTAAATCTCAGACCTACATCATGTGAAAATGTAGATAACGAAGCTGCGCAAGAATCGACCGATTTACGTAGCAACGTTCTGCAGCTCAACGTATTCGCGATATGCGCTGGTTGAACGCACCATCAACTCATTGTGGGTGCCCGTTTCTTGGACTCTCCCGTCTTCGATAAACACGATTTGATCGGCTTGTCGGATGGTCGAAAGTCGATGTGCGATGACAACGACCAGTCTGTGTTCGGCTGCGCGTCGAAGTGACCTGAGTAGAAAATGTTCGGTTTGCGGATCCAGTGCTGCTGTAGGTTCATCTAAGATCAGAACTGGCGCGTCTCGAATCAAGCCTCGCGCGATCGACAAACGTTGCTGTTGCCCGACCGACAGCGTATCCCCACCGCGACCCAAACGGATATCTAATCCATTTGGTAGCTCCGCAACGAAATCCACACAACCGGCGGTCTCGAGTGCGTCAAACATCTGAGGTTCGGTAGCGTTTGGATTCGCGAGCAGCAAGTTATGTCGAATCGTCGTGGAAAGAAATGTATGTTCCTGCAATACGTAGGACACTTGCCGACGAATGCTCTCGATATTGAATTCTCTAGCGTCACGCCCATCGATTAGCACCCGACCGCTAGTCGGTTGCAATATAGCTGGGATCAAGTATGCGAGTGTCGTTTTGCCGGAACCTGTCGGCCCGACAATCGCGACTAGATCGCCGAATTTGAACGAAAGATTGATGTCTGTTAGTGCCCTAGTGCCGTTGGGATAGGAATAGCCCACGTTTTCAAACGTGATTTGGCGTTCAATCACAGTACATTCATCGCCGTCTTTATGGTCCTCTTCAGATTCAAAGTCCATGAAGAAAAAGACGCGACGAACAGCCGCGATAACGTCTTGGATTTTGATCCAGTACGCGCCAAGATATGCCGCCGGCATTGCGATGCTCCAGAAGATACCTATCAGAGCCGCGTAGTCTCCTGGTGACATCACACCATCGATAATGAGGTCGCTCACCAAGATGATCACGTAGATACCAGCGATACCGGAAACAGCTGCAAAGATGCACGAGCAGACGATTACGACAGCAATGAAATAGCGCTCGCGCCGAAACGACTCTTCACTTCGGTCGGCAAAGCGACTTGATTGTTCTCCTGTCGCACCGAGACTCTGGACTGCAGCTACGTTAGAAACGGACTCTTCCATGGCATTCGTTGTAGCTGATCCAGCGGCTCGTTTGTTTTGGCTCGTACGGCGGATTGCGCCTGAGAATGGAAACGTGATGAGAAATGCCACCGGAACGGTCGCCCATGCGATCCAGATCAGTTCCGGTGAAACTTCCCCGTATGAGTACTGAAGAACGTAGAGATTGATTCCAGCATTAAGCATCATGAAAAACGGTACGATGGTCAGCTGAAGAAACAGATCGGGCGCCATCGGGACGTCATACATAACGCGATAGATGCTGTCGCCGATACGTTGATCGTCCAGTTTAGACATTGGCATACGGCTCAAACGCTCGAAAAGCCTTGTACGCAAACGACTAGCAAGCCTCTGTGTAAGACGAACGCCTACCATGAATGCCGCCAATCCCCACAGCCCACTTCCTTCGGAATAAGATGCGCTTATCCGGTTTTCTGCCTGCGTGGCAGCATCCTGTCCTTCATGTAAACCTGCGCTTAACCCATAGGTCCTCATCCCTAAGACGACCATACCTAGGATGAAGATGGTCGAAACCGTAAGCATGATCTGGAGTGGGTCCTGATCCTGTACGATCGTCAGGACGGGTTGCATAAAGGGTGGAAACTCGATTTCTGTCGTATTGAAAGGTTGTTGCTGCAAAACGTTGTCGATGACGATCTTGCCTAACCACGGTAGATACAGAGCGGGCACTATGAGCCCCAATTCCAGTATGACTTTCGCGCTGAACAATTTCGGTTCGGAAGATATTTGGCGCAGTGATCGACCGATGATCCGAAGCGCTTCTAAGGTATTTAGATCGGATTGTGTATCGATCCGGTCATCAAATTCGTTCTTGCCGATGACCTCTTGAAAGATGCTGGAGCGAGTCTCTTGATTCGAGCTTTCTGGTGCAGTTGAGTCGGTCATGAAAAACTCGGCAGCTAACTGACGGAGCGAGTCGCGTCGCCAATGAGCTCAGATTGCGCAAACGCGGCGAAGCGACCTGCTGGTCGTGTAGTTAGCTCATCGTATGTGCCGGTCTCCTTGATTAGCCCGTCTTCGAGAAGCGCAATCTGGTCTGCATTCTGAATAGTCGACAAACGATGCGTGATCAGCAAGATGATCTTGTCCGTCCCCCATGACGCTAAATTCGCTAACACACGTTGTTCGTTTCGTGCGTCTAACGACGCGGTTGGTTCATCGAGGATCAAAATAGGCGTGTTGCGAACAACGGCGCGAGCAATGGAAATGCGCTGACGTTGACCCGCGGATAACTTTCCCCCTCGTTCGCCGAGTTCGGTCTCGTAACCTTTCTCTAGTGCCCGAATGAATGAATCCGCATTGGCGATTTCTGCCGCACGCTCAATTTCGGAGCGACTAACGCGCCCCGCGCCAAATGCGATGTTGTTGGCAACGGTTTCGTTAAACAGTACATTCTTTTGAAGTGTTATCGCGCAGTTCTGACGTAGGGCGTCAATTCGCAGATCGCGCAAATCAATGCCATTGATACAAACTTCACCGTCATCTGGATCAAATAAGCGAAGTAGAAGAGACATCATCGTCGATTTCCCAGATCCTGTTGCACCGACGATGGCAGTCACTGTTCCCGCTTCAGCCCTTAGAGATAGATTTGCGAGGACCGGACTGGCTTCGGCGTCATACGCGAACGAAACTTGATTCCACGAGACGGACTGAATTGGATCGGGATAAGGTAAGGGAGTTGAGGATTCGGTCACTTCGAGCGGGGTATCGAGTAAATCAAACGCTCGCCTTAGTGCGATAAACAAATCCTGCATACGCATCCAGATACCTAACAGAAATCTTGCGCTGCCAGCAACTGATTCAATTCGGCCACGAGCGATCTCGAATGCGGCTAGGTTCCAGATAGCAAACCCAATTAATGCTGCGACAGCGGCGCCGAGGAACGTTTCTCTTTCGTCGACGACCCAATGAGCCAGAACATACTCGGACCCAATTACGAGGATTCCACCAATAAATGCGATCACTAGCGTTAACAGGACCATGTCGAGACGCAAGTGGTATGCAGCGTCCAAGGCGCGATTTGAATCCTTATCGAACTGCTTATGGATCTGTGGTTCTGACCCGTTTACCTTAAGTACTTTCACAGCGGTGAAAGACTCTTGGATGTGTGAAGTGAGATTGCTATTTGCAACTCGATTGGCGAGGGCTCGTCGTTGGATTCGACGGGTGGACTTTATCAGGAGCAGCACGAACGGCACTGCAGCGATTAATGCGAATCCTGCAATGAGAGGATCGAACGCGATGACAACTGCAAATGCGAAAAGCAGACTGAATGCGGTCATTAAGGGCGAAACAATGGCGCCTTGAATGAGATTTACGATCATGGAACTGTCTTGATAGACACGAAAAATCGCGTCTCCTACGCGGGCTTGGTCGTGATATCGCAGAGATAGAGACTCAGCGCGCTCGATCATCGAGACTCGAAGATTCTGATTAACGCTTTGCCATATCCAAGTCGAGTAGTACCAGCTACCAAATCCCAACAATGTCGTGAAAATACCTCCTGCAAGACCCCAAAGGATGAACCGGTTTCGTACAGTCCGGCGTTGATCGCTTGTTAATTGCTCCTCGGGATCTAACTCGACTGATGCCCCGTCTATGGAAATCCCTTCGTCGGCTTTAAGGTTCTCACCCGACTCGCCGAGTTGCCGTGGGTCATTTGTGACATACTCGTCACCGACAAATAGCACCGTCGCCTGAAGAGGCTGGAGTTTTTCGCCGACCAGTACCTTATTGAGAAATAAGTCTGCACCGACGAATATCCCAGCCATTCCCGACACCATCCCTATGCCTGCTAGTCCAAGCAACAGAATTAGGTGAGCCAGTAGAGGCTTCATGTAGGGCCAAGTGCGCAGTGCGAGCCCTATCATCGTTCGTAATGGCAGGTTAGGTGGTTCAGGTTCGCTCGATTTGAGCGAGTAACCGTCGAATAAGGGGAGATCTCTCAAGTTCGTTCGTCTTCGTATTTACGAGCGCGCAAATTAGAGGGTAGACAGAGGACTGTTTGAGTTGCGCTCACGCACGTAAGAAATCGCTGTGTTGTCCTGCTCTGCGCGGACGACATATATTCTCCTTTGCCATTAGGCATAATCAGATTAAATCAGAAGACGTTAGTGATATGGCTGAAATTAACGTATCGGAACTTAAACCTGTAGGGGAATTTGGCTCTAAGGTGTGGTGTGAAGCATGTGTGGCATACGGTGTGAAGCTCTTGGAAGATGGTGATCTCCCGGTAGATCTCGCATGGGGATTTAGCGAGATTTACTTGAACCCTCCCGCTCGCTTGCTTTCGGATGGTCGCACTTTGTCGGGCTACTACATGATGGTGAAGGACGGTGTTATCAGTGGTGGAGATGGTGCTTCCGCCGAGTGTCGTTCACTTTCAGGATTTCATGTGGAAATACCGTGGGCAGCAATATGTAATCAGTCGGCATCGTTATATGGTCGGGAAGGACAAAGACAACGGTCGCTAGACGAACAGGTAATGTTCAAGGCGATTGAAGAGTATGTAGGGCGACCAAATCCTCTTGAGCTAAAGGCTAGAGAAAAGCCGGTATGGCCTCCAGCAGTTGGTGCTGCGTTGAGTAAAGGCAGTGAAGAAGGTGGTGGCTTGCACAACATCGCCGCAACGCTGCAAGCGCCGTCACCAGAATTCGCCGAATTCCCAACTACCGAGTTGGGTGTTCCGGTATTCAGCGCGATGAGTGAAGAACAGAAACGAGCATTCTTGGAGATGCTCCGGGTGACGATTTAGAGCATCAGCGCGAGTTTTCAAGTCGACCGTTGAGTAGCGACGTGCTTGAAGAGAAGCGACGGATGAATTCGGTTCGGGTCATTCGCCGATGTAGGAATGCACGCAGAACCTGACATCGCTAGATTTGATTTGGTCATCGCTCATGGTTCGTTTCGATTGATCGCTTCGCCTGGACTCTATGAAGCTGAATCAACGTTATTAGTCGATATTTGATCTAAGTACTGAGTTAGTAGCTGTAGAAGCAATACAGGGGGCTGATACCCAGCGCTTCGCGTCGGGCGACTTCAACTGTTGAACGTTTGACATATGTGTCTTATATAAAAAATCTAAATGAGAATAAGTATCATTAACGTTTTATTTGTCGCACAGTCGAGCAAACGTGCACCCTCAAAACCGCATAAACCAAACATTTAGTTCCCGATGTCTCCGTGCTAGAGGGTCAATATCAAAACTTGCGTGTTTCTTCGTATTTGCGGTCGGTGTTGGTTCAATCGCAGTGGCCGAACAAGCAGAAGATGAACCACGTTTAGAAACCGTGACAATCGTTGCGCCTGGTACCGAACGGCTTGAACGCCTTCCCGGGGCTGCAACAGTCATCGAGCGAGCTCAGCTCGAACAATTCGATTACGCTGATGTGCAGAGGGCACTGCGTCTCGCGCCAGGGATTGCGTTACAAGTAGAAGACGGTTTTGGTTTGCGACCCAATATCAGTATTCGCGGCGTTGCCAGCGAACGTAGCGGTCGAATAACGTTGCTGGAAGACAACGTTCTCATTGCGCCTGCGCCCTATTCAGCACCTTCTGCCTACTACTTTCCAACGGCAGGTCGGATGCACAGCATCGAAGTGCTTAAAGGACCGTCCGCGATTTCTCAGGGTCCGTACACCATTGGGGGGACATTGAATCTGGTTTCGACGCCAGTCCCGACAAATGTGCAAGGGCACCTCATGACTCATATAGGTGAACATGACTCGAGGCGAATTCATGCATGGCAGAGCTTCTCGAGCAGTGAGCGACTGAATGGACTCCTCGAGACTCACCAATGGTTTTCTAACGGATTTCAGAATGTTGATCGATCTGATGTAGGAACAGGCTTAGATGTTCGAGATTACACGGCGAAACTTAGACTCACACTCTCTTCGAACCAAACATTGGAGCTTAAACTCCAGACAGCCGATCAAGTTTCGGAGCAAAGCTATCTAGGTCTGACCGACCAAGATTTCGACGCGAATCCGTATCGTCGCTACGGGCTATCGGAGTTGGACGAAATTACGACGTCGCACCAGCAAGGCATTCTGACGTACGTCTTCGAGCCAACCGAAGCTACGCAACTTCGCGTTTCTGCATATCGGAACGATCACGAGCGGACGTGGTTCAAGACCGAAGGCATTGATTTTGACGGGAGCGATAGTGCTGAAACGTTGAGCCGAACGTCATGGTCGAACGTGATTCAAGCAGTTAATCTAGGTCGTGGCATTGGCGATGTGTCGCTGACGGATTTGATTGGCGTGCTTCAAGGGACACTCGATACAGCTCCGGGAAGCATTCAACTAAGAGCCAACGCGCGCGAGTACTTCTCTCAGGGAATTCAGGTATGGATGAGCCACGAAACCGAACTTGGGGAAGCGAAACACCAGCTCGAAATCAGTTTACGCTGGCATGCGGACGAAGAAGATCGGTTACAGCGCAACAGCGCCTACCATCAAACTGACGGGAAATTAGTTTTGGACGACGTCGGCTTACTCGGTAACGCGGGTAATCGAATTCAAGAGGCACAAGCGTTAGCGCTATATGCGAAGGACACGATCGAAATTGGCAACTTCACGTTAACCCCAGGTCTTCGTTATGAAGATATCGACCAGCAGCGAACGCGTTACGAGATCCGTACTGGGAGAACGACCGATCCGTCTTCCCGCGCTGCTTCTAATTTACGGAGCACCCGAGAAAACGGCACCAAGGTGGTGTCACCCGGCATAGGTGTGAGTTACAAGACAAGCGACCGCACGCTACTTCATGTTGGTGCACATAGAGGATTCACGGCGCCGAGTAATGCGCCTGATGTGAAGGAAGAATCTGCGTGGATATTCGAAACGGGGATTCGGTATGTAAATGAATCCATCCCATTCACGGCAGACATCGTCGGATTCCTCACGGACTATGACAATCTACTCGGTGAATGCACGGCATCATCAGGTACAGATTGTGAGATTGGGCACGCATTCAACGGGGATGCAGCGACAGTTTCCGGGATTGAGGGACGTGTAACGACAGATATAGCTACGGATCGGGGATTTTCGTTTCCGATTAGCATCAATATGACCTTGTTCGATGGTCAGTTTGACACGGATGTCGCAGACACAGACTTTTTTGGCGACGTAAACAAGGGTGACCCTATTCCTTACTTACCGGAATCGCAAGTTCACATCACTGCTGGTTTTGTGAAGCAACCATTTGAAGGCTTCGTTAGTGTTAGCCGCGTGGGTGATGTGTGTGTTCGGTCATCTTGTGGGGTCTATGAGAAAGTTGAAAGCTCTGTTACCGTGGACGTTGCTAGCAACTATGTCGTCAACGACTCACTCACTGTGTTTGGTCGTATTGAGAACCTGCTGGGTGAAGAAGGAATTGCCTCGCGACATCCATACGGGGCGCGACCAAATAAAGCAAGGACGGTCTCAGTCGGGATGTCATTGAGTTGGTGAAATTCTTGATCACGTTGGGTCTCACCATCTGCTTAGGTGTGGAAGTGAGAAGCGTGTATCTAAGCTAATCGACTCATAGGTAAATATGTCAACCTAAGTCGCTTCGGTTTCAGTATTAATATCTGAACAATGCGATTTGAATCGCCCAAAATTGGATACACCATGTCCGAAACCGTGGAACCTAAGAACTCCTCACACGTCACGGTGCTTGGCAACTACGCACATGACCGATATCGCGGCTTTCGCATGCCTCCACCCGAGTCCGTGACGAACGTAGACGAGCGTAGGTCGATGTATTACAAGCGCTCACTGAACGTGCACAACGCCCGAATGATTGAACCCACGCCGACAGTTTCAAGCCATGGCTTCACGCTCGTGAAGCACGAGACGCAGTGCTCAGACATGTCGGATCAAGAAATGGTCAAGTCGACGCTGTATAAGGAATATGCGGATCTGCTGCAAGATCTGACAGGATGTACCAAAGTTAAGGTGACGCAACACCAATATCGGAACGGCTACGGAGGTCTACCTGAGGGCGATCCTCGCGCTGCGCGAGCGACCCCGAATGGGAGCGAAGGGATTTACGGCGGTATCCATTCAGATGTCACACCTTACTCTGAACCCGGGTGGAAACCCATCGTAGAGGAGCGTCATTTTCAAGTTTTCAACTTTTGGCAGAGTACGGATCCTGTGATTCCGGTTCAAGTCATGCCACTTTCATTGTGTGACATGAATAGCATTGAATCGGGTGACATGATCTACGCAGATTCTTGGAATCAGACCAAGAATCCTCGCAGATTAGTCAGCTATCGATTAGCCTTTAGCGAAGAGCAAAAGTGGTACTACTACCCGAGTATGCAACCCGATGAGCTGCTAATCTTTAAGCAATACGATACTATGGAGGATGAACCGAATCGACGATGCGTCTATCATGGGGCCATCGATTTGCCTAGTGTGCCTAGCGATGCGCCTTTGCGAGAAACAATCGAAGTCAGATTGTTAGCGCTTTATGAAAAAGAGCACAATAAAGTAGAGAGAGTTCGCAGCTTTCAGGCGCAGATTCCGTCAGAGCACCCAGATGGCGTAGCGTCAGATTGGGAAGTGAGTTATCCTGATATTTAGAAACTATTCAGATAGAACGAAAACCACTAAGGGGAGAATGATCACAAAAGCAATTCCCATGTAACACAGGACGTTTAAGACTTCGTTCTGCACGGGTTCTTCGTTCAGATTTAATCTCGGTCCGACTATTAACCAGATCAACGCTCCGATCACTACGGACCCAGCGACACTCAAGATTAAGGCTGCCATGATGTCTGATTATGGGCGCATTGAGAACTTAACGGACCCTTTAAGTTCATCGAGTTGAGGTTGTATCCAATCGATCCACTGACACAAGGTCGGGCGGGACTCGCGTGGATCGATCAATTCGTGAACACCGAAGGACTCGGCGCGTGGAAAGGGCGATCTGGCCGCACGTAGTCGCTCCTCGATTTCCGTACGTTTCGCTACTGGGTCTTCCGCCGCTTCAATTTCTCGATGAAATGCGACGGCGACACCACCTTCTAGGGGTAATGCCCCAGATTCGACTGAAGGCCAAGCGAGCACATACGCATTAGGCGCATAGTGCGCGGCCGTCGCAACACCGAATCCTTTATGTACTTGGATTGCGCACCAAGGTATCGTCGCTTGTGCGGCAGCTGCCACAGCTGCCATGCCATAGCGAATCGTACCCTTTTTCTCAGCTTCAGGGCCGATCATGAATCCAGGTTGGTCGATGAAATTTACGACCGGTATGTGAAACGTATCACAGAGCTCAACGAACCGACGATACTTCTGTGCCGCCTCGGCTGTCATTGCGCCAGCATACACTCGATTGTTGTTGGCAAGTATTCCGACAGGTTGGCCGTCAATTCGGGCGAGACCGACGATCTGACTACGCCCGAAATCTTTACCCATTTCGAAGAAAGAGTCGAGGTCCACAACCATCTCAATAACGGTACGCATGTTGAATACGCTCCGCGAATCACGCGGAATCACATCGAGCAGATCTTTCTCCATGCGTTCGCTGCTGTCATCGCACGGATAGCGAGGCGTACGTTGATATACGCTGCTCGGCAGATAGCTGAGGAAACGGCGACACTGCATCAGAGCTTCGGTTTCGTTCGCGGCGACATTGTCGACGACACCACTTTTGGCGTGAATATGCGCGCCACCTAGTTCGTCTTTCGTCATGTCGACGCCCAAGGCTCTTTCCACGACCTTAGGACCGGCGACAAGGATTTGCGCCGTATCTGCTGACATAACTGAAAAGTGTGATGCGGCCATACGGCCAGCGGGGAAGCCGGCAACCGCACCTCCCGCCATTGATACGACCGGTACTTGCCCCATCGCGTCGGCGATTACCTTAAACCTTGGTTCGGAAAAAACGGAGTCACCGCCAGAAGATCCACCGCGTTTGCCACTGCTCTTAACACTACCGCCACCACCTTCGAGCATGCGTACAAGCGGTATCTTGTATTGGATCGCCAAGTGCTCTGCGTAGATGCTCTTGCGCAAACCTGCGGCATTTGGGGAACCGCCTTTTAAAGTAAAGTCTTCGCCACCTACGACTACGCGTCGGTCATCGATGCGGCCGAATCCTAGAACGTAATTAGCGGGAACAAAGCCAAGGAAGTTGTCGTCGTCATCGTAGTCAGGTACAGCAGTGGCTTTCCCTTGTTCCTGAAACGAGCCTTCGTCAAGCAACGTATTGATGCGTTCACGGATGGTCATGCGACCGTATCCGTGTTGTTTCGCGATGCCTTCTGGTCCGCCTTGCTGTTTCGCTAGTTCACGTCGTCGCTTAAGTTCCTCGACCTCTTTTGCCCAGCTCATAGCTCTAAGCGATGGTGTTATGCAACGTCTGTGAAGTTGGGATCACGGTTTTCGAAGTTGGCTTTAATCGCTTCGACTTGATTTGGCGATCCAATCAAGCCCGTCTGCAGTTTCGCCTCTAAGCCAAATCCCGATTCGTCGTCGGTATGCCATGTTGTCTCAAGTAGATGCTTACCAGCACGAACGGCTGATGGCGAACGACCTGCGATCTCTTGAGCGAGATTGAACGCGGCGTCGCGAGCATTTTCGGCGACATGTGTGACTAGACCGAGTTCGTGTGCTTCATTAGCGCTGAGTATGCGACCAGTGAACGTCAGTTCCTTTGCAACGTCCATGCGCACGGTCTGCCTCAGCGTCTGCGTGATTGACATGTCGGGGATCAACCCCCACTTGATTTCGAGTACCGATAACTTCGCGGAAGGTTCGGCGAATCGAATATCGGTAGCAAGTGCAATCTGGCACCCGCCGCCGTAGGCTACACCATGGATCGCCGCGATCACGGGCATTGGCAATCGACGCCAGACATACGCAGCGCGTTGAGCATGGTTTTCGGTGGTTTCCGTTTGGGCGACTGATACGTCCGCCCGAGGTTGTGAATCACTAGAACGTGATTCCGCCCGGTTCGCCATGCCTTGAAAACTGTTCATATCAAGTCCGGCACAGAATCCCGGACCGTTTCCTGACAAGACAACGACGCGTATGTCCGAGGCTTCCATTAACTGATTTCCGGCGTTATTCAGCGCTTGGAACATTTCTGGTGAAATCGCGTTGTACTTGTCGGGGCGATTTAGCCGCACATCAGCGATTCCGTTTTCAACATTGATAGTTACTAGATCGGACATGACGATTCCTCCAGCGGTGGACTAACTTTCTATGACTGCGACGACTTGATCTTCCTGAACAGCTTCTTCTGGTTGAACTCTCAACTCCGCCACGGTTCCGTCGGCTGGACTCTCAACGGGAATTTCCATCTTCATCGATTCAAGAATCAAGATCACGTCGCCTTCTGAAACGCTATCCCCGACTTCAACTTGAACCTTCCAGACACTTCCTGTTACTTCGCTTTCAACGTTGTGCGTAGCCATGCGAATGGATCGCCTTCTTGCTGCGGGAAAATAAGGCTCCTGGCGAACGTCGCATAGATGACGACGAATCGCAGGAACGCGGGATTTTACTTTTGGTGTGGGCGAGTCGACTCTGGCAGTCTGAGTGTAGCAAGTAACTCATAGAGTCCCCTTGTTTGCATCGCAGAATTCATGCAGATGAGTCGCTAAGCCATTGTTCATATTCTTCCCAACTCTTGATTAGCGTGCCAAGGTTGGGTTGAGAAGACCCGTCTTCGAGTTTATGCTCGGCACGTGCGGTTTGTAGTGCATCCACGATGGAGTGGACGCACTCGCCACTCAACTTAAGCCGTAACACATCTGTTTCAGGTCCACCCTTATGGTCCATTGGTTTTTCCAATGGGTCCAGCGTCTTGGACCGCTCAAGCTGATCCAAGAGATCTCCGCTTAAGTGCTCGGCCGTTCGATCAAGCGCCCAACGGGTGAAATACGCGGGGCTATGGCTTAGCTGTTTGTAGGTATCCCAATCCAAGTGTTCTAAAGTTCGAGTTTTTGCCCAGTCAGGTGCTCGTAAGCTTCTAGATAGCGACCCATGGTCCGATCGATCACTTCGTCCGGCAAGTCCGGACCGGGCGGCGTCTTGTCCCATGTTCCTGCAGAAACGAGCGTTTCGAGGTAGTTGCGCACGATTTGCTTGTCATAACTCGCCTGTTCCCTGCCAGGCTCCCAATCATCCGAGGGCCAAAATCGGGAACTATCTGGCGTGAATATCTCGTCAATTAGGATCGGTTCGTTTGAACCGTTTTGAACTCCGAACTCTAGCTTCGTGTCAGCCAGAATGATGCCTCTTTGAATCGCGTGCTCCCGCGCGCGGTTGTACAACGAGAGGGTCATATCGCGAAGCCAAGACATCTTTTCTTCACCTACGATTTCAACGCCTTCATCGAAACTAATGTTCTCGTCGTGATCCCCCTGTTCAGCTTTCGTCGAAGGCGTAAACAATGGCTCATCCAGTCGGTCGCTGTTGCGCAGTCCCATCGGTAACGGGATGCCGCAGACTTTTCCCGTTTTCTGGTAGTCCTTCCAGCCGCTTCCAGTGATGTAGCCACGGGCAATACATTCGACGGGTAATACGTTCGCCTTGCGACATAGCTTCACGCGTCCGCGTAGCTGCCGACGTTCTTCGTCGGTAAGTCCTGGAACTTCGTCAACATTAGTGGTCACTAAGTGATGACTCACGTCATCTGCGAAGAAATCGAACCAAAACTTGGATATTTGCGTGAGAACGATTCCTTTACCGGGTAATCCGGTATTCAGCACAACATCAAAAGCGCTCACCCGGTCGGTCGCGACGATCAGCAAGCCAGGGTCGCCATTCGGTAATGTCGTCTCGTATATGTCTCGGACCTTTCCGACACGCTTATTAGGAAGATTTAAATTTGTTTCTGTGACTAACTGAACCATTTCGTTGTCTATGCGGTGTTGCCACCGTCTACTGTGTAAACCGAACCTGTTACCCAAGACGCATCATCGCTCAGCAGGAACGCCATGACTTGAGCAATTTCGCGCGGGTCGGCATATCGACCAAGCGGGATTCTGGCTGCGATACGTGCTTTCGCCGCATTCATATCGTTCGGTGCCATCCCCTGCTCTAGGCTGCGCATCATACGAGTCTCTACGGGTGATGGATTGACCGTATTGACCCGGATATTGAATCGAGCGTATTCCTTGGCCACCGAACGCATTAAGCCAATGACGGCGTGCTTGCTGGTACTGTAAGGGGTTATTCCTGGTGCGCCAGAAAGGCCGGCGACGCTGGACGTGATCACAATGCTGCCAGACTGTTGCTCAATCATGTGTGGTAATACAGCACGTAGTCCCAACCAGACCCCCTTGACATTCACAGCCATCACACGGTCGAACATAGCTTCATCGTAGTTGAGCGTATCCATTACTTGGCCTTCAATCGCGGCGTTCGCTAGAAACCCATCGATGCGACCAAATTTCTCGAAGGCGTGTTCTGCCATGCGATTGTTATCGTCGGCCAGTGAAACGTCCGCAGTGCATGTTGATACCGTCTTTTCACTTAGACCCTCGGTACTCGCTTGGAGTGCATCTTCCTCCAGATCGACTGCAACGATATTCGCACCGCGATTTGCAAGATAGTGCACGGCAGCGGTGCCGATACCGCCAGCACCCCCTGTGACGATGACCGTCTTGCCTTTAAATTGGTCGCTCATGTAGTTGCCTCAAATGCGTTGTCGAAATCTGCGAGCAAGTCGTCGACATCCTCAATGCCAGTTGAAATTCGGATAAGCGATTCATCGATACCCATGCTCGCGCGGCGCTCAGGACCCATTTCGTAGTAAATCGTGTGCGCGACGGGAATCGCCAAGGTTCTCGTGTCACCGAGGTTACTCGACTTTATGACGACACGCAATGAGTTCATAAACTCGAAAATGTCGATCCCTTCGTTCAATTCGAAAGAAAAGATACCTCCCGGATATCTAAACAGTTGTTTCGCGCGGTCATATTCCGGATGATCGCGCAGTCCGGGGTAGTAAACAGCTTTGCAATCCGGATGGGCATCAAGATAGTCGCAAAGACGTTGTGCGTTTTCGCATTGCTTGGTAACTCGTAGAGCGAGTGTTTCCGCGCCCAACGCGATGCGATTGGCAGCTTCCGCGTCTAGTGTTGCGCCGAAATCACGTAGACCCTTTTTACGGATCTGGGTGATGCCCCATTTTGCTGCATCGCCCTTTTGGTAAGTGTCGTAGATATTCGTAAATGATTGCCAGTCATATCGCCCCGTATCTGTGATGGAGCCGCCGAGAACGTTGCCGTGTCCCCCAATATATTTTGTCAAACTGTGGATCACGAGGTCGGCTTTCGAGTCGATCGGTTGATATAGATACGGTGTTGTCATCGTGTTATCGACTACGTATATCAATCCGTGCTGTTCGCAGACTTCTGCAGTGCCTTCGAGATCGGCAACCTGTGTTCTTGGATTCGCGATCGTCTCGACGAAGACGAGTCTTGTTTCCGGCCGCACCGCTTCAGCAACGTGCTTCGCATCGGTTGCGTCCACGAACGTGACGTCAACTCCGTGCGCCGCAAAGCTGTTGAACAAACTGTTGGTGTTCCCGAAGAGAAACGAACTCGACACGAAGTGGTCACCGCGACGCAACAATGCAAATAGCATCGTGCCGATCGCGCCCATCCCCGTGGAAAAACAAACAGTATCGAGACCGCGTTCCATCTCGTTGACCTGTTTCTCTAACGCCGATACGGTGGGATTGACCTGTCTGCCGTAGGAATACCCCTTGTGTGTGCCCTGAAAAACGCCAGCTAGGTCACGGGCATCTTCATAACCGTACGCGACCGATCCATGGACCGGTTTATGTAGCGAACCGTGTTCTATCGCATCTTCGCGATCTGAATGCAGGATTCGAGTCGTGAAACCAACCATCGCCATCTACACTGCTTATAGGCGAGTAACTGTATCAAATATCTGTGTGTGAGGGAGTTGCCACAGTGGATACACCCGCGAAAGAGCTGAAAGCGCTAACGAATGGCGCAAGCTACCATCTCGCATCGCATCGCGAAGGCGGTCAAGATCACATACTTCGATTTCGATGGCTTCACCCGGTCCAAGGTCCAGATCGGCGACGCGTACTACGTTACGAGCCAGAAAATGGTGACATAAGTGAGGGTGGAATGCAGGATTGGGTTCGACGGCGCCGAGATAGGACCAATCGTTGCTTGAATATCCAGTTTCCTCCAACAACTCGCGCTGAGCGGCCTCTAGTGGCGTTTCGCCTTCATCCACCATACCGCCTGGTGTTTCTAAGGTGCATGCGCCGATCCCGAATCGAAACTGGCGCACCATGACGGACTCCTCGTTAGGTGTTAACGCTACGATATTGATCCAATCAACGCTCTCGAGTACGAGGCGTTTCATCACTGCTTTTGATGTCGGATGTTCTAGCCAGTCGTGACGGACCTGCAGGATACGGAGATCCTCTCCTTGTTCAGATCGGATTTTCCGCCATGTGAGTGCAGCGTCGCGTAGCGACTGAGATTTTTCAGAAATCGCTCGGTCCTCGAAAATGTTTGGCGAGGCAAGCTTAGCAGTCGTACTAATAACCAGTCAGTTCGAGATACCCGGTTCCGACGCGTTGATCATCGTCAAATGCAAACACGACGCCTTCCCAATAACGCACTGATGTTGACATCAGCTGATCATCAAACGCGGCTTCAATGGTGAATGACTGATCGCGGAGTTTTAACTCCCAGTCAATTGGCCAAGACCGCCAATACCGAGTTGGGTTCATATGCCATTCGTCGGGACTTAACCGGATTCGATTTCCGTCTTTCTCGACGAGCATACCTACTGGCATGACGTCGACATCGTTCGTTTTGGGTACGAGGTTAAACAGTACGAGGTCGCGACCATCATCGAGATGAAGTGTGAGCCAGTTCCAACCTTGGTAGTTTGGATTGAGAATACCGGTGCTCCACTCGCGATCTAGCCACGCATATCCGTTAACTTTGTACGACTGGTCTGGCGTGCTGAGCGTTCCGCTGGTTTGCATCCGTGGGATCGAGTAGTAATAACTGGCATTCGTCGCGGATTTCCACGAGAGACCATCTTCGCCGTGCAAGACAGGTGCTTTCGTTGCATCGATGGTGAGATCGAGCGCGTAGCCTTTTGCTTGGGTTCGCAAATGAAGCGGCGCGAAGCTCTTGCCGACCGACCGTAATACCCAGTCTTCAAGAAACGCCTTGAATGGCGCGGTCGAGACGCCTGCAAGGTGTTCATGACCTCTCGAAAAACGTTCATACGCGATGTGATTGCTGGCCGCGACGTCAGATATGGCGAAATGCGCCATGTAGATCTGCCCAGTTCGCCAATCGTTTTCGTGAGATTCTGTTGGCGTCAACGCTTGACGGAAAAGCGTGAATTGAAAACCAAACTCTCGCTGGCTTTCATCTGCGACGATCCCGACTAGATACCACCACTCAGTTTGAAAATCCAGATGCTCGCCGTGATCGCGAGGAAACTCGATCGGCAACACCTTGTCGGCTGTCGCAAACCCAGAAGCATCCGGATTTTCGTAGAGTGCGTTCATCGAAAGAGGGCGGCGCTCCTCAGATCCACATGCGCCGAGGACTACGAGAACGGTGACCAACCAAAAAGCCTTAACGAACATTACTGACCGGTTGAGTGACCAGTTTGCCGAGCGCTTGGCGCATTGGTTCGAGTCCGGCGAGCATAGACGCTAAAACACCGAAGAGTACGGGTACGAGTATGGGTTCCCAAGAAAACGCGAGATCGAACGACCAGCCGTACGCACGTGGATTTACGTGATAGCAGAGATTCCATGCCAGCGCAAAGCTCAACGGCAATGCAATCGCGATAGCGAAAAATCCAATGAGCGCGTTCTGGATTAGTGCGCTTCGTGCTAACTTGGTGCGCGACGTTCCCATCATCGTTAGCAAACGCATTTCTTTTAAACGCTTGGCTTGCATGCCGATAAGCGCACAGGCCATGCCGATGACCGCGACGAATATGGCGATGTTCACCATGATTCGTGCGGTTGCAAAACTCGCATTGAAAACCTGAATCGCGGCGTTTCGGATCTCATCAGAATCCAATACAGTCATGTTGGGATATCGTGTATCGATGACTGAGCGTAGAAGATCTGGCTGCGAGGTATCAATACTGAATCGGTCCGCGACGAGACGATCTATCTGCACGAGCTCGGATGGCAAGATGGCACGACTGCGAATTTCGCCGTAGTCTTTGAAAATGTGAAGGACTGGTAGTGCCCGATCAGAATCGAGAGCGATATCGATATGAACGAATTCGCCTATTTGGAATCCGTGTGTTCTTGCAGCGATTTCATTGATGAAAACGCCGTGCGAAGCATCGCCGTCGTAGCCATAGCGCTGCCTTTCAAACGCATCGAGAGTGGTGGCGACAACATGGAATGGAATTCCTTCGAGCTGCGCAACGCCATTTCGGTAGGTTCGTATTGAGTCGATGTTTGCCAGAGTCTGAAGCTCCGCCACATCCGCTTCCGTAGCGTCGGATAGGTGCAGGTCGTTGACGAGACGCTGATCGAGCAGTGCTGCGAACTCGGATTTGAAGCTCACAAGCATGAGACCGATTCCAATCGCCGTTGCAACGGCAATGGACAGTGCATTTATTGCGAGGCGAATGTCACTTGCTGTCGTTAGAGCGTTGCGAAGGTCCATCGTTAGATTGATTGATTTTGAACGAAACCTCCTGATCGCGAAGACACCAGTTCTGATGGCTAGCGGAACGACGCAGAAAATGCTGAGTAGGCAGAAACAAACGCTTAGTAACGAAGCACCCAACAGACCGCTTTCTTCCCATAGACCATAGGCAATGCCGGCGAATGCCAAAACAGTGCCGATCCAACCTACATGACTTCTTCGCGTCGAGTCTCGTCGCTCCGCGAAGACGCCTACGAGTATCGCGGTTGTCAGACCTAAAACGCCAGCTTTCCAAATGGCGACATTGTTGAGCGCTCGCCAAGTCTCGATCGGAGACGTACCGTTAAGGTAAGTCAGCAGCGCCAATCCGGCCACGATTCCGAGCACGCACCCAACCAGACCGAACAATGAACACTGGAAGAGAATCAAGAATCGTTGCTGCGTTTCAGATACCCCGAGAGAGTCGAGCAATCCCTCCTGGATATCGCGGTTCCGCAGATTGCTCTGGGTAGCTTGGAATACGATGAAACCGGCTACAAGTAGTGTGAGAAGACTGAGCATTCCCAAGTTAAAAACGATGGCGTCTCCGAGCTGCTCAGAGGGATTCCACGAACTAAATGGCAATACGTTGTACCCCTGTAGCGTCGCTTTCGTCGAAGCGGGTTCCGCAGCGGTCAGTAAGCCTGGTACGATCAGATTCCACCACGGATTCGCATGACGTTCGATTCTTAGCCACAAGGTATCCACTTCGCCTTCGCGACCTAGGAGGCGCTGAGCTGTCGGAAGATCGGCGATTAGCTGCCGTCGCCTCGCGTCTTCACTACTAATGACCGATGCGCCCTGGATGCGATCATCTGGTTTTAGTTCTGTACCGATGGCGATGACACTGTCTTCAACTAGAAAACGGGGATCAGCTTGCATGCCTCGCGTGGTGTCATCCGGCGTCGGCATGGTTGCGATTGGGTCGTACCCGAGTACGTTGAGCACTTTCCCGTCGATCCGCAAGATGCCTTCGATGACAGGGACGATATGCGTGACCTCTGGCAGCTCACCTTCTCGCCACCGCCGTCGGATCTGGAAATACTCTTCCTCCGACCGAGTCTCGAGTTGTACGACTTGGTCGTATGAACCCTGTACGCCGGTTCTAGACAATCGGTCTAGGATCGATACGCTCAGCTCATGGGTGACCAATACGCTCATGACGCCGATACTCAAGCTAATCGCGACGAGTGACGTACTGAGCAAATTACGACGTATATCGCGTAACTCGCTCTTGACTAACGACAACATGAGGAAATCCGTGTTCGCTGCATAGCCCTCCTAGGACGAACCTGGAGCTGATTTGCTTGTAACGGCTCTATACGGCGAGCGACAGCACTTCTTGACATCGTTCACTGACGTGTGGATCGTGCGATGCAACAATCAATATCGCGTCGCTTCTTGCTGTTTCGCGCCAAAGTAGATCTATTACCTCGCTTGCAGTATCGCGATCAAGGTTTCCAGTTGGTTCGTCAGCAAGAATGACATCTGGGTTGTGTGCAAACGCACGTGCGACAGCAAGACGTTGTTGTTCGCCGCCAGACAACTCGTCAGGAAACGCGTTGATCCGATCACCTAGTCCCAGTTGTTGTAGGCGTTCTTGGGCTAGTTCGTCAAGCGAGCGTTGATGTGTTAGTTCGAGAGGAAGAAGTACGTTTTCGAGTGCCGTCAAGGTTGGAATGAGGTTGAAGAACTGATAAATAAAGCCGATGCGATGCCTTCGAAACTCCCTTAGCTCCTTTGGCGATGCACTGTCTAGTGAAACCCTCTCGTCACCGTGCACGAAGTCGATCGTGCCTCCGTCTACCGCAGCGAGACCACAAAGTAGATTAAGGAGTGTGCTCTTGCCGGAGCCGCTAGGTCCCGCTACACAGGTGTATTGGTGCTGAGTAAAGTCGTGAGAGAAGCCGCGAAGGACCCACCGCTTAGAGTCGCCGTCGTGGTAATACTTAGCGACGTTGTCTAGAACGAACACCAAGTTCCAACAAAGTACTGCATACCTTTTTGATGGAGCGATGGGGTAACAGGGATGCGGTGCCTCCCGAGTCTCACAGCGTCCATAAGGGCTGCCACGTCATCGTAGCCTGCGATCATCCTCAGCGTTGTAATGGTGGGAACGATCAATTGCCAGTCTCCTTGCGCGTAGTTCCGTAGCGCGGTCTCTGGCGTTTGCCAGCTACCTGCAATCGTTTCACTAGCGTGATTCTCGGCTTCTTGTTCTGCCGGGACATGGGCGACGAAAAAGCGCGTATCAAACCGAGCGGGAGCATAGGCTGGGGTTATCCAATGGCTGAAATACAGTACCGCATCGTCATGAAAGGTGAGTTCCAATCGTTCGAAACCGTCTTTGAACGACACGTTATTACTTAACAGATCGGCCCGAAATTGCTGTAGTTCTCGAGTACGAAGTTGTCCTTTCGGTGGGTCGGCGAATAAGACGCCACATTCCTCAAAACACTCGCGAAGTGCAGCGGCTTTGAATTTTTGGGTGGGATGATTAGGGGATTGTGGTGCTGCCAGGAGCGTTCCCAGATCGACATCGTCTTCGTCGACCTTGCCGCCTGGAAACACATGCAAATCTGGAAAATCGCCCCGTCCCGGACGCTGCAACATAAAAACTTCCGGCCCGCACGCACCGTCCCGTAGAACGATGACCGAAGCCGCTTCGCGGATCAACTTGTTGTATGGCGCGGATTGGTCTTTCATCAAGCCACGACTGGATCGTTGGAAATTCGGTTGGCCGCCGCGATGTGGCCAGGAATTATGAGTTTTTCGACCCCTTCAAAGAGTAGCTCAGCGATGATCGCCATCAATGCGGCTGACGCTGCGCCAATCAAGATCAGACGCGTATCATCAAGTTGAAGTCCCTGGAAAATCAAATCGCCAAGACCACCACCGCCGATGAACGCTGCGAGGGTTGCGGTCCCGATGCAGATGATCGCGGAGATTCGAATACCAGCGAATATAGCTGGCATTGAAAGTGGTAATTTCACATGTATCAACGATTGTGCTCGAGTGTAACCGAGTCCCTCCGCGACCTGCAATAGAACTGGATCGACAGTGGATAGCGCGGTGACGGTCGTTCGAATGATGGGTAAGAGCGAATACAGAAACAGCGCGACGATTGCCGGTAGCGTACCAATCCCGAACAAAGGAACCATTAAAGCCAGTAGGGCAAGCGAGGGGATCGTTTGCAGTAAACCTGCGATATAAGCGATTGGCTTAGACAGCCAAGGGATGGAGTAAACAGCAATCGAGATTGACAGCGCAACCAACGTGGCGGCGAAGAGCGCGATGCCAGCTAGGTATAGATGCTCGATGGTACGTTCAACGAGCTTGTCCATTAACGTTTCAGTTTCGTGAGTGGATTGGACGTTAAGGGTCGCGAGAAACTCTCTAGCCACATCGGACGTGGGTCGCTCCTCAATATGGACCTGGTAGTTGAGCCCTGCCATGGTCTGATCGGAAAGCGAATTCGATGCCACATTGAGCAGTTGCTTTACTTCCTCAGGTAGATCGTCTCGGACTATTGGAATAGCAAGATATTTCGGGAAGAACTCCAGATCATCCTCGAGTACCACCAAATTGAAGTGGTCGATTTCCGCGTCGGTGGTGTATAGGTCGGTGACGTCTATTTCTCTCGCGACGATGGCGCGTAGGGCAAGGGCATGTTCAATGCCATCGGCTGATTGAGGTAGCCCGTAGTGAGCTTTCATACTCGGATAGCCATCTTCGCGCTCCAGAAACTCGTGCGAGAAGAAAAATCGAAGATCGGGATAGTTGCGAAGCTCTGACACCTTCGACAAACCCGTCTCCGTCGCTAAATCTTCGTGAATTCCCATTGCGTAGGAATTGTTGAATCCCAATGGCTCAAGCGTCTGAATACCAAGCTTTGCTAACGCCGTGGTGATCTCACCAAGCGTGAGCGTTCTTGATTCTTTCAGGATCACTTCCTGAATGGTTCCGGAATATTCAGCGTATGCGTGAATGTCGCCTTGCTGTAGCGCATTGAAAACGATTTTCGTACCGCCGAGATTGAATTTACGATCGACTGTATATCCGGCTGTTTCCAGCGTTTGAGCTAGAAGCTCACCCAAAATGTGAGATTCGGTGTGCTGTTTTGAGCCGATCACGTAGGTTGCCTTCTGACCGCACCCTGCAATTGCCAAAACAGTGGCTAGCACAATCGCGAATGTGACTAATACGATTGACTTCACGGATTCGTCTCGGTTTCGACTAACTCTTGCAGGAATGAAGATGCGGGTTCGTCAATGACTGCTTGAAGTGCGCCCTGTTGCTCGATCGTTCCGTTTCCAAGGACGATCAGATGGTGGGCGAGTTTTGTTGCCTCGCGAAAGTCGTGCGTTACGAGTACCGCGCTGAACCTCAGTTGTCGCTGTAATGCAACAAACGAGTCCTGGATCTCGTTTCTGGTAATCGCGTCAATCGCAGAGAAAGGCTCGTCGAGAAGGAGCAGCTTCGGTTCCAACATCAGAGCGCGACAGAGGCTGACGCGATGTTGCTGGCCGCCCGAGAGTTCATGGGGGTAGCGTTCCTTCATCTCGAAATCAAGGTCTGTTAGCCGCAATAGCTCGTCAAGACGTATTTGGATCTGGTCTTGGGTCCAACCATCGAGTCTAGCCAACTTCGTGATATTCGATTCGATGGTCATGTGAGGAAACAGTCCAGCGCCTTGCACCGCATAGCCGATTTTGCGACGAAACAGGTGTTGGCTTTTTTGAGGGATGTCTTCCCCTAACACGGTGACCTCCCCCTCGTCGGGTCGATACAAACCGTTAATGAGCCGTAGAAGCGTCGTCTTCCCGCTACCGCTGGCCCCGATGATCGCCGTAACTTGCGCATTGGGTATTTGTGCGTCGATGCCTCGAAACACCCAATGCTCGCCGAGGAACTTTCCGATTTCCTTGAACTCTACGCAAGGTGCGTTATCGGATTCCATATTGCGTTGCGATAATCTCAATGTAGGTTTCTACGTCGTTGAGGATTTGCTCTTGCTCGGTGCTCAACTCACCGTCGCGAAGTTCCTTTATACGTGCGTTTCGCGCGTGGAACCCAACTTCATCGCGATTGAGCATTGATTGAACGAACGCGCGGTGATCTTCGGTTAGTCCCGATTCGTCAGCAACGAGATCGCGCTTTAGTCGACTAGCAAGCGCGTGTATTCTGTCGTCGTCAGTTATCACTTCTGGCCAAGGAGTACCTTGCTTGATCGCCTCATGGATTGATTCACATAGATTTTCGTCTTTGCGGTTGATGAATCCGTCGTAAAGGCGCTCAGAAACGTCTAAATTGGAATCTGCGGTATGTCGTTCGTTTGAGATACGCATCATCTCGTGCATGCGCGATTCCAAATCTTGTTGTCCGATGCGTTCGATGAGTTCAATGTTGTGGTTTAGTACATCGACATCGACCTGTAGGCGGTTCGCCAAGGTGTCACCAAGTACATCGAGGCCGACAAATACGGGGCATTTATTTGTGGCGACCTCGCTCAGTGCAAGTCGCTTTCGATTGGTTGCTTCGGCTTCTTGCTTGCTTAAGAAACGGGCTTGGTGGAGTTCGTCGGGAGTCGCCGTTTCAAGCATGCTGAGGTCCGCGGTCAAATCCGCGACTAATACACGTGATCCGATAGCCGGGTTGGTCGCTAGGACACGAATCGGAGCGGCGAATCGACGCTTCGCGCCGTAGATGGACGCAACATGTAGGTAGAACCCACTACCGTCACGCAGGACCCGTTCGATTTCCTGTCTGGATCTGTGGTTGTATAGGTACGTCCACATTTTGGGTTCCGCACGTTTAATCAGACGTGCCACGGCAATCGACATTTGCACATCCGAGAGTGCGTCGTGTGCACCACTCGGGTCGATACCGTTCGCTTGGGCAAGGGCACTCAAGTTCGGCGAAATCTCACCCTCATCGTTGAAAGGCCATTCAATGCGATCGGGACGCATTGCGGCAGCCGCTTTCACGACGGTGTAAAGATCAAAACGGCTGTTACCTCGATTGAACTCCCGCTTGTAGGGCGGCAGAAGATTTCTGTATAACGCGAAGCGCACGAATTCATCGTCGAACGAAAGATTGTTGTACCCAATCGTGCACGTGTCCGGTTGGCTTAAGTGGCTATGAATTCGATTGATCGCTTCCCATTCGCTGATTCCTTCCGCTTGTAAGTGTTGTGGTGTGATCCCCGTGATGAGGGCTGACTCCGGGTCTGGCAACACTTCTGGCGGCGGTTGGACATAGGTGACGAAGGGATCACCGATCACATTCATGTCCAAGTCGGTGCGTTGACCGGCGAATTGCGTGATGCGATCCCAGCGAGTTTCCAGCCCGGTGGTCTCTAAGTCGTACCAATAAAATGAATTCGAAGAAGTTGCCATGAAGACTCAATAAGCGTGAACGAACGCATGCGCACTGTTTTGATGGCGCTTGGCCCGGTTACTGCGCTAATTGTCGCATTCGTAACTTTTCAACTCGGACTCGAAAAACCTGCGGCGATCACTGCAGGCGTTACCAGTCTCTGTCTAGTCTGGTGGATTAGCGACGCAGTTCCGATACCTGTCACGTCTCTTGCACCACTTGCACTCCTACCCATGTTTGGCGTGTTACCGATGTCCGAGATATCGACGGCATATGGCAGTCCTCTCGTGCTCTTGTTGCTAGGTGGATTTCTCCTCTCTACGGCTGTTGAAAAGAGTGGAGCGCATCTTCGGCTTGCCATGAATATGGTCAAGCTCTTCGGTGGGGGCAGTAGCCGAAGTTTGGTATTCGGCTTTATGGTCGCTACTGCGGTGTTGTCCATGTGGATTTCAAACACAGCGACTGCCTTGATGATGTTGCCCGTCGCAATTGCCGTAGTCGAAAAATCACCGGACAAGGAACTTTCCGTACCCCTCCTACTCGGTATTGCGTATGGTGCGAGTATTGGTGGCATCGGAACGCCGATAGGCACGCCGCCAAATCTCGAGTTTATCGCGGTATATGCGGTGACCTTCGGTGAAACTATTTCATTTGGCCAGTGGATGGCGTGGGGACTACCGGTGGTGGTCGTTCTACTACCAGTCGCAGGATTCTGGTTAACCCGCAATTTGAAGTACACCGGAGAAGTGAGTATCCCCGACGTGGGCGCATGGACGCCTCACGAGCGGCGCGTGATGATTGTTTTCGTTTGCACGGCGTTGGGTTGGGTCACGCGGACTAGCCCGTTCGGCGGCTGGTCCGCCTGGTTTGATGTGCCTTATACGAATGACGCGATGGTTGCCTTCATTGCTGTCATCTTGATGTTCGTCATTCCAAACGGAGACAAAGGACGCTTGCTTGATTGGGATACCGCAATCAAGATTCCGTGGGGCATGCTCCTCCTATTCGGTGCCGGCATCAGCATCGCGAAGGCGTTTGTGGCGTCAGGACTTAGCGAAGTGCTAGGGGCATACCTCACTAACGTTGCATCGTGGGAAGTCTTACTGATGATGGCAATGATTTGCCTTGGTGTCACGTTTTTAACCGAAGCGACAAGCAATACAGCGACTACCACGCTGCTCATGCCTATTCTCGCGGCGGCGGCCGTTGCGGCAGCAGTCGATCCGCGACTTTTGATGGTGCCGGCAGCGATGAGCGCGAGTTGTGCTTTTATGCTGCCAGTGGCAACACCACCGAATGTTATCGTTTTCTCGACGAATCGATTCCCGTTGACACGTATGGTGCGTGAGGGGTTTGTGCTGAATCTGCTCGGTGTCGTATTGATCGCAACGATCTGCTACTTTGTTGTACGGTAGTTTTCATGCGAAGAATCGTCGGCGGCTTCTCCGCGTTCGTATTGGCAATGACCACCGTGCTGGTCTGCATACCACTTTATGTGCTGGGCGTAATTCGACTCATCGTCCCTATATCCAGCTTTCGTCGAATGTTGGCCTATCCCATGGACGTCGTCATTGACGTATGGGTTAGTTCGTTCCGCTGGTTAATACGCATCTGCCGCCTGATCGACATCGAGGTCCAGTTGCCGCCTCAACTCAACAACCGACGTGACTGGCAAGTGATTGTGTGCAACCACCAGAGTTGGGTTGATATCGTGGTTTTGCAGGTGAGCTTCAGAGACGTTGCTCCGGTGCTTAAGTTCTTCACCAAACATGAGCTCATTTGGGTACCGTTTGTCGGGTTGGCGATGTGGTTTCTGGGTTTTCCTTACGTTTATCGCGCAAGTTCGAAAGGACGGGGTCTCAGCGCAACGCAGAGGGAAGTCAACGAAGCCGTCTTGAAGCGCGAAGGTAGACGATTTCTCGACAAGC
The DNA here is from genome assembly GCA_026707945.1 of Gammaproteobacteria bacterium. Lineage (GTDB taxonomy): Bacteria > Pseudomonadota > Gammaproteobacteria > Pseudomonadales > Azotimanducaceae > Bin55. The sequence goes on along the minus strand of JAPOVV010000110.1, from coordinate 137,185 downwards.
CGGTCGCCGTCATCAATTTCGTCGAGGGTACGCGTTTCACGCAATCTAAGCGTGACGCTCGAGGTTCCCCCTATGAGAATCTGTTGCAACCACGGAGGGGCGGCGTACTGCAGACCCTCGTTGTATTGGAAGATCGCGTGGAGACTGTCCTTAATGCGACAATTCAATATCAGGGTCAAGTACCTGGCTTTTGGGATTTACTTTCGGGTCAATCAGGGGGCGTTCAGCTCGTTGTTGAGGAGATTCCTAAACCTTCTACGGACCAACAGCTGCTGACTAACTGGTTAAACGACCTTTGGAATGAAAAGGATCGGCAGCTGATGAGAAGCCCATAAGCTACCGTGCGGTGAAATCACTTTGAGGTATATATTCGAATGAAGATTGGCATTTCGTTACCAGTAAGAGAAATGCGCGATGACTTGATCGCGATTAAGGACTTTGCACAAGCGGCTGAGGACCTGGGACTTACACACTTGCGTGTCCCCGATCAAGTGTTTCGCAGAAACAGTGGCCACCTGCACGAACCGATGATGCTTCTCAGCTACATCGCTGCAGTGACGACAAAAATCGAACTCGTACCTTCGGTCATCGTGCTACCGGCAAGACAAACCGTGCTGTTCGCAAAGCAAGCCGCGGAATTGGACCGACTGAGTGGTGGTCGCGTACGGTTGGGAATCGGCGTCGGCGGAAGTGTCGAGGAGTACGAGTCTATGGGCGTGAATTTCCGACAACGCGGTCGTCGGTGCTCTGAGCAAATGGCGTTACTACAGAAGCTTTGGCGTGGTGAATCCATACAAGGAGACACAACTTATGACGCCATTTCTCCCGAGGTATATATTGATCCGCTCCCAGTTCAGCAACCAATCCCGATGTGGATTGGCGGGGCGGGCGTGCCCTCGAAAGCGGTACGTCAGAGAATCGGAGCACTAGCGGATGGTTGGTTTGTATTGTGCGATCCAACCCAATTTCCCGAGGTGCGCGACAGCATCAATGCGTTTGCTGTTGAAGCAGGGAGAGATCCAGCGGAACTAGGCATGGAAGCGGGGGTCGCTGTAGTCGGACCTCGTCAACACGAGTGGCAAGAACGCCTCACAGGCTGGCAGGAACTAGGACTTACGCACCTTTGTCTGAGAACGCTTGGTGGCGGAATTAGTGTCTCCGAACACGTGCCGACGATGCGGAGCGCACTCGAAGAGTTACAGGAATAGTTTAGAGGCCGGGTCTACTTTCCACTGCATTCAAACGACTCTCAATATTGCTGACCCGACGTGACGTATCTAAAAGACGCTGATTGTTTTGTTGGCGGGAAACATCGATCGCTTGAATAGACTGAGTGTTCTGTTCAACTTGCCGCTTCACTGTGTCACTCAACTGGCTTGTTTGTCTGGTGAGCACATTGATCTTGTCGGTAAGGTCACGTTGTTGTGCCACGACGCTTGCTAACGATGTGTTAAGGTCTGTTTCGATCTGGTTCAGCGTACGACGCGTCGCCTCAAGTTCGACCTGATTGGTCGCGATATTGGCTTGGTTCGTCTGAATCCAACCTTTATTTCGTTTGTTGCTTAAATCCCAGAGTTTTCGTATCTCGGATTCATTGGTAGCGATCTGCTGGTCCGCATCTTGGACGGTTGCAGTCATATTAGATTCTGTGTCCGTGAGCTGATTCGAGAGATTAGTAACTTGCTCGTGAGCTTCGGTCAACTGTTCGCTCATCAAAGTCATTGACTGTTGTTGTTGCCAAATTAGCCAACCCAGGGCAACGAGGCCTACGACTAGAAACAGTAGTAGGAATGTCATGATCAACACCGTCCGACCGGAAGATGAACGGTTGTTGCGTCGATAGTTCCCTTCTGGGTCAGCGGTCGGTGATATACGACCAGGTACGAGTGAATCGTCGCTCAATGGTGATTCGCGGGTGGGAGAAAGCAGGGCTTAGTTTAACTGACTGTGCAACCTATATGCAGCATGGCGAGACACAATGTCTTCTCGTTTGACATATTGACAGATGAAAAGTCCAGTCTTCGGTTGGATTTCTAATGTATCTCTGGAATCGCTGAAGCAAGTTCGAGCTTGGACGTAAGGTGAACCTTACGTTTCCGACACGAACCGATTCGATGCGAACAAATTAGAAAGGGGTCTCAATCGAGACCCCTTATGTTGTTACGCCAGTTGACTAGTGCTCTATAGCCAAGCAAGCACTGCCATCACGACAATCGTTAGTACGACACTGCTACCGATAACGCCTTTGACCGTTGTAATTGGTCCCGTTTTACCGAACAGCGCATTACCTTCGATCAGCAGGACGAGTATCAGTAATATCCAAAAATCATAGCCCGGTTGATTCCAAGCATCTCCTTTCATCCATGCTACCCCGTGTGCTGAACTTCCCATTAGAAATAGCATCGGAAGTGAGAGGAACGTATTTGTACGTGATGCCAATAGTGCTTTAGCCGCAGCATCGGCTTGACCTGGGTCTGCTTCTCCGCCGCCGGCAACTGATTCGTTCGATGCGATGACGATTTTTTGATTCGGCCAGATCACCAACCAAACATTTAGGAACATGATGGTTGCCATGAGACCACCGATTAGAAGACCACTCGTAAGTAGACCAACATGATGGACGAAATAAAGCAATAGCAAACCTGTCAGGAACGTCAGCATTGCAGCCCACCGGAAATACCAAAGCGCTGTCGGTACTAGCTTGGTAAACAGTTCCACCTTGGTGGAATCTGAAGCACTTGCGGCGAAGCCACCTTGAACAAAATTGAAGTAATAAAGCAAACCGATCCACGCAACACCAAATACGTAATGACCCCAGCGCGCTAGGTAGTTGATGACTTCCATAAATTCCATGCGTTTTCCCTCGCGGACGATGAACGGGCACAGTGTTACCGCGTTACCCGTCGCAAACTATGCCACAAAAACTTGAAATTTCAAACTAACCAGTCGATTGAATCGTCCGTCTCGGGCTCCTTGTCGATCGGTGTTTTGGCGGACTAAAATGCTGATTTCGTGCGCATAGCCATCGACGCCACTGTTGTAGTGAGGTACGAGTACCCACTTGGCATTGCGTCGACTGTCACTACCGATACTTAACACCAGAACTCACAAACTCTCACCGTGGCACCACGTTCTTTTAACAGTAGCGCGATACTGAGTCTGCCAATCAGACGCCCAATGGCGACGAGCATGCTGTTTCTCGCATGCCTCCTGTTAGGTCTGATTGCGGTGCAAAGGATGCCAATCGCGCTCTTCCCGTCGCTTGAAGGCGAGACATTAACTGTCGTCTTCTCGCGCCAAAACAGTAGTCCCGAGTTACTAGAGCGTGAAATTCTGAACAAGCTCGAATCACGAATAGGCGCGATCCCCGACGTGCGCGAAACAACGGGTGAGATTCGTGGTTTTCAGGGCAATCTGAGGATTGAGTTTAAGCCGGATACGGATATCAAGATTCGAGAGTACGAGGTGAGACGCATCGCCTCACGGCTGCAGAGAGAACAACCTCGTAATTCCACGTATATCGGCGTACGCGCAGCGAATACAAGCGCGTTCGATACGTTTGTCATGGACATCTCCGTTGTTGGCGGTACTGGGGATACAGATGTACTGTTCGATATTGCGGCTGATGTGATTGCACCACGTTTTGCGTCGGTACCGGGTGTGGCACAAGCATCGACGTCGGGTGGGGGTGGCAGGCAAGTCGTCGTGCAGGTTGATCCAACTGCCGCGGCAATGCTTGGTATTAATACCGAAGACATCACCCAAGCTATCGAACGCACTACGGGTGCGCTGCGCTACATGGGTAATCTGGAGGATGAAACGGGTGCTACACCTGTCATGTTTGACGGACGAGTGCGAAATCTTCAGACACTTGAGAACACGCAGATATCAAGTCAATCACCTGCGGAACTACGCCATACGAGTGACGTTTTCTTTGGTTACGCCTCACATGATTCGTTTTATCGCGTTAACGGTGAAGAAGCGGTCGGTATCACTATCTATCAGGAGGAAACAGCCAATTTAGTTGCGCTCGGCGACGAACTGCGAAATCGGGTAGACGAAGTACGAGCAGAACTCGAGTCAATGGGCATTGACTTGGTCGTGTTGCAGGATGCGTCCGAGCAGGTTGGCGATCAGCTATCGCGACTGACCAAACTCGGTTTGATGGGACTAGGGCTATCCATGCTCGCATTGTTTGTATTCCTACGACAGTGGCGAGCCGTACTGGTAGTAGGCGTGGCCGTACCGGTCAGCATCGTGCTCGCGTTGGCATTACTTTACCTCTTCGGTTACGGAATCAATCTTCTCACGCTATTTGGTTTGGCGGTTTCTACAGGGTTACTCGTCGACAACAGTGTGGTGGTCTATGAAGCTATCTTGCGTGGCGTCGAGCGTCAAGTTCCGATCGCAGAAGCTGCTGAGAAAGGTTTGCGACGAACTATTCGGGCCATCTCGGCCGCAAGTTTGACGACCGCGATCGTCTTTCTACCTCTCGTCTTGATCGACCTTGAGAACACTTTCATTCAGGAATTCATGACGATCGTTGCTGTGTCGTTGTTATTGCCGATCGGCACGTCTTTATTTGTCGCTATTGGGTTGGTGCCACTTCTCGCGCATCGACTTGCCGCGCCTGCAGCATTGAAGCGAGTTGAACGTCAGCGCGAAGTACACGAAAAACGTGGGGGCTTAGTCGCACCCGACTTTCTACGGGTGCTATTGACTGGGTTTTCTAAGTCAGCGTTGCGACATCCCGCGTCGTGGTTGACAGGTGTGGTGTTCGCGGTCCTTCTCACGATCTTCTTCGCGTGGATTCCGGTGCTGACGGGGAGTTCGGCAAGAGGAGCACAGAACGCGGACAGCGTACAACTCAATGTGATGTTTGACCGTGGCGAACGCAGCATTGATGCGGCCGTCGACGTGATGTCGCGCATTGAAGCCGAGCTACTAAGCGTTGAAGGCATCGAATCCGTCACCGTGAACGGTAATAAAGAAGGTGCGCAACTTACGGTTCAGTTCGTAGACCTTGACGAGCGGCCAAAGGGGCTGACCGTTGGCTCAGTTAGAGGTCGCGTATCGAAGCTGGCATCAAAACTCAGAGGTATCGATGTCATGCGTCCTGGCGAGCAAGAATATGGCTCAGAGCGACGGCGTAGAGCTTCATCACGATTCAATGACGCGCCACCTGGTCGGATCGTTGTATCTGGTCCGGACTCCCAAACGCTTTGGAATCTTGCGGATGACATAGAGGAACGACTAGAAGGAGCGAATTTCATCGCGGGTGCGTGGGTAGCTGCGCCTCGGGGCAATCCAGAGCTTTGGGTACGCCCGAACGAGAGCGTCCTTGATTCTCTTGGCTTGCGACTCAGTGATGTTCTTGGAAATCTGAACATAGCCGGTACTGAGGGCGTTCAGATGGCGACAGACTATGCGTTACCATCGGGTCGGGAGATTCCCATCGTCGTGGAGCGTATTGGTGTAAGAGACGAAACGACTTCACTCGCTGATTTGCGCAACATGCGGATTAACACAACCGCAGGAGCGATCCGTCTGGAAACCGTTGCCACCGCACGTCAAATGCGTCCGTTACCGGTCATCGTGCACAAGAATGGTAGGCGCGAGATGGCTGTCAACTATCGATTGAGTAACTCGGCGCCGTCATCGGGGGACGCACTTGAAGCCGTTCGCGAACAAATCAACCAAATGGTGGCAAGTGCACCGCGACCGCCTGAGTATGTCATCGAGACGCCCGAACCGAACGAAGATGTTTCGGCAGCTTCAAAAGTCCTCCTCCCTGCGCTACTGTTCTTATTTCTCGTATTGGCAATGACCTTCGAATCGTTGTCATTACCCGTACTCGTGCTACTTGCGCTCCCACTCACTATGCTGGGGTCAGGGTGGGTGTTGTTCTTGACCGGTAAGTCAATGGAACCAGGTGTCCTCGTTGGCATGTTAGCGTTGGTCGGGCTTACCGTTAATCCGGCTATCTTGCTCGTCGATCGTATGCAACGAAAGACGCTAGATGCTGGTTGGTCTCGCGGTGCCGCCGCGTTATCGGCGATGCGCGAACGAACACGACCGGTGTTATTGGTTACGGCTACAACCATTGCAGCATTGGCACCGTTAGCAGTGTCAACCGGTCGGGAAAACGAAATCTGGCCAGGTTTCGCGGTAACGGTCATCGGTGGCTTGATCACGTCAGCGCTACTGACCTTATTGGTCATTCCGGTCGGCTATATCCTGTTACATCGTCTGGATCGGATTTTCGGTCGCGTTGGACCGTGGCTGATGGTTGGCTGGCTTGGTACGACTACGGCTCTAATGACCTGGTTGATCTGGGTCGAATTGCTGGTATCCATTTTGTGGCAGTTCGTTGTTGCGTTACTCGTTGGTGGCTGCTTACTCGCATTGATCGTTATGTTCTTCCGCAAACAGGAGCCACCCGAGCCACACTCTGATGGTGGTCCACCTTTGCTCGAGGTGAAGCATCTTGGGAAGATCTACGGCCTACCGGGCCCCTTGCGCGCCACCATTGAGCAGCGGAAGGAGTTCATTCGTCGTGTCATCGAGCGTGGAGGCGAGATGTTCTCGCGCGCGGATTCGGTCGAAAAGGCGATCGTCCTGTTGATTGTCGCGGGCGGTTTTGGAGCGATAAGTTATCTGACGATCGAAGGTCTCTGGGGGCTGCTTGCTGCACTTGGTGTAGCGTGCTGTATCGGTTTATTCACGTACGAAATTCGTAGCCTTTTAGGTCGAGTTGACGAGACTGGCACGGTCATCCCAAACGCCTTGGTAACAGCGTTGGTATATGGGTTGCCTTGGGTTGCGATTGCCATAAATGTCTACGTTGTCAATGTAAAACCGACGCTCGCAAATGAAGCACCTGAAGTGCCGTTAATCTGGCCGATCGTCATCGTCATCGTGTTGTTCGTTTTGCAGTTTATGCGTCGCAGTGCGGTTCGGCAGATACGTGGCGACGTTCCGGAAAGAGTGGAAGGCTTCCTCCGCTATCCTCGCACTTTCGTAAGGCGTTGGTCCAAACGCTTCGCAGGATTGGATATGCAGGGTGACGAAGTTAAGGCGTTAGCAGGTGTCGACTTTGTTGCCGAGCGCGGCATGATCGGGATTCTCGGACCAAATGGGGCGGGTAAGACAACGTTGCTACGCCAGATGGCGGGAATACTTGAACCCACAAGCGGTGTTGTCGCGCTCGGCGGGATATCGATTAGTCTATTAAGAAAACACTTGGCGCGTTGGATTGGCTACCTACCGCAGGACTCCGGCTTGCCGGCCGGTTCAACACCTAAGGCGTACCTGATGTACTACGCCGGCTTATATGAAATCCCTGTTATAGATCGCGAAGAGCGTGTAGACGGTCTATTGAAGGAAGTCGGTTTAGAAGAAAAGCAGGACGATGCAATTGGAAGCCTGTCAGGTGGCATGCGTCAACGAGTCGCTGTCGCAAGAACGCTGTTGCGACTGCCACCGATCATCATCGTCGACGAACCTACTGTGGGACTTGATCCAAGAGAACGGATTCGATTTCGAAATCTGCTAAGCCGCCTCGCGCAAAACCGGATCGTGTTGTTTTCAACTCACGTGGTTGACGATGTCGCGGTTGCGTGTGATCGAGTCCTTGTTCTTGCGAGAAATCAGATGCAGTTTGATGGTGCGCCGTCGGAGCTCTCGACCTATGCCGAAGACAAGGTGTGGACTTTTGAACAAGCCGAAGACGTCGCGTTCGAATTGCCAAAAGACGCGATTCTTGTCAATGAGACACCAACTGGTGGCGGCCAAGTACGTAGACGAGTGTTGGCGAATGAAGCGCCTGTGGATGATGCGATTCAAGTAGATGCAAATCTCGAAGACGGATACCTCTGGTTGATTGGCGATACAACGTGAAGGACGACCTGCTGGTTTTGTTGGGCGGCTTGGAGATGTATCGCTACGCCGCGATCAGCCTATCTGGTAAGCACTTTTATTTAATCTTGCTCGTCGCACCAATCTGGGTGTGTGGTTTGTTTTTACTCGAGTACGTCGGGCTTGTCGATGGATTTAACAGTGGACATGCGCAAATAACGCTAATTGGTATCCCGTTGGTCTTTATCGGTGTATTCCTTGGTCTGCGCATCATTGCAAGTGAAATTAGCGGACGCAGTCTGGAAATCGTCTATACCGTTCCAGGTGGTTGTGAGCGCGTTTGGTGGGTTAAGTTGATTGCGGCGGTATTGATCCTCATTCCAGTCGAAATACTGCTGGCGGTTGGTGTGTGGTTCTTTATTACTGAATATCCGCTGTTCGTGCTTCAAGGGTCATTACAAGGTGCCTTGTTTGCGATGGTTTTGGCGATGGGTATGTCGGCACTGTTTCGAAGCGAGATCGGAGGTGCCGTCGCCACGGCGCTGGTTCTCGTGTTTTTTGCATTCATTTCGGGATTCGGCAACATTCAGCGAGTGTTTTCGCCGTTCTACAACCCTTTTGCGATGTTTGAAGCAGACCCTGAGGTCCTACTTGAGGCGACCGTACAGAATCGAATAGGCTATGCCTTGCTCACGCTAGCGATTCTGGGACTTGCGTTTATGCGTAGCAACCGTCGCGAAAAACTGCTTAGTGGTTAAGACAATTAGCTAGCCACGTTACGTAACCGGTCATAGGAGAAGGACGATGAAAGCAGCTGTATTGAATGAGGCGAGAAGCCCGTTAGAGGTCGAAGAAGTCTCAATCAGTAAACCTCGTGCTCGAGAAGTTCTAGTGCGTACGGTTGCTGCTGGAGTGTGTCACTCAGATCTGCACTTTCAGAATGGTTCGTATCCGTACCCCGTGCCCTGTATCTTAGGACACGAGTCCGCAGGGATCGTAGAGCAGGTCGGGTCAGACGTTGTGTACGTTAAACCGGGTGATCATGTCATCACATGCTTATCGGCGTTTTGTGGTCACTGTGAATACTGTCTCACTGGTCACATGTCATTGTGCCAAGAACCCGAACTACAACGTGGCTTTAACGACGAACCTCGACTATCGAAAGACGGTAAGCCGGTCGCACAGTTCCTTAATCTATCGTCTTTCGCTGAGTACATGCTGGTTCATGAGCACGCAGTGGCGAAAATCCGAGAAGACATGCCATTGGATCGAGCAGCATTAATTGGCTGCGGGGTAACGACTGGTGTAGGTGCCGTCGTTCATACGGCGGCAATCGAACCTGGTTCCTCTGTGGCAGTGATTGGCTGTGGTGGTGTTGGACTATCGTGTGTCAATGGTGCGGAGCTCGCAGGGGCTGCTCGAATCATTGCAATCGATACCGTTGCGAGCAAACTTGAACTCGCGAGGAAATTTGGCGCTACGGATACCGTCAATGCTGCGGAAGTTGATCCGGTCGAAGCGGTACGCGAAATGACTGGCGGCGGCGTTCATTACGCATTTGAAGCTATCGGGTTGAAAGTCACAACTGAGCAGGCATGGAAGATGATCGGTGCCGGGGGATGTGCTACCGTGATTGGAATGATTCCAGTCGGCACCAGCATTGAAATTCATGGTCCCGAGCTCCTTCGTGAAAAGAAACTGCAGGGTTCCAACATGGGTTCGAATCGGTTCCGCGTCGATATGCCGCGATTCGTCGATTTCTATCTCGCCGGCAAGCTGCATCTAGACGACATGATCTCAGGTCACATCAAACTAGGCGATATCAATGGCGCGTTTGACGCGTTGGAGACCGGTGAGGTTGCGCGTAACGTCGTGATGTTCGAATAGAACATCATTCCGACGTTCCAGAATTGGAGCGGGCGAAGGGAATCGAACCCTCGTCTTCAGCTTGGGAAGCTGAGGTAATGACCGTTATACGACGCCCGCTTAAAACTAATTATTGCACTGACGATCACTCCGTGAACCTGAACACGAGCTAGGTCCAGTTGAGTTCAGATGAACGCGGCGTAAGTCGCGCGGTACAGCGTGTGTGTTGGTTGTTGGTGGGCATCGCAATCGCGACGTATTTGATTTTCTATGTGCCGAAGGCGGCTCCTCCAGACGTTCCAGAAAGTGGCTATCTAGATATGCATGTCCATGCGGCCGGTTTAGGGTACGGTGGAAGTGGTGCGTATGTCCATCCGGATCTAGTCGACTCTTGGAAGTTCCCAATCTACTTACGAGGGTTTGACATCACCGAAGCTGAACTTAGGGACGAAGGAGATCGTGCGTTACTAGGAAGATTAGCGACGAAGATCGCAAACTCTAAATTTGTTGATCAGGCTGTGCTGCTTGCCATGGACGGTGCCGTTGACGAACGAGGCGAGCTTGATCTAGAGCGCACGCAGCTTTATGTGCCGAACGAGTATTTGATCAGGGAGCTGAAAGGGTATCCGAATCTGTTGTTCGGAGCGAGTGTGAATCCGCTCCGGCACGACAGTATCGAACGGCTTGACTATGTTGTTGAAAACGGTGCAGTACTTGTCAAATGGCTTCCTAACATCATGCACTTCAACCCTGGAGATACAAGAATTGAGCCTTTCTATCGGAGAATGGTTGAGCACTGTATTCCGTTACTTACGCACACTGGTGCAGAACATTCGTTTAACTATGCGGACAACTCACTCGGTGATCCATTTCGTCTGCATTTGCCGCTTTCACTTGGCGTAACGGTTATCGCGGCTCACATCGCGACCACCGGCGAAACCGACGGAGAGGCGCATTTTGAGCGTCTGATTCCGATGTTCCAAGATTACCCAAATCTGTATGCGGATATTTCGAGCCTTACACAAATCAACAAGATTGGTTATCTACGACAAGCATTGGAACGAGAGTCGGTTACCGAGAGATTGGTTTACGGAACGGACTGGCCGCTTCAGTTTTTCCCACTGGTCTCGCCGTACTACCTGCTGGATTCAATCACGTTTAAGCAAGCCAATACAGCGCGATCCATGAACAATCTTTGGGATCGAGATGTGGTTTCAAAGAAATACGCGGGAGTGCCTGAGGACGTTTTCCGTCGGTTCCCAACGCTTATGGACAAAGCGTGCGGGAGCTAACTCGACACTTAGAGTGAGACTGCGAAGTCAGGAAGGCGGTGTGAATTCGTACCCGTTCATCGTGACGACGCATTTACCAACGACATCTCTATTTTCGAGCATTCGCATAGCGTCAATAGCACGCTCAAGTGGAAAACCCTTGCACACATAGGGGGTGATCCTGCCGGACTGCGCGAGCTCGTTCAATTCGCGACGGAATTTAGCACCCAGTTCAGGATTGCGTCGTCCAATTTCACCTGCGCGTACGCCGATGATCGATAGCATCTTGATCAGTACGAGGTTTACTGCGGCTTGCGGCCAACGACCACTTGTAAAACCAATCGTCAAGATTCGCCCACCGAAATTCACACAACGCATCGTCTCGTCGAAAACGTCGCCGCCTACAGGATCGAAGACGACATCCGCGCCGCCCGAACCAGTTATCTCCTTGACGTGCTCTCGAAATCCACCGAGAGAACCATCAGGCAACGTGTAGTTAATGACTTCGTCAGCCCCACGTGACTTCACGACTGCCAGCTTGTCGTCTCGGCCGCCCGTTGCGATCACGTTTGCGCCAAGTAGCTTGCCGATATCGACCGCTGCCAACCCCACGCCGCCAGTCGCACCATGTACGAGTAACCATTCTCCTTCTTTTACCTGACCTCGATAGGAAAGCGCAACCCAAGCTGTCGAGTAGGCTGTGCTATATGAAGCACCTTGAGCGAAGTCCATGTGCTGAGGTAGCGGTCGTGCGGCTTTAGAGGACATGTTGATCGCTTCCGAAAAACCGCCGAAGCGACTCCCGAATACCAAAGCATCGCCCTCCTTCCACTCTTTGACTTCGGAGCCGACCTTTGCGACAACGCCGGAACCTTCGCCACCGGGTGCGAATGGTCGTGGTGGATGGAACTGATACTTATCCTGAATCATGAGTAGATCAGGAAAGTTGACAGCACACGCCTTCACCCGGACCTGAATTTCGTCAGGTCCGGGGTCAGCTATTTCGATTTCATCAAGTTGAATGCTGCCAATGTCTTCAGAAATCTCGTGACATCGATAGCTCTTGATGCGGGTCACGTGGTCAGCTGGTCCACCGCCTGTTTAGCCATAACAGTGACGAGGCTACCACGATACGCTGCAGACGCGTGCAGATCGCTATTGAAGTCACTACTATCCACCTCAACGCCATCGAGCGCAGACGCCGACATGTTTGTGGACAGTGCTTCTTCAAAACTTGTGAGTCTGAACGCACAAGCTGCCGCACCGGTGACACCGACACGAATGCCAGCATCCGTTTCTGCGACCATTACACCGACTACCGCATATTTCGACGCTTGGTTAGCGAATTTCGCATATGCTGCGCGTCTTGGTATGGGGAAGTCCACTCGTGTAATGATCTCCCCTTCATCGAGTGCTGTTTCGAAGAGATCGACAAAGAAATCGTCCCCTGCGATTGCGCGTGCATTGGTATGGACGATTGCGCCAAGACCTAGTACGGCCGCGGGATAGTCAGCCGCCGGGTCGTTGTTTGCCAGCGATCCACCGATCGTACCGCGATTTCGTACCTGGGCATCACCGATTCGATTCGCCAACGCGGCGAGAGCCGGTATGTCTGAGGTTGCGGCGACTTCGCAATGTCGCGCCATCGCACCGATGCTGACGACACCGTCCGCTGATGAGATAGATCCGAGACCGTCGATCTGACTTAGGTCTACGACGTCATCTGGATTCGCAAGTCGGAGTTTCAGCGAAGGGATTAGCGTCATCCCGCCTGCAACATACACGGCATCTGATGACGATTGATGAATCTGTTGCGCCTCATCTAAATTCGAAGCGCGTCGAAAGTTGAATGTATACATGACTTACGCTCCTTGTTGAATGGTTTCCCATACGGTATGAGGTGTTGCAGGCATAGGTACATCCTTGACGCCTAGAGCGTCGGTGATGGCATTCATGACTGCAGCAGGCGATCCGATCGCTCCGGCTTCGCCACAACCCTTAACGCCGAGCGGGTTGTGGGTGCAAGGTGTTGAGGTCATATCAACCTCGAAATCAGGCAAATCGGTGGCGCGCGGCATCGCGTAGTCCATATACGAACCCGTCGAGAGGTTGCCGTCACCGTCGTAGATGCCATGTTCAAGTAGCGCCTGACCAATACCTTGAGCGAGCCCGCCATGAACTTGACCTTCCACGATCATCGGATTTATGACGTTACCGAAATCGTCGACTGCGACGAATTTCTCGATTTCCGTTACGCCAGTCGAAGGATCGATTTCGACTTCGCAGACGTACGAACCGGCTGGATACGTAAAGTTCTTCGGATCGTAAAAGGCCTTTTCCGAGAGCCCTGGTTCGAGTTCATCGAGTGGGTAGACGGCAGGGATGTACGCTGCCCCCGCAATCTCTGCAAAAGGTTTCGGTTCGTTACTTCCCGCATAACTGAACTGACCTTCGGCGAATTCGACCTGGTCCTCTGTGGTTTCGAACATGTGAGCGGCGATCTTCTTGCCTTTCGCAATGATCTTGTCCAGTGCACGATCGATCGCAGATCCACCGACAGCTATGGACCGAGATCCGTAGGTGCCAAGTCCGTAGTCGGATCGTCCGGTGTCACCATGAATGACGTTGACACTCTCGAACGGGATGCCGAGGCGATCGGACACGAGCTGTGCGAACGTAGTTTCATGACCTTGGCCATGACTGTGAGAACCAGTCATAACCGTTACCGATCCGGATACGTCCACGCGTACTTCTGCGGATTCGAACAAACCAACGCCAGCGCCTAACGAGATAACTAGCTGGGAAGGTGCGATACCGCACGCTTCGATGTAGCACGAGTAACCTCGTCCGCGCAGTTTGCCATTGGTTTCAGAAGCTGCTTTACGGGCTGCGTAACCATCGCTGTCCGCGAGTTCCAGTGCTTTACCCATACTAGCCGCGTAGTTCCCTGTGTCGTACTCGAGCGCTACAGGCGTTTGATATGGAAACGCATCGGGAGGAATGAAATTCTTGCGCCGTAGTTCGACCGGGTCCATATTGAGTTCGCGAGCTGCTGTCTCAACGATCCGTTCAACGACGTAGGTCGCTTCCGGTCGACCAGCACCTCGATACGCATCGACGGGAGCCGTGTTTGTGAAGACGGCTTGAGTCTCAACGTAGATGGCCGGTGTCTTGTATTGTCCAGCCATCAAGGTGCCGTAGAGATAGGTAGGTACGCTCGACGAGAACGTCGAGAGGTACGCCCCCATATTGGCAATGGTTTTTACGCGCAAACCAAGCATTTCGCCTTCGGACGAGAGCGCTAACTCAGCTTTTGTGACGTGATCGCGTCCGTGAGCGTCGCTGAGAAACGACTCAGTCCTATCGGCACGCCACTTAATAGGTCTACCGACTTTTGCAGATGCCCAAATGACCGCTGTCTCTTCTGCGTAAACGAAGATCTTCGAGCCGAACCCGCCACCAACGTCTGGTGAAATGACGCGAAGATTTGCTTCGGGTGCGACGTTTACAAACAACGCTAGAACAACCCGTTCGACATGGGGGTTCTGTGATGTCGTGTAAAGCGTGTACGTACTTGAAGCGGCGTCATACGAGCCGAGGGCGGCTCGCGGCTCAATAGCGTTCGGAATCAACCGATTGTTGGTAATGTCCAAAGTCGTGACATGGTCGGCCTTTGCAAATGCGGCATCCGTTGCCTCTCTATCTCCCAACTCCCAGTCGTACGCTTGATTGTTTGGGGCGTTCTCGTGGATCTGGGCGCTACTTGATGCGGTTGCTGTGTCGACGACCGCTTCCAAGATTTCAAAATCAGCTTCGACTGCTTCCGCGCCGTCACGGGCAGCTTGAAGTGTCTCCGCTACTACGAAAGCGTATGGCTCCCCGACGTAATTCACAACGGAAGTAGCGATTGGCGGGTGCGGAGGCGAGACCATGGGTGTGCCGTCCTTGCTGTTGACCACCCATCCACAAGGCAGATCGCCTATCCCATCCTCGACTAATTCGTCTCCCGTAAAGACACGAATCACTCCATCCATCGCCATCGCAGCGTCGGTGTTTATGCCATTGATTTTGGCGCGGGCATGTGGGGATCGAACAAAAACGCAGTGCGTTTGTCCGAAGACACTTATGTCGTCGGTGTATTGACCTTTCCCCGTGATGAAGCGTGCATCCTCTTTTCGAAGAACGGATGCACCAATCCCAGTTTCAGCACTCATGTCGTTCTCCTACATATTGGCTTGTGCGTCGAGCACAGCCTTGACGATGTTGTGATATCCCGTACAACGGCAGAAGTTGCCTTCTAGCCCGTCACGGACGTCCTCCGCGCTTAGCGGTCCATCAGCAGACTGGACTAGATCAATGGCACTCATGATCATGCCTGGTGTACAGAACCCGCATTGCAGAGCGTGATTTGCACGAAATGCGACTTGCATCGGATGAAGGTCATCTCCATTTGCAATGCCTTCGATCGTCGTGACATCGCCGCCATCGGCTTGACCTGCGAGTACCGTGCAAGCTTTCACGGAACGACCGTTTAGATGCACCGTACACGCGCCACACTGGCTCGTATCGCAGCCGACATGGGTGCCCGTGAGACCAAGAGTCTCACGTAGTACATCGGATAGCAGAGCGTTATCTGCTACGTCAACAGCATGTTCGCTACCGTTGACGGTGAGATCCACTTTCATTTTTCCCTCTCCTCCCCCGGGACATGAATCCAGGTCAAAGCGACCAGATTGTCGGATTATCGCACCCAGCGCTGTGAAAATCTCTCAAAGAATGTGCGCGTCATTTTGCGACTGAATGACTGAAATAAGCGAGTGCCAATTTGCGCGAGCTTGCCGCCGATTGTGCCTCTCACTTGATAGTTAAGACGCGTACCTTCTGGAACTGCTTGAAGTTCGACTTCGGCTCGACCACTCCCAAATCCCGCACCACCGCCTCGTGCCGATACATCAAGAAAGTAACTATGTGGTGGATGAGGATCAACAATCTTGACAGTGCCTGTGAAACGTGCTTTTACTGGGCCGACTTTAATGGCAACGACGCAAGCAAATGTACCTTCTTCGGTTAGGGTCATTTCCTCGCAACCGTCGATACACTCCTGAAGAACGTCAGGTTTCTGCAGAGCATCCCAGACTTCTTGGGGTGTCGCGGGTATGACAAACTCACCTTGTTCTTCCACGGGCTATCTCGTGACTTCTAAACCGGACGCATAGTACGCATCTGAATTACTGCGCGAATCGGGTACCGTCAAATGTGTCGACAGTCGCGAATTCTGACACCGGATTGCGTCGTAACTTAGTCAGTTGTTTCACGGGTTTACCGATCGGTAACAACGCGGAGACCGCGTACTCATCTGGAATGGCAAATAGTCGTTTCACTTCCGGTTCACTGGCAGAGAGAAACGTGGTGAGTGTTCCACCAAGCCCTTCATTACGTGCTGCCAGCAAGATATTCCATGCGAATGGGTAAATTGAAGCGCCTGAGATCACTCCTACGCGATCGAGTTCTTGGTCCATCGACGCGACTACTTTTAGGTCTACCAAGATCAACAGGAGAACTGGTGCTTGGGTGAACTGATTGAGAAACGCGTCAGGGAGTTCCTGGTTCGCGACGTCGTCGGCTGTGACGGAAGAAGGAACAATTGTGTTGTAGGGATTCTCTCCCGCTTGGACCATGGCGCGGTACCGTTTCATTACGGCTGCTATGAGTGGTCCGAGGGCTTCCCGCTTTCCCTCATCGCGAACGATGATCACCCGCCATCCTTGTCGGTTTCCACCACTTGGTGCAAAGCGGGCGTTATCGAGAATGCGATAGATGGTTTCGTCATCGATCGTCTCAGCCTGATGCTGACGCGCAGCAAATGTTGTACGCATGACGTCGTAAAGTTCCATTTGGCGTTATTCCATCGTTTGTTTGGTCAAACTCTTTCTCGTCAACTTCATCCGAAATAGCTAAACTCCCTACGTTGTCAAGCCATCAGACGGAAATGATTGGTAGGCCTGCTGGTATTGCACAGAATCTCATCCGACGATGCTCAATATTTGAGCAAGCGTATCCCCCAAGCAGTAGTTAACGAACTTAGATTCGCTAATTTTGGCTTCTCATTCCTGCATTTATGGATTTTCGAAACTCAATCACTAACGATCACTATGCCGCAGTATGTCAACAAACAGATTGGCATGAATATTGCTTGTTCTTAATGTGTGGTTGATTCCACATACGGGCGTTATTTCCCCGATGCGCGCCCTTTCCCTGTGAGACCCAGTTACTCCTTTGGACTGGGTCTCACATCTCTAGCTTGAAGTCACGGTCGCCGACGCCGAGAGACCTAACGGTGCTCTCCGCTCCGCAAGCTTCGTCAGATTCTGTTCGTGCGTATCTTTCTGGATGCGATAGAGCATGAGCAATACGATGGCAGATATTTGCAGCCCACAGTAGATTGGTAGAAATATTGACGTAAGCAGAATCCGATGATCTTGCGTCATATCAGAGGCAGTAACGAACGACTCCATTCCTACGACGGACACGATAATTCCCGCGAGGAATATACCTCCGGCTGACATGGCTTTTGCGGCGAAGCTTCGAGTAGCGTAGAACAATCCTTCTGATCTTCGACTAGTATCAACTTCACTTTCCTCGACGACGTCCGCCATCATTGAATCAAGCATAACGCCATTGATGATCAGACAGACGACCTCTATAACGATGAAGACGCTATAGAGAAATAGCGAAAGCCAGCTACCCATTCCTGGCCAGACACCGAATAGAAACAGAACGTAAGGAAACGGTGTGAGCAGTATGAAACAAGAAATTGCCAGTATGGCGATTTGGCGTTTAGTAAAGATGGTGCTTAGATAAGGTATGGTGATAACTGAAATCAATGGCGAGATCAGTACGAAGACACCCGTCATCGCAATTTGCTCTCCACTAAATCCGAAGAAATAGTTAGTGTTGTAGAGATACAGTGCGGCGAGCATGCCCCCCGCGATACCTGTCAATAAGCCATTGAAGAAGAGAACTGCGAAGTTCTTGTTCGAAAGTGACTGAGCGAGTTCCTTGAACGCATGAACTAAAACCGCCCATACGTTACGGTCATGGACGCTCGACTCGGGTCGAGGTAGCGCAGCAAAGTACTTCTGCGTACCGAGTGACGAAATCAGGATGGAGATTGCGATCACTGTTGCACCGACCCAAGCATAGATCGCGTAGCCGGTATGGACGGACATCGTGTAGTGACCAACCCAAAAGAAAAAGTTGATCGTGTGCAGACCGTTGCCACCCATCCAACCGAAGGCATGACGAATTGACAACCAACGGCTTCGTCTTTCGTATTGTGATTCAAGTTCAGGCAGTTGTGCTACAGAAGGCACTTCAACGAGCGTGGTCGAAGTGCGGATCAGTATGGCAAAAACTAACACGTACCAGAACTTCGTGTCGTCGGTTAGTTCGATCATCGGGTCGAACATTCCCCAAAACGACAGAGGCAAGAGAATCAACGCCACGTACATGAATGGATGTCGTCGACCTAAACGCGATGAAGTCTTGTCCGACCAATGACCTAAGACCAAGTCAGATACCGCATCCCATAGCATCGCAATAACTAACGCAGTGGCGGCGACATAGCCGGGCATGCCGAGAACTTGAGTTGTAAATGGAAGCAGTAAGTAACTAAATGCGTTGTTCTTGATGCCGAACGCTATAGACGCTGAACCATAGTACCAACACAGCGGATTCCGCTCAGGAGGGATCAATGCACTCATATAGTCCAGCTCATGGATTCAATCAAGGCTGGCGTTGAACGTGTCAACGCCACGCGTTTCGCATTATGCGAATACCGAGCAATTACCAATTGCTGAATGTCTTCTCACTATACGTCCTGTACGCCGAACGTATAGCTAGGGTTTAAACTCGCTAATAATCTCTGAAATAGATGCCTTTGCGTCGCCAAACAGCATGCGAGTGTTTGAACCCATGAAGAGTGGGTTGTCGACGCCAGCAAAGCCTGAAGCCATCGAGCGTTTCAGTACAAATACCGTCTTGGCTTCGTCGACGTTAATGATCGGCATGCCGTAGATCGGACTACCTTCGTCGTCTCTGGCGGATGGATTTACAACGTCGTTGGCTCCGATAACTACGGCGACATCTATTGACGGCAGACGCGGATTGATGTCCGCCATCTCGACGAGCTGGTCGTAGGACACGTTCGCTTCTGCGAGCAGTACGTTCATGTGGCCGGGCATTCGACCGGCAACGGGGTGAATAGCGTAGCTAACCTCGCAACCATGAGCCTCGAGGAGTTCGCCAAGTTCACATACCACGTGCTGCGCCTGCGCTACCGCCATTCCGTAACCTGGAACGAACGTGACTGAATTCGCTGCTTCAAGTATTAGGTACGCATCCCCAGCGGAGATCGGCTTGACTTCGCCTTCTACTTTCGTTGCGGTTTTAACAGCACCGAAGCCACTGAACAGTACATTACCAAGTGAGCGATTCATCGCCTTGCACATGATGTTCGTCAGGATGATGCCTGCTGCGCCCACCAATGAACCTGCGACGATAAGGATGATGTTGTTGATCGCGAATCCGGCAGCACAAGCGGCCAAACCAGAGTAGCTGTTTAGAAGTGAAATCACGACCGGCATGTCGGCGCCGCCGATTGGGATCACAACGAAAATCCCGAGAATGAGCGCGAGTCCGATGACGCCGTAGAGGTACGGCGATTGCGCCGAAGGTTCCAGGCAAAACATCACGGCACTTGCAAGCAGCGCAAGTAATAAGAGCGAGTTCACGATGCGTTGACCGTTGAAGACGATTGCTCTTGACGTCATGACTTCCGAGAGTTTGCCCCATGCGATGACACTACCTGCAAAGGTCACCCCACCGATGATGACTGAGAGTGTGACGGTAATCGCGACAAACAAGCCCTGAGCATCAAACAATGCTGCCCACGCAACAAGGAGGCTAGCAGCGCCCCCAAATCCATTGAACACCGCAACCATTTCCGGCATGGAAGTCATGGCGACAAGCCGGGCAGCGGACGCGCCAATGATGCTTCCGATCACGGCACAGATGGCAATCCAATACCAAGTAAGGATCCCTTCGGATAGGAGCGTTACGACGATAGCGATCAGCATCCCTATCGCAGATAAGAAATTTCCGCGCCGCGCCGATTCTGGGTGTCCGAGCATCTTCAGTCCGAAGATGAAGAGTCCCGCCGCCACGATATAGGCGGCGTTGATGGCGACTAGGTTTAACACGATCAGTCTGGGCTATTCGTCAGTTTTGTCAGTACGCGATCTGAACATACCGAGCATTCGATCGGTAACCAAGTAGCCACCGACGACATTGATCGTGGCGAAGACAACCGCGGCTGCGCCAAGCCACGTCGCTAGCGTCGTGTTTTCACTACCGCCAGCGGCGAGCAACGCACCGACGATGGTAATGCCGGATATTGCGTTAGCGCCAGACATTAGGGGCGTGTGAAGCGTCGCAGGAACCTTCGATATCAACTCGAACCCAAGGAATATCGCTAGCACCAGAATGAGTGCTAGATAAATGAACATAAGGTCCATATCGCTAGAACATCTCCTTGAGTCTTTCGTTTACTACCTCGCCATCACGTACTACAACGGAAGCTTCCAGAATCTCGTCATCGACGTTCAGATCGACTTGACCCGGATCCTCACATTTAAACTCGTTCAAGTACTCGAATAGATTGGACGAGTACATCTCGCTCGCGTGTCCTGCGACCTGTGAGGGTAGACTTCCCATACCAATGAGTTTGACGCCATCGATGTCCACGATTTCATCAAGCTTGGACCCTTCGACGTTGCCACCTGTCTCGACCGCCATGTCGATTACTACACTGGTCGGTTGCATGGCTTCGACCATATCGAATGACACGATCTTCGGCGCCGGACGACCGAATACCTGTGCTGTAGTGATGACAATGTCGGAGCGCGCAATTGCGGCTGCCATCCCTTGGCGTTGAAGTTCTTGCTGTTCGGCGGTAAGTTCCTGAGCATAGCCTTGTTCGGTTTGACCGAGCTCACCTAGATCAATTTCGAGAAAGCGAGCACCAAGGCTCTGTACTTCTTCTTTGACGACTGGTCGAGTATCGAACGCTTCAATTCGCGCTCCTAACCGATGTGCTGTGGCAATGGCCTGTAGACCGGCGACACCCGCGCCTATCACGAACACCTTGGCAGGAGAAAGAGTTCCCGCTGGCGTCATCATCAGTGGAAAGATGCGCGGGAGATGGAACGCTGCAACAACGATAGCCGCATAACCTGCCAAACTTGCCTGAGACGATAGTCCATCGAGTTTTTGCGCTCGTGTGCTACGCGGCACCATATCAAGCGATATCGCGTCTACCTTACAGTTGGCGAATGCGACAACCGTATCTTCGAAGCGGAATGGATCTAAGAATCCGAGATAGGTCGATCCGTCGGGAAACCAGGAGATAACCTCAGGCGATGGTGGTCGAACGGCAAGCACAATGTCTGCGTACCGCAGTGCTTCATCCGCGTATTCTGTAAGAGTCGCCCCGGCCGATTCGTATGCGGCGTCTGTAAAACCAGCTTCTTCGCCACACCCGTTCTGCACAGTGACGTCAAAGCCTTGTTCTGTCAGTTTTTGCACAGTCTGGGGAACTAACGCAACGCGCTTTTCTCCAGGCCAAGTTTCCTTGGTCGTAACTATCCGCATCGGAAACGTAATAACGAGTAGAACTAGAAGAGCGGAAGACCTGACACTCAAATAGAGCAGGTCGTACGCGAACGTCGCATTTTACGGTCGCACGAGATCATTGAATTTGTTCCCTTAAATGAATGCCTTGGATTTTTACAGACTTAATGGCGTGCAGACGCATTTGTTTCGCGTAGCACACTTATGGTTCGTATATTGAGTCACAGAGCGTTCCCAATTGAACTTAGTTGACCCAGTTGGCGAGCTAACAAACTAATTCAAAGACTCGTATGTCATGTCTCTGCGATATCGACAAACCGTTGATAGTAGCTTCCTTGTCGACCCAGCAGCTCTGCGGGTGAACCTGTTTCGATCATCTGACCTTGGTCCAGAAACAGAATACGGTCGGCTCGCTCGATAGTACGAATGCGGTGTGCAATGACGATGTTGAGCCGCTTTTGTGACGCCTTTAACATGTCGAGCAATAAAGTTTCGTTTGCGGGATCGAGCGCGGCGGTGGGTTCGTCGAGAATCAAGATAGGCGCTTCACTTAGTAGTCCTCTTGCGATGCTGAGGCGCTGTTTCTGACCTACCGAGAGCGTGCCGCCACCTCGACCGATTTTTGATTCGAAACCGTCGGGCATCGCTTCGACGAAGTCGAGTGCACCTACCAAATTACATGCTTGTTTCATCTCGGTCAGCGATGCATCGGATTTCGCCACACGAAGATTGGCAGCGACAGTGTCGGTCAGTAGCTGATGTTCTTGAAATACGTACGCGACGTTCTCGCGCACACTCTGAACATCCATCGTCGCTAAGTCGATGCCATTGAGCAGTACTCGACCTTTGGTCGGAAGTAGGAATTTCGGAATCATGTATGCAAGTGTGGTCTTACCAGCGCCGCTAGGACCCACAATCGCTATCGTCTCGCCGGCGTGTGCTTCAAAACTCACATCTTCCAGCGCGCGCCTCCCATCGGCGTAGTGGAATCCAACGTGGTCGAAACGTAATGTGAAGTGACCGTCAAGTCGACCTAAGTGAGTGTGGTCACTTCGGAGGTCGATTTCCTCGACATCGTGATCCATCGCAAAAAACACTCGTCGTGCGGCCGCAGCGTTGTCCTGCTGATCAATCCAGATTCGTCCGAATTGCATAGACGTCTCGTATAGCAAGCTATACATACGAAGAACGACCGGCGCGTCGCCAAGCGTGAGATCCCCTCTCACGATCCCGGAGAAAATGACCCAAAACCCAGCAGTCGCGAACACCAAATGAACGTTTTCGGCGATCCATTCAACGACATATACGACCCAAACCATGAGCAAACTTTGGCGAAACGACTCGCGACTCGCTTCGGCGAATTGCTTTCGCTGCCGGTCTGTACTGCCAAGACTCTGTACGGCTCCGACGTGCCTAAGACCTTCTTCGATTTCGTCGGTGGTCGCGCTGCCTGATGCTCTACTCGCCTGACTTATTCGACGAGCCCATTGTGCGAGCGGCGATGTTGCTACAAGAGTTAGCAAGACAGCAGAAAAGCCAATCCAAACCAGCGAGGGTGCGACGGCGCCATACACCGCGGCTAACACCCAAAGGTTTGCGCCAACGCTAATCAGCATAGCAAGCGGATTGAGCGTTAACGCGTGACAGATTGCTGCGATCGAAGGCGCATCGTGTAATACGCGAAACAACGCGTCGCCTGTTCGTTGCAGATTGAGCGTTGGTATAGATTGGCGTGAGAGCCGCGAAAACGTGATGCGTCGGACGTGATCGGTTATGCGTTGCGATAGTCGAATGGCTATGCAAAGGTCCAGCAAGCCCACGAGTCCGTGGGCAGCACTTGAACCCGCGCTGATTTTGTTTTCGGAGCGCGTCGCGACGTCCGCGCCTTCCGCTAAATTAGCTTCTAGCAAAGTGTTGCCAGAGTAACCAACGAACAAGAACATGACTCCTAGGAATACAAGCGTATAGAGGGTGACTGCGAGCGGTTCCAAGCCCGCCACGAAGTTAAGAAACGGCGTCATGAAACCAGGAAACAGGAATCCTTCGGCACCAACTTCGATCGGTTGTTGCATCACGCCATGGTCGACGACAATCTTGAAAAGCCAAGGGACGATCAGACCTAAGGCGTAGATCACAACCATGAGTCCGACGCGTGCGCCAACTAGGCGTCGCTGGGGCCATAGGTAGTTCAATGAACGTTTGAATAACCCGATGACGTCGCTGGTGGCGACTTCCGGTCTAACGTCGAGGCGGTCGTGATACGTGCGCTCAGGCATGGGTCGCCTCTGCGGTTGCGACGAAATCGGCGTAATACCCCTGCCGATTCACTAATTCCTCATGAGTTCCTGCTTCTACGACGCTCCCATTCGCTAAGAAAGCGATGTGGTCAACATCTTTGATCGTCGACAGGCGATGAGTGATAAGGAACACCACGCGACCGCGCGCCCAATCCTTGAGGTTTGTCAAGAGCCTCTGTTCGGTTTCCGCGTCAAGTGACGAAGTGGGCTCATCCAATACGAGTATCGGCGAGTTCCGAGCTAGCGTTCGAGCGATTGAGAGTCGTTGTTTCTGTCCGACGGAGAGCAATGCGCCGCCGACCCCAAGTTCCGTGTCAAATCCATTTGGTAGTGCATCGATGAATTCGATCGCGCACGCAACGTTCGCGGCTTCACGAATTTCTTCATCGGAGGCACTTGGCGCGGTGTATCGTAAGTTATCAGCGATCGAGATAGGGAATAGCACGTTTTCCTGAAGTGCGATCGCCACGGCCGAACGAATTTCATTGATTCGCATCTTGGATAGACTGATGCCATTGATCTGAACACTCCCCGCATCAGGGTCGAAGAGACGCAACAGCAACGCCATGGCAGTCGACTTACCTGCACCGGACGTTCCAACCAATGCCGTGACTTGGCCGACAGGAGCAGTAAGATCAAATCCGTCCAAGACCAATCTACCTGGCTCGTACCCGAAGTGGACACTTTCAAATCTCACACTCTCAACAGCTACCGGAAATGCCGTTGGATCAATTGGATCGCGAACTTCGGGTTGTTGCGACAACAGCCAAAACGCTCGACCTAATCCGACCGCCATGTCTTGTGCAAAACACCAGAGCCGAACGAGATTTTCAAAGTTGAACGTAAATGCTGCGACCGCACCCCTGCGAGCTTGGTGCGCTGCGACGGTCCAGCGAGTGACGGTCATCCCGAACAACGCCAATAACGACGCACCAAAAACTACATCCTCGACCAATACAAATTGGGTGGCGATATAGTCGGTCGCGAACAACGTTAGCGCTAGAAGGAACGAGGTAGCAACTTTGACGGTAGCGAAATCACGTCGAAGCGCGAAGGCATTGTCTAATGCACGGCGCGATTCTTCCCCGAAGCGAACAAGGTTTGCGCTTTCGAACCTATACGCCTTGATGGCTTGAATGCTCTGAAACGTCTCCTGCACGCGTGTAAATAGAGCGGCGTTTGAGCGTCGAGCGGCTTGGCTCCAAGTCCTTAGCCTTGGCGTATACCAAACAGCTAGCACTATGACTGTAATGCTCGCGATGCATAAAAGGAATGCGAACCATGGACTGAACAGAACGGCGATGGTCAGTTGCAACACGAGCGTCGACAATGCGATGATCGGTTGTACAACGATATTGTCGACCACTGCCGTCACCATCGCGCTATCTTGAAACACCCGATAGATGCCGTCACCAGCCGACGTCGCCGCATGAAACCGCAAGCTCAGTTCCTCCGCGTTGCGCACCATGTCGACTCGAAGCGCTTGGTTGACGCGTTGCAGGATCCAAGTCTTGTAAAGCGTAATAAGCGTAAATGCGCTCGTTGTCAGCACGATGATGACAGCCGAAACGATGAGAAATCGAAAAAGGATTTCTAATCGAGCGTCTTCCGACAACGTGGCAACATTGACGAAGTCGGCTTCAGGCAAAAACATGACTGCCGCTTGAGCTGGCGAAAGCGGCTCACTGCTGCCAACCGAGTCCCAAATAACGTCGAAACTCAAGAACCCGAAAGCGGTAGCGAAACCGATCATGCCTAAGTTCAGCACAAGCAGCGCAAGAAAGTGACGTAATTGGGCGAGTATGTAGGGCCAGGTCGACAGATAAATCCGACCTAGTCCTTTAAGGTCCAACCGCAACGCCTCGAATTCATCGGGAGGTGTTGCGTCGACGCGAGTTTGATTCAACGCTTGGATGCGTTTAGCGCGAGCTGTTGTCGTAGGTCGCAGTCAAGTGTTTTAGCATCGAGAAACTCAAGACTATCGACCGAGAGTGCGAGAATGTATGGAAGAAATGACAAGAAGTCGCTATGAAACCTGGCTTTAAGTAGGGTACTCGGAAAAACACGCAATACTCTCGTCCAATGTAATCCATGGCGCTCTTGAATCGGTAAAAATATTGGCGATCGGTCGCATACCGGGATCACTATCAAGCGAACCAGCTGGTATCTGCATGGAACCTGCGTCTCGTTCTCGCGCTACGAGCGAACCACAATGACGGCAAAACGCCGTACCCTTAACGCGCGCTTCAGGCATCTTGTAGTTCACGACTTCGGTTTCACCGGCGATCCAATGGAATTGGTCACTAGATACGAAAACGAACGTTCCATAACCTGCGCTCATCTGTCTTCGACATCGAGAACAGTGGCAATTCATCATTCGATCAGGATCGCCTTCGTATTCGAAGAGGACGGCGCGACAAAGGCAGCTACCTGAGGTGCAGTTCGCGCTATTAGGTTCCCGAGCTTCCGATTCAACTTGAATGCTGTTGTCCCAACCGGGTGGCCACTCTTCGTGTTGCTCGTGATCATCGGCGATCGCGTGCCACGGCGCTTTTGAGCCGACAAACAGATGAAGGGCTTCTATGTCGGCTTGATCGCCGGTTACGTTTCCCATTGGGATGTATGCAAAACCATCTGTTTGACCTGGAGCAGGTACCACGGAGCCACACTTTCCACAGAAACTTCGCGATCCATATTCTGATGACCGATATCGATTGACCTGATCAGCACCTTTGATCCAGTGAACTGCTTGGGGATCGAAGACGCCAAATGTTGCAAAAGCGCTACCGTGCAATTTCCTGCACATGGAGCAGTGGCAATGCATCAGCATCTTTGCGTCGCTATTCAATTCATAAACAATGTCGCCACAAAGGCAGCTTCCACTTAGCAAAATGCCGTCATCCGATTCCGGTTAATAGCTTTCATCATACAAGACTCGATTAATGGTGAGAACATCAGCAGTTTAAGAACGATATAGTTCTTCTTACTCTCTTATTTACCGGGACGAGCACGTGTCGTATATCGACGGATTTGTCATTGCGGTACCAACTGCGAACAAACAAAAGTACATTGAGCACGCTCACCACATAAACCCTCTCTTTAAAGAACTTGGTGCTACCAGAACGGTGGAATGTTGGGGAGACGACATTCCTGATGGCACGTCTACTGACTTTCGTAAAGCAGTCAACGCCAAGGACGGCGAATCGATCGTATTCGCGTGGTTCGAATGGCCGGACAAAGCGACCCGCGACAAAGGTATGGCGCGGATGCACGAGTTGGCAGAAACTGACGAGCGATTCGACGAAGCGAAGTATCCTGTACCGTTCGACGGTAGTCGAATGATCTTTGGCGGATTCGAGACCATCGTCGAAATTTGAACGGACGCGCTCTTGCTACATGAAATTGGTTGTGAAATCTGCTATTCAGTTAGATGCTATTTGGAGCGAGTCGAACGTGATTTAGTCCGCGATATATTGATTGGATCTTTGAACGTGTCGACGGGTGACGGAATACCCTAGATTGATCGTTTCGTAATCGCGGTGGGAAGCGATGGATGCATTGTCGGCCTTTAGTCAGCCGAATCGCGGGTCGATAAGAGCTCCGACGAACTTGGCTGCCCTCGCAAAATCAGGACCGTCTTCCTCGTAGCCGTTGAACTCGAACTGGGAGCACAGCCGGGCGAAACGCTCGCCGTTGCGTTCGATCATCTCAGGGGTGACGTTTTCCTTGATCCGTTCCTGGCGGGTGATGTAGTTGCGAGCCATGAACACTGCCAGGTTCAAACGCACGCCGGGGACCTCGCGTTTGAACGCGCCGTGCCACGTGTTGCCGTGGTATACGATGGCCGACCCGATAGGCACCTCGACGGAGATGACGAATGGATTGGTATGGGGATTCCCCTCATCCGGGGTTGGGTTTCGACCAAGCCGGTGGGTGCCGGGAATGATCGCCAGACATCCGTTCTCTTTGGTGTAGTCATCGAAAGCGAAATTGCAGTTTGCGACGATGCTCTCCGATCGGAATGGTGTAAGGCCGGGCGTGTCGCAGTGAAGCGGAAGATGCGGGTTGTCGGGCGCACGGACGTGGCTGGTCATGCTGGATATGGTTAATGACTGACCGAGCAGATACGTCATGAGCGCGAGCATTACCTCGTTCATCAGAATCTGCTCGAAAACCTCGTCCTCGAACAATAAAAAATGCGCGAGGGGCAACCGCGGCCCGTCGTAGGTTTTCAGATTAGGGCGTGATCCGGTTTTGCGCTCGAGCTGATTGAGGATCGCAGCCTGAGCACGAGCGATGGTGTCTGCGCCGAGCAATGAGGGAACGACGGTGTACCCCTCGCTCTCCAATTCGATCACGTTGCTTTGCAAGCCGAGACGATCGATCTCGGCGAATACCTCCGTGCGCGGAAATGTCCTTTCCCACGGCTTGTCATTGGTTGTCATCGCGTCCATTCCCCTAACATGCTATGGAGTTCCGTCAGTGCGTCGTCGCGTCGGGAGAGCGAAATTTCCTGGCTTCCGGGCGTCGACCAATCGTAGTGTCCGAACGTGACCGCGCTCTCGAACCCTGGCGGGATACAGCCGTTCACGTGAACGGACGAAAGTCTCGCCGAGTCGAAATATCCCTTACCGTTTGACGGTAAGCGAATGCTCTCTGGGGGTTCGAGAAGATCGTAGAAATCTGAACCCAGTTTCTAGCGGCTACTTTGCGCGTACTAGCTGCGCGGAAGAATTAGAAAAAGACGAACGTCCTCACGACGACATTCTTCCTGCAACGGGCATCCTCTGGAGCGGTCGGATCAACGCAAGCTGAGTGGAACGACCACCGCGATACTGATCCGTCGGTCACTGAGTCGTAGCACTTGAGCATCGAGACTTCATTAGATGTCTGCTGAGGAAACCAGTACCACTCATGTTCGGGTCGATACGTGAACCGCGTGGTCTCGCCGACGCGGTCGTCGTATATCCGATAGTTCGTTATGTAAGGTTGGTCCGCAAACGAAGGCCAAGCGCACAATACAAACGGATATTGTTCGACCGTCTCCATCGGTTTCGCGAGATTGATCGACATGAACCGGCGTGACATTTTCGCGTCGGCTTCTTCTTCAGTGTAGTTTTGTGTTCGACCGAAATTGCGGAGATTCTTGGTTAGCAGTTCTCGGCAACGAACCCTGCCGCTGTTGTCGTTAAGGTCGTTGTGGACCAGATTTGCGTAGCCGCGGTTTACCCCCGGATTCTTGTTATCCTGATCTTCCCGATGATCGCCTTCGTAGTCCTTGTTGAACACGTCGTGGTTGTAGACGAGAGCGTCGGTAGCACCTGGAAAGAAATCAAGAAGGAGCTGTTCGATTTCCGGATAGAAAACTCGTTCAACTTCCTCCGAATCGTAGAAGTTGCGACACTTTGAATCGAGGTGCGCTAAAGAAACGCCGAGACGATCCATGCATGCTGGACTAGACGGCGAGAGACTTGGGTAGTACTCCTCCATGCGCCGTGCATCGCGCAATATCTGAGGGAAGTAGAGGCATCGGCGACCGATGTCCCGTTCCTCAATCCGTACACGCTTCGCATCTTCCTCTCGAGCCGGATCACGCCAGAACGCATTGGAGGACACGATCGAGTAAGAAGGTTGTTCATGGATGGTATACCGTAGTGGCAATGCCACCCCGCCTTCCGGTGCTTCGACGTTAATCTCACGAATGTAGTCCATGCATTCGTCGTATGTTCGAAAACCATTCCCCCACTTCGTCTCGATAGGACCAGGAGGCGCGTTTTCGATCAAATCAATAACAGCTTGACCCTCACCGTTCTCCATGAGCTTAAACGCATCTTCCATTGCGACCGCAGTGCCCGCATCCCCGTTCTTATCGAACGACATGTATGAGATACCACCGTTTGTCGCGATAGGTGCAGGTTGGCCTTTGGTGAGTTGGAATTCAGGTACATACGCGCTTGTTTCAGCGTGATGGCCCTCGACGGTTGCTTGCGTAGCGGGGTTAGATGCGTTCATAGTGGGTACGAAAATAGGACAAAAGAATTATCACATACCGCCCAATGGGTGGTGTCGATGAGCGAAGGGACTGTTACTTTTATCTGACTAGTTGGGACGGTACGTTCTCACGGACGTCAGCGATATGCCCTTAGTACCACGGCGCTTGCAACTGCGACCGTGAAATGCGTTCGATAAGCTTGCCTTGTAGATCAGAAATGATGTCTTGAGGTGCGTCACCGTTGACGTAGTTGTGGGTTTCGAACTCGTCTGACTTCTGGCTCAGCACGTAATAAGGTTCACCTTCACGGTTCAGCATCATTTTGAATCGGCCGTCGGTGATCATGAATTCACCGCTGAATTGCGACATGCCAGTTCGTTCAAGCGTGGCATCCGACTCCCAGGCAGAAACGAGCGACTGGCCGAATTGGTGATACTCCAACTCACCACCCGCGAGCTCAATCACCGTAGGTCCGAGATCGATATTCTCGACCGGCGCATCGATCACTTTACCACCTTCATTGATGGTTTTCGGTGAGCGGAACAATAAAGGTACTCGAGCTGAGCTATCCAGGAAGTTCATCTTGTAGATCAGGTCCCAGTCACCGTTCATTTCGCCGTGATCGGAGGTAAAAGCAATGATGGTGTTGTCTAGTTCGCCGCGTTGCTCGATCGTCGCGAGGATTTCGCCGATCTGGTCATCGATGAGCGTTACGTTACCAGCGTAGTTCGCGCGCATCGCGGCCTGATCGCCGTCGTCGAACTTGGGGGTTCGACGTTCCATATAGGTGTCCAGCCATCCTTGTGGTCGCTTGTCGGAATCTGCTTCAGTAGGACGCGGTTGAGGCTCCGGCATGGCGGCAGGATCGTACATGCTCGCATACGGTTCTGGCGCATCCCATGGTTCGTGTGGTCCTCCGAACGTGACCCAGCAAAACCAAGGTTGATTGTGGTCGTACGTCGATAAATACTCTTTGGCTTTCTGACCGACGTAGACGTCTGCGTATTCCTCTAAAGGTAAAACGGAAGGACGAGCGACGTGTGGTTTGTTTGCAAAACGTTCGGCAAAATCAGCGCGGTAGGCTTCAAGCAGTCCTAGTTCCTCCCAGCGTGCGGTCATGTGACTCATAACTGCAGCGCTCGCTCTAGGACCACCAATTTCGTCGACATCGTCTAGACCCCACGCATGCAGAAGGTATTCGCGTTCACGCAAATCACCCCGGTGCGGATGAAGGTGAGTTTTTCCGAAGATGCTCGTTCGATAACCCATATCGCGAAGTACCCGCATCCAAGTTTGTGCGGTCTCTGGTAACGCGTAATTCAGGTTGCTCCACACATGGGTGTTGTGAGGATACAAACCGGTCGCTAAGGTCACGCGTGCCGGAATGCAGATCGGTGTGGTGGTCGTGCAATTCGTGAAACGTACGCCTTCGGCCGCAATACGATCAAGATTCGGCGTCTTCACCCAAGATCCGTCGCTCGAGCAGCTCATCGCGTCAGCTCGTTGTTGGTCCGTCATCAGGAAAAGTACATTTGGCTTCGTCATGGCGTACTTGAAATCTCGTCTTTCTCGTTCGTTACGGATGAATTAAGGAGGGATCACGCTGCAATCCGCACTGGTAGTTCGCGAATTCCGTGGATGAAACACGATTGAAGATAGACGGGATCGCCGTCCAATTCGATTCGATCAAACCTATTTTCAATTTCCTCCCATAGGACTCTTAGCTGCATCTCTCCGAGTCGATTGCCCATGCAACGGTGTATTCCGAATCCAAAGGAAAGATGACTGCGCACATTCGCACGATCGATGATAAATTCATCGGCGTTCGGAATCACTTCCTCATCACGGTTACCGGAGATGTACCAAAGCGCGACACGATCCCCTTCTCGAATCGTCTTTCCTCTGAATTCTGTGTCCTTCAATGCTGTCCGCGCCATATGAGCAACCGGCGTCTGAAAGCGGATCATCTCGCACACCATGTCGGGGATCACGGCTCGGTTTCGCTTCAGTTTCGCATATTCGTCTGGGAACTGGTTTAACGCGAGTACACCACCACTGATGCTATTTCGCGTCGTGTCGTTTCCGCCGACGATCAGCAGAAGGACATTCCCCAAATACTCGTTTGGTGGCATGTTTTTCGTTGCTTCACCAAACGCGAGCATCGAAATGAGGTCGTTACCTGGCTCTTCTTGCTTCAGTTTTTCCTGCCAGACATCCGCGAAGTACGCGTGGCACTCCCAAAGCACTTTAAATGCGTCTTCAATCGTCTCGAAATGTTCAACATTCGATGCGTTTTGAATGGTGTCCGACCATTCAAGCAGCTTGTTTCGATCTTCCTGTGGTACGTCAAACAACTGAGCCAGCATCTGCCCGGTCAATTCTCTTGAAACGTGGTCAACCCAGTTGAAGGTCTCGTTGCGAGGTAGTCCGTCGAGGATGGTTTGGGCACGGCATCTAATGTCGTCTTCCAGCTCCTGCAAGGCTCTCTGTGTGAAGCGTGGTTGAACGATCTTGCGTTGTTCGTCATGTTTAGGTGGGTCCATCGCGATGAACATCGGCAGACTATATGTTGGATCCGGTGTGTCGTATTTAATGCCGCCGAGTTGGATACCGCCATGCATCATTTCTGAGGAGAAGGTCTTGAAATCCTTCTCGATTTCGACAATGTCTCGATATTTCGTGATGTCCCAATACGGACCGAACGGCGACTCTTCGGTAAAGTGCACGGGATCTTCTTTGCGCAGCCTTTCGAAATAAGGCATGATGGTGTTTTCGCGGAACAGGTAGGGATGCGCACAAATGAAATCGTCGAGAGGAATGGCGTATGGATCTTGGTGGACGTCTATTTCCCACTCCGCCCACAAGTCTCGAAGATTCTCCTTGTAAACATCGAAACTGCGAGGTTCCTGTTCAGTTGTAGCCATATTGCTTTCGTATCCCCTAACGTTTTACCCCTATGTGGTCGAATGCAATTCGACCTACACGAACTCAATCATAATGATGGTCGTACGCTTATTCGTTGCGTGATTTCTGCAATCCTGAGGTATTCGTCGTGTGTGCTAGCATGACGCCTCGAAGGCTCTATTTTCCGTCAGTTTGACTTCTTAGAAGGACGATCGTTTGAATCGACGAGAAGTGTCGCTGCTTGTCCTAGTGGCGTTTATAGTGGGGCTGGTACTTGCGCTTGTGATTCGGTTTCCTCTCTGGTATTCGGCGAATACCAAAGAAGAGGGTAGCACAAGTCGCGTCGTTGGCGAGTCCGGTTTAGCAGAGAAGCGATGGCGTGTCCCCGTTTCGTTTCCTACTAATCTTGAGGTACTTGGCGACAACATCATTTATGTCGCTGGATTGGTGGACTCGCTTTCCAATGGCAGATTCGAGTTCCTTATCGCGGAACCGAAAGAGATCGTGCCGGAATTTCAAATCGTTGACGCCGTGCGTGAAGGGAAAATCCCTGCCGGCTACACTTGGTTAGGCTACGATCAAGGCAAGATTCCAGCGTCTCCTCTCCTTGGTGCGGTTCCGTTTGGACTAGAGCCTTGGGAGTTCTCGTCATGGTGGTTCGAAGGGGGAGGCGAGCAACTCGCTCAAGAACTCTACGCGCGTGACGGCGTTCACGTCCTACTGTGTGGACTTATTGGACCTGAAACGGCAGGCTGGTTCAGAGAGCCGATTAATTCGCTCGACGATCTCCGAGGCTTGAAAATTCGATTTGCTGGTCTCGGCGGGAAGGTCATCGAGCGAACCGGTGCGTCGGTCACGATGATTCCGGGTGCAGAGATCTTTCAAGCACTCGAAAAAGGCGCGATTGACGCCACTGAGTACTCATTACCTAACGTCGATCAATCACTGGGCTTCGATCGCGTCGCGAAGCTCAACTATTTCCCCGGGTGGCATCAGGTTTTTACCTCGATTCACCTAACGGTGAATCTGGATCAATGGCAAGGGCTGACACCACAGGAACAGAGCATTTTGGAGACCGCATGCACTGCCGGTGTAACGCGTAATCTAGCTAAAGCAGAAGCGGTCCAAGGTCCGATCATCGCGAGTTTCGCAGAGAAAGGTGTGACCGCGAACTATTTACCCGAAGACGTCCTCCGCGAACTGAATCGTCTTTCCGACGAGGTAATGGCCGAGGAGTCGGCGAATGACGCAGACTTCAAACGTATTTACGAGTCGCAAAGCGCTTTTCGAGCGGACTACGCACACTGGAAAAAGTTCGCGTATCTGCCGCGAGATTTCTGAATGGATTTACCCAGTACTTGGCTGTCTCGTATCGTCGATCCGGTATTGAGCCGAATTGCCCAAGGAGTTTCGGTTCTCTGGGTCGTCCTCATGGCAGTTATCGTGATCAACGTGACTGCCAGATACTTATTCGATCAAGGTCGTATTGAGTTCGAAGAACTCCAATGGCATCTATATTCCATGGGGTTCATGTTGACCATCGGCTATGCGTTGATCACGGACGCTCATATTCGCGTGGACGTATTTCACGAGAGAATGCCGCATCGCGCACGGCTGTGGATTGATTTCTATGGGTTACTGTTGTTTGTCGTCCCGTTTTGCATCGTCATGCTTTGGTACGGTTGGGATTTCTTTATCTACAGCTTCAACATCGGTGAAATCTCAGCCTCTCCGGGTGGATTGCCGTTTCGATGGTTTATCAAAGCGTTCTTAGTTATTGGTTTCGGGCTGTTGCTTCTCGCCGCACTTTCTAGGCTCTCGCGGCTTTACGCTGGTTTGTTCATACGTGGAACTTAACGAAATACTTGCGTTGGCGATGTTCTTCGCCTTCATTCTTTTGGTCTTCACGGGTTTCCCTGTCGCTTGGATTCTGGCCGGCTTGGCGGTGTTGTTTACATGCATTGCCATCATCGTGGATATCGATCTTGGTATCTTCACTGGCGTCGACTGGCTCTACACGTCGATTACGGTCGATCGCGTCTGGAATGTCATGGAAAACTGGGTCATGGTTGCGTTACCCATGTTCATTTTCATGGGTCTGCTTCTTGACCGGTCCGGGATTGCTAGTGAGTTGATGACGAGTTTTGCGAAACTCTTTCGTAGGGTATCGGGCGGACTTGCTATTTCCGTGACTTTGATCGGTGTCCTACTCGCCGCGACGACGGGGATCATTGGCGCTTCGGTTGTGCTGCTCGCGCTTCTCGGGTTACCGGTGATGCTGAAACAGGGCTACGCACCTATGTTGGCATCGGGAACCGTCTGTGCTGTCGGTACTTTAGGGATCTTGATTCCGCCAAGCATCATGCTCGTGCTAATGGCAGACCGAATGGCGATGCCTGTTGGCGACTTGTTCCTCGGGGCCGTGTTTCCTGGACTTCTGCTGGGATCGCTCTACGTCCTCTATATCGTGGTGTTGGGGTTGATCAAACCCAATCTGGCACCGAAACTCCCCGATGAAGGTACGTTTGACTTAAGAGAGCTACAACGCTTGATTCTGGCGATTCTCCCTCCCGCGGCTCTGATCCTTGGTGTCCTCGGAAGCATCTTCTTCGGTATTGCGACACCTACTGAAGCTGCGGGGGTGGGCGCATTTGGGGCGTTGCTATTAGCGCTATGGAAACGAAAGCTTGATTTGCCGGTCTTTAGGGAAGTACTGGCAGAGACCACGAAGACTACGGCTTTCATCTTCGCGATCTTGATTGGCGCCACAGCGTTTTCATTAGTACTGCGCGGGTTGGGCGGGGATGAACTGATCGAACGAACTCTACTAAATCTTCCGTTCGGACCAACTGGTGTGGTGATTACGATCCTGTTTTGTACGTTCCTTCTTGGCTTTTTTCTTGATTGGATTGAGCTGACGCTCATCATCCTGCCGTTGGTTTCGCCGGTCGTAATTACACTAGGTTTCGATCCCATTTGGTTTACGGTCTTATTTGCCGTATGCCTCCAAACGAGCTTCCTCACACCACCGGTCGGTTTTGCTATCTTCTATCTGAAGGGAGCCGCCCCACCTGATTTGCAGGCAACCACAATTTACAAAGGTGTTAGCCCATTTATCGTATTGCAGCTTATTGGGCTCGCGTTGATTTTCTATTTCGTCTCACTTGTCACGTGGTTACCGGCGCAAGCGTATTAATGTATCGGGCAAGCGATTTTCTACTCGACATTTGAACATATAAGAGAGGCGTACGCGAATCCCGAATGCTCAGAAATGCGACAGTTCGATATCCGGGTCTGTACATAGAACCTCTTGCTCTAAGTTGCTAGTCAAATCCTGTGACTGAACCTGCACCGGTAGGTAATCCAAGAGATCTTCCTGCTACGATCATCTCTTTGTCTAGGGTATAGATCGACTGAGCATTTCGATTCCCTGCTATTGCGAGGTGTAAGGCGTCGGCGCTTCTCAAGTTCGTATCGAATAAAGCAAGCCACTGACGCGCCAGATCGAAGTCGTCGCGATTTGGTAGCAAGACATCGAAGGACGTTCGGATTAGTGAATCGAATCTCGAACTAGCGGTATGAGCCTCCTCAGTCTCTAAACCGCCCATGCGTACTTCACGAGCGAGCATCGACGAGAATTCGACTAGTGTCCAATCACTAACCGCTAAGTCCTCAGTCAGTGATCCAAAGAAGAAAGCTTCGATCGTTTCACTAGTACTTTCGACGAGGATGAGAGGGATCAGAAAACTCGTGTCAAAGTAGCGCATTCAGTGTAATTACGACTTTAGTAACCCTCATCTCGCATTTCACGAAGAAGCTCAACCGATGGCCGACGAAGGCGGGGCATCGATGCACGAAATTCAGCTAGTTCAGCGAGAGGTATCGGTTGTTTAGGCTGCCGTGCCGGAGACATGTGCACGATATCTTTACCATGCCGCGTGATGACGACCTCATGACCGGCTTCGACTTTATTTAGGACTTCGCTCAGATGCGCCTTTGCATGGGTTAAATTAATACGTTCCATCAAATCGACTAATAGTCATAAAACTAGTCATAATTTTACAAAGGTAAAAAGGTGATTGGGTTCAAAAGCATGTAGAACTTTCGCCGATTTCTTTTTGACTCGGTTGCATTTAGGCAATTCACTTCTATTGTTCATATGCGAGGTTTATTTGGATTTCGATCAATCCAACTCTTGCGGCTACCGGGGAGGCCGATTTACGATGATGCCGTCGTCGTAAAGCGCTTGAATGCGATCTGGATCGTAGTCAAGCCAGTCTTCGAGCACTTCTTCATTGTGTTCGCCAAGTTTCGGGCAAGGCATCCAATCGTCGCTTGAAATTCCATCCATCTTGATCGGGTTTCCCGGTATAGGCGTATCTCTCTCAATTGGAACGAAAAATCCACGCGAAACGCTTTGTGGATTCGCGAGCATTCTCTCAGTATCGAATACACCTCCGACGGGTATGTTGCCGATACTTAGTGATTCAACGATGGTGTCGTAGTATCGATCGCACGTCCATCTCGCGATCGCTTCGTCAAGAACGCTCTCATTCGCTTTGCGTTCACTTAGAGTCCAATTACGATCGACTTCGAGCTCGCATATATCACACAGCGCCTGGAACTCCGAATCAGAGCGACAACCTATGGCGATCCAAGAGTCGTTGCCAAAGCATGGATAAATGCCGTGTGGCGTTAGTTCTGGGTGGCGATTACCAATCTGGGTGGGTTCGTGACCAAGTTGTGTGTCGATTAGCCAAGGTCCAGAGTAGGAAGTTGCGGATTCGTGCAACGACATCTCGACCAATCGACCTTTCCCGGTAAGATCGCGCATTCGTAATGCAGTGACCACAGCAGCGGTCGCATTAACCGCGGAAGTCGGATCGGGGACGGCCATCGCGGTGGCCCGCGGTTCCTCGGCACTGTAGCCCATCACGGAGGTCAAGCCGGACATCGGTTCGACAGTCGGACCAAACGCGACACGCTCGCTGTAGGGACCAGACAACCCATACCCGGGCATGGCTACATGGATGATCTCGGGATTGGCTTGCTTAAGGTGCTCGTAGTCGAGCTCTAAACTCGCCATCGCCCTGGCGGAAAAGTTCTCGATCACCACGTCGCTAATGGCGACGAGTTCGAGGAAGGTACTGCGACCTACTTCGGTTTTGAGATCCAGCGCAATGCTCTTCTTGTTCCGCATGAGCTTCACAAAAACGGCATTCGCGTTCCAAGGTTCGTCACCAGGTTCGCCACCAATAAAGCTACCGAGTGGTATCGTCGGGTAGACTCTTGGTCCCCTGCTCATGGGTGCTTCTATCTTCAGGATTTGAGCGCCCAGATCGCCGAGGATGCGCGTTGCAAGAGGTCCCGCCCATACGTGCGTTAGATCGAGAATACGAACGTCTTCAAGGGGACCCCTAGCCATCGTTTGCCCCTTCCGGCTCGGTCAAGGCTGAGTCGTCGCGGTCTATCCCCGGCATGACAAATGGCGGTCGCGGCGAAACGACCGAATCACCGTCGTTGTACCTGATCCGCTGCCACATATTTCGTGCTTCGAGATGCGGGTCGCTGAGCACCTCAGGAAAAGTAAGTACGGCTCCTAACGGAATCCTCGCCGTCTCCGCGCGATGCTGAATCTCGCTTCGCGACCACTGAATAAAGGCATTAGCGATGATCTCGTGCAATGCGTCTCGATTCGCCATTCGAAGCCCATTGGTTGTGAATCGAGGATCGAGTGTTAGTTCGGGCAGGTCAATGCAAGTCGTAAAGGGATCCCAGAATCCAGGGACGATGTTGATGTAGACCCAACCGTCTTTACAACGAAACAGAGTCGTCGGCACGACCGACCAAAAATCGTTTCCGTGTCGAGAGCGCACCATTCGACCGCACGTCCACATGACGGTCGTGAACTGACTAAGGGACATGATGACTTCGAGCATACCGATATCGATCGTGTCTGCACGATTGCCGAGGAGGCACGCGCTTGCCGCCGTGTACGCATAACCGCCACTTTGAAAATCCACATAGTGGCCAGGTAAGGTCAATGGCTCACGGTCAGGATCGCCCATGAGATTGGTATACCCGCCGAGCGCAAGAATGGTTGCATTCGTTGCTGCTCGGTTACGGTCAGGGCCGGTTAAGCCGAACGGCGTAATCGCAACTTTAATAGGCGTTTGCCAGCCCTCGAATCCGATAGCGCTGACTTCATCTGCAGATTCGCCGTCGACGACGACGACGTCGGCTTTGTTTGCGAGATCTGCGATGAGCTCGTGATCGAAGGTGCTGACTCGTCGCTTGTCGTGGTGCAGAAACAGATCCATAGCTCTTTCCGACACCCAACAGGCTTTTCGTCGTTCTGGTTCTATGCGAACGACATCGCAGCCCGCGTGTGAGAATAGCTTTCCCGCATAACCCGCCGCGAAGTTACCGATCTCAAGGACGCGGGTCGTTTGTTTTAAGTTAAACACTTTCTGAGTCGTTAATTTCGTCGATTAGACGCCATTTCAACGCAGTTTCTACGTTGATGCGTTCTCCCGTAAGTCCCATGTAATTGAATCTAGATCGGCCAATTCGCTTCAAAATACTCGCCGTTCCACCAGCCCCGGGAATGAGTCCGAAACTAACTTCAGGTAATTGAAAGAAAGCATCGGATTGGGCTCTTATCCGACCAGCGAACGCAGGGAGTTCGATACCAGCTCCCACGCATGCCCCATGTACCATGGCGGTGATTTTCTCCGTTAGAAGATGCATCAAAACGGCCGGACTGCGGGTTTGACGCGACACGTGTGCGATGCCGGCATCTCGAGCAGACCCGAACTCCGTCAAATCGCCACCAGCACTGAACGCAGGTCCGTTCGCACGAAGTGTGATGTTTGCGATGCTGCTGTCGTCGAACGCATACTGTAGATGCTCCGCCAAGGCATCGCGCATATCGGTTGACCAAGCGTTTCGATTCGCAGGGCGGTTGAGAGTAAGTGTCAGTTCGTCGCCTGTTCGGTCGATGAGAATCGCTGGTTCTGAGAAATACTTGATGTTTGTCGGTTTATCGGAAGCGAGCCAATCCTCAAACTTCGCGCTATGTTGCAACGACGAATACGCCAGTGATTCAGCACACAAAGCGTTGATGACCGAACTACGTGAGTTTAGGCGCGTCAACTGAACAAGGGTTGCGGCTGCGATGGAACTACGTTCGATGCCTTCGATCAATGAATCCAAAGATTGATCGCTTTCAATGCGGACATCGATTAAATCTGAGGTTGAGCTATCTGCAGTTGCGATGACGGGACAAGGGGGCTTTAGGGCAGCCGTTTTGCTTAGTTCATCGGTAACGATGACGCCAGCAATGCCAGCAACAGGACTGAGCTCTTCGCACGCCGCTGCGGATCCTAATTTCAGCAGCAATTCGCGCGCAGATAGGTAGAGAAGATCCAGGTCGACGAAAAGTTTGCTATGGAAGATGGTGCATTATTGTTCGCTCAGCCCCCCGTAGAAAGTTCATTGCAGTCGTTGTTGATAAAGAACGTCGATCTGAATGGTCGACGTTTGGATGTGCGTTGTGAACTCGGCGTCATTAGTAGCGTTGCCGAGCACCTGCACTCTGAAGCTAATGAACGAGTTCTGAATGCGAAAGGTGGCACCTTACTACCGAGCCTGAGAGATGATCACGTGCATCTACTTGCGATGGCTGCCCGTAGGCGTTCGATGCAATGTGGGCCGCCTGAAATTTCCGTGGCTAGTCAGCTGAAGTACGCGCTTCAGCGTGCTAAAGGAACCGGTTGGATTCGTGGAGTTGGGTATCACGAATCGGTAGCTGGGGATCTGACCGCGTCACGAATCGATCAGTGGGTTGACGATCGTCCTGTACGAATACAACACAGGTCGGGTCGCCTCTGGTATTTCAATTCCCGCGGGGCGGCGGAATTCGGGTTACCTAAAGATCAAGACGGTCAGCTTTACCGTCAAGATGAAGAGATTTATGAGAGGCTCCCACTCGCAGACGATCTGTCAGATGAGCTCGGTGAGGTTGCTCGAGAGTTCGCAAGTTTTGGCG
This sequence comes from Gammaproteobacteria bacterium, assembly GCA_026707945.1. Lineage (GTDB taxonomy): Bacteria > Pseudomonadota > Gammaproteobacteria > Pseudomonadales > Azotimanducaceae > Bin55. Next base: position 96,259 of record JAPOVV010000110.1, on the reverse strand, counting down.
TAACTCATGTGACTGACGCGACGCCCTCGAATGACGAAGCGACACTTATGTTCTTGCAGAACAGTTGTCCAGATTTGCGGATTCGAGGTATGGGTGGCTCCGGATTAGTTGAAGGTCATCGCAAGATCATTCTGGATGACTACCGTCTTCCCGATTTTCGAGTGCTCTGCGAGCAGATTGCAGAAGCACATCGAATGCACCGAGCGGTCGCGATTCATTGTGTGTCGAAAGTTGAGGTGGTGTTTGCCGTTGCCGCAATTGCCGACGCCGGAACCCTTGAAGGTGACCGTCTTGAGCATGCGACCGAATTACCACCGGATGTCATTTCGAATGTCGACGCTCTTGGATTGAAGTTAGTCCCGAATCCGAACTTCCTCTACGACCGCGGCGATCAGTACATAGTCGACAACGAATCTGCCGTGCTCGATTCGCTGTTTCCGATACGGTCGATACTCGCTCGCGGAATTCAATGCACGGGTAGTACGGATGCTCCTTTTGGTAGTGCCGATCCTTGGTGCGCAATGAAGGCAGCGACCGATAGACGTACTCGAAACGGCGCGACGATAGCATCACAGGAAGCAATCCAACCAGAGGAAGCGTTGGGATTGTTCACGGATGATCGAGAAATCGAGATAGGCGCGTCGGCAAATCTCGTTTGCTTAGATCGACCTTGGTCTGACGCACGCAATCGTCTCGAGAGCAGCGACGTTATTGCGACGATTCTCGAAGGTCGTATTACCTACCTACGCAGCTGATCTTTGCGCACACTTACTCGACGACGCCGTTAGCTCGAAGTTGCTCGACGCGACCATGCGATAGTTGCATATCACCTTGCAACACGTCGTCGGTATGTTCCCCTAAAAGCGGCGCTCGTGTGATCTCAACCTCGGACTCCGACATTCTCGGTGCGAATCCGAGCAACCTAGTGGGTCCATGACCATGGTGGTCAAGCTCCTTGACGAAACCGCGCGCGAGTAAGTGTTCGTCGCTGTGAAGCTCCGCGGTGTCAAGGATTGCGGAACAGGGGACACCGGCTTGACCGAGGATAGCCATGGCGTCATACTTTGTTTTGTCGGAAAGCCACCCTTCGATGATGGCGTTCAAATCGGCTTTATGATCGCGCCGTTTCCGCGGTTCGACAAATCGTTCATCGACTAGTAGGTCAGGTCTTTCCAACGCAGTGCATAGTGCATCCCAGTGACCGGACGTAATCGGCATCAAGTAGATGTAGTCGTTAGGACCAAAGGGTTTGCAAGGAAATATGTCAACAGGCGGAAGACCTTGAGTGTTTCCAGTTCGTCTGGTGGGGCGCGTGCCCCATTTTGAGCCGGTAGCGATGCGAGTTCGCATGTAGTAGGTCATGGCTTCTTGCATCGAAATTTCGATCAATTGCCCGACGCCATCGCGGTTACGTTGTATGTATGCAGCAAGGATGGCCATCGCCAATTGGACACCTGTGCCAGAATCGCCGATGGTTGGACCTGGAACGATCGGCGGTCCGTCGGGTTCGCCCGTTACGGAAAATGCACCGGCGGCGGCTTGCGCCACCATATCAAAACTCTTGAAATCTGAATACGGGCCGGAAGTACCGAATCCTTTGAGTCGAGCGTAGATTAGCGTGGGGTGTATTTCCTTTAAATCTTCGTAGTCGATTCGCAGACGTTCGACGACACCAGGTCCGTAGTTTTCGACAAACACATCGAATTTCGGGACCATTTCTAACAGCAGCTCCCGGCCTTCTTCTTTCTGCAGATTAATAACGATGCTACGTTTATTCGCATTCCAATTACAGAAATACGCGGAATAACGCTCTTCACCCGTTAACCCAACACCTCGTCCCGGATCTCCTACACCTGGTGCTTCGACTTTGACAACATCAGCACCAAGCCATGCGAGCGCTTGGGTACAAGAGGTACCGGCTTCGTATTGCGTCAAATCCAAGATACGTAGATTGTCCAGTGCGGCCATTGATGCTCCTCAAAAGGGTCCTTGATCAGGTTGCCGTAGTCACAAGTCTAGCGTGAAACGCTCGGTGGATAATGCCATCGGAATATCTATTCAAGAGTCGCCATGCAGTTATCTGACGAACTGATCATCGAGCAGATTCAGATCGGTCCGATGATGAACTTCACATATATCGTCGGTTCCAAGTCAACACGAGAAGTCGTGCTCGTAGATCCCGCATGGGATATCGACGCGTTGCTCGATCATCTTGATGAGAAGGACTACGTTTTAAACAATGTGTTGGTCACGCACTACCATCCCGATCACGTTGGTGGCGCTATGCGGGGCGAAGGGATCGAAGGCGTGGCGCAAATCATGGAAAAACGTCCGGTGAAGGTCTATGCACATCGCCTTGAGGCGCAGGGTGTGCAAAAAGTCACGGGGATATCAGATTCGGACATCAAGAAGGTCGACTCTGGGGACACCTTAGACGTAGGTCTCGTCGAAGTTGAGTTTTTGCATACGCCAGGTCACACCCCGGGTTCACAGTGCTTCCGCGTAAAGAACACGCTCGTTTCGGGTGACACGTTGTTTATTGACGGCTGTGGGCGCGTGGATTTGCCTGGATCAGATTCCGAAGAGATGTTTCACAGCCTGCAGAAACTAAAGGCATTACCCGACGACACGTTGTTGTTACCAGGTCATAACTACAGTCATGTTCCGAACGCGACCATGGGCGAAACGAAAAAGGCGAACGCGTATCTGAATGTCAAGGATCTACCGACGTGGCAGCAATTTATGGGCTAGTAACGCGATGTTCTAGTGTGTACTAGACCTTACAAACGTACGCTTGTAATCTAGGCAAATACCACGCGCGTAATTTCATTCCGACTACCCAGTCTCAGTATTGGACCCCATGTCCCAGTACCACTTGAGATGTGCAGTGTCATGCTCCCAAACAGGTGCGTGCCGTGAATAAATCGAAAGAACCTTCTAACGATGAAGTGGAACGGAAAAATCTGGCCACGGTGGGTATGACCTACGAGCATTAGGTCAAAACCCCAGTTAGATGCGTGCTCCATGCCGTGTGGGCGATGGTAGAGCAGGACTCGATAGGCGTCTTGAAGAGGTTCAAATCTCTTGAGTTGGTCGATCAGGTGACTTGGTGAATCGTGATCGTCGATACCAACGAATTGAAATGGGAGCGCGTCCACTTCCTCGTTTCTTAAGACTCTAACACCCAGCGATTCGAGGATGGATGTGACACGATCGATACCCTCATATCGCTCGTGGTTGCCTGTCACGAGTAACGTTCGGTCTGCGATCTGCCTTAACGGATCTAGTTCGGTCTTGCCGATATCGTGGGAATCGAGCAAATCACCCGTGATAACGACCCATGTTGGATCGAGTCGCTGTACTTTCTTTACGATCCGTTCAAGGTATTTCGGGGAACGCGAGCCGATGTGGACGTCCGATAGTTGAACGATCGACTGATTTTCTATTTGGGGTTTACCCCTGATACGAAGCGTCTTGACGTGTAACCGTTGTGCGTTGAGTGAGGCATAAATCGCACATGCCAGTGCACACACCACGGCGATAGGACTCTCGAAGCCGTGTGGGAATCCTGGAATCCAGCGAACGAATTCAATAACTAGAACGATAGGAAAGAACAGGAAGCAGCATCCGATCGCTGAGTACAGCGAAGGCATGAATTGATCGGGCATGCGTAAGCGAAATACGAAGCGGCTCAAGAACAGAGCCAATGGCACGACCAGAAAAGCGATCATCAGAAGCGTGACTAGGGCTCCTGAAATCAGGTTTGATGCGTCGTACCACCACCACACCCGAAGCACCGGGTACACGATGGTGACGACGTAGAACGCGAACGCAAACAGGGGGAAGGCGTTACGTCTCACAACGGTTCAACAATGGTGCAGAATGGAGAGTAGGTGGTTTGATCGGAGCGCAAAAGGCTCGCATCGGATGAATATTAGATGCGCATCATGAGCTAGTTATGGTCGCCGGCAACAAGGAGTACATCGCCAATGTCGTCCGAATACGACATGGAACCGGCGTCCGGGTTCGTCGCAAAGTAATCAAAGGTGAAGTAAGCTGCTTCCAGTTTGATGTCAGCGCCAAATACGCGATGTTCAAAGTACTCAGTCTTCGCGTTTGATGTGTTCTTCGTCATCTCAATGATCTTGCCGCTTCTATCGATACGGCACATCATGAGTTTCTGATAGGGGTATTTCGCGGTATTCCTGTCACCAATAAAGTAGAAACACTTCGTGGTTGCTACGAGGGTTCCCGTGTCGAGAACGTGGGGTGTCTCAATCCGGCGACCTTTTGTTCCACCGGTTCGGAAGCTCACGCCTTTCATTACACGAACGGAGACTCCAGCGTTACCCGCAATGTACTCAGATCGATTGCGGATGAAGGAGACGTTGTCCACGGCGATGATGGGTTGTTCCGACTTCATGTAGTTGATCCCGTAAGGCAACTCATCACCTAAAGCGACAAGAGACTTTCCAGTGTCTAGCAGACCTCTAAACTCGATGGTCACCTCGCTCCGTGATTTCGCAGGAGCGAATTGCATACCGGGTTTGCTGCCTTCGGAGGACTTGGACATAAACCACACGACCACCACGACGAGGACGATGATGCCGATCAGAAATTCCATTTGGATCTACAACGTGTTCGAGTGACTATTTAGGGTCGAAGCGAATGATGCCACGGAGATATGAGCCCGGTAACCGCATCATCCAATGTTGAGGTTCGCGTTATGGGCTGCAAGCGGCCAATCAGACGATTTCTCCTGGTCTGGTTTCTGAATAGCCATCGCTGTTATAGACCACTTCACCGTTAACTAGCACGTGGTCGAAGCCCGTTGCCCTTCGAACATACCGGCGCGCTTCACCAGGAAAGTCGTCAACAAACTCGTCCTTGGTAATTGCCACCTTGTCCGCATCAAAGATCACAACATCGGCTGCTTGTCCCGCTTCCAAGGTACCGCGATCACGAATACCCCAGTCGTGTGCGAGCTCGCTGGTCATGCACTGGATGCCGCGCTCGAGCGGTAGCCGACCAGAGTCACGAACGAAGTGTGACAGTAGATAGGTAGTGTCGCCGGTTCCGCAGAACTGCGTGATATGAGCCCCTGCATCGGATGCGCCGAAGTGGCAGAACGGACTCTCAATCAGTCGTACGACAGCCTCTTGGTCGGCATTAACCACACCCCTCAATTGGAACTCGGTGTCGAGATTGTCGCGAAGCGACAAATCGAGAATCACCTCACCGATCGCTTTACCCTCAGCTTGGGCAATTTCCGCAACCGTTTGTCCCTGATAAGTTTTGTTCTCCTCACTGTAGACATCACCAACACGCATTTGGGCGATACTAAAAACGCCGCTTTCTCGCGGAACCAGTTCATCGACAAGCGTGCGGCGAGTTGCGGGATCACTAAATTTCTGTAAGCGTTCGGCGGCTGGCAGGTCCATGATGGCTTTCCATGACGGATACCCATAGAACAACATGCTGGTCTCGGATAGGCGCATGTTCATATCGAAGGTACGAGGCATCGTTTGTCCATACACCCTGGCACCACGTTCGTGTTGCTCCCGTAGCGCTTGGAGTTGAACGTCGACTGCACGACCGCCAGACCCGAGCAATGGTTGGTAGCTGCACGGGATACCCGCTGCCAAGCTGATGTCGCCTAGTTCTCTGATGTTGTCGAGTGATTGCTCTATATCAACAATGTATGGCACGACCTGCCATACGCCGCGCCCGCTGGCGGCCATGGCTTTGGCGAGTGCGATCTTCTCGTCGATCTCGGCAAATCGGCTGGGAACGGGGCGCATTTCTTCGTCCATGTCCAGGTACGAGCTTGAAATGCCTAGCGCGCCCGCAGACATCGCCTCTGCAATGATCGAACACATCGTATCGATTTCTTGAGTTGTCGCTGCTCGTTCTTGACTTGCCTTACCCATCACGTAGGCACGAACGGCCGAATGACCGACGAGTGCGCCGACATTGACGCCTAACTTTCCTCGGATAAAGTCGAGGTATTCAGGAAACGTCTCCCAACACCACGGGACGGCGGCATCGAACGTTGGTTTCTTGATGTCTTCGATGACCTGGAACATCGAAATTAGCTTCCCTGTCCCGTCCGGTTTCACCGGGGCGAGCGACAACGAGCAATTACCGATGACTACCGTTGTTACCCCGTGCTCAAGTGATGGCGTAGCGAGACCGTCCCAGCATAGTTGCGGATCAAAGTGCGTATGGATGTCGATAAATCCCGGGCTAACGATCCGGTGTTCCGCGTCGATGACGCGATCGGGATTCGCGACTACGTCAACGATCTTGCCTTCATTAATAGCAAGATTGCGTTGAATGGGAGCCGCTCCCGTTCCATCTACAACTGTACCGTTCTTAATCAGGATGGAGCTCATCAGAATGCCTCCCGTTCGTTGCAAGCCGTCTTGACGCGTATCTCAACTGCGAGTACGTCGAGAACGCGCCGTTCTTATAAAACCTCATCGTATTAAACGCGTGTTATCAAAGTGCGTTCTACTAGGAACCAACACTCTCGGGGATATTTCTCGATTGGCACTATCGTGAACGTGTTTAAATTTACTTGTGCGGAGTTTTGTCAATCGATGAGCAACGAGGTTGGGTTTTTCTATGGAAGCGAACGTGTTTGAGAATTGCGAATATCCGATTCGTCAGGCGACTGTCGATGCGTTCGCCGAAGTATGGCGACGGTTGGGTGAAAGTGGACCTTTCTGGACCGGGCGCGATCACATGGCAATGATCCGGGAGGCTCGTCAAAGTTTCGAATGCGAGCTGTGCCGACGTCGATTGGAGGCACTTTCACCGAATGCGGTCGATGGCGAACACGAAACGGTCACTGATTTATCCCCAGTCGCAGTCGACGTCATTCACCGAATTCGAACCGATCCCGCTCGAATGAGCCGGTCTGTGTTTGAGAACGCTCTGGCGAACGGCATGACGGATAGCGAATACATCGAACTCATTGGCGTGGTTGCGACATCGGTGGTGATCGATACGCTGCATCAAGGATTAGGGTTGCCAGTCCCGGAGACGTTAGAAGGCTCGGATGATCCGCCGACAGGGCAGACTGAACCGGAAGTCGTAGAAGACGGCGCATGGGTTCGACTCGCACCACGCGATGGTCAACTAAACGAAGTCGGAATCCCGAGACAGGCGAACATCATTCGCGCCATGGGTCTTGTCCCACTCGTCATCGAGTTGTTCTTTACGGTGATGCGCCAAGCGTATTACATTACCAATTTACCCATTTCTATTTCCAGGAGCCAAGCTGAATTTATCGCGGCGCGAGTGTCCGCGTTGAATCAGTGTTTCTACTGAACGACGATGCACACCATGCTGCTCCGTGGGAGTGGCGAGTTTGAGCTTCGAGGCGTCATGGACACAACGATTGACTCGGGTATCGAGCATGGACGTTTACTCGGACAGTTAGTCGATTCAACGATTTCCCGTCGATGGGAAGACGTTGCGTCGATACGAGAGGAATGCATTGAAGCGCTCGGTCCACAAGAGACGGTCGATGCAATCGCCGTTACGTCTGCATTCAACGGCATCACGCGGATCGCGGATGCGACGGGAATTCCATTAGATGCCGGTCCAGCAGAAGCGACGGCTTCGATGAGGTCGCAGCTCGCGATCGACGATTTTGAGTATCGAGAAAAATCCCGTAAGTACGACCAGGTTGACGCGTAATCGGTCCTGCCGCGGCGTCATGTGGTTCCGAAACTCGATGCGGTTGGTGTTCTTCTCAATCGTGTGTGCTACCGTGGCGGGTTGTTCGCAAGCTCAATCCGACTCAAACCGTGTAGCGTCAGACCTTGCTGCGTGTGAACCGATTGATGCGGTCGTAAGCGATGATCCTGCAGTTGCACCGATAACGGCAGCTGCCGTTAGTTGGGTGTCATCACTTGATGAAGGCATGGTGAAACAGGCGCAATACTGCCTTGGTGATGCAGAAATGCATTCGTGGACAAATGTGCCTGGCACCCGCTCCGGCGGCATCGAGTTGCGTGAGATGTCCGCGGAACAGCAACGGCTTGCATGGGAATTGGTCGCTAAATTACTAAGCGAGTCTGGACTCGTCAAAGCTAGGCTTATTGCCAATGAGATTACACAAGTCGCACGTGCGGCGCCACTTGGCTCTCATACGGTTGCGTTGTTTGGGGATCCGAGAATAGATGGTGCTTGGGGATTTCAGGTCGATGGCCACCATCTTGCCTTGAACTTCCTAGTTCAGGAAGCAGATATCGTGTTAGCGCCAGCTTTTCTAGGTGCTCAGCCGCTCAGTGTGGACGGCCGAGCGCCGCTAGTCGATGAAGCGCGCTTAGGCAGAGATCTAATCGAGGCGTTTACAGATGATGAACGTTCCTTCGCAAAGCAGGACGCGTTGATTGGTCGTGATGTCATCGTTGGATCGGGACGCGGTCAACTGGACCGAGGTCGTACGTACGACGTGTCGAAGTTTGACGGCGTGGGTGCTCGAATCGGGACGCTCTCAAGACAATCGCTCAATGGCGTGCATGATGTGATTGATGAGTACATCAATAATCTGGCGGAACCGTTCGCGGGGCGAGTACGAGCGACAGTAGACGACGCATTAAGTGATGGCTTCGTCGTCTACGACAATCGCGATGAGGACATCTACTACCGGATATTCATTCCAAACCGCATGTTGATCGAGTACAACGACGTGAGTTCCAATCACGTCCACACGATCTTGCGATTGCTTGGCGAGCATCCGTTTAGCGACTATGGCGAATACGCTCAACGAGGTTCGTATCCGCGAACGATTGCGGAACATTACTTGACGGCGCCGCACCATCAAGTCGCGCTCAATACCGCGAACTAGGCAACTGATATGACGAGATTGGATTAGGAACTATTTATGAAGATAACGGGACTAGAGACATTCGTTGTTGACGCAGGGTGGCGACCGTGGTCCTTTGTTGCAGTACGCACCGATGCAGGTATTACGGGATACGGCGAGTGCTCTGATGGCAGGTTGCCCTATAGTGTGGTGGGTACTGCCAAGGAATTACAGACGATCTTGGTTGGTAAAGATCCACGGCCAATTGAAACGCGGTATTGGGATATGTATCGGGTAGCGCGACAAAGCCCTGGCGGAATCGCTGCGAAAGCAATCGCGGGCATCGAGCTTGCATTGTGGGACATCAAAGCGAAAGCGCTAGGAGTACCGGTTTATGAGTTAGTTGGCGGACCAATGCGTACCCGCCAACGCGTGTATTGGTCGCACTGCGGCAGTTCCAGGGCGGGAAACTGGGAGATCATTGGCGTGCCTCCGCTTCGGACTTGGAATGACGTTACGGCACTAGGTAAGGAGGTCGTTGAACGTGGTTTCACCGCGCTTAAGACGAACATCATTTATCCAGGGGAAGAAGCAAGGACCTATCGACCGGGATTTGGCGGCGGGGAAGGGACGACGGATGGCACGATCACCAACGCTCTGTTAGAGCACATTCGCACGCAAATCGGAACGTTTCGGGACGCCGTTGGTCCGCATGTCGATATCGCGTTGGACCTGAACTTTAATTTTCGGGTAGAGGCGGCGACTCGCATCTGTCGAGTGCTGGAGGACCTCAACATGATGTGGGTAGAAATCGACATGTACGAACCTGACGGACTGCGAGAGATTCGCGACGCGGTTAGAGTTCCTGTATGTTCAGGTGAAAATCTGTTTACGACGAGGGAGTACCGGCGTTATTTCGAAGCTCGATCGATGGACGTTTGTATGGTCGACGTGCCATGGAACGGGTACGCGAATTCGAAACGCGTGGTTGAGATGGCCGAGACGTTTGAGGTCAACTGCGCCCCGCACAACTATTACTCGCATCTGTCAACGTTGCATTCACTACATCTTTGTGCGGTCTCACCCAACATCAGGATTTGTGAGATTGACATCGATGATGTCCCGTGGAAAGACGACTTATTGACTGAGCCGCTGGAAATCGAACAGGGGAGCGCCATCATTCCGTCGAGCCCTGGATGGGGCGCTGATCTCAATGAAGAGGTTGCCCGTGCTCACGTTTGGGAGCGCGGTCGGCCACCTGGCTATTCATCGGGTTCAACTTCGCGCGAAAAGGGCTAATTCGTTAAACTTGGTGATGAAACGTCGCATCGCGAAGAAAGAAATTAGTCTGAGAAGGGAACGAGTTAGAAGACTGATGCGATTGGCTTAGAGTTTCGCGCAGACTAAGAAAACAAGATTAAATCGAAATAGAGGATTGAAGACATGGCGGGACGAAGCCTAAACAAGGTTCAGCTGATCGGTAATTTAGGGCGAGATCCAGAGATTCGATACATGCAGAGCGGTAATTCAATGACGACGTTCAGTATCGCGACAGGCAAGACCTGGACGGATCAAGCGACGAATCAACGAAGAGAACGAACGGATTGGCACAACATCGTGTGTTGGGGAAGATTGGCAGAAGTTGCGAGTCAGTACCTACGGAAAGGCAGCCACGTCTACGTCGAAGGAGAGCTACAGACGCGTCAGTTTGAGCGCGAAGGTCAAACCCATTACCGCACCGAAGTGAACTGTCGAGAGATGATCATGTTAGATAGGGCGGACGCCAGTGCCGGACCAGCCAATACGCAATACGATCGACCTGCGCCAACCGGCGGTCGCGGTGGGAATTACGAAAGATCGCAGCCTGCACAAGCATCGATTGGCGGCGGAGAGAGTAGCCAAACCGACACAGAAGTCGGATCGGATTTAGACGACGATTTACCTTTCTAGCTGTTTGTGCCGTAGCAAATGAACTCAACGAGGTTTTTGTCGGGGTCGCGCACGTAGACGCTGATTCCGTTGCCCGCGCCACCGAGGCGTTCAACGGGACCTTCGATCACTTCAAGGTCAAGTTGCTTGATCGTCTTGTGCAAAGTATGTTGATCTGAAGCCCAAACGAAGCAAAAGTCACCGCATCCGGGCTTGGCAGTTGGTCCGCGAAGCGCGAACTTTGGGTTTTGCCACAGTGAAGGCGCGTGGAAATTAAGCTTTTGATTTCCCAATATGACTGCATACAAGTGAGGGGCGCTAGACGAATCCCAATCGAATCCGAATGCTTCGTAGAAAGAGCGCATCGCATCGATATTGACGATCGGAATTGCTACGTGGTCGATTGATCTTACAGCCATATCGTCAGTCCAAGCAGTACGCCAATTACAAGCCGATATACGACGAAAGGCCACATTCCGATTTTTTCGATTACTTTCAAGAAGAAATCGATGCACAAGTATGCACTGATTACAGCGACAAGGAAGCCTATGCCAAAGCTCTGGAAATCGAATGACGCATCAAGCTGGTTCATGTCATATAGCGTGAGTACAAACGCGCCAAGAATGACTGGGATCGCTAGGAGAAAGGAAAACGTTGTGGCTTGTGTTCTCCCGAGACCAAGTAGTAGCGCTGCTGTGATAGTGACGCCTGAACGTGAGGTGCCTGGGACGAGTGCGAAAATCTGCGCACAGCCAATTGCCAACGCAGCTAGTAGACTCGGATTGGTGTCCTCGAAAATGTGACCACTCTTCCGAAGACGATGCGTTCGCCAATCCGCTAATCCAAGTAGCAGACCAAAGAGTAGAGTTGTGAAAACGATAATCGATAAATCGCGCGTTGCGACTGCGACAATATCTCGGAAGAGGAAGCCTGCAATAAGCACTGGAATCGTTGCGATGATTAGTTTCGCTGCGAGATCGAGATCCTCGCTTGAATGGCCGTTTCTGAGACTATTGAACGTTCCTATCGTGAGCGTGAGCAACCGTCGACGGAAGTACAGCAGTACGGCGAGTAGCGAACCCGCGTGAACAGCCACATCGAAATGAAGTCCCTGATCCTCCCAACCCAGCAGCAACGACGGAAACTGGATGTGCGCTGAACTAGAAATGGGTAAGAATTCGGTTACGCCCTGGATAAGCGCAATGCAGACCGTCTGCAGCGATTCCACCAAACTAAGTTGCTTCGGGACGGAGAGTCCCGATTCTAGCCTTAATTAGAGATCTAAGCATGTTCGCTTCACTGACAATCCCTTTGTTCCCACTTTCGACAGTTCTCTTTCGCGGCGGTTACTTGCCGTTACATATCTTCGAACCTAGGTATGTTCGCATGATCAACGAATGTCGTGAGGCTGACATTGGCTTTGGTGTGGTTTTAATCAAGGAAGGCAAGGAGGTACACAGCGGTGGTGAAAAAGACATGCCTGCTATTCACACAGTCGGCACACTAGCTGAAATCGTGGAAGTGGAGGAATTGCCGGAAAATCGATTAGCCGTCATGGCGATAGGTGGCGCGAAATTTAAGGTCGGTGTAACCTGGGAGGAACGGGATCATCTTATGATGGGCGAAGTCAACTTTGTTCCAGACGAACCGACTCGTCAGGTGCGAGACGAGGACTCAGATTTGGTTGCGTTGCTTGAGTATTTCATCGATGCGCGGGAGGTCCCAAGTGCCGTTCGCAAGCAGATCGACTTTAGGGATGAACGCGACGTGAGTCTAAGGCTTGCTGACTACTTACCCATCCATAGCGAAGATAAGCAAAAGCTCTTACAGATGGATTCGCCGCGGGTGCGACTAACAACGATTCGACAGTGGAGCGACCTATAGTCTGAGATAGCTAGCGATCCTGAATATTTAACTCATCGGAGCTTAAAAGAACCTTCATAGATAGCTCTGAATTCAAGACAACGAAGAGGTAGCCACATCAGCAGCTGGCTGACTGTGTGCAGGGAATACTGGCATGTATGTGAAATTGGGATCCGCCAGAAACCTGCGACGTAGAGCAAGCATTTCTCGCCAAGTGTTGCGCAACCCATGAGGCGCTGGTGGTAAGTCATGCTCAATCGCTCGGCGAAGTTTGGGCAAATTAAAAAACGGTACGGCTGGATACATGTGGTGTTCGAGGTGGTATTGCATATTCCAAAAGTGATAGCCACGTCGATGGATCGCGAACCATAGGGAATTCACGTTCCGAATCAGAGTATCTAACATTCAGATTCCACCGCCACGTATGCCCAGGGAGTTATTCGTATATTGACCGTCTAAGCCAGTTGATTTACGGCGCCGTTGGAAGCGTAGACTAGTCAGTCGTTGAGGAGAGACGAACTTCAACCGGTTCTAGACAGCCCCGCGATTCGAGCATTCAGACTGCAGTCGCAAATCAGACGGACGGTGTCTTGAGCTGGAGGATGTGGTTTTGACACATCATTCATCGAAATAGACTGTTTACGAAGAAAACCAAATCGGTTCTTCGAACAACCGAAATTCACCAATTCACAAGCAAGCATCCGATAGTCATCGGCGCCACGCTAATATGCACGCATAACAGACACTCATCGTGGATTCTTAAGAGATTCCCCATGCCTCTATCGTGCATAGACCGAAATAGCGGAGAAGTGCTCAATGCCACAACCATGCCCGGATTCGCATGGGACGAACTTCAGCTTCAAAACCAGAAGATGGCGCACTTGCGGATGAGATGTTGCGACGCAGAAGTCGTACTGAAAACATCGAAACTCGGGACACGCTTCTTTGCTCACAAGTCAAAAGGTGATTGCTCCGCAAAATCGGAATCGGTCGCGCACCTCAGTCTGAAGGAGCTCGCTTTTACCAGCGCAAAAGCGCATGAGTGGGATGCTATCACAGAACATCTAGGTGGTGGAGAAGACGAACGCTGGGTGGCGGACGTCTACGCAAGCAAGTCAGAAAAGAATCTTGCGATTGAAATCCAATGGACAGCGCAAACCGACGAAGAGACAATCCGGCGTCAACGGCGATATCGTGAGTCCGGTGTCTTGGGGTTTTGGGTCTTTCGTCAAGAGAAATTCCATACTGACAGACACACGCCTGGATTCCGAGTCCGCGAAGATCCGAATGAAGGATTCGTCGTTGAGGCACATGTGGACCTGTCAATGCAATGCAAAGATACCCCAGCAGTTGAGTTTTTCGAACATGTGTTCACCGAAGCGTGTCAACCGGGTATTCCCATCGGTGTCGTCCTACCTCTGTCCATCTACGTCGCTTCGATTAAATGTTGGCGTTGTCGCCGTGCGACGGACATTATTTACGAAATCTGCATTGGGTCAAACTACGGAGACTACCGATATGATCTTAGGGTCGATGATTTCGAAGAACACGAAGACCTGCTGCAGGATATATTGACGCGACTGCCCGAGGACCTAGCAATCGGCGAAATAAAGCTACGCTATAGTAGAACGGCGGACGCTGCGTACCTGAGTAACGGGTGCTTTCACTGCGACGCGCTATTCGGTAGCTTTTATGAGTATCGATATGTGTACGACGCCAAGCGCGTGCGAACTTTCAACACGAAGATCGACGGTGAAATGAGGGAGATTCTCTACGAAAAATATGAACATCTGGAAGACACTTGGGGCGTATTCACGAGCCTTAGACAAATCGAATCACCAAACCTTCAGCATGCCTTGTCAAAGAACGACTCGGATGAATTGAAGTTGATTTGAGGATAAGTAACGAAACAGTCCAGCGAAGCGTCGGTCAGTCAGGTTCGTGAGGAACTTGCAACGTAGAGTTCAATCTAACCGGAGGATAAGAAAATCGTGTGAACGGCGTGCACTCCAGAAATCGATTTTTAACGTGTAACGACGCGTGAACGAAGTTCAAAGTACTGGGCGTTCGGCGCTCTCGTCGACATAGACAATCTCACAAGAATCCTGATCTGGTATTCGTCGCTCACACACTCTCGTATGTTCGAGCGTTTTTGTTTCGTGTGAAGTTATGCCTCTAGTACGTTGCGCCAGCCTTCGATCTTCCGTTGAAGTTTGAGTAAGTCGAAAAGAACAAGACCACGTTCTCCTAATCGAGTTACGTCCTTCTGCCCGCCCTAGGGACTAAAGGCGACGAGACCTAACAAAATCCACTGCTGCTGACGCTATATATCGGTTGTTACTCAACTTTCCAGATTCAATTGGTGTTGACGGGCTGGCGAACGTAAGCGGTCGTGAGAGTTGTAGCGGCGCATTCATCAATATTCCAGGGAGCGTTGCACGATAGGGGTTGATGCCCATTCTGAACCGGGACGAGTTGTGACTAAGGAAATCCTGCTTCTTGATTGAGCATCGGCGGGACTAATCAAGTAGATCGTTAAACGTCCGAAATATATCCTCTGCTTTAGCAAGAGTTTCGTTGGTCTTTTCGTTTTCATCTGATAACAACTGGGGGTTCCGTATCAACCAATCGGCAGGGGTGAAATGGTCGAATAATGGAATATCGTCCGGAAATACGTTAAACAGTCTCTCAACCTTTTTCACTAGTCGCTGCGTGAATTCATCCTCATCGAGTTTCGTTGCCGAAACGACGTTTGGGTCGACAAGATTAAAACTCGAATTCACAATCGTCGAGAAGAACTCCGGGTCGAAGAGATCTTCAATATCTGCTTCTGTTTTGTCCACAAATTCAGTAACCGCATAGAAGTGACCTGCCCGTAGTACGTCCGATTCCCGCATTTTTTGGACCTGTGCCTTCGAGCCTTGGGCTACGTCAGATAGCACCGCAATCTGTGCAATATTCCCTGTGAAAAGCGAGACGAACGGCATGATTTTGTCAATCCCTCCAGCGGGACATAATGTCCATCGAGGATCTAAACCTTCCATTTTCCTACGGCGCAACTCTTGAGAAAGAGCCTGTAGATACAAGATATCGCTAGGACCTTCCACCAAAAGTGTGTGCTCACCAATAAATAAAGTCTGTGTTGCCTTATAGCCCAATGCGCCTTGAAGTGGAAAAAGCGCATCCTCATCCACCATCAGCACATCTTGACTCACCTTTGTACCATCCGAACGTCGAGGGGTCGCAGTCGTATCAATTCTGTCTTCTACGATGCGTACGTTGTGCAACCTTTCTACCGGCACCATGAATGGAGAATGAGTGGAATACAGAACTTGGTGTGACGGCGCGAGTCTATCGTCGATAAAGCGCAACAGATCTGCTTGTGCTTTACCGTGCAAGGAAAGTCCAGGTTCATCTAACAGCAGAATCGTTCCTGTACCGTCATTTCTAATTTGAGCGAACTTGACGAGAAAGGAAAAAAACCATACAAATCCAGCACTTCTTTCGGAAAATGGCGTATCGACTTTATGCAGGTTGTTCTTTATTCGCGCTCTGGCGATAGATCCTTCGTTATACGGAGCTATGTCACCAGGACGCGCCTGATCGATCGTTACTTCGACGTCCAAGTCGGGGTTCTGCGACCAATATTCGAGAACCTGTTCCGTAATGTTCGTTGACGCCGCTTTTAGCCAGGCATTGAACGTTTCGTACGTTGATACGTCTGAAATCTCATCGATTGGGACACCCGCGTATTCAAGAAAGTCAACGAAAAGACGACTGCCTCGTTGCTCTTCGTTGTCAATTTCTCCCGTACTTATTCGCTCCCGTGTCTGTTCGATCTGTATCGCCCCATCCATTCGATCATATGAGGAAACATACATGAATGTTGGCATCTGATGTAGTATGAGACTATTTAATTGAGATACCACGCTACCATGGTCGTTTAGGTAGTCACGTAGCTCTTCTTGCTTAGAACTGGGATCGTCAAGGTCGTTTAGATTAGCGATTAGCTCAGTAGTAGTTCGGGGTTTTCCTACCTGTGACCGATCTGGTGCATCTAGTTTAAATAGACCGAGGAAATGAGCAATACAGACAGAATAATCGATGCTAGCTTTCACTTCTCGCTCTCCGCCATAACGAAGAATCACCTCAACTTCTCTGGACTTCATCGCGCCGTCGCCTAATGCTTCGGCGATCACTACGATATCTTCGTCTTCCAATTCCCAAGTCGTACTAGCGACTATGGCTTCTCCATCATCGTGAAGTTGCTCATATCGAACCAAGTTACGACGCGGATAGTCGCGCTCTTTGTCCAGCGTTATCGGTGTCGCCTCATCGGGATTCAGAGCACCTAGGGCGAGTAGTATTGCGCTTTTTCCCGCTTCGTTTTTTCCAACGAGGCACGTTACATCGTCGATTTCGAATTCCGTGCTATCTTCTACGGAACGATAGTTCGATATACGGACGCTTCTTAGTTTCATCTCGAGTCCTTAAATAGTCATGATTCGCGATGCAATGTCGCAGCAAGTTGTCTAATGGGTCGTGAAAATAACCTACTGCAGTTTCCACATATAAAAACGAGCCCGAACGCGACCCGACGATCAGACGCTGTTCATTTGCTCTAAACGAGGTGAAATTTAATGAACAACAAAGATTGTAACGACCGTGACGCGTTGATTGCACGTCAAGTGTCCGATTACCCTGAATTCGCCAAGTAGCTTTTGGCACAATCGCTGAACGCAATACTCGAAGGTGAAGTGATGGATGCGCTGGAGGTCGCGAATGGCGTAGTTTCGAGCGCTCTACGTGCGTACCGTTCGCGTCACTATATGTGTCAGTTGTACATGAAGGTGGGCACCATTGGGTAAAAATCTCTGCTATTTACGTACCGAACCGAATATTATGACTTTCATTGGATCGGATTGCAGCCGCTTAAGGTGAGTGTAGACCTTACGCCTTAAACTCTAACTAACGATTTTGTTTATGCTGACGCATGGAGTGTAGTGCTGTACGACCTCGTGATGTCAAGCCTCGAACCATGTAATTTGGTGTTTGTTCTTCGAGGGTCAGTGGTAGTCGTCTGGTATCGACGTAGCCGAGTTTAATACACTCTTCGAGTGCGTCAATAAAGTCCAAGTGGTCGTACTTCGATAGCTTCCACTTAATGCGATCTGCGGGAGCGGGCAGATTTTCTTCCCCTCGACTGTCAATCGCGTCCAGCACATCAAAGACTGAATCACTCATCCCTCAATTCTAGTCCCGCATATTTCTTGCAGAAAATCCCCGGATTCCCGTTCGGCGTTAGTTAGTGGATAGCGAATTGTGTGAATAAAAAACGCGCACTGGGTCGACGACTCGGACTAACTACGCATTTCAACTTCATTCACCCAATGGGTGCGCGTACGAAAAAATTCGGATGACTTGAAAAACTCGAGCTTGAATTCACCGTTAGCCAGTTGAAAGGGTCGACGGGACTTATGTTCCTGACCATCTTGACGCACCACAATGAGATGCTGAATGCCTTGAATGACCTTGAACCGTAAAAGGTTCGCGACCATGGCACGTCAGATCAAACGATCGAGTAGTCATTGATCGCGAGCCTGATATGCCGCTGTCGAACGCTTGGACTGGCGGCTTGACAGTCCAGGTTGTGTTACTTTGGTGTGTCGGTGCGTTGCGCCGATAGTGAAGAGGTTCCGTCACATGCGACGGATAGTCGGCTAGGTTGCACTGACCCACAGAACTATGAAGGTTCTCGTCGAAACTGCAAGACACTAGTCATAGAAAAAGACGATTCAATACATGCGCCGGTCTCACCTTCTAGAACCCGCCGGATGCTCTGATAGCGTAGCAAGTCGGTATCAGGAATATGTCTCCCATTCGCCGGCGAAGTCTCGTCCGCCCTGCCAGATTTACTCCCCTCGTCGCTTTGTGTTCCCAGACCACCAACAATACATGGCACTAGATAGACAAATCTCCATCTGGTGGAGGACATGCTGGACGAGGGCGACTTCAAGTTGTTGCCGAATCGTAATGGGGTGAATTTCTAGAATTCTCGAGAGATAACAAGGACAAACCGGAAGGATTCAACATATGTTTGCCATTGCCAATCAGAGGACGGAATCTTGAAGCTAGAGAATAACGCCGTAAGTAGTCAGTCAGATGAAGACGTAGAGACGATTTTTTGTAACGCTGGATTCCACGTCGAGTTTTCGAGCAACTTTAAATTCGGTATGACGAACGATCCTGAAGAAAGACTTTCGTGGTACGAAGACAATCACTCCGATCTGTTCGAGAAAATGGTCCTTCTTTACAAAACGCATGATCGAGAAGACGCTGCAGATTTAGAAAAGGCGCTTATTGAATCTTATGTTAACGATACTCGGATGAAGAATGAGATAGCTGGAGGTGGAGGTGGGAAAGGGAGTGCGCCCTATTTCGTTTACGTTATATTTAATTAAGTACACCTTAACGCGATACGAAGTTTAGCTGAGCGATGGATCGTTGACGATCACAATCGCAATTTGCAGAACATTATTTAAACAACCCCTTTAGTTCCTACCCGTCGTGTTTTTTCTTTCTGACCGTGTATCGGATACACTGGCATATACACAAAATTAGGGTCTGCCAGAAATTTCTGACGTAGTTCGAGCATTTCTTGCCACGTCGCACGCAGCCCGTGAGGTGCGGTGGGTAGATCATGCTCAATTGCACGGCGAAGTTTGGGTAAATTAAAAAAGGGCACAGCAGGATACATATGGTGTTCAAGATGAAATTGCATATTCCAATAGTAAAAGGCAGGCAACCAAGAGCACGTAAATGTTCGTGTGTTAGCGCGAAAGTCTGGAATATCAGAATTCAGACCGTAGTGCTGGGGTAAGCCACACAGGAATCCCAACCAGCCGCAGTAGAAGGTGCCAAACGTAAGCACAACGATCAGGAACCAATTTCCTGTCACGATAAATGTGATGGCTAGTAGCGAATGACCCAC
Organism: Gammaproteobacteria bacterium; assembly: GCA_026707945.1. Taxonomy (GTDB): domain Bacteria; phylum Pseudomonadota; class Gammaproteobacteria; order Pseudomonadales; family Azotimanducaceae; genus Bin55. The sequence goes on along the minus strand of JAPOVV010000110.1, from coordinate 76,655 downwards.
GAGCAAGATACGCGCCCAACTCCTATGCCGAGAACGCAGGCGTTTGTTTGATTCTGGGAGCACGTGCTGATACCACTCGCCTGAAATTCGACCGTTTGCATGGTGCCATACGAGCTTGATGCGACTCCATGTCGTTCTAGGATTCCACGCCAGCAGACCGAGCCAAACCCGCCATCGCCTTAGGGAAAACCTTATGGGTAGGAGCACCTCCCCGTCGAACTCCCGGTGACACGTTGCGCGATGGTGAATCGCGTGGCTTTCCTGATACCAGATGTAGTCTGACCAACTAATAAAAGCGTAGAGCCGTTCGAAGAAGCCGTTTAACCAGCGAGTCTTAAATACCGTGCGGTGCTGTAATTCATGGATCGCGATCAAACCCATGAAAGGCCCGATCGTACCGTGGAGAAACAGGACGACGAATAACAAAGGTACTGACCAATACCAGTTCGCCATGGAAATTTGTAGAAAGGTAAAGTAAGCGAACGTGGCTGTCGCAAAGAACAATCCGAGATGCAGCACCGTCTGGATCCAACCCCGAAGATCACTTCTGACCATCAGGTCGGAGAGCGTATCTGGATCGATTGGCGTCCTGTACCAATTAACGATTGAAACTCGCTGAAATGAGTTCATTTTAATTTTCGCAGAGCCTGTGTGACGAAATGCTCGCCTCTCGGCCTGCGGATTTATTGCGTTCATTGTTCGATCAAAACGTTAACACGACCGTTTGCGAAGTGGCTGTATTCGATGTACGACTTTGTACCACTAGGGCGGCTACTTGATTGATCTGCAAGTATCGAACTCGTTATTAAACAGGAAGTCGAACTATCAGTGGCAAACTTCAATAACATTGCATTGTTGACAGTCAGCAGGTATTGCTAGCCTAACTTAGTTCGTGTGCAGGTTTAAGTGTTCTTCGACGGTCGCAATTGCTCGTTTTTCGATTTCGTATGCACTGAATCTCTTTTCGTTCGCATGTAGGATCATATCGTTGATCGTCTCTTGAACGCTTGCGTCCTTCAATAGAGGAATAGGTAATCTCCGAACATGGGATGAGTCAATCTCGTCGACTACGGCTCCATAGGTGAATCGTGCTAACAACGGATACGCGATATCGCTACTTAACCAAGCGTATAGAAAACCGGCGATGCGCGGGCTTATCGGTACCAGCCGAGCTATATGCTGATTAGCAGTCCATCCATCCCAATGTTTTGGGGTTATCGCGACTTTGCCAATTGTCCCGCTGCAAGTAATCAAGATCATGTTTTCGCGGACTAAGAGTTCGCGCTCGATGCGTTCGCGATGATGAACAGGAGAGAGAAATTTCATATTGTTCGGTTCAAGCGAAAGGATTTGCTTGCCACCAAAAAATGGTATCCCGTTTACCGAGTCTACATACACGCGTTTGAATCGACCGGGTAATACCACATCTGCGACTAATCTTGAATCGTCAGCTCGAACTACCTCCTTCGCATGTTCGCGCAGATGACTTTCTATTGAGTTTACTATCGGATTATGAAATGACGCATCAAGCCTAGTGTTTAATCTGCTTATAGGAATGGAGAAATTCAAGATATCACGCGTTGAATCAAGTAGGTTGGAGGTTTGAAGCAATTCTCGAATATCGCCTATTTGGAGCGTATACCCCAGCAATTGTTGAGAATTATCGATGAGGCGGTTTGACTCATCTCTAAGTTGATACGATTGCTTGATTAACCTATCTACGTCGCCCTTGAGTTCGCATGGCATATCCGGAACGGGTAGGTCATACATATGTTCAGGTTCAATGTGTTTCACGACCGCTCCGTAATCATTCGTCTTAAGTAATGTCTGACCGATGCTCGTTCTCAGATATGCATATATGAATCCGGCGAATTCCTTTGGTTGAATTCTCATGACATCATGGCTGAAAATTAGGTTATCTAAAGTGTCCGATACGAACGAGCACGATCCAATCGTACCTGAGCAAGTCACCAAGATTTGACCTTGCTTAACGCGAAGCGAATCAATATCAGTATTTGTCAGACTCGAAATAAAAGCTTGCGGCTTAGGGTATATATCGGTAATCTGCGATGGTTGGTATATAGGATAATCAGATTTCTCAAGAAAAATGCGTTTGAAGCGAGGGCGATTGTAAATTACCGCCAGACCATTTTCACCTCCAAGACTATGAAGCGTGAAATTCGAACTCTCCAATTCGCGGTAGGCCGTCTTTCTTGCGTTGCTATAGATCTGAGCGTCAAGACGTAAACCCGTGTTTACGACTTCGCTAATCGAAACTGCGGTGAAACTAGGACTGTCAGTTGCTTTAAGCGGAGATTCTGAGGTTAGTGGATGTGCTCTTTCTGCTTTCACCAAGACAGTCCTTCCTCTTTTTTCCATTCATTAAATATTGGAGGTACGACTGTACTTGCGTCATCACGAATTCTGCGTTTCGTTGCGGTAGTGGCCGCGATAGCGCCTGAAGCTGTTCTGTTGATGTTTAAGATATTGTTGGTTTCCGGAACCCAAATTTCATTACCTAGTTCGTCTCTCTTCCATAGAGTGTTCCCCCTCTTATCATGCCCGATCTTCTCGACGATAGCCATGAAGATGTTATATGGCTTTATCGTTGCTATCGAAGACTTAAGGCTCAATTCCGCTAATTCGTTCTTTTGTACTACAAGTACCGAGGTCTGAGTACCATTTCGTGGCTGAAAGGTATCAACATGTAAATCAATACTTGCTACAATTATGCCTTTACTAATTAGCCATTGTCTGATAAAAGACAATCCGGGATTACTTAGTATTGAGTCGGGTAAGACTATAGCAAGTCTACCGCCTGGTTTTAACATTTGCAAGCATCGCTCAATAAAGAGTTGTTCTGGGGGAACAGCGGACTGAAGCTCATCGGACATATAGAATTGATCTTCAGGTCCATTTGCGTCAGGATTTTCGCGCCATAGATGTCCTAAGTTAAACTGTCCTAAAATATGTGATCCCTTGATTTTAATATTGCTGCCGAATGGTGGGTTTGTTACAATTACGTCAAATAAACCTAGTGAGTCCTGATTGGTGATGGTCTGAATTTCAATATTGAGCGCTTTACATAGTTCGAGTTTGAAATCGCGGTGCCATTCGTGTGGCGGTAGCAATGAATCTGTCCGATAAATATTCCCGCTACCATCGTTATTCATAACCATATTCATTTTCGTAGCTTTTACTAAATCTGGATTAATATCAAAACCAAAAAAATTTCTACGCGCTATTTCCCTTATTCGGTCGCGGAATAGCTTCCGTTGATTATCAGTCCAATCTATTTCCTCTTTTCGGTAGTCTGTTTCAACGTCACTATAGAGTTTTTGTGTTACATGATTGAGCGCGGACACGAGGAATCCGCCAGTTCCACATGCAGGATCACAGACTGTTTCATGTGGTTGCGGATTGATCATTTCTACTATCATTTTTGTTATGTTGCGGGGCGTAAAGAACTCACCACGGTCACCACGAAGGTTTGCACCGACTAGCTCTTCATAGGCGCGTCCTTTCACATCGACGTGAGTATCAAGCAAACTATAGGGTTGTAATTCTGACACGATCCACGATAGTGAACGCGGATTTAACGATATTTCGTCCCTAGATTGGAAAATTTGGGGGAATTGCGCCTTAACCTGCTCAAATATACTCGAGATGCGTGTCTTAACCGTAAGCTGTCCATCGGGATTCGACCTTTCTTTAGAGGTGGCATAAAATTCTAACGGTCTACCAACATTCTGTTCATCAAGTGTTTTACAGAATATGAGTTTCAATAGTTCAAAAAAAGCAGGTTGTTTCTGTAAACCGTCTGTACCGTAAATGTAGTTATGACAGGTCCTAAAAACTAACACTAGGTTGTCTTCAAAAGCTTTCTTTAAATTATTCCGTTTCGGTCTGTCTATATCCTCAAGTGAACCGTCCCCCGGAGGAATATCATTGTAATCTTGATATACGACTTTATTACCAACTGTATTTTTATATAGTACCTCCTTATATCTGCCGTTTGTCCACATTCCCCATTTACAGTTAGGGCAAACGCTCATATAGGATTTCAGTTGTTCCACTCCGTCTTTCTTATCCTTGGGATCGATCGTTTCACTTTTGCACTCAATAATTAGATGGATGTCGTCTTGACTCATTGAGGTGCTGTCGGATGAGAATATAACGATGTCGGCTCGAGGTCTACGCGATCCGAGTTTTAGTGTATGTTCAATCTTGATGCGGTATACTTCATACTTGTGTTCGTTGACTAGACGTTTCTCTATCGTTTGACGCACGTATTCCTCTGGCGTATCTTTCCTAAACTTACCATCAATATAGTCGCAGATTTTTCCGTCGGGCACGTGGATAATCTGAACTGGCGAATGTGAGGAACTTGGCACGAACTATCTCGTTTTTGATCTTGGGAGTAACTAGCGGGACGAATAATATACGTATGTGGTATTTAAGTAAAGCGAGAGGTTGTTACTGATTTTATGTACGAACTACATTGTTAGATGATAGCGATTCAATTGGGGTTTAGTTAATGATCTGTCCAATAACTGATGTGTGATTTAACGTGTTTGTCTGCAGAGGTGTTTACTACATGAATATAACTCAAGTGTACATTTTATAATTGACTGATGAGCTTTAATGTAGGCGCGACTGAGCTAGCGCGGCACGCAAAGGCTTCCAGTAGGCTACTTGCTACTGCACCAACGTCACAACGAAATTCGGCAATTCGTGCTATAGCGAGGATCGTTCGTGAGGAAAGCATCGCGATCGCAGGTGCAAATGTAGAAGATTTGGCGCAAGCAAAACACAATGGGGTATCCCAACCGCTTCAAGATCGTTTGCGGCTCGGCGAAAAGGACATCGAGCGCATGTGCAGTGCCGCTGAGGTGGTCGCCTCGCTGCCAGACCCCATTGGAGAGGTGACGGGTCTCATTCAGCAGCCATCGGGAATTAGGGTCGGACGGATGCGTATTCCGTTAGGTGTTATCGGAATGATCTACGAGTCGAGGCCAAACGTTACCCTAGAAGCGGGATCGCTAGGCATAAAGTCAGGTAACGCATGTGTTCTGCGTGGAGGTTCTGAGGCAATTCGTAGCAATTGTGCTATCGCTGATTGCATATCGCGAGGCTTAGAGGAATCTGGATTACCGTCATCGGTCGTTCAGCTGGTAAGAACGACAGACCGTTCCGCGGTAGGTGAAATGTTGGCAGCGAATGAATATATCGATCTAATCGTGCCGCGTGGAGGAAAAGGATTGATCGAGCGCGTTATGAATGATTCCTCAATTCCGGTTTTAAAACACCTTGACGGCGTGTGTCATGTATACATCGACGATACTGCGGATGTAGAAATGGCAATTGATATCGCGATTAATTCGAAAGCTGAAAAGTACGCTGTATGTAATGCGGTTGAAACTATCTTAATTAACGTCCGAAAAGGGCTCGATATTCTGCCTCGGTTGGTTAAACAATTCGATGATTTAGGAGTCGAAACTAGAGGCTGCAATAGAACGCGGAGTATCGTGCCAACAGTGGCATCTGCAACTGAAGAAGATTGGGGTGAAGAATATCTTGACGCGGTTGTTGCCATACGGGTTGTCGATGACTTGGACGAAGCGATCGAACACATAGATCGTTTTGGCTCCGGACATACCGACACGATTGTCGCGACGGACCTCGATAAGACAAACCAATTCGTGAATCGCGTGGATTCGGCGACTGTAATGGTGAACACCTCGACCCAATTTGCGGACGGATTCGAATTCGGCTTGGGTGCTGAGATCGGAATTTCGACTGACAAGCTTCACGCACGTGGTCCTGTGGGTTTAGAAGGACTTACAACTCAGAAATTCGTTGTATACAGCGACGGTGCCATCCGCCATCGTTAATGCCACGGTCGTTTTTGGCGGCACCTTTAATCCAATCCACCTTGGTCACATCGACGCTGCGAAAACTGTATCCCGGTTGCTTGGAAGCGCAGGTGTTCGAATGATGCTTGCGGGTAACCCGAGACTGCGTGACGAATTTCCTGAAGCCATTCAACATCGGTGGCAGATGCTTCAACTTGCGTGTGCAGCGGAGGTAAACCTAATCGCGGACGCAACTGAGATGCATGACATGGGCTCAACTCGCACGATCGAGACCGTAGAAAAGCTGGGTGGGCGGCCCGATAAACCGGTGATTTGGGCACTGGGAGACGATGCCGCAGCAAGTCTACCTCGGTGGGTTCGATACGACGCTCTACGGCTTAAGGCAAGCTTTTTTGTACTGAAGCGCACAAATGTGTGCTTAGCGCCAGTTTGCGATGACTTTCAGATGGTCGATCACGCAAGCGATCTCGCGGCCGAAGCGGGACGAGTATATATCTCTCAAAGTCCCGTTCTAGACATCTCTGCGACGACGATCAGGAACAAAATTTCACAGAATAAACCAGTGAATCGTTGGCTTCATCCTGAAGTTCTCGCCTATATAATCGATAAGCAACTTTACCGAGCGTGACGTCGTATTTGAGGACCGAGAATTTCCCTACCTCAAACGTTATTGAAACCCTTAACGACCTAAAGGCTCAGGACGTCAGTACCTTAGATGTCCGTACACAATCGTCCTTCACCGATTACATGGTCATATCCACAGGTACGTCTCGTCGCCACGTCAATGCAATCGTGGATGCGGTTGTCCTAAATGCGAAACATCGAGGAACGCGTGTGCTCGGAATCGAGGGGCAGACGGCTGCTGAGTGGGTGTTAATCGACTTGGGTGACGTTGTTGTGCACGTAATGCAACGTGATGCGCGTGATTTTTACGATCTCGAGCGACTCTGGGGTATTGGTGTTAAACAACAAGAGGCGATTTGAATTACAGATTGCTCGTGTTTGGCAAAGCACCCTCATGGGTAGATGAAGGCGTCAGAGACTACAGCAAGCGAATACCAAACCTCAGTCTCGAACGCATAGCGGGGAGCCCTGCTAAAACACGGATGCGAAGGATGAGCGTAGCATGCGGGAATCGAGCTGTGCGAGTCTATCTCGATAAATCCGGCAAATCATTTACGAGCGAGTCGCTGGCACGACAATGTGTGTCGTGGGAGCGACAGGGAGACGACGTCTGTTTGTTGATTGGCGATGATGTAGGCTTTTCAAAGGCAGATCTTGCTCAAGCCGATTTGGTTTGGTCACTCTCTACCTTGACGCTGCCACATCAATTGACACGTATCCTGGTTTGTGAGCAACTTTACCGAGCACGATCGATAAATCTAGGTCACGCCTACCACCGATCATGAACGAATCAATTGACGGGCGAACCAACAGTGAAGGTAGCGAACTTCGCTCTTTTGGCGATCGCGTGCTCATCTTGGTTGTACTCGGTTTCTTGATGTTGATCATCGTCCTCGGACGACTGGTATATCTACAGATCTACAACCACGAGGCCTACCAAACACAGTCGCTCAACAATCGCATTCAGATTCAATCGATTGCACCGCCGCGCGGATTGATTTTTGACACGAACGGCGAAATTCTTGCAGACAACCGTCAGATTCTTTCACTCGCTCTCGTTCCTGAACGCATCGACGGTGTAGATGCACTGTTCGCAAAGCTCAGCGAGTTGATCGAACTCGCTCCAGGTGAATTGCAGGCATTCAAAGAACGAATCCGCGGCCGACCTAAACACGATCCCATCATTCTGAAACGTGATCTCACCGACAAAGAGCAAGCACAGCTTGCGGTCAATCGACATGAACTCGATGGCGCGGTCGTAACGTACGAAACGATCAGGCATTACCTGTACGGTGAGAAATTCGTACACGCGATTGGGACCGTGCGACGCATTGCGAAGGAAGATTTGGATTCGATCGATCGAGTCAACTATCGGGCAACTCAATTCATCGGCGGTACGGGCGTCGAGCGGTTTTACGAAAGCTCACTGCATGGTACTGTGGGTTCTCGTTCGGTAGAAGTAGACGCGAGCGGTAGACCCACTCGCGAACAACCGGAAGATCTAACGCCACCGAAGCGAGGTGCGTCGCTGACGCTTTACATCGACAGCAAGGTGCAACTTGCAGCGGATGCGGCATTGGGTGATCGTCGGGGCGCCATCGTTGCGATAGATCCCCAAACGGGTGGCATCTTGGCGCTGGTTAGTAAACCAACTTACGACCCGAATCAAATGCTCTCTGGAACGAATTCGGAAGAAATCAGGCAAATTTACGACCATCGCGACAAACCGGTTTTCAATCGCGCTGTGCAAGGGAACTATGCCCCGGGCTCGACATTCAAACCCGTTGTTGGGCTGATGGCTCTCAGTGAAAAGATCACGGACTGGAATGAAGTGATCGTTGACGAAGGAAATTTCAATCTACCAGGGTCGGAACAGGTATACCGCAGTTGGAATCGAACCAGTACTTCAGCCGGAGGGCACGGTCGCGTTGATATGCACCGAGGTATCTACCGTTCCTCGAATGTGTATTTCTATACGATCGCCAGTCGCATGAGTGTCGACGGTCTCGCTGATTTCGTGTCCCAACGATTCGGGCTAGGTCGTCGTACCATTTATGACCTATACGAGGCTGGAACGGGTGTGTTGCCAACACGCGAATGGAAGCTGAATACCTATAACGAACGGTGGTATCCAGGCGACTCGGTCATTTTGGGAATCGGGCAAGGCTATATCAACGTGACGCCTTTGCAATTGGCCACGATGGCGACGGTTCTAGCGAATCGTGGGGCATGGGTCCAACCAAGGATGCTGAAACGATCGGATCAACGCTTGGTTGAAGTCGTCGAGGAACCGGAGCCGAGACATGCAGTGTTAGAACCAGCAGACATGGCAGAGCATTGGGAACGAATGGCATTGGCCATGAGCGCTGTTGTACATCGAGGCAATAGAGGTCTGGATCAGAATGGCACTGCATGGGCTTACATCGGGATCAATATCCCATACACGATGGCCGGAAAATCGGGTACGGCTCAAGTGATTGAGTCTGCAAGAGAAGGAGAAGAGTTGGACGACGAAGAACGTGACGAATATGAGCGAAATCACGCGTTATTCATTGCGTTCGCGCCGTTCAAAGACCCAGAAATAGCGGTTGCCGTAGTGGTTGAGAATGGCGGCGGTGGCAGTAAGGAAGCGGCGCCGGTAGCACGAGCGGTTATCGACGCGAAACTTCTAAGCTCAACGGTCGTAGCGCAGAATGACTGAGTTGCCTCAACCCGACGTTCGCAATACACGGTTAGTCACGTGGCTTTATAACGCCCATGTCGATCCGTGGCTAGTACTAGGTATCGTGCTAGTACTTGGGTTGGGTTTAACGGTTATGAGCGGGACGCTTGGTCATGTCCCAAGCATGTTGTTTAGGCATGTTTTGTTAATTTTTATCGGCGTTGCTGCGTTGTTTGTGATGGCTCAAATTCCTGAGCACACCTACGTAGGCCTAACACCGGTTGCGTACGTAGGTACTGTAGGTCTCTTGGTGTACGTACTGTATTTCGGAGATGAGGCAAAAGGCGCTATGCGGTGGATTGATTGGCCATTGTTACCGCGATTCCAACCATCTGAGATCTTAAAAGTCGCAATGCCATTGTCGTTAGCGTGGTATTTACACGATAAGCCAACCCCACTTCGCTTTAGGGATTTGATCGTCTGTTTGATCATCATTGGTATTCCGGTTGGATGTGTCTTCGCTCAACCTGATTTCGGTACAACGGTACTCGTGCTGACAGCGTGTCTTTGTGTGGTGTTTCTCGCGGGACTTCAGTGGCGCTGGATCGTTGCTGCTACCGTTCTGGGTGTGATCGGATTTGTCGTCGCTTGGCGTGTGCTACTCACGGAGTACCAGATTCAGCGAATCATGACGTTTCTCGACCCCGATCGAAACCCGTTGGGAGCTGGTTGGAACATCATTCAATCGAAAATCGCACTCGGATCGGGTGGCGCTACAGGCAAGGGATTGGGAGAAGGCACGCAGAGCCAGTTGAGTTTTCTACCTGAAGGTCATACCGACTTCATGTTGGCTGTCGTTGGCGAAGAAATCGGTTTCGTAGGCACGGCGACCTTATTGACTTTGTTTTTCTTCATATTTGCTCGTGGGATGATCATGAGTCGAAATTGTCCAACGCGCTTTGGTCGTTTGGCGAGTGCTGGTTTTTTAATGATGTTCTTCGGATACATGCTCACGAACGTCATGATGGTGTCAGGTCTACTTCCGGTCGTTGGCGTACCTTTACCATTAGTTAGCTACGGCGGTACGTCGATCATCACGATCTTAGCTGGATTCGGCGTCGTTACTGCATTACGAGGACGATAGAGCGTCCAATCTGGACGGGTAGAGAAGCAAGGATCGCTTTCCAATGAATATCAGATTGATTGCGTGCTGTACGTTATTCGCGTTTACAGCTTATATTGCAGCAGAGGACTATTCCACTAGAAAGGACGTGGACGAGTTCGTCGCGACCATGGTTAATGATCACGGCTTTGTGGCGGCTGAAGTGCGCTCAGTACTTGATCAAGCGGTCTACCAACAAAGCATCATTGACGCGATCACGCGACCTGCCGAGAAAAAACCTTGGATTTCCTATCGAGAGATTTTTGTTACGCCTACCCGAATCGAGGACGGTGTTCAGTTTGCTCATGAGAACATGGTGACGCTGAAAAGAGCGGAGGAAGAATTCGGCGTACCTATCGAAATCATCGTGGCGATCATCGGCGTTGAAACGAACTACGGTAGAAATATGGGTCGTTATCGAGTTCTCGATGCACTCGCGACATTAGGCTTCGATTATCCGGCTCGCGGAAAGTTCTTCCGAGGTCAGCTCGAAGAGTTTCTCATCTTAAGCTGCGAAGAACGCGTTAAACCGTTTGATAACCATAACGCTTGCAACCGTGAAGAGCTAGGCGGCACCCTAGGCGCGAGTGTTGCGATCGGAGATTTAGTTGGGTCGTACGCCGGGGCGATGGGCTACGGTCAATTCATCCCATCAAGCTATCGTAATTTCGCCATTGACTATGACGGTGATGGCGCACGTGATATTTGGCGTAATGTCGTAGATGCGATTGGCAGCGTCGCAGCTTATTTCAAGGATCACGGGTGGGAACCTAATGAGCCGGTGATTGCTCAAGTGGGCGTAGGTGCGTCCGGTCACGCAATTGACGAACTAGCAAATTCCTCGTTAACGCCAACTAAAACCGTTGCTGAATGGAAGGCACTTGGCATCGATACACAAGACGATCGTGATGCTGCATATGCATCGATTTTCAGATTCGAAACGGAAGAAGCCACTCACTATTACTTGGGCTACCATAATTTTTACGTGATCACGAGGTACAACATCAGCCGTTTGTATGCGAAGGCCGTTGTTGAAGTTGCTGACGGAATTGCGACTCGACTATGAGTAAATCGCTGCTAGCGACCATGCTGTGCACTGCGATGGTTGCATGCGCGTCGCTGAATCCACCGGTAGAAATCATCGAAGTGGTTCCGGTCGAAGAACCACCGCCAACAGCTGAGCCCATCTGGTATCCGGAACCCGTTGTCCAGTGGGGTAACTTAAACCTACGCGCGAACGGGCGTTACCAGGTTGGAGAACTGTCGTACACCACGTGGCGGCAGCTCGATTATTACGTAGCAGAAGGACATGCATCTTGGCGCGATGAACGGTTTGACGAGAGATTGGCTTTGAGCGGTGTAGCGTTCGAAAACGATGCACTCACCGCAGCTCACCGATACTTGCCGATCCCATCTTTTCTGCGCGTGACAAATCTGGTTAACGGAGAGGCGACAATAGTTCGCGTGACAGATCGAGGTCCCTTCCGATCTGACGAGTTGTTGGACATCTCGCGTGCGACGGCGCAGCGACTTGGTTTCGGTGATGTGGGGTCGCGACCGGTTCGGATCGAATTGGTCACAGAACCTAGTGAACGATTTGTCTTAGAAACCAACTACGTTTACGGTAGAGATGCCGCGGTGTCTGTGGTTAGTCGGTTGGTCGAACTAAATCTAGGTCATTTGAGTACGACCATCATTCCGCATCAATACGAGAATCGATATCGGGTAAAGATTGGCGACTTTGCTTCGATACCTGATGCGAACCATGTGGCCAATTGGTTGTCAACGAACCTGCAGATTGGTTCTTCGTTAATTAAGGAGTAAAGCGTGAGACTGATGCGTCTTCTCACAATGGTGATGGTGGGGTGCGTTGGACAAGGCGTTCTCGCCCAAATGATTTTGCCGCCACCGCCATCAATCGCGGCCAGTGGTTATGTACTGATGGACGCCGAGACGCACACTATCCTGCTCGAGCACAACAGTCGTGAGAAACTAGCGCCGGCGAGTTTGACAAAAATCATGACGAGCTACGTGGCAGCGGCAGAGATCGCTGCTGGTTCGGTCGCGATGGACGACGATGTGGTTGTAAGTGAAAACGCTTGGCGAGCGGTCGGTTCAAGGATGTTCATCGATCCGAACTCGATCGTCAAGTTCTCGGATCTATTACGCGGCGTCATAATCCAATCAGGTAATGACGCGAGTGTAGCGGTCGCCGAGCATGTTGCTGGCTCCGAGGAGCAGTTCGCTGTCATGATGAACAGAACTGGCGAAGCTCTCGGTCTCGAGGATTCCTATTTCATGAACTCTGCCGGGTTGCCGGATCCTGATCACTACATGTCTGCACGAGATGTTGCGATACTGTCAGATGCGTTGATTCGCGACTATCCCGAGCACTACAAGATATACGCCGAACGAGAGTTCGAGTACAACAACATCAATCAACCTAACAGGAATCGCTTGCTGACGTTGGACCCCAGTGTGGACGGCATAAAGACCGGGTACACGGAAGACGCGGGATACTGTTTAGCGGTCTCGGCGAAGCGTGACGATATGAGACTCATCAGTGTCGTGATGGGAGCCGAAAGCACCTCGGCAAGAACGCGCGAGACGCGAAAGTTGCTTAGTTACGGCTTCAGAAACTACCGAACCAAGATCCTTGTCTCCGAAGGAGAGCATGTGACTGACGCGCGAATCTGGTTCGGCACAACAGAACAGGTCCCGATTGGGGTCGGAGAGACGATCAAGAAAACGATGTTTCAACGTCTGTTCGACGGCGTTACTCGCGAGTTGATATTGCCGGACTTAATCGAGGCACCCGTTGAGGCTGGTACGAAACTAGGCGAGCTACGATTAATCGCGGCCGAAGAAGAGGTCGCGCGCGTGCCACTAATCGCTTTGGCGAGAGTTGAGGAGAAAGGGATATTCGGCAGAATGTGGGATAGTGTGTTGCTCATGTTCGAAGATACCCAGAGGCGATCTCAGGTCCCAACAACAACCGATGCTGAAAGTTAGAGATTTAGGGGAAACCGACTACCTGCAGACTTGGGAACGCATGCGGGAGTTCACCGCCACTCGTACAGAGAAAACAGAGGACGAACTGTGGTTGACCGAGCACCCACCCGTCTTCACCCTCGGTCAAGCTGGGAAACAAGAGCACCTGTTCCTTGAGCCGGACATACCGGTTGTTCATACTGACCGCGGTGGTCAGATTACGTACCACGGTCCTGGACAGGTTGTCGGATACACGCTAGTAGACCTAAAACGTGCCCGTGTCTCTGTCCATGATTTTGTGTGCTTGCTCGAACAGGCCATGATTGATACGGTCGGCGAGTTTGGGGTGCGAGCCACCCGTTTATCAGGGCATCCTGGTATTTACGTGGCTGGGCGAAAAATCGGTTCGCTCGGGCTACGTGTACGGCGCGCCTGTTCTTATCACGGTATTAGTCTCAATGTCGACATGGATCTTGGACCTTTTAACAGCATTGATCCTTGTGGTATTCCGGGAATGACTGTGACCCAACTGATCGACCTAGCGCCAAACGCCAACTTGACGAAAGCACGGCGAGCTTTCGAAGCGTCTTTTTGTGCTTTGTTTAAGTCGGAGACAAATTTGAAGTCGGCGAACTAAATTACGCTGAAGTCGAGCTACAGGCGACACAATTCGGATCTCTATTGAGCTTGAACGATCGAATCTGCATGGTTTTAGCGTCGAAGTAGATTACTTTTCCGACCAAGGATTCTCCGAATTCACCTAGGAGCTTAAGTACTTCCATGGCTTGCATCGTACCGATGATTCCGACCATCGGGGCTAGTACGCCGTTCTCCGCGCAGTTAAGGGCTTCATCTAGACCATCGCGGTAGAGGCATTGATAACAAGGCGAGTCGTCGTGTCTGGGATCGAACACGCTAATCTGACCTTCCATTCGAATCGCTGCGCCAGAGACGAGCGGCGTCTTGGTGCGAAGACAAGCTCGATTCAGAGCGTAGCGAGTTGTAAAGTTGTCGGTCGCATCCAGCATCACGTCAACACGAGAGGCTAACGCTGCCATTTCATCTTCGTCTACGCGACGATCAATGATCTCGACGTTCGTTCTGCTATTCAGTCTTTCGATAGCGACCTTTCCCGACAGCACCTTCGGCGAATTGAGCGAATCTTCTGTGTGAATGATCTGTCGTTGAAGGTTCGATATTTCCACATCGTCGTCGTCAACGAGTGTGAGACTACCGACGCCTGAACTGGCAAGGTATATCGCTGCGGGTGCGCCTAAGCCTCCTAGTCCGATGATGGCTACGCGCCCGGCGCAGATTTTTTCCTGACCTTCGATATCTACATCCGGCAGCATGATCTGTCGACTATATCGGAGCAGCTCGTCGTCAGTCATCACAGCACGCCATGCGTAACGCGTGGTTGATGGTTTAGATCGCGTACCAGGGCGATACATTGGAAACCAGCAGCTTGAAATAGCGTGTATACAGCTTCCGCTTGGTCATAACCATGCTCTACTGCGAGCCGACCCCCTTGCCGAAGATACGCGGAAGCGCCGCCTACGACAATCCGGAGTGCATCGAGACCGTCGATACCACCATCTAGTGCAATGAGGGGTTCAGATAGCAGATCACCGTTTTGCAGATGTTTGTCGCTCGAGGCAACGTAGGGTGGATTAGATACGATGCAATCGAAAGCGCCGTCAACGTTGTCGTACCAATTAGATTTACGTAGTTGAACGTCGATTTTTAATTCCTCAGCGTTTTGTGCCGCTACGTTTAGAGCACCGCAGGAGACGTCTGTCATCAAAACGCGAGCGCCTGTTTCAAGCGCAATCGTTAGACCTAAAGCGCCGCTACCGGTACCTACATCCAAGACTCGCGATTCACTCGTCAAGAAGGGCAAAACCGTTTCAATCAGTGTTTCGGTTTCTGGTCGCGGGATCAATGTGTCCGGCGAAACGCAGAACTCGCGACGCCAAAATCCTCTTGTACCGACGATGTACGCGACTGGTTCACCGTCTAAACGACGGCGAACGAAATTGCGAAGCAGTTCGATCTGAGAATTGGGCACGGGTATTTCCGTACCAGCGATCAATTGGCTGTAATTCACTCCAAAGGCGGCTTCAGATAGTGCACGTGCATCGGCATCATCGAGATGGTTCCGCGCGAACGCAAACCATGATCCCAAAGTAGCCGATGTTGGTTCCAACATTAGTTGGGCGCAGGGTCACCGTTTGCTGATTTCAGCTCACGTAGTTGCTCTGCTTCAAAATCCAACGTTAGCGGTTCGATGATTTGGTCGAGCTCACCGGAAAGAACTTCATCTAATTTATAGAGCGTGAGATTGATGCGATGGTCGGTTATCCGACCTTGAGGATAGTTGTAAGTTCGAATTCGTTCGGAACGATCCCCAGAACCAACTTGTGCCTTGCGTTCGGAAGCTTCCTGCTGACGTCGTTCGGAAAGCTCTGCATCTTTCAACTTCGTAATTAAGAGATTCATCGCCTTTTCCCGGTTCTGGATTTGCGATCGCTCCTGTTGGCACTCAGCAACGACGCCAGTCGGCAAATGCGTAATACGAACAGCCGAGTCAGTTTTATTGACATGCTGTCCACCCGCGCCTGATGCTCGAAAGGTGTCGATTCGAAGTTCTGATTTGTCGATGTCTATCTCAACGTCATCCGAGCTTTCCGGCATGACCGCGACGGTGCATGCTGACGTGTGGATTCGACCTTGCGATTCCGTCTTTGGTACCCGCTGAACCCGATGCGCTCCAGATTCGAATTTGAGCTTGCTAAACGCGTCTCGTCCGTCTAAGCGGACGATCACTTGCTTGTAACCTCCAATTCCGGTCGGACTCGCACTGATCGTCTCGGTTGTCCAACCGTTGGCATTGGCATATGCCAAATACATGTTGTACAAATCCGCTGAAAACAATCCGGCTTCATCGCCGCCTGTTCCAGCGCGAATTTCCAAAAATACATTTGCGTCGTCGTTTGGGTCTTTCGGAAGTAGAAGACGCTGCAGCACTTCGACTTGCGCGTCGATCGTTGGAGTCAACTCTTTGATCGTTTCGGTCGCGAGTTCACGCAAATCCTCGTCTTCCTCATCCGCCAGTTCATTTGCTTGCGCGAGGTCTTCAAGTTGCGCCACATATTTCTCGTACGCGTGAACGATAGGTTCTAGCTCACTGTATTCGCGAGATAGTTTCGGAAATTGCTCTCGATCGGACACGATCTCAGGTTCCGAGAGTAAACGGCCAAGCTCTTCGTGTCGATCCCGAATCTGTGCGAGCTTGTCAGTGAGACTGTCAGAAAGGCTCATGCTAGATTCTCAGTTTTCGAGTTCGTAAATATCTTTCAGCAAGTTTAGAAAGGCTTCGTTGCCTGTCGCTGAGGCTTGGCGAATCGAAATCGTCGGTTTATGCGCTAGCTGATTCGTCAAATCATGCGCAAGCTTGGCCAAAACGTCAGCAGGAGGCTCGCCAGCTTCAAGCTTCTTAGTCGCTGAATTGAGAACTGACTGACGGATCGCATCTACTTGTGTCCGGTAGTTTGTCAAGAGAGACGATTCGAGTTGAACCCGACGCTTTTGCAGATAACATGTAACCCCTTCCGCAACCATTCTTTCTGCGACAACCGTCAATTCTTGACGTTTGGCGAGACTTTGCGTGATGATTTTTGATAAGTCATCCACCGTAAAAAGGTATATCTCATTGATATCACCTGCGGACGCCTCGACGTCGCGCGGCACGCCGAGGTCCGCCACAAACATCGCGCGATGGCGCCGCAGCTTGGTGGCTTGTTCTAGCATGATGGCAGTCACTACAGGTTCAGCGCTTCCGGTTGAGCTGACAACCATGTCGAACTTGCTGAGTTGGTGTTGTACTTCATCTATCTCGATTACGCTAGCGTCTAAAGATGGTGCTAGCTTCTCGGCGTTCGCACGGGTTCGATTGGCGATTGTGAAATGAGTTGCGCCTTCATCTTTTAAGTACTCTGCGATTAGACGAATGTTCGACCCGGCACCGATGAGCAAGATTTGTGCGTGCTGAAAGTCGGCGAATATCTGTTTCGCCATAGTAATCGTCGCATATGCAACACTGACCGGTTCCGCCCCAATCTGGGTTTCCGTTCGAATTCGTTTGGCGGTCTGTAGCGTAAAGTCCTCAAGCAGACTTAGTTCTGTACCCAACGCCCCACACTCTCGTGCGTTGCGATATGCCATTTTGAACTGACCTTGAATTTGAGGTTCACCGAGGATCTGGGAATCGAGACCTGAGGCGACACGCATCGCGTGCGTAGCAGCGGTATTGCCAACATGGTAGTAGGTCGATTCGCGGAATTCGGATAACGGCACTCCTTTGGATTTAGCAAGCCAGTTTAGGATTGGCTCGGCGTCGGCAGAATATGAAAATCCATGTATTTCGACCCGATTACATGTCGATAGAATCGCCGCTTCGCTGAGATCGGGTAACTGCTGTTGAAGGTCGCGGAGTGCACTTTGAAGCTGATCGGGGGAAATCGTCAAGCGACCACGCATGTCTAACGTGGTTGATTGGTGATTCAGTCCGAGAATTAAGATCGGCATATGGTGCTATGCGGTGTTAGATTTGGCGAATTTGCCGACATGCTCAGACTAAACAGATTTTTACGCGAGTTTCGGATGTTTGTCGTCAGGACTATTCGATGTGCGAGTCTGGTCTTGAGCGCTGTCTCGGTAGGTTGTACCGCGCTCATTGGTCCCGACGTTCCCCCTGTCGGCAGTCAATTTGACCTTGTCGGTCGTATGAGGATCGAAGCCGAAAACTCAATTTTACGACTCGATTTTCACTTAGCGTACGACGGTTCCAGTACACAAATACAGGTATGGGGGCCGTTGGGAATTAATCGGGCAAAGGTTGTCCTCGGTCACGAATACGTCACCATTGAAGATCGACGTGGTCGAATCGTGGAGTTGCAACCGGATGATCTACCAGCGGAGATTCCGTCTAACGTGTGGCAGGTAGGTGCAGATTTCGGATTGTGGCTACGGTTACTGCCTCTTGGCGTGAATCAACCAAAGGTATTTGACGAATGGTCTTTAGAGGGTATTGAAGTTGCGGTAGAAGACATTCAACTGGTAGACGGTGAGTGTGTCTGTAAGAAAATGCGACTGAATAGCGACGCCGGCGAGGTTCTCGTGCTATGCGATAAGTGGCGTCTAAATGAGAAGTAACTTAACGTAATGCAGATAAATCGTGTAATCCATCAATCACAAATTTACAATTCGCGCCTTGACTGTTTTTGGGGTGTAGCCAAGCGGTAAGGCAGTGGGTTTTGATCCCACCATGCGCAGGTTCGATCCCTGCCACCCCAGCCAGCTACCACACCGGAACTCGACTTGTGAATAACTCGGCAGTAAGACTGTTCAGCGGCACATCGGTGCCTCAACTAGCCTCACGAATTGCAAAGGAAGGCAACTTCCGTACGGGTTGCGCGGACATAAACCGGTTCAGTGACGGCGAAGTAAGTGTCACGATTACGGATAACGTGCGCGGACTCGAGATTTTTCTAATCCAGTCGACGTGTGCGCCAACAAACGACTATCTCATGGAATTCATGATCATGGTCGATGCGTTAAAACGTGCTTCAGCTCAACGTATAACCGCTGTGATACCGTATTTGGGATATTCGCGACAAGACCGAAGAGCGCCCATGGCGAGAGTCCCTATCAGTGCAAAGGTGGTTGCGGAAATGCTCTGTCTGTCGGGTATCGACCGCTTAATCACCGTGGATTTACACGCGGATCAGGTTCAAGGTTTTTACGACGTTCCAGTGGACAACGTTTACGGCTCATCGGTGCTGATTCCGCACGTGATCGAGCAAAACTACGGCGATCAAATGGTGGTTGTCAGCCCGGACATCGGGGGAGTCTTACGAGCGCGAGCCGTCGCGAAACGTGTTGGCAACGCCGAGATAGCGATCATCGACAAACGACGTGAACAAGCGAATGAGTCAGAAGTGTTAAACGTGATCGGTGAAATCGACGGTCGCGTCTGCATCATCGTAGACGATATTGTCGACACGGCGGGTACGTTGTGCAATGCTGCTGTGGCTCTGAAAGAGCGCGGCGCGAAAAAAGTCGTGTCCTATATCACTCACGCTGTGCTCTCCGGTCCCGCAGTTGAGCGTATCGAGGCATCGGAATTGGATAGTTTGGTCGTTACGGATACGATCCCACTTCGTGCCGATGCACAGAAATGTGAGAAAATACACCAGCTCAGCATGGCCACTACCTTGGCGGAAACCATCCGGCGCGTTTGTGAGCGCGAATCTGTCAGTGCCTTGTTTGTCTGATCTACCTATCGACTCAACACGAACCTAGCGCACGCGTGCGCCCCTTCGGTTCAGGAGATTTGAATTGGCTACTCAATTGACTTTGGAAGTTTCGACGCGCGAATCGGTTGGCTCTGGTGCAGTTGGCCGGTTACGACGAATCGACGATGCAGTGCCTGGCGTCTTGTATGGTGCGGGCCAGGAGACGGTGAATATCACTTTACCGACACGCGTCCTTCTGAAAGCAATGCAGAACGAAAACTTTCTCTCGCAGATCATTGAGCTCAAGTTGGACGGTCATGCCGAGCAGGTTGTAGTGCGGGATATGCAGCGCCATCCAGCTACGGAAAACATCACCCACATTGACTTTTTGCGTATCCGTGAAGACCAGGAGATTCAAGTTTCCGTCCCGATCCGCTTCATTAACGAAGAGAGCTGTATCGGTGTACGTATGAGCGGTGGGACAATCACTCGAAATATGGTCGAAGTTGAGATCAGTTGTCTGCCGAAGGATCTGCCGGAAGCGATCGTAGTGGACATGGAGGATATCGACATTGGTAGCGCCGTTCATCTATCGGGTTTAGCGCTGCCCGCCGGTGTATCCATACCTTCCCTGGGTACCGGAGACGACTCAGACCGAAATGTGCCTGTCGTCAGCGTATCGATCGTCCGTGTTCAGGAAGAGGACGTCGAAGAAGAGGAAGCTGCTGACGAACTCGCACTGGATGAGGAAGGGGCGGAAATCGCAGAGGGCGATGAAGAAACGCCGGACTCAGACGAGGCTGCGGAAGAATAACGACCAGTGTGGCAGCCCCCATTCGGTTGTTGGTTGGTTTAGGTAATCCAGGTGAAACCTATCAGCTAACGCGACACAATATAGGTGCGAATTGGCTTCGTGCGCTTGCGTTACGTTTCGGTATCCAGCTAAAGCACGATCGCGCTAAACGCGCGGAAATTGGCCGCGGGCTCCTGTTGAGTCATGACGTTCGCTTGCTGATTCCAACTACGTATATGAACCAGAGTGGCGAAGCAATCGGCCCGTTTCTTCGCTACTTTCGAATCGATCCCGATGAGACCCTTCTCGCATACGACGATGTTGCCTTCGAAGTCGGTCAGACTCGCCTGAAGTTCGGAGGCGGCGCTGGAGGTCACAACGGCTTACGCAGTCTGATCAAACACATCGGTGACAATCGCGACTTCGGTCGATTGCGTATCGGAGTCGGTCATCCAGGATCCTCGAAAGACTTGGTTGGGTTCCTTACGCGAGTCAAAATGCCCGAGCCGGACCGGATACGCGCCTTAGAGAGCAGCTATTTAGATGATGAACTCTTGAGGTGGCTGTTCACGGGTGATTGGCAGAAGGCGATGACGAAGCTCAATTCCGTACCCTCTGACGACGCGTAGTCATGGGCTTTAAATGCGGCATCGTCGGCTTGCCGAATGTGGGTAAATCGACGCTTTTCAACGCGTTGACTAGATCTTCGGTAAGTGCAGAAAACTACCCGTTCTGCACGGTAGAACCGAATCTTGGTGTCGTCCCTGTTCCCGACGATCGGATATCTCGTTTAGCTGAAATCGCGAAGATGTCTAAGACGGTGCCGAGTTCGATGTCGTTTGTGGACATTGCGGGGCTCGTTGAAGGTGCATCACAAGGAGAAGGACTCGGTAATCGGTTCTTAAGTCATATTCGAGAAGCGGACGCGATCGCACACGTCGTAAGGTGCTTTGAGGATCCAAACGTTGCGCATGTTTCTGGCGACGTTTCGCCTGTATCGGACATTGAGACGATCAACACTGAGTTAGTACTCGCTGACCTGGAAACCGCTTCGCGCGCGGAATCACAAATTCGCAAGGTAGCGAGGGTTGGTACGAAAGACGACAAAGCGCTACTTGTGGTACTTGAGAAAATCTTGGGTTCGCTTGACCGAAACCAACCGATCCGAGCGATGCATCTCGCCGCACATGAGGCACAGCTAGTTCGCGATTACCGGTTTTTAACTGAAAAACCTGTGATGTACGTGGCCAATGTCGACGAGGGATCGCTGCCAGGTGGAATTTTGGCGGATCGGGTTCGTGACTACTCGATGGAAGATGCGTCGGAATTCGTGGTGGTCTGTTCGAAACTAGAAGCCGAAATTGCGCAACTCGAAACAGAGTATGAACGTGGGGAATTTCTCGCAATGGCTGGTCTCGAAGAACCAGGATTGACGCGTGTTATTCGCACAGGATATCGGTTACTCGGTCTCCATCACTTCTTCACTATTGGACCAGATGAGGTTCGCGCGTGGACGATTCCGATTGGTGCCTTAGCTCATACCGCCGCTGGCAAGATTCACACGGATTTTCAACGAGGTTTCATCCGCGCGGAAGTCGCATCGTACGACACCTATGTCGCGCACGATGGCGAAGCGGGTTGTCGTGACGCGGGTGTGATGCGTTCAGAAGGTAAGGAATATGAGATCGCCGACGGAGATGTTGTGCACTTCCTGTTCAATGTTTAGCTAGAAGGTGGTACACGGCAACTTAGGACGTAGACGCACCATGGCGGGACAACGCCGACATGCGGTTTCGTAGTAGGAATCTCTCCTTTGATAGCGATATACCGACCGTCCAAATCTAAATAGATGTCCTCAGCGAATGCGCCGACGTACAGTTCAGGTCGAAAGCTACTCGGTCCAAGTCTCGGAAAGCGTACGCGTGACTTGAATAGGTCTTCAACTCCTGTTCTCTCGGTTAGCTCGCGTTCTAACCAATTTGTTTCGCTCGCTGCGAACCACCAATCCCCGGAATTGCAAATCTCAATGTGACCCGCACCGAGAGCGGCTGCGCCGAAGGCGATGTTGGACATTAATACCGAGCCTGAGACAACGCCGTCAGGGAACATCGAGCGGGATTGCTCTCGAATAAAAACTAACGGGTCATTGACTGCCATAGAAATACGATGGCTGTGACGGGAAGAAGTGTTATTTGGTTTCGTAATTGTCACGCATGTACGTAACGCTTTTCGATATCAGTTCTTTGAGTAATTCGTGATCCACATCGTCGAGCTTCTTTACGTAAAGGCACGATTTTCCCGTTTTGTACTTGCCGAGTTTCCCAAGGATTTCGTCGTACTCTGAAAATCCAGGCATGATGTAGATAGTCAGTGCTTGCTTACGAGGTGAGAAGCCAGTTAGAAAGAAGTCACCTTCACGACCGCTCGCATACTTGTAGTGATAGGTTCCAAATCCGATGAGAGACGATCCCCACATCACCGGAGGGCGATCTGTGATTTCAGTCATCATGTTGAGAAGCGCTATTGAATCGTTGCGCTTGACCTCATTGTCGACGCTATCAATGAACTGTTTGACGTTTTGATCCGTCGGAATTGTCTTGTTTTGGTTTGTCGCCATTAGCTAATGTTCGGACGTGGGTTTAACCAGTTTCCCAACCAATAGTCCAAGCTCGTATATCGGCCGCCGCCGGTAAAGAGCAGGATAAGCAGGAATAAGAAGTACGTTATTGCGAGCTGCATCCCGTTGTTAAGAATCGTCATGCTGCCGTTACTGGTGAGCCATCGATAGTCACCGTGTTCGCGCATTAATCGTCGGATTTCCCTCTTCTTTTCTTGAGCCTGTTCTACTCGCTCATTCGCCAGCCAACTATTGCCGTCAGACAGCGTCAGCCATCCGTTTTCACCATGTACTGCGAACGCAGCAACGAGCATCGCGATCATGAGCGGAATGCAGACGAGACGCGTAAGCCAACCTAGGAATAACAGAATGCCGCCAACGAACTCAGATACGGCGACTAGAGCAACGCTTACGACGGGTAACGGCATGCCCATACTTTCAAACCATGAAACCGTGTTGTCAAAACCGACGATCTTGGTATATCCGGCTTGGAGCATAACGGGTGTTAAATAAAGGCGAGCCAAGAGTGGCGGTATCCCGTCAATGGGTTTGAGGTAGCCAAGCACTTGAACCCACAATGCACCGATTTTTTCGACCATGGCCCGCGTGTCCTTATATCTGTCGAATGAGCGTTGGGGCAAGTGGTAGCTACGGTTGGACTTGAACCAACGACCCTAGCATTATGAATGCTATGCTCTAACCAGCTGAGCTACGTAGCCACCGCGCGGAGTGAATTATCGACACTTTAAGCGCCCGATGATTGCGCCCGTACTCGGTTAATTGCAACTGTTTCCTGCATGCCATCCCATTCGCTCCAGTGGTCGCAGAGCTTGTCGATGGCGACCTCCCATGGGTTGTAGTCTGTTGGGTAGTCATGAAAGCCACCGAGCCATTCTCGATCGGGATGATCACTGTCGCCAAGAACACGGACGCCTCCGGGTCGATCTCGTCGAATTCGAAAATACACGTTCATACGGGGATCTGACCATTCATTACGCGAACCACCATGGGGGCATGCGTGGAGTGCAATCACGACGTCCCCTACGTCAAGTAGGATCGGCGACGGATTAATAAAACGATAGCCCTTGTACTCGGTCGCATCCTGTAGCGCCAAATCTCGTATTGGGTAGGGCAGAGGGGTCATAGATACGCCACCGTTCGCTTGTCTGGTTAGCCGTGGCCACGCTTCGCCTTCGGGTCCGACGACGCCTCCAGAATCTCGTTGCATGCGAAAAAAGGCTTCGACGTCTTCGTGGACTCCTTTAAGGAGGCATAAATTGCCGCGACCGAATTGCGTTTGATCGTTCAGTGCGATCCCTACGAACGCAGTGAAGCTACCGAGTGAAAGCGTACACTCGGGATCCTGGAATAGAGGCGTCATGTTCGCTCCCATGACGGTCGCATCGCCGCTACCGAAATGCTCTGTACGGGGACTGTTTAGGTCGTCGATTTCATCCGCCGACGCTGGGAGGCGCCCTGACCAGAGACCATCCAAATGGGGGTGCCAGCCGTAGTTTGGTGTGTCGCTCTTCTCATTCGGATAGAGAATGGCAGCGAATCCTCGTTCCGGCGCGTCGTAGGGACCGATCGTGTTTCGCAAGATATCGCCAAGGATGCTGTGATTTACCAAGTCAGGCAGTGCGGACGACGTCGATATGTCGTGATACGAGCGTCGAATGCCATTCTTTCCGGCGAACATATGAATTGTTCGTCGTGCCTCAAATGTCAATGATTCTGGCACAACGTCACGAAGGACCAAGAACCCGTCTTCGTAGAGCGTCTGCTTTTCTTCTGGAGTTAGTTCAGGATTCGTACGCATGCGTAGCTCGTTTCTTGAATTGATGAAACAGTCGAGTGTGTCAATAGTCGGTCAAGGCATATAGGGGTATGGACTAGGTCCGAGTTGGGTCTTGAGGTGCTCTTGGGCGAGTTCGACGAACTCGCACATGAGTGGTCGCGTTTCGCGAGGATCGATGATCTCCTCGATGTTGAATGCTTCAGCTGTCTTAAACGGCGACGAGAGTGCTTCTAGTTTCTCCTCAATTTCTAGCTGTTTCGATTCAGGATTGTCTGATTCGGCAATGATGCGACGATAAGCTGCAGAAACGCCACCCGCGATGTGCATTGATCCCCAATGACCGGATGGCCAGGCAACTCGCTTGAACATTCCGCCTGGTCGGTCATGGCATTGCCCGGCAACACCATACAACTGTCTGATGATTACGGACATCCAAGGCATACGGGTACGTAGCGTGGCGCAAATCATCTTGGCACCAGCGCGAACGATGCCTAGTGATTGTTGTTCGGGACCTACCATGAACCCAGGTTCGTCCGCTAAATACAGCATCGGTAAATGGAACGTATCACATAACTGAAGGAATCGAATGACCTTCACGCCAGCGGCAACATCCATCGAACCTCCGATTCGGTTCGGGTTGTTGATCATGACACCGATTGGATAGCCATGCATTCTCGCCAGACCAATAATCCGAGAGCGTCCGTAATGGGGTGTGATTTCGAAGAACGAATCCTCGTCTAACACTGCTTTTAGTATTCGACGAGGGTTGTAAGTACGCCGCTTTTCACGAGGAATGAGAGAAAGCAGCTCCTCATCTCGTCGATTCGGGTCATCACCTGTGTCTCCTCGCGGTGGCATTTGCCATACGTTGGACGGCAAGTAACTTAGAAATTGCCGGATCATGTCAAACGCGTCTTCCTCGGTATCGGCCAGGTTGTCAACCGCACCACTCTCGAACACCTGGGTTCGCTCGTCACCAAGTTCCTCTTTTGATATATCAATACCAAGCGCGGCTTTGACGACCGGCGGACCACCTGGAAACAGTTGGCTAATCCCTTTGACCATCACGTTGAAGTGGGCTAGGCATGCGTCAACTGCAGGCAAACCAGCCACGGATCCAAGAATGGCACCAACGACAGGTACTTCACAAAGTAACTTCTCGATACCAGGCGTTACCGGATTTGTCGGTATGTATGTGCGCCCGATCTGTTCGAATGTCTTGACGCTACCACCAGTTGCATCTAGTAGACGGATGAAAGGCAGTTTCCATTCTGCAGCCATGGTCTGTGCATGACCGCCTTTGTTGCCTATTGAGCCGTCGGCAGAACCACCACGTACGGTGAAATCTCCGGCTGTTACGACAGCAGTTCGTCCATCGATCTTGGCAGTACCGATGACCATGTTCGAAGGTCGAACGTGGACGAGTTTGTTACCTTCATATGTCGCCGCACCGGCGAGCTGGCCGATCTCCTTAAACTCGTTGTCATCTGCGATAAGGCGAATACGCTCTCTTACGGTTAGCTTGCCCCGCCGTCGCTGTTCAGCGATTCCAGCTTCGCCGCCCATTTCTTCAGAAAACGCTCTTCGGCGTTCAAGTTCCTCAACTTCTGATTGCCAAACCACCTGCTGTCTCCTCCGTAGTTTCCTGCTTTCGGTCCATGATCAAAAGTGACGAGTTTAGCTAATCTCGACCCTCGCATATTTTCGAATTAAACCGTATGCATAGGACGACATTCGGGGTGCTTTCCTCCCGGGCTCTAGTTTCGGCGTGGACGTATACCTCCGAGCGTCAATCGTGAGGTCGCCAGATAGATCTTGGTGAGATGTACCGGCTACTTCCGGTACGGGAAGCTACGTGCAGTACCTCGAATTAAGTTCTTTGCGATAGATTCGACAGAACTCCACGGCGTACCTTGTTGCGCGAAGTCGTAGTTCCAAATCAACTTACCGTTGTCGCTCTCGTGGATCGAAGTGTTGACGTGGACTTCGTTCGTACTCCCTGGGATTTTGAAGAAATGTAGAGAAGCGATCGACTCCAGGGTTCCCATCGGTTTCGTTAACACCATTTCACCTGAAATCACAGCATCTACTTTTAAAGCGTCACATATTTCTGATTTTGACAAGGAAGCTAGTAGCACTTGCGTGTTGCCACTAGTGGCTTTACGAGTTAATAATGTGTTGGTCTGGCTAATATCCTGAAATTCAATCGTGTATCGGCCGCGTTGTTGGCCTTGTAAATACTGGGTGTAGAGAGCTCTTTGAAAGGACTCAGCGTGTTGGCTCGCCATTTGATCGATTTGTTGTTGTGACACGCTCCACCGACGCTCAGGATTTATGGTGACGTCAAATGGCAGGATAGCAATCGACTTGTGTTGAGCCTTGTAATCGGTGAAGTCTGGAGCCGTATAGACAGTTGCACAGCTTGCTAGAAAGGGCAAGAGCAAAAAGAGAAAAGAACGACCATACATGCGAAACGGGGAAATCGACATCGGAGACATAGAGAGAGTTACGGAATGAGTTTCTCCTTGGACAAGACTAAACTCAAGATATTCCCGTAGCTAGATTCGATGTGTTCGGATCGTTCTGCTCGCCTAAATTGAGCCGTACCCATTAATTACAGACATCAGCCACGACAAAGCCGAGAGACTCAACTCGATCCCTAGCTTCATTGCATCTATTTTTTAGATCTGGAATTCGTAACTCATTCGTCCTGCGCCGATCGCGTTCGTTCTCGATTTCTCTTCTTGCCCATCGAATTTCATTCCTGATTTCGGATCGCTGCTTATCGGTCAAACTGGTGTCTTCAAGTTCGACATACAGGCGATCGATCTTGTTTTCAATGTTCTGAATCCGGTAGGTGCTCGATCGCACAGCCGATTCGACCTCTCGGATATTGTTGATCGCAGACCACATCAAACGACCCGGTTGATAGCCACTAAGGAACGTGCGTTCGTTGCTCTCTGTGCAAGCATTTTCGTAGCGGTCGCCATTCATACCAACGTGAAAGCCGTTCGCGCGAGTGCAATATCGCTTGACCCCTTCTTGGCGACCCTCCTCGTAGGTTGCTTGGTCTACTATCACGGAGTACTTAGCACAGACGGTTTGGTAGTGGTTGACTTTGCTCGGTGGTGCACCCTCGGCCCCATCCATCACACCTCTTGCGTGCCAGCTCATGTATAGGCATTCTTCTTCGGAAAGTTGGGAACATGCGCTCAAGGTCAAGAGGCAAAGGCACGATACGGGAAGAGAGAGTCGACTATGCATGATCGTAGCTTATAGAAAAGTGTCGTTTAAGTTGCATGGCCGTGTCCTCGTGAAGGACTTGTGTGGAAGAGAACCCGCTCAATGTATACGTTTTAGAGAGTACTTGAATTGTGATAGTTCCGTCCTTATAACTAGATTAGAGGCTTCGGATTCACCTGAATCGACGATGAACTCGCGGAAATAGTTGGTTGTCTATACAGATGATTCGAAGATGGGTTTCTCGCCAAGGTGCGATTGACACCATACATAATTCAACTTAGCACAGACATGCGAAACTGGTAAAAAACATGGCATTAACAGCACTAGCACACGTCTCTGGACAACAGGCAATTGAAATCAACGGTGTTTTGCGTAACACGTACATCATGCTTGGTCTGTCCATCGGCTTTGCTGCGCTTGTGTCGTACGTCGCGATGGCGCTCGGGATCGGCATGATGAATTTCTTCATCTATCTGATAGGTTTCTTTGGACTTTCGTACGCAGTCCAGAAAACGGCAAATTCTGTTTGGGGATTGTTTTGGTCCTTTGTGTTTGCAGGCTTCATAGGACTTTTCATCGCCCCAATTCTTGGGTTCTACCTAGCAGTACAGCCATGGTTGGTTGTACAAGCGTTTGCCCTAACGTCAGCGACATTCTTCGCCCTTTCCGCATATACAATCGTTCGCAGGACGGACTTTAGTTGGCTCTCGAGTTTCTTAGTTGTTTCGTTCTTTGTGATACTAGGGATCATCCTGTTGAGTTTCTTTGTCAACATGTCTCCCTTCGCTATCGTCATATCGATGTTTGTGGTCGTAGTCGCCTGTGCGCTGATCCTGTGGCAGACTAGTGCGATCGTATTAGGCGGCGAACGAAATTACATCGTCGCTGCGAATCAACTGTTCGTCAGTTTCTACCTCCTTTTCATCAACATCCTTCAGCTGATTGGGATTTTCGGCGGGGACGACTAAAGAGATAGAAAACCAGATTCACGGCAGAGGATGGCGCTTGTAATCACTTACTAGTGTGAGCTGTGATCAAAACGGCTACCTATTAGGGTGGCCGTTTTTCTTGTCACGAAGTGAGCCGACGATACGCAAACTGCAGTGCACTTGGTAGTTCTTCAGTATCTTCAATAACCCAGTACTGATCATCGCGGCACATTCGCCGTAGATAGTCGTGTCCCGAGACATCGACCGTAATGCAGAACAGTTGAACGCCCTTTTCGTGCGCTTCATGGATCGCTTTAGCTGTGTCCTGAATACCGTATTCATGGTCGCTGCGGTCAGGTCCGTAATCGCTATCTTGAGGAAAACCATCGCTAATCACCAGCAGTACTTTCAACGCACTGCCTGTTACTAGCAGTTTATGCGTTGCATGTCGAATCGCTGGACCCATTCGAGTCGAGCGTAGAGGTTTCATCGCTGCAATGGCGTTGATCGCTCCAAGGTTGAGAGATTCGTTGAACTCCTTCGCGACATGGACTTCAACGCGCTCGTGTCCGTACCCCGAAAATCCATACACACAATACAGATCACCAAGATTCTCGAGCGCGGTCGCTAACAGTAGTACGGATTCTTTCTGAACGTCAATGATCTTGCGCGGCGTTTCAGATTCAGATTGATCAGGGTCGAAGTTGATCGCGCCGTGAAGGTATGGGTCGTCGAACGGATCCTCCTCATCTTCAGGTATACGTGTGGGATCAGGCTGCACAATCGGATCGTCCGTCGATGCAGATAGGTCGACGAGTAGGCACGCTGCCACGTCGCGTTGTTTCTTCTCCACTCGTACGTACACGTGTTCGGTTGGCGTTAATCCCGCATGGCTATCGGCGCGCGCTTCGACAATGGCATTGATGTCCAAATCTTCCCCATCCAGGCTTCTAGGTACGCGCCGCATACCGACGGGTTTGACTTGCTCAAACCGCTTCCTAACGCTCGGAACGAGAGGTTGGATGCGCTTTAGTAACTCGGTTGCTGAATCCTCGCGAACGTGATCTTCCCGTATCTCGTATACCGAACACCAGGCTTTTCGCCAGCTCTGACTCAGGTAGTCCCACTCGTCGTATCGAAAATGCGGATTACCAATGATCTGCTCACGTTCATATGAGGAAAGATGCGACTTTTCCATGTCGATGCTACGTTGAAGCTGATCACGCTCTTGCTTGAGCTCAACACTCGCTTCACGAAGTGAGCCATCGAGTGCCTCGTCGGAAGAGGATTGTCTGGCTTCAGCATTCTCATCAAACGACATTGCATGCAATTGGGCGTCAAGGTCATGTAGTTCCTCTTGCCACTCCTCGAGACGTGCTGCACGTTGCAACGTGGGTAGTTCAACCATCTCTTCAAGTTCGCCGTCCACGGTGCTTGCTGCTTCCGATGAGAGATCAGTACAAAAAGCTCCGTAACAATTCACGGTTGCTTCAGCTGACGAATACACACTTGACGGTCCGTCGAGAATGGGTGCGACAAGATCTACATAGCTCGGTGGTAGTTGATCCAAGCGCTGTAAGGCAATCTCCAAACTCATCAATTCGGTAAACGGTGACTGTGCGGACAGGGTGAACGTGCTTTCGCGAAAAGTTCGATATTGGCGTTTTAAGCGTTGCGCGCCTGGAAACTCCGAGACGATCAATTCGGCAACCCTGGCTTCTTCCAATACGAAAAACAGGTATCGCGCTAACTCTGGCACCGGGAAGTGCCGATAGAAGAGTTCAAGATCGGGGGAGCGATGTGCGGTAGGCGCGGGTTGCATCGCTAGATATTCGATGCGGGATCTTGCAGTTTCGACCGAAAACGACAGCGTGTCATAGCGACGAAATCCAAGTTGCTGCATGACGAGCCATCGGTAGGCATCGCGGTTCGCACTAGACTCGTCGAAGTGGTCAAATTCATGCGGCAAAAACAACTCACATAGATCTGAACCGACGATCGAACGTTGTTGTTCTGCACTATGAAAAATCGGGATGCGATTCGCTAACCCTTGCGTGAAGAGAGCAAGTGGACGTTCGACCTCGCTCAGTAGGGTCAAGGCCAGACTACGTCGACGATATCGGCGATAGCTTGCTGCACCTCTAGATCATCGGATAAAGCGTGTACCAATGCGGCATTTGCGGCTCGTCGCGGTGGTATGCCTTGCTGCATTAAGGATCCTGCGTACACGAGTAAGCGTGTACTAACGCCTTCTTCGAAACCATGCTCTCTCAGATTTCGAATATGTACGCCAACTTTGGCGAGCGTACGAGCATTCTGCTCGTCAATTCCGCTTTCAACCCGGATGATCTCAGCTTCCCGTTCTTCGGTGGGATAGTCAAACTGGAGACTTACAAAGCGTTGACGGGTACTAGGTTTTAAGTCCTTGAGAATGCTCTGGTAGCCCGGGTTGTAAGAAATAACTAAAAGGAAGTCTGGGTGTGCTTCAAGTAACTCGTTGGTTTTGTCGATCGGCAGAATCCGGCGATGATCCGAGAGAGAGTGGATCAGAACGGTCGTATCTTTGCGCGCTTCAACGATCTCGTCGAGATAGCAGATGCCGCCATGACGTACTGCCGACGTCAGCGGTCCGTCTTGCCAACTGGTAGATTCATCGTGCAGAAGGTATCGACCGAGTAAGTCCGTTGCCGTGAGGTCTTCATGACACGAAACAGTAGTCAGCGGTTGTCTGACTGCGTTCCGAACCAGTTGGTCGTCGCCGTATATCCGCCACGACATGTGTTCGACAAAACGCGTTTTACCGCAGCCGGTCGGTCCTTTTAAAAGTACCGGTAGTCGCTGTGCAAAAGCCGCCAGAAATACGTCGACTTCATCACTGAGCGGCAGGTAATACGGGGCTTCGTCACCCGACGCAACCACTACGGCACGAAGACATCGCGCCCTTGGCGATAGTTGCCAAACGTCTGCGACGCGTTTCGATTGACTAGGCTGCGTCTACGCATCGGATGATGGAGACTGCGTACTTCGTGCTCAATTTCGGTGATTTCATCACCGGTATCGAGATCGACAATGCACTGAAATCGATACTGATGCTGGTCTGATTCCTCAGTAATTAGGTCACGTTCAATCAGTGCATCGTGTGGGCGTGAGAAATTCGACACGTAGATCGCAATATGATGCCCATCGTACTCGTCGATGTCGTTTTCGGTCTCACGAAAACGGAATACCTGGTTGTAACCCATCGCTACCTGTGCATAGGTTCCAGTGTTGTCTTCGACCTTCTCCGCCGGTGTGTCGAATATCTGGTCGTAGAACTTAACGATGCCATCGCTCGATCCA
Source organism: Gammaproteobacteria bacterium (assembly GCA_026707945.1). Taxonomy (GTDB): domain Bacteria; phylum Pseudomonadota; class Gammaproteobacteria; order Pseudomonadales; family Azotimanducaceae; genus Bin55. The sequence goes on along the minus strand of JAPOVV010000110.1, from coordinate 44,325 downwards.
ATTGGCACGTGCATGTCACCGTAAGCGATTCCAAGCGCCATCCCGTTACCTTCTTCGGGTTGGTGGACGCGGATCGTATTTCCCCAAGGGCAAATCACGTTGATGCAATCACCGTCTTCTTCCCAACTGAATTCGGTACCATCCATCCAACGTTCGATCCCGTTTAATCGGCGTTTGAGATCGTCATGATTGGGAATAACAACTCCGATCGTGCCTCGAAACTTTTGTGCGTCCTTTTTCGGCAAGTGGAATTGCTGCTCACCGGCATTGATCCACATGTTGAAGGTACCAAAATCGATGTAGGGATCGCGGGTAAATCCGAGGCCGGTAACGTAGAACAGTGCTGCAAGCTGTTGATCCGGCACCGTGAGATTGAAGTGCTCCATATTTTGGATGTTGCCCACATCCTCAACAGTTCGGTCGAATGAGCGTTCAGATTTCATCGTTGTTACTTACTCCCGGCGTCAATGAGCTTGAATAACTAGCGTGTAATTTTGGACTCAGACAAACGCCGAACAGATTCGCTTGGCACTAAATGTTACTGCTGAGTTCGTCTCATAGGATTTGCTACACGCGCCCAAATTCAACGTGTTCACGCGGATTTGCTTTCAGGTCGCCGTGTTGTGAGATGAGATCCTTCGTGTATTTCTCTAACTCAACTCGGCTCATTTTTGGATCCCACGGCTCCGCTAATGGTTGCACCGCATCCCAAGGAGTGTCGCAGAACACTTCGATGCCATTGCGCTCAGGATCGTGAAAGTAAATCGACCATGTATTGCCATGCGTTATGGGTACCACTTTCCCCGCATCTTCGTTCGCCGATAGTTCTGTGTATAGGTTTTTAACTTCATCCAACGAATCGACACGAAATGCGAAGTGCCCAACTCGACTTGGTTCGTTGCCTTGATTGGCATCCTCCTTGAACGCAATCTGATGATGCTCGTCGTCAAGCTGCGATAGAAAAGCGATGCCCTCCGTTTGATCGCTGATGCGAAATCCGAGTGCGTCCGTATAGAAGCTCACCATCCTCTTCAGATTCTTAACGTTAACGAACGCGTGTGACCAACTCAAAGTCATGGCAACTGGATTCTTGCGTACTTGAAAGCATTCTAGTCTCAAGTCTATGATCACCTTGGAGGACGGTATCTACGAACGTTTTACGGAACATCGTTCGTAACATGGGAATATGGCGCAAGAAAGACAGTTTGAAGATGTACTGTTAAACGTTATCGAACCACTACTAGTAGGACTTCGAGTATTCGAACGGAGCTCTCGATATCTTGGACCCGGAACGATGGAGTCCATCTGTCACGAGATGCTCACGACAAGACAGAACCTTCGTGACGCGTCGGGAAATTTACGCGAGGCAGATTGGTTACCAGAAGCGCAGCCTATCCGAGATTTGGTTTCAGAAGCGTATCGTGTGGCGCTTCGAAGTTTGGAATCGCTCGATGAGGTAGGAAAAAGTACCAATGACATGATGCCGATTTATCGAGCGTTGGGGGCGCGATCTCGTGTTTATGAAGCGCTGTATCCGTTAGCGGGCCATTTCAGTTTGATTCATCGATTTTTTCTGGACGAGCGCAAGCAAGATAAGCCAAGAATCCGGTTAGAAAACGACGAACAATCCGCGGGACTTCGAGGAGTTCACCATATCGATAACGACCGAAAACAGCGTGGTGGTTTTTCCTTATATATCCCTGAAACGTACAGTGACGAAAAGGCATACCCGGTGGTTTTCGCATTACATGGGGGAAGTGGTCACGGTTCGACCTACTTGTGGTCGTGGTTGCGGACGGCTCGAACCGAGGAGCTGGTGTTAGTGAGTCCAACTTCGGTTGGTGGTACCTGGGCGATCATGGGTCCTGACCAAGATTCACCGAATCTTCAGCGGATATTAGCGTCGATTCGCAATATCGTAAACATAGATGACACCCAGCTTTTACTAACAGGTATGAGCGACGGGGGGACGTTCACATACGTGTCGGGATGTACGGACGATTCTCCTTTTACGCACCTGGCGCCATGTTCAGCGAGTTTTCATCCAATGTTGATCGAGATGATGTCGAAGGAACGACTTCGCAATTTACCAATATGTATCACGCACGGCGCATTGGATTGGATGTTCACTGTCGATATTGCACAGACCGCGGAGTACTCATTCTCGGCAGCCGGCGCAAGTGTTTTCTACCGTGAAATCGCAGACTTGGCACACACGTATCCAGAGGATTTAAATCCCGGGCTTGTTGATTGGTTTCTACAACAAGAGAGTTAGCTAGATCGGTGTTTCTTTCAATCGTAGGCCGTGGACTCACAAGGATTTCCGACTAACTAAGCAAATACTTCGTCAGAAGATTAGTTCAATTCTTGCCCGAAAAACGTGCATTGAGCGCTCAGATTGTGCGCGAAATTGTCTAGACGCGGCTGATTCGTGTGCAATGTGGGTTGGCATAGAAGTTGTTACGTCAATTACGTAGAAGGATTAGATCGCCTTCGACAGTTCAATCCATAAGGACGTTTTCGTGGCACGACTCTCTTTTCGTAAATTTGTAACAACAGCGCTTGCATTAGTACTAGGCGTGTTAGCGCTTCCCTCAATCGCCAAGGATGATTACCGCATCGCGTGGAGCATCTATGTCGGTTGGATGCCGTGGTCATATGCCGCCGAAACTGGTATCGTCGATAAATGGGCGGACAAGTACGGTATCACGATTGAGGTAGTTCAATTCAATGACTACATCGAATCTATAAACCAATACACGGTAGGCGCTTTTGACGGTTGCACGATGACCAATATGGATGCGCTTACGATCCCGGCGGCTGGCGGAGTAGATTCAACCGCGCTGATCGTCGGGGACTTTTCCAATGGAAACGATGGAATCGTCTTGAAGGGTGCTGACAAAACCGTGGATGACCTGCGCGGTCAAAACGTCAATCTCGTCGAGCTGTCGGTTTCTCACTATCTGCTTGCACGAGCTCTCACCGGTGCGGGTATGACGGAACGTGATCTCACGGTCGTCAATACCTCGGACGCAGATATTGTTGCGGCGTTTGCTACGGACGACGTCACGTCAGTCGTTACGTGGAACCCTCTTCTAGCTGAGGTCCAGACCATGCCGGAAGTTTCGTCGGTGTTCGACTCATCCATGATTCCGGGTGAGATCATTGACATGCTAGTGGTCTCCACTGAAGCACTTGAAGATCCTCGTTTAGCAAAAGCTCTAGTCGGTGCTTGGTACGAAACCATGGCGGTCATGGCAGCGTCCAATGCAACTGCAATTGACGCGAAGACGCATATGGCGACCGCGTATGGCGACCGCGTCTGGAACAGATCTTTCGGGCTATGACGCTCAACTTGCAGCAACGCAAATGTTCTTCGAACCGGCTCCCGCTGTCGAATTCGTGGAATCAAGTGCGCTTGCCGAAACAATGACAAACGTTGCTGAATTCTCGTTTGAACACGGCCTTCTTGGCGATGGTGCCCCAGGACCTGACTTCATCGGTATTGAACTGCCGAACGGAGAAGTGCTGGGTTCAGAATCAAATGTGAAACTCAGGTTCGATTCAAGCTACATGCAAATGGCTGCGGACGGAGAAATCTAACCCGGAGCGAATCCGGTCGAATCAACGGTCGGACCTATGCGTCTCATCAATCGACGCCCAGGTGGCTTTGGCATCTTTGCGAGCGCGGCGGTACCGTTTGTGCTCGCTCTGCTTCTTTATGTTGTCGCGTCAAGTATCCGCCTTGCGGAAAATCCAGACGACAAGCTACTTCCTAACCTATCTACTATCGGCGCAGCGATCGAACGCGTCGCGTTCGAACCGGATAGAAGAACTGGCGACTACATCTTCTGGACCGATACTGCTGCGAGCCTAAAGCGCCTTGTGACAGGGGTGTTCCTAGCTGCGATGGTCGGATTAGCGGTGGGAGTCCCGAACGGACTCGTGCCCTGGTTTGGCGCGTTCTGGTCGCCTGCAGTCCGCGCGCTATCCATGATTCCACCGCTCGCGATATTGCCCATTTTGTTTATCGTGTTTGGTGTAGGCGAACTCGCCAAAGTCATGCTCATCTTGCTCGGTACAGCGCCTTTCCTAATGCGAGACATTGAGCAACGCGTACGTGAACTACCGCGCGAGCAATTAATCAAGGCGCAAACGCTCGATGCAACCAGCTGGCAAGTCGCACTGCGAGTCGTATTGCCTCAAGTAATGCCACGCCTTATTGATGGTGTTCGGCTTTCACTAGGAAGCGCGTGGCTATTTCTTATCGCCGCTGAAGCCATCGCATCAACCGACGGGCTCGGCTACCGGATTTTTCTCGTTCGACGTTATCTCGCCATGGACGTCATCCTGCCGTATGTAGCTTGGATTACGTTCCTCGCGTTCCTGTTTGACTTCGGACTTCGTCGCTTGAATCGGCGTTGCTTCGCATGGTACGGTGCGTAGTCGTGATTGAGATTCGCAACGTGTGGAAGCGCTACGTCGACAAGATCGTGCTGGAGAAAGTCTCTCTAAACGTCGAGAAGAACGAATTCATAACCATCGTCGGCGCGTCGGGTTGTGGCAAGACGACATTTCTACGCATGTTGTTAGGCGAAGTCCAACCGTGTGAAGGCTCCATCATGATCGATGCCGATCGGTTGATACCTGAGCCGAGTGCAGATAGGGGCGTCGTCTTTCAGCGGTACTCGGTTTTCCCGCATTTGACTGTTCTTGAGAACGTCTTATTGGGCCTCGAATTGACGGATTCACGATGGCTAGGAAGGACGTTTGGCCGTCGGCGTGCTCACAACGTAGAGCGAGCATCTGAGATGCTAGAACGAGTCAGCCTTGATAGAGCAGCGGACAACTACCCGTCAGAACTCTCTGGAGGAATGCAACAACGTTTGGCATTGGCGCAGACACTGGTTAAAGCGCCCCGGATCTTATTGCTTGACGAGCCGTTTGGTGCATTGGATCCGGGTTATCGATCGGATATGCACGTGTTGCTGCTCGATTTATTTCGGGAACTGGATCTCACGGTGTTCATGATCACGCACGATATTGCTGAAGGATTTAGCCTAGGTTCTCGTTTGTTGGTCTTCGACAAACTGCGTGTCGACCCGCATAACCCCGATCTTTATGGTGCGACCATCACGTTCGATTTACCGGTCGGTCATCATCGTCGACTCGATTCGATCATGGACAACATGAACGTGAAACCTAATCAGGCATAAGGAGAAATCGTGAGTAGCGACGTGCTTTACGAAGATGTACTTCCGGGAGGTAGTCATTGGTCGTTCGTGATTAACCCAGGTGTGCAACTGCAGCTCGAGGATATCGAAGGGGGAGGTAACGCGGCCATGCTGACGTACAACCCGGGAAATCCCCTCGAAAGGCTGAATCTACCAGACACTTTGAAGTGTCAACACACTTTCAGACTCACGCAGGGACACTGTCTCTACTCGGATATGGGTCGCATCTTCTGTTCCATCATCGCGGACGATTTAGGTTGGCATGACACTTCAAGCGGTACGTGCAACGCGGAAATCGTCCGTCGCAAATGGGGCGATTTGTCCTATCAGGAGGCACGCAACGACTATTTCCGAAACGGACGGGATTCTTTCTTAGTTGAACTTGGTAAGTACGGCCTTGGTCGCCGCGATTTCGCTGCAAATGTGAACTGGTTTTCGCGCGTGGACGTAGCGGAAGACGGAACGATGAATTTTGTTGCCAACCACTCACAAGCGGGAGACTCCGTGACGTTGCGTTTTGAAATGCCGACGCTCGTGGTACTCCACACATGCCCGCATCCCTTGAACCCTTCGCCGCAGTATCCGCGTTGCGCGATCGCGTATCGACTGAGCCTAGCGGAGGAAGTGAAAGAAGATGACCCGTGTCGCGTTTCTAGAGACGAAAACGGTCGCGGCTACATGAACAACTATCTGTACTCACTGGGTGCGTGAATATCGAGTAGGAGTGGCGCGATGTTGAAGGAAAGTACAAGAAGTGTCGACCAAGCGGATCGGAGCGAAACTGTCCGGGCCGGCGAATTTTGGATGAACACGGTAAAGAAAGGAGACATTTTTCGTATCACCGACCTCAAAGGCAACCAAGCTGTAGATACGTTGTTCTTTAATGCGAACAACCCCTATGAACGCTATAGCGCATTCGATACGGTACGAGAGCAAGGAAATCTCTACCTGACGACCGGTACAGCGCTGTTATCCGACGAAGGAAATCCGATGTTGACGATCGTTGCTGATACCTGTGGCCGTCACGATACATTGGGCGGCGCGTGCGCAGGCGAAAGCAACACGGTACGGTACGCGCTTGACAAGAAGAGTATGCACTCCTGCCGCGATAGCTGGCTACTCGCGGTCAATCAACGCGATGAGTGGGGACTGACCAAACGCGACATCACTCACAACATTAACTTCTTCATGAATGTTCCGGTAACACCCAAAGGCGGGCTCACGTTTGAAGATGGCATAAGCGCACCTGGCAAGTACGTGGAGCTTGTCGCGGAAATGGACGTCTTGGTCCTCATTTCGAACTGTCCGCAACTAAACAACCCTTGCAACGGCTACGACCCGACGCCAATCGAACTTACTGTTTGGTATCTAACGAGCTAGTCGTAGCAATTCAAACCGCACGTCTCACGGAAGCATGTTTCAGAAAGTCCTCATAGCTAACCGAGGCGAGATCGCCGTACGCATATGTCGTACGCTCGATACGATGGGTATTGAAAGCGCTGCTATTTACGCGCACGATGATCGCGGTTCGATGCATGTGGATGCAGCAACCGAGGCTCACTCGCTTGGCAAAGGCAACGTCGCAGAGACCTATGTGCAGGTCGACAAAGTCGTTGATGCCGTAGGTCGTTCAGGAGCAGAAGCGGTTCATCCTGGATACGGCTTCCTAAGCGAGAATGCTGCGTTTGCCGAGAAGTTAGAGGAACTTGGTGTCGCATTCATCGGTCCCCGACCCGAACACCTTCAGTGCTTTGGACTGAAGCACGAAGCCAGAAGACTTGCCACTGCGGCGGGGGTCGCATTGCTACCAGGAAGCAACGTACTTTCAGGCCTCGAAGACGGATTACGTGAGGCGGATGTGATTGGCTATCCCGTGATGCTGAAGAGTTCGGCCGGAGGCGGCGGGATCGGCATGGAACGGTGTGAAAACAAAGCTGAATTGCAGTCCCGTTTTAGTACGGTAGAAAGGCTCGCCAACGGTGCATTCGGGGATTCGCGTCTGTTTGTTGAGCGTTGCGTTACGAATCCGAGACACGTTGAAGTTCAGGCGTTTGGCGACGGTAAAGGTGGTATCGCGATCCTTGGTGATCGTGATTGCTCGTTGCAACGGCGTCACCAGAAGCTAGTCGAGGAATGCCCTGCGCCTAACCTTCCGAAGCAAGTTCGTGAACGCATGCACGAAGACGCGGTTGCGCTCCTTTCAAGTGTGTCTTATCGAAGTGCGGGTACGGTCGAGTTTCTTTACGATCCTGATCGGCAGCTTGCTACATTTCTAGAAGTCAACACGCGCCTTCAAGTAGAACACGGCGTCACCGAGCTGGTGTATGGTGTCGATTTAGTTAGGTGGATGATCGAGTTAGCGGCCGACTCACAACCGCCGCTCAATACGTTAACTGCAGCGTTGACACCGTCTGGATGCGCAATTCAGGCTCGCGTTTGCGCCGAAGATCCGAAACACGATTTTCGGCCAACGCCGGGTCCGCTTTCGGTTGTCCGCTTTCCCGATAGTCCAAAGATACGCATTGATTCGTGGCTGCGCTCCGGCACAGACGTTTCACCGCAATACGACTCACTGTTAGCCAAGGTGATGGCGAGCGGAGATACGCGGGAAGAAGCGCGACAACGCCTACAGAACGCGCTCGAGGAGAGTGTGTTGCACGGTATCGAGACTAATCGGGAATATCTCGCTCAAGCGATTGAGACGGATTCTTTCATTAATGCAATTCACAACACCGCCACCCTTCGCAGCGTCGACTATCAACCTCGTACGTTTGATGTATTAAATCCTGGAGCGCAAACAACGATTCAGCAATGGCCAGGTCGCATGGGTCTTTGGCACGTTGGTGTACCCCCCTCAGGACCCATGGACGACCTTTCGTTCCGCCTGGGAAATCGTTGTCTAGGAAACGATGAAGGCGTCCCCGGTCTTGAGGTTACGGTCACTGGACCAACGCTTTATTTTCACTGCCCGACCACGATTCTCATCGCTGGCGCAGCTGAGATCAGCCTCCAACGAAAGGGAATCGAACAAGCGCCAAATCCGTGGCGACCGATCGCGATAGAAAGAGACGACGTGCTCGCAGTGGGTGATGTGATTGCCGGTATGCGAGCTTATGTGCTCTTCGGCGGCGGATTAGAGATTCCAGAGGTGATGGGCTCTGCTGCGACTTTCACGCTTGGTCGCATCGGCGGAATGAACGGTCGCGCATTGGTGGCAGGAGATGTCGTCAGGATCGATTCGGCTGCTGATAAGCAAACTGCCGAACAGCAGACGCGTTCAGACATGCCTGTACCAGACCTAAGCGCTCGCCATGTACTACGGATAACCATGGGTCCTCAATGCACCGAGGACTTCCTGACCCCGTCCGATGTCGATGCATTTCTCAATGCTGAATGGACTGTCCACTACCACTCGAGTCGAACGGGCGTTCGATTGATTGGACCTCGACCGATATGGTCTCGCCCTGATGGCGGCGATGCCGGCCTCCATCCGTCTAACGTGCACGACAATGCTTACGCGTTTGGCGCGATCGATTTCACGGGGGACATGCCCGTGATTCTTGGACCCGACGGTCCCAGTTTAGGCGGATTCGTATGTCCTGGAGCTGTGATCGAGGCGGATCGTTGGAAGCTGGGTCAACTCCGTGGTGGCGACAAAGTCGAGCTGGTTGCGGTAACCGAAGATGAGGCGAAACGATATTCACTTGAGCGCGACGAAGCCATCGCGGCTTGCTCATCAGAGGTCTTTGTGCGGCCGGAGATCCTGCGGCGAAGCGTAGAAGATCCGATCGTACTTGAAGAAGGCGATATTCGCGTGCGTCGCGCGGCGCAAGATTCACTTTTGGTTGAGTTCGGTCCGAACTTACTAGATATCGGTCTGCGTCTTCGCGTAGACCGGTTGAAAGTCGATATCGCCAATGATCGCATACCCGGTGTACTAGAGACGACGGCGGGTATTCGCTCCTTACTCATTCGATTCGATAGGAGTCGATGGTCTTCACATGAGTTGGTTCGGGAACTTAGTCCTCATTTCGAACGAGCTCGAGTGGCAGATTCACGGCGGGCATCACGCGTGATTCACCTACCTCTTTCTTGGGACGATCCTGCCTGCCGTGACGCGATCGAACGTTACATGAAAAGCGTTCGCGCCGATGCGCCATGGTGTCCAGACAACATTGAGTTCATTCGTCGGATTAATGGGTTGCCAAATCGTGAAGCGGTCAAGGACATCGTCTTCAATGCGGAATATCTGGTGATGGGGCTTGGCGATGTGTACCTCGGCGCACCCGTCGCTACAACCGTTGATCCGCGACATCGCTTAGTAACTACGAAATACAACCCAGCGCGCATCTGGACTGCGGAAAACTCTGTTGGTATAGGAGGCGCTTATCTTTGTATTTATGGGATGGAGGGACCGGGCGGCTATCAGTTTGTTGGTCGGACTCTGCAAGTCTGGGATCACCATCGTCGTGGCAAGGCATTCGATAAGCACTGGCTACTCCGGTCGTTTGATCGTATTCGGTTCTACGAGGTGGACGCATCAGAGTTAAGGGAAATGCGAGAAGCTTTCCCACTGGGGGCGCACGACATCGACATCGAAGATGGAGTTTTTGATTTCGATAGCCATTTAGGGTTCGTCAATAAAAATGCCGATGACATCGCTGAATTTGAAGATCAACGAAGAACGGCGTTTGCAGCAGAGCTTGAGGATTGGAAAGCTCGCGGCCTCTTGACATTTGAGACTGGAGATGAAGGCAGATTGGAGAGTTCACCATTGGATACGCATGGTGAGGCGTTCATCGCTAGTCCGTTTGCAGGATCCGTATGGTCCGTTCTTGTTCGAGAAGGTCAGCTAGTAGAAGCTGGTGATGTTCTTTTTGTCGTCGAGTCCATGAAAACCGAGTTCGAAGTAACGGCTCCCACTGCAGGTGTTGTCGGTGAAGTGCTCGTTTCAAAGGGTCAGGCGGTTCAAGCGGGTCAAGCACTTGCGGCGGCGCCATGATCCGTCTAAATAGCATTGCTGAACTGCGAAAGGGGTATGCTAACGGACGTCTTCATCCACAGGAAGTCGCCGAACTCGCTAGAAGGCGAGCGTTAGATTCTCCTAAGTCGGTTTGGATTCATGTGCTTGATGAATCGTCGCTGTCCACCTACTTAGGGCGACTGGAAAGCCTTGACTTTTCAACATCACCGTTATGGGGTGTTCCATTTGCAATCAAGGACAACATCGACTTAGCAGGTGTACAAACTACGGCGGGTTGTCCTGACTATGCGTACGTACCTCAACAATCTGCTTTTGTTGTTGATCGTCTTATTGACGCAGGTGCAATACCGATAGGCAAGACAAATCTCGATCAGTTCGCAACGGGTTTGACCGGAACTCGCTCGCCCTACGGCTCAGTACGTAATGCTATCGATCCAACCTATATCGCAGGAGGTAGCAGTAGCGGTTCTGCGGTTGCGGTTAGAAACGGTTCGGTGCCGTTTGCTCTCGGAACGGATACCGCGGGATCTGGGAGGATTCCTGCGGCGTTCAATGGCTTGATTGGATTTAAACCGACTCGCGGCTGGTGGTCGACACGTGGCGTCGTACCAGCATGCCGGACTCTTGACTGTGTATCTGCATTTACGAATAACGTTGCTGATGCAAATGTAGTCGCTGAGATAGCAGGTGGCTTCGATCGAGATGAATCGTTTTCGCGCAGGGTCGAACAAAGATCATTTGCCCGTTCGAGCCCACGATTGGGTTACCTAACACCGAACCAACTGCCTTGGCGTGACAACTCGGAGTATGCGGGTTTGTTTCGTGGCTTCACAGAAGACCTTCCAGACACTTCGGTTTCCATCGATCCAGAGCCGTTTTTGAGCGCGGGACGTCTCCTCTATGAAGGACCCTGGTTAGCTGAACGCGCTGTCGCAGTGGGCGAATTCCTGAAGAACAATCCGGATTCCGTTCACCCCGTCACGCGCTCAGTCATTGAGTCCGCTCCGGCGCTATCCGCAATGGAGTGCTTTCGGTCGCTGTATCAACTTGCGGAATTGAGACGTGAGATCGAGGTGATTTTTGAGGATATCGATGTGGTCGTCATGCCTACCGCACCGAAACACTACACTCTGGCTGAAGTTGAACGAGAACCTCTCGCGACGAATTCCTATCTTGGTACATTCAGCCATTGTGTCAATCTACTTGATTTCTGCGCTGTTGCGTTACCGAGCGGCACAACATCTTTGGGATTGCCATTTGGGATCACGCTGGTAGGCAAAGATGGATTCGATACCGCTCTCCTCGACCTAGCGGCCGACATTCTTGGTGAAAAACTGGTAGAGTCTCGCTCCATGCGAAGCAAAGAGATGAGTCTCGCAGTATGCGGCGCACATATGACGGGACAACCACTCAATCACGAGCTGACACGTCGCGGAGGCAGACGTCTACGATGTGCTCGAACGAGTCCTTACTACCGACTCTATGCTCTGCCAGACGGTATCCGACCGGCGTTAGTACGCAACGCGTCGGGGGGCGCGGCGATCGAACTTGAAGTTTGGACACTACCTGAAGAGAAGCTAGGAGGATTCATTGGGCCGGTTGAAAGTCCCCTTGCTATTGGATCGGTTGAACTTGGAAACGGCGAATGGGTGAAAGGCTTCGTAGGTGACTTCAGCACAACGGACGGCGCGGTCGATATTACGTCCTACGGAGGTTGGCGAAGTTTTCGGCGATCATTGAAATCCTCGGGTAACTAAAGTAAACCTACGACAGTCGTCAGTGCTCTAATTCGACGGCAGAGTGCTTGATATGACCGAAGTAGCGCACCCGAGATTACCGTAGTTTCGTGCCAATTCGATACGATCAGATTTATGTATGACGATCAAGCCTTGATTGTCGAATTTCTAATATGTTGGCATCGAAAGTCTCATAAAAAGTCGAGCATCAGGAAGTAAGTAAGCGCACGAAAGGCGAAGATGAATAGCTAGCTTGAGGCCGTGCATGAATAGGAAAGTCTTCGATCGTCGCTAAAACAGGTTATTGGAACAATTCCGAGAAGCCTGAAGTTCCTCCGAAGCCTAACTCGTGTGCGACCAGTAAGGCGATCGTGATAGACGCACACTTTGCCGATACCCACATTTCAAAGCTTCTTAGCCGATCCTCGATAACGTTGAGTCGCATGTCCATATGTGAACGCAAAGACGCAATGCGTTTAAGTACTCTATCAATTCCGTTTTCGACCAGTTCGTCCTCAACGATCAATATCACGTCGCGATTTGGCTTCAAAGTCGAGCCGACCTTAGAGAATTCAAGACGCACATTCGAAAATTCGCGCCTGGGTCTATGACCCAGGCGCGAAGTGAACAGACGAACTCGGAACGCTAGCGAAGTCCGATTAACTGCCGAATATCGCCGCATATGCGGCGATCAATGCGATCGTAATAAATCCGATTTTTACAGGTATCCAGTCTTCAATAGTTTTCAGATGATCTTTGATTACCTTGAATCGTTCGTCCATGACATTGAATCGTTCGTCCATGACATCGAAACGTGCATTCATCTTTGACTCCAAGTCAGCGATGCTCTTCAGCACGCGATCAATTCCGTGATCGACCATTTCATCTACAACAATCAATGTGCCATTAGCCTGTTCGGCGTTGAAGTCGTGTTCGTCTTCCAACTTCCGACGAAGTGCGTCGGCGCTGTTAAGCGACATCATGACACACCTCCACGGCTGCTCTGAGGAGCATTGTAAGATCAAAACGTGACGGACGCATAACCAATTGCTCAGCAATGCGCGAAGGTAAATTCGTCAAGCGCGACAGGCCACGCTCAAACGAAATGTTCCGTCGAAACGGAACGACGTAGAAAGTCAACATGGCGTTGTCCTCCTCTTTCGATGAGGAACAACACACCCGACTGGGGATTGCTCCCCAGTTGGGTTTAGTCGACTCACGTTGAGTCGACGACTTTAAATCGAGGTACACAAGACACCTTAAAAAGGTGCCACGCTGTATGCCGGTCTCAGTACCTGGTGGCATCTCTACCGCTAAATCCGTAGCGGCCACGATATTGGTTCGTTCTGTAGTTCAACGTGAAGAAATGCACTCACTGTAGCTGCTACGATGAACTACCAGATCCATCGAAGTAGCTGTTCTCGATGTGTGTATTTGGGATATCCGCAATTTCCTGAATGTGAAACCCTCCATCGGATTGAGTAGCTCGAAGAATCTAGCTGAAGTGATTAGCATTTGTTCGGCGCCGAAATCGAAGCGCTAATTTGACGTAATTGCGTGCTTCGGCACTCGGAAAACCAATTCATGAGATGTCGTGGTTTTCGCAAAAGACACTGCGTGATGATCATTGAAAGCGACAGCAAAAAAACATTTGGCTAATCGCCGGTTCGACCGTGATTGGTGGCTCGGTCGGCTTAGTGCAAGTCACGCACGAACCCTAGGTCGATGCGAAAGGAACCTAGCGGAACGGTACTCACCTTGTAAAAGGGAAGCTAGCCGGCTGTAGGTTCGTATTGGTGTATCCCCAACATCCGCGTCTTGGAAGAGCTTCGAAGCAGCCTCCTCGTAGCCTCAATCCTTGAAGGTGGCGACCAGTTGACCTCACTGATGTAATACGAACTAGTCGAGATCATTAATACACGTTCGATGTGGAAGAGGATCATCGCATGCACGAAGTTCCATAGGTCGCAAACGCCATAGGTATGCACGCCGTTTGTCAACGCCGTCATGCGTTCGTCTGTTGAACGATCCTCGTTGTTTACTCGTGAATCACTACCATTTTTGTATAAACTCATGTAGAGGATATTTCGTTTTTTGAGCAAGAACCCTTGTCAGTAGCTAACTTTTTTTCGCGAACCGGAATTTCGATTTCGGTATTCGCACTCATACTGATTTTCAGTCTTGGATTAGCACAAATCGTCCCGGCGCATCCGGGCGGAGTAAATGCGAATGGGTGCCATACGCCTGGTGGCGCAGATAGTGGCAATCCATGTCATTGCCATACAGGAGATGATCGGACCGAAGTGCTTGCATGTGAAAATGGTGCACCAGCCGATGACGGTTCAGAGAACGAGGACGACACGAGCGATGGTTCTGACGAGGAAGCGAGTGATACCTCAGATAGTTGGCTAGGCCTGCGTGTTGAAGACCAGCTTGAATGCGAAGACTCACCTTATGATGGGGATCACTATGCGTACGACTCGGATGCCGACATAACCATCTCACACACGATGGGCGGTATTTACGGCCCGTACGAGAATAGCTGCTTCGACAGCTACAGAGATGTACAAGTCGAGCACATCGTCTCCCGTAACGAAGCGCACAAGAGCGGCATGTGTGAACGAGATATCGTAGAGCGATACAAATTGGGTAATGATTTGTTGAACTTGACGCTGGCAAGCGGTAGCGTGAATAGCTTTAAATCCAACAAGGATCCAGGCGAGTGGGAACCAGACCACAACAAGTGTTGGTATGTATATCGCGTCATTGAAGTAAAGCGGAAATACGACATGTCGATCGATGAACGAGAACGGGATGCAATGAAAAGGATCTTGGCAGATTGTTCAGTGGAGGATCTCTATCTCATACCGCGTGACGATTGCGCGCTGCCAGACTAGGACAAGTGATTCTGAGCCGTTGCGGTAGCTCGATTGAGCTAAGAAGCCGGTGTGTCGCCATCAATCTCGACTTTATTTAGTCGCAGCTCACAGGCTTAATACGCTTTAGGTGTTTTCGCACATGTACACAGATTCAGAAACCTGATGAGTGACGACGTCCTCGAATTCGATCTCGAACACAAGCAATTCGTCATACGTGTGGACGAGACCAATGTGCTAGAACTGCATGTCGACAACTGTTTACGCAAACGCGACGACAGCCGAGATCCAGTTGGCTATGTATGGACCAACATAGAGCTCAATTGGGAGGAACACCGTTATGTCGAAGCACGGCTTACCCGAGCATCACGTTCGTTACACGTCACCGTTAACCGTGAGACAGTGTTTAACGAATTACTGAGTTAGCACTAACCTGCCGGAGCTGGTACTCCGGTGGGTTGTTCCGTAGCCGGTATCCTGTCAACGGCTGCGCGATTCCAACCGATGTCAGCCAATGCTCGAATCCAGGTAGGAATCAGAATCAGCGTAATCATTGTCGCAAAAAGAATTCCAAACGCGATTGAAATAGCCATGTTGACGATCATCTTCGCTTGAGACGATTGCTCGAAGAGAATTGGCATAAGACCCAAGAATGTCGTCAATGAGGTCAACAAAATTGCTCTGAATCTCGCCTTACCTGAGCTAGTGATAGCGCTCACGAGATCCGCGCCTTCGGCGAGTTTGCGCTTGACGTAGTGAACTAGGATCAAGCTGTCGTTAACGACCACCCCGCTCAGAGCCATGCACCCAATCATCGAGACGAAATTAAAGACGATCGTTTCGTCAAAAAGCGAGCGCATGATCCAATGCCCGAATACTGCACCGATGATGCCGAATGGGATAACACTCATGATCAGTATCGGTAATAGGTATGACCGTAGGGGAATCGCCATCAGCGCATAGATAGTGGCTATGGCGAACGAAAACGCAATGATGAGAGAGTTAACTCCAACCATCTCATCGCGTGTTGTCCCTCCTACTTCCCACGTCACGCCCGGATAGCGAGCTTCCAGTTCTGGTAAGAAATCTCGTTCAGCAGCAGCGAGAACTTGCTGAGGATTGACGAGCCTACGTTCGGCTTCCGCAGATACCGCGAGTGTACGAGCGCCACCGTCTCGCCGAATCGAACTGTATCCAGTATCTTCTCGGTACTCAGCGACGGTGTCGAATGGTGCACTTGAACCGTCAGGTAGCCTTACCCACATGTTATCGAGTGTTCCGATCGATGAACGTTCATCCTTCGGGTACTTGACCATGACTCGAAGATTTGTGCTCCCGCGCTGGATTCTTTGGACTTCGGCACCGTAGAGTGCATAGCGAACTTGTCGACCTAAATCACTGAGCGTTAAGCCAGCTGCCTGACCCGCTGGTTTGACGGCGAGCCGCATTTCTCGAGGTCCCGCTGTAGCGGAACTTTGTACATTGAACAATCCGCTGTAGTCTCGAAGGTAGTCAACGAGATCTTCACCCGCACGTTCTAACGTGTCGGAATTCTCCCCTCGAAGGTTTATGTCAAGATCAGAACCGCTTCCCATACTCTGTGAAGCGGAAATGCTCAGGTCTTCGGTGTGCGCGAGATCGCCAACCTTTTCACGCCATCTACGAGCGACTTCGGATGTCTCAACAGGTCTTTCGCCGAGTTTCGAAAGTTCAATCTGAAAGCGTGCTTCGGTGTTATTGTTTCGGGTGTAGGTGTAAACGTTCTGGATAACTGGATCGCCGGTTTCTTCCAGAAACTCTGCTCGTAGTTCGTCAAGCGCTCCGTTGATGTGATTAATAGTGTCTTCCATCAACTGATCTGGCGCACCGTCAACGATCGTTACCTCGCCTCGTACAAAGTCGCTCACACCGCCCGGGAAAAACCCGAACGGAACGATGCCGCTCGCGACCAACATCGACGCGCCGACTAGCAACATGAAGAAAAACGAAAGGGTTGCGTAACGGAACTCCATGCAACGCCTGAGCAAAGGAATATAGACGTTGTCAACGAATCGGCTAAGCTGCTTCTGTGTCCAATCTGCGACCACATCCCAACGACTGTGCGACGATTTCATCAACGCTAAGTGGGAGGGCAAAATGAGCTTGGACTCTATGAGCGAAAAGAGCAGGCAGAAAATAATGACACTCGTGATGGGTATGACGATGTTCTTTATCGGTCCAGTCTCAAACATGAGTGGCATGAACGCGGCTACGGTGGTTAGTACCCCGAATGTCGCCGGAACTGCAACACGCTGAGCGCCTTTGACGATATTGACTACGTTGTAGCCCTTTTGCATGGTTTCTGCATGCGCGCTCTCCGCGATGATGATCGCGTCGTCGACCACAATACCGATGACGACGATGAACCCGAACAGGCTCGGCATACTGATTGTGACATCGAGCAAGGGAAGGAATATCACCGCGCCGAGAAACGCTACCGGTAGCCCAAACACCACCCATGCCGCTTCACGCACATGTAGAAAAATCCCTAACGCTAGAAATACCAAGCATGCGCCGAATAAGAGGTTTTTGAGCATCATTTTGAGATGCCCCTCAAGGTAGTACGCAGAACTACCCCAAGTAGTCAAATTAATCGATTTAGGAAGGGTGAGTTGGCGTTCTTCCGCCCATTCAGTAACCGCAGCGGCAATATCAACGTCGTTCTCATTACCACGAGCGAGCGCACGAATGCCGATCGAAGGTTTTCCATTGAATAGTGTGATGTTTTGAAAATCTACGAAACCGTCATGAATTGATGCGATTTGTCCTAGGTTTAGTGAGGTACCGTCCGGATTGGTCAGGATCGTGATTTGCTCGTACTCTTCGCCCGTATATGCCTGACCGGTAGCTCGTACTCGAATGCTGCCGCTTTGCGTTTCGATCGCACCGCTTGATACATTGACAGACCACTGTCGAATGATCTGGGCTACGCGTTCGAGTGTTAGTCCGTAGCGCTGAAGTGTTGATTCGCTGATTTCGATACGGATTTCGTAAGGTCGAACGCCATTCAGCTCTGCGTACGAAACATCGTCAAGTTGAATGATCTCTTTCCGCAGCTGCTCTCCAACGTCCACTAACGTCCGCATGTCGACGTCCCCAGATACCTGCACGGCGATCGCTTGAGGTTTAAACATCGTCATTTCACCAACGCGCGGCGGATAGGCGTCCGGTGGAAAGGAGCTGATGCTGTCGACGGCTGCTTTAACCTCATTCGTTACCTCAATGAGGTCATAGCCAGTAGCCAGTACGATCGTTACTTGACCGCTACTTTCATTTGAAAACGAGTAGTACCGATCGACTCCCTCGATATCCTTGATTGCCTCTTCGATTTTGATTGTGATCGTTTCTTCGATATCTTCAGGCGAAGCACCGGGATAGCTCATGGAAACAGTAATGCGTTCGGTTTCGAACGCCGGCATCGTTTCAACTTTGATGTTCCACAGCGTATAGCCGCCTAGACCAACCGCCAGAATCCAGAGAAGGTTCGCAGCGACATGATTGGTCGCGAACCAACCAATCAAACCGGTCACGCGTTGATCGTCAGCCTGACTGGAGTCTGCTGTTGTTGGCTCGTTCTGTTGCGGCGGAGTGGCTAATTCAGACCCCTGATCGAAAACGTCGTCACTCACTGTATTTCACCCTCATCCCCGGCAGGGGTTGGTCGATCGGTGTTATGCACACCAAATCACCTTCAACGAGCCCCTCGGAAATATACGCCGAATTGCGATCTGATCGAATGATTGTGAGCTCCCTCGGGTATATCTCATCCGCATCATCGACCACCCATATGGTGTTGCCGTTATATAAGGCGTGACGTGGTACTACATACACTGCCCCGGCTTCTCGGCCTTGAATCTGGGCATTCACGAACGTACCAAACAACAATGGGTGTTCATGCGACGTACCGCTTTCGTATGGTTTCTCGACTTGAGCTACGACATAAACAACGCGAGATGCGTCGTTAACGATCCCCTCCGATCGCACGATTTTGCCTTGCCACATGGCCGGTTCTTCACGACCTATGTCTGCAGTTAACGTGACCGGTACGGTACGGTCTCGTGAGAAGTGCTCAAGATCTAGGTATTGAAAGTCCTTCAAGGACACTGGGAGCCGAATTTCAGCGAGGTCGATGGATACCGTAGTAGCAATTTGTGCGCCGGTATTCACGAATTGTCCAAGGTCAGAGTGTTTCTCGACAATCATTCCATCAAACGGTGCACGGATGATCGTTCGATCGAGATCCTCTTCGGCTTTTTCGAGCGCCGCCCGATTGAGGTCGAGTTCTGCGAGCGCTTCTGCGAGCTGGGGTTTACGCAGCGTTAGGTCAGATGCCTCATCGTTTTCTGCGGAGAGATCTTGAAGCGTATTCCAGTTCTCTAATGCCTGCGCGGCGAGAGCTTGTTCGGTTTGAATCTTCGTTCTTGATTTCGCCAAATCGGCTTGTGCGCGTTTCAGCGCGGTTTCATAATTTCGCGGATCAATTCTTGCAAGAACTTCATCTTCAGTAAAGAAGCCACCGCTCTCGAGATTCGACGAGACCTCGACGATATGACCGGTGACTTCTGAGACGATCGTAGTGCGAGTTCGAGGCGTGGCGACACCCTGGGAAACAACAGAGAACTGCACCGGTTCTCGTTGCATTTCCAAAACTTGCACGAGTAGTGCGGGTGGTTCGACTTCGAAGCGTGGTGGGGTCGGCGGTTCGCGAGTTAGCGTGGCATACACAAAACCACCAGCAATAGCGAAGAACGCAATTGGCAAGCCGACTTTCAGGAAAGCTCGTAGAAATCGTTTAGGTCTCTTGACCGTCGTCGATTCAGTGATTTCAGGTGTGTCTGTCAATTCTGAAGTAATGGCGTCCGCACCCCATCAGGGCTCGCAGAGCGCTGTTTACGACTCCTTGCTTTTGACGCTGTACGAACTATGGAACGCAGTGCGTGTGGGTAGGTTGATGCAGAGTTCGCTGTCGGGTTCGAATACGTGTACGAGCGTGCGTGGAATAAGCGTTCGTGAATTGTCGAAGCTTTTTGATACGAAATGCACAGCGCGTATTGGGACACGGAATTATATTGGGGTGGAACGTTCATTGAATGTGCCCCAAAGCGCCATAAAAAGCCTCTTTCAGCTCTGCATAGACCACTTTTGCGCTCGTTCGTTGTCCAATTCCATTCAAAAATTCGTTAAACTCTCGTCGATTCAACATCGTCTCGACGATTCAGACCATGTCACAACCCGATACGCAAATTAGTCGCTTTGAGCCGGTGTTGTTTACCTCGCAAGGCTATATCGTGAGGAAAGGCCTGATTTCGCAACCTATGATCGAAAGGCTAAAGACAGCGGCCGAGGAGGCTCTGGACCCTTTGATTGGGCCAGTTGAATTTGAGGCGGAGGTGGGTTATCCCGGCGCACCGGCAACGCGGGAATCGAGCGGTGGTGACACCCCCCGAAGATTGCTTCATGCATGTGCGAGAGATGCCATATTTTCGGACTTGGCGACGGCGCAACCCATTCGGGATACGCTTGTTGCGGTCATGGGAACCCAAGATGTGCAACTGAGCCAAAACCACCACAATTGTGTGATGACGAAGCATCCTGGCTATTCGAGTTCGACAAGCTGGCATCAGGACATAAGGTATTGGTCATTCGATCAAGCGGAGCTCGTCTCAATTTGGTGTGCGCTGGGGAATGAGACGCGAGAAAACGGCGCACTGTCGGTCATTCCTGGCAGTCATGTGGTTGAAGTAGATCGGGGTCGACTAGACCGAGATCTTTTTTTGCGCACCGACCTTGAAGAGAACCAAAGTTTGTTGGATCGGCAAGTGCAGGTCGAACTGGATGCCGGTGACGTCATGTTCTTCCACTGCCGCCTATTTCACGCGGCTGGGCGCAATGAGTCCGATGCCGTCAAATTCTCGGCGGTTTTCACCTATCACGACGGTGACAACCATCCGATACCTGGCACACGATCCGATCGTTATCCGTCGATTCGTTTAACGTAATTTGAAGTTCAGAGTCTTGGTATGGCAGGCGATTTGAGCGAGTTCGAGCGCGAGATGTCGGACGTCGATAAGCTCGAAACGACACCGCGTATCGACCGAGCAGCCGGACCGAAGGAGCTCACACCACAGCAAATTGCCGCGCAGAAGCACGCGACCGAGGAACCATCGCCGAATTACATGAGAGACTTCTTGGACGAAAGTAGTCACGTGATGCCGGATCATGTCTTTCAATGGCATCGAGAAGGTACGCAAATCGCGGTACTTGACAGATTAAAACTGGGTCACTACACGTCCGGAGACGAAATTGATCTCCATCATCGATCAATTCGAGAAGCTCATGGGCTACTCTGGTCGTTTATTGCTAAAGCACTTGATAGCGGACATCGAAACGTTCGAATCGTCCACGGTAAGGGTGCTCGATCGAATCCACCAGCTCAGCTAAAAAGCTACGTTGGTCAGGTGCTTAAAGAGCACAATGATGTATTCGCGTTTTGTAGTGCGCCTTCCGAGCTGGGGGGTGTCGGAACGACTCTCGTGTGGCTGCGCAAGTCCGAGCGCGAAAAGGAAGCGACCCGAGAACGCATTCAGAGCAAGCGCGGTTAAATTCGACCTTTTTCTAGATCCAGTTTTCCTCGTACTAGATTCAATCTAAGTATGTCGCTGGCACCTTCGGCTAGTCGCCAAGCTCGGACACGGCGATAAAGCTCCTCGAGCGGGTGACCGCTTTGTAAAGCCATACCCCCGTGGAGTTGGATCGCCATATCGACGATTTCGCCGATCGCCTCGGTGCAGAACACCTTACAGGCAATGACTTCGTTGATGACATTGTCACCGGATTCCGCAATACGCGCCGTGCGATACAACATGCTGCGAGCCGCATAGGCTTTGATTCGCATATCGGCATAGCGTAATCGGACGCCTTCTTTGTTGCCAAGCGGCTCGCCGCTACGATGAGGTGCTTGTAGATGCTCCGTAGTTCGCTGAATCACCCACTGCATGAGACCGGCACTTTGCGCGGCAAACACAAGTCGAGTGTCGCCAATTTGATTCATCGCGCGAGGCATGCCGCGACCTGGTTCGCCGATCACGTGTGAGCGGGGCACGCGTACGTCGGTAAAGCGCATGGATGCGTGATGACTGCCATCGATCGAACCGAAGGTCTGCACGATCTCGATACCAGGTGTCGCCATGTCGATCAGCAACATCGCAGGTCCTAATCCGTCGATCTCTACCATCGCGTTGATGTAGTCTGCGGTTGCGCCTCCCGTCACGTAGGACTTTTGGCCGTTGACGATAAGCGACTCACCGTCGATAGTTGCCCAAGTTTTGCGCTCGGCGTCGTCAGGTTCCGTAAACGCAAACGCCCCTCGCTTCTCTCCAGCGAGCATTGGTGCGAGGTATTGGCTTTTCAAAGGTTCGCCTACGCCCTGCAGTACGCCCGGTTGAGGACCGAAAAGACCGCCTACATGACATAAGTTGAATGTTCCTAAGGTTTCGTGGACAACCACGACTTCCAATGGTCCTGCGTCTAAACCGTCGAATTCCTGCGGTTGCGATAGACCATAAATATTTGCTTTCTTTGCCGCCTTCGTAATGCGCGCTTGACGTTCATTCTGTTTGAGAGTCTCGTCTCGAAGTGTTTGACGGATCTCTTCGCAAAGATTCTCGACTTGCTCACGCCGCTTTCTTAGTGGGTTCGGTACAGATTCAGGCATTTAATCGATCGGTAGGTGAGAGGGTTTTCTATTGATTCCTAAAGGAACATTGAACCGAATGCAAAAAAGGTTGATATGCCGAACAATACGATGATGGATGCCCAAATAGTCCAAAAGACCCAGTTTTCCCTTCGTGCGTGTTGACGTACAAAGGCCTCGACTTCCTCGGGATCCATTGCGTATATCGAGGAAGGTAGAGCATAACGGGTGATGCCGTCGCCGCGACCAGGTAATTTCATAAAAAGGTCGTTGGTTTGATCTAACGTCCGCTTGACTGTTAGTAGATCAATTCCTGTAGCGTCTCTGATTTGGATGGGGTGGAGTGATCGTTCATCATGATCGCAAAAACTATGGTAGATTGCGAGAATTCGACCAGTATTGCCCCGAAAGCGGAATATGCCTAGCATCTAATCTGCTCGATGTGCGATCAAGATAGCCCGTTTTGGTGCAGGTAAGCCTTCGATTGTGAGCGAAGTATCGGCTGGGTCAAGTGCATCAGTCAATGATTGGAACGGCATGAGTTGTGTCTTGCGTTGTTCTTTTATAGTAGTTTTGGTGACGTCAATGAGTATTGGATCGCTGAACCCGATGGTACGTAGTTTAGTTTCGAGCGTACAAATGCTCGGAATGAGGTAGACGTTTCGCATTCCGGCATAGCGATTTTCAGGAACGAAGTCTTCGTCAGCGACGATGGATTCAAGGATGACTTGACCACCGCGTCGGCATCTTCGAAAGAGTTCCTCAAGATGTGAGTCGGCGTCTCGTTGATGGTAGATCACACCCATCGATAGCACAATATCGAATTCGTCTCTTATTGAATCGCGGTTGAAACGCAATGGGACAACGACATTCGAGGATTGAACGAACCAATTGACCAGTGCAGCTTGCAAGACGTACAGTAAGTAGCCGTCAACTCCGAGTACCGAACTAGCACCAGCATCCACTGCACGAAAGCCGAAATAGCCATTTCCGCTACCGACATCCAGAACTCGTTTTTCTTGCCACTGAATATGCGAGCCTAATCGATTCCATTTGAAGTCTGAACGCCATTCAGCGTCGATTTCACGTCCAAACAGATTCAGCGGACCTTTTCGCCACGGCTTTAGACTATCGATGACATCATCGAGGATTTCGCGCTCATCTGTCGTCAGGTTCTCTGAAGTACCCACTTGAAGCGTATCGCCAAAATGAGTTCGAGATGGCTGTACGTTCGGCAGTCGATCAAGTGCGGCCATCCAGTCTTCCAACTTGCCATGGATCAACTGAGTCGTGTCGATGGGAAACCCGGCAGTACGCCAACTCGATTCCAGCCAGTCGCGAAACATCATGGTCGTGCGATGAGTGATATCCAATTTAGTAACTGGAACCAGACGGTTACTTGACTAAATCCTGCATTGTTCAAGCGCGTTTGGTGTGTCTCGAGCGAATCGATGACCATGACCTTTTCAAGCGCGTCTCGTTTCTGCGTAATTTCGAGTTCGGAATAGCCTCGCGAACGCTTGAACGAGTGGTGATATTCGACAAATTCAGTGTCCGCGTGAATCTTCTCTGTCAAAATGAGCAAGCCGTCGTCACGTAAACCTCGACGGATCTTTTTCAGCATCTTTGACCGATCGTATTGGTCGATAAATTGCAGAACTAGATTCATTACAACGACGTCTGCATTCTTGAAATCACTCTGGAGGATATCTTCAGTGACGAACGTCACGCGCTTATCGGTAATTTCCTTTCGAGCCGCCTGAATCATTGCATCCGAATTGTCGATTGCCACGATTCGAGTACTAGGGTTCGGGAGCTGATTTAGAAGGGACTGCGTTACGGCGCCGCGCGAACACCCCAAATCGACGCAATGTATCGGTCGTTTTAGGCTTCGACTATGTGCTGCAGCGATTACGCCAATGAGTTCGACCACGGCTTCATAACCGGGAACGGAGCGACGCACCATATCGTTAAAAACTTTCGTGACGGCTTCGTTAAACGTGAAATCTCGAACGGTCGCCAGTTTCTCTGCGTAAAGCTGATCTGACGAACCGGACGCTTCCTTATTCATAATAGGAACACGATGAATATCTCTCGATCGGATATTTCGGGGACGCGCAGCCTCAATTATCCGAAGTACTACGTCAATCGGGAGCTGTCGCTACTCGAATTCAATCGGCGTGTCATTCAGCAGGCGAGGAACGAAAAGTTTCCGTTGCTGGAGCGTTTGCGATTTGTATGTATCGCCAGCTCAAATCTCGATGAGTTTTTCGAAATTCGCGTTGCAGGACTACGACAAAGGCAAAAATACGGTCAATTTCGACGAGGTCCCGATGGACTGTCGGTGGAGGAGCAACTCGAACAGATTGCGCAGGTCTCGCACGAACTGGTCGATGAGCAATACGAGATCCTAAATAGCATCTTGATTCCTGCGTTGCGCGACCGCGATATCTACTTTCTTAGGCGCGACGAATGGACACCCGATCAGCAAGCGTGGGTTCAACGATATTTCCGGGATGAGTTGCTACCGATTTTGAATCCGATCGGTCTTGATCCCGCTCACCCGTTCCCGCCGGTCACAAACAAGAGCTTGAACTTCATTGTTTCCCTCGAAGGAAAAGATGCCTTTGGTCGGAATGTCGAACTTGCGGTCGTTCAAGCCCCCCGGGCTTCGCCACGGGTTATTCAACTACCGATGGACTTATCGGGTCATGAATTTGATTTCGTACTACTATCCTCAGTGATTCACGCCCATGTTGATGAGTTGTTCGCGGGCATGGAGGTTAATGGGTGTCATCAATTCCGTTTTACGCGTGATAGTGACCTCCTCGTTGACGAAGAGGAAGCGACCGATCTCCTGTTGGCGGTAGAAGGAGAACTGTCCACGCGGCGTTTTGGCGATACCGTGCGATTGGAGATTGACGAAGAATGTCCAAACGAAGTCGTTGATTACCTGCGAGGCCAGTTTGATTTGGCAGAACACGACGTTTATCTGTGTTCCGGTCCTGTAAACCTTATGCGCCTGAATCAGGTACCAGATCTTGTCGATTTAGCGGATCTGAAATTCCCAGTGTTTTCACCGGGAGTACCCAAACGGATTCAAGCGGCGACTGACATGTTTGAGGCGATTCGGGATGGCGATTTGCTTCTACACCACCCTTATCAGTCGTTCGTTCCGGTTCTTGATCTATTACGACAAGCCGCGATCGACCCTAACGTTATTTCAATTCGCCAAACGCTCTATCGGACCGGTCACGATTCGCCAGTCGTCAAAGCGCTCATCGACGCGTCCAACCGTGGCAAAGAAGTCATGGTTGCGATCGAATTGCGAGCGAGATTTGACGAGGCTGAGAACATAGAGCTTGCACAAGCTTTGACCGAAGCAGGTGTTCAGGTCGTATTCGGGCTTGTCGGCTACAAGACCCACGCGAAGATGGTCCTGATCATCCGCCGTGAGGATAACGAGCTCAAACGCTATGCCCATTTGGGTACAGGAAACTATCACCCTCGAACGACCAGACAGTACACCGATTGCGGGTTGCTAACGTGCAATCCAGAAATCACAGAGGACGTGCTGATGGTGTTCAAGCAGTTGACGTCAAAGGGTCATCCTCATCCACTTCAGCGCGTGTTTCAATCCCCATTCGCTTTTTTTGATCGACTGGTAGAGCTCATCAACCGCGAGATTGAACATGTGCGCGACGGTCGAGAAGGTCGACTGATTGCGAAAATGAACTCGTTGGAGGAGCCGGGTGTGATACGTGCGTTGTATCGAGCGTCTCAAGCTGGCGTCAAGATCGATCTCATTGTTCGAGGAATTTGCTGCTTGCGACCAGGGATACCAGGTGTGTCCGAGAATATTCGCGTGCGTTCCATTGTCGGTCGCTTTCTAGAACATACACGCATCTTCTACTTCCAGAATCACGATCAACCTGAGATTTTCCTGTCGAGTGCGGACTGGATGACGCGGAACATCTTTAATCGTGTCGAACTGGCATTCCCAATCGCAGATGAAAAACTGCTACAAACGATTTTGCGTGACGGGTTAGAGATCTACTTGAAAGACAACGTGCAAGCGTGGGTTATGAAAACGGACGGCAGCTACACACTAGCAGATCAAGCGCCGGACGACACCCGTGTGAGCGCTCAAGAAACGTTGCTGCGCTTAATGAAGCTCTAATTAATTTTGTGCCGCCTTAGATTTCCTTGACATCTAGTTCAACGCCAGCTTCCGAGAGCGCGTTGGACTCTTGCTCTAGATCCATCCTAGTGAGTGGGTGGGCGTTCAGCCAATCACGATCGATCTCAATCAAATAGCGATCACCTTTTTTCCTCAATTTGTTGTCGGCGGGTCGTGCATCTGAGCGATTGCGTCGAAACGTCACCGCAAGGCGCAATATCACGCAAAGATGCATTAGTGACTTTCCGTGCGGCATAGGTTCTTCTGTTTGAAGTCGACGGCGATGCGTTCGGACAAGCCATGCGAGTTGCGATTGTTCCGTGAGGGTGAAGCCGGGCATGTCCAGATATTCGAGTAAGTATGCCCCGTGTTTGTGGTACGCGCTATGAGAGATCCCCATCCCGATTTCGTGGAGCATGGCAGCCCATTGGAGCAACTGCCGTTCGTCCTCACACTCATCGTTCATTTTTGGGAATAGTTGATCAAACATTGCCAAAGCAGTCTGCGCAACCAGAGTAGCGTGGTGCTGGTCGATATGAAAGCGAGGTGTGAGGGCGCGAACCGATCGTTCGCGTATATCGACGTCGTGGGCACGTCCTACCAATTCGTGTAGAAGCCCCTCGCGAAGCGCCCCGCTTGAGATTTCAAGCGTGTCTAGCTTGAGCGTCTTGAAAATCCCCTGAAGCATTGCAACGCCACCGGGCAATGACTGAGCTCTGCGCTGGGAACACCATGACGGGTCGATGTTGTCAATGTGGCCGAAGCAAACTAGACGTCGCCCCAATTCTTTCAGCGTCGGCTTCGTGATCCCGTCGGAACTGAACTGAGCAATCGCGTTTTGAACTGCGAGTATCGTGCCGCTGGTACCTACCGCTAGCTCCCAGCCATGGTTACGAAAGCTGTGTTCTACGACTTCGAGTTCAAGTTGCATGTCTTGAACGGCATTTGCCATTCGAGATGTGGAGAGTTTCCCTTCCTTGAACCAGCGCTCTGTCATCGAGATACATCCGATCTGGATACTCTCACTTAGGTGAGGCTCAAATCTGTGACCCGCAATCAACTCAGTACTACCACCACCGATGTCTATAACAAGCCGCAAATCAGCGCGGCTTTCAATTGATTGGGCGACTGCGGCATAGATCAAACGACCTTCTTCTCTCCCACTTATTACGTCGATATTGCAGCCCAGAATCGCTTCTGCTTGACTAATAAAGGCGTCTCGATTGGCTGCTTTTCTTAGCGCATTGGTGCCAACTACTCGGACGTTGTGTTGTGGTAATGAACGGATACGCTGACTGATACGGCGCAAGCTGGCCAATGCCAAATCAATGCACTCTTGAGAGAGTGAACCGCTGGACTCGAGCCCCGCTGCCAACCGTGTCATTTCGCGGTGGCGGTCTAGTACCTGAATCGAACCGTTACGATCACGCGCTACAAGCAGGTGAAAGCTATTGGATCCTAAATCGAGCGCTGCGTAGGTGTCGCTCACCGTATTTGAGGTGTCGGGCTGATCAGTTTCGCCCATAACCACGAGAGTCGATGAATCGAGAGAAATGAGGCTTGTTAGTTACGAAGTTCACCTTTTCTCATTGATGTTCTATGCGCGCATTATCGCGAAATGTTAGCTCGTCGCCTCTGTTATCGGCAAGCGGGAATGAAAAAGAGTCGACATCAAGTTTCATCAAATGGGTCTCCATCTACACAAAGGCGGACGTAGCTAGCCTCGCACCTATGATTCAAGGCTTCGTAGTTTGGTTGATTCCTTGTGACCGTAAATCCCGTGTTGCGCCTTCGACAGATTTGTCTGTTGGCGTACGATCTTGAGTGGACTTCGAATTTACTGTGTGCGGCATTCGATGCAAACGTTGTGTTTCGAGATCCGAATATGGCGGCGGGTGGAAATCTAACCAACACGCACATTCGTTTAGGAGATTCGTTTCTTGAGACGGTTTGCCCTTCTGATGGCGCATGGAAGAATTCCACTACCCAGACGAGACTGCTAGAACGAAACGGCGACTGTGGATACATGGCGATTGTCCAGGTACCCGATGTTTCGGTAGCTTCACGTTCGATGGCTGCGCAAGGTAGCGCCATCGGTATGGTATCTGGCGGCTTGATCGAATGTCCGGGGTCACCCGGTTCAGGATTTGCGGACATGAAATCGAGAAATTACGTGTTGGGCGAATCGCTTCCAAAGAACGAAGATTCAGTTGCTGGTGTAAACGTGCAGTTCCATCCTCACGACTTCGGTACGCTTGCAGAAATTCAGGAAAATTGGCCTGGGCAGAGCGATTTCCCGCGAAATAAAGGTGCCTACTTTCCCGCGGGTAATTCTTGGCAGAAAGATGTAGATTCGCGACCGCACGGTGGCGTGACGACTGGTTTCGCCGCGGTTGAAATTGCGCCTCGGGATGCGGACCCGACAGAGGTTTGCGCTCGATGGAGCAGGGGGTTAGGTGCGGGGTGCTGGATTGACGAAGATCAACCAGGGGTACTTCATCTAGCGGCGGGACAAACGATGCGTTTCATCGAGCCGACCTCAAATGGCAGAATTGGTGTTGTGGGTGTTGATCTGTGGTCTGTGCCGGGCGGTCGAAAGATGTTCGACTCATTGGATATTTGTGGTGTTACCTGGCGACTCGTCGATTCTCAGTCATCAGAATGAGACAAATCTTCTCAGGCAGCTGTGGGTTTAACCTTGATGTTGAGCTGACCGGCAAGCCCCGCGCTACGGTGTTTTGAAGCTTCGATGAATTCAGGGAGGGCAGTCATTCTTCGAAAAGCCTCGAGCGATGGATATTCGACCAACGCGACCATGTCCCAGTTTTCCTCAATCTCACCGAGTAGCAATCCCGTAACAAAGCCACTAAAGATCACGCGTCCGCCAATCTCTTGGATGCACTGCGAAACAACTTGACCATAACGTTGATAGGCGTGGCGTCCACTAGATTCGGCATCTGAATCGTCATCGTATTCGGGTTTTTCCTTGAACTTGAGTAGATTCAGCATCACAAACGGTCCATCTTCTGGTTGAGAGAAGAAATCCATCGCGACCTGCATGTCCGGTGAGACTTGGTTTTTGACTTCCATGGTATTGCTCGATTAATACGAAACGAAATTCAGAGTCAGGCGGCGCTGTTAGAGCCAAATCCTTCACTGTGCATATTTTCAGCTAGCGTGTCGTAGTACCTTACCCGCATGCGTGTCGGTAGATGTGCCGTTTAGTACATTGAACTGACCGTTGACGAGCGTTGCTTTGTATCCGATGCTTGGTTGTGTAAGCCGTGGCGCACCACCTGGAAAATCATGTGCGCGATGGGGATATGCCTCTGCGACTTTGTCCGCGTCAAAAATGTTGATATCTGCCCAATTACCTGGTTTCAACGCGCCGCGGTCGGTTAATCCCAAGATTCTCGCTGGAGCGCTGGTCAAGCGACGAATGCCTTCACCCATCGAGAACAGACCTTTCTCACGAATCCAACATGCCAACACGAATGTTGCCCATCCGGCATCCATGACATACGTCACGTGCGCGCCAGCATCACCTACGCCGGGAAAGACAAGACCGCCGTCAAACATATCGCCGAGTGCTTTGAGATTCTGGTTTTCTTCAACGACATTGAACAAAACTCTGCCGTTCGATTCCGCGGTTAACCGCAAAAGTGTTTCGCACCAATGTTCATTTGCTCGTTCGGCCATCCGCATTAACTGATTGTGATCACCCATACTGTGATCGGGCGATTCATCGTTACCCAGACAAAACACCCATTCCCGGTCCGGCCAATTGCGTTTGGACTCTCGCACTTCGTCGACTAAACGCTGCCGAAACTGTTCGTCTTGGATGGCAGCGACCTTGTCTTGGAGTTTTAATTCTCTGAGCATATTCCAGGCTTCGCCGCGGAACGGAACCATCGCTTCGAAACCCAAGAGCACCCCTGCACCTCGCACTTGTGCTACTCCCGATACATCGCGACCTTGTGCCAGCTCGTCAACTTCACGTCGAAGACGATACCCGGATTCATCGTCGCGAACGCCAGATAGCGTTTAGTTAAACAACATTCGAGGTTTGGCTCTGTCGACGACGTATCGAATGTGATCCCAGTCCATGACCACGCTCTGAAAAAGCGCGTTCCTTTTGCCGACTTCATGACCAATGAGCTACAGTTCCCGGACGCTTGCAAAAGTTCCTGGGATTGGGCGACCATCAGGTAAACGGTGATTCTCATATCGATTGGTTGAGAAACCAACCGCGCCCCGTTCGATCGCCGTGGCAACGATCTGTGCCATGGTTTTCTGCTCGTCTTCGGTGGAATCCTCCTCAACAACGCGCTCACCCATGACATAAAAACGGAGTGCGCCATGCCCAATCATTCCAGCGAGATTGATTCCAGGACCTAGCCGGTCAACTGAATCGAGATACTCGCCGTAGTCCTCCCAGTCCCATGGGAGTCCTGTCAGAATCGATTGGCGAGGAATGTCCTCGACAGTTTCCATCATCCCGGCTAAGAGTTCGCGGTCGGTAGATTTACATGGTGCAAATATCACGCCACAGTTCCCCATCAAAGCGGTGGTTACGCCGTGCCAAGACACAGGAGTCAAATCTCGATCCCAACCGATCTGCGCGTCGAGATGAGTATGGAGATCTATAAAGCCAGGCGTGACAGTCAGACCGTCAGCGTCAAATTCTGATTTTCCCGTAAATTCGATCTTACCGACTTCGGTTACTTTGCCGTTGTTGATCGCGACGTCTGAGAGCTGTGGTTCGCCACTCGTGGCGTGGATTCAGTTCGATGCCGAAGCTACTCGACTAGCATGCTAAAAGCCTTTACCTTTGCCTCAGTACATGCGGAAGTAGGTCTTTAAGGTGATCGATGTGATAAGTTGCTTGAGATAGATCTTGGGTAGTGGTAAATTCGTTGTGTACGACGACACAGTCGAGTCCTGCCGCAATTGCAGCCGTTAATCCGCGTTGAGAATCCTCCACGGCGAGTGCGACTTCGGGACTGATTCTGAACCTGTCGAGAGCTGCGAGGTATGGATCCGGGTGTGGCTTGCTGTTGCTGTACGCATCGCGCGTCAATACAAAATCTACATTCGAAACGATGTCTCGACCTCGATGGATCAATTCGAAATCTTCACGTAGTGCAGTGGTAACGATCGCAATGCGATAGCAGCGCGAGAGTTCGGCAAGTACCTCGTCAACGCCTTCGATATCGATCGGCTCAGAATTAAGTAACTCGCGATATCGAGAATTGCGCCGGTACCTTGCTTGGTCGATCGCGCTTTCATTGGCGCCACTTCGCCGAGCAAGTTCCCAAGCGTTTTTGCCTTCTGCCATCATCGCTAAATAGTCGCCCAAACGGAGATCGACGCCTAAATCGGCGACGCACTCCTGGGTTGCACGGAAGTAAAGTGGCTCGGTGTTCACGAGTACGCCATCGTGGTCGAAGAGAATGTGGGTGTAACGACTCATTTGACGTGCAACAATTGATTTCCGTCGACTACCTTGACAAAAGGCTCGGGTCAACGCTGGGAATTAGCGTATAGGTACTAATTTTGACGTTAGATCATCGATGAAATCGCATTGATCGCTTTAAGTACCAACTGGATATTTCGTAATCACGCAGATTTTCACTTCGATAAAGCACTTAGAGTGTTTGAGCCTTTCAATCTGTGTCTTGATGCATTCCCGAAGTTGCCTCGATAGTGTGGTTGCGCCAACTTGCTGCACTGAATGAGAAAAACCTCTTAAAGTTTCGTATCAATTGATATGACGATTGATAAAATACTCCCATTAATCTAAAGTCAAGATCATATGATCTTTCCGTCTTTGTTTTTAAAGGTATAGTCCAGATGAGCATTTTGGACGAAATTCGAAAGGAGTTGATTCGATTATCGAAGACTCCGGAACGCCGCGACAGCAGATTCACTAGGGATCGACCTACGGATTGGCATCCCGAGCGCGTACGAGATCCGTCTGGTGGTCTATTCGGCTATTTCACCGATGACGGGGCTTGAACGTTGATTACGGAGAAACTCCAAGCAGGACATTGCGTTGAGCAAGTCATATTGAGACAACCACAAGGGGCTAGAGGCTACGTGATGTATATCAAAATTGCGAGCGAAGACCCGTTGCTGTATGTCAAGCTGGAAATCGTCCGTAATTCGGTTGTGGGACGAAGTTTTCACTACTCCGTATTAAGCAATCAATAGAAAGATATCGGAGTGTCCGAAATGAGTAAGCACGATTACCTTGAGCCGTTCGATGGGATCTGTCCCGATTGCGGTGGGAGACTGGAAAGTGCGTGGCAAGAGACCGAATACGTGTATGGCGAAGGCGAGGAATCTCAGAGGTTTCCTGTCGAGTTGCCGGTACACACCTGCGTGAATTGCGGTTTCGATACGCTGAGTGTGTACGCGAACAAATTGCGCCACGAAGCCCTTTGCAGACATTTGGGTGCACTCTCTCCTCGTGAAATTAGAGACATTCGAGAAGGACACGGACTGAGTCGCGCTGAGTTCTCAGAATTGACCGGCATCGGTGAAGCATCTCTTGGTAGATGGGAACGAGGCGAAGGGGTGCAATCGCTCGCCTACGATCGTTATCTACGACTTCTGTCAATACAGGACGGCATCTACCACTTGAAGTCTGTCGTTCCTATGCTAAAGGACAGCTTGGTATCACGAGACGAAACAAGTGACGAACCAGAGCAAAACAGATTTCCAGGACTGGCCGATATTGACACCTCAATCGGTGCACGAATTGGTTTTAGGCTCATGCCAGTGACAAAAACCACGTAGATTTGCGAGTCTGTACTTTCTACGGCTTTAAAGGCGGCGTCGGGCGAACCCTTGCGCTTGTCAACGTTGCGGCGCAGTTGGCTGACAAAGGTTATCGGGTGCTTGTCGTTGATTTCGACCTCGAATCACCTGGGCTAGGTTCGTTTGGATACTTGAACTCAGGCTTAAGTCTCCCTGGGATTGTCGACTATGTTCATCACTTTCTGAACTTCGATTCGGCCCCAGGGGTGGGAGACTATGTCGCGCAGACCAAGTCCAATGCGAGCATTCTCGTGATGCTGTCAGGTGAAGGAAATCCAAATTACGCTGCGAAAATGGCGCGTATTAATTGGTTTGATCTATACGAGAAACGAGATGGATTCCGTCTGTTTGAGGATATGAAAGCGCAATGGGCGATCGAGATCGAACCGGACTACGTACTAATCGACTGCTGTAGTGGATTCGCGAGTACGGTCGGGATTTGTACGCGACAGCTCGCTGATTACGTGTTGGCGTTCTTTTCGCCGAACGCGCAGAATCTCTATGGCTTAAAGCAGATTGTCTCCCAAATCCGAGCCGAATCGCCTACCGTCCGACGAAAGAATATTGAGTTGGATTTCGTGATGGCAGCGGTACCGAGCATGTATGACGAGGACGGCATCCTTGATGACTTCAGACACCGGTTCGAAGATCAGCTGGGTATTGGGGAGTTGCTGACGATTCATCACTACGAGAGTTTTCAGTTATTGCGGCAAACAGTATTCGCGGTAGAGAGGCCGAACAGTCGCTTAGCTCTTGAATACCAGAAAATAACTGATCTAATCGCGGGCGGCAATTCGTGAGTCACGAAGGAGCATGAATTGTGACGCTCGACTTGATCTGCACCGTACGGATGGTTAGGAAGACCATAGTCAGAATCGGCTTCACGAACGTAACGTTCATGATGTGAAAACATCGCTAATAGTCGAACTCAAACCATAAGTACATTGTTGCGAAATTCGTTCTGGCAGTTGCCGTTTTTCATTTGATAATAGGGTCGAACATAGCAACATCCCAATAAGGAGAAGTCGGCGTGAGCCTGTTTGAAGTCAGAATTCGCACCGTAGCGGGTATCAGCGAACACGACAATGCAGACGCGCTCGAGATTGCCACGCTCGATGACGGCTCGCGTTCAGTCGTGCAAAAAGACCTGTACCAGGTTGGTGAGCGTGTGGTTGCGTTTCCCGAACACGCCATTCTGCCGGACGACCTGCTCCAAACGCTTGGACTATGGAAGAACGGAAAAGGCGTACTTGCCGGTTCGAAAGGTAATCGCGTCAAACCGATTCGTTTGCGCGGTGAAATATCGGAGACTGTGCTGTGCAAACCTATTGTGTTGAACGTGGACGCCGACTGCGAAGAGAATCTAACAGCAGTATTGGGCGTGGAGAAATTCCAACCGAAAATCCCGCAAATAATGAATGGCAAGCTACGTAATGCCTACGGCCACACGATTCACTTTGATATTGAAAACTACCGTAAATTTCAGAACGACGAAGTACAAACGTTCAAGCAGGATGAACCGGTTGTGATTACTGAGAAGATGCACGGCACTTTTTGCGCGATGGGTTGGGACAGAGAGTATGCAGGGGATATCGTGTCGAGTAAGGGCGTTGCGGACAAGGGTATGTGTTTCGACCTGGAAGAGTCCGACAATGAGAGAAACCTCTACGTGCAAGCCTATCGCAAACATTTTGACGCGATTCATCGAGACGAGAACGACAACATCGGTATCTCTTCTTTTCATGTGCTTGGCGAGATTGTTGGACCTGGCATCCAGGACTATCACTACGATTTTGACTCGCGGCGTTTTCTGGTATTCGACGTGAAGATTGATCGACGGTGGTTGCCGCAAAACGAACTCGAAGTGTTCTGCTCGGAACGCGGCTTCGATATGGTGCCCGTGGTGGTACAAGCCGAATTCCGTCAAGAATTGGTCGCAACAACGGTAAAGCGAGCGGCCGAGTGGAGTACGCATCACAAGCAACTAGAAGGTGTGGTAGTCGCGTCCGCAGACCGCACGAGACGGTTGAAGTGGGTGCTGGACGACTTCAAAGGTCGAAAGGGAGGGACCGAGTTTCAGTAACAGATCTCGATGCCAACTGACGCTTTCGAAATGCGAGGGTCAGCGCCTGCTACGCATCGACGTTGAATCAATCAGGTGAGTTCGATTCGTGAACTGAAACGCGATTTCAACTTCTTGACTTTCGTAATATGTTGCAAAGCTCGCTTTACGTAGAGTCATGGCAGGCGAAGGAGTGATGGTCGAATGAGCAAGTTGGCGTTGTTTTTTGCGGTTTGTGTTAGCTGCTGTTTTACAAACGCCGCAACGATTACCGGTCCGATCACAGGCGGGGAACGTGGCGAGCCTTTTTCGGCAGTTGACGTTGCAGACCTAGGCTATGTGTCAGAGGAATACTTCATTGAAGGGGAAGCAAACGCGTACGACCTCGTAGAAGGTACTCACTCACCAGACGGCAAATGGACGTCAAAGCGATCGGATAAGACGGCTGGTTTCAAGACTCGTATGCTGGTCGTGAGACCAAGTGAACCCGAGAACTTCAACGGTACGGTGATCGTTTTCTGGTTGAACGTTACAGCTGGGCTTGAACTTGGATCTGCAGCTGGCGAATCTCTGCGAGGTTACACCTGGGTCGGTGTATCCGCGCAAAAAGTAGGTATCGATGGCTTTCCGCAAGACCCGCAAGGACTGAAATCGTGGGACCCCGAGCGATATGAGACGTTGGTACATCCAGGTGACGTATATTCGTACTCGATATTTACGCAGGTCGCTCAGGCTCTTAGTCCAGATCGAGATAAGAGTAATCTCGATCCTATGGGTGGTTTGGCGGTCGAACGGCTGATCGCCGTCGGAGCATCTCAATCGGCGATGAGGTTGCGTACATACATCAACGGAGT
Source organism: Gammaproteobacteria bacterium (assembly GCA_026707945.1). Classification (GTDB taxonomy): domain Bacteria; phylum Pseudomonadota; class Gammaproteobacteria; order Pseudomonadales; family Azotimanducaceae; genus Bin55. The sequence continues at coordinate 7,845 of JAPOVV010000110.1, read as the reverse complement.
ACATCATGTCGAACACGTATTCGATGGCTACATCCCCTTCATCGACTTTGGTCGCGTATTCCCGTTCGAGCAGGAAATGAGCGGTAATAGTCGAGGATCCATTCGTGCGTCGATTCGAGCGGATCTTGATGTCCCAACCATAGTCGTTAACTCGGAAACTGAGGTTCCCAGCTATTACGGTGTTCGAGAAGAGGATTCCGATCGGTTTCGGTACTGGGAGGTAGCAGGCACATCGCACGTATCGGTGGCTAGGCCTGAGGAACCAGGTTCAGGTGGGAATTGGTTGTCGTACTCACCAGTCTATAACGCGGCCATCCGCCATTTACACGTATGGATCAAGGACGGTATTGCACCTCCAATGATGCCCCGAATTGAGGTAAACCCAGATTCGCAGATTCCCGAGGTTGTACGTGATGCTCAAGGCAATGCGCTTGGTGGTATTCGACTGCCCGATTTAGAAGTACCGTCCGCCGCTCATAGTGGGTTCGGCATTCGTCAAGCAGGTACGCGGTTTGGATTCCTCTACGGTAGAGCGGACGATTTCGACGATGAGCAACTCTCGTCCTTATATCCTGACTCTGCCACTTACGTGACGGCTTGGAACGAAGCAATGAATCGTTCTATTGAACAGGGCATGGTACTTGTAGAAGATGCAACGCCGCTACGAGAACAAGCAGCCCGATGGGCTACAAGATTGGACGGGTCGGAAGCTCAAGGTACTAGCGAAAACTAGCGCTGCGCTCTTAATTCGCTTTGACCAACAACGGAAGTTTTGGGATGATCACAAGTGTCGTACGCATAGGGTGCGTTTGACCTTGCGTCGGTCCGCTCGTCGCCGATCGAGGGATCGGCAGTTGAATTGAACCAGGGCACAATCGAACTGAACAGTATGCGCCCTAGATAGGAAACATTGCAGCCGCTACAAGACCACTACTCCGAGCGATATCGCACGGGTGCGTTGTTAGCTGATGCTATGGTTGCCTTGCGTTGGCCGGAAGTCAAACCACTACGGCTTTTTGGGGTGATCGAAATCACTCATTCGTCTTCGACGACGACCGCCGTGCCGTATGCGAGCAGTTCAGCAGCCGATTGAGCCATAACTGACGTTCCGAATCTAACGCAAACAATCGCATTTGCACCAAGCGCTTCCGCTTCAGATTGCATTCGATCGATGCTCTGCTCACGGCTCTCCGCTACGAGTTTACCGTATTCACCAATCTCACCTCCAACGATGTTTCGCAAGGTGGCCATGACGTCATGACCGATATGTCGGGCTCGAACTGTGTTTCCTCGTACCAATCCGAGCGTTTTGACGATGCGCTTACCGGGCACCGAATCGCTTGTAACGATGAGCATGTCTATACCTCAATGTCCTTGTATTTGTCGGTCTTTCTTTCCTTCATTCGATCACGAATAACCACGATCATGAGTAACACGAATCCCACAATCCCTGCGGCCGTTAGAAGCTTGATCCAGACGGCGATTCCTGGAGTCACGAGAAACATGGCAACGCCGTAGGTTGCGCCCGCTGCTACGACTATTCCGATGATTGAAATTAGGATCCAAGCGACCGTGGTCATGGATTTGGATATTTGATCTGGCATCTTGACGTCCCCTCCGATTTGCTTGAAAGAACGGTTTTTACTGGAATGCTGCTAAAAAAGCGGCGTTCCTGGCACGTTTACCGGAATGCGATAAAGGTGATTTGACGAAGTCATGTAGAAAGTGAGGTAGTCGTCCCCACCCCAAGTGAAATTGGCGCAGAATGCTGGCGTTTCGATAACGCCTAAGCAGGCGCCATCCGGTGCGTAGACGTGAACTCCACCAGGTCCGCAGCAATAGACATTGTCATTCGAGTCAACTTTTAGACCGTCAGGCGCACCAGCGCCTTGACCCGTGGAATGCGTGAATATATCGCCGTCTGATAGAGCGCCATCTTCGGCAACCTTGAACTTACGAATGTGCATCTCTGGGGTGTCGGCTACGTAGAGAAACTGCTCGTCCTGAGTAAATGCCAAACCATTTGGTTGGGTAAAGTCACTGCGCAATAACGTCAATTTCCCCGACTGTCCGTCGATCCTGTATACGCCAGTGAAGTCCAGTTCGAGTTCGCGAGGTATACCGGTGTGATCGGCCCTTCCGAACGTGGGATCGGTGAAAAAGATATCACCATTACTTCGAACGACGATGTCGTTCGGGCTGTTGAGCTCTTTACCGTCCCAGTGGCTTGCGATTACATTGATCGTGCCGTCAAGTTCTTCTCGCACGACTCGACTCGTACCGTGCTCGCACGACAGAATGCGACCTTGCTTGTCGTATGTGTTTCCGTTGGTCAAATTGCTAGGTTCGCGGTAGACCACGACACCGGTAGTTTCTGACCATCGGTGCATTCGGTTGCCAGGAATATCGGAAAAGGTCAAGTGTTTTTCTACGGGGTGCCAGATAGGTCCCTCCGTGAAACCGAATCCTTCTCCGAGAACCTCTAATTCGGTGCGTTCGCTGACTATATCAAGTACGCGCGAATCTCTAACTTCAATACCCACGTTGAATCTCTTCTTTAAGAATGGTGGTTATGCAAACGGATCCGTACCGGTCTTCATAAATGGAGCGACCCGTTCAGGATGGTCATTGTGTTCTTTGTAGGGGTACAAGGACTCTAAACCTAAAACTCGTTCCAGTTCTGGGTATTTTCCAAGCAGATTACTGCTGATCTCGTCGCGATTCCACAGGTGAATCGGTCGCATGTGCATTCGCATGAAGACTTGCACTAACGTCACGCGAAGCCCACGGTTTTTTCGTGGTTGTGATCCATGCCATGTCGATCCATGCCATACCGCAAGTGATCCTGCTTCCCCTTCGAGCGTTACGACCGGAAACGGCGTTTCATCGAGTGAGGATTCATGTGGTAAGGTCGCACGGCCGTAACGATGACTACCCGGTACGAATACGGTGGGTCCATCGTCCGCGGACGTGTAGTCGGTACAAAGCCATGAGAGATTTGCCACGTGGGCGATGTGCCCACCCCCCGGTGGTATCCCGTGTGCGTCGCTGTGCAATCCCAATCCATGCTTGGTTTTAGGTTTGATGATCCAAGTGTGTCCCGCTAAAACGGCGCTTTGACCACATAACCAACGCGCTATCGTTAGTACACGCGGATTGAGTGCTGCCTCGACAAATACCTCGTCCTCTTGAAGCAGGTACCACGAATTGATGAATGATTTCTTGACGTCCTCAGCAGACGGGTTATCGGGATCGCCGATGTTTAGGTCATTTCGTTTTTCACATGTTCGGATGATCGCGTCCCGTAGGCGCGTGACGAAGTCCTTGTCGGCGCCCATCTTCTCGGGTGGAATGACGGTCAATCCATATGCGTCGAGTTCCAGCGCATGCTTAAGCAGGTCGTATTTTTCGAGATCTTGCATCAGACCGTCGAGATTTGGTTGCGCGCCTTGAGAGGCAATATTCATAAGAGCTGTTTAGCAGGCCAATAGTGAGCTCGAAGTTTACCGTTAAGGTCGGTACTGAGATTCGATCACTTCACGAAGGACATCGTCGCGCTGATCCAGAAGGTGCGTATCCGCCCACTCTCGTAGCTCACGCATTGGAAATCGACGGCCAGGACAAGTTGTTTTTCGATCACCCCTGACTTGGCGGTGTGCGCCAATCTGCACGGCTGGATAACGCAATTTGAGATCCAGAAGTAAGTCCTTAAGCGCTTGTAACTGATCGGCTGGCACCGGTTCTTTGTCAAAGTCGCCCATCAGTTGGATCCCAATCGAGTTTGGGTGTTGCGTACTTAGGTCGTCGCTTTCAAGGCGTACGATCTCAGCGTTTGCACCGATGCGGTAATGAAATGAATCTCGATAGCAACGGCCGTGATGCAGAAGTACGAATTTCTTCGCTCCTATTGGTCGTTTCGGCGCAGTGTTGCTCATTTAGTCCCATACCTCGATCGGGATGGGTAACCCGTCAAGTAATTTGGCTTCGACTTCAGGCATGATCGCGGTGTCGATGTCGCGCATTAGACTAGCAAGTTGACGAAGATGTTGAGCGATGTGCCAGGTACAGCGTTCGAGTACGTAGTGGAGAGATGCGGGTCCAAAATAGGTTTCAACAGATCTTTCGTAATCTTGAGTTTCAACGGACAGTTTTGCAGTTAGTCTGCTAATCGACGAATGTAATTGCTCGCCTGTCGATGTATCAGTAACTTCTGCGTCAGCAGCGGCGGCGTCGAATGTTGAGGTGCCTTCAACTACGCGTTGATAGACACACGCGATCTCGCACATATGTTCAACAAGGTTCCAGACAGTTCGATCACGACCAGGAATCTTTATTTCGTGGGCAGACTTTGGGATGTGATCTAGCGCACTATCAAGGATAGACAGAAGTGCGGCCTGTCTAACTATGAGTTCCGCTGGTGAAAGATCAGGGTTTGAATCGTAGTTGAGACCGAGCAGACCCGCTACTTGCTGTAGATCAACACCGTGCACGGCTCGTTGTCCAACCGCGACGATGGGTACGATCCTGTAGCCGAGCGCTTCGAGCTCCGCTTGCCGATTAACGTCTTCTTGGACGTTAGCGGACTCGAACTCGACCGCACGGGTCGAGAGGAATTCTTTAACCCGTAAGCAGCTCGTTCATCCGGGTTGCCAATAGACAATCGGGGCTGTGGGCTTCAATGCTCCTCCGACTCCCAGTAAGGCGGACTATTGAGTGGACCAACGTTTTCGCCTAGCTGAATCAAGACGCCATGCGAGCTCTTTGGCGAAATGAATGCGTCAACACCACCTTCACTCTTGTCGAAGTGCTTGTCCACAACTCGAACGCCCTCTTCTTCCAACGCAGAGACCCTGTCACGGAGTTCTGGAGTTTGAAGCGTTATATGGTGAACGCCTTCGCCGCGCTTTTCCAAGTACTTCTGTAAGAACCCATCAGGATTGATCGGTTCCAGTAACTCGATACAGAATCCTTGTAAGTCGAGAATTCCGAGACGAAAATCGCCGCTGTGGTGATCAACCACTCGCTGCATCGTCGCTCCCATCTTGTCTTCCCAGAACTTCCGGGCTTCCTCGATGCTATGAACGGCAAACCCGATGTGATCGAGTTTGCCGATCGGGTTCTTGTTCTGCTCGCTCATCGCGTAGGAACGGCTTGACCAGTATTAGCCGAAAGACTGTCTATGTAGTGAGCCAACCAAACTGTTGCGGCTTACGACCAGCACGAGGATTAAGCGGTACATTGATTAACGTTGGACCATCGAACGCCATTGCATCGTCCAAAGCACCACGCAGGTCTTGAGGATCCTCAACATAGTAGCCTTTGCCACCGAGTGCATCCATCATCCCTTCGTAGTGCGCGCCGTAAGTCAAGATACCGGGCGGTACGGTTTGACCTTCTTTGAGGGGACCGATACCTCCCCCGATGCCGCCATTGTTCAAGACGATCAGTTTGACTGGTAGTTTGTAGCGAACCATCGTTTCAATTTCCATCCCCGAGAAACCGAACGCGGAATCACCTTGAACTGATACAACCGGTTTGTCGGGGTTGGTAACCGCGGCTGCAATCGCAAATCCGAGACCGATGCCCATCGTGCCATAGGTGCCAGCATCGAGACGATGCCGTGGCAGCTTGTTCAGCATTTGGGTGCGACCGATGTCCATCGTATTGGCACCTTCGCCGATAATGATTGCATCATCGGGTAACCACTCGTTGATGTCCTTAAACGCACGGTAGTAGTTCATCGGCGAGGCGTCGTCTTCGATCATACCTTTAACCGCTTCGGCGTTGTCGTCAGCCTTCGCCTTCAACGTTTGTCGCCATGCGGTCTCGTCTGGATAGAACCACTGTCTGTTCCCGAGCGCTGTGTTTAGTTGCTGTGTGATGGCTTTTCCATCACCGACCAATGCAATCTCCGATTGGACGTTGCGACCAATCTCTTCAGGATTAATGTCGAGTTGGATAACGCGCACATCTTTGTTAAAGCGTGGCGGCAGTCCAAAGTGCATGATCCAATTAAGTCTCGCTCCCATCAAGAACACGACGTCGGCTTCGCGGAGTGCTGTACTTCTGGCTGCGCCTACAGACAACGGATCGTCATCAGGCAGTATGCCTTTACCCATGGGTGAAGCAAGGAACGGAAGTTGCGTGCGTTCGATGAAAGCCCGGACCTCATCTTCGGCCCGCGACCATGCCATGCCTTTACCAACTACCACCAACGGTTTCTCAGCAGACTCGAGTGCGTCGAGAGCTCCTTCGATCGCGGCCGGGTCGGCTAGAGTGCGCGGTGGTTCAGGCACTTGCGATACCGGTTGAATCTCGTCTTCTTCGACCTCTGCTCGAATGATGTCGTCAGGAAAGTCCAGGTAGACGGGACCAGGTCGACCATAAATGGAGCTTTGTACGGCTTGCGCTACATAGTAGGGGATGCGTTCAGCGTGTTCGATGTCGTGGGCGTATTTACAGTATGGCGCTGCTAACTCAGTCTGCCGCTCCTCCTGAAAAGCGCCCATGCCGTTCTGATATACAGGCGAAGCGCCGCCAATCAAAATCATCGGCCAGCAGTTTTCTTTGGCATTTGCCAGCCCTGGAAAAGCGTGGATTACGCCTGGGCCAGAGACGGTAAGACACGCTTGTGGTCGACCCGTCAAGTAACCTGCGGCGTGGGCTGCGTAGCTAGCCGCCTGTTCATTGCGCATGCCGATATAGGTGATGCCTTCGTTTTGGGCAGCCGCGGCCACCCCCTGAACAGGGAAACCGACGATGCCAAACATGTAGTCGACACCTTGTTGCTTTAGGCTCCGCGCCATCAAGGTCGCGCCGTTTACAGTAGCCATTGTGTTCTCCTAAGTCCGCAGCCGGTGCGTAACGTAGCCGCGGATGTATCCACGATCGTGTAGGTCAAGAAAGGGTTCAAGCGAATCCCAGAAAGCTGTCGCCGCAGTACACGGCGCGCTCAAACTAGCGTGGGATTTTAGTTTAAGGGTAGATGCGAACCTTGCGTAGCAGTGCTGCGACCGGACTAGAGAATCGTGTTTAACGTATCCGCGATTTCTTCGGGTGTAACCTGTGGCTCAAAACGCTCAAGGACATTGCCATTTCCGTCAATCAGGAACTTAGTGAAGTTCCATCCAATGTTTGGTTTCCCATTGGGACGTGCCTTCTGCGAGGTGAGCCACTGGTATAGCTCGCATGCGCCGTCGTCTCGAACTTCAACTTTGCTGAAGAGGGGGAATGTCGCACCATATTGCGTTTGGGCGAATTCGCAAACCTGCTCATCGGTACCCGGTTCCTGTTCGCCAAACTGGTTACAGGGGAATCCCAGTACGGTGAAGTCTTTTGTGGCGAAATCCTGCTGCAACTTCTCAAGGCCTTCGTATTGGTGGGTGTAGCCACACTCGCTTGCGACATTGACCACCAAACAGTGTTTACCTTTGAACTGATTGAACGATACGTTGGTGCCGTCAATTGCTTTCATGTTGAAATCGTGAAACGCCATAACCAAACCTCAAAAGCCTCTAAATTTCGCTTCGCGTTTCTCGCGAAACGCTGCTTGTCCTTCCTTGAAGTCTTGTGAAAGCCCTACCAACGGGATCACTGACTCGGACCACTGCATTGCCGTATCGAAGTCCATGTGGGCGGTTCGGATCGCGAGCAACTTACCAACTTTTTGGCCGATGGGTGGACCTGCCTCCAGCTCAAGCGCTAATTCCATCGTCTTTGCTTCGAGCTCCTCAGGTTCCACAAGGTAATTACTGAAACCGGCTTCATGTGCTTCTTCCGCACTCATGAATCGACCGGTCATCATCATCTCCATCGCCTTACGCCAACCGAGAACGCGTGGTAGAG
>JAPOVV010000098.1:909-3116 GCA_026707945.1 Gammaproteobacteria bacterium | reverse complement strand
CAATTGGCCTTGGTGTGATTTTCTGTTTGATGTTCTGGATCGTTGCGAAAGCTGCAAATGCAGGTGTTCCAACTAAATTCCAGTCAGCAATCGAAATGATCATTGAGTTTGTTGACTCAAGTGTCCGTGATACTTTTCATGGCAAATCACGTTTAATCGCTCCGCTTGCACTCACTATTTTCGTGTGGATTTTCCTCATGAACTTAATGGACTTGATCCCAGTTGACTGGATTCCTCAAGTTGCAGCGTTTGTAGGTGCAAACGTATTTGGTATGGACCCTCACCACGTTTACTTCAAGATCGTTCCATCTACAGATCCAAACATTACTTTAGGTATGTCTTTATCTGTATTTGTACTTATCTTGTTCTACAGCATCCGCGAAAAGGGTGTTGGTGGTTTCGTTGGCGAGTTGGCACTTAACCCATTTAACCCAAGTAATCCAGTTGCAAAAGCGTTGCTTATTCCAGTGAACTTGATTTTGGAATTGGTAACATTCCTTGCTCGTCCGATTTCATTAGCTCTCCGACTATTCGGTAACATGTATGCCGGTGAGTTGATCTTTATCCTAATTGCTTTATTGCCGTTCTGGATTCAATGGGCGTTGTCTGTGCCTTGGGCGATCTTCCACATTCTTGTAATCACGTTGCAGGCATTCATCTTTATGATGCTTACCATCGTTTACTTGAGCATGGCAAGCGAAAAACATTAATGGTATTGCCTAACTATCAAATGATGGTTGGGCTGAATTTTTTTAATTTAATTTGGTAATAACCTAACCTCTGAGGAATTTTTCATGGAACTCACTTTAGGTCTAGTTGCAATTGCATCTGCTATCTTGATCGCTTTCGGTGCTTTGGGTACTGCGATTGGTTTTGGTCTTTTGGGTGGTCGCTTTTTAGAAGCTGTTGCTCGTCAACCAGAATTGGCTCCACAACTTCAAACTCGTATGTTCTTAATCGCGGGTCTTCTTGATGCTGTGCCTATGATCGGTGTTGGTATTGGCTTGTTCTTCATCTTCGCTAATCCATTTGTAGGTTAATCATCTTAATTCCTAAATCCACTATTTGAGGAATTGCAATGAATATCAACCTCACATTGATTGGTCAAGCGATTGCGTTTGCATTCTTTGTTGCATTCTGCATGAAGTTTGTTTGGCCACCACTAATCAATGCGATTAGTGAGCGTCAGCGTAAAATCGCTGATGGCTTAAATGCAGCAGAAAAAGCGAAAGCTGACCTTGCCGATGCACAAGCGCAAGTTAAGCAAGAACTTGATGCAGCTAAAGCACAAGCGGCTCAATTGATCGAACAAGCGAACCGTCGTGCAGCGCAATTGATCGAAGAAGCTCGTACTCAAGCTGCGGCTGAAGGTGAGCGTATTCGTCAACAGGCTAAAGAAGCTGTTGATCAAGAAATCAATTCTGCTCGCGAAGAATTACGTCAACAAGTAGCTGCTTTGGCAGTAACTGGTGCAGAAAAAATCCTGAACCAGCAAGTTGATGCAGAAGCTCATAACGCCATGCTGTCTCAGCTGGCTGCTAAACTTTAAGCGAGGCGAATTATGGCTGAACTCTTGACGTTGGCACGTCCGTATGCCAAAGCAGCATTTGCTTATGCTTCTGAGCAAGGTGCAACAGACAATTGGTCGAATGCGTTACAAGTGCTCAGTGCTGCGGTGCAAGACGAAGCATTTTCCGCTTATTTAAATCGCCCTGAACTTACTCCTGCGGAGCAAGTGAAGCTTTTTGCTAAAGTTTTAGGTGAAGATCAATCTCAAGCAGTGTCTAACTTTTTGACACTTCTTGCAGATAACGATCGTTTAATGCTGTTACCTGAAATTGAAGCAGAATATGAACAGCTTAAATCACAGAATAACAACAATGTGGATGTCGTGATTGAATCGGCTTTCCCGTTAACTGCTGAACAAGAGCAACTGTTGAAATCTGCTTTAGAAAAGCGTTTTAACAGTACAGTAACTGTTTCAGTTGAAGTTAAACCTGAGCTTATTGCAGGTGTTGTAATTCGTGCAGGCGATCAAGTGATAGATGATTCTGCGCTTAACAAGCTTGAAAAAATGCGTACTCGTCTTCTTGCATAATGCAAATGATGAAGACTGAACTAATAAAAGATTGAGGAATAGCGCAATGCAACAACTGAATCCATCCGAGATCAGTGCGCTCATTAAACAGCGTATCGGAGATCTGGAC
>JAPOVV010000098.1:0-899 GCA_026707945.1 Gammaproteobacteria bacterium | reverse complement strand
TGGACACCAGCGCGACCGCTAAAAACGAAGGTACCATTGTTATGGTATCCGACGGTATCGTGCGCATTCACGGTCTTGCTGATGCAATGTACGGTGAAATGATCGAATTCGACGGCGGCTTATTTGGTATGGCACTGAACCTAGAACAGGATTCAGTGGGTGCCGTTGTTTTAGGTAACTACCTAAGCCTTCAAGAAGGTCAAAAAGCTCGTTGTACAGGTCGTGTATTAGAAGTTCCAGTTGGTCCTGAACTTCTTGGCCGTGTTGTCGACGCTTTGGGTAACCCAATTGATGGTAAAGGCCCAATTGATGCGAAATTAACTGATGCTGTTGAAAAAGTAGCACCAGGCGTAATTTGGCGTCAATCTGTAGATGAGCCTGTTCAAACTGGTTATAAATCAGTTGATACAATGATTCCTGTTGGTCGTGGCCAACGTGAGTTGATCATCGGTGACCGTCAAACTGGTAAAACAGCGATGGCGATCGATGCGATTATCGCTCAGAAAAACTCTGGCATTAAATGTGTATACGTTGCGATTGGTCAAAAACAATCAACAATTGCAAACGTTGTACGTAAGCTAGAAGAAACTGGCGCTATGGCGTATACAACTGTTGTTGCTGCTGCGGCTGCTGATCCTGCTGCAATGCAGTACTTAGCTCCGTACTCTGGCTGTACAATGGGTGAGTACTTCCGTGACCGCGGTGAAGACGCTCTTATTATTTATGATGATTTGTCTAAGCAAGCTGTTGCTTACCGTCAAATTTCATTACTTTTACGTCGTCCACCAGGTCGTGAAGCGTATCCAGGTGACGTATTCTATCTTCACTCACGTCTTCTTGAACGTGCTACTCGTGTATCTGATAAATACGTAGAGAAATTAACTAATGGTGAAGTAACT
>JAPOVV010000003.1 GCA_026707945.1 Gammaproteobacteria bacterium | reverse complement strand
CCGACGCGCCACAGCGTCCCCCCTTTCACGACCCACATCCTCACATCGAGAGTGGACCAGCCCCAGAAGGGCAGGTCAGACAGGCATCGCAGGTGCCAACTTCGACGACCTGCGTCAGATCACCGACGGGCACTACGGCGAACCGGGCCGATACGAAGTAACCGACCTTGCGAGTGCCCCGGTCGTGGCCTGCAACCTTCTGGCACGTCTGCTCTTGTCATTGTTCGAGGAGGGAGATGACGCGGTAGGCAAGGTCGTGCCGAGCCCTGAAGGAGACCATCCGGCCAGGCGTTGTCCTCCCGTTTCACCGGTCTAGCTGAGCCGCGCAATTGCTTCTGAGATCGCCTGAAAGGTTGGTGCGAAGCCTTCGAAGTCGACGGTGTCCCAGGGTGGATCACCTTGTTCAACATTTTGCGCGAAGTCCATCTTCGTCATCGCAATCGAGTCAAGGGTCTCATGGCCATCGACTTCTTCTTGAACGAGGGCTGAATCTCTGGCGTTGCGCATGCCTTTTCCACCATCTCGGTGAATGCCCGAAGGCTCGTGGAACTCCTCACGCAGGTAGACTCTGCGACGAGCGCTGTCTTCGATATGAAGTGTCGCGTCGTGGTGGAGCATCTCGACGCATATTCCAGAATTCGGGTCACGCCACGACGGATGTACCAAGGTCATCGCCACCACGCCATGGCCGTGATCTTTAAGTCCATCTGGACCCACTATGCCGCGCAGGATTCTCTCGTTGTTGCTCTGACCATCACGGTCGAAGAGACAGACGGTCGGATCGGTCTGCTGCGTGTGAGCCAGGCCTTCGCACTTTGTCCTCAAAGCAGCGTCACTACCTTGTGCGCTGTCCTCTGGAAGCACGAGATCGAGGTTCAAGAAACGTCCCTTATCGTTGAAATATCTTTGAGCGGATCGGAAATGCAGAACGTCAGACTCGCCTTCGACGTAGAGGACGACTCGTGTCCTCTCAGTCAGGATGCGCAAAGTGCGTGGCTGGAAGTCCGCGTCGACCGCCTGCAACTCCAATGCGAGGCGACGATAAACGTCATCTCCCCACCCCTTGGTGTGTCCAACGTGCTGAACTCGGCCACGGATGACGAGCTTGAAGTCGCGCGTCACCCCTGGCGGTAGGTTCGGCGGAGGCCGTGACCCCCAATATCGGCTCTCCGCGTCGGCTCGCCCATGACATCGCCATATATGGAGGACGTTTCGCAGGTCGCGGATGTAGTCCGACGAGACGTTAAGTTTCTCGTTGACGACGAGACCCGTCACACGCTGCCGCTGAGTACGCCTCAAGAGTCGAGTCTTGCCGTCGTTGATGCAGAACCCGTTCCCTTCGATGACTTCCCGGATCCCATCGCCCGCTACCGCCGACTCACCTTGACGGCGTGAGGCAAGGAATGGTGGGAACACGGAACTCCTCGTCGAGAATGCGATGTCATCAGCGTATCGTGTGTAGAAGCAGCGTTCAGCTATTGCCACTTGTGCGAGCGTCGAGTCCATCGACCGGCAGATGAGGTTCGACACGATCGGCGACGTGGGCGCACCTTGCGGAAGCTCGTTCCTGTAGCAGCACAGCTGTGCTAACGTGGTCGCCACGTCATGGGGACAATCGAAAGGTTGGGCCATAAAGAGGCCGCGAACTCGACCATAGTTGATGCCCGGGAAAAAGTCCTTCAGATCGACGTGCAACACCCACTCTTGTCTCTGATGAGGTGCAGCGTTTGACTTCGGGCTTCTACCGGCGACGAAGCCATGCACGTTGGGTCTAGGATCGTAGTAGCGGGCGAGATCTTTCGCCAACCGCGGCTGCATCTCCTTGATCGGCTTGATCGGGGCGCAAATGGTTCGCGTCCCCTCGCCTGAACGGCGCGAGATCTCGAACGTTGTATAGCGGCCAGGCTCGCGAAAGGCGTATAGCCACCACGTGAGCACCCTGAACTTCACGCCGAGGAACATCGCCACGTCGTGGCGGGTCAGCAGCTCGGAGACGGTCACGCAGATGGCAACGGTCGCCCGGGGGCTCTACCTATCTGAATCAGATCGACGCGTCTGCCTGATGGGGCGGACGGCGCCGCGGGATGATGTGCAACGACTGATACCCGTAGCGAACCATGCCACGGAAAAACAACCTCTCCGGACGACCGCACCATGACTACAGCATAGGGGAGCTATCACTTCATCCGTTGTGCCAGGGCGACGCTGGGACGTTTTCGCGAACTGGCCGACCGGATTCAAGGTCCGTCCACCGGCCGAGCTTTGGGAGCACGCGATGGACATCTACCACACGCCCTATGGCCTTATGGGCTTGGCAAGATACCCCGGCAAGGGACAGGAGACTGCCAGGAGCGACATGGGTTTCGCGCCCCGGGCCAGAAGCGAAGAACCCACCCCAGAGGCAGTCACACCCAGGATGCCCACCTGCCGCAAGGCATGCCGCGGCTGCCACCGTACAGACAAGCGTCACAGCTAGCGTTGCTGAGGTGGAGATCTCACTGTGTGAGGCTGCCTGTCTGGAGCGGCTGTCAAGACTGCCGGCATCCCACGTACAGATGTGGGGCTGCAGCTGACCCAGACCAATCTGGTTGCGAGGGGCTCGATCCCCACACGATCACGCCGGGCCAGCCGGTGCTCCCTCGGGGGAAATTGGCCTGTCTTGTGACCCCACGCTGCCCAACCCGATCTTGTGTTGTCTGTCCAGACACCATTTTTGTACCAAACTTTGTACCACCTCACATAACCTGAGCTGATCTGAGGGCACCCTAGGTGGCTTAACGATGAGTGTTCATGCCTCAGAGCGCCTGGGTTGGTTGGGCTCATGACCCGGGGGTTGTGGGTTAACCCGGGGTCGCGTGCTCGGTTTGTGTTGGATTCACGTGTGTGGGATCGCGTGCGTGCGGTTCCTGGCGGTTTCTCTGGCGGGTTGTGTCTGTCTCTCTGGGGGGAGTGTCAGGGGGACTGCTGGACGCCTCGGCTTGTTTGTTGCGAGGTTTTGGGACGGCTGGGGCCTGGCCCCATGGGTTGGTGGGGCCGGGCCGGTGGTTTCCCTGTGTGGTGGCTAGGCGGGGGCGGCGGTGTTGCTGGCCGGGGTGGTGGCGGGGGTGTTGTTGTGGT
>JAPOVV010000014.1 GCA_026707945.1 Gammaproteobacteria bacterium | reverse complement strand
TACGCGGGTGGGGGGGGCCCATGAGGATGTCCACTCACGAGTGGGCGTTGCCTCACAACGTCCGAGTGAACAGTAGATACATCACCGGATAGGGAATATCTGGCCGTAAGCCTTTAGCGATCGATGACGTTTCGGTATTCAGCGGACGGGGTATGTTGCGACGGCCAGTCTATCCCGTCTTCAAACCGCGCAAGGACGCTCGCGTGACGGGCAAAACCGCTCTCAAGCAGGGCGACCGAGACGATTTCCACGATCGCCGGCTCGTCAAAGCCATGCTCGCGCAACGCCTGGAATTCTCCGTCACTCAGTTGTTCGTTGAGCGTGAGTTTTCTGGCCACACGGAATACCGCTTTTTCCGCTTCAGGTAAATCTGCATTTTCAAAGTCATGGAGTTTTTCCACTTCATACTCGTCGAGTTCCATGCGGTGGATGAGGTCGGTTTTGTGGAAATTCACGCAACGGGGGCAGTCTGAGGCAACCGCGCAAACCATCGCAATGCGGTTGGTCAATTCACGTGAAATGTGGCCATCCAGCACTTCGAGACGTTTTTGGAGTTCCCAGAATCCCCGTAAAACTCCCGGTACATGAGCGAAAAACCCGAATAAAGGTCCCAGCCAGCGTGGGTCTTTTAATCGGCATATTTCGTCATAAATTTGCGAAACTTCGCTATTGGCTTCATCGGGTTTTACGAGACGAAAGGTTTCAAAACCGGATGTGCCCATTTTCTTCTCCCCGTAATAAATTGTCTGGGCTGTAGGTAAGATTCGGCCATCATAGCATTTCCATCGTTCATGGCGAGTTACATGAGACAACAAAAAACCCCCCGCCGAAGCAGGGGGTTTTCCGTTTTCGGTGATGCTTACATCATGCCAGATTCTTTCCAGTAACGAGCCGCGCCAGGATGTATCTTCAGCTTCTTCATACCGCGAAGACCGGTCTTTTTGGTTACGTATTTTCCGGTCGGATGGTATTTGGTGATTTGCTTGTGATTGTCATACAGAGCCTTGACGATCCCGTATGCGTTGGCATTGCTCATTTTGCTGTTGGTCATCAAAGTCCACATCTGACCCCGACTTGCCACGTCTTTGTTATAGCCGGGAATGGAGCCTGCGGCCACGACATCGCGTACGATGCCCGCTTCGTTCTCGGCCAGCTTTTTGATGGTGGCCTCATCCGGTCCGAAGAAATGCAGTTTGCCGGAGAGCGTACGCGCGAGTTCCATATACACGGGTGCGGGTACGTTCGCGTTCAGGAAGAAAAAGCCCGCGTCCACTCTTTCGTCTCTGATGGCGGCTGCATTCTGGGGATTGTTGAAGAACTCTTTTTTCGCATTCACGCCGCTGTGCTTGAGCGCAAGTTGCGTAACGATGTAAATCGAACCGCCCCGACCGCCGACGACGAATCTTTTGCCGGTGAGGTCGGACCATTTTTTAATTCCGGAGGTTTTGAAGGTCGTATAGACAGTCGTCAATGGGTATAGGGCCCCTAACGCCAGCACGTCTTGGGGTTTCTTGAATGGTTTTCTGCCCACTTGCCCCCACGAAACGGCCGGCGCCGTTGCCATGCCGATGCGGAGCGCCTGGTTCTTGTCCTTTTTCTGCAGGGTTCGGACATTTGCGGTCGAACCGCCGGTAATGGATGCGGCCACAGAGATTTTGCCGCCTGAATTATCTGTGATGACTTTACCCATCGCGGTGCCAATCTCAAAGGTGGCGCCGCCGGGCTGGGACGTTCCCAGAAGTATTTTGGCTGCGTGAGCCGTCGGGGCCGTGCCGATTACCAAGGCAAGAGCTGCCGCCAACGTAATCAGTCGAAGTGTGGATTTCCTCATTAGCTTCTCCTTTTTGGTAGTGAAAATTACTCCCACGTTTCGACTTGCAAAGTCGAAACGCATGTATAAAATGCCGAACCTTTAAGTCTGACGAGTTCGCTACACTTAAGCAAAACCATATGGTTTGGTCAAGTAGTAATATGGATTGAGAAAATTCCTGAGTCGCTGGCGAATGAATCACGCGATCCGTTAGAATAGTTCATAATCATAGTCTGGTCTCAAGTTGAAGGTTCCGCCATGGTGGAGAAAGAAGGAGAGATATGAGTACTGAATCAGATCCCGCCCAGTCGGCTCCTCTCGTAAGGGCTCTGGTTTTCATCACCTCTTGGTTGTGTGTGCTCTCGGGCTTGTATCACATTTCAGCGGTCTACCTCCGCCCATTGCCGGGAGAGATGCACCCCAACATGCACATGCTTCTCGCCTATACCATTCTTCTCATCGGCGGGGCCGGGGCGATGCCTCAGATATATGGGGATAAAATACGCCAGTTAAAGTTCCTTCCCGTTCTGTACCTATTGTCTTTGATTCCAGCTGTCATTTTTTACTATTTCGTCTATGAGATGGGAGAAGAGTGGTCTGACGCAAGTGTTTGGTGGGTTTATGCGCTACCGTTCGCCATCTGGATGGCGATGATGATTGTCGAGAAGTCCTGGCTTGCGCTTTTTCTCTGGTTTTTGGGCTTGGTTCCTGCGCCGATACTTTTCTGGTATTGGGATTCTTTGCCGGAAAGCACACATGAGCCCACCTTTTGGTGGTTGTTAATTGCATGTTCCGCCATTCCCACGATGTGGACTTTGTTCGCGGTTTTCTTCAGGCCTTCCGAGGTGGTAAAAAAGCCGGTGTTTTTCTCCGAGTGTTTTTCCTAACATTGATTCTGATTGGGTTGCGGGTAGGGTTATGGGCCGGACAAACTGATGAGGTGAGAAGCGCTTTTTACCTCTGGCCGGTAGTTGTACTCGCTTTTCCTCTTTTCTGGGCGAAAAGACGAATCAAAGAAGTATTTCAGGAATATCCTGCGCATCCTTTTCCAGCCGGGTTCACGATTGGCTTGAACGCAGGCATGCTTTTTTTCGTGGCGACCGCATGCCTGTACCTGTTCTACTACCACGAAGAGATGGTCGATCGCCCGGGCGCCCCGACAATCGGCGATGCGCGCGTCGGCTTCGTCATGATCGTCGTCGCCCTCGAATTGACCAGGCGCTGTTTCGGCCCCCCGCTTCCGACATTGGCGTTGATTGCTTTGGCCTATGGGATTTGGGGCAATTTATTCGCGCCGCCATTCGGGCATGGCGGCCATACATGGATAG
>JAPOVV010000065.1 GCA_026707945.1 Gammaproteobacteria bacterium | reverse complement strand
GCGATTTTAAAGATGCTAATGATTTGCTAGTGGCTGGTAAGCTAAAAGATGCCGTTAAAAACGCCAAGATAGAGGATATTGAAGTTGATTTTAAAACACAATACCTAGCCGAGATTGATAAAAAAGCCAGTCATAACAAGCACAGACGATTGCAAAGAATTAAAGACATTAAGCAACAAGGCTAAAAATCCAACTTGGCGACAGACCTAAATCTGTTAAAGTGTCGCCAAACAAGATATGTTTAGCTGACTTTGTGGACAGACCTAAATCTGTTAGATTGTCCATAAACAAGCTATTTTTAGACTGAATTATGGCTAAATTAGGGGGCTTTGTGTTTTAAAAAAGTTTGACTTTAATTTAAAAAACAAACACGATTTATATCTGTTGGGTTTGACTTTAATTTAAAAAACAAACTAAAAACAAACTTGATTTAACAGATATCAGAGGGCTATTGGTTTGAGTTTAAGGGGTTTTTTATAAAAATAATAAATAGTAAATATATAGTATATAGCTACGCACTCACACTACTTACTTGTATTTTTTAGCCTAAAAACAAACTCACCCGATATGACTACAGATATAAAAAAGGTTTGATTTAGGTTTGAAATTGCTTTAGAAGTCAAACAAACAGATATAAAAAAAGTTTGACCTTAAAAGCAAAGTCAAACAATTATAGTCTTAAACAGAATATGCTTACAGATATGATTATTATAGATAGGCATCAGATATTGTATGCTACCAACAGATAACTACCCGATGTAGTTAAGCTAAATAGAATTACATTAAGTAAAAAAATCGCCTAAAATCAGTCAATTATTAAAAAATAAATACATATTGCTATAAAAAACCGCTAACTTTAATCGTTTGAGGGCTGATTTTTAGCTAAAATACTAAAAACGCCATCTGTTGCCCCCGTAAATAAGGGGTAAAATCTACCAAGACAGACATAACAAGCTGACAGACGCATTTAGGCATTTCATAGACGGACAATGTTAGCCAACAAACAAAGCACACTTTTACAGATTAAAATCAATCAGCAGTATTCATAATGTTATTTAGGGATACTAACTTTTATCTCTACCCTCTAACAGATATAGGATTTTTTTTATTTTTAACATCTCAATTCATACCGATTTTTACCAAGCTGACAATTCGGCATTTAAAGTGTTGACTATATTCTGCTTATTTATGTTCATTTTATCCGAGCTGATGACTGAATATTAAAGTGTTAAAATATTTCAATTTTATCCGAGCAGATTATTTGAAATCTATCTGTTAACAATATTCTGTTTTATTCATCTTTAATTTTACCGAGCTGACGATTAAGGATTTAAAGTGTTAAGCACATTTTATTTTATTTAACTTAATGCATAGTTAATTTTACCGAGCTGACGATTAACTATTTAAGGTGTTGAGCATATTCTGTTTTATAAAAACTCTGCACGATGTAAATGTTTGTCAATTTTAGGGATAAAAAGCCTTGACATTAGAATGCTGATTTGATATACTAATAATATGGATAAAGTAAAACAACAGGTTATCAACGCAGACATCTGCGATACTCTTGCTGTAATCAGCAGAGCCGTAAATGTTGATAGTGCAACTATGCCTACTGACAGAAATCATAAAGGCACATTTGCTTTACTAAAAGTGCTATCTGACAAGATAGAGGATTACTTTAATCTACACGGGGTAGAAGCTATGGCTGAAGTATTAAAAGAATGTGATGCCCGTAGGGGTTGGATATTGCAGTATCCCGCAACTAACAAGACTTTAACTACTAGAATAGGTAATTATCTTTTAGAGATTACCAAGCCAAAGGGTAAAAGCTATAAGGCTTGGATTACGAGGTATTGGTAGGCATGAGAGCTGACGATAAGCGACTGCAGATAGCCAACTTAACTAGTGAGCTGACGGCTTTACATGTTGAATTGATTAGGCGATTAGGTAAGGCTGATTATAATGCCTTTATGACTGATGTTATGAAGCCCTTAAAAGCCGAAGCCCTAGACGATATGCTTAAAAACTTACCGCCCGACATTGAAGTTATAGAGGGTAGCCAAGAGTTTTTAGAGTTATCCTTTGACGGCTATCTTAATTTTTTACACTTGGCTAAAACTAAAGTATTAGAGGCTTTAAATAATGAGTGATACCCCTAAACAATGCCAAGAGCTTTATGCCGATGGTAATTTGATTAAAGCCGAATGGCATGATGCTGATGGCAATTCAGAAGGATATACCAAGTATGAGTATGATACTGATGGCAATGTGATTAAACAAGAATTCTATGATAGAGATGGTAATTTCAGGGGGCATGATAAGTTTGAATATGATGCTAATGGTAATGTGATTAAAGTAGAATACCGTGATGTTAATAGTAATAGCGCTTTCAATGGGTATATCAAATATGGATATGATGCTAATGGTAATAAGGTTAAAAAAGAACACTATTATGTTGATGGTGAGTTAGTAAATACCGAGCATTTTAATTGATTTTTAGCTTAAAAAGTATATAACCCCTTTAATTAGGGGTTTTTTATGCTGATTATTTAAAAGAATTAAAGGGCGATTTGCTAATTAAATTATCCAAAGCTAAAAAAGATAATTAACCCCTTACTAAACACTTGACATTACTATATCATTTTAGTAAACTATTATTATGAGTAATATCACTAAATTACCCCCTAAATTGCAGATGGGCTTTGACATGTTCGGTATAGACTTGCATAACGCAAGGGCGGTCTTTAATTTGCTGGATTGTAGCCAAGCTACCAAGACTGACTATAAGAATAGAATTAAGCCAGTCATTGAATATATAAAAGAGCATGGCTTAACAGAGCATGGCTTATCTAAAAATGTATTGATTGATTACAAGCAAACACTGGCTGACAATAATAAAATATCCGTTGCTACTAAAAATAAGCAATTTATGACGGCTAAAAGATTTTTACAGATACTTTACAATGCTGGGGTAACTAATGTAGATGCTACGACTGACATCACTGGCAGAGGGATCAAGGGCTTTAGCCAGTCTAAAAAGCATAAAAAATACGGACTTAAAACATCAGAGGTAGAGGCTATCTGCCAGTATCTGCAAAGCAGTAGTGATACTCGGCTTAAAGCTATTCTGTCTTTGCTGATCTATCAAGGCATGAGATTGATTGAGATTAGCCGATTAGATGTATCAGACTTTGAT
>JAPOVV010000114.1 GCA_026707945.1 Gammaproteobacteria bacterium | reverse complement strand
CGGACCGTTTCGACGAGTTCAAGCAGAACGGATTCGAGGACGAACAGGCTAGAGTAATAGCGATGGCAATTGATGAAACCGTCGAGGATCGGCTCAATGGAGTACTTGCTCACATTGATGCACGTTTTGACGGGATCAACGCTCAATTGAAGGGAGTCGACGCCCAATTGAAGGGAGTCGTGACCGGCTTTGCCGGCGTGGAAGCCCAATTGCGTGCTCGTAAATTCGAGATTGCCGCTCTCGTTATTACTTCCGCGGCTGCGCTGATCGGTATCGGTCTAGCAGCATATGAGTATGGGATCAAGCCGTTGCTTGGCTCGACTTAATTTGTTTGTTTATTTAGCTGCGCTCGGGTCTTTGACTCGGGCGTACTTTTGGTACCCCTCCCTATGAATTCGACAACAAACATGTAGCGTCTTAGCAATGGCGATTGACAAGACCGTCTCGGATCGGCACACCGGTTTTTCGGCACACATCGACAAACGTTTCGACGATGTCGATCGAGCAACTTACGCAAGTTGGCCTGCGAAGTCCTGACTAGGGGAACTGATAAACGATTTATCTGCAGCAGCCTGAGTCACAGCGAGGACGAATCTCGATTAGCTAAGTGTTAGATCAACGTAAAATGCAATACGTTGTCCGATTTACATCTACCTATTAGCGAGGCGAAAGCAAACGGCGCGTACTACACGCCCCATCTGGTAGCAAATCTGTTGGTTCGCTACGCCGTGAGGAGACCGACGGACCAACTGCTCGATCCAGCATGCGGGGACGGTCGGTTTATTGCGCTACATGAAAAAAGCGTTGGCGTAGAACGTGACGATCTGGCCGCTGATCACGCAAGTGAGAGAGCGCCCCTCGCAGACGTACATCGAGCGGATTTTTTTGGGTGGGCATTAAAAACACAAAATCGATTTGATTGTGCTGCCGGAAATCCACCATTCATTCGATATCAGGTGTTTGCGGGAGATGTTCGTAAACGGGCGTTACAAGCTTGCCGAGAGCTTGGCGTTAGGTTCTCTGGATTGACGGCGTCATGGGCACCATTTCTTGTTGTTACAGCCTCTCTACTTCGGCCAGGTGGCAGATTGGCGTTTGTCGTGCCAGCCGCAATCGGACACGCACCTTATGCCGCACCTTTGATTGAGTATCTGGTCGGACACTTCGATACGATTCGAATCGTTGCTGTACGAAAAAAAATCTTCTCTCAACTATCCGAAGATTGCTGGTTGCTCCTTGCTGATGGATTCAGTGGTACAACACAACACATACAGTTCGACGCCATAGATTACCTTGGAGATTCGTTGCAGTCTAATTCCACGAGGTTGGTAGCAGTTGATGACTGGCGTAACTCTTGGAATAGCCGCTTGCGCCCCTTCCTTTTGAGCGCGAGTGAACGCACGTCGTATTTGAAAATCGCAACGGCCAAACAGACCGTGCGATTAGCGGATATCTCAAACATTGGGATCGGTTACGTCACGGGCGCGAATGACTTTTTTCACCTTAAACCTTCTGAAGCACGTCGATGGAATATTCCAAACATCTTCTTGCAGCCGACGGTTAGACGGGGAAACGTGTTGCGAAATCAGGTACTTACTAAGGAAACAGTCGATGCTTGGTGTAAAGCGGATGAATCCGTTCTCCTGCTGAGTATCCCTAAGACAGATAAATTACCGAGGTCAGTAAAAAAGTATCTTGAGTCTCCTCGTGGTTTAGAAGCTCGTGCAGCGTATAAATGCCGAAATCGAACCCCTTGGTATTCAGTACCGGATATACGGGTTCCAGATTTTTTCTTGAACTATATGTCCGGTCAAGCGCCGAGCGTGGTGAGAAACGCGGCGGGAATTAGTTGCACAAATGCGATCCACGCTGTGGATGTGAATTCCGTGAGATCGAGAAAAAGGTTGGTTCGATGTTGGGATACGACATTTACCAAATTGAGTTGTGAAGTCGAAGGGCATCCATTAGGTGGTGGTATGTTGAAGTTGGAGCCTCGGGAAGCGGGTCGAGTAGCCTTGAGTTCCGATTCCAATCTTCTGAACCACTGTGAACCGACGCTGCTAGATGCGCTCTCGAAAATTCGCAAGTGGCGACATTGTGACGAATAGCGGCGAGCCGAACGCAGCGGGCTCGCGATTTAGCAGTGATCGAGCCTTTCGGCATTTTGCAACTTACGATGGTAAGACACAATCTCAGCAACATATAAAGCCGCTCCACGAATACGTGACGTGTCGGCTTGTGCTCGAAGGTGGGTTTCAACCAGATGAAATAAAACCACATCCACGTTTACGAATTGATTCAAAAGGGAAGGTACTCCATTTGATTTACGACCGGGATGTCGTATCGAAGAAGGAGGCGACGTTACTAGGCGGTCTTAAAACCAAAAATGTCGATATTGTCGTGTCAAAACCGGAAATAGGGCTCGTGTTAGCGGTTTCTTGTAAAGGCATGACAGGAGCGATCCGAAACCTTACGAATCGACTTGAAGAGACAATCGGTGAATGTACGAACATACATATCGCGTATCCGACATTGGTGTTCGGCTATCTTTTCTTGTTACGGGCTAATCGAAGTGGGTCGAAGCAAGATACGGATATAGCAATCGATGACGACGACAATCCGGTCGAGAGCGTGATCCGATTTCACCAAGCTCTCTGTGGCATGACAGGGCGTGCCAGTCTGCGGGACGATCCTAGCAAGTACGAGTCTATCTCGTTGGCGCTTATCGAGGTTTCACCGAAATCAGTAGGTTCGCTCAATGTTGATTTCCCTCCACCAGATAGTCCTACGGTTTTTGATAACTTTTTCGCTACTATCTATCGTCAATATGACGAACGCTATGTAGTGAGTGCACCACTTCTTGCCCACCGAACACGTAGGGTTGAATGGGACCATGATTCTCCTGCATTCGAATCTATCGATCGCCAAAACCTTGACTACTCTCTAAGACTGAAACCTTAACCGCTTAGTTAGTACGTAACTCGACGTTTATGTTGGGTAGTTCCGTGAGTATATCCATCGATACTCTCAGTCATCAAAGAATCGAGGTTTACGTCCGAATACCGATGGGATTGGTAATTGTCGCGCCCTGTCAACCAAATCAACCTTTGTGAGATCTTAAAGCGGGAGGTTGCCGCTTAACGCTGAACCTGCTCGCATGCGTTTGTAGTTTCAGAATTTTTAACACCCCTGCTGGGAAGGATCGCTTCCCACAGGGAGTCCCTTCCTGGTTTCACTTCCAT
>JAPOVV010000084.1 GCA_026707945.1 Gammaproteobacteria bacterium | reverse complement strand
CGCAGAATTTCCAGAAGCGGCTATACGAGTTCATTGGGGAGCAACTGATTGAGAGCAACCTGATAAAAACTCTGTCGGAACGCGTGGTCGAGTGGCCCATTCCCAGCAACGGCCTCGAGTTTCTGCCGCCTCCGCCAAAAGGTCTCCCGCCGGACACTCCAGATCGCCACGTTCGCCAGATTGTCTCCACGCTCGATCCCGCCGCCCGGGACGCCAGAGCCCGCGAACTAGGCAAGGCGGGCGAGAATTTTCTCTATCAGGCAGAACAAAAGCGCCTGTCGGCGGCCGGCAGGGATGACCTAGCCGGACAAGTACGCTGGGTATCCAAAGAAGATGGGGACGGCGCTGGTTACGACATTCTGTCCTTTACCGTGTCCGGCAAGGAACGATGGCTGGAAGTAAAGACCACGAATGGACCCCGCACAACACCGTTCTGGCTCTCGGCGAACGAGTTGCGCGTGTCCAAAGAGCGCGCTGATGTGTTCCGGCTGGCACGTCTGTACGACTTCTCGACAATGCCGTGCGCGTATCAACTAAAGCCGCCTCTCCCCGATCACGTGCACTTGAGGCCGCAGAATTACCGCGCCAGTTTCCGGTAGATTCGCTAAACCGAGAACCTAACTGAGGGGCATCTAAGTGATGGCTGCACACACAACGCCGTTTCTATTCAGCTTGAATCCTTCCGAATTAGATGAGCCGAGTATTTCCAACGAGGAGTTCCTCCAATCATTGGACACAATCGGAGTTTGGTTACGCGTATTCGCAGCATACGATTCTCTGCAACGCTACTCGTCGTCGGAAAGCTCATCCGCGCAACGTCTCGCCGCACTGTCGAACATTTATTTGCAACTCGGAGCTCAATTGGAGGACCAGGCGGTGTCCTTGGTCGCATTTTCGATCTGGTCGAAGAACCGCGACCTCGTTCTGGCAGACCTATTTGCCAGAATCGTACTCAGGCGTGCAAAGAAGAAGGCGCCCTCGGAGGTACACGCAATTCTTGAGAGATTCAATTCCAAAAATCGTAAAAAAATCACGGTCGATCAACGGTCCTTTTTCCAGGAAGTCGCCGAGATGCCTGACGCGGAGATTGTCGAATTATTTCTCGGCTACAAGTGGCGAGCGAAGCCCAGCGTGAAACTGATACCGGCAAGACACATGGACGTTTGGAAGAATCTCCCCGCCGACCTACGCAGAATTGCGGATTCGTTCCATGACGCAAAACAAATTCCGCGGATTACTGCTGCCTACAACAAGCTTAAGCACGGTCCGCAATTGGTATCCCAGAATCCAGCGGATCTTGTAAGACGATTCGGGACACGTTGTGATCATGGGAAGCAACTGGCGCGGCACAAATGGCTGGACAGGGTTGGGATTCGATTGCTTTTCGCGGGTTCCAGAACTCGACCCGAATCAACAGAAGTGGGGTCAGCGGCTGTCGCACCATTTCTCATCGACGACGAAAGAGCTGTGAGAAATATCTTCTTTGACACGATGGTTTACCAGGCAACCCTGTTTCAAATTCTGGTCAAAATGCAAATTGCCCTTTATCGAAAGGAATCCGTCAACTGGGGCTCTCTAGATAAAGGTATTTCAAGAATTATTGAAGAGGCGCACGGCCGCTCTCTCGCCAGCAAATTCTTGTCACTAAGCGTTCAACCGCGCAGCAGTGCAATGCAATAGGTTCGCTGGAGAATCGGTGAGCAGATCAGTTAGCACCACACAAATGAGTCCTGGCCTTCGCACAGCCTGGCGGCCCAGTCACAGAAACGAATCAATCAAGGGCTTTGAACACGCCGCGCATTGCCCGCGCTGATCTATGTCCCTTACCGCCCACTCAAACGTTGCAGCATTTTCTCAAGCTGATGTTTCCCCCAGAATCGGTCCACCTAAGTTCTGGAAAAAATCGCTGCCTTACGCCCACTGAAACTCGAATATTCTCGAATGGAATCGGTGGCAATCTTCATCTGGAATACGCAGAATTGGTCATTGGTAAGCTTCGAATGCAGCCATGTTACAGATCTACACATACGGCCGTTCGCGTGGCGGAATTTCTAGCCGCTCAAACAACTTGCCGCAGAAATTGTTCGACGGATCTTTTTCCAATCCTCGTAACGTATATGTCTTGGCTGTTTCGTTATCACCTAGATGCATGTAGACCCATGCAAGCCGTGACAAATCCGTCGCAGTCGCTTCAACCACCCTTTGCGACATTGTAGAGGCCAATTCCCGCGCCAATATGTGCTTCTCCTCAGGCTCGATCGTGAAACGGAAATTGGCTAAACGTGAATTAAATCTATTCGCGGCATTGCTTAGCTCAAAGAACTCTAAACCCTTGACACGCACAAGACCCAGTATTGCATTGAGTTCAGCCCGCACATTCCTAGCGGCTTCCGACAAGTCGGCAAGACGCTTCCAGGCACTCACTAACTCCTCACGCTTTTGGGGGGAATCTTCCTCATCGTCGAGGGACACGATGTACTCCTGCATGCAGCGCATGGCCTTCCTGGCCCAAGACACGGGTCTGTTCTCTTCATAAAAGGAAGCAATATTGCCCCAGAACCGAGGAGCCTGCCGCGCAAGGTATTCCAGTATAGGAATCGCCTCATCAAGTGAGTAGCGTCCAGAATCGATGTCCTTGCTTATGCTCTTGAGGTATCTCCCCAGCTTGGGCTCAAGGCCCTTCCGAACACCCGTCTGCCCACCGGGTCCAAACCTGCGGAGGAATTCGATATCTGCCTCAATTGTGCTTCTTCGCGAGCTAACTGTAAGCTTTCGCTTTCCGAACATTTGCGCGGTAATAGGAACCGAGACGAAGATGTGATGACCAATATCGGATTCTGAAGTTTCTATCAGTGAATTTCTTGCTAGCTCGTCTACCGCTGCATCTACATCAATTATTTCGCGTGAACGCAGCATGGCCGCGTGGATTGCCACAAGCGGAATAGTCGAATTCCAATTGCTCAGTGTCAAGAAAATTCTCTGACTAGCGGCAGACAAACCGGCATACGTCCTCTCAAATAATGCAGGCAATATTTCGTCGCGTTTTGCAAGAACTCGTTTGACTTTCTTAGCAGGTTTTCCGCGTTCCAAGGCACCAAGAAGCATCTTTACTACGTAGGGATGGCCGCCCGATTCCTCAAACAATTCTTGCCTATATTGCGGCTTAATCGAATCGAATACGCCAAGTCTCCTAGACCGAACTTCCAGTCGGCATCCTGCTGAATTGTGTTTCAAGTTATTGATTGGCGGG
>JAPOVV010000067.1 GCA_026707945.1 Gammaproteobacteria bacterium | reverse complement strand
CGCCTTCATCCGCCGGAGTCCCGTCCTATGCCCGCCTGCGCGTCAACCAAGACTCACAAAGAAACTTAAGGAATGGTGGCGGCTTCCGGATTTCGCCGCCTTCCGTACTGAGATAAAGAAGGCATTCAAGGCGGATATTCCGCTTGCCGAGCGATCCGACTGGGAAGACTGGATCGATCGGGATCGCGCAGAGATCAATCGTCTTTCCGCCGAGGTCGCTGAAGCGGAGAGACGAATCGATCGTGTCATTTATAGACTATTTGATCTGACGCCTGAAGAAATCGAGTTGTTGGAAGCATCGATCTAGTGGCAGCGCAATCCAACAGCAAGAATATATTTGCAACTTTTCTTTCGTTCCCATAGAACCGCGTGGTGATGCTGGTGCTGCTTCGCGCCCAAGCGACACCGTTTATCTATGCGGAGTTTAGAGGAGGGTTGTATGTTTCGATCAGCATCAGTTCCAATGATCTTCGCTCGAGCTCATTCTGCACTACGCGCGCATGAACATGAGTTGCACCCCCACGAATCGCCTCTGGCCAGCGCTCGTGATTGTTTAGCCCCGGACCTAGGCGTGCTATGAACGACGAAGTTTGCCCGACGTACTTGGCTCGCCACCAGCGTCCATCTGCGCTCTTACCCGCGAAAATGTAGATGCCGGGCACGTCGTTCCAGTTTGTTTGTGTGGGGTCGTAGCAGTTGAAGTCGTAGCCACCCCACGAAACGATCTGCGAAGTACTCACGAACTGGCGGCCGGATTCGTCGGCATCCCAGCGGGCGTTTCCTTATAGATGGCAACTGCCCAATACCAGATGGACACGACCATAAGGAGCAGAACCAACATCAGACAATGTGCAAACATGCCTACCACCGCCCCTGCCGACAGCGCATCAAAGTCGTTTGTTCCGACCATCGCAAAGATGATGTGCGATACGGATATCCACGATCCCAGGAACAGTGCAAGAGCCATGGCGTTCACGCCTCTATTGGGTAGCAATCTTCCCCTGTCCCGAACATCCGCCGCAGTCATGGCGGTGATCGCAACGAAGATAGCTAAGACAATATACAGCGGTGCCTGAGGCAGCACTAACGTAGCTGCTAGAACCTCTTCCTGCATGGTCTAAGCGGCCTGAACGGCGTTCTTCAAACCGTGCTCGAAATGATCCCGGTACTGCTTGCTGATTCGATAGCGAGTGCCAGATTCCCACCACCGCAGAGCTTTGCGGAGTCGATATCCCCTCTCGCTTTCTCCGTGCTCGTGCCTCGAAAGGTGAATGAGCCGCCCACCGTCCACGATCTTGTAATGAATGTCCGGTTCTTGTCTACCGCCTCTCAGATACCAGATTTCGATGTGGCTCCGGAACTCCTCCGTTTGGGCCAGACTTAGCAGTTCTAGCGGCTGGTTCGCATCGTTAAAGAGGCATCTAACCTTGATGTTTTGCTTTTCTATCCGCTCTCGCAGTACGTCAATGACTTCTGGGGAGTTGTACATGGAACCTTCAAAATCGTTGCCGTCATCGTGAATGTCAATCCGCTGGCGAGTCTGCTTCAACAAGCCAATGAACATCTTCGTGGCCTGTTTATCCGTGTTCAGTCCAGATTCCTCACGCCTGAGGTCGCCCTGAACGGACGCTATCAGGTACAAGCTAGTAAGGAAGCCTGATGCCAGGATAGCTAGCACTATCCACTCCGCGCCCTGAATCATTTCCATGACTAGTTTCTCTTGGTTCCCGCCGCCAGCCCTGCCCTGAAAAACAGAAGCAGCACGAATTGCGCCAGCGCCCCCTCTCCAACGCCCGCGAAGTTTATAGCACGACTTGAGGGCCACACAACCCGGTGTGCGGGTTCAGGGCATATGCAACGGGCATGACCAGAACGTTGTTGCATTTCGGAGTAAAAGTGGTGCAAGAAAACGGCCGCATGAAGCGAATCTTACAGCCTCAGATGACCAAGGAAGTGCGCGTAATGGAGCCTGTTGCAATAGAAATGTTGACAACAAACGCAGCCGTCGGCACCGTTTCGTACCCGGCAAGGACCCAATGGAGAAGCTACCCTAATCATCAATCGCCCCACTAATTATGAATAGCTACTTTTTCCTAGAAGTCATCCTAGACGCTCGCAGGCGTCAATCAATTTTCCCCTTAGCATTTCGGGGCTCGGATCCTTGTCAATACGCCGCAGGGTCGTGAGTGCTTCGGATACCAAACTACTGTTCGCGTCCCGTGTTTGCGCAAGCTCCTCCTTCGCAAAAAAATACAGCGCGATTGCAAGCTGACGTTGATCCCCCGACCTGCGAGCCAGTTCAATCGCTGCGGTGTAGGAATCCCTACCTTCGGCAAACTCGCCAGTTCGGAATGCCAGCAAACCTCGCGTGGCAAAGAACGCAACCCGGTCGGGAATCGTGTTCTGCATAGACCTCATCCTTGAGAGGCTATCCCGTGCTATGTGAATTTCACCAAGATTAATCAAAGCAAACGCGTAATTATTGAGTAATGTCAGGTCGTTAGGGTTTGAACGGAGGCCCAGCTCAGCTAGCGCCTTGCATTTCACAAAGTCATCCAACGCAACTGCCGCAACGTATGAACCCTGAATACCGGGCCGGCGAGAAAAGGGTTGATCAAATTGCCAAAACTCGCATTGTTCAACAGCTTTACGCCAGTTTTCGTCGAAGTAGTACGACCAAGAACCGGCCTCGAACGCATTTGGAAACTCCAAATATTGGTCGTCAATGACAAATGGAAGGTGAAGATTACGTGCCCAAACAGCCTGAGCTATGCTGTTGTCCGTGGGGCTTTCTAAAGATCGCCTAAATAATTTCCGCGCTTTCCTAGTTTTGCCCGATGCCATTTCCAAAGTCGCGAGCGCGGAGGCTAATTCGCTCACATGAGTTGCTGGTTGCTTGCGACCTTCCAGCATCAACCTGGCGGCTTTTGTGAACCGGGGATTAACTCCGGCCGCGCCAGCAGTAGCAATTTCCGCCGCCAAAAGCCACGGATCGTGTTTCGTTCGCGGCGACCGTACCAATTGGCCATGTGCCTTATCGGGCCGATCCATGTGAACCCACAAACGAGAACTCGACCGAAGCACAAACCGATTACGATTAGCTAACTTCAATGCAATGTCCATGCATTGCCTGGCTTTGTCGCTGTGACCTAAAGCCACATAGTCGCGAGATAGATCAACCCAAGAGATTGGGTCTCGGGGCTCCAACCGAAGAAGTTGACGACGAGTCCTGATTTGCGCATGAAGGTGCTCAACAGAGGCCTCGCTGGGCAGTGATTTTCTTTCAGGAGAGTCTGGCGTTGGTCTT
>JAPOVV010000019.1 GCA_026707945.1 Gammaproteobacteria bacterium | reverse complement strand
AAAGAGGCAGATGCGGCCAAGCTTGTTAAGGAGCAAATCAAGTCTGTCATTCGTGATATTGAATATCAAAATGGCGAGCTGCAAAAAGGTGTAAACCTGCTCAATCAGCAGATTGAACGCACCCGCGCACTTAAAAACCAGCAATCGGTAGAACAAGCAAAATCCCGTCAGGAACAAAAGAGCCTAGACACAGCACGTAAACGCCAAGAGCTTGAAAAGAGAACAGAAGCTTGGTGGAAAGAAGCGCTTTATAACCGCGAACGCAGAGAGGAAGAGGCTGAGCGCAGACGCATTGAAAAACGCCGTCAATTAGAACAGGAATATTCAAACTGGTTTAATCGCGAACTCGACAAACGGGAACGCCGAGAAGCCGATGCACGCCTGAAACAGCGCCCTTTAATTCGAAACATCGATGAAGAACGCCAAGCTCAGACAAGAACTGCGGATGCCCGTCGCAAGCTGGAGCTGGACTATACAGGTTGGTGGACAAGAACGCTTAACAACCGAGATCAAGCTGCTCAACGTGCCGCTGAACAGGCAGAACGTGACGCACATCGGGTCAGAATGCAACAGCTTAATGAAGAGCGTAAGGCTCAAGAGCTATTGCATCGTGAGCAAATGTCTGTTGCCAAAGACCTTGCTGCAATGTACGCAAGTATCAAGATCAATCAAGGTCTAGGCGGCGCTGTACACAAAAATATGGAATTAGAGCAATCTAAATTCCGTCTATCATTGTGGAATCTTCCAAAAGAAGAACAAGAACGATTCCTTCAAAAATCCAGAGATTTAACCAAGACTGAGAAATATCTCACCAATACAGAAGCCATTGATGCCCGTCTTGACGCTATGGCTGCAATGGGTGGCAACCACGAAAAGACCATTGATGCCACATTAGCAACTGCTACCCGTGTGGCTCACATCTTACGTGCAACGGGTAATGAAACAGGTTCAAACAGCGACCTAGTGAAAAACTTGTACGGATTCGCCGAATCCCGCCAAGTCATGAACAATGTCGATGAAATTAACAAATCATTCGAGACGCTGTTAAAAATCTCCAATATTTCAAACGGCAAAATCAAAATTGCCGACGTTGAAACCATTGCGCGTAACATGGGCGGTATGCGAGCTGACGTCTCAGCCGATGGCTGGTTAAAAATCGCAGCGCTTGGTGAGCAGTTCAAGACCGCTGGTGGTGGTAACGGTGGTGGCGGGGGTATCGCAACCGTAGGTACGATGCTCAAGATGATGGGTTTATACGGTTCGGGTAAGACAATTACCAATCGTGCCGTAACCGATCTGATGGGCGCCGATATCCTCAACGAATTCAAGGACGGCGATGCTGAGAAGGCGTTCAGAGAAAACGCTAAAAATATCAAAGAATTTACCAAAATGATGAAGAACGCGGGCTTCAAGGACTTGAAGTCGATGGGCGAAGATCCGGTTAAGTTCTTCTCATCTTTACGCGGTCAGATTCTTGATTACATGATGCGTGAAGATAACTTCACCCGCTTCTTTGGTGAAGGGACCAAGCGTTGGACCTACAACCAGAAAGGTCAGATGATCAACAGCGAAGGCAAAGTTGTTGATCCGAATGAACAAAACAAAATTGAGCGCACGGGCTTTACTCGTTGGGCTTCTGGCATGGGCTGGTCAAATAAAACCGTAGACGGTTTGACCACCATGTTAGATAAACGCTTCATTGACCGCGCAAATGAAGTGGCAGAAAGCGCTAAACGTTCAGCAGAAAGTCAGCAGGCCCTAAAAGAAGCTCAAGACACATTAAAGGGTAGCACAGACAACCTAATGGCTTCATTGGGACGTTTGGCTGAATCATTTGCTCCGCTTCTACCTTTTTTAACGGGCTTCGTTAATGGTCTAACCAAAGCGGTAGACGGCATTGCAAACTTGATGAATTTGCATCCCGCAATTGCCATTGTGACAGGTCTTGGAGCTGGTTTTGGCGCCCTAACCTTAGCGACAAGTTTATTTTTTGGGAAATTAAGCCTAGTTAGTCGCCTAGTTACAACACTCCTTCCTGCATTGGGTGGCTTGGGTAAGACTGCTCAAACCTCTTCCGGTCAATTGGCTACCGCAACAAGCACTGCAAATAACTTAGGGCAGGCGGTATCAAAAATGGGCGATGGCACAAAAAATGTTGTGCCTAAAGTTTCCAATATGAGTACACGCGTCCTTGGCATTTTGGGCGGCATGTTACGCTGGGCAGGCTGGGTCGGGTTAGGACTTCTTGTAGGTCAAATGTTCATTTCTTGGCTTGATAGCGTCAACAAGAATGAAACCCCGTTAAGATCATCCTTCCAACGGTTAGTGCAAGGCTTACGGGATGACCTGATCGCAGGGTTAAAAGGTCTACATACCATCTGGAACAATGCTTTAATCCAGTTAGGCATTGATACAGAAAACGCACGCCGTAATCTCCGTGATTTGGCAAACTACAAAGGCGAAGTTTTAAAAATCCCAGTTAAAGGTGTAACGGCTGAAGAGGGCGGTGGCTTTACCTCAACACCTGCAACCCGTGAACTTGGCAAGAAAATCACCAAATTGCTTGAGAAGCGGGAGCTTGTACAAAAGGGGAAAGGCTTCTTAACGAATGCGCTTGACGGTGGCAAACAGCAATTAAAAGAAATTGACGATATGCTTGCCGGGTACAGACGCGGCATGAAATTAGGCGGGCTGGTTTATATCGAGAAAGGCCCATACGCTGGACAAGTCGTTCTTAAAAAGGACATTGAAAAGAACGCCAAGCTTCTCAAAAATAAGCAGAAGCAAGCTGCTGCCGCTAAAACTTCGTCTGCAACCTCTACAGGAAGTGTATTACCTACACCGTCAAATCTTGCCGATTATTCTGCACCGGCAATTGGTTCTGGTGGAGGCTCAACGCCTAAAGAGAAAACTGGACGAGGTTACGATCGCCAATGGAACAACCTATATCGTGCTGATGTTGAGAAAGCCTTGTTGGGCGCTCAAGACCGCGAGACTGATATTAGTGAAATTCTCGGTCAGCCTGTTGACTACCTCAAGAGAGCGAAGAACGACTTTATCGAGCGTTGGATGAGCGGAAAATGGGATGACAATAATGACCCACGCTCACGTCCATTCACGAAGGGTACATACAATCCTGATACAGGTTGGACTAAGGATCAAATTGACTGGGACGGCATGTACAAAGGTCAACATGTCAATGAGTTCCTTAACGCCCAAATGAAGAAGTTGATGGCCGATGACTACAAGGCATCAATTCAGTTTGCCGCTGAAAGATCGGCTTCAACAGATGAGGACTTTAAGAACGTCCTTGATCAATTTGTCGAGAATGACACCAAGAAATCTGATGCCTTAATGGCTTTAGAACGTCAGTTCGCCCGTTATGAAGTGCGTAATCCAATGGCACTTCAAGCAGGCGGTTATAACGACTTCAAGGACTTTGCGCTTAACCATCAGGTGGCCAAGGACACTTTATCCAAAGCTTATGAG
>JAPOVV010000100.1 GCA_026707945.1 Gammaproteobacteria bacterium | reverse complement strand
TGGGGTTAAGGTCAATTCCTCTGCAATGTATGCGGAACGTGAGAAGTTAGAGCCGATAGTTAATTCATTGATCTGGCTATCCTTGCTTCCCAACTGTTGTTGCAAGTCTTTAATTTGTTGTTGCAGACGATTAACTTCTGCCTGATGCTGTTGAGCCATACTTTGCTTAACGCGTTCGTATTCCCCTTTTTCTTCCAGCTCACGAGTTTCCTTTTCTTTTTGAGCGGCAATTGCCTTACGTGCCAATTCTGGATCGATGTCTGCAAACTGGCGTTTGAATTCGTCAAATTCTTGAAGAAGCTTCTTTTCACGATCCTTGCGTTTCATTACTTCCTTGATTAATTCAGCTTCTTTGTCGGTAAGCTTGTTTTTACCACCATTAGGCTGTTTGTCTTTTTGCTCATCGGCATCATCTTTATCTTTTTCCGAATCAGCCTCTTTGCCCTGATCGTCATCGTCAGTAACATCGTCATTGTTACCGCCGCCCTCACCGCCACCGCCGAGGTCATTTCCCTCGCCGTCTGCTGGGTTTCGTAAAACGCCGCCGTTAATAAGTAATTGCATCCATAAAGGCATAATGTGTCTCCGCTGTTCTCTTAGCTAAAATCTCGCTGTTCTCTTAGCTTGTTGATTCTGTCACTTGCCCTTGGCGAGTTTTTTTGTTCGCCTTTGTTGAGCTATTGGACGATGGTTTGGTTGGTGTGCCGGAAGAGGAGCGTGTAATGTTACGCTTTAGATTCCCCTCTCCCGTCGTATCGGTAGTTCTGTTGGTCAACTCTTCCAAAGGGTCTGTCGGCCAGTTCTTTAGGTCGCGTAGCATTTCGTCTTTCAACGCCTTGCTTAATTGAGGAAAGAGCTTTTCAACAATGGACTCCATTTGATGTCTGCGAATGGTTTCTGGTGCATCAATCAGCATCAGGCGTGCAGCAATATCAAATTCGTCGTATAAGCCGCGTGTATCGAAGTTATCTGGATATGAAACCAAAGGAGTGCTGTCTTCCTTCAATTTGACCCCATGACGTTTGCAAACCAGATCAACGATTTTGTTTTCAATCGCTTCAAGGCTATCTGCCTTCGCTGCTAACAATGCGTTTACCCGTTCAAAGTCATAGGCTTTAGCTACACCAGAACTATTGTCGATTCCTACGGCGTTATCCTGTTTGGTTCTTTCGCCGGCCAATCCAACGGTGTGATAGATTTCGTTAATGATTTTGGTGACCACTTGAATGATCAGGTCAGCCTGCTTTACATCAGGCGATAGGTAGTAAGGTTTTGCGCCATCAGACCCATCATAGGTAAAGAGACGTTTGGTGCCCATTTCAATGAGCTTTTTCTCGCTTTCATCGCCCGGCAGCATGCCTTGTACTGGCATGGCTAACTGGCTGAAGGTTTGGTCCTGAATGATGGCGTCAAGGTTTGATAGATAATTGGCAACCGCCCTGTCCAGATAGGCGATGTCATCGATCAGGGATGGTGCAGAATATTCTTCGTCTGAAATGATGTTGTCAGCCAGAATGATTGGGACTTCACCAATGGTATTGCTACCTCGATCAATCTCTTTAATCGTAATCTTGCCGTTCTGATCATCATTCTGCTTTTCGAACAGTTTCCATTCCGTTTTCGTCCATAAGCGGAAGCGGTGAATCGCCTTGCCTGTTGAATTTAGTGGGTCCTCATCGTCGCGAACCACTTCATGAATCAGCATCCAGTTTAATTTGCCGTGATCATCAAACGAATAATCCAGCATTTGAAGCGGAGTGATGATGTAGGCGTAAGCAGATAGCCCAGCTTCCTTTTCTTCCCGTTTGTTTAAGGGTCTTTGATCTTCTGGTACCGCATCCATATCAATAACTACCCCAATACGACCGTAAATTGAGGTTTTCTTACTGATCTGGCGAACGAAATCATTAATCGTTAAGCCGCTCTTGGTGCAGTTTTTCCAAAACTTCACCACGTCGGCAGGAGCATCTACCTTATTGCGGGTGATTTCCTGCTTGAATAAATATTTATTAATTAAATCTACAACTTCGCGGGTATGGTTGAAACGATAAGCGCGTGAGATACGATCCTTGAATTCGGCATCACCCTCTTTGATGTATTTGAAGATATGATGATTAAACCATTCTCTGCCACCGCTATAGGTGTCATCCATAAACATCCAGTGTTTGGACATGGCTTCATATAGTGGATGACGACGTGATACTAAACGTACAAGAGGGTCATTCGCTTCTTCTGAGGAAGCGGTCGAACTTATTGCATGTCGGTCGTATGAGGATAGTTCGGTTGTCATCTTATCGCCTTCAAAATATTAGTAAGCGCTTACTAATAATATAGGTTAAATTGAAACGCCTTTAATTTCAATCTTACGAAGTGGGAATTGGTGCTCGATTGCATATCCAAGGGTATTGGCCACCCCGTCGGTACATTCGAACCTGCCCTTTTTGAGATAAATCGGTCATTAGCCATCCCATCCTTCATATGGTTTCATTACTTGCTTCCCAAGAGATAAACCAAGGCATCCCCTGCATTCGTCAAGCTGTCGGATTCGGTAAAGCCCTGTGCCTTAATGGTCTTCTCGATGAGTTTGGTAATTGCGTCTACGTCCTCGATCGGAACCTTGAAACGCATGATTTGGTGAGTTTGAACTTTGGTTGTCTTGGGTAATTCAACTTCCTCTGATGGCGAATCGAGATCGCTTAGAGCGTCCAGCGCTATATTAGTGCTAGAGAAGATGTCGATTTCTTCACTTGACCAAGGCATTACATCGATCAATTCATCGATACCGCCAAGATCATGAAGAATTTCGTTGAGCTTAACGATGTCATCTTCGCCATAACGACCGTTGTCGATTAGACCGATCTCTTTTGCTCTGGCTTCGTCAATGCGCCCAAGGTTCATTACCGGCACAGTGAGTAGACCAAGACGTTTAGCAATCATTGCTCGGTGCTGACCGCCAATGATCTGTAAGCGGCCATCAAGAAGGGTACGAACGATAATTGGCTTAAACATACCGTGACGTTTAATACCTTCTTCGATTTTTCGCTCGTTTTCAGGTGATACGACGTTTGAATTCCAAGGATTAGGCCAAAGCTCTCCTGGGTCGATTTCTAAATATTCAACTGACATAGGAAACTACTTTGAAATATTAGTAAGTGCTTACTTATAATTTAAGCCAAATATTAAGCAAATGCAAAAGGTATTGAAATGGGAAAAGTTGTAACAATCGCTTATGACGCCGTAAATGCCATCCTACACAAGCCTCCTGTTGAGGCGAAACTTGAAGTACAGTCGGCGCTTAGTTATTTGGTGGATGGCGCCGAAGAAACTCTAGCGTTTAGACAGCACCGTTGGGATGGCAGATCGTCATTTTTTGACTTTGCCAAGTGCTCTTTTCCAGCAGGATTTGTAGTCCATGTTACGGATCGACTCAAGAAGGCAGGTTTTGAAGTAAAACTCGCACGAAAACCCCTCCCCGCTCCACTTGGACCTGCCCGACCAGTGGTAGATAGTTACGGATATGACCCTCGTTACGATTACCAGCCGGAAGTTATGGATCGTCTTGTACGTCATGGCCAGATTATCGCTCAAGTCGCTACTGGTGGCGGTAAATCACGCATTGCCATGTTGTGTCAGGCCCGAATTAACCGCCCTACCTTGTTTTTAACAACCCGT
>JAPOVV010000115.1 GCA_026707945.1 Gammaproteobacteria bacterium | reverse complement strand
CGAGAATGTCGTTCGACGCTAATTCCGTTGCACTAGCGAACGCCTTCATTCGCCCTGTCAAATCTGCAGCAGATACGCTCGTCATGTACAGCGCAAATAGGGGTATCGACCAGCGAAGTAACGCTAAAACGAGCGCGGGATAAACGACGCTACGCCGCAATCTGTCCGTCGACCAATTGAATATGACGCTTCGTGTATCCCATTACGAGGGGATCATGTGTCGCAGTTAGTATGGTTACGCCGCGTTCTTCGTTCGCTTGTTGCAGATATTCACAGAATTCCTTGGTTGTTTCGGAATCCAAATTTGCGCTGGGTTCGTCTGCGAGAAGTACATCGGGATTAGAGACTACGGCACGCGCAATCGCAACGCGTTGTTGTTGCCCGCCTGACATTTCACCTGGGCGCCGATCAAATAAATCCTCAAGACCGAATGCGCTTAGCGCTTCTTGAGCGCGTTCTCGACGTTCTTCTTTGCTAATACCTTGCAACTGAAGAATGAACTCAACATTCTCGACAGCGGATAACACGGGGATAAGGTTGTACGCTTGAAAGACGAACCCCATCTTGTACAAACGTACGTCCGTTAGTTCACTATCTGAACACTCTCCTAGCGTCGTGTCCCCAACCTCAACCTCACCCTCTGTGGGTCGTTCAAGTCCGCCGATCACGTGCAGGAGAGTTGATTTGCCAGAGCCCGACGGACCGACGATGCTGACGAACTCACCATTTTCTACGGTGAGCGATACCCCACGAAGTGCGTAGACTGGCACTGTTTCACTGCCATAAATACGCGTTACATCGGTCGTCTGAACCGCGAATTCACTCATACAAAATCACCTAACCGTCCCGCAAGGATTGAAGAATGGACGTTTTGATGACGCGTCGCGCTGGGAAATAGCTAGCGATTAACCCAAGAATCACGCTCGCCACGCCTAATATCACAAAGTCCTCTACAACTATATGCGGCACCATGCGTGCGCTCATCCCAAACGCTTCAACACCCGCTGCAAACGCGGTCAGGTCGATTCCATCTCCTATCCACCATACAAAAAGGAGACCGACGACAAGACCAATGACCAACGCCAAAAACATGATGATCACGCATTCGATCACCACTTGCATTACCACCAATCGGCTTTTCATGCCGACCACCCGGAGCATCCCAAATTCCTTTATTCGAACGAGCACAGCAGTTACGAGTGCGTTAATCAACCCAAATACGAGCGTGCCCAAAAACACGACGATCAAGATGTACACGGTAAAGTCGATAAAGCGATACATTTCACTAGTGAACGGATCAAGCGCTTCCCAATTCACTACATCGAGCTCCGGTAATTGAGTCGCAAGCAAAGGTTGTACTTTGATTATTTGGTCAAGATCGTCTAGGTGTAGCGAAATCTCCGTGAAACCGTCTACTCCCGTTAGCGTCTGTAGTGAACTCAATCCCGTTAGAACGTATGCCTCTTCGTAACGGGTAGTCGTGGAGTCAAAAATGCCGCGCACGCGGAAACCGGACTCGATTGCAATGTCGTCTGGACCATTCATTAATACGACAAGCCGCCGTCCTATACCCGTTTTCAGTTCTTCTGCCAAGTCCCTGCCGATCAGCAAGTGCTGATCAGTCGAATCACTGATCGACTGACCCTCTATCACAAGATTCTCAATGAATGAATGGGTTTCGCGAGAAGGATCGATGCCAACAACCTCAATTCCCCGCGTTTCGCGTTCGCTCATGATGACCGCAGGCGAACGCAACCTAGGTGTCCAAGCTTCAATTTCGGGTCGATTGAACAAAGACCAATCGCTCTCCGCCGGAATCGAATACCGAAGACCCGGCTCATCCAGTTGGTTGGGCGCGAGGATCTTTATATGACCTCGTAGGTTCTCGATGGAAAAAGTGAGAAAGTCCTGCTCCATGCCGCGCGCTAGCGAATTCATCACAAACACGCCACCGATTGATACGACGATCGCAAAGAGAACAAGCCCGTTCCGTCGTCGTTGACGCCAGATGTTCCGCAGGGCGAGCTGGAGCACCAAACGCATCATTCGCTTCTCAATGCCTCAGTAATGTCGAGTCTCGCAAGTCGGATCGCTACGAGAGAAACCGAAATGACCGCGCCAATACCAATTACAACCGGCGCCGTGAATACGACCCACCAACTAAAGTCCGGATAGATCGCGGTCGGCATGAACGCAAATTGACTCTGCAAGGCGTCTTCTGATGCTGGGATCACGATGCCTGTGAACATCAATGGTACGACCAACAGGCAAGTTAACAATCCCCCACACACGATCCCTACTAACCACAACAGGACCACTTCGATCATCGTCATCCGGTAGACGAATGCTCGCTTCATGCCGATTGCAAACAGCACGCCATACTCTCGCGTGCGTTCAAAGAGGGTCATTACGAACGTGTTCATGACGGACAAGACAACGATCAAGATGAGTACAAACTGAAGGACGGCGTTACTTACGATATCGATCTCGATACCCTCACTTATCTCGGGCATTAGTTCAGTCCAATCCATCACAATTTCGTCATCTACACGAGCGCGATCCAGCGTCTCAAACCCGTCACCCATACTCATCGGATCGTCAACGAGCGCAACAATCCTGTGAGCCTGATCAGGCATATCAAACGCTTCCTGAAACGTATTGAGACTGACCTGTATCAGTGCTCGCTCAAGTTCGGTTGTCGCTTCAAAAATACCACTAACTTCGGCGACGGCCGCACCGATACCACCATCGGCGTTTGTGCCCAGTATGACGATTTCACCACCAACATCCAGTTGCAAGTTCCTCGCTAGTCCTGCACCGATAAAAGCCTGGTTGTCACCGGTCAGGTAGCTACCTTTAACCACCTTGGTCGGCATGTCTGACAAAGCTAGTTCACGTTCTGGGATTACACCGTTTACCAGCGCAGCAGTACTATGCGGATCGTTAGATACCAGCGCGAACGTTTCGGCGCGTGCACTCACGAAGTCAAGCGCCGGCGCATTGTCGAGATTACTTAGTCGTTCATCGATGTTCACGATGGAATACTCGATTCTCGGCTCGTCGTGAAACGATTTGTGCAGTATCTGGATATGTCCGCTCCCCATGCGTGTGCCCAATGCAATCATGGGTCCGTAGCTTCCGCTTTGGATCGACATGACGAGCTGCACGATCAACATTCCGAACGCGATGGCTGCAACGGTCAGCAAGGTTCGGCGACGATTACGCCAAAGATTGCGCCACGCGACGGGAATAAACAACGATCCTTGCGTCTTAGGCGCTGGGTGGTACTTCAACCGGGCCTATCCTGACTCATTCACCACGCAACGCAAATTGCGTGAAGTTGCGGTCGTCAATCTCGACGTCAAACTCGATGGATACGTACTCCAGCTCGGTCCATCGATCAGGGTTTTCAAGATCACTCATCCGCATCCGCTTCGCCAACATTCTCCCCCCTAGCTCCTGAACGTCGTAAGCTCGCATCGCTTTCACGGGCTGCATAGCTTGGTCGAAGAATGTTTGTTCAAGGAGCACGTTGTCACTCCGAAACACAAGTCGTTCTTTACCCCACACCACAGGCGCGTTGTCGTTCGGCGTCGATTCGATGGTATAGGTAGTCAGGCCGTCCTCTTCGACTTGATCAACGATGTCATGGCGGTAGTACGCGAGTAGTTTGTCGGATCGAGCAAGATCGCTATATGAGAAGTCCGAACCAGCCCACTCCTGAGACATCATGCTCTTTGGCAACCTGACCGCACGCCGTATTTTGGGCGAATAGGTCCACATCGTGTCGCCAACTTTTAACGTCGCGTTTCCCGCGTCTTTAGCCGGAGCCGTGAAGCGAATCAACGCGTCGTCTCGACCGCGCGTTAGAACGTTAAACGACGATGTTCGTTGCCACTGTGGTCGATTTACGGTCATACTAAGCTCAGAGTACGAGCTCAGTCCACGTGACTGGTCGATCATCCTCATGATCAGCTCATCCGCCGTGATGTCTGAAGCAGCATTAACCCCAGAAAGGTACGCGAAGGACACTACGCACGCGGCGCTTATGGAACGAAAGGACACACGAAATTTATGAGAGCAAAGTGGTTCGCGCATTCTAAATACGAAACTATCCGCGCGCGCATCCGCACGAGCGTGAATGAAAAAGTGTTTTGGACTTCCAACGCATACGTTTCGATGAGCTTCGCAGGCTCAAGCGACAAATCCAATTGGATAATGTGAGTCTATATACGAACCTTCGATCATGGGAATCCGGCAGGAACATTACGAACATTTCATGGAGCACGGATTCGCGATCGTGCCCGACTTTCTTACAAAAGAAACGCTCGCAACAGCATACGATGATCTACGAGTCTGCCTTCCTGGTTGTGTCGAATATTGCCTTGGCGAAACGGATGAAAAACCGGGAGATAAACCATTTCCCTATCGTCGCGCTAGCCGTCACCAGTTCCCCTATCCAGGGTCAACGTTGAACCGGATCACCTTGGATGAAGATCTCCAAACCTTCGCAAAGCACTTCGCTGGTGGTTCGGAGATGTATTGCGAACAGAGTCATCTATCGTACAAACACAAAGGACACGCTGGCGACGCTGATCAAACCATGCACTGCGACTACGGCAATCACACATTGGCTTATCCACCGGCTCTTCCGGAATATTGGCAAACCGCGTATTTAGTTTATTTCACCGAGGTCACGATCGATCACGCGCCAACGGCGGTCTGCTCGTGGACTCAATACCCCGAGAAAGTACGGTACCCCATGCACTTTACGCGAGAGGAACGACCGGACATCTACGAGAATGAAGTAAAAGTTACGGTTCCAGCGGGTGGATTGCTCATCTATAGCATGAGAACGTTTCACCGCGGTACGCCGTTTCTTGCGGATGGAGGACGTATCGGGATGTTTGTCACCTATGCGCCAGCTGCATGGAAGTGGTTAGGAATCGTTGGCTGGTCGGCTCAGGCGATTCGACCAGAGTTCAAAGCATGGGTTTCACAGGCGACACCAGAGGAGCGCACACTATTTGGATTTCCTGAACCCGGTCACTCATACTGGACACCAGAAACACTTGAAGGCGTGTCAAATCGATACCCAGAGATGGATATGAAACCTTACGAGAGCAGAATGAGTCGAGACGATTCGCGATGACAGTGAAGATTCATAAACAAGCTGTCGTTGATCCAAAGGCGGAACTTGGCGAAAACTGTGAAGTCGGGCCATTCTGTACGATCGGACCAAACGTCAAGATCGGACACGGCACCAAACTCGTCTCGCATGTTGTCGTAGATGGCTACACGACGATCGGTTCAGATTGCTCTATCTTCCCTTTTGCCACGATCGGTGTTCAATCTCAGGATCAGAAATACGTTCCGGGTACCGTGACCTATTGTGAGATTGGAAGTAACAACGTGTTTCGTGAATTCGTTTCCATCCACAGTGGGACGGAAGAAGGAACAACGACGATCGTGGGCAATCACAATGCGTTTCTCGCGCATGCTCATGTAGCCCACAACTGCACCATTGGGGACCATGTCGTCCTAAGCCATTTAGCGACGGTTGGAGGACATGTTGGCGTTGGCGATTACGCCAATCTCGGTGGGCTTTGTGCGGTCCATCAATTCTGCACGGTCGGTGAAGTTGCGATGGTCGCAGGTTTCGCCAAAGTTATTCAAGACGTGTTGCCTTACACGATTGCAGACGGCACACCCGCCGCTCGCATGCGCGTCGTAAATCGCGTCGGTATGGAACGTGCTGGCTACAGTGACGAACAGATTCGCGACGTTCGCCGCGCTTTTCGAATCCTTTTCGTGAACGACATGATTTTTGCGGAGGCCATTAAGAAGGTGAGGCGCGATCTAGGGCACCTTGACTATATTCAAAAGATGCTCACGGCTGCTGATGAATCAAAACGTGGTCTCGCGGTTCCGGACGAAAAGACCTGGGAGATCAACGCCGGGGACTAAGCGGAACAGTTATTTCTGCAAT
This sequence comes from Gammaproteobacteria bacterium, assembly GCA_026707945.1. GTDB lineage: Bacteria > Pseudomonadota > Gammaproteobacteria > Pseudomonadales > Azotimanducaceae > Bin55. Next base: position 543,656 of record JAPOVV010000115.1, on the reverse strand, counting down.
ACATCGAAGCCGCTACTGATCCGTTCACAGCCGTTGTTTCACGAGAATCGTCCATCCTCGTTCAACGCGTACGGATACTATCGGCAATATTTCTAATCCTTGTAGTACTTGAAACATGACGACTCGTTGGGGAATCCTCGCAACCGGCCGAATCGCACACAGTTTGGCAGACGCAATTAACGCCTCGAACACGGCGGAGCTAGTTGCCGTCGGTAGCCGAACGCAGGAAAAAGCGGATAGATTCGCGGCTGAGTACGACAACATCCAAGCCCACGGCACGTACGACGGGCTTCTGGCCGATTCAAATGTAGACGCAATTTACGTATCCACTCCGCATCCACAACACGTCGAATGGACTATCAAGGCACTCGACGCGGGTAAAGCCGTACTCTGTGAGAAACCAATGGGTTTAAACCACGCGGAAGTCATGGCGATGGTGCATGCTGCACAGTCAAATCACCGCTTCCTGCTTGAAGCATTCATGTACCGAATGCACCCACAAACCCAACAAATTCGAGATCTCCTCGCCGAGGATGCGATAGGCGAGCTACGTCATATTCACGCGACCTTTGCCTTCAATGCACCGTTCTCAGAGACGAGCCGACTGTACGCTGCAGAGCTTGCGGGTGGAGGCATCATGGATGTCGGCTGCTATCCCGTATCAATGGCACGAATGATCGCGGGTTCCGAGCCAACAGATGTGGCAGCGACCGGCATGCTGGCTCGAACCGGTGTGGACCTATATACCTCCGCTTTGCTTTCTTTCGAAGGCGGTGTCGGCGCTCACGTGGCGACCGGCGTCGGTCAACAGCTCGAAAACTCCGTTGCAATTTTCGGTAGCCAAGGCTCCATGCACGTCGCGTGGCCGTGGCAGTGTCCGGCTGAATGGCGGGTAACCCTTTCACGCGGTCGGGAAACTGAAGAATTTACGGGCACCAGCGCGAGCGCTTATGTGTATCAAGTTGACGAAGTGGACCGCTGCATCCAAGCGGGAATGGTCGAATCGCCGACAATGACCTGGGAGGATTCCATCGGCAATGCGAGCGTTCTCGACAGATGGCGTGCTGCGCTTGGCATCACCTACCCGCAAGAGAAACCTGAGACTCTAGCCCAACCCGTTTACGGACGCGCTCTTAATACGGCCAATACCACGATGCCGCGCGACACGATCCCTGGCGTCGGTAAGAGCCTATCACGTATCGTCATGGGTTGCGATAACCAACCAAACCTTCCTCATGCAGCGGCAATGTTCGATCACTTCATCGAGCAAGGCGGCAACGTCTTCGATACCGCTTACATTTACGGTGGGGGTCGTATAGAAACGCTACTTGGACAATGGTTGAAAGCACGAGGGATACGCTCAGAAGTCGCGATCATCGGTAAAGGCGCACATACACCTCTCAATCGACCGGAGTACTGTCGACCTCAATTGACAGAAACGCTCGATCGTCTTCAAACAGACCACTTAGACATCTACTTCCTGCACCGAGACAATGCCGATGTTGAAGTCGGCGAATGGGTCGACGCTCTCAATGAACTTCATGACGAAGGTCTGATCCACGTGTTCGGCGGATCAAACTGGGAGCAGGAACGAATGGAAGAAGCGAACCGTTACGCGGCGAAACACGAAAAGCAAAGATTTTCAGTTGTATCGAATCAATTCAGTCTTGCAAAGATGTTAAGTCCAGTCTGGCCTGGCTGCGTGTCTGCCAATAAGGATGAATTTCGAGCATTTTTAGCCGCGGAGGAACTAGCCCTCTTCCCGTGGTCATCGCAAGCGCGAGGTTTTTTCACACCTCGCTACGACAGCATCCGTGCAGGCGAAAGTTCGGAATTTCGCAATAGTTGGAATCAACCAGGCGATGAAGAAATGAAGCGTTGCTGGTTTTCCGACGAAAACTTCGATCGTCGCGACCGAGCGATGGACATCGCGGATCACAAAGGCGTCGAGCTGATTAATATCGCACTGGCGTACGTACTGGCGCAACCGTTCAAGACGTTCCCGCTAATCGGACCTCGGTTCCTGTGGGAAACGACTAGTAGTCTTAGCGCACTTGATGTCGAATTGAGCGACGCGGATATCGCATGGTTAGATCTTGCCGAGAAACGCTGAATTAGGTCACTGAAAGTGCAATGGTGTCGCCAATGATCTCAACGCACTCTTCTCCTCGATTACGTACGTTGTTGACGTATGGCGAAACAGGTGAAGCGAGCATGTCGTACGGCAATCGAGATTGACACAACTCCTGTAACGACGCCACGGACGTGTCCCGACTCAGCCAAGTTTTGGCGTCGTCCATACTCAACATGACCGGTTGTCGGTGATGCAGGAATTTCAAATCCGGTACGACGTCGGTTGTAAGAATCGCGAAACTGTCAAGAGGCTCATTTGTGTTCGGGTTGTACCATCGATCCCACAATCCCGCGAGTAGCAATCCATTTTCTTGAGGCGCGTGCACGAAGTACGGTTGCTTTTGACCGTTTCGATTCACCCATTCATAGAAACCCGTAATTGGTACCACACACCGTTGCGAACGAAACGGTCCGCGAAACGCGGGTGACGTCGCGGCATTCTCGCTACGTGCGTTGAACATGCTGTACTTGTAGGACTCTTCTTTTACCCAGTTTGGAATCAACCACCACTGAGCCTGCGCTGGACTGCGTTCGTCCGACTCTTCCTGTCGGATGATCCATGCCTTTTGACGCGGCGCGGTGTTGTAGTTTGTGGATCCTTGAAATGGCTGTCCTACGAAATCCATGAAGAGTTCCGTCATTGGATCAGACGTTACGTTGAATCGCCCGCACATTCGAATTCACAAGTGCCTAAAACCGGTACAGATTATTAGAAATCGCTGCAAGTAACATACTCCGTCAGCTCGAAACCACTCATTTCACAGCATGTCCACCGCAGAAGAGTTCCGCCTCGAAACAAGAGCATGGTTAGAAGAAAACTGTCCCACCGGCGCACGGGGTCCGGGTCCGATTACTTCTGGAAGCTCGAAGATTCCTTTGACTCATGCGGACACGCGACTATGGCTGGACCGCATGATCGAGAGAGGGTGGACAGCTCCTACGTGGCCAACTGAATACGGCGGTGGTGGCTTAGCTACGGACGAATACATGATCCTCATTCAAGAAATGAGGCGTATCGGAGCACGTACCCCTCTTGCGGGTATGGGTACATCTTTGATTGGTCCCACGTTACTCGAGTACGGTACGGACGAGCAAAAGCAACGCCATATTCCCCGGATCGTTCGAGCAGAAGTCGCCTGGTGTCAAGGCTATAGTGAACCGGGTGCTGGGTCAGACCTCGCATCATTGAGTACGCGTGCAGAAGACAAAGGTGATCACTACCTGGTTAACGGATCGAAAATCTGGACGTCAGGTGCGCAATGGGCTGACTGGATTTTTGCGCTTGTGCGAACCGACCCCAATGTGCCAAAGCATGATGGAATCAGCTTTATTCTGATGGATATGGCACAAGAAGGGATTACGGTTAAACCGATTCGGTTGATCTCCGGTGAATCGCCGTTTTGTCAGACATTTTTCGACAACGCGATCGCACAGAAGGATGACCTAGTGGGCGAACTGAACAAGGGTTGGACCGTGGGTAAACGCCTTCTTCAGCATGAACGCGGAAGCATGGCGTCACTCGTAGGTGGTGGCGCGACGCGTGATCAGGGTCCGTCCTTGGTGCAGGAAGCGAAAAACTTCGCAGGTGAAGAAGAAGGGCGTATCGCTGACGACGCGCTCCGAAGCCGAATCATTCAGCACAACATCAACGCCGCCTCGTATCAGCTCACGCAACGCCGCACGGTTGAAGAGTCATCCGATGGCAGCACGCCAGGTCCCGCTACCTCCATCTTTAAGATGTACGGCACCGAGCTTCAGCAAGAAAACTCATCATTGTTCGTCGAAATGCGTGGTACCAATGGCTTGGGATGGAGTGGCGATGGTTTTAGCCAACGGGAGATCGGGGGTACACGTGCTTGGTTAGCGAATCGTGCGGCTTCGATCTATAGTGGTAGCAACGAGATTCAACGCAACATCATCGCGAAACGAGTCTTAGGTTTACCGGACTAGCGATACGGGATCTGTCCTGATCACGACGAGGTGACTCTCGCCTGGGGTCTGGTCAGTCCACAACTGAAGCGCGCATAGGTTCGTCGCGGTGTCGAGCAGATCTTCTGCATGGATTGACCGGTTAAACGAGACGCTCGTTCTCTATCCCTGCTCCGCGAAGAAGCGTCGGCGCAGCCGTCTCATCACTCGTGGCCGTTCCTTCGAGTTAGCGTTCAAATTCAATCAGACGCTATTCGATCACGTCGATGCACTGATTGTTGACTTCATAGCGAAGCGTGTCGGCGCGAAAACGTGCGAACCTTCTGACGGGCGGCCTGCCAGCGTCTGTTACCGATGCAACAGGGAACAAGCAAAAAATTTCGGCAGATTCCTAGCCTATGCGTCTACTTTGCTGATGGACAAGCCGCCTCCATTAGCGCGACACGAGAAGACCCCACTCTCCGTACTCCTGACACATGCATTAAGCCAATTCACATGTGAATACGAGAGTGCCGTCTCTCGACACGGTGTACCGAGCCTTGAGGTGTTATCCAACGTACTCCAGGCGGTGCCGAGACGGGGAGTCACGCAAAAGGAATTTGAGCGACGCGCCGTCCTTGCAACGAGGACCGCTCGCGTTGTCGTACGCCATTGCGTAGACCTCGGCTGGTTGAAACATGAGAAGACTTCAAGCGGGCGAAAACCCATGATAGCGCTGACTAAGGAAGGCGATGCCATACGAAACCGCGGAAATAGTTGTTTAAAACGAGTCGAATCGCTTTGGTCGGAACGCTACGAAAGTGCGTACGAAAATCTGAAGTCCAGTCTGCAAACGCTTGTAAACGATTTCGAGCTTGAATTGCCAAACTACATCACCGGTTACGGACCGGCCGATGAGGCGCTCACTGGCGGGACATATCTTCCAGCCGAAGAAGGACCACCTAGGGTCCCTAGTCGCGGTGCTGAGTGGCCGGTGGTAGAACGCCAGACAACTAAGCAACGTCGGCCACTTTCGTTACCCGCGTTACTCAGCCAGACGTTGACGCAATTCGTCATCGATTACGAGGCCAAACGACTTGGCAGACTAGGACTAACCGCGCTGTTTTTCCAGCATCTTCCGGATGAAGGTATGAGTTTGAAATGCGCACGACAATTTCAGCCGATTACTGGAAACGGGAAGTCGCTGCATGAACGTCATCTGTACATCGCGATTGATCCCGGCAAACCAAGTGACGGCGAAAGGATGGTATATCCGACACAGAAAACTAGACTGTCGCGTGACGCTTACGCATTTCAGGTCTCCAGCATCGAGTCGCAATGGCAGCGGCGTTATGGCAGGGTAATCGTCACCGATCTTCGGAAATCACTCGAAATACTTGACAGTGCGTTTTCAGACGATTTACCCGACTATCCGAATACGACCATCTGGATGTTGCCGTGGTCTCGGCCATTCCTACTCAAGCGGTAGCGCATATCTGCCTATATCGTTCGCCACCAACGTGCACACAACATGGATTTCGCCGAGCTAGCAAATCGAATCGACACTATTGACGTTCTCATCGCCTTGGTCGTCGGAATCGTCGTCTGGGCGAGCGTCAACATGATCGGCCTACGCCTACTTGCACGTCATCTAAGTGCCAAAAACGATGAAGGCAAGCCTCGATGGTCTTTCGCGACCGCACAAGCTGCATTGCGACTCCTCGCGACGTTATCAGGGATTGCAATCGGCGTATTTACGGTGTACTTGATCGCGCTTTAAATAGAACCGCGTCTCGCGTCTCAGATGTCGAGATAAATCGCACGCAGTTTTCGTATTGATAGCGGACCGCGACTAGCGAATCATCGCGTCGACGTAAACGTCCTGCACACCTCGCCGAATCTGCATGTGACGACCAAGTACCTGTAAATACTCACTATCGAGGGCTCGTCCGTCATTAATGGCACTGATCGTCATGCGAGCGCGATTTGTGACCGCGGCGTGCATCGTACGACATATTTCGTCAAGTCGCTCGTCGTCGACGGGCACAAGGAAATCCAGTTGCTTGCCGTGGCCGCGACTCGTGACGACCAGCTCGCCTTCGTTAAACGCGAGCATATTGCCTAGATTGCGGGTGGGTAGTTCGTCCCATTTAAGTCCAAGACCGCAGGGTGAAACTGGATCGTACGAGTTAATCCAAAACGCAGCTGGACTGTCAACATGATTTAGAAACGTATCTAGAGCGTTGGGTTGCATAAATTGTGGTCCACTAAACTCTTCGAAAAACAGTCCGGATACCAGCTCGCCGGACAGTTCCATCATGCGCATTGCTCTGAACAGTTGTGACCATCGATACTGTCTTCCTTCACGATTGCACAGCTCACGACTCAGGACGCCGTACCTTCCTAGCAACGTGCGGACACACTCCTTCGCATCTTCAAGTCGTTCAAGTTCGTCGTCGTTCCGAACCGGTAAAACCACTTGTCGCCACATCCCGAGCGGACGTTCAGAGCGCATTCGACTCCGCAATCGGACGCGAGATCGCTGAATTTGAGCGACCATCGCGCCTTGCACGCTATAGCCCGTTTCATCTGCATGCGCAAGAGCGGTGAGCGCATCGCTGGTGATCGCGCCATCCCAAACTGCAGCCCAAAATCGCTCGTTGAAGTCTTCAATATTCAGTTTCGAGGCATGTAGTAACTGTAGATAGGTGTAACTGCCAATTGGATCACGGAACGTTTCCTCAATGATTGAATCGCTTCGACTTTCGCTGGTATCGTCATCGAAATTTGTTTCGATCCCCAAGGCGATCCGCTGCTTTCCGCGACCGCGCCAGTTCACCCCAAAGCGTTCACAGACTGATGAGAGCTGTCCTACATCGTTTGCGCCGACCCGCGGCCGCCAAAGTCCATCAAGCCATACGCGTACAGGGGCTACAAATCCTTGCATACGTTCCAAGACGTCAATCATCGTGCTCTCGGTGCGCTCACGACCGAATTGATGCCACGTCGCGAGGAAATTCGGCAGCAGTCGAACGGGTTGTGCTTTAACGGTTGGTCGACTATAGCTCCGCTGGAACCTGAGCAGGGTCGACAGGTTTCGCGCGTCGCAGACGCAAAGTTCGGCACAACCCTCAACAGCAACGTCCGCAACCAAAGACTCGGTCGAGATCAAATCCTCAATCGCACTCGAGATCTCTACTGCGGAAAGTGGCAGAAGATGCAGCCACTCCTCATGTATATGAGGTCCGTAGAACTGCATCGCGTTCGCGATGGCGGTGATCCTATCTGACTCGGCTAACCGTACGCTACTCGCATGCGCAAACCAAAAAGAACTGCCTCTATTGATGCGCTCGATTCCGTCCGGAATCGGGATGTCCTCAAACCACTCCGATTCCCGAATCCACACACGCTCCTTTACCCACTCGACTAGCTCAGTTTCGCTCGTCGGTGCGTAGCCGGATTCGCGTCTTTGCAGTTTCGCTTCGAATCGTTCAATCACCGATTGCGAGATAGCAGGTCGCAATGCCGCATCGCGCAACGCATGCGCGATGAGCTCATCACTTAGTGAGGAAGTGCGACCGCCACCCACTGGTTGATCATCAGCGTACACATATCGATTCAGCTGATCGTGAGCGAGTGTTGCAGCGAACGGACTAGGCAAATCCGTCTTGCATTCACTGATCGCGATTTTGCCTGATTCGAGATCGCTCAAAACTTTGCGGGTTGCATCAATATCGAACTCATCGCGAAAACACGATCGCCAAGTCTCTAGCAGAATCGGAAAATCGTCAAAGCCAGAAACGGAATTGAGCAGGTCCTTTGCTTGCATTCGCGTCAACCACAGCGGCATTCGGCGATCGAATCGTTGTTTCGAAAGCAACAATGCACGTCCAGCACATTCGCGGAAGCGTGCACCGAAGAATCCAGATTTCTCCAGGGAACGTCGAATCTTCGGCAGTAGATCGTCAGGCGACAGCATGTTGATGATTTCCGCAACACTGACGTCTTGCTTCATCTGAATCGCGATAACCTGGTTATCAACTACGATATCCGGCGCCGTCGCGAACTGTTCTTCCCAAGCCGCTTCAAGGCAAAGCGCAATCGGTCGATTCACCTTGCCGCCCCAACCCGTATGCAGGACCAGCTGATGTGCATGGCCGCTCGACGAATAGCCACCGGGGCCTGCTTCAATGACCTCCGCTACGATATGTTTCGCATGTGGTAAATCACATCCGGTTGCTGCACGCTGCTCTGAGAGATATCGAACAAGCTCTTCAGCGGCATTCGCATCGAATCCGCGATTACGTAAATCAGAAATCAGCAAGTTTTTTTGATTTCGTTCGAGCGCGTGATTAGCCTGTTCTAAAAACTCAGCAACCTGGTTAGAGAAATAAAAACTTCGGTTGATGAACTCCGACTTGTAGAACGGCGGGAGCGCTTCATTCGAACTCGAAGGTCGGACATAGACGTCGTTATGCGTTATGTTGGTGACGACCCACTGTTGTGTTCCAAACGCGAACTGCTCACCTTCTGACGACTCCCAAACGAACTCCTCATCCAACTCACCGATTACTACGTTCGTGTCCGCGTGCTTCATTTTGTAGTAACCACGATCCGGAATCGTGCCACCGTTCGCATAAAGAGCCATCAGCGCACCTTTGCGGATAGACAGCTCTTGAACCTCCTCATCTAGCGCGATGCGAGGTCGAAGATCACGGAGTCGGGTACGCTCGTATTTTCCTGTAAGCATCTCGACCACAAGGTCAAAGAGGCGCCGAGAGAGGTTTCGATAAGGTGCAGCACGCGTTATTACTTCAAAAATGTCGTCAACATGCCAATCATCTGTCGCGACCATGGAAACGAGGGTCTGTGCGAGGAGATCCAACGGTTCTTCGAGAATTGAAACCGGTTCAATATCTGCCTCCTCAACGGCCTTCGCAATCACGGCGACGTCCAGGAAATCCCTAGCAAACATTGGATAGAAGGTTGCTCGACTGACGTCACCGACGTTGTGACCTGCACGACCTATACGTTGCATCGCTGCCGCGACCGAATCGGGCGCTTTTAGGAGCAGCACTTCGTCCAGTTCGCCGATATCGATTCCAAGTTCTAGCGAACTCGTAGCGACGATACCTCTGAGTTCGCCGTTTTTAAGGCGTGATTCGACCTCGGAGCGAATCTCGCGTGATAGAGACCCATGATGCGCGTACGCTACTGTCTCCTCAGCGTGTTCATTCAATAAGTAGGTCGTTCGTTCGCATTGTCGACGTGAATCAGAAAAAATCAGCGTCGACTCATTGTTCTGGAGATGGTGATTAAGTTCCTCAATCATCGCCGGCCAGACCGATTCACCCGATTCAGCAAGATCGCGTACCGACGGGGGAAAGCGAACACGAAGGTCGATTTTCTTCTCTATGGAGGTCTGTACGATGCCGACTACGCGAGACCTACGATCTGCGCCTAGTCCGCCAACATACCGAGCAACACTTTCCAACGGATTGATGGTCGCCGACAACGCAATGCGCTGGAATTCTCCGGCAACCTCAACCAATCGTTCTAGCGACACCATCAGATGCGCACCTCGCCTACTGTCAAGCACCGCGTGAATCTCATCCAAAATCACGGTTTTGACAGTCGCCAACATTTGGGACGAACGGGCAGAGGTAAGCAATATGGCAAGGCTTTCAGGCGTCGTGATCAGAATCTCTGGTCGGGTGCGTAGCATCCGTTGGCGTTCGTTCTGAGGCGTGTCACCACTCCGAACCGCTGTCCGAATGTCAGGCCAGTCCGCACCAGCTTCCTCATAGCGACGACGCAGTTCAGCAAGTGGTCCCTGTAAGTTGCGCTGGATGTCGTTGTTGAGCGCTTTTAACGGAGAGACATAGAGCACCGAAGTTCGCCCTAGCGGCAGATCACCTGTTATGAACGCGTTGATCGCGGAGAAGAAGGCGGTGAGTGTTTTCCCGCTACCGGTCGGAGCCGTGATTAAAAGGTGTTCGCCGCTGCGTATGCGCGGCCAGCTTGACTCCTGAACCTCAGTAGGGGTTTCAAATGAATCGCGAAACCAATCGCGCAATTGCGGGTGAAAATCGCTTAGAGCGTTCTGTGGCATAGGGGTGTTCGACGATTAATGGAGCAACGAACGCTTTGCGGACCGCGCTATAGATTAGTAGGTGCTAATCTCGCCACCGCCGTCGCAATAGATTCTTTCACCCGTGATGTAAACGTTCGCATCAGAAACGAGGAATGCAACCAAGTCGGCGATATCTTGAGGCTGACACACATGTCCAAACGGCATTCGACCATCAAGATCACGCATATTCACGATACCGGTGCTCGCACGAACGAAGCGGCGACCCATCTCGGTTTCGACCAATCCAGGTGCAACCGTGTTGACACGAATACCGTTTTCGCGCTCTTCTTTATATAAGGTTGAAGCCAGAGCTTCGAGCGCCGCTTTGGACATGTTGTATGGAGCGCCTTTTGCTGAGAAGCTCTTTGTCGCCGCGCTTGAAATCATCACGATATCGCCACGAGGCAATTCCCGCATTTTGGGAATCACCAACTTACTTAAGTAATGAGCACCGTTCGCGTGGGTGTTCATGACCCTTTGCAACTCTCGAGGATCTGTGTCCGCAACTGATAAACCACGACTAGGCATGCCCGCATTGTTTACCAAGATACCAATCGCCGAGAACATCTCCTCGGCTTGCCTTATTAGGTCGGAGGCTTCCTCGAAACTCGACACATCGGCTTGAATCGCGACGGCGCTACCACCCGCATTGCGTATGTCGTTGACCGTGGTGTCCGCGGCAGGCGCATCGACGCGGTAATTTACGACTACCGCTGCGCCGTATGACGCAAGTGTGGTCGATATCGCCTTGCCGATTCCTCGACCACCACCCGAAACTAAAGCGACACGGTCGCTAAGATCAATCTTCACTCGCCCTTGAAATCTGGTTGTCGTTTTTCGAGAAACGCAGCGCGCCCTTCTGCCGAATCCATGGTTGCGCCAGCACTTGCTTGCATACGCGCTTCAAGGTCTAACTGCTGTTCATAAGCGTTGTGCCACGTATCCCAATACATCTTACGAATCATGCCGAGAGATTTGGGTCCAGCGGCGAGTTTTCGAGCAATCTCTCCAGCACCAGCCATCAAGGACTCGTTGTCGTCGTACACGCGATTGATTAATCCCCACTCTAGTGCTTTTTCGGCCGATAGTCGTTCTGCGAGCAATGACAACTCAACGGCTCTTGACCATCCGATAAGACGTGGCAGCATGAATGTTGATCCACCATCCGGTACCAAACCGATATTGGCAAACGCCTGCAAAAAGAACGCCTTCTGCGAAGCGCAGACGATATCGCCAATCAATGCGAAACTCATGCCAACGCCTGCAGCTGCACCATTGACGGCGGTCACGATGGGAATATCCAAGTCACGTAAAGACAGCAATAATGGGTGGTAACCAGACCTGAGTGATGAACCAACATTAGCGTCGTTTTCACCGCTATTACTACCGTCACCGGCTAAGTTTGCGCCTGAGCAGAATCCTCTTCCCGCACCGGTAATAAGCAGACATCGCACTTGGTTTTTCGGTGACTGGATGTAGCCCAACGCCTCGTGGATTCCCGAGAGCATCGCTGGTCCTATCGCGTTCAATACCTCTGGATCGTTGAAAGTTAACGTCGCGACACTTTCATCTACATCCAGATTGACGCGGTTGTATTCCACTGTAATCGTTCCTAATCGGGTAAATCGCAGAATATTCGATTATCCACAAGACGATGCGCCTTTCGCAACCCAAAATCATTGTGGCACGAATCAATTGAAAATGACTAAACTGCGTTCATTTCCGCCCTTGCATCGTCAACAATGACTGGACAAACGCCGTGGGCTGCAGAGTACGAACTTGATTCCGTTCAAGTCGGCACGATCGTCTCGAAGAATACTGATTTGGCAGTTCGCGAAGTCAAATTCCTCGGTGAGGGTTGGGACTTCTACAACTGGCTTGTCAATGACCACTGGGTATTCCGCTTTCCGAAGCGCCACAGCGATATCGACACCTTAGTCCACGAACAGAAAATCTTGAATCGGTTGAACCTGTCAGTTAGAACGCCTCGATTCGAATTTTGGATTGAACGACCAAGCGATTTCCACAAGCCATTCGCAGGATACGCCTATCTGCCCGGTTCCCCCTTAATTGACTTCAGTAGTGATTCATGTGACCTTGCTTCTATTGGGAAGACGACGGGAGAGGTACTCACAGAGCTACACCAACAATCCTTGACGCAGCCGCTCGTTCCAGTGGACCCTCTAAAACTGTGGACCGAAGGATTTGACGAAATTGTCCTAAGAGTCCATCCAGATCTTGACGAAGATATCGAGCGTCACGTTCAGCACGCATTTGCTGATTACCGCTTCCGTGAACGGACAGGTCATCAAGTTACAACTCACAACGACCTCGGGGTCGAACATATCCTGATGAACGATCGTGCAAACGTAGCCGGACTGATCGACTGGGCAGACAGTGCGACTGCCAATGGATTCGTGGACTTCGCCGGGATTTGGGCATGGGGCGGCGATCCCGCGCTAACTGCGACACTTGACCATTACTACATGGATCCCAAACCTGAGGACTTCGCACAAATTCGGGTGCACGGTTTGTGTTACGCCCTTGAACAGATTGCGTACGGTCGCGAAATTGATGACCCGAATTTGCAGAGCACCGCAAAAAAATGGGTTGAGTACCGAGTACAAGCTGGTGAACTCGATAACGTGTACGGGACGACATAGCATGACAGAGAATCACGCGAGACTATTGCCCACGTTGTAATGTGACAACACATATGAGATCGTGATGCGACGATTGCGATAGCATTTGCTATCCATTTCATCTACTACCGAGAAGTCCCATGCCTACGTCAGCACGTGTCGTTGTACTTCCACAGGAACAAGCGCCTCTGAACGTCGAAGAGATTTCGATTCCCGATCCCGGACCAACGCAAGTAGTCGTAAAGCAGTACGCATCCGGCATTTGCCACTCGCAACTGCACCAAATGCATAACCCCCGCCGCGGTCCAACGCTTCTCGGTCACGAGTCAACTGGCATCGTCTTGCAGGCAGGATCCGATGTCACGCACGTGGAGGAAGGCGATACCGTCTTAGTGACCTGGGTACCGCGCAACTCACAAATGATTGAGGCTAGGCCAGCCGCCGCTACCCTTTCAACGTCACTTGGCGACGCTGTTTCACAAAACGTCTTTACGTGGGCTGACCACACCATTGCGGACCAACAATTCGTCGTCAAAGCTCATCCGGACATCGCGAAAGATGTGACATCGATCATCGGTTGCGCGGTTATGACAGGCGCTGGAGCGGCTATGAACACGGTTGATATCAATCCTGGCGACTCAGTAGCAGTTTTTGGGGTTGGAGGTGTAGGCCTATCAGCGATCGTTGGCGCGAAGTTTCGCGGTGCGAATCCCATCATCGCAGTCGACCTCGATGATGAGAAACTTGAGTTTGCCAAAAAGTTTGGTGCAACACATGGGATCAATGCGTCCGAAGTCAATGCCGTTGAAGCCATTCACGAAATGACGTCGCACGAAGGATTCGCGATCAGTGGCCGTTCGATAACCGGCGCAGATTTCGCGTTTGACTGCATCGGGCTAAAGGTGACGATGGAGCAAATCGTGCCGGCTGTACGCCCCGGTCGGTTCGGTGCTCGACAAGGCGGAACCGCCGTACTTGTAGGTGTGCCGCAAACAACGGTTGAGTTGAACGCAGGCGAAATGCTGGGTACAGAAAAACAGTTTCGCGGCTCCATCGGTGGATCCTGTTGCCCGGACCGCGATTTCCCAATATTCCTCGATTGGCACCAATCCGGTCAGCTAGATCTTGAGTCGCTTGTAACGGAGCGTTACAACATTGATGACATCAATGAAGCAACTACAGCGCTCGAGCAAGGAAAAATCGCCGGACGGTCGATCCTTGAATTTACTTAGTCTAAAGGATTCGACTGGCCTTAACCGAGTAACTCTAAAGCACGATCGATCAGAGGTTCCATCGAAAGTGCGGTTTGTTCCCAACTCGGGTCGGGTCGCTTACCACGTCGATGCAGACTTAGGTTAAAACCGGTGATGATCGCAAACTTGTAGGCGGCCAATGCACGGAACCATCGAATGTCAGGCAATGTAGCGCCGTACGCTTCGACGTAGTACTCTGAAAGCGTACGAGGATTCAAGAACATAGGACGTCCGCCTCGTTCAGTAGACCACGCATCTGGATCACTAAATGTGCAGATCCACCCTACGTCGTTTAAGGTAGCGCCTACACCGGTCAATTCCCAATCGATAACCGCGCGTAGCTCACCATCTAAAGAACACAACAGGTTCGATGTTTGGAAGTCGCCGTGAAAGATCCCAACTGGTGCGTCGTGCGGCAAGGTGTCAAGAAGACGCTCGCGGCACTCCGGAACTCGCGCTAGTAAGTGGGGGTCTGCTGATCGTTCATAGAAGCGGTCCCATCGTTTAACGTCATCATTGAACGGGACTGGATCGCCAAGATAGGGCACCTTACTAGCGTCTACGCGATGTACTTCCGCTAGCGCTCCCATAACCTGTCGACCGAGATCCGCCAGTTTCGAATCGCTTAGTTCGCTCGCCCATTCTCCCGGCGAAACCTTGAGGGTATCTCCCTCTATGAATGGTACGATGAAGTAAGGGCAACCAAACCACTGCAGATCATCACCCGACCATTGCACCGAGCAGTGAGGAACCGATGTACCGTCCAGGGCGTTCAGAACTTCAACTTGCCGCAGTACGTCCGCCGTCCCACGCCAGTTCACATTCGGCGGCGGTATTCGAATATACCAGCGTGTTAGACCACTTGTTGTGGTTACATCAAAGCCGTAAGAGAATCCCGCGTGCCCGGGCATGTTGCGCACGTTATCGACCGAAATGACGGTTTCTTCGAAATGCGCTTTGGAGAACGGTACGAGCTTTTCTCCGAGCTCTTCGAGCGTCATGTAGCTATACCGGCGCGGGGCCTGGATATTGATCGCGCAGAATTCGTTTCAAAATCTTGCCACTTGGGTTACGCGGGATTTCATCAACGAATGCGACGCCGCAGGGCATTTTGAACCGCGCCAATTTGCCGTCGAGAAACTGCATCACTGCCGCTTCCGTTAATGCGCCTTCCTGCGGTACGACCACCGCAAATGGGCTTTCGCCCCAGCGCTCGCTCGGCTGCCCTATCACGCCACAGTCTTTCACGCCTTCTAGCGTCAGGAGCAAGTTTTCGATCTCTGCTGGATACACGTTTTCACCGCCCGAAATGATCATGTCCTTGAGACGATCCTGTATGTAGACGAAACCGTCCGCATCCATCGTGCCGATATCGCCAGTATGCAACCAGCCATCGACAATCGTTTCGGCCGTTGCTTCCGGACGATTCCAATACTCACGCATCACATGTTCACCGCGAACGAGTACTTCCCCGGCTTCGTCAGGGTCGCACGTCGATCCATCTACGCGCACGACTTTTACATCGGTATGGAAGAACGATCGACCCGTTGTTCCGATTCGCTCTAGGGACTCTGCTCCCGTGCAAAGACAAGCTGGGCCACACGATTCGGTCAAACCGTAGACTTGCATGACGTCCACGCCTAAGTTGGAAAACGCTTCGATAGCAGCATAGGGAACGGGAGCGGCGCCTGTCATGACCCAACGAAACTGATCAATGTTGAATCTCTCCAGACCAGGCACCTGAAGCATGAAGTTCATCATTGCAGGTACTAGCAACCCAACCGTGACACGTTCCCGATCGATCATTTGCCAGGCGGATACGGGATCAAAGCTCCGCATAACGACCGCCGGAATGCCCCGATAGATCGATAGTGTCAATGGCGTCAGCGCGCCGACGTGGAACATCGGCAGTGGCGAAAGAAATGCGTCGTCCTCACGGAAGTACGTCGTCGCCGCGATCGTCAACGTTCCTGCGAACGATGTGCGATGTGTATGTACAACCCCTTTCGGCAATCCAGTGGTACCGGACGTATACATGATGTAAAGAATGTCGTCCAATGAAACATCCGCGGTTGGTGGTGTCGTGGAAGCGCGATCTCGAAATGCTCGGTAGTCGATAGCGAAAGGCAAACACTCAGCGTCTGTGACGTGCAGCCAATGGGTAATGTCGGTTTTGTCGCCACGACTGTGAAGTTCCGTTACCGTTTCCGCGAATTCGTCGCTGTACACCAGCTTCGTTGCGCCACTATCCTTGAGTATGAACTCAAGTTCATCCGCCACAAGACGCCAATTGAGAGGTACCACCACACACCCAATCTTTCCGAGTGCGAAGAACAGTTCGACAAACTCACTACAGTTCATAAGTAGTAGCGCAACCCGGTCGCCAGCAGCAATACCTTCCGCTACAAACGCATTTGCGATTCGATTACTTCGGTCATCGAGTTGCCGAAACGTTAGACGTTCGCCCGTCTCATCGATATAACCAACTCGCTCGGGCGAGAGATATGCACGACGTTCTAACAAATCGCCGATTCTCGTATACATCGTTAGCTTCTTTTACAGATTAAGTTCAATGATATTTGCCGAACCAGCGCATCATGTCTACCGTGCGAAACAAAACTAGACAGGAACTAACAAGTAGATATATTTTGCTCGCATTACCCAATTATTAATTTGACAATGCACCGTCCACGTGGCGCAACTTCAGTTTAACTATACGCTTAACCACTAAACATCGCTTGCCTAGGATAAACAAAACCCTTACAATCCTTTTCATAGAATCAACAAAACTACACACGCACGGTCATGTCCGCCAACGAAACCCGACAAAACCTAGTCAAGATCAGTACTGCAAGTCACCTATCAGGCATTCGTGTCGAGACTTTGCGAGCTTGGGACAATCGAGGTCAACTTCAACCTACGCAACGCGTCGGCAACACGCGTTATTACACAACAGAGCAAGTCGAGCGCATGAAGTCGCTAAATACGCTCATCCAGTCGGGTATTGGCTATTCGATCGGCGAACTGTGTGTTAAGAGCGACAATGAACTACATCAACTAGTCGCACAACT
Organism: Gammaproteobacteria bacterium; assembly: GCA_026707945.1. Lineage (GTDB taxonomy): Bacteria > Pseudomonadota > Gammaproteobacteria > Pseudomonadales > Azotimanducaceae > Bin55. Next base: position 526,516 of record JAPOVV010000115.1, on the reverse strand, counting down.
ACACGCATCGCCCGGACTCCATGTCACACCCGAGCCGACCGACAACGCGAAAGTTGTCGTAGCAGGATGGCGGCTTATGGACCTTCGTGACACCGCGATCGAAGATGAACTTCATCAAACAGTCGCGCCAAATCTTTACGATGTTGAAGCGTTTCTTAAGTACTTAAAGATTCTCGATCATGCTGGTCTGGACGTCGCGATCATCGAGCTGCCTTCCGTGTGGAACTTGGACTTTATCAACACGCTACGAGGGCAGATCGATGAACTCAATCACCCAGATTGTCACGTCATAGCGGTGTCATTTCTCAATAACCCTTCTTCCTTCCAACAGTACCAAAAAGAAGCTAAGCAGAAAGGTGTTTCGTTGCTTGATGGCGACAACCTGACGTGGGAGATGCTGCTCCTTGAGATACAAAAAGTACTGGCGATACGCAATCAGGCGACAGACGTTTCCTCGTCAACGCTCTTACCTGGCGAACTCGCGCGACTTGCTCGATCTCAGCACCGGGTCGCCGGTGTCGCAGTAGCGGATCTCGTGAATCTATATCAGCATATAGAAGACATGTGCGGTTTAGCGCAGCGAGAGACGTCACAATCATTGACGCCGAATGAGAACCTCGCGAAACTCCTAGTCGGCCAATTACGTTCTGTCCATAGCGAACTAGCTGAATGTCTACAGTTAGTCCGTGAATCGGCTCAAAATATTTCTATGGACAAAAGCTTGACATAGCCTATGCACAAGTTGTATGATAGTGAACAATAGGTGGACAGATATCAAGTTTTGGAAATCGTACGATCCTCGAAACTGAGAGAAGAGAGCTGGGTTTCCGGCTATGTTTCGTGTGTCGTGCGATGTGGACTGGTCGCATGGAAGCTAGATCCCGCCATGTTTTCTAACTTTTGCATGGTCAAGAGCGCGACTCGCCGTCGTTTATCGATTGCTTCAGGGATCCCAGTCCATTTCCACACAAGGTATTCTAATTGAGGAGGCGTAACTAGCCTAAAACGCTAACAAAATTCAGCGCTCAGCAGCGGCAATCGTGCTCACAGCATACCCTCCTTCGTCGCACCAATTCAGCGACACCTTCCCTTGAGTTTGCCGCGGCTGAGCGTTTTTATGTTCACTGCTTGACACTAAACAAATTGTCAGCTAGCGCTCATTCAATCGACCGATACTCTTTCCGGTGCGAGTAACTAGCGTACCTGTCCCGTTTCGAACAGATAGCCGTAACAAGCCACATAAAATGTGCGCGTTCTCCTGCGTATTCATTGAACGAACGCCGTTTGGTCAAGTGCAATTCGATTGAATCGTCCGTTCAACACGCTTAGTTCACATAGCACCCGACCCTTCCGCGGAGGAAATCTCATGGCAGAACCGCTGTATGACGCGAAAAATAACACCGATCTTGATCTCGATATTCGTCCGATCAGTGGCGCACTCGGGGCGGAAGTTCGGGGCTTAGATCTCAAAGATCTCGACGATTCTGGCTTTGAAACTGTCCATTCGTTGCTGATGCAGTACTCGGTTCTCGCCGTCCACGGACAAGCACATCTCACCGATGAAGACCTCCGAAATTTCGGACTGTTATGGGGTAACCTCGATGTGCACGGCTATTCGCCGACCGTCGAAGGATTCGATGATATGCTCAATATCAGATCTGGTCCCAAAGGCCGAGCAAGCGCAGAAGGATGGCACTCGGACGTTAGTTGGAAAGACATTCCACCAAAGATCTCCATGCTGCTCGCCCGAAAGGTCCCTTCGATTGGCGGAGATACGGTTTACGCGTCCCAATACAAGGCATACGAAGATCTCTCTGAACCAATGAAAGAGCTGCTCGAGAAACTCGATGCCGAGCACGATGGGCGAAACTTTGACATTGACCTCATCAAGAAACCCGCCCGACATCCCGTCGTACTCAAACACCCAGAGACCGGACGCAAAGCCCTTTATGTCAACGCAGGCTTTACTCGTCGCATTACAGGCTTATCCCCGTACGAGAGTAAAGGCATCTTGAACATGCTGAGTGAACACTGCACAAGAGTTCGTTATCAGGCACGTGTTCACTATGAGGTGGGTACGCTATCGATTTGGGATAACCGCTGCGTACAACATTGTGCCCCTCCCGACTACGGTTACGAGGAGCGTGAACTACATCGCGTTGCGGTGCTTTGCGATGAGCGTCCGTCTCGCTAGTTGCGCTGAAGCTAGACCTGTTTAGCTAACCCGAATAGATTGACAGATTTAAAAAGCTAGTAGTTACGTCGAAGGTTCATTCCTTCGTATAACGAGGCTACTTGGTCTGCGTAACCATTGAACATGAGCGTTGGTTGATTCCGGGCAAATAAGCCAGCCCCGAGTACCCGCTCGCTGGCTTGAGACCAACGCGGGTGATCGACTTCAGGATTAACGTTGGAATAGAACCCATATTCTTGGGGTGCGCTAAGGTTCCACGTCGTAGGCGGCTGCTGTTCCATCAGCTCGATTTTGACAATCGACTTGATGCTCTTAAAGCCGTATTTCCAAGGCACAACTAGCCGAAACGGCGCACCGTTTTGGTTGAGAAGTTCATCACCGTACATGCCAACTGCAAAGATCGCTAGATCATGATTGGCTTCGTCGAGACGCAGTCCTTCGATATAGGGGAAATCGATACTGCTAAAAAAAGATCGTGTCCCGCGCATCTCATCTCGATTGAGATGTGTGGTGAACTTCACGTACTTCGCTGATCCGAGAGGTTCGTATTTGTCCAGTATTTTCTTGACGGGGAAACCAACCCATGGAATGACCGCCGACCACGCTTCTACACACCGAAGCCGATAGATCCGCTCCTCTAAATCGATACCAGCTAATACGTCTTCAAGTGCGTACTTTCCTGGCTTGGCGACAAGACCTGAAATTTCAATCGACCACGGATCTATCGTCATCGCCTCTGCATAACGCATCGGATCGTCTTTATTTGTGCCAAACTCATAGAAGTTGTTGTACTGCGTGGTGTAGGGCGACGGCGTTATCTCTAAATCAGGTACGGGTTCGTGTTTCGTATAGCCTCGGGAGTCGATCCAGTCGGAAGGTAGGCCACTAGCGTGTACTGCAGAAAGTGCGGCGATTGCTCCGGTGCCCTTCAATATCTCTCTTCGGGCTCGATAGACGCTTTCGGGCGTAATCGCAGATGGTTTCGGATCGTTTTTTCTTGGAGTTCGAATCAGCATCGCATTTACCTTGCCATTTCTTTAGAACTGTGGACTCGCAGGAAGTTCGTTTTTGTAGACCATCTTTCGACTACTACCACACTCAATCAAGCGTTTGATCTTCACCTTCTTCCTCGACAGGAGTCGGTTTCTTGAGCCTTCGCCAGATGTATTCTCCGGGACCCGATAGCGCGTACGCCATCGTACAGATGAAGAAAACCAGCGGCGGGTTCACGAATATCACCGCGAGCACGAGCACCAACACGACGAAGGACACGTACGGAATCCTCCCTCGAATCCGAAACAGTTTCGGTGAGTAGTAACGGATATTCGAAACCATTAATAACGCAATGCCGACAACCAGCGCCGCCATCACAACCACGACCGCAATGTGTGGTGGCGCTTGGAACATATCGCCCCACAACCATGCCGCTGAAGCGACGACACCACACGCCATTGGCGATGGCAAGCCAGTAAATGAAGAACTGTCGCCTGCGATATTGAATCGTGCTAAACGTAAAGCCGCACACGCCATATAAAGGAACGTGATCGCCCAGCCGATCTGACTTAACGAATTTAGACCCCACTCGAACGCTAGTACGCCTGGCGCAACACCAAACGCAACCATGTCGGATAACGAATCAAATTGTTTGCCGAATTCGCTCTCCGCCTTCATCGCGCGTGCAACACGCCCATCGAGCGCGTCCAGAATCATGGCAGCTAGCAGCGCAATACCCGCGAAGAGAAACTTGCCTTCGGTCGCAGCGACGATCGCGAAGAATCCCGAGAACATCGCGCCCGTCGTAATCGCATTGGGCAACAAAAATACGCCGCGGCGCCGATTCTGGGCTGCGATGTTTCGAGTCTTATTTACGACCGAAAACTCGCGGCGTTTCTTGGTCATTGCGCTAATTCTGAGATTTATCGACCAGTTTGTTTTCTTCGATCCAAGGCATCATGGCGCGTAGACGTGCCCCAACCTGCTCGATCTCGTGATTCTGACTAAGTCGTCGCATGGCCTTGATCGTCGTCGCACCTGCCTGGTTTTCGGTTACGAATTCTCGTGCGAACTTTCCGCTTTGAATCTCATCGAGGATTCGTTTCATCTCCTCTTTAGTCTCGTCGTTGACGATCCTAGTTCCCCTCGTCAATCCACCGTATTCGGCGGTGTTGGAGACGGTATACCACATATTCGAGATGCCGCCTTCGTAAAAAAAGTCGACGATCAATTTCAACTCATGCAGACACTCGAAATACGCCATTTCCGGGGCATAACCCGCTTCGACCAACGTTTCGAAACCTGCCTGGACTAATGCCGCTGCGCCGCCGCACAAGACGGCTTGCTCGCCGAACAAGTCGGTTTCCGTTTCTTCACGGAAGGTTGTTTCGATGATCCCGGCGCGCCCCGCGCCGATCGCCATCGCATATGAGAGCGCTGTCTCTTTCGCTTGACTGCTCGCGTCCTGGCCGATGGCGATTAGAGCAGGCACGCCACCCCCCTCGGTGTAGGTCGATCGAACGGTATGACCGGGACCTTTCGGCGCGATCATGATGACGTCCAGATCGCTGCGCGCTTGAATTAACTCGAAGTGAATGTTGAAACCATGGGCAAACGCGATCGCCGCACCTTCCTTGATGTTTGGTTCAATCTCATTCGCATATATGTCGCGTTGATGTTCGTCCGGCGTCAAGATCATCACCAGGTCGGCTTCTTTCACAGCTTCGCTGGTTGGCTTGGTCACAAACCCCGCGTTCTTTGCCTTGACGGCAGAACCTGATCCATCGCGCAACGCGATCGTGATATTCGTTACTCCACTATCCCGGAGATTGTTCGCGTGCGCGTGGCCCTGTGATCCATATCCCACCACAACCACTTGCATGCTCTGGATGAGTGATAAATCCGCGTCCTTGTCGTAGTAGACCTGCATGTAAATCCCTGTCGTATTTAGCCTTAAAGTTCGAGTATTTTGTCGCCGCGCGCAATGCCTGAAACGCCTGTCCGCACGACTTCTAAGATGGATGTTTCGCCAATCGAGCGCATGAATGCGAAGAGCTTCTTTGTGGGACCTGTCAGTTGCACTGTGTACGAATCCGGCGTGACATCGACTACGTCGCCACGAAATATTCGACACGTCCGATAGATTTCCTCACGATGTTCCTTGTCTTCCGTGCGAATCTTTATCAGCATAAGTTCACGCTCAATGTGTGCGCCATCGGTCAAATCGTTCACTTTCACGACCTCAATGAGGCGATTCAAGTGTTTGGTCACTTGCTCAATCTTCTCGTCGTCGCCTTCAGTAAGGAGCGTCAAGCGGGAGAGCGTTGGATCCTCGGTGGGCGCAACGGTCAAAGACTCGATGTTGTAGTTCCGTTGTGCAAACAGACCAATTACACGTGATAGAGCGCCGGCTTCATTTTCAAGCAGCACTGCAAGTAAACGTCGCACTACGCTAATCCCTTCGTCAACACCATGTCCTCGAGTGACCCGCCGCGAACAAACATCGGGTAGACGTGCTCGTCAGGATCCACATTCGCGTTGATAAACACGAGCTTGTCTTTCAATTTGGGACTAAATGCCTCTTCAACAACTGAATCGAGTTCTTCAATTGTGTTCGCCGTGAAGCTGTGGTGTCCGAAAGACCGAATCAATTGCTCAAAATCGGGGAGCGCGTCGCTATAGGTGCTGTGCGAATATCGACCACTGTATTGCATGTCCTGCCACTGCTTCACCATACCGAGTGCTTGATTGTTTAGATTGATGATCTTGATCGGCAATGCATACTGCATGCAAGTGGAGAGCTCCTGCATGTTCATCATGAAGCTACCTTCTCCGGTAATACATACAACGGTAGCGTCAGGCATGGCGAATTGCACGCCCATGGCTGCCGGTAGACCGAATCCCATGGTGCCGAGTCCACCAGAATTAATCCACTGGCGCCCTTTCCTGAATCGGTAATACTGAGCAGCGAACATCTGATGCTGACCTACATCACTCGTGACGAATGCTTCACCTTGGGTCTCACGATAGACGGCTTGAATCACCTGTTGAGGCAGGAGCTGACCGCTCTCGCTCGTTCGGTCGCGTTGGTCATGATCCAAACCATGCTCTTGACGCCAAAGAGCGATTCGGCGCCACCATTCGTCCAAACTCGCTTGATCGATAGGGTGCTTGGTCATTTCCGCCTCAAGCGACGCGTGAAGATCCGCTAATACCGGTTTCGCAGGACCAACAATGGGGATGTCGGCAGGGATCACTTTCGAAATCGTCGCAGGATCTATATCGATATGGATGATCGTTGCACCTGGGCAGAATTTGGCCGGATTGTTCGTCACTCGATCGTCAAAACGCGCGCCAACTGCAATGATTAAGTCAGAATGGTGCATCGCATTGTTCGACTCGTACGTGCCGTGCATTCCCAACATACCGAGAAATTGGGGGTCATCACCTGGGAAAGATCCGAGTCCCATTAGCGTATTAGTGATTGGAAAACCAGTCAAGCGAGCTACTTTCACGAGCTCGTCATCGGCGCTTCCCTGCACGACACCACCGCCCGCATAGATAACCGGTCGTTTTGCTTTCAGCATCGCCACAGCGGCTTTGCGGATTTGGCCGGAATGACCTTTCAACGCCGGTTTGTACGACCGAAGACTTACACTCTCTGGGTATGAATACTCGAATAGCTCGTTGGGGTCTGTAGTGTCTTTCGGGACGTCAATGACGATTGGGCCGGGGCGACCGGTCGTCGCGATGTAGAAGGCTTGCTTTACCAGCCAAGGAATCTCGCTCGCCGATCGAACGATGAAGCTGTGCTTAACGATCGGGCGCGATATACCGATCATGTCCGTTTCCTGAAACGCATCGGTGCCGATCACGTCATGCGGCACTTGTGCGGAAATCACGATCATCGGGATCGAATCCATATAGGCGGTCGCGATGCCTGTGATGGCGTTCGTGGCGCCCGGACCTGACGTTACCAAAACTACGCCAGGGTTTCCAGTCGCTCGCGCATAACCGTCTGCCATATGCGTCGCGGCTTGCTCGTGACGCACGAGAATATGGTCCACACGCTGCTGCTTGAATAGAGCGTCGTAGATATGCAGCGCCGCACCACCAGGGTAGCCAAAGATGCGGTCGACACCTTCGTCCTGCAATGCGCGAATCAAGATTTCGCCACCGGAGAGCATTTCAGTCATTGGATTCGAAATATGCGATGGGTTTGTAGGTGGTCGATTAACGCCCTCGACTTATGCGAGCTTAGCGAACGATGCTGCGAAGGAAGCAGATAGCGGGAACGAGCGTGGGCCGATTACGAGTGACACTCGCAGAAGGCGGGCAATTTTAGTCCTATGCGCGAATTTCGGCTACATTCGTGTCAGAACGGGGCAAAACCCCGTCTTTCGCCGATCATCCAAAGAGCACTCGTTGTCCTTGTTTCACGCGTGCTGTTCGATATCTAGTTTGAGCGACTCCACGAGAGTCTTTAGATCAAGAGGCAATGGTGCTTCGAACTGCATCGAAACTGCCGATCGAGGATGATCAAATGCAAGTCGATGCGCATGAAGCGCTTGCCGGCGGATACCGCGAAGCAACTCGTACAGTTCCCGACTTGCCTGGGGTGGAATCCGTCGTTTAGCGCCATATTTCACGTCGCCTACTAGAGGTAGCCCCACTCGTGCTGCATGGACGCGAATCTGATGGGTTCGACCAGTCCGTAATTCTGCTCTAACTAAGGTATGCGCACGAAATGCTGCAACCGGTGTCAGTAAAGTAAGCGCTTCTCTCCCGTCCTTGCGGACGGTTTGTCGTGTACGATCGCGTGGACTACGACCTAACGGAAGATTAATTTCGCGCTTTGCCGGTAACTTCCCTTCCACGACCGCCAAATAGGATCGCGATACTGCTCTCTTCGCCAGTGCCTCGATCAAGCGCACTCTCGCCAATTCCGACGCGGCGACTACCATGAGACCGCTCGTGTCTTTGTCCAATCGATGCACGATGCCTGCACGAGGAAGTTGATTAAGTTCTGGTCGTAACGCCAGCAACCCATTCGCCAATGTTGGCGCAACCGTCGCAGCGCCTGGATGTACCACCAATCCTGCAGGCTTATCGATTACTAGCAAATCGTCGTCTTGAAACACGATCTGAAATTCGAGCTCGGTTGCGGTGTCCCAATCTTGCTTCGGTTGAAACGCACCGTCGACTTCTACGGATTCCTCGCCAACCAGCCTGTAGTTGGGTTTTCGCAGTTCGCCGTCGACGGTGATCGACCCATCCTTGATCCATTTGGTTAACTGAGAACGCGACACATCAGAGCAATGTTGAGCCAATACACGATCTAAGCGTTCACCCGCCTCGAACTTCTCGATTCGCAGGGATTTTCGGTAGTTAAGCGACTTATCGGACATCTGCTTGTCTACCTAAAATACGGCATTCGCTCTGAGGATTTGCATTGAAAGCTATTCGCGTCTTTTTGATTGGCGTGCTGATCACTTGGTTCGTTACAGGTTGCGGTTCGCTTGGTTTCTCAAACATCAAGACTAAAGAAGAACTTGAGCTGACCAGTGAGCAAAAACTATACGAAGCTGCGCAGGCATCGATTCGATCCGGAAATTACACGGTTGGCATCAATCGACTAGAAGCCATCGAGACGCATTTTCCTTTCGGTCAGTACGCGGAGCAAGCCCAGCTCGAACTGATCTACGCGAATTTCATGAAGAGTGACTTTGAAGCCGCTACCGTGGCGGCGACTCGCTTCATCGAACTTCACCCCAAGCACCCTCGCGCAGACTATGCGTACTACATGCGCGGCTTGGCCAGTTACGAGAAGAATCGAGGCTTTTTCGATCGTTTTCTCGGATCACCTCAGTCATCTCGCGACGTAACCGCGGCAAAAGAAGCGTTCATTGAATTTAATGAATTGTTAGAGAACTTTCCCAATAGTCTCTACGCGAAAGACGCGAAAGCGAGAATGCTTCATCTACGCAACATAATCGCCGAGCACGAGTTGATCATCGCACAGTTCTACCTCAACCACGATACTTGGGTTGCAGCGGCTAACCGCGCAGCAGGCATCGTGGAGAACTTTCCTTCAAGCTCTTCGGTCCCCGAAGCTTTGGCGATCGTCGTCGAAGCCAACTATCGACTAGGTCTCGAAAAGCCGGCAAACGACGCGTTGCGGGTCCTCGCACTCAATTTCCCAAATTACAACGGGTTCAACAACGAAGGTAAGCTGGTCTTGCGCGACGCAATTAAGAACCGTGATCGCAGTTTGGCGAACATCATGACATTCGGGGTGTTGGACCGACCCGCCGTACCACCGCCACTTGAAATTCACATTCCTGAATCACCGCGAACAGCAGAAGCACAGGAAGAAGGTCTTTAGTCAGCACCGATACTGGCACAGGCGTATCACGATCAGACCTTCAACGGTATCCTAACCATTAGGCGATTGGTCTGACCTTTCAGGAACTTTGTTCTCAGACTGTTCTCGGTGCAATATCGCTGCAAGAATCCAACTCGCAGCACCGATGCATACCGCAGAGTCAGCTATATTGAAGATCGGAAAATTGAACCCGATCGCGTCGTAATGGACGTGAATAAAGTCGACGACACACCCTTGAAGAGCACGATCAATTAAGTTACCGCCCGCTCCCGCCAAAATCAATGTCAATGCCGCAACAAAAAGGATTGGCGGATCTTGAATCCGTCGCAAACGCCAGATTTCCCAACTGAAATAAACGACAAACGCGACACCTACAAACGTCAGAAAGTGCGTATAGCCTTGCAGGATACTAAATGCCGCACCTGTATTACAGAAGTAGCGAAACGTAAGAAACGGTAGTACCGAAACTGCGCCGTCCAATAATTCTGCCGTCGCGATGTATTTCGTGACCTGATCCAGAACAACGACAAACGCCGCGCCAACAAAAGACCACCACCAATGAGGATAAACGTTAGCTGATTTCTGCACGGTGCTCTTCAAACCAGCTTCGCGTCATATCTAGATCTCTCGTAATTTGTGCTTTTAACGCGTCCAAGCCATCAAATCGAACGTCATCTCGGAACCTATGATGAAACGTGACAGTGATCAGCTTGCCGTAAATATCTTGATCGAAGTCGAACAAGTGCACTTCCAACAAAGGCTCGGTGCCGTCTACGGTAGGGCGAGTGCCAACATACGCTGAACCCTCGTACGTTCGATCAAGTCCTGTCACCGTTACTGCAAATATCCCTTCTACAGCAGACCGGTACCGTTGCAGACGAATATTCGCTGTAGGGGTCCCCAGCTGAGTGCCCATGCGTTGACCAACAACGACCGTACCCATCATAAAGTACTTTCGGCCGAGTAATTTCTCCGCCAATGGGAAGTCGCCCTCGATTAGTGCTTCACGGATACGTGAACTAGAAACCCTTTCATGGTCGAAAACCATCGTGCCTAAATGGGTGACACCAAATCCAACGCGATCACCTGCGACCTGCAACATCGTATAGTCGCCTTCGGCATTCTTACCAAAACGAAAGTCATCTCCGACAACCAAGTACTGCACACCGAGTATGCGCACCAGAAACTCATCAATGACTGCGTCTGCAGGCGTCGAACTAGTCCTTTCATTAAAAGGAATACACAATACATAGTCCAAATCGAAATCGCGCAGAATCGTAATCTTCTCACGGAATCGAGTGAGCCGCGCAGGTACCACTGTGCCTCGGAAATACTCGCGCGGTTGCGGTTCAAACGTTACCAACATGCTTTTACAGTTCAATTCCTGCGCTTTCGCCGACAGATGCGACAGCAGCATCTGATGGCCATGATGGATACCGTCGAACGTACCGATCGTGATGACCCCATTTCGGTGTCTCTCACGAACATTGTGCAGCCCTCGAACGAGTTCCATCCTGTTTCCTAAACCCGATGGATCAGATGGCGAGGACGAACCCCGCAAATTAACAGAACGGCGCCGTACACGACAATACCGCAAACAACCATGAGACCCATTTGAGCTGCCCTACGCCATTCTGACACGCTAGCCCACGTCTCGAAATCGAGATTCAACCAAATGAGGCACGCGACCATAACGGCGCAGCCGACAAGACTTGCCAATGAAAAATGCCATAACGATTTGTCTGGTCGGTACTGACCCCCGAGGATCAAACCGCGCATTAAGAGATAACAATGGACGAAGGCCGCTACCGTCGTTGCAAAAGCTATGCCCAATAATCCTAACCACCAGAAAAGGCTCAAACTGATGGCGATATTCACACCGACACCAATTGTCGCGTAAACAAAAGGTGTGTGCATGTCTTCGCGAGCGAAATATCCAGGACCGAGTACCCGGGTGAGCACCATGGGTACCAAACCAATAGAGAATGCTTGTAGTGCCACCGCAGTCATCTCGACATCTGCGACTTCGAATGCACCACGTAAAAAGACGGTAGCAAGTATCGGCTTTGCAAGATAGTAAAGTGCGACGGCGGCGGGCAGACCCAGCAACACACCCATACGAACACCCCAGTCAAGCGTTTCGCTGAATAACCCGCGATCGCCTTTACGATGCAAACGAGACAGGTTCGGCAGGAGAATTGTCTGCATTGCAATTGCTAACAACGCCATCGGCAATTGGATAAGACGATCTGCGTAATAGAACCAAGATACGGTACCGACCGTGAGTTGAGCGCAAAGAATCGTCCCGACGAGAATGTTGATCTGACCCGCCGACGCAGCGTACACACCGGGGACGATCAATTTGAGGATACGACGAACCCCGTCGTCTTTGAAATTCACCCTAGGCCATCGCAACAAACCCAGTCGTTGCAGAGACGGGAGATGAGCTACCAGCTGCAAGAAACCCGCTGTGAGCACGCCCCATGCCATTGCGTACGCTACATGGCCGGAAAGCATCGCCGCCCAGATTGCGGCAACGATAACGCAGACGCTTAGCAGCAGTGGCGCACCCGCAGTAATCGAAAACCGCTGATAGCTATTAAGCACTGACCCCGCGAATGCGGTCAATGAGATAAGTCCGAGGTACGGAAACATGACCCGGAGCAAATCGACGGCAACTTGATAACGCGGTTCGCCAACCCAATTCCGCAACGTAAACAGATCGATCAGCGGCTGAGCAAGTAAAACGCCAATGAGAGATAAGCCCAGAAGTACCACCGCGAAACTACCGGCAACCGTTCGAACAAAATCGACAAGATCAGACTGCGGGTTGTTCTCTCGATAGTCCGCAAGCACCGGAATAAACGCTTGCTGGAATGCCCCTTCAGCGAATAGCCGACGAAAGAAATTCGGGATCTTGAACGCCACAAAAAACGCGTCAGCAATCGGACCCGCACCGAGAAAGTACGAGATGACGACGTCTCTAACTAACCCTCCGACTCGAGACAGCCCTGTGAGGGACGCAACAACCAAGCCTTTGCCCGTAAGACTGGTAGTTTCACTCTGCTGCGGTGACGCGTCTTCGTCTGTCAAATCAGACTCGTTGATAACTAATGTCCGAGTGACCGGTCTTGAAACTTGGTTCTCGAAATGGTGTGACTAAAATTCCCGCCTTCAAATACTGGCTTGAGCCTTCTGAGACGGCAATTTGGCACATACCTTATCCGCTAAAAAACGCGTACGTCAAAACGCACGCCGAAACGCGCGAAATTCCGCGAAGCGTAGCACGATGCGCACCGCAATTAAGAAAACCGTAACCGCGATTGAATCCGGTGACAAGGAAAAAGCTCAGGAAGCGCTTAATACCGTTTCGAGCATTCTCGATCGTTATTCTCATAAGGGATTGATTCATAAGAATAAGGCTGCACGCCACAAATCGCGACTGAACGCTAAAGTAAAGGCGTTGGCGAACTAAATCAACGCCAAATTGTCTCGGTGAATCATCTCCGGTTCATCCATATAGCCTAGCAACCCCTCGATCTCACTTGACGCGTTGCCCATAATCGCACGCGCTTCTTGATCACTGTAATTCGACAATCCTCTCGCAATTTCATTGCCTGTATCGTCCAACACCGTGACGACATCCCCGCGATGGAAATTACCGCTTACCGCCTTGACGCCGATGGGTAACAAACTCACTCCGTTATTCACGAGTGCTCGCGCCGCACCGTCGTCAATCGTTACTTCCCCGCGACTTCTTAACTGACCAGCTATCCACTGTTTGCGTGCGTCAACGGGTGTGATGTCCGCCGTGAGATGGGTTCCCACATCATCGCCTCGCATGAGTCGAATCAGCGTGTCAGCGGCACGACCGTCTACTATCCAAGTATCGCAGCCAGATTTCGCAGCAAAACGTGCTGCTCTAAGTTTCGTGAGCATCCCGCCCCGACCGAACGGTCCAGGTTCACTATTTACCATCGCATCTAGCGCATCATTAAAAGGTGATTCGCGTTTGATGATCTTTGCACTGGGACACTCACGCGGATCCGCTTCAAACAATCCTTCCTGATCCGTCATTACCACAAGCGCATCGGCCTGAATCAACGCGGCGACACGTGCTGCTAATGTGTCGTTGTCCCCAAATCGGATTTCGTCTGTTGACACCGAGTCATTCTCGTTGATGACAGGGATAACGTCATGTTTGAGACAGGTTTCGATCGTCGATCGCGCATTAAGGTATCGTTCTCGATCCTTCAGGTCCTCGTGCGTAAGCAACACCATCCCGGTAGCAAAACCCGCTTCCTGAAAGCGCTTCGCGTACGCGTGAGTCAAGCCCATCTGTCCGACCGCCGCTGCAGTTTGAAGCATCGGGAGATCGTGCGGACGCTCTGCCAATCCCAGGCGATGCATTCCTTCCGATATCGAACCACTCGAAACGATCACGACGTTTATTGCGGCTTGCCTTAGTTCGGTAATCTGCTGAGAGAGCGTATCAAGGCGAAGCTCCGACAACCCCGAACCGTCTGCTACGAGTGAACTTCCAATCTTTAGCACCCAGGTAGACCTGCTCTTTCCAGGCGCTTGTGTACCTTTAGTCACGACGATAGATCACTTCAACTTCGTCGTCTTCGTCCGTCGCAGTAGTCGCACGAGGTTTCGTCCGACTTAATATGTCGTCCAACACATCCCGATCTAATGCTGTTACATCATCGGATTCGACTTTGGGCTCATTCTCGATCGCCTGCATGAGCGCAAACGTTAGCTCCCGAACCCCCCGTCGGGTCGCCGCCGAAATCTCAAAGATAGGACGGTCTGGATGTAACGCTCGCAGTTTCTCGGTAGTTGCTGTTAACTCATCATCCTTAACGATATCGACTTTGGTGACGACGGTCCACACTTCTCGTTCAGCCAGCGCTAGACTAAACGCCTCTACTTCCCTTTCTATTTTCGTCAAATTCTCACACGGATCACTACCGTCAAGAGGTGCGACTTCGACCAAATGCAACAAAAGATGCGTGCGGCTTAGGTGTTTTAAAAAGCGCGTGCCTAAACCGTGGCCCGATGCAGCGCCTTCGATTAAACCAGGGATGTCTGCCATCACAAAGCTACGTGCGGGATCAACTTGAACTACACCGAGGTTAGGAACAAGCGTCGTAAATGGGTAATCGGCAATCGCCGGTCTTGACGAGGAAACGACGCTCAATAACGTCGATTTTCCCGCGTTCGGTTTTCCCAACAACCCAACATCGGCAAGAACCTTTAGGTGTAGACGTAGACGCTTCGATTCGCCGGGCGAACCATGTTCGAATTCGCGGGGAGCTCGGTTGGTGCTTGAACGGTATGAGTGGTTGCCACGTCCTCCGTGACCGCCCTGGGCGACAACCACCATCTGTCCTGGCGACGTAATATCCGCTACGTATTCGAGGGTCGCGTCGTCCACCACACTCGTACCACAAGGCACATCGACGACTAGGTCATGACCACTAGCGCCCGTTTTTACACTACTACCGCCTTGCCGACCATTCGCAGACTTAAGGATGGGTCGATACTTGAAATCTACGAGCGTGTTTAGCGAACCATCGCCGCGGAAGACAACATCGCCTCCTTTACCACCATTCCCACCGTCAGGACCGCCTTTCGGTAGATTTGGTCCGCGGTGGAAGCTCATACAACCGTCACCACCACGCCCGGCGGTCACCTCTAGTGTGACTTCATCGACGAAAAGCATGAGAAATACGACGGCATTGGTTTCCGTCGTCGACTGGAATAGAAGGTTAGTTCGTCGCTACGCTAACGTAGGTGCGTTGATGTTCGCCGTGTTTGCGAAAGACAACCGTTCCGGCTGCCGTGGCAAAGAGCGTGTGATCGCGACCGCAACCAACGTTCTCGCCGGCGTGATATTTCGTGCCACGCTGACGAATCAAGATATTGCCTGGTTGAACTTGCTCACCGCCGAAATGCTTAATCCCCAATCGTTTCGATTCAGAATCTCGCCCGTTTCGCGTACTACCGCCCGCTTTCTTGTGTGCCATGTCGACTACCTAATGCGAAATACCCACGATCTCAACCGCGGTGAATTTTTGTCGATGCCCCGCACGACGCAAATAGTGCTTCCTACGCTTGAACTTGATAACCCGAATCTTGTCGCGGCGTCCCTGCTCCACAACTTTGGCAGTAACACGAGCACCTTCTACAAGCGGTGTCCCAATTTCGACTGATTCATCGTTGGCAACCATCAAGACGCGATCGAACTCGACTTCTGCACCAACTTCCGCGTCGAGTTTCTCGACCGAAACCTGTGCGCCTTCCTCAACGCGATATTGCTTACCACCAGTTTCAATGACTGCAAACATGCCAGCAACTCTAGAAATCGTGCTTAGGGAAATGCTTCGCTAAACCTGAACCGATTTAGCCGAAAGATATAGCGCGGAATACACTGACACATAGGTTTACATGTCAGGGCGCAAATAGAATTTTACTCAATCGCGCTCACCAGCGATATTCCCCGCGATCGTTCGGGAATCCCTTGACCCTTCATATACAGTGACATCTTTACGTAAGCCATTGTGAGTTCCCCATATCCGTCGATTGAGCCTCACTTACCGGCGTCATTCTCACAGGTGACCCAGCTCGTTCAATCTGAACTCAATGCTGCGGAGAAGCTAATTCAATCGAATCTTGAATCTGATGTCGCGACGGTCGCGTCGATTGGCGAATATATCGTTGAATCCGGCGGCAAACGCCTGCGACCGATGACAGCCGTACTCGTTGCACGTGCACTCGGGTACCGCGGCGACGATGTCGTGACACTCGCCGTATTGCTTGAATTTCTTCATACCGCGACGCTGTTACACGACGATGTCGTTGACCGTTCGCAACGTCGCCGTGGGCGCAAAACGGTCAATCTGTTGTGGGGGAACGCACCGAGCGTTCTGGTCGGCGATTTCCTCTATTCTCGATCGTTCCAACTCATGGTGCAATTAGGACGGATGGACATCATGTCGGTAATCAGTGAAGCAACCAACCTCATTGCCGCTGGTGAAGTCAAACAGTTGGAGCACGTCCGTGATCCGGACCTCTCAGAAGCAGACTATATGGACATCATCCGCTGCAAGAGCGCACTGCTGTTTCAGGCAGCAGCGGAGTCTGGCGCGACTTTGGCAAACGCGAACTTGGACGAAATTGAAGCGGCACGGCTATTCGGCCTACATTTCGGTCTAGCCTATCAACTCATGGATGACTTGCTCGATTACGCAGGTGACAGTGATCAATTAGGAAAAAATGTCGGCGATGATCTGCGCGAAGGTAAGCCGACGCTTCCGCTCATATTCGCAATGCGCTACAGCCTCCATGATCATGCAACACTCATACGAACGGCTATTCGTGAACAGTCTGCCGACGATTCGGGGCAGATCATGGATATCGTTAAGCAATCAGGCGCTTTGGGATATACGCGAGCGAACGCGCTCGCTCAGACGCATCTCGCGAAGAGTTCTCTGTTTCGTTTACCACCGAGTCGTTATCGTGATGGATTAAACCATCTTGCTGACATTGCGTTAGAGCGAATACAGTAGAAGCCCAACTCCTTATCAGTGCTATCGACCGAAGAAGTCATTCATCGATCTCACTCACTAGAATTTGCCGCCTAAGTACCCGTTATCGGCTTTCATTCCCTTCGATTCGCCGATATTTCCCATCTGTCGGAGTGTAGCTCAGACTGGTAGAGCATCGTCTTCGGGAGGCGGGGGTCGCTGGTTCAAATCCAGTCACTCCGACCAGTTACATGCCTTTTTGCTTCGCATCATCGATTTTGCGTTGCAATCGACGCATGCCATTTAACCAGCGTTCTAAGTCGCTGTTTTTACGGTCCATCCAAGTTTGCGCGATTTCGTCGGTGAGAACCAAGAACCGTTCATTCTGTATAGCGCTCGTCACCATATCCGCGACATCTTCTGGTTCCTTTATCGGTCCGGCTGCTGTCTGAGTAAAAGCCGTTCTTCCTCCACCGAGCATTGGCGTATTCACGCCCAGAGGCGCAAGAAGTGACGTACGAATACCTTGATCGTGATACGTTATGGACATCCACTCTGCGATAGCCACCACCGCGTGCTTTGTTGCCGCGTAGAGCACGTTGCCATGCGTCGTTAGGATCCCAGCCATCGACGATGTGTGCACGAAGTAACCGCTCCCACGTGCTAGCATCCCGGGCAAAACAGCTCGAATCGCATAAACGTGCGCCATCACGTTGATGTCCCATTGATCGTGCCAATCCTGAATATCCGTCTCGAGAGGATCGCCGCCCGTTGCGATTCCTGCATTACTGAAAAATAGGTCTACGGGACCAAACGCTTCTTCCGCGGCTGCGACCGTCGCATTGATGTCACTTTCTTTTCCAACATCGCAATGATCCGCTCGACCTCTGATCTCGCCAGCGACGGCCTCTGCTCCTTCGTCATTGACGTCAGCGACGACGATGTTCGCGCCTAGCGCTGCAAATGCTCGACTACACGCAGCACCAATACCACTAGCGCCACCCGTGACAATGCAGGTTTTCCCACGAAGGTCCATAAATTAACTTCCTTCTTTCGCCATGACGCATTATGACGGGGTTAAATTGAAAACTTGCTCCATTAAAAACTGGATACAGCGGTATGAAGTATTTACACACGATGGTTCGCGTCAACGACATCGACGCCTCGCTGAACTTTTATTGCGAGCTCCTTGGTTTAAAGGAACTTCGTCGCATCGACAACGAAGCAGGACGGTTTACACTAGTTTTTCTCTCTGCGCCTGGCGATGAATCAGCACAGGTAGAACTGACGCACAACTGGGACTCGGAAACACTAGAAGGCGGGCGAAACTTCGGTCACTTGGCTTACCAAGTCGAGAACATTTACGACACTTGCCAGCGCCTGCAGGACGGTGGCGTTACCATCAATCGTCCACCGCGAGACGGCTATATGGCGTTCGTTCGATCACCCGACAACATTAGCGTTGAAATCCTGCAAGACGGAGGTCCACTAGCTCCCCAAGAGCCGTGGGCGTCGATGAAGAACATAGGCGAATGGTAGGTCGATGGAGGTCCGTCTACTAACCGGTTTCTAATTAATTTCATCGATCACGCACGTAGGCGAGCTCGACGTTTGCCTACGCGTGACGCTCGCGCGAATTCGCCCAGAAACGTGGAATCGTCAATCGCACTGGATCCTCAAGTTCACGTTTGAGGCAACAACTGTTATCAGCCAGCACGTGCATCGCCGCAAACGCGCCGATCAATACGATCCATATCGGTAGATAGTCGAACTCCACATACCATCGATGATGAAGCAACGGTACAGCGGAGAAGAATCGATAGAAGTAAAAGAACATAAAGAGCATATTGATAAGCGCGAAGCCTCTAATAAACACCTCACGCACTGAAGGCAACAGTGTCAGTAGCGTCAAAGCAGATGTCGTGAGCAGTGCGACAACCAACAAAGTGTCATAACGCACTAAATATGCCAGTCCAATCAGAAGGACCGCGATAAGGCCGTTAATAACTTTCAACGAATTCGTCTCATCGCTTGCGGGGAACTTATTGGGTAACCTGAGTCATATTACGAAAAATCAAATGTCGCGAACCACAACTGCAACTTTATGACATACGGCGAATTTGGTGCTCAGACCTCACAGGCACGTTCATCGGGCTGATCTCTGTGGCACAGCATGTTCGTAAGTCAAATGTTAGCAGAGTCTGTAGTATGGGCTAACCTGATTCGATGCTCGCGTAATTCGAATCTATTACCGTTGGTACGCGTCTGATCACGTTTCACGGCGATAATGGTCGGCTCCCTACAGTTGATTCGCGGTACTGTCCTTGTGCGTAATGAATACCTATCGCTTGCATTAGCTTCAATATGTAGCGCTGTTGCCCTTTTCACCTTAGCAAGCGATTCGATCGATGACGCAGAGGTAGAGTCGCACTTGGTTGTCCAAACCGTTTCTGGGCCAATACAAGGCGCGTACAGCGGTGTCGCTCCCGAAGTGCGGGCTTTCAAGGGTATCCCTTTCGCTGCGCCTCCGGTCGGTGAATTGCGATGGCGCAATCCACAACCGGTCGCTAAATGGGAGGACGTTCGACAGACTGTTGAATTTGGACCTCGTTGCTATCAGCCAACGCTTGAGCAAGGTTTTTACGCGACGGACCCTGAACCTACGAGTGAGGATTACCTGTTTCTTAACGTATGGACGGGCACAACATCAAGTGACGCCAAGCTCCCCGTGATGGTATGGATTCACGGAGGCGCTTTCATCATGGGTTCGGGATCCGCAGCGTGGTATCACGGTGACCGATTAGCGCAAGACGGCGTAGTTGTTGTCACCGTGAACTATCGCCTGGGCTTGATGGGTTTCTTCGCACACCCAGCGTTGAGCGCGGAGTCAGAATTCGGCGTGTCCGGTAACCAAGGTCTGTACGATCAAGTCGCGGCGTTGCAGTGGGTCCAGGACAACATTGCAGCTTTTGGAGGCGACCCCGAAAACGTGACCATCTTTGGTGAATCGGCTGGTTCCATTAGCGTCTGCTATCTAGTCGCTACCCCGCTCGCCAAGGGACTTTTCCAGAAAGCGATCGGACAGTCAGGCGGGTGTTTTGCGAAGCACGCCACGCTTACCGAAAGCAATGATGAGCTCGAATTAATCCCTACACCTAGTTTGCCGGACAACTCCGGCTACGGCGTTGGTCAAGCCGTTGCAGCAGCACTAGTTTCTGAATCTGGCGACGCTGAAGCAATTGCCAACATGCGCGACATGTCGCCCGAGAATATCGTAGCACGGCTTGCAGAACAAGAAATAAACGTACCTTGGCGGTCAATCTATGTCGACGGCGTCATGTTTCCAAGCCAGATGCGTGTATTGATGTCCAAAGGAGGAGCGAGTCACGTCGACACCATCGTGGGTTCAACGAAGGATGAAGGAGTCGCGCTCTGGACACAGGTCCAGGAAACAACCTTCGAAGATTGGCAATCGGGAGTCCATGCCAGCGCGCCAAAGTACGCAGAAAGCCTGATTGCCGCATATACCGAAGACGCACAGAAATCAACAAAAACGGCGTTGCAGGAAATGATGTCCGACGCGTACTTCACTTCAGAGATGCGGACGTGGGCGCGGCATGTCGAGAACCAGGGCAAGAAGGCGTTTGTCTACATCTTCAATCACGCACCTCCGTTCGATGGTTTCGGACGATCGCTTGGCGCATTTCACGGAGGGGAGATTCAGTATGTGTTCCAATCTCATTCAGGTGAGAACGCAGATGACGGATTACCTATTCTCTGGGACGATAGCGATCGCAAGGTAGCTAGCACGATGCGCCAATATTGGGTCAACTTCGCCAAAACCGGCGATCCAAACGGCGAAGGTTTACCCGAATGGCCTCACTATATGGCTTCGACAAACCGGACGCTGGCTATCGAAGAATCGTCTCACGTCATCTCAGACCTGCGAAAGGCCAAGCTCGATGTCTTTGAACTGATCATGCACGATGGATTTGCTGAAGCGGAACCGAACATCGAATAGCGAACACAACTAGAACGGTAGGTTTCAACACAGCATCTAGACCTAGTTAGAGCTTGTATCTTTCGATCCGACGAACGCCTATCGTCCCTGCTCTTCGTCGGCTTCGTGTTCAACCAAGACTACGTTCACGAGATGTGCGCGCTTCGCACGCTGGCCATCTCGTATCCTGTCGATGACATAACCTGCGCCACCGAAGACGAGTGTGCTTCGCGCGATGGCTTCGAGTTTCTCGCTCGTCGACAGTTCGAAAGGTCCGAATAATCCAGCGAAAAGTACATCGAATATAGCCGCTCCGATTGCCTCGCCTAAGTCAATTACGACGAATCCAGCAACCACACCTACACTAGTACCGATATAGGTGCCGATTCGAGACGGCTTAAGTTCAGGAATCTCAACCGCTTGCTCTACTGGTTGATAACCCGTTTGCGTAAGCTTCAGATCAAATTGTGATTCGCGTGGGACACTCCGCGTACATGGGGTACTACATCGCCAACCTTCGCTCGAAACCACGTTTGCGCCACTCGGCTTAGATTCGATCACAAGTGTTACGTTTTCCGGGATCGTGGAACAACCCGCTAAAAACCAGAATACAAGCACGAGCGAACAAGGCAGCGATCGAAGAGCGATTCGGTCTCGATTTGAAAAGGCTTGCGTGACGAAACCTTGTGTGTTAGTTCGTCGCTGGCTCACCTGTCTTAATGTCAACGGACTCATAAAGCAGTCACTCGATCAACTCGCGAATTCGCGATAACCCGACAGACTCTTCGTTCAACAAGCAATCACACAAAGACGTTCGCTCAGGTGGCGCTGTCAACGGTCCCTGCGTTGCTACCTTGTGATCGAGTGCGAGACGTGCCCAAAGCAGGCGAGACGCATCGCCGCATCTACGTTCGAGTTCCACTCCTTCCCATGCCATGAGAATCGCCGAACAAATGTGGTACAGTGCCGTCGTCATACTTCGAAATAGCGCTTCCTCGTCGCGTTCAGCT
Organism: Gammaproteobacteria bacterium; assembly: GCA_026707945.1. GTDB lineage: Bacteria > Pseudomonadota > Gammaproteobacteria > Pseudomonadales > Azotimanducaceae > Bin55. Next base: position 504,402 of record JAPOVV010000115.1, on the reverse strand, counting down.
ACGCCGACAACCGTGCGTTCTGTTTTCTCCAACCACTCACGCAACTCCCGCGCAAAGGAGGGGACAACACTCGCAACGACATCAACTCGCTCCTGAAATTCTGCAATGAACGGCGGCAGGCAACTGTTACGATTTATTGCTCGGCGGATTGCGTCGATCGCGATGATGTTTGAGGTACCTTCCCAAATCGAACCAAGGTGCGCATCACGAACCAATCGGGGATTCACGAAGTCCTCGATGTATCCGCAACCGCCCCGTATCTCCATCGCGTCGCCGCATACCTGACGTGCGTCACGCGTCACCCGCATTTTCAATATCGGCGTGGCAAGTCGGGCAATCGAATTCGCTTGGTTTGAACCGATCCCGCCGCTCTCCACGATATCTAATTGGTTCGCAACAAACGCCCACATCGACATCGACTGTTCCGAGGCTAATCGCAGCTTCAGCAACTGACGTCTTGCGAGCGGAAGTTCCATCAGCGTCTTGCCAAACACCACGCGGTGTTGGGAGACAGTACACGCATCGTGAACCGCTCGACGCATAAGCGCCGATGATTTCACCCCGTTGCTCAGACGTGACCAGTTGATCATCTCGAGCATTTGCTTTAGTCCCGCGTTTTCATCCCCTACGAGGTACGCCAGCGCGCCTTCCATTCGCAGTTCGCCGCTAGCCATAGAACGGGTGCCGAACTTGTCCTTAAGACGAACGATACGAATGTGATTTGGTTCACCGTCCTCAAGCGCGCGCGGCATTGCAAAAAGGGCTAACCCGCGTGACCCCTTCTCTGCTCCCTCTGGACGCGCCAAGATCATTGCGACATCTGCGTCGGCATTGGAGCAGAACCATTTGTCGCCAAACAAGCGCCATTCACGTTGATCCAAGACAGCACGCGTCGTAACTTGCCCAACATCCGAACCACCGGCTTGCTCGGTTATGAATTGCGCGCCTTGCCAAAGCTCGTCTAAGTCCGTTGAGAGCATCCGTGGTAGAAGTTTCTGCTTCAGCGCATCGCTGCCGAAGAGCCGTATCACGTGTGCGGCCGAATCGGTAACGTTGATAGGACACCCCAATCCAAACTCCGCTTGGTTGAAGAGAAAGGTGTAGAGATGCTTCGCGAAGATAGGTAACGGTTGATCCCAATTCGCCACAGTTGGTCGATGCGACATCGCGTGGAGTCCGAAATCACCGAATGCGGCTTGTTCTAGCGCACGATAGCTAGCGTGATATTCGATCCACTGATGATCTTGTCCGTACTTATCGCGTTGGTGCAGAATCGGCGAATGCCGGTTCGCCAGCATCGCATGTTCATCTAGATCATTCGCCGCTCGATATCCCAATTCCTCCAGTTGTGGCCAAATAGCTTCGCGGAGGGCGTCGTCAAGATATAGGTGAGCTAGATTCTGTAGCGTGCGGTCGTTTGAGAAGAAGCTCTGACCTTTCGTGTCAGGTGCAATGACGCCTGTCGATGTAGGCATCGCCATGGACCATACTCAAATCTGTATTCCTCACCTGTATCATAAATCGAAGACTCGCTTAGAGCAGATAGCACAAGTAAGGAGCGACTGATGGCTTTTGCAGGATTGGAGAACGCTAAATTTGGGATCTCAACGTTTCCCACGGATTACTCGATCCAACCGGCATCGCTTGCACAGGCTGTAGAAGAACGGGGGTTTGATAGCCTCTTCTTCCCCGAGCACACGCACATTCCAGCGAGTCGTGCAACGCCGTTCCCAGGAGGCGGTGAATTGCCCAAGCAATACTGGCACGCACACGACCCATTTGTTGCGTTGTCCGCGTGCGCTTCCGTTACCGAACGCATTCGACTCGGGACGGGTATCTGCCTCATCATCGAAAGAGATCCGATCACGACAGCTAAAGTCATCGCTTCGCTCGACATGATTTCGAATGGTCGTGCTATCGTGGGTATCGGCGCTGGATGGAACCGTGAGGAGATGGAGAACCACGGTGCCAACTACAAAAACCGCTGGGCTATTGTTCGAGAAAAAGTTGCTGCGATGCGTGCGATTTGGACTGAAGAAGAAGCCGAGTACCACGGCGAGTACGTTGACTTCGATCCGATCTGGTCATATCCCAAGCCTGTCCAGGAAGGAGGACCCCCTATATGGATTGGTGCAAATTCCAAGTGGGTATTCGACCGGGTCGCAGAGTACGCTGACGGGTGGATGCCCATTGGTGGTCTCGGATCAGGCAATATGGAACGACTCAAAGCGGCCATGGATGCACGAGAACGCGATCTCAAAGACCTCACGTTGGCGTTATTTGGAATGTTCCCCGATGCGGAGCAGATTCAGGGACGCGCTGAGCAAGGCTTCGATGAGTTTATCTTTAACGTACCGTCTGAAGACCGTGATACGGTGTTACCGTATCTTGACAGATATGCAGCCGTCATCAGCGACTTAAAGAAATAGTTAGGGATCGCACCTTCAGAGTCGAAACTTCATCTGAAGGTCGACCTAACGAAAATCGTCGGCGCTGTCCTGTGGATCAAAGCCAGCGATATTGCTCGCTCTCGATAAATCACGATAGCCGTATCGATTACGCGATGTACCGAATAGCACGTCGAATTTGACGGATTCGTCGATCTGAACGCTCTTGACGATTAGATCGACAATGTCACGCTGACTACACCATATCGCGTAGTCGCGAGGTCGAGACGGTCGATCCTGGCGATTAACGAAGCCGATTCTTAAGCAGATCACGGAAAGAGCGGTCGTATCAGCGAAGTGCCGGCCTAAAGCCTCACCCCACACCTTCGTACTACCATAGACACCCGTTGGCCGTGTTGGCATATCCGTCGTAATGAGATCCCATGTATTCGGCGCTTCGTCATATCGCGCCTCGACGAGTGACTTGTACGGTTCGATCTGTTCGTACCCTGACACTGTTGCCCCGCTGCTGGCGAAAATGACACGGCGGCAACCCGCATCGACCGCTGCTTGATAGACATTTCGCGTACCCGTCACGTTGGTGTCAAGCAGTTCTTGCCACGTAAATCGTTCTCCCGCCTTCGCGGCGAGGTGAATGACTGTGTCCACACCATCAAAGGCTGGTCGAATTGAATCCAAGTCGATTAGTTCAGCTCGCGTCGTAGGAACGCCATCGACTTCCCTACGATTTAATGCGCGCAGCCCATAGTCCGATGTCATGGCACGCTGAACGGCAGAACCTATCAAGCCACTCATACCTGTAATCAATACCGGTTTGTCCAAGTCTTGTCCTTTCTATTGTTGAAGAAGCCGTAATGATGTAAACGATACGTGTTGAGCACCGTGTGGCCTCAATAACACTTAGAGTTCAATTGATCGATTGGTCCGGATCGGTCACCGCGTGGCCAAGTTCACGCAGCTTTTCGATCAATGATGCTTTGTCGTCCTCGCCACGCAACTGCACGATCATCTCGACGACAGTCGCATCAAGCGTTGAGCTGCCGAACGACCGCCGATGGTAGATATCCACGATATTGCTATCCGTGTTACTAATGTCGTTCGTGAGCTTTGAAAGCGAACCAGGAATATCCTGAACCGTCGAATGGAGCCGCACGATACGTTCCGTACGAACAAGCGTTCGCTGGATGATGTCTGCAATGACGGCCGGATCGACATTCCCCCCGCTGACGAGACAAACCGTGTTTCCGTTCACGATATCCGGATACGCGTCGACAGCGGCAAGCGATGCTGCGCCAGCGCCTTCGACTACGAATTTCTCGATATCCAAGAATCTGAACATTGCCGTCTCTATCGCGGATTCTGACACGATCACCATGTCATCGACCACCCGTTCAACGATGGGCAAAGTGAGTTTGCCAGGTCGTTTAACGGCAATGCCTTCCGCGATCGAAAGTTGGTTACGTTCTGACTTCCAAGATTCTTCTTTGAACTTGGCGTAGACAGGGCAATAGTGTGCGGATTGAACGCCTACGATCTTCACAGAGGGCTTTCGTGATTTAACGGCTAGTCCGATACCCGATATCAAACCACCGCCGCCGACCGGTACAACAACCGTATCGATATCCGGTAACTGTTCGAGGATCTCAAGCCCCGCTGAGCCTTGCCCGGCTATCACGGTCGAATCGTCAAACGGATGAATAAGTGTGAGGTCGTCCTTTTTCCGGCGTTCCTCGACATACTCGATGGTCTCATCGAACGACGCACCGTGGAGCACGATCTCTGGCCGGAAGTGTCGCGTCTTATCGATTTTCGCGACGGGTGTAGTCCGCGGCATCACGATCGTTGCGTGAATGCCCATGCGGCGTGCATGGTAGGCAAGTGCTTGAGCGTGGTTACCTGCCGACATGGCGATCACGCCCTTTGCGCGTTGTTCGCTAGACAGTGAATTTAGTTTCGCGAGCGCGCCGCGTTCCTTAAAAGAGCTCGTGAATTGAAGGTTTTCCAGCTTCAGATATATGTCGTTGTTTAGAACCTGGGATAACGTTGTCGATCGATAGAGCGGCGTTTGAGCGATGTGCGGACTAATTTGCTCACGCACACGCTCGATTAAGTTCAGATCGATCGGTGAACCACTAGCGGACATGGGGCCTCAAAACCGATAGGTGTACGGACGTAATGCCAAATCAATCTTAAGTGTATTACGACTATTTGGTTGCGTGACTCACGTCAGCTGCTATTGAAGAATCAAGCGGTACGGCGACTCTAGCTGGTCTTTTACGTCCCTCAAAAATTCAGCCGCAGGCGCACCATCTATCACTCGATGATCCCACGTCAACGACAGGCGCAAGTTCTGTGTTCGAGTCGCGTGATCGTCGACCCAGCGTACGCCGTCATAGATTCGCCCGACGCCGAGAATGCCCGTTTGTGGCGAATTGAGTATGGGGGTAAATGTATCGACCCCGTACATACCTAATGATGTCACGGTAAACGTTCCACCACTTACTTCATCTAACATGAGCTTGCCTGTTCGCGCGCGCTCAGCCAATGTCGCTGCTTCCGCTGCGCATTCCTTTAGTGACTTCGCGTCCGCGTCGTGTAGCACCGGGACGATTAATCCCTCGTCAAGTGCAACAGCAATACCCATGTGGACTGAAGGATTCGAGTGAATGACACCGTCGACGAGTGTCGAGTTCATCATTGGGTGACCCTGAAGCGCCTTCACACACGCGGAGACCACCAAATCCGTGTACGTGACGCGAATACCGCTCGATTCCCACTCATCGAGTAAGGCGGTACGCAGCTTGATTGCATCGTCCATGCGCACTTCCATTTCGATGGTCAACTGTGCGGTCGTCTGCAAACTCTCATACATCCGATCCGCAATGACCTTACGCATTCCCTTCAGCGATATATCAACCGAACCTTCCGACGCGCCCCCACCGCTCGGTGCCTCTGCCGCGTTTGTTACATCGTCTTTGGTGATCCGACCACCCGGTCCGGTTCCCTCTATTTGCGAAAGGTCAACATTTAGCTCTTCGGCCAATCGACGTGCGGCCGGCGAAGCTTTGACTCGCGTGGTGGATGGCTTCTCTTCCGATACGACTTTCGTCGCCGTAACGCCTGATTCAGCGCTTTCATCGAGTGCAACAATGTTTGGATTGGCTTTCGGTGTCGGTAGTTCGTCAGGTATCGTCTCGTCGGCTGCGTAGATCCATCCAACTACATCGCCCGGTGCGAGCGTCTCTCCGACTTGCGCGATGTGCTTCACGATACCCGAAACGTCCGCCTCGACATCCAGATTCACCTTCTCAGTCTCGAGGCGATACACCGGTTGTCCTTGTTCAACCGGGTCGCCGTCCGCGATATACCACTCGTCAACAATTCCCTCGGTCATGGTCATACCGACTTTAACCAGGTAAATTTCAGTGGGCATATTTCGTCACCTGTTTAAAGCCAACACAGCTATCAGCATTTGAGTTCACGGCACTTTCCATGCATGCCTTGACATCCACTCGACGTGGTCCATCTCGCTGCACACACACGGTGATGCTTTCGTCCGATTTCAACACACGTTCCCGCTCACCATCAAACGCGAGCATAGTCGCCCCATTGAATGAATGCGACTGACCTAACTGTAATTTCACGAACTCGTTGAGTCGGACCGGTCGCACCATTCCTGGCGCCACTGGCGCATAGACCTGATGCATTGAACTCACTGCATCGTTTAGTGGAAATGACAGCATCAATCCAAAATCGTGTTCGTCACCGACAACTTGCAACATCCCACCTATCGCTGTCATGCCAACTTTACTAGGGTCCGCGACACTCAATACGGCGAAGACAAATCTCGAAGGGTCCAGTATCGCTCGCGTGCCATGGAAGACATCGTGGGTTCCGACCACGTCGATGAGCGCGAAATCGGTTTCGCCATTTTCGAATGTCACGTGCAGCGCTTTGGTCCGCGGTGCAACTTCGTCGAGCGGCAATTCCCCCATCGCGAGAAGGGCTGCCGCCATTCCGGCGGTTGTCGCTTCACAGAAGACCGGAAATGCGTTGTTCGTTCCCGTTGACAGCGCGACTAACGGCACGTCGCCTAGGGTTTTACCAATCGCTCGGTTCGTCCCGTCGCCTCCCAATGAAATCACGACGTCCGCATCTCGCAGGTGATGTGCTGCTAACGTCGAGTCGTATGCCGTCGCGGTGAATTCCCCATCAATCGGATGGCTTCGCAGACCAGACTGGGCGAGCGCGGCTTGAGTGATGTGATGAGTATCCGGATAGTAGTGAATATTGGCGTCGGGACACAACCCCTCGATACCAGCGATACAACGGCGCACGATTGCCGACTTCTCCTGGTTGTCGAATACCGATGCACGAGCGGTAAGACGCCGGATATCTTTTCCTGAAGCAGGATTGGCAATGATGCCAATGTCCATGTTCGTTCGCTAGGCTGCGTTCAGAAGTTCGTTTACTTCCGTGACGATGCGACCCGCGTTAGGAATGTACGCTTGCTCGAGTACCGGACTGAACGGAACTGGGCTGAATGGTGCACCTACCCGTGCCACTGGGGCATCTAGATAGTCAAAAGCATCTTCTTGGATTTGAGCAGCGATTTCCCCGCCGAGACCGCCGAACCGCACGGCTTCATGTACGACGACGACTCGTTGTGTTTTCTTGACAGAAGCGACAATCGCTTCGGTATCCATAGGTTGCAACGAACGTAAATCCAACACCTCGGCTTCGATACCGTTCTCACTCAAGGTATTTGCCGCACTGATCGATTCTCCTACCATCCGACTATACGTTACGATCGAAACATCTGAGCCTTCACGAACGACACTCGCTTCACCTAAAGGGACGGTGTAACTCTCTTCAGGTACGTGCCCTCGATTCCCTAGCGAGAGCTTGTTCAGTACGACGAACACTGGGTTGTCGTCACGGGATGCGCTGATGATCAAACCTTTCACGTCGTACGGTGTCGATGGCGCGACGACCTTCAGACCGGGTAAGTGGCAAATCCACGCCTCAAGACTTTGGGAATGCTGTGCGGCCATATTCATGCCGCCGCCCGACATCGTGATCACCGTGATTGGCAACGATGCAGAGCCACCGAACATGTAACGCATCTTCGCCATCTGATTGGCGATTTCGTCCATACATTCGCCCATGAAGTCCATGAACATGATGTCGACGATCGGACGGAGGCCCGTCGCTGCCGCACCAACGCCCAAGCCGATGATGCCTTCTTCAGAAATCGGCGTATCGACAATACGTTCATCGCCAAATTCGTCCAAGATGCCGCGATACGAACCGAAGACACCCCCAGCGCCCGCGACATCTTCCCCAGCGATAAACGCATTCTCCTGTTCAAGCAACACCGTTCGCGAAGCTTCTGCAACGGCAGCAATGTACGTCAATTCACGTTGTTCAGCCATGGTTTTCCTTACTTTCCGCGAGACATCTACAACTAGGCATACACATCTTCAAGCAATGTCGCAGGATCAGGCATTGGACTGTTTTCCGCAAACTCAATGCCTTCTTGCACATCTGCCAACACACTCTCATGGATCTTTACCGCATCTTCCTTCGATAACACGTCGAGTTCGGCCAGACGCGCCTCAAACATATGAATGGGATCACGTTTCTGCCATTCCGCGAGTTCCTCATCGGTTCGATAACTCAATCCCATCCCACGGACGCCAACGTGGTCAAAGAAGCGATACGTCTTGCACTCAAGTAACGATGGACCATCGCCAGCCTTCGCACGTTCAATCGCCGCGTCCGCGGCTTCATAAACCGCGACTGCATCCATTCCGTCGACGACAACCCCTGGCATGCCGTATCCTGCTGCGCGATCAGCAACGTCAACGATCGCTTGGTGGTTGGCTTGCGGTGTGTACTCGCCATAGCCATTGTTCTCGCAAACGAACAACATCGGTAGCTTGTACAACGCCGCCATATTCGCAGCTTCATGGAATGAGCCCTCGTTACTAGCTCCATCGCCAAAGAACGTAACCGCGACGTTCTGGACGTTTCGGTACTTGATCGAAAACGCTGCGCCGACGGCAATCGGCGGACCTGCACCTACGATACCGTTAGCGCCGAGCATGCCTAAATCCATGTTGGAAATGTGCATGCTGCCGCCCTTGCCTTTGCAGTAGCCCGTTGCACGACCGAACAATTCGGCAAACATCTTGCCGAATTCACCGCCTTTCGCAATCAGATGGCCATGACCGCGGTGCGTGCTCGTAATCCAGTCGTCGTTGGAGAGATGTGCCATGATGCCGGAGGCAACCGCTTCCTGACCGACGTATAGATGTAATGCGCCCGGGATTTTGCCGGCTTCAGCCAACTTGCCCGCTTCCGTCTCAAACGTCCGGATTCGCACCATTCGGTGATGGATATCTAACAGTGCTTCGTTATTCAGTTCCATGCACAAGCCTCCGTACACGCGATTTTGCATATCCGTACGCCAAGCTTGCGCGCGATTGATGTGGAGTTGAGCTGAACGTGACGACCCGCACGACATACCTCATCCAATGAACACGCAGATCACAATAATGGTGCCTCCCGCTATCTGCATTCCTAGTTACTTTGCCACGACTTCTGATCGTCTATCACTCTAAATCAGGTCAGACGCAACGTATGGCGGACGCAGTACACGCGGGAGCCACAGACGATGAAATCGAATCGACTGACGTTGTGATGAAGCAAGCCCTCGAAGCCGACGCATCTGACCTGCTTGCTGCAGATGGCTTGATACTAGGTACACCTGAGAATTTCGGTTACATGTCAGGCGGTATGAAGGACTTTCTCGATCGGACCTTCTACGAAGTTGAAGGTAAGATCAAACCGTTGCCTTGCGGCATTTTCATTAGTGCGGGGAACGACGGGACCGGCGCGTTGACGGCAATTCGACGCATCGGCAAAGGCTACCCTTTTATCGAAGTCCAGGAACCGATCATCGTGAAAGGTGTCGCGACACCGGATCAAATCGAAGCTTGTCGAGAACTAGGTTTGGCGATGGCGATCGGATTAGAGGCCGGAATCTATTAGGCGCTTATGTAGTTCTGTGTGGTTTTCACACTCATTACACGGTTTCATGTCGATCAAGACCCACGTCTTGATTCTGTGTTTCAGTTGCCGACACTGCGGGAAAAGAACCACCCGCATCAAAGAGCGCAAACCCCTTGAGCAACACATTCTTCGCCGCGTTCACGTCGCGGTCGTCACCATATCCGCAATGGGTGCAGTGATACCAACGATCCTTCAGCGTTAACGCTTTGTTCGGTAAACCACCACAACGAGAACATCGTTGCGTGGTGTGTTTGGGGTCGACGCGCACCAACTGACCACCGGCGCTTGCAGCCTTGTAGTCGAGTTGCATGATGAACATCCCCCAATTCTGGTCGAGGATCGAGCGATTCAATCCGGTCTTCTGCTTGACCCGGCGTCCTGGGCAATCGGCGGTACCGGCCGCCGATGCGGTCATCGCCTCGATGTCGAGATCTTCCACCGCAATCCATTTGCCGTGAAGTTTGACGATCTCGCTGGTGAGACGATGCAGGGCATTGTGACGCTGCACACGCGCCCGATAACACGCCCGCGCAAGCGCCTGCCGTCGTTTCGCACGACCCTTCGACCCCCGCTTGCAGCGACTCAAGGCACGTTGCTTGCGGCGGATCTCGGCACGGTCCGGGGTATGGCGTGGAATCACCGTACCATCGGACAACGCCGCGTTCACGCTTACCCCGACATCGATGCCGATGGCACGGTTCAGTCCGATGCGTCGGGTCTCTACGTCGCACACCAACTGGATGAAGACCCCGGTGGGTCGTTGCACGACCCGTAGGAGCTTGACCTTGTCGCGATCGTCACATCGATCGTCCTGTCGCCAGCGGAACCGCCCGATCCCCTTGATCTTCACGGATCCGTACTTGCCGTTAAACATGGGCTTGATCTGGAGGGTCTCAAACGACATCACGCTGCACTTCGACGACTTGAAGCGCGGAAACCCGCGACCTTCGCGGAAGAACCGCTGGAACGCCCGGTCGACCCGGACCAACGCCGAATCCTGACACCAGCGGTCAAACTTGCCAAACCATTCATCGGTGTGGCGAAGCGTCGTCAGCGACCCGCGTTGGTCGAAGAGGCTGATGCTGTCACCCGTTTTCTGGTAGCAGTCGATGCGTTCCTGCAGCGCCCCGTTGTAAAGCAGCCGTTGCTGCGTCAGGAACTCGGCGAGGTTCCGATGCGTATGGGCGTTTAGCTTGGCCTTATAGGTATACGTAATCACAGCGGAAGCTTAAGCTCATATCCGTGACTGCGCAAAAGAAATCGTCGGGTCGACTCGTCGGCAGTTGTGCCTGATTACCTCACAAAATCAATAAGATAGGCGGGGGATCACGTAACCACTAAGCGAAAACCACAAGTAACTACATAAGCGCCATTTATTAACGAGCCAATCGCTCGAATTTAGTTGGGTCTACAACGCCGTTTGCGGCGATAGCTGTCTCTCAAATCGCTTGGTCATTGTGCCGAGCCAAAAAACCGCAATCAATCCTACCAAACCGTTCGTGATCGCGATCGCGATGAAGATACCGATGTAACCAAAGAGCCAATTCAGCAAATAACAGAGTGGTAACAGCACCACGAACATGCGGAACATGGACAACACGAAAGACGGTATCGGTTCACCATATGCCACAAACGTACTACCCGCGATCATCGCGACACTCATGATCCCAAGCGTGATCGGGACGATGTAGAAGAACTCAGTTGCGACAGCGACAACTGCCGGGTCGTCTCTAAAGACGCCTGAAATTGCGCCTCCAAGTAACACCAGGATCACGGTAACGATGAGTCCATAGGTAAAACAGAACCCATAACTCATCCGAAGCGCGCTTTGAATCCGGTCGAATCGGCGCGCGCCAAAGTTCTGACCGACAAAAGGACCCATGCTTGAACTCATCGCCATGATCACGATCATGGTCATCGACTCGATTCGCGTCGCGACACCATATGCGGCGACGACATGATTGTCATACAACGCGATGAGCATCATGATCAGATACATCGAGACAGGCATCAAGACTTGACTCGCCATTGAAGGTATCGCCAGCCGCATCACTTCGCGAACAGACGTTCGAAAAGCCTTAAATGAACCTGGATGCTGAATGAAACCGCGGCGTCGGAACAACCCGATTGCGTAAATCGCGACGATTAATCGAGAAAGCACGAATGACCACGCCGAACCGAAGACGCCGAGTCCTTCCCACGAGCCAATTCCCCAGATGAGCGCCGGCGCAATGATCACTTGAATGATGGCCCCAGCGACCATGATGATGGCTGGAGAACGCACGTCGTTAAATGATCGCAGCATCATGCCGCCTACCATCGGAACGGCTAGGATTGGTACGCCTAGCAGCGTGATATAGGTGTACTGCACCGCGATTGGGAAGAGTTCCTCGCGCGCGTTGAGCATCACGAAGATCGATTCCGCAAACACAAAACCGACGACACTGAGCACCGACACGAAACAAATCACGAGCATCAGTGTGTGCGTCGCGATTCGTTGAGCCGTCGCCCAATCACCTGCGCCCACTGTCCGAGAGATGATCGACGTCGCACCTATTCCGAAGCCCATGGAAAGACTTGAGAAGCCCATGACGAGTGGGAATGTCAAGGTCACGGCGGCCAGCTCGATCGTGCCAATCTGTCCCACGTAGTACGTGTCGATTAACGATGCGATCATCATCGATGAGAATCCCAGCAACATGGGCACCGTTAACCTGAACAGCTGCCGCGGAATTGAGCCGTCAAGCAAACTCGCCTCTGCGCCGCCTAGTCGCCGCTGAGCGCGTTGTTGGTCCGAAGCTTGGACGTCGGCGTCAGTCACTACGTCTCACTTGACGCAGTCTGGATTGATTGTCTTGCGTTATTCGCCTCGTAATGCGGTGGTGATCGGAATGAAGGCTGCGCTAATTGCAGGAAGCAAGCCCCCGAAGAAGCCGATGACGATCGCCCACGTCATGCCGAGATAAACGATTTCTGTTGAGACATTGAAATCGAATGCAACTTGTGAAAAAGCCGCAGGATTCAAGGTCGCAACCGTAAATCCGTTGAAGAACAAGTACGAAAACAGTGCCCCTAATGCACCGCCAAGAACTGCCAGAATAACCGCTTCGATCATCACCGATACGACGATCGGCACGCTTGAGAAACCAATCGCACGCAACGTTGCGATTTCAATCGTTCGAGTCGATACGGCGGTGTACATCGTATTGAGAGCAGCAAATAGTGCGCCAATCGCCATGATCACTGCGACGGCATAGCCGAACGACTTAATGACTTGCCGTAACGTCGCTGATTGACCCTCGATGAACGAAGGTTCAGAGATAACTTGCACCTGCAGACGCGGATCGTTTGCAATGGCTTGCGACAATTCGTCGAAGGATGCAGGGGAGTCTAGTCGAATCCTCAGCGACGTTGCAGAGCCGCGACGGAATGCACTGAGTGCTGCTGGAAAGTCAAGCCAAATCTCGGATTCATACGCTGATCCCGCTGCTTCAAAATGGCCAACGACCTGCCACGTCGAGTCTCGTAATGACACTTCCGACCCAACATCCAAGCCTCTGAATTCGCTAGCGGCTTTTACCCCTGCGATGATCTCGGTTCGCCCCGGCACGAAATTTCTACCCGCGACAATCTCAACTTCAGGGCGCACTTCAAAAGCGCCTGTTCCGACACCTCGTGCGATTAGATTTGCGTAGGTGCCCGTATCCATCTTGGGAACGTCGACCACGGTGTACAGCTCTGGGCTGAAAGCAGCGACCCCAGGTAATGTCTCAATCAGGGCAACTTCTGGCGGACCGATCGAACTCGCCATCTCATCAGTCGATCCTTCTCGCAACAGAATCACGCGGTCACTCGATGCACCACTCGCCAGTGCAGATTCGAAGCCCGAAGCCATTGCCAAAATCGCCACCAAGACGCCGACGACCCCGCCGATTCCAACAACGACGACCGACGAAATACCAAATCGCGACGGCAAATTGCGCAAGTTCATGAGCGAGATTTTGAAGATTTGCTTAAGCATCGTGAATCCTCAGTCTCACGCGTGCATTGCGTCGACGATGGACATGCGAGTTGTCGACAGAGCCGGAATCGCACCTACGAGCACACCTAGCGCACCGGCGAGCGCGAGGGATGAAACTGCCGTCGACAGCAACACGGACATCGGTGGTGTCGGAATGAACATTGCCGCTGCACCTGTCGACCCAACTGCGATGAGCAGTCCCATGCCGACAAGCACACCAAAAATCGCAGGTAGGACACTCAACAGGATGGCCTCACTGAGCATCCACATCCCTAGCTTGTAGTCGTTAAACCCGATCGTCTTCAACACGCCAAGTTCGGCGATACGTTCTCGAAATGCCTGAGCCATCGTGTTTGCACATACCAATAGAATCGTGAAAAACACGGCAAGGAGAATGCCACTCATCATCAACGTGATGTTGCCGTACTGCGCAAGAAACTGACGATTCGATTCGCTTTCTGTCGCTGTCCGGACAGGGTCGGAAGAATTGATATACATGCTGTCAATCTTCTGCGCAAGTTCCGGTGCTAGTTGTGGGTCTGAGATCTCGATTGTCAGCCAGCCCACAGCACCTGGCCCAAATGCATTCGCTTCTTCGAAGTAGTCGTACTGCAACAGGACGGCGCTCATTCCCTCCTGTTGTGGCGTGTAAAAACCAACCAGTTCGAACTCCCATATGCGGTTTCCGTCTTTTTGCGCATAGATCTGGGAACCAATCGGAATAATGTCACCGACCTTCCACTGATACCTTTCGACCGTTTCTATTGGCGCGACCATGCCGCGTCGAGTCTCCAAGAACGCCGTAAGGTGCTCATCGCTTATTTCAAGCTCACGGTAAATCCGGAAATACGTACTAGGATCCACTGGAAACGTGACGAGCATGTTGCTTGGTTCCTGGTAATAACCGCCGAACCATGTCATATGAGTTACCACCTCAACACCATCTAGTTGCGTTATTTCGTCCACATACCGCTTCGGGATGTCATCGATCATGGAGTACTTGGCGCTCGTTTGAAGGCGATTCGCACCAAGTTCACCACTCACGGTATCGATCGAAAATACGACGGCGATCGAACCAAGTGCAACATATAGCAAGAACGCAATAAAGAGGCAGAAGAACGTTAGAAACGTTCGAGTTTTCTTCCGGTAGAGGTTCTTCCACACGAATCCAACGCTTGTCATGCCGAAACCTCCGCTTGCCCGCTCTCCACGAGAACACCTTTGTCAAGGTGCAATACGGTTTTGGCGTGTTCTGCTGCTAGCGGGTCATGCGTCACCATGATGACGGTCTTGCCGAATCGTTCGTTTAGGGTTTCAAGAAGTGCGAGAATCTCCTGCGCACTTTGGCGATCTAGGTCGCCGGTCGGTTCATCGCATACCAAGATTTTTGGATCCGCAACGATTGCGCGGGCTATCGCGACACGCTGTTGTTGACCGCCGCTTAATTCACCCGGCTTGTGCTTCGCACGGTCCTCCAGAGACACCGTCCGTAAAGCAGTCAAAGCGTTTTCTTTTCGTTGCGAGCCACCTAGATTCGTAAGAAGCAAGGGCAATTCGACATTGCGCTCCGCGGTCAAGAATGGCAGCAAGTTGTAGAACTGAAACACGAACCCAATGGTTTCTGATCGCCACTTCGCAAGTTGAGATCCTGACATGTTCCCCAAGTTAGCACCGTCGACGAGAACGCTCCCTGCTGTCGGCTGGTCAATACCTCCGATCAAATTCAGCAGCGTGCTCTTGCCACTCCCGCTTGGACCCATCAAGGCTAGGAAGTCACCCTCGTGCAAAGACAAATTCAAGTCCTGCAGAACGTGCACAACTTCACTGCCCTTTTCGTAGTTCTTAACTACTCTCGTCAATTCAATAAAAGCCATTGCCTGCCTTACCCTTCGTTAAATCGCTGTGACAGTTTTTCCATCTACGAGTCCACGCTTGAGTTCTGGAGATAGCCCAGTGACGACGCGCTCCCCACTCCTCAGACCGTCGATGATCTGAACATTTCCATTTTCGGCCTCGTCACCAAGACGAACCCGCCGGCTCCCAACCACGTTATCTTTGATCACCCAAACTCGACTGACACCACCCTCGGTATCGATCGCCGACATGGGAACAACGACACCGGTCGGCACTTCTTGCAGCTCCGCAATCTCACCTTCTTCCAGGAATGAAACTTTTACGGCCATATCTGGAAGCACGCGATCATCCCGCTGTTTGAAACCGACCCTTACCTTGACGGTCGATCGCGCGCGATCTGCCGTAGGAATGATCGCGATCACTTCAGCGGGCATCCTGAAATCGGGATACGCCGTAAGTTGAACCGTAACTTGCTGCCCCGGTTGAACGCGATTGATATATGACTCGGTGACATCGATCTGAACTTCCAGCGAATCCATATCCACGATCGTGCAGATACCGGTACGCGTAAAACCACCACCACCGGCAACGGGCGCGATCATTTCCCCGGGTTGGGCGGTCTTTGAGATGACGATTCCCGCAAACGGCGCTCGAATCTCCATGTCCGACACGTACTTTTCCTGTAGTTCGACCGTGCGTTCGCCTACAGCAACGTTTTCGGCTGAGACTCTTATGGCGCTCTCAAGGGTTTCTCGAATCAATTGACTCTGCTCAAGTTCATTTGCGCTGATTAAGCCTTGCTCCGCCAAGCGCTCATTTCGCTGACTATCGATCGTTGCTTGTTCGTAACGCAGCTTAAGCTCCGACAGCTGCGAACGTGTCGCTTCTAACTGCGATCGAGCAAGGTCTAGTTGAGCACGGTTTATCGAGTCATCCAGTGTCGCAAGAAGTTGACCTTCCTCGACCTCCATCCCTTCCTCAATAAGTACGGACGTGACCTTTCCTGGTACTTTCGAACTCACGGATGCCTGTCTCCGTGCAACGACGAAACCCGTCGCATCGAGAACACTTTCCGTTTGCGAGCCCCGCGCTGCTGATACTGCGAGCGTAGAGCTCACTTGCAGTGTGTCGTCAATGAAATAAACGAAATAACCGATATACGACGCGCCACCGATCGCTGCGATCAAGATCATCCAAATGAGAATTCGCCACTTCGAGCGCGGTCGTTCGGAGCGATCTATGCTGAGGTTTTGGAGATCGGCAGTTCGATCGTCAGACATGAGGACAGGTTTGACCTTGTCTTAAAGGAGCGAAGAATCCGCGAATTTGGCCACGCCTTATTCCGTACGGCGCGACATATGCGAGCTCATGTGCGCTCGCAATGTTACGCCTTTGTTTTCGCAGTCGACGGGTTCGTCGGATTCACCCTAGTGCTCAGACGGTCTTGAATATGCTTAGACCACTCACCTAAAAAGCTAACTGTGCCTAAATCGGTAACCCAGGAATCAAAAACGCTCGTAGGTCGTGTTCATTACGACATCCGTGAGATTGAGCAAGCGACGTGGGACGCTTGTAGTCAGTCTTATCGCTACAACCCGTTCGTCGATTATCGGTTTCTGCGCGCGTTAGAGGAGAGCAAGAGTGCTTGTCCCGATACTGGCTGGGCACCCTTTCACGTCAGCCTCGAATCTGAAGGCGAGACCGTTGCACTCATGCCCTTGTACCTCAAGTCACATTCTCGCGGTGAGTACGTGTTCGACGGTAGTTGGGCAAATGCTTGGCATCAAGCCGGCGGACGTTACTACCCAAAACTTCAATCTAGTGTGCCGTTTACGCCGGCGACCGGTCCGCGCTTGCTTGCAAGACCGGGGCAATATCAAGCCGAGTGGCAACGTCAGCTGCTAGAGGTTGCGACGCAATTGGCTCAGAAAACGAACATCAGTTCCCTACACATTACGTTTATGCCAGAGGATGAATGGAAACTGGCAGGTTCTTGTGGATTACTTCAGCGATTGGACACCCAGTTTCATTGGTACAACAAGGACTATCGGGATTTCGAGCAATTCCAAAACGAGCTATCGTCCAAGAAACGTAAGAACATTCGTCGTGAACGGCGTGAAGCGTGCCAGAATGGCGTCGAAATCGAGTGGGTTTCTGGTAGCGATTTAAAAGAGCACCATTGGGACGCGTTTTTCGATTTTTATATAGACACCACCTATCGGAAATGGGGCTCAAACTATCTCACGCGCGAGTTCTTCAGCCTCATAAATGAAGCGATGCCCGAACAGATCTTGCTGATTCTGGCAAAACGTGAGAACAGATACGTTGCTGGGGCGATTAACTTCATTGGTGAAGATACGTTGTTTGGGCGTAATTGGGGGTGCATAGAACACCATCCGTTTCTGCATTTCGAGATCTGCTACTACCAGGCAATTGACTACGCGATCATCAACAAGCTCCAATGCGTTGAAGCCGGCGCGCAAGGATCCCACAAGATCGCACGTGGCTACTTGGCGCGTGAAACCTACTCCGCGCACTGGCTGGCGAATGAGAGTTTCAAAGAGGCTGTCGCAGACTTTCTCCAACGTGAGCAACGCTATGTCAAGAGCGACATCGAATACGTACGCACCCATTCACCGTTCAAGACTGTGCTTGAGCGTACCTAGTACCGCAGCAACCTTCTGCACAACGAACCGAGACGAGCAGTGACGAACGATCACCCCAATCAAGTCACGTCAGTGAAATCAATCCTAACGGGCGCGACTTCCATCGATACCGATATCCAGATCGAAGGTTGGCTACGTTCAGTTCGCGTCTCCAAAGGCGGGTTTGCCTTTCTTTCGGTACATGATGGCTCCTGTTTCGACCCGATTCAGGTTGTTGCGAATCAAGATCTTTCTAACTATGCCGCAGTAACGAGATTAACAACGGGTGCAGCAGTTAGCGTCACCGGTACGATCGTTGCATCTCAAGGGAAAGGCCAAGACGTCGAGATACAAGCGGCGGAAGTAGCTTGTATTGGTGATATAGACGACCCAGAAGCCTACCCCATCGCGAAGAAGCGTCATACCTTCGAGTATTTACGAAGCGTTGCGCATCTACGACCAAGAACGAATACGTTTGGTGCGATCTCTCGCCTTCGACACGAAGTCGCGCAGTCCGTGCACCGTTATTTCAGCGAGCGCGGATTTGTATGGGTGAATACGCCGATCATCACAGCTAGCGATTGCGAGGGTGCAGGCGAGTTGTTTCGTGTCAGCACCTTGGACTTGGTGAACCAATCGCGTAACGACTACAGTGAAGATTTCTTCGGAGAGGAAACATATTTAGCCGTATCGGGGCAGCTGAATGTGGAGGCATTTTGCCTCGCATTGAAGAACGTGTATACGTTCGGACCGACGTTCCGCGCGGAGAACTCAAATACCAGCAGGCATTTAGCCGAGTTTTGGATGATCGAACCTGAAATCGCGTTCGCGGATTTAGGTGACAACGCTTCACTCGCAGAAGACTTTCTTAAAGTGGTCTTACGCGACACCCTCGAACAGTGCGACGAGGACATGGCGTTCTTTGCACAACGGATAGACCCGCAGGCCATCGAGAGACTCGAAAACGTCGTCGAAAGCAAGTTTGTTCGACTCGATTATTCGGACGCCGTGACCGAGCTCCAGAACACATCGCATAAGTTCGAATTCCCAGTCGAATGGGGAGCGGATCTTCAATCCGAACACGAACGATTTCTTACAGAGAACGTCTTTAAAACTCCGGTCGTCGTCATGAACTATCCACGGACTATCAAACCGTTCTACATGAGGCTAAACGATGACGAGAAAACCGTGGCAGCCATGGACGTATTAGTACCGGGTGTTGGGGAGATAGTCGGTGGTAGTCAAAGAGAGGAACGCCTTGAGCAACTAGAGAGTCGGATGAGTGAAGAACAGCGCGACGAACTCTGGTGGTACCGTGATCTTCGACGGTATGGGACCGTACCTCATGCCGGATTCGGCGCAGGATTTGAACGATTACTGATGTATATGTCAGGTATGGAGAACATCCGCGATGTGATTCCATTTCCGCGTGTGCCGAATAACGCTTCGTTCTAATACTCGAACACGATTGGATCATTACCGTCCACGATTAAGCGCGGCTACGTCGAGACCTACCATCGGTTCTCGATCATCAATTCACGTTAACGTTCCATGATGAGATTGCCGAACTTAGAAGATCTCGAGTCAATGGTAGAGTCGTTCCGGTCGCGAGTCGGTCAATTGCACGCTCAAAAACCGCAATATTTCGTCGATTAGTAAAACGACTTCGATAGAGAAATCCGTCCACGGTGGGCATGTTGGCATGGACAAAGGACGCGAAATATTGACCGTCCCTGTGCGCTGAATAGTTCGTTACGTCGCTGGGTACTCCGTGACGGATCGCGTTCCCGTCGGTAAGGTCTACCAACGTGACCGTCGCATCTAGAGAAGTGGATATATTCACGACAACCCACCCACGGTAGTCCGCTGGCAACAGAATGCGCGACGGTTCCAGGTCGTAACGATCTCGGATTACCGTTTCGTATGCAGCAGTCGCTAGGTCAACTGCCATGTAGAGGACGCGAAACGAGGGAGCTACCGCGACCATTTCGATAGGAGTAGCAATTGGACCGAAACGGCTCGGTCCCGAACTCAGACCTAGAGGTCGGCGTTCGTAGCGTTCGTGCAATATTCGCACGAAGTTCGAGAAGGACCGAACGGTTACGAGTCCTTCGAATAGGTTCGTAACTTCTTCACGTCGCGATGGGTTCAGCGACAAAAGCTCAGCGATACTCAAATATGGTCGCCGTAGTCAAGGCTCTCCTTAATGCGACGTAGTTCTACAAGAACTACAGAGCTATTTCGTTTCCGCATTCCAGCCTTCATCTTGTCAATTGGACGTTGCGCCACATCACCTGGGGAAACAACGGTACTGAGGAAGTTCCAAGCACCTTTGTGGTCTGTGTGCGTCCCGCCTTCAGCTAGTTCCTCAGTAAACATAGCGAGAATCTCGGGAACACCGGCGACTACAGAACCGTCAATGAACTGCTCTTCCGGGATGCGAAGCGCATTTGTGAACGCATGAAATCCAATCAGCTCGTTCTTGTTAATCCGTCGAGTGACGGTTGATTTAGCAACGCCAAGGAGCTTCGCAGCGTCTTGCGCGGATAAGCATGAGCTAGCTTGAACATCGGAAGGTTCAAAATTTGGTAACTGGACCGAATCCTGGGTGCGAAGTGTGAGCAGGCTCTCGCCTTCAAGGGTCGCTTTTTGTCCGATACTTACGGAGACATTTCCGGACTCATCCTCGACGAGGTCGATGGTCGAAATCGGTGTGTTTACTCCGTCGTTAAACTCTTCGCTCGATAGTATGCTGAGGTTAACAAGCGACGATGTCGGGAAACTAACTGCACTGGACAGTTTTTCCCAAAATTCTCCTATTTCTTTTTCGGGAAATAAATTGGTCTCTGCCACCGCGGACTGACCTTCGTCATCCGATTCGAGTAATCGAATTCTCTTAACACTCGAAGCTAGGAGAGCCACCATCGCAAGTCGTCGTTCGGACGGTCCGAGTTCGTTCAATTCGTCTATGCACGCTTTGAGCGCTAAGCTTCGATCACCTTTCCTAACCGGAAGATTGGCCACGCTATAAACATATCGGTTTTAAGGCAAATATTGTAGAAAATCGTTGCATTCGTTGCAATCATTTCATTCGGTGCAACTGCTTCTCCCTTACCATCCTTGCGTGCAGTTTCGACCATGTCTTGCATAGCGAAATACGACACCGTGTGTTGTGTACTCACAACTGCACTTTCTTATGACTGTTGACTCCGCCACCAAAATTCAAAGTAAGTGCGGAGGCTGTCTATTGCTGTCTATGTGTTCAATCGAATCTAAACGCGCTCGATTTTCGGAGAATTAACGGATTCCTAATACCTGACACTAACCTTTGAACTGGATTCTTGGAAGGCGTTTCACTGCAAAATACCGAACCGTAGAGGGTGTCATTTGAGGTCGATGTTTTCGCAAAATTCACCTGACTCGTAGGACATGCTCTTGCACGTTAGCCTTGTGTTGCTAAATTGAAAATCCCCAATGCGAATCCCTGACGCTTTCTTTCCTTTCATCAACTTCGCGATGAAGCTGCTGTTGCGTTCACCTCTGCATTTCGTTGTTAGCTCGCACATTCTGTTGATTACGTTTAAAGGACGGAAATCTGGGCGTACCTTTACAACACCGGTACGTTATCTGAGAGAGGGCAGCACCGTCAGACTGTTTAGTTCGCCTCAAGCCAACTGGTGGAAAAATCTACGCGGAGGAGCAGACGTTTCGGTTAGGATAAGAGGCAATGAACTTAAATGTCGGGCGACGGTATTAGAAACAGTTGACGACGCCAAATTACGGATCTTTAGAGCGTATCTCGCTAGATTCCCTGGCGATGCTGTGTATCACGGACTCAAACCGAGCCGTCGTAGTCCACATCCCGAGGACACGCTGAGAGCCATCCTCCACGAAGTCGCCATCACCGAAGTTACATTGCCTTAAGAACTCGCAAATAGAACTAACGTATTTCGAAATGTCCGGTCGATCGATTGTCGATTCAAAAATCGACGCAAACCCTCCCAACGCGGTGCGAAGTGGCACAAAGTACCAGCACCAACATGGGCATAGCGCGATCAAGGACGGTATCAAACGGACGTCGAAGCTTCTCCCGATTGTTGATTTGACGCGTGACCGTAAACCAAAATGGATTCGCGTACGTCTACCAGCAGGACGACGCTTCAATCATGTTCAGGAAATCGTCAGGACGAATCGTCTTGCGACGGTATGTGAAGAATCTCATTGCCCAAACATCGGCGAGTGCTGGAGTCACGGCACGGCTACCTTGATGCTCATGGGAGACGTGTGCACACGCGCTTGCCGGTTCTGTGCGGTAGACACGGGCAATCCCCAAGGTTGGCTTGACGCTGATGAGCCGACGGCAGCAGCGAATGCGGTTCGCTTGATGAAGCTGCAATACGTGGTTCTGACTTCGGTCGATCGAGACGATCTACCCTTAGGCGGTGCGTTGCATTACGCCGATTGCGTACGCTCAATTCGAGCGATGAACAAAACCACGATGGTCGAAGCACTCACGCCCGATTTTCAAGGTGACGAAGAGTCCATTACCGTTGTGGTCGACAGCGAACTTGACGTCTTCGCCCACAACATCGAAACGGTTCGACGCCTAACTCCAAGTGTACGGGATCCCCGCGCAAACTACGATCAGTCTCTTCAAGTACTCGCAACGGCGAAACGTGCAGGAGCCAAGCTCACTAAGAGCGGTCTTATGCTGGGCTTAGGAGAAACCGAGAGCGAACTGCGTCAGACGATGATCGACTTACGCGAGAAGGATGTCGACCTTCTAACGCTAGGACAATATCTTCGCCCAACCAAAAACCATCTAACGGTCGAACGATGGGTCACGCCGAGTGAGTTCGACACGTATCGTGAGTGGGGTTTGGAATACGGTTTCCGAGAAGTGTCGTCCGGTCCCCTCGTTCGATCGAGTTATCGTGCGGATCAATTGGTGAAGCAGGCGCAAAGTGCAAATACTGGAACACCACCATGCTGAGTTTTGAGAACAACGCAGACGCGACACCTATCGAGCTCGTCGCGAAAGAGGATTTCAGCAACTGGTTAGCACAGCAATCCGAGAAGGTACACAACCTCGTGACGCGTGCGGAGTTCAATGCGGCTGCCAATCATCACGTCGAAATAACGGACGAATCAGGTCACTTAGTGCGTGTTGTCGCTGGTACTGGCCGTGAGCCGAACCATAAGAGTCTTGGCGCTTTGCCAAATACACTCCCTCACGGCGCATTTGCTCTAGTCAATCTACCAGACGCCGACGTCTACGAATTGGCACTCGGGTGGGGACTAGGTTCTTATCGGTTTACGACTTACCGTCCCAACGACGAGCACCATCCGCGCGTCCTGCATTTGGATTCGTCACATCGGTCCGTTCAGGATGAAGTCGACGCAATCGCACTCGTGCGAGACCTCATAAATACACCTGCATCAGACATGCTCCCACATCACCTTGAGGCAGCCGTTCGTCGGGTGGCGACTCGACACAACGCGGATTTGAACGTCGTGCTCGATAAAGCCCTTCTCAAACAGGGGTTTCGGACGATCTATACGGTAGGGCAAGCAAGCGCTTCCGAACCACGCCTCATGGATTTAACTTGGGGCGACGAGGATGATCCCAAACTCACGATCCTCGGTAAAGGAGTCTGCTTCGATTCCGGTGGGCTAAATCTGAAGACAGTCGCCGGTATGCGTAGTATGAAGAAGGACATGGGCGGTGCGGCAACGGCGTTAGGACTAGCGGATCTCGTCATGAGGCGTCAGCTACCCGTTCGCCTGCGCTTACTCATTCCCGCTGTCGAAAACGCCGTGTCCGGCAATGCATATCGACCCGGCGACGTCATCCGCACGTACAAAGGACTAACCGTCGAGATCGGCAATACAGATGCTGAAGGCCGCCTGATCCTTTGCGATGCACTAGCGTTGGCAAGTGAAGATGCGCCGGAACTCATGATCGACTTTGCAACCCTTACCGGTGCCGCTCGAAGTGCCGTTGGAACCGAAATTTCAGCAATGTTCTCGAATGATGACGCAGTGGCTGCCGGTATCGAGGAAGCTGCGAAACAGCTCGATGACCCAGTCTGCCGATTGCCTCTTTACAAAGGCTACCGCCCCGGACTACGCAGCCCCGTCGCAGACCTTTGCAACATCGCCAATTTTTCCGAAGCCGGCGCGATTGTCGCTGCGCTCTTTCTTGAAGCATTCGTTGACGAGACGCGTTGGGTGCATTACGACATCAATGCGTTCAATTCAAAGTCCCGACCAGCTCATCCAATTGGTGGTGAAGCGATGGGACTACGCGCAACCTATCGCTACCTCGAGCAGTCGTTCAATCGATAACCAAATTCAGATTCAGTTGAGTTAGATTCCACCAACGATGGATATCCATATCTACGACACTAAGCGACGTACGAAACGGCGTTTTGAACCGCTTAACGCAGACCATGTGAAGATCTACGTGTGTGGTCCGACGGTATATGACCGCATCCACATCGGCAATGGCCTTTCGGCAGTCGTATTCGACGTATTCGTACGCGTTTTACGCGCAGTCTTCAAAAACGTAACCTACGTGCGAAACGTGACCGACATCGACGACAAGATCAACGCTCGTGCACTCGAACTGCGTATTCCTATCGATGAGTTGACACGTGACTGCACGGATGCCATGCACGAAGATTTTGAAGCGCTCGGTGTGTTACTTCCGGATGTAGAGCCGAAAGCGACCGGTCACATAAATGAGATCGTCACGATGATCTCATCACTTATCCAACAAGGTCATGCCTACGAAGCGGAAGGACATGTGTTGTTCTACGTACCAAGCGATCCAAACTATGGGTCGTTAACCAACAAATCCCTCGAAGATCTAATCGATGGCGCTCGTATTGAAGTCGCGCCTTACAAGAAGGATCCAAAAGATTTCGTGCTTTGGAAACCTTCATCGTCAGAACTACCAGGTTGGGAAAGTCCTTGGGGACGTGGCCGACCAGGCTGGCACATTGAGTGCTCGGCGATGATTCGTGAGCACCTCGGTAACGAAATAGACATCCATGGTGGAGGCACGGACCTTGCGTTTCCTCATCACGAAAACGAAATGGCTCAGAGTGGTTGCTTTAACGATAACCCGGACTATGTGAAGTACTGGATGCACAACGGTATGCTCAATCTCGGCGCTCAAAAGATGTCGAAGAGTCTTGGCAATATTCAGACGGTGCAAGAGCTGCTAGAAGATCATGCCGGCGAAACGTTGCGTTACGCGATTCTGTCAGGTCATTACCGACAAAGTCTGAAGTGGGACGACGAGTTGATCGCGCAGTCGGACCGAAGCCTGACTTCACTTTACCAAGCATTGCGAAACGCCGAACGCATAGCCGGTGAGTCATCTACGAGTGACGCTTACGCTCAAATCAGGTCTGCAGATCTCCCAGAAGAAATTCTCGGACCACTCTGCGACGATCTCAATACGCCACGAGCATTAGCGGGTATGCACGAGCTCGCCTCTAGACTGAATATCAGTACGGATTCGTCGGAAGCGAGTTCGTTACGAGACAAGTTGCTCGGTGGCGGCTGGCTACTAGGACTCCTCACGCGAAGTGTTGCTGAGTTCTTTACGCAAGACGCGAACTTGACCGAACTGGAAATAGACCGTCTAATCGAGGAACGTGCTCAGGCAAAAGCGACGAAGCAATACCACCGCGCTGACGAGATTCGTACAGAACTTCTAGCAAACGGCATTGCAATCGAGGATACGCGTAACGGGACGATTTGGAAGGTCGTAAAAAAAACGGTTTCCGAAACACGCTGAAAACAAACCAAATCTCTAAAGGTACAGCAATGGCGAATATTCGAATTTCCTCGATGCTCACGCTCGCAGGGGTCGCGCTTCTCTTTCGATTAGTCCCATACATTCTGTATACCCTCGGGGTACCGATCGACCCCTCAAGCTCGGCAATCTACCCCTGGAACATCTCCCCGATCTTACCTCTATGTATTTTTGGCGCAGCGTGCTACCAATCACGTTCGCTGGTGTACGTCATTCCACTGGCGATCTACTTCCTCGGTGACGTGGGTATCTGGTTGATCACCGGTCAGGCGGAATGGGCGTTCTATCCGACGCAGCCAATCGTCTACCTAGCAGTGATTTTCGTGACCCTGTGGGGTTTGTTGTTGCGTCATAGGCGGACAATCTGGCGAATCACCGGAACCGGCTTAGCTGGCGCGATCTCGTTCTTCATCGTATCGAATTTAGGCAGCTGGTTCATGTGGTATCCCCTCACCTGGGAAGGATTAGTCGAGTGCTACACCTTAGCGATCCCATTCTTCCGTCACACGCTGCTCAGTATGGTGGTTTTCCTACCAATTCTCTTCAGCAAAGTAACTCTCAAACCAGTCGCTCGATCTCAGCTCCAAACTACCTAAACCGATGCCTGAGATTCGGATTGTCTCGTTGATTGCAAGTGCGACTGAAATCGTCGCCGCCCTTGGCTTGCAGGCGTATCTCGTTGGAAGGTCGCACGAGTGCGATTACCCGAATTCGGTCTTGGCGCTACCGTCGTGTTCCTCGTCGAAAGTTGACAAAGACGCCACCAGTAACGAGATCGATCAGCAGGTTCGATCAATGGTGAGAGATGCGCTTTCGATCTATCAGGTGGACTACGTACTGCTCAACGAGCTGTCGCCAACCCACATTTTGACTCAGACTCAGTGTGACGTTTGCGCGGTGACGTTAGACGAAGTGAACCGCGCACTCGCGCACCTGCAATCGGCACCAGCCGTGACCGCGCTTGAACCTATGACCCTAACGGATATTTGGTGTGATATACAGAGCGTAGCCGATGTCGGCAATGTGTCGAAGCACGGACATGCCTTAGTTGAGAGACTAAAAAAACGTCTCGTGGCGATTGCAGAAAAGACTGCGTTACGGGATGCCACACCCACGGTCGCGTGTATCGAATGGATTCATCCCTTGATGTACGCTGCCAACTGGGTACCCGAACTCATCACGATTGCAGGAGGTCAGACGACTCAAGGACAAGCCGGATTGCACTCAGGTTACTTCGACTTCATGGATCTCGTTGAAAGTGATCCAGACTACATCTTGATCATGCCTTGCGGATTCAATGTCGATCGTACCTTAAAGGAATTGGCTCCCCTCACAACAAAGTCGTTGTGGCAGAACTTGCCCGCTGTCCGCGGTAACCGTGTGTATCTTGTTGACGGGAACTACTTCTTCAATCGACCAAGCCCACGCGTCGTCGAATCTGCTGAAATCGCCGCCGAGATCCTTCACCCCCAACTCTGTAGCTTCGGCCACGAAGATCGGGCTTACAAGCAACTAACCCACGTTCAAACGGCCGGTGGCTGTTAGCCACTGGTTCTACATCCCCGAACTCAATTCAGAGGTTTTTCTATGCGCACTGTTGTACAAATCGTGAGCGCTCTGTCTATCGTCAGTTTAAGTTCTTTCGCATATGCCGAAGACACCGAAGACGAGCCACTTACCCCAATCGTGGAAGAGAAGAAAGATCAAATCGAGGAGGTGACTGTCTTAGGTAGCCGACTCAACGCCGACCTAATAGGTCTCGAGTCGATTGACCTTAGCGATCAGACGCCGCAGACCTTAACCTCGGCGATGCAATCACTAACGAGTATGGCGGTCTCCCAGTCTGGTAACGTAGGTTCGCTGACCCAGATAAGAGTTCGAGGGGCGGAAGCCGACCATGTAAAGGTACTAATGGATGGTGTACCGCTCGGAAACCCCTCAACAGTCAATCTGAACCTCTCCGTCGTCGCACCGACTGGAGTATCGCGCATCGACGCGCTCAATGGACCTCGGAGTGCGGTATGGGGTTCAGATGCCCTCGCAGGGATCGTCAATCTGTCGACAAACCCAACCCCATCAAATCGACTCTACGTGGATCGCGGTTCCAATCAAGCATGGTTTCTGGGTACCAATCTTGGTGCGAGCGTCGCAGGCGTACCGCTCGCACTTCATTACAGCACGTTAGGGACCGATGGCACCAATGTCTCGTACGAAGGGGATGAACGAGACGGCTTCCGCCAAGATTCGATGCACGCCAGCTACCAGAAGGTAGGCACCAACTTTCAAGCTAGTGGTTTTTTGCGAACTACGCGTAGCTCATCGGAATACGATCCTATCCCCCGCGATGGCGACCGACGTCTGGACCTCAGTGATCAAATACTTGCTCAGCGACTCAGCTGGCAGCCCAGGGTAGATTTCCAACTATCCGCAAACGGCAGTATTACGCGCTCTGTGCTTAGGAACTTCAGTGAAGGCAACGAAACAAACTCATCCGACGGCGATCTGACGCGCCTATCGCTCGAAGGCAGCTTTTCTCTGACGCCATCGCAGGAAATGAGCGTCCTAATCGACCACACGGCGGAGGATTTCGAACAACGAGGCTCGCCGAGTTTTTTTGGCGATCCTAACTACGTCGAATTGATGGCGGCAACCGGTCTCGCTGGGGAATATCTTGTTTCTTCCGATCGATTCCAATGGCACGCATCACTTCGGCGTGAACAAAACAGTGAATTTGGCGATTCGACCGCTTGGCAGACCAGTGTCCTGCTACGTAGCGATGCGTTTCGTTGGTCGTATTCCTTAGGCGTAGGGATTAAGAACCCGACATTCATCGAACGATTCGGTTTCACGCCTGACACTTTTCTCGGAAACCCAGACATACAACCTGAACGTGCGCTTCAGCACCAAGTGGCTGTTCAGTACGAACCAGAGGGTCACTCTTTGAAAATTGCTCTGTATTCAAGCGCGTTGGAGGACGAGATTAATGGATTTTCGTTCAACGCAGAAACAAACCAGTTTACGGCTGCAAACCTAGAATCCGAGAGTCGACGCCGCGGGGGAGAAATCCGGTATTCGCGAACATTTGATAATTTGAAAATAGAGACGAATTACGCATACGTCAAGAGCGAAGAAGACAAAGAATTGGAGATTCGTCGTCCTAAGCATCTCGCGAATTTAGGCATTCACTATACCTTCAGTGACCGAATGAGATCCCGGAGCACCATTCATTATGTCGGTGAGCAACTAGACCGAGACTTTTCTACATTTCCTGCGACGGTTGTGACGTTGAACGATCATGTTCTCGCAACGGTAGCTCTCGAATACGACATCACGTCCAAGCTCATGCTACATGGGATGGTCGACAATCTATTGGACACCGAATATGAACATGTTTACGGATTCCGGACACCAGGGCGGACATTCAATGTCGGCATGCGAGCCGCATTTTGAGTAACGCGAAGATTCGTCATTATGTTGACGCGCTTTGGGACGACGAGATCGTTCCGACGCTCGTAGAGTACATAAAAATTCCAAATAAGTCGCCAGCATTTGATAGCGATTGGGAAAGTAACGGGTATATGCAAGCCGCCGCAGAATTGTTACTCGCCGCTGTCCCCCGCATTCCGGTTAAAAATGTCGATGCAAGGATTTTCCAACTGCCAGGACGGACACCTGTTCTCCTTCTCGACATCCCTGCTACTCATGGTTGCTCCGGCAACGTGCTTTGTTATGGACACTACGATAAGCAACCAGAATTCATAGGCTGGGAAGAAGAATTAGGTCCTTGGAAACCGGTAATACGCGATAACCGGCTGTACGGACGAGGTGGCGCGGACGACGGCTATGCAATTTTTGCAACACTTGCGGCCATAAGCGCGCTTGACGACCAAGATTTAGGTCACCCTCGATGCTGCGTGCTCATCGAAGGGTGCGAAGAGAGCGGGAGCTTCGACTTACCTTTCTATATCGACGAACTCCGAGATGTCATAGGTGAGCCAGATTTACTGATCTGCCTCGATGCCGAGTGTGGAAACTACGATCAGCTGTGGTTGACAACATCACTTCGAGGTCTTGTCAGCGGAACGCTTCACGTGAACGTACTTACCGAGGGTATTCACTCCGGCGCAGCAGGCGGGGTTGTACCTTCGAGCTTCCGTGTCCTTCGCGCACAACTGAACCACATCGAGGATGCACGAACCGGTCGACTCATGGACGCCCTTCACGGAACGATCCCAGATTACGTCGGGGCTGAAGCTGCGTCGGCTGCAGAAACACTAGGGACGACCGTCATCGATCGATACCCATGGCATGACCAAACACGGCCCGATTCAAACGACATCGCCAATCTCATCGTGCGAAACACATGGGGACCGTCACTTGCAACCGTTGGGTTAGGCGGCGCGCCCGAGCCTGCTCACGCAGGGAATACCTTACGTCCGAGCACGAGCGCTAAATTGGTATTCCGGCTCCCGCCAAACGTCGACGCATCGCGTGCTGCTGACGCAGTCACGGATGCTCTGGAATCAGAACCGCCTTGCGATGCGTCGGTGACATTTGACGTTGACGCGGCGGAAACGGGCTGGTTCGCTAAACCACTCTCACCGTCTCTAACGAGCGCGCTCGAACGCGCATCGAACGAATTCTTCGGCAAACCACTACGCCTAATGGGTTGCGGAGGTACGATTCCTTTTCTAGGTATGCTGGAGCGGAAGTTCCCGGATTGCCAGTTCGTCGCAACAGGCGTACTGGGACCGCACTCCAATGCTCACGGGCCGAACGAATTTCTCGACATCCCGACTGGAAAAAACGTCACTGCCTGCATGGCATCCCTATTAGGGGACGCCGAGGAATTCATCTAGGCAGAGGATTGACGAACTCGTCTCCAAACGACTTTCGTTCCGTCAACATCGTATTGAAGCGAGACTCAAGGAAGTTGAGCTGATCACCTAGTATGCGACCACTGTTCGTTAGAGCCAAATATTCAGCAACATTCGGTGCGTAAGGTAACGCGAGCAGTTCCAGCTCACATTCTTGCAAAAGGCTATCGCCTTTATGAATATTGCAACGGCGACACGCTGCCGCTACGTTGGTCCATTCGTCCGTTCCGCCTCGTGAAATCGGTACCACATGGTCACGCGTCAGCTGACTATCACTGTATTTCATACCGCAATACATGCAGAAATTCCGGTCTCGAGCGAATAAGGCTCTATTGCTCAACGGCGGGGTAGCTGAATACGATTCCGCGTGGATTCGACCACTACAGGCAATGATGCTATGAACATCGATCATGCTGCGTTGACCGCTGGCCGCACAGATTCCACCGTAGATACGAAGGGCCAAATCACCTAGACTCCATACGACCAGTTCGCGCGCATAGAGACAGACTGCCTCCTGCCAGGTAATCCAGTTCAACGGTTGTCCTGCAATGTCCAATCGCAAGATTCGAGGAATCCGCACGAATTGGTCAAGCGTCGCGAGCACGGAAAGTTCCTTAGAGTTTTGTTCCGAACAACGTTCTTGCGCGTGAATCATAAGGACATTGAAACACAATGCCACACTTTAATTAATGTTGAAGCGGTCTCGCTAACAATTCGATGAACGGAAACGACCCATTTGTTGAACAAGCAAATCGCCTTCACGTATTACCCGAAATAGGCTTTTTTCAGGGTTTTTCTAAAAATTGATTGATCGTTTGGATGCGAAAACTAACTGATAATGACTAGAATGTGTAAAAGAAACGCAACGGATTGCTTTCGGTGGTGACATGAAGTTACTCAAAAATACTTGCACACAGTGCGTGTGCCTCGCGGGCTTTTTTTTGATGATCGGGGGCTGTGCGGCTTCCTCAACGGCGCCCGTAACAGCTCAATCTACCGGTCCCACCTATGAGTGCGAGGCCGGAGATACGTCTTGGGAATGTCGCGCTCAGGGAACTGAGATTGAGACATCAGTTGCGCCAACCCCAAGGACTGCCCCTGCGGAAGTTGAACAATCGCAATCCGAGAATCGCTCCTGGTGGCGTATTCGCACGCGTGGTAGCGAGAGTTCAGGTGCCTCAAGTCGCGACAAACCAAAGGTCGCAACCGCTGAAAAAACGCAGCCACGAATCGCAGCTAGAGCACAACCTCGAACTGTTGCTAAAACCGATGCACCTAAGCGCGAGCGGCGAGGCTTTTTCAATATTCGCGTACGTGGCCGAGATTCTGCGTCTTCCGCGTCTCAAGCACGCGAAGAAGCTGACACAAATCCCGCGCAGGTCGTAGATTCGAGTGCAGCATCGATCCCAACACCAACGGTCACGCAAACCACACCACGCGCATCTATTAGTACGCGCCCATCCGAACGATTGAGTCCTAAACCAGCCGGCACATCGTCTCGCCAAACCACAAGTCAAAGACCGAATGTGACTCCTACAACGACTGCCCGTCAACCAGTCGTCGTTGTGCAAGTACCTCGCTCCAATACAAGCGAGTCGACAACCGCACGACGAGTCGCGTCAACTACAAATCCCGATGTGCCACTAGATGGATTGGGTCGCGACTATGACTATGCCGTGCAGTTAGCGGCGTTCACGAACTACGGCTTATCGTCGGACTTTCTTAATTCGTACCCTTCACTTGATCTGATGCGTGTTAAGACGCAATCAAAAGGGAAAACTTTCTACATAGTTCTTGCCGGCACATTCGAGAGCAAGAATCTTGCTTCAGCACAGAGCCAAATGCTCACCAGTACTTACGGTATGGATGAACCTTACATCCGAACCGTTAAGTCGATACGGAACATTCAGATCAACTAATTCGTTAAACCAACGGCTGTTCGATTAGTGTTGTCGGGCAGCCGTTACCGCTTGACGCGCAAGGCAACCATCCAACCATTCGCTGACCGCTTCGTATTTAGACATATCAATTTGTCCCATTCGAAGCCACATCAGAACCGAAGCGACGTTTAAGTCAGTCACAGTGAACGAGTCACCGATCAAGTACGGGTGAGCGCTTAGATAGCTCTCAAGTACGTCAAGTGGCCGACTCAACGCCTCCATCTCGGCATCTACTTTCGCGTCATCTTGTTCGACGCCCATCATTCCTATCTTGTACTTCAACGCTTCAAGTGTGTGCGATTCAACGGCCGTCATAACCCAGAACGACCATTGCCACGCCAATGCTTCTTCTTCTAATGTGGCCAGTGAAAGCACCTCATACTTCTTCGCGAGATAGAGATTAATAGCCATTGACTCGCGCAATACGAACCCATCGTCGCGAATAACGGGTACTTGCCCCATTGGATTCAACTGAAGTAACGCATCAAGTTCGGGTCCGGGCATTGGGCTTGAATTTGTATGTTCAAAATACACGCCCTTCGCCGCTTTGATTTCCTCGGCCATCCAGAGCGCGCGAAACGCTCTACTTTGACTATAGCCAAATATCTCTAAGCTCATTGCCTTTCTCCTTCTGCTAAGTTACCCGCGTACCCGAGTCGACTCAATACACTAGTCAGATTGTTGTGCTTCATTGACGACTCACGCGTCGGTTTGGTGAATCGATTAGGTTTCGATCTTTTAAAAACCGGCTCCAGAATGTGTTGTTACAAGTCTGCGAGAATTGCCTCTGCGCTGCTGACCTCAAATTGCCCAGGCGCTTCAACGGCGAGCTTCGTTATGACACCATCGTCAATCACCATAGCGTATCGTTGCGAGCGGGTACCTAACCCGAATCCACTCCCGTCCATCTCCAAACCGAGTGCACTCGCTAGCTCGCCATTGCCATCTGCGACCATACTGATCGCGTCCGCTGATGCCGATTTCCCCCATGCATCCATTACGAAGGCATCGTTTACAGCAGTACAAATGATTTCGTCTACACCTTTCGCCTTTATTTCATCGGCCTTGTCAACGAATCCCGGCAGGTGTTGCAGCGAACACGTTGGCGTAAATGCACCTGGAACGGCGAACAAAACGACCTTCTTACCGGCCGTCAAATCACGTAACGATACGGGTCCTGGTCGACCGTCGTTCATCATTTGCACGGTTACATCAGGCACTGCATCGCCTTGCGAAATACTCATGGAGTCCTCTCGAATTTTGAATCGGATTCGGAATGTCGCTTGTCAAAGAGCGATCAATCGTGAACGCATAAACCAGACATTCGCACGGCGAGGATTCTACTTTCCAGTTAGTAGCTGTTGTTATCCAGTACCATGCTGATAACCGTTCGCAATCCCATGTTAGTGGGATTTGCTGCTGTGCTGATGTGGTCCACCGTCGCGGTGGGCTTCAAACTTGGCTTGCGAAGCATGGAACCGATTCAACTGTTGTGGATTGGTTGTTGCTTCTCTTGGGTTCTGTTTTCCATCTGCTGCGTGGTGTTGCCTTCTCAACCTCGGGCGACAAAACACGCCGCAAGAGCAAGCTTACTCGGACTCCTCAACCCGCTGCTCTATTACATCGTCCTACTTACTGCATACGACTTGCTGCCGGCGCATGTCGCACAGCCTCTGAACTACACCTGGGCGATTGTCACCGCATTACTTGCGATTCCGATGTTGCGACAAAAGCTAAACCGCAGCACGCTCATTGGTATTTTGGTAGGTTACTTCGGCGTACTATTGCTTGTTACCAAAGGTCAGCTAACCAGCGCACTTGGATTTGATCCTGTGGGGATCGGACTTGCGTTAGCAAGTACGCTAGTTTGGGCAATTTACTGGATCTGGAGCGTTACGGTACGACTGGAACCATGGTGGTTCATGTGGTACGGCTTTACAGTCGCAGTTCCTCTACTAACTATTCTCTGTTACTTTACGGAAGGTTTTCCGAGGTTAATTTGGTCGAACTTTGGGTACGGCGCCTGGATTGGTTTACTCGAAATGGGGTTCGCCTTCTTGCTGTGGCAACGTGCGATGTCGACGACATCAAGTGTCGCAACGTTGAGCCAACTGATATTTCTTTCGCCGATGATCTCACTCATATTGATATACACAATCCTCGGGGAGTCAATCCACTACACTGCATTCATAGGCATCTGCATGATTTTCCTCGGGTTATATGTGGTAAATCGCCAACGTGTCAACGACAGGACCGATATCGTTACGTGAAACGAAGTGGATGGAATGTGAATCCGTTACTCGCCCTCGACCTTTGCAATAATTACGCCGCGTGCCCGAGTGGCGAAATTGGTAGACGCAAGGGACTTAACAAGCTTGAGCACATGATAGGAAACTGTCGTTGTGAATGAGGTCAAATTCGGGGAAACCTTCGTCGATCGACTGGCAATCCCGAGCTAAATCGCTCAATCGAGCGGGAAGTGTAGAGACTTGACGGCCTCCACCTACGGTTCGAAACTATGGTGAAGAGAAAGTCCAGACCACGAACGAAATTAGTCGGCGGCGAAAGCCGTAGTGGTACGAAAATCCCTCGGAGTTAATCCGTGCCGGTTCGACTCCGGCCTCGGGCACCAGATTCACTCCGATTTTCGGCCGTATATCGACTCCGCAACGTTGGCAGATATCACGCCTTCACGTAAATCAGAGTCAACTAGCGCAGGATCCCGATCGACCGGTGACCCAATACCTGCACCGCCCGGCGTCTCCATGATCAATGTTGCGCCCGCCGGAATGGACTCCTTACCTTTGCCGCGGAATTCCTGCCCGTCAACAATTCCTACTCGACCTCGTGCGCCGTCATGTCCGCCATCACGACCTTGAGCTGGGTGAACAACGCGCTCAAACATTTTGGAGATCGAAAACCCTGCGCCGTGCGCATGTTCAATCTCAATGGTCTGACCTAGTCCACCTCGTAGACGACCCGCTCCCCCGGAGTCTGGTTTGAATTCGCGTTTCCAGAAAATTAAAGGCGAAGTGACTTCATTGATTTCGGTCGGCGTCGTGCGAACGCCTGACGGAAATGCGGTGGTCGAGAGACCATCCTTCGTCGCACGTGCGCCCGTACCACCATTGAAAATTGGGTTGATCACGAATTCTGCGTCGGGTACGTTACCGTCCCGCAAATTGCTGTTCATCAACACCGGATTCCAGATGCACGAAGCGCCCTCCGCGGGTACGTCGTTATCAAGAACCTGCGCAAGTGCGCCGATTACGACGTCCGGCAACATTTGACCGAGTGCGTGTCTCGCTGATACAGCGGCTGGCGGTTGCGCATTAAGAATCGATCCTTCGGGCGCACGTACTGAGATTGGTTTTAGAGAACCCGCGTTGTTCGGCACATCGTTGCCAATCAAGCACCGCACACCGAATGACGCATAGGCTTGTGCGTAGGTAAGCGGTACGTTGATACCGTGTCGAGAGATCGGCGAGGAACCGGTGAAATCAATATCGATCGAGCTATCCTCAATGGTCAATGCACACTTTATGTCGATTGGTTCGTTATAACCGTCTACCCTCATACTTTGATGGTATGTTCCGTTTGGTAGCGTTTCGACTTCTTTCTCGACGGCCGCTTGTGATAGCCCCAGTAACTCCTCTCCAACTTCGTCAAGCGAATCCAACCCGAACTCGACCATCATGTCAATGAGCTGGCGACTCCCATGATGATTACAAGCAGCGAGCGAATATAGATCTCCTTCTGCCACGACCGGGTCGCGGACATTAGCCGTCAGGATTTCCATTAGTGCATCGTTTCGCTCACCTGCTCGGAATAAATGCATTACAGGGATTCGAATGCCCTCTTCGAACACGTCGTTCGCGTCGGGACCAAAGCCTCTCCCGCCTACATCCGCGATATGGCTGGTTGACGCAAATAGCGCCACGGGTTGATCCCGGTAATACACCGGAGACACCACAGTGAAGTCGTTCAAGTGTCCGGTCGCCAACCACGGATCATTCGTCATCAATACATCATCGGAGTGCATGCTTTGGATTGGATAGCGTTCGAGAAAATGACCCACGGATGCAGCCATTGCGTTCACGTGCCCCGGTGTACCTGTTACGGCCTGCGCAATCATCCTGCCCTGCGTATCGAATACCCCAGCGGAAAGATCGCCAGCTTCTCGCACTACCGTCGAGAACGCCGTACGCATAAGCGTTTGCGCTTGCTCTTCAACGACCGCCAACAAGCGATCCCATACGAGCTGTCGCTGGAGGTCGGATAGTGTGCTCATGCGACACACCGCCGTACGATCAAGTCATATGCTCGGTTTACAACCAACTCAAATCCTGTTGGCACCAACGTTGTAGTGTGTCGCTCGCTAATCAAAGCTGGTCCCAACACATGATGGCCTGGTTTCAGATTCTCACGGTCGATACACCGAGCTACTGATTCCATATCAAGCTCCGTCAGCGCTTGTTCGCGACAAGCATCGTTGAATCGTTCAAGTTCTATCGCAGAATTTAGTCGCGTCGGTTCCTCCGCGACCGTTGCCAGAGTCAACGTCCAACTCATAACCTCGATGTCCGACTTTGGTAACAAGCGACCATACAGCGTCTCGTATGAGACTTCAAAGGCTGATCTTATCTGATCGAGCGACAGGTTCTCCAGATCTAGGGGCACGCTAATTTCGTAACCCTGACCCACGTAACGCATATACGCGGTTGCGGAAACGTGTACCTCAAGCTCATTCACTGCCTGCGACACAACAGATTTAGCTTCAGCATGCATTCGGTCGATTATTCGTGCAACTGTTTCCCGGTCGTATGTCGATAAGCGCATGTATTTACTGTGGACAACTTCGTATGCGATCGGAGATCGCAAAAAACCGAGCGCTGAGCCGACACCTGCGCCAACAGGAATGAGTGCATAGTCACAGTTCAGTTTGCTTATAAGTCGCGTTGCATGAAGCGGAGCTGCACCGCCATACGCAATCAAGACCCGTTCAGCAACCGTTTTACCCCATTCGCTTGCGTGACCGCGCGCGGCCGAAGCCATGTTTTCATCGACCACTTCGGCGATCGCACGAGCCGCGTCGTGAGGTTTTTCTCGTGAATCACGAAGTATGTGAGAAACAATCGCGTGCTTGCCTGCGTCCAAGTCAAGCGTCATTTGACCACCAGCGAAACGGCCTGCTTCTAACCGACCCATTACAGCATCCGCATCGGTAACGGTTGGCGAGTCACCACCGATCCCGTAGCAGGCGGGTCCAGGCTCGGACCCTGCACTCTCCGGTCCGACGCGAACCCTTTTTAACTGATCAACATGGGCGATTGATCCACCTCCTGCGCCTATTTCGACCATTTCAATCACTGGAATACGGACTGGTAACCCACTGCCCTTCTTAAAACGGTATCTTCGATCGACTTCAAACGAGCGAGAGCGCAATGGCGCACCTTCATCGATCATGCATATCTTCGCGGTCGTACCGCCCATGTCGAATGAGAGCGCTTTCGAAACACCAAGCTGCCGTGCTTTCCAGGCTGCTAGAACAGCGCCTCCTGCAGGTCCTGACTCGACTAATCGGATTGGAAACTTGACCGCGTTAGCTAGCGTCGTCAAGCCACCATTCGAGGTCATCACGAGAAATGGGCAATGAATCCCTATCGCCTGCATCCGCTCCGAGAGATCGTGTAGATATGTTGCCATCAATGGCAGTACATATGCGTTAGCGCAGGTCGTCGAGAACCGCTCGTATTCACGGATTTCCGGACAAACTTGCGAAGACAGGCTAAGTGCTACGTCGGGTAGCGCCTTTGCTAGCTGTTCTGCGACGGCGTCTTCATGTGCACTATTCGTATATGAATGAAGAAATCCGACGGCTACGCTCTCAACGTTCTCGCGGTTCAACGTCTCGATCGCGTCATCTACTGAAACTCGGTCCAACGCTCGCAAAGGCACACCTTCCGGACCCATACGTTCGTAGACTGGAATCCGTAAGTAGCGAGGGATGAGCGGCTCTGGTCGTTCAATATTGACGTCGTACTGCTCGAATCGGTTTTCGAACGCCATCGCGAGGACGTCACGATGACCTTCGGTCGTGAGGAGCGCCGTTCTTGCTCCTCGTCGTTCGATGATCGCGTTCGTAGCCAGCGTCGTACCATGCAGAACTAACGAAATCGAATCGGAGGAGACCTCCGTCTCGCTAAAAAGCTCCCGGATTCCACGCAACACGGCGTCAGCCGGTTGATCGTGCGACGTGAGAACTTTCCGCGTGAATTGCTCCTCACCGCATTCGAGTACGACATCGGTAAACGTACCACCGATGTCGATCGCGAGTCTATTTGTCAAAGTACAGGTGATGGTGATTGATACAACCCGGATTGAAATGCGCCCCGCACGCAGGGCAGCTATCCGGATGAGCTAAATATGTACTGATCGTTGATTTGTTGCCACAGACACCACATAGGATCGCGAACGCGCCAAAATCCGTTTGCGGCCATACTGAAACGTTGTGGTCAGCCAGCTCCGCATGACACTCAACGCAGGCGTACCACTCACCACAGCAATGGTGACGAATTGCGATAACGTCAAGCGCCGACCGATAGTGCGCGCACCGGGTCTTCTCGTCAATTTGGACACCGTGGATGTCGACGCCAAAGGACCGAACAACATTCTCCGTCATATCGCCGGGCAAAAAATGGGTAACGTTATTCGGTTGATAAAAATGGAGGCTGGGGTCGGAATCGAACCGGCGTAAACAGAGTTGCAGTCTGCAGCATGGCCACTCTGCCACCCAGCCCGTTTGCCGCAAAAGTCAAGCGCGCCAATCATAGCAAAGCTGCTCTATCTCGACTTATTTTTGTGTGGGCGAAAGATCTGGCCACGCAGCTCTCAGCAATACGATCATCGACCAAATCGTCATGATCGTCGCCGCATACAGCAAAGCGACCCCTGCAATGACAAGTGGTAAGCCTATATCGACGGGATTACACAGCAGCACGAAAATCGCTGACATTTGGATCGCTGTTTTTACTTTGCCAACCAACGTGACGTTTACCACTGAACGCCGATTCATCTCCGCCATCCACTCTCGTAGCGCAGACACGAACAACTCCCGCGCACAGATGACAATTGCAGGAAGGGTTATCCAGATCGATGCATAGGTGCCTACCAGCAACACAAGTGCAGTAATGACGATCAATTTGTCAGCGACAGGATCTAAAAAAGCACCAAAACGGGAGCGTAAATCCCATCGGCGTGCAATGAAGCCATCTAACCAATCAGTCGCCGCGGCGAATCCAAACAACAGCCCAGCAACCCAATGCCATTCCTCGGTTAGTACATATACCAGCACGAACAAGGGAATGCACGCGATGCGCAAAAGTGTAAGCGCATTCGGTATATATCCGACCAATTGACTAGCCATTGTCGCAAACCCTGTAAGTCGTTTGCATCGTTTCCCCAGAATTCTCTTTTGAGCTAGACCTGAAGGTAGTCATAGCAAATTGAACCTACCCCTTAGTAGTCAATAGTATGGCAACCGAGCGACGTACGCCTTGGTTTCGTGTTTTCAAATGGTCTCTATCGACCTATTGATCCGAGAAGCTTCCTTTAATCCAAACCGATTCAAACATGAGAAAAACTTACTCAAGTTGATGCGGGGAGGAATCGTGATCAAGATTTACCGTTCAAACAAGAAGTACTCGATCCAGCAAGAGTTTTCGTACGTAGTATTTAGAGAAGCAAATCCGAATACCGACCGAGAAAATCGACGAATGGAATGTTAAAAGCAGTTGTATTAACTCGGCTGTCCTTCGCGATACCTCTACTGTTTGCAGTCGTTTCTTGTTCCCAAGTTATGCGCCTAAACTGCGAGCCTCATAGTTGGCACGGACTAGGCGTCCGAGACGGTGCAAAAGGCCTGTCACACAGAGTCGCTGATAAATATGAACGTAGATGCAATCATCAATCCACGGAATTTGACCGTGAGGCCTACGATGCCGGATTTGTGGCGGGCCATGCTGAGTACTGTACAGGTCAAAACGGTTTCAATCTTGGCCTTAGTGGTGCACAAGCTCGCAGAGTCTGTATGAACCATGATGCCGCGGTTTTTAAAAACGGGTACAAGGCAGGGCGAGCGCTACGCGAAGCCGTCGTTAAGTTGGAACAAACCAAACACCCAGAACTTTATGGTGCTGGTAGTCCGAACCTTCGGAGACGTTCTTTCCACGTCGAACACGTAGTCATTCCAAGCATCGAGAGTACGCGCTACTACAATCTCGCGGCAGGGAGAACGTCGTTGAGCCGCCTCGAATTTGGCTCGAACAGTCGAATTTCAAGCCCGAGCAGACTGCCTACCCTAGTAGAAAAATGTGAGAAAGCAATCCGTAGCGCGGAAGAGAAAGGGTACTTCACGGAGATCAACTGTTCTGCATTTTGACTACGTCAAGCTAGCTTAATCGGATATACCGCTTAGCGCTTGGAATATTCGACACCTTCCGTCAGCAAGGTGTGCGTGTTATTAACAGTAAAGGTGTAGAAATACACACAGCACCATAGATCGTCAGCACCATTGGAACTTGACTGGAATACGTCTAACCGTCGTGAAAAACCCCATAGATCTCTTGAGCTAGCTTTGTACTAATACCTGGAACCTTTCCCAATTCTTCCATCGAGGCTCCTTTTATCGCCGCAGCTGAACCGAAGTGAGTCAACAGTTCTCGTTTGCGTTTTGGACCTACGCCTTCAATCTCGTCGATCTCAGATCGTCGGCGTTGCTTTTGCCGTCGATTTCGGTGGCCAGTGATCGCAAAACGATGTGCCTCGTCTCGCAACTGCTGTAAGAGATGTAACGCCGCACTGTTCGGTGCGAGTTCGAGTTTATGGTTGCCTTCTACCCACACGGTGTCGTATTCTGGGCGTCGACCTTCACCTTTCGATATACCTAGCACTACGATGGAATCAATTTGCAACTCCGCTAGTACCTCCAGGACACGATTGAGTTGACCACGGCCACCGTCAATGAGCAAGATGTCAGGTAGATTAGCTTCATTCGATTTCAATCGTGTGTAGTGTCGTTCAACGGCTTCGGCCATTGCCGCGTAGTCGTCGCCTCCAACTGGCGCTTTGATGTTGAAGCGTCGGTAATCTGAAGACACCGGTCCTTCACTGTCAAATACCACGCACGATGCGACCGTCGCTTCACCCTGGGAATGGCTGATGTCGAAACACTCCATTCGCTGCGGGACCTCGTCAAGTTCTAATACATCCTGAAGCTCAGCGTAACGTTCGAATACGTTCTTACGTTTTGCCATGTAGGTGCTCAGCGCTAACTCGCAGTTTTCGCGAATGAGCTTGAGCCAGCGGGCTCGCTGGGTGATGCCGTGTGAACTCAGTACCACTCGATGCTGCGCTAGGTCAGTAAGTGCTTGTTCCAGAGTTTGTTCATCGTTGATCGGAGTTGACGTCAGAACTTCACGCGGTAAATCGCGCGCCACGCCGCCAAAGTAGTACTGCGCGAGAAATGCGGCGAGAAGCTCATGGTCGTCCTGACTTAATTCGTTTCTTGGATACCACGTGCGATGTCCAAGCATTCGCCCATCCCGGATAAACATTCCTTGAACACAAACGTACCGTCCACTGGATGCGATCCCAAAGACATCCGCACTTCCCGTACTCGTCTCGACGTATTGGGATTGCTGCACACGAACCAGGTCTCTGATCTGATCGCGTAATTTGGCCGCCCGTTCGAACTCAAGCTGACCTGAAGCTTCGTTCATCTCTTGCTTGAATTCGTTGAGTAGATCTTCACTCTTGCCCTTTAGAAACATTTCAGCAAGTCGCAGGTCGGCTTGATACTCCGCTTTGTCGACGTCCATGACGCAAGAACCGCTACACCGCCCGATTTGATATTGCAAACAAGGCCGGGTTCGATTCTTAAAGAACGTGTCATCGCATGTCCTAAGCCTGAACAGTTTCTGCAGGATTTGAATGGTGTCACGAGTCGCTTTGGCGCTAGGGTAAGGACCGAAGTACTTTCCCTTATGACGTTTCGCGCCGCGGTGAAGGCTGATACGCGGGTAGTCGTGATCGCTAAACAGAATGAAGGGATACGACTTATCGTCGCGCAGAATGACGTTGTACGGCGGTCGTTCGCTCTTGATAAACGTCTGTTCGAGAATTAAAGCCTCGACTTCGCTCTGTAACGCGGTAACTTGCACGTCGCACGTCTTATTCATTAGGGCGATGGTCTTCGACGCTAAACCACCAGAGCGAAAGTAGCTAGAAACCCTAGCCTTCAGATTTCGAGCTTTTCCAACATAGAGCACTTTACCGTTTGCATCGAGCATACGGTAAACACCGCATTTAGTAGGTAACGACCGTAGCATCGATTCATAGTCGAAGCTCCGTTCCGGCAAGTCGGCGACCATCAAAGCGCTATTGGAAAGCTTGGATACCTGTGATCGCGCGACCCAAAATCAGTGCATGAATATCGTGTGTACCTTCGTACGTGTTGACAGTCTCAAGGTTCATTACGTGCCGAATCACGTGGTACTCATCTGAAATTCCGTTACCACCATGCATATCGCGAGCTACGCGCGCCGCATCCAACGCTTTTCCACAATTATTGCGTTTCATGATGGAAATCGCCTCCACGGGACAGTTGCCTTCATCCATGAGGCGGCCGATTCGAAGCGCGCCTTGCAAACCGAGCGCGATATCCGTTTGCATGTCTGCGAGCTTTTTTTGGATGAGCTGATTTGCGGCGAGTGGCCGGCCAAATTGTG
Organism: Gammaproteobacteria bacterium; assembly: GCA_026707945.1. Lineage (GTDB taxonomy): Bacteria > Pseudomonadota > Gammaproteobacteria > Pseudomonadales > Azotimanducaceae > Bin55. The sequence goes on along the minus strand of JAPOVV010000115.1, from coordinate 460,965 downwards.
TGCGATCAAGCGTGTATTGACGAGCAGCATCTAAGCAGAACTCCGCAGCGCCCATAGATCCCCAGGCGATCCCATACCGTGCACGGTTCAAGCACCCGAAAGGTCCTGCCAGTCCGCGAACCGTTGGGAATATGGCGTCCTTCGCCACGTGCACGTCTTCAAGAACGATCTGTCCTGTCACAGAACTACGTAGACTCATTTTGCCATCAATTCGAGGCGTTGAGAATCCATCCGTTCCCCGCTCAACAATAAACCCTCGAATATCGCCTTCGAGTTTTGCCCAAATGACGGCGACATCGGCGATCGGGGCGTTGGTAATCCAAGTCTTCGAGCCATTCAATACGTAGTAATCACCCGCATCAACCGCGACCGTTTTCATGCTCCCGGGATCAGACCCATGATCAGGCTCCGTGAGTCCAAAGCAGCCCACCCATTCACCAGTCGCCAATTTCGGGAGATATCGCTGCCGGTGTTCTTCTGTGCCGTATTCGTTAATTGGATGCATGACCAGTGACGACTGCACGCTCATTGCAGATCGATAACCCGAATCTACCCGCTCGACCTCGCGAGCCGCGAGACCGTAACAGACGTAGCTCAGATTCGCGCAACCGTATTTCTCCGATAGCGTCGACCCTAGAATCCCGATCTCCCCCATCTCATTCATGATGTCTCGGTCGAAATGTTCATTCCGATTCGCTTCGAGAACACGCGACATCAAGCGATCCTGAGCGAATTCGCGTACCGAGTCTCGTACCGCGCGCTCTTCTTCTGACAGCTGCTCGTCAAGGTTGAAAGGGTCAGCCCAATTGAATGGTGGCGTCGGCATAACTCTCCTTAGTCAGAGGTTTCAGTTGGTTTGTTTGGTCTGGTTACTTAGCGTGCCAGAAAGGTCGCCCCACGATTGGCGTTGAAGCCTGAGCGGTTTCACTCACCGGCATCGCACCCGCCTCATAAGCGGAGCGTCCTGCCTCGATTGCTAGCGCCATCGCTCGCGCCATCTGAACGGGATCATCGGCCTTTGCCACTGCGGTATTCAGCAGCACACCATCAAATCCGAGCTCCATCGCTTGCGCTGCATGCGACGGCAACCCGATCCCAGCGTCAAGAATCAACTTGATCGTAGGCAATCGATTACGCAGCGTAGCAAGGGCATAAGGATTGATTAAACCCTTGCCTGTGCCAATCGGCGATCCCCATGGCATGATCACTTCGCAACCCATTTCCGCCAACCGCGTACAAACAACCAAATCGTCAGTGGTGTAGGGAAACACTTTAAATCCCAGACTTATGAGTTCTCGCGTCGCTGTCAGGAGTTCGTAAGGGTCCGGCTGAAGGTTGTACTCGTCGCCTGTTACTTCGAGCTTGATCCAATCCGTCTCAAAGATTTCCCGACTCATTTGCGCAAGTGTGATCGCCTCTTTCGCGGTCGCGCAACCCGCTGTGTTTGGTAGCAGGTGGCGCTGCTGCTGTTTCAGGAATTCCCAATACGCGTCGCCGCCACCTTCCCGTGGCGCTTGACGGCGTAATCCCGTCGTAATGACATCAGTTTTTGACGCGACAATCGCTTGTTCGACGACTGCTGGCGATGGATAGCGTGCCGTTCCTAGAAATAAGCGGCTGGACAGTTCGGCACCGTAAACCGACCAACACGAGTCCTTCACTTAGCCTCCTTGAATCGCCGCGAGAACGTCCACGCGATCGTCTGACGCTAGTTCGCGAGACTCCCAAGTTTGGCGAGGAACAAATGTCTCGTTTACAGCAACCGCAACTTTCTCGCATTCGTACCCTAACGACACGAGAATCTCACTCAGCCGGCCTGACTCGACGGTTACCGGCTCGCCGTTAACGAATACTTGCATACCGTCTTTATTTCATCCATTGCAGCCTGCACAACAGCCGGTGCTACGAGATACCCATGTCGATACAAACCGTTGATCTGCAACAGCCCATCGCGCCATTGCACACGAGGAAGGTTATCGGGATACGCCGGTCGTACTCCGACATTCAACTCCAATATTTCAGCCTCGGCAAACCCCGCATGGAGCGTGTACGCGGCCGACAAAAGCTCAAGCGCACTCCGCACTGTCATTGGCGTCTTAGCAGAACTTTCGATCTGTGTAGCACCAATCACATACATGTTGTCTGGTCTCGGGGACACGTAGAGCTGGTACTTAGGGTGCATCAGCCGAACGGGGCGACTCAAGCGCACGTCAGGTGCGAAGACTCGAACTGCTTCGCCGCGGACGCCTCGCAGTTCCGGATCTTCGACATCTATACCCCTGCAATCAACGTTGATGTCGCCAGGCATCTGGCGCGGATCGACTGGACATTCGAAGTGGATTTCTCCGCATTCTCGCTCTAATGCTTTGAGCAATTCCCGATTGTCCAACCAGCCTTCACCAACCAAGTGCAAACCCGTCGTAAATCGATCCCCAAGCTCTGGTTCCAACGTTGCCAACTCGCTAGCCGATAGCTCAACAACACCGTTCAATTGAGCTCGCTCTAACGTACGCCGAAACTTCCCTAGCAACGAAGCATCTTGAGTATGCGCTACAACGAGGGATCCGTCGAACCCATATGGGACGTGCAAGTCATTCAGGATCGCAGTCCACGAGTCAAGACTCGTCTGCGCCATCTTCCAGATTGCCGGGTCACAATCCGGGTATTCACTCATCGGCGCTAGCATAGCCGCAGCGACATACGAACTGCTCGTTGAGTGGTCTCGAGGCTCGCTTTCGTACACGCTGACGATATGTCCTTCGCGGACAAGATGCCAGCCGAGCAAGCGCCCGATCAACCCAGCGCCGGCGATGGCTACGTCCAACGCGACTAAACCCGTTGGTAAATCTCGCTTCCACTTTCGCGGAATTGACGCGCCTTTTCTGCCATTTCCGCTTCGACGTCGACCATCTGCACTTCATCATGAAGCTTCCCTGCCGCGTCACGAATTTCTTGCGTGATCTTCATAGAGCAGAACTTAGGTCCACACATGGAACAAAAATGTGCGACCTTGGCCGAGTCTTTAGGCAACGTCTCGTCATGAAATTCCTTGGCTTTATCAGGATCCAATCCGAGGTTGAACTGGTCCTCCCAGCGAAATTCGAATCGCGCCTTCGAGAGTACGTTGTCTCGCGTTTGTGCGCCCGGATGCCCTTTCGCTAAGTCGGCCGCATGCGCTGCAATCTTGTACGTGATGATCCCATCGCGCACGTCTTCGCGGTCAGGTAGACCAAGGTGCTCTTTCGGCGTCACATAACACAGCATCGCACAGCCGTACCAGCCAATCATCGCAGCGCCGATTGCGGACGTGATGTGGTCGTATCCAGGTGCAATATCAGTCGTTAACGGACCGAGCGTATAGAAAGGCGCTTCATCGCAACATTCGAGCTGCTTGTCCATGTTCTCCTTGATCATTTGCATCGGCACATGACCCGGACCTTCAATCATGGTCTGGACATCATGCTTCCAGGCAATGCGTGTGAGCTCTCCTAGTGTTTCCAACTCCGCGAACTGAGCTTCGTCGTTAGCATCTGCAATGGAACCAGGTCGGAGGCCATCGCCGAGCGAAAACGCCACGTCGTATTGCTTCATGATTTCGCAAATGTCTTCGAAGTGCTCGTAAAGGAAGCTCTCTTTGTGGTGCGCAAGACACCACTTTGCCATGATTGAACCCCCTCGGCTCACGATCCCCGTGGTTCGTTTCGCAGTCAATGGCACATACGGAAGACGCACACCAGCATGAATCGTGAAGTAGTCAACACCTTGTTCGGCTTGCTCGATGAGCGTGTCGCGAAACAGCTCCCACGTCAAATCTTCCGCTACTCCTCGCGTCTTTTCTAACGCTTGATAGATCGGTACAGTACCGATCGGAACGGGAGAATTGCGGATGATCCACTCACGCGTCTCATGAATGTTCTTACCGGTTGAAAGATCCATCACGGTATCGGATCCCCACCGGGTCGCCCATACCATTTTGACGACCTCTTCTTCAATGCTCGACGTGACGGCGCTGTTCCCGATGTTTCCGTTGATCTTCACAAGGAAGTTCCGCCCGATGATCATGGGTTCGGATTCGGGATGATTGATATTGCTTGGAATAATCGCGCGACCCCGCGCAACTTCATCTCGGACAAACTCTGGTGTGATTTCTTGAGGAATACTCGCTCCGAAATCGATTCCTGAGTGTCTAACGTCGTCTCGATATTCGGGATTTGCACGCGCTAGGTTTTCGCGGATCGCGATATATTCCATCTCTGGCGTCACAATGCCCTGTCGTGCGTAATGTAGTTGCGTTACATTGCGACCTATTTTGGCGCGGCGCGGTGTGCGTACGTGCGAAAAACGCAGGGAATCAAGTCTGATGTCATCGTTACGGACGCGTGTGAACGAAGACGTGAATGAATCCAAGAGTTCGGTGTCATCACGCGCCTCAATCCATGTTTCTCTTGTACGCGGGATGCCTTGTCGGACATCCACATCGATCGAGGGGTCTGTGTAGGGACCTGAAGTGTCGTATACCCTCAACGAGGGATTGACTTCAAGCTTACTTTGGTTTTCCTCGTCGTGGCTAGGTGTTGGGGAGAGCGAAATCTCACGCATACCAACACGGATTCCGTGGTCACCTTCGACATGAATCTTGCGCGAACCTGTGAGAGGTTCGAGAAGAGAAGCATCGATGCCTGCGGAAGCGCTGAGGTCGAATTGTTCGGACATAAAAAACCCCGATTAACGGTGTTGTCGATATCGGGGAATGTTTCCCTACGCCGGTATTAGCCGGATCAGGTTCAACGGGTTCGCTGTCGCGTCTCAACCGAAGGAGGTACCCCGACTCAACGATTATAGGGTCAACCGAACGTAGCTAGACCGTCGGTCGACTTGCTTAATACGAGTGTGCTAGTACGTGACGCCCACTCGACTATAGAAGCTACCATGTTGTTACCTTTCCTCCACGCTCCCGCCATTTTGATTGAAGCTCAGTAACAATTTCTATCGGGTTTGGCGCGTCCATTACGCTGGATAGACATGCAATGCCGCACGCGCCACCCTGCGCAATGCGTGATACTGTGTCCAAGTTGACGCCACCTATTGCTACCACAGGCACATTCGCCAAAGATGCTACTCGAGCGAGTTCGTTGATGCCCTGCGCTTCCGCCTTTTTCCAATGAGGTTCAAAAATTGGTCCAAAGATGACGAAATCGACACCACATGACTCCGCTCGTTTTAACGATGCCTCATCGTGGACCGAAGCGCTGTGGATGAGGTGTGACGTTTCCTTGTCCAACTCACCGATATTCGCTTGCGGCTGATGGCAGGCATCGAATCCACATAACGCCGCGATGCGTGGATCGCCGTTCCAGCTCAACGTTACCGATCGATTTTGAAATGCCTCACGGACTTGCCTTGCAGATTCCTCGAGCTTTTCGGGAGGCAGAGATTTGACGCGAATCTGCACGCACAACGTCGGATCAGCTGGAAGTTCACTTAAACGACGTACCGTGCTAATCCAATGGTCATAGTCACGTGCATATCCACGATCGACAATAGCGATTAATTCTGGATGAGGAACCGCATTGACTTTCACTACGCTAAGATCTCACAGAACTCGCGTGTAGCCTGCGATACATCCTTCGCACAACAAATCGCCGACAGGACTGCAACACCGTGTGCACCAGCTGCTTGGACTGACGCAACGTTCTGCAATTGGATATTTCCGATAGCGATCACTGGTTTTTCGATCCGCTGACAAATTTCGCGCAGTGCAGCAATACCTAGTGGTGGTGCGGGAGACGTTTTCGACGTAGTCCCAAACACAGGTCCGACGCCTAAATAGTCAACATCAAGCTTCGCGACCTGTAGCGCTTCATCCAACGAATTTGCCGTGCCGCCGATCATCGTATCCGCAGGGAGCCTGACACGTGCTGACTGTATCGATTCGTCAGTACGGCCCAGGTGTACTGCGGTTGCGTTAGCGCGAATAGCGACCTCGACAAAGTCGTTGACAATTAATTTTGCGCCAGCATTGTCACAAATCCTGCACATCCCGATGACTGATTGAACGTGTTCACTCGGTGGCTTTGCTCGTTTCTCTCTGTATTGAATGCCATCTGCACCAGCATCGATGCAAAGTCGAGCAAGCTCTATGTGCGTGTAGCGGCTTTGAACCGTTTCATCCGTAATGACATGCAATCGGGGAATCGATGATCTCAAAAGCTCTGATCCTTGATACCTAAGGTCGTTACTGGCGTACCTTGGCCAAAACTCTGTCCCTCGGAAATTACGTGACTAACAAGAGCCTTCGAGACCGTTATCGCGTCACGCACTGATTTTCCTTGACCTAAATGACACGCTATCGCCGAAGCAAACATGCAACCCGTACCACGAACTGTTCCCTCTTGACGTTCCCGCGGTTCGAACACCTCGTACCCTTCTTGGTAGCACCAAATATCCGTTCCCTTATCTCGTTCGAAATGACCACCTTTTACGAGCACATTCTGGCAGCCCATGCGTAGGAGCTGATTTCCTGATGCAATTGCATCTGCTAGATGGTCGATAGATCTATTCGTCAGTTTGCTCGCTTCCGCTATGTTCGGTGTAATGAGTGTTGTTAGAGGTACCAACCCCTGGAGTAGTACTTCAATCGCTTCCACATCCGCCAGTGCATCACCACTGGTGGCGCGCATCACCGGGTCTAGAACGATGGGACAGTTGAGTTTCTCGGATTCAAGACACTCAATCAACGTCTCAACGCACGCTACACTAGGTAGCAAGCCGATCTTGATCGCACCAATCTGAAAATCGTCAACGAGGCATCTAAATTGACGACGTATCAATTCAGTCGATACGCGCTCAATTCGATCGACGCGCAGTGTGTTCTGAGCGGTGAGCGCGGTCACGATTGCGCACGGATAGCCGCCACTAAGCTGGATCGCGCGCACATCCGCTAAATTTCCCGCGCCTCCAGATCCATCAAACCCACCGATCGCGAGAACGACCGTAGGTATCGTCATTACTTCCTTATTTCGATTTCGTACAAACTATAGATGTTAGTGCCAATGACTACCCGTCGATCATCATTTGCGAAGCGTACTCTCGTACTTTTGTCGTGACCGATTCAAGGTAATCTTCCGACTCGTCTTGGTGAATGATGCCTCGGGACACGTTTATCAGCACTTCTCGACCGTCATCGGCACATCCAGTCTCGAGAACGTCTTCTGCTTTAGCGCCTTGAATGCCAACGCCAGGAACTAGCAGCAGTGTCTCCGGTGCATAGTCACGGATTTCACGAAGTTCCTCTAAATTCGTCGCACCAACCACTAAACCTACATTCGGATTGTTTAGTGCGTCCACACGTTCTGCGATCTGCTCATAGACAGGATCAATATCCGGTTGCGTCTGAATCCACGCGCTTCCTTCGTTGCTCGTTCGACACAACACGAATACACCGCGTTTCTCCCACGCGAGAAACGGCTCTACCGTATCCCAACCAAGGAAAGGATTGACTGTAACGGCATCAGCCTGATATCGTTCAAATGCTTCGACCGCGTACTGCTCCGCTGTTGAATCGATGTCCCCGCGCTTCGCGTCCAGTATCACAGGTAAGTCTGGATAGCGGTTTTGGATGTACTCTATCAGATCAGCGAGTTCATCTTCTAGACCTAACGCAGCGAAAAAAGCGTGATTCGGCTTGTACGCACATGCCGATTCACTTGTTGCGTCAACGATCGTCTTGCAGAATTCAAGAACGCTATCGCGATCCTTCTCGAACGGAGCAGGGAGTAGTTCAAGCCTAGGATCGAGACCCACGCAAAGTAAAGTCTTTGTCTGCTGCCACGCATTTTCAACCTTATCGTGAAAGCTCTGTTTGTCTGTCATTGAATTGACTGAATCCAGTTCTTGTCAGTCATCACTGCACGCACGGTATCCACCACAGCTTGTGTCTGCGAGTCGACCTCCAGATTCAACCGATCACCTTTTGCGACATCTCGAAAAGTGGTTCTACGCAAGGTCTCTGGGATGAGATTGATCGAGCCGACGCCTGATTCACGATCGAATTCAGCAACTGTAAGGCTGCATCCATTAAGCGCAACGAAACCTTTTGGCATGACGTACTGCCGCCAGGCTTCCGGTACCACAAACTCAAGCAATGACTCGGATCCGTGATGTGTGTTACTTTCGACCCTAACCACATCAGCGACATGTCCAGACAATATGTGGCCACCAACTTCGTCGCCGACGCGAAAAGAGCGTTCAACGTTTACGTACGAACCGTCGTTCAGTTCACCCAGATTACTGATTCGAGCCGTTTCGGTACCAATATCAAAACTCGCTATGCCGTTTGAGTTCGATACGACAGTCAGACATACGCCGTTGACTGCGACAGAAGCACCGATCGCCAAATCCTGACCGTATGAACCAAGATCAATCGTTAATTTGAGGATTCCGTCTTGCTGCTGCTTTACGTGTGCTCGGTACTTGCCGTGCGCAATACCTGTATACATCAATCCGACCTATCGAGGTTTGAATCCCATAGTCTGGTGAGTCCGCCGAGAATATGACGTGACGCGATGCGTGAAGCTACTCAAACGCCACACAAGGGTGTGTCAAACGCGAGTCGCAGATATTGCGACTCGCGTCATTTCGATGCTACGTGGCTTCTGCAGCTGCTAGCTGACGTAGCCTATTCCGCTCGTTTTCGATGTAACGAATCCAATCGCGTGCGGATCTTTCCGCAGCGGCAGCACGTGCATCTCTCGCGTCGCGTCGCGCTTCTTGGAATATCTCTAACGCTCTAGTTAAGCGCTCGCGGTTGTATTCGCACATGCCTTCTAGGATCTTTAGATCCCATACGCGATCAATCCCACCTCGCTTAATCGCTTCTTCCGCGCGCTCGGTGCACTTTTCGAATCGTTCTTTGCCAAGGTAAAGCTGAGCCAGTCGTTTGAAGATGCGACCATCTTCCGCAAATTCAGTCGCTTTTTCAAACTGTTCAATCGCATCATCGTCTTCAAGAGCCGCCTGATAGGACTGACCCAACGCATTCAATGACCGATAGCTTTCTTCAACGATTTCCTTATCGAACCCTTCTTGGAGGTACCATGCGCCACGAATCGCTACATCCGCATTCATCAGAACGCCTTGATACTGGAGGTAGTCCGATTCGCGATCGAAGAATCCAAGTACGTTTGCGGATTCCATCGCATAGAGCTGCTTCTTCTCGAATCCCTCTTCCCCGTACATTCCGGCGAGTTGAATCCATGAGCTTCGTTCTGGATATTCCCTTACCATGATCTCAAGGATTTCGATCACTTTCGGGAAATTCTCTTTCTCATAGTAGAGGAAGCGCAGCATGCCGTACCAAGATTTCTTGATTGGTAGCATTCCTCGCTCCGTCGCCATGTCGATCGCGAGCTCTACATACTCGATGGCACGATCAAAATCCCCCTGCTGGTAGTAGATGGTTGCGACGAAGTAATATGGATTTGGTCCGGGATCGCCAGCGATCAACAACCAATCTTCGATCATCGCTAACGCTTCGCTATACCTCTCCTGCGAGTAGTACAACTGAGAGAGCGTGAACATCGTCGTCGAGAGCATACCGATCCTAACATCCTCACAATGCTCCAAGATTTTCTCGTTGTAAACGATGGTGTTATCCATATCGTCGATAATGAAATACGCATAAGCCAGCATCTTGTAAATATTGGCGAGTTCATTTCCGTTGTACCGACGAGTTCCGCGTGCGATCATGCGGTCTAGTTCTACGATACCAGCTTGTGGATTGTTTTCAGTATCGATGAGTTCCTGAATCTCTCCAAGTTTATCGGCGGTGGAGAGGTTCATGTTCGGTATACGCCGATCTGCCCGGTCGTCTTCTGGATCACGCACACAGTTCTGCGCTATCACATCGCCGGTGAGCGATATCGACAATCCACCGACAGTCGGTTCAACCGTAGCAAATAGCACAAACCACCCAAAGCCTAAGGCAACCGTGCCCTGAACGAGTTTAGACAGCATCGATATGGACGATTTTCTCAGCTTTCGCATACGTCTCAGCAGCTTCCAAGGCTCTAACACCTAGTTCAGCCGTCCTCCATCTCAAATGTAATTTTGTTGGGCACACCGCATACTTCGACCGGGGTTTCGTTGACTACTTTCGGCTTGTACTTGAACTTCAATGCCGCGTTGATCGCAGCACGATCGAAGATCGATGATGGATCCGCTTCGACAACTACCGGATCCCGCACGGTACCTTGCGCTGTCACGCAGAACTCGACGATCACATAGCCTTCGATGCCACGCGACAAAGCGCGCCGCGGATAAATCGGCAGTACCTTGACGATCGGCAGGTACTCGCCATCTGATGAGAATCCACCGCCTGTCATGTCGATACTCACTTCGGGGTTAATCGATCCAATATCAACGCCCATATTTGTTGAAGCGTCGAAATCCGGCGTCGGCATGTCCGGCGGTGCTTCATCGGGCGGCGGCGGTGGTTTCGGCTTAAGATCCTTGAGTTCCGGTACTTCATCCTCTAGAACCCGGTGGAATTCAAGGAGCGTTATCGAAGGCGCCTCGTTTAGCGGATTCTCGTCCGATGAAATGAGCGCCTGCATGAGGTACAGCAGTACGATAGTAACGAGTACGCCACCGACCATACCGATCGCATACCGTAAGCTCAACGTGTAAGGCATGGTATTGCCCCCCTTCAATCCGTGGTCGCTATCGCCACCTCTTGTACGCCAGCGCCTCGTGCAGCGTCTAACGTAGCTTTCAGTTTCTTATACGATGCGAGTTTGTCAGCCTGAATCACGATTCCGCCTTTCGGGTTCTCCGCAATCAACCGTTCGATATGTGCTCGAATAGTGTTTTCGTCGACCCGGTTTTTGTCGATCCAAATATCGCCGCTCGGACCAATAGCGATCAACACACTTACCAGTGGTTTCGGTTGATCCGAATCTGCGTCAGGACGCGTTACGTCGATTCCAGCTTGTTTGATAAACGTAGCGGTTACGATGAAAAAAATCAACATGATGAACACCACATCTAGCATTGGTGTCAAGTTGATGTCAGAGTCGTCGTCGCTCGCACGACGTTTGCCGATAGCCATCAGTGATCCAAAGTCAAGTGGTCTTCGAGTAGCTCGCTTTCAGTGTCGATTCTTCGTCGCAAAAACGTCGAACCCATGATGCCGGACAACGATGCAACCATGCCCGACATCGTCGGGATTGTCGCAGCAGACACACCGGCCGCCATTGATCGCGCATTGCCGCCTTGTGTGGCCATCGCGTCGAATACCTGAATCATTCCGGTCACGGTACCTAACAATCCTAGTAACGGACACAACGTTATGCACGTCAAAACGATAGGCATCGTACCACGAATACGCGCAGTCGTTTCCGAGATTATCTGTTCCCGTATTGCATGAGCGCTCCATGACTTGCGCTCGTCGCGCGCTTCCCACGATTCTATTGCGTCACGGATCACATTTCGATGTTCTCTAAGGAAATACCACGCCCGTTCAAACATCAGCATCCACATCAAGAACATCGTCAGGGCGATGAGATAAATAACATCACCGCCCTGCTCGAAGAATCGAACAATAGATATGTAGATATCCATTGCTTTCTACCCGAGTCTTTGGCCAGTTTCTTCCGCGTGCTGAGCGATGATGCCTTCTGACTGTTCATCGAGCACATGGATCAAAGAGCGACTGCGCTGATGCGCGAGCGCGTGCAGTAGCACTGTAGGAATCGCAACACAAAGACCGAGCACGGTCGTCATTAGCGCCGTTGAAATACCGCTTGCCATAATCTTGGGATCACCCGTACCGTAGAGCGTGATTGCTTGGAACGTTTGGATCATCCCGATAACCGTACCCAAAAGACCCATCAAGGGCGCTACGACCGAGATGACCTGCACGATCGCAATGTTTCTCGATATCTTCGGCGTTTCTTGCAACACCGCCTCACCCATTTTCAGTTGTAGCGTTTCAACGTCGACTTCTCGGTTGTTGTGATACACACCTATGACTCGACCGAGTGGATTCCCGGGGTCGGGCTCCCCTGGATTCTGCCGCTGAGCATTGACCTTGCGAGCTACAAAAAATAGTGACACTAGCCGCTCGAGAGCCAGAATGACACCGATGATACCGACCGTAATAATGATCGATCCTACGTATCCGCCTTGACCATTGCAGAACAGCCAGTAGCACTTGCCTGTCGCAAAACCACCAAAGGGCGTACCGACCATTTCACCTAACGTTGCTCTTTGAATCTCTAGGCTGAGCAAAGATCCTCGAGTCGGGTCGAGTGCGAAACCGACCAATTCGCCAGGATCCGCGTCATAAAGCCGCCTCGCAGAACCGGAAAATTCAGCAGATGGCTGTCGAGAAAGTTCCGTTAGAGCCTTCAAATCAACGTCAAAATTCACGTATCCTTCGGGTCCAACTAAGTTAAACTCGCCAACACGGACGATGTCCGTTGCGACTTGGGCACCGGATAGCATGTTGACCGAAGTTGGGAACTTCGACACTTTCGACGATTCGATCATCTGCTGCTGTAGCATTGACCAAATTTCTTCCATCTCGTAGATTGATGCTAGTTCGCTGGCCGTGCCCATACGAGCTGCGAAATCACCCAAGAACTGCTCCCGGCCTTGTACTTCCAAACTGATGATGGAACCTTCAAAGTTACCTCTCGCATCACCAGCAACTTGCTGTAATACGCCGAAAAGCTCCCGAAGCGATCCCAGTCTGTCGTCAAGCAGCTCTTGTAGATCGCCAATACGGACCTCATTCGACTCGTACTGGGTGTCTAATTGATTGCTTCGACGTTCAAGACGTTCCTGTTCCGCTCGTGCTTCTCTCAGAAGCCGGTCTTGATTCTCCTTGCTCGCGACAAACTCGGCCTCTCTTTGAGCGTGTTCGCGATTCTCGACGATTCGCCGTTCTTGTATGTTCGTGAGCAGCTCATCAAGTGTTTTCGCCTTTACGACCTCAAGTCCAGCCTCTTCAAGGATGCTCTCCTCTTGGGCCAAAACTAAGGAACCTACAACGCACAGAAGACTCGCTGCGCTAAGTCGTAACCAATTCGGTTTCATCCTAAGAGCCCTCCGGAGCGTGAACGGGAACGATAAACAAGCCACTCGTCAGCTGTTTTCGCGCCATCTTTAAACCATTTCGGGTCGGCGTTGTAAACGAGTCATCGAGTACTTCCCATTGCCGAGATTCCTTGTTCCAAAATCCTGTCTCGGAACCATCAGTTGTCTGATAGAGAAGTGCGACGCGTCCGACTTGAAGGATATCCACGATACGCGTTTGACCTTCGACTTCGATTTCGCCCGTATAGGGGGTCAGTGTACGGCCGTATTCGTTCTCGATTTGGTACGCTCGCAATACTTGACTGAACTGCTCGGAGACGGCAACGTCCGCCCGTTCCATTAAGTCCTTCAACTTGTCGACACGGTCGCGCCGCTCTTCCAAAAGAAATGGCAGGTCGAGTTGCACAAACTGCTCTAAGCCATCGATCATGCGCCACATGAGCGGCACAATCTGACGTTGGATAACCGTTACGTCATCGATCGACTTATTCAACGTCGCGATCTGGCGTTCTTGATTCGCAATCTGACGTTCGAGCTGACGGTGGTAAACGCGCAATCCATCATTGACCTTTAGAACCGCCTTGTATTGGTTAAGCAGATCGTTGGTTTCTTCCGCAACTTCGTTGATCTTCGCCTGAGATGCGCGCGCATCCTCATTGATCGCTTCAGCTACGGCGTAGACATCGTCAAGCGTGGATTCTGCTACGACCGTCAACGCTAGCAAACCAGCGATGCCAATCAACAGACCAGCGCAAAGCTGTCTACTTGATTTCCTCAGAAAAATACTCATGGGAATGCGAGTACCCCCTTCTTTGATTCGTCCTACGACCTTTTCGAGTCGTTACCTTAACCCTTGAGCAACGGTTCATGACCGTTTCTACTCGGTTTCGTTGTCGAAACAGTTTCGCGCATCACCATTGCACTCTGCAATCGCTCTGATCTCATAGCGTTTTCAGAACCTCTCGAAGTGTCAAGTACCAGCGCAATGCGGATCGTTCCACCACGTCATTTATATGCTATCGCAATTAACAATCTTTGCTAACTCCCTTAGCCGACGTGTTCCGCCAAGAAACCTAACGTTCTTTCCTTTGCGAGCGCCGCAGCGTCCGCATTATGCGAAGCGCGATGGTCGCAATTAAACCCATGGTCTGCCGGATATGTATATACGTCCGCGTCGGGTTGAGCTGTTCTTATGCCTTCCACATCTGACATCGGGATCATCTGATCAAGTTCGCCGAAATGCATCATGACCGGACATCGAGCAACTTGATCTTTTTCGACGGCAATACCACCTCCGTAGAACGGCACCGCACACGCGACGCCGCGGAGTTGGCATGCGGACAACCACGTCAGTAGTCCACCATAACAGTATCCAATGACTGCGACCTTACCCCATTTCCCGATTTCTTCGACCGCCGCTTGAATATCCGTCAGCGTTTTAGCGCGATCAGACTCTTGGAACGCGAGCTTCATGCCTTCGGTCATATCGTCGCCTTCGTAACCTAATTCAACATCGCGCTTGACCCTATCAAAGATCTGCGGTGCGATCACAGCGTACCCCTCTGCCGCATAGCCATCCGCAACTTCCCGGATATGAGAATTGACACCGAAAATTTCTTGGATGATCACGATACTGGCTTTCGGCTCGTCAGCCGGCATCGCTTCATAAGCGCCTAATGTGAATCCATCTTCCGCGTGCAGTTGGCGCTGCATACCCATGTGGTCTAACCTTTCTAAATATGTCGTCGTCGCGTAAGCTTCGGTCGAATCGCTCGAATATGTCGCCTTTGTCGAAAAGCGAACGTCACACGATCGAGAAGCACTGTGTCGCGAATATCGGAAACGTCGGATTGTAAGCTTGCTAGATCACAACCTCGATCGATTACACGAAGCTTCATTTCGTTACAGCATTCATGAAGTTGTCATATCTAATTCCATGCTATGCACATTGGGTTTCTACTAACAAAGCGCAATGACCTCGCATCACATCCTGGTAGTCGAAGATGAGCACGAAATACGTGAACTGCTTCAGTACTCAACTGGACGATCGGGCTACAACGTATCCGTAGTTCCTGATGCTGAGTCTGCCCTTGACGAGCTGAAGAACGAACTACCGGATTTGATCCTCATCGACTGGATGTTACCGCGTATGTCGGGAATCGAACTAGCGCGTAGGATCCGACACGACGAATACACAAAGAATGTGCCCTTGATCATGCTGACTGCACGAGGGGAAGAAGTCGACAAACTCAAGAGTTTTGATGCTGGCGTCGACGACTACGTCACAAAGCCGTTTTCGCCGCGCGAGTTAAATGCGAGAATCAAGGCGTTGCTCCGCCGTACCCGAGATGAAGCGGGTAGTCAGTTATCGGTCGAAGGTCTTAATCTCGACACCATCGCACATAGTGTCTGTGTAAAAGGTGACTATATTCATCTACGCCCAACTGAGTATCGCCTTCTCGAGTTGTTTCTAAGCCATCCAAAGCGAGCGTTTCACCGTCGTCAATTGCTTGATTTAGTTTGGGGACGTAGCGTTTATGTCGATGAGCGAACAGTGGACGTGCATGTCTTGCGACTTCGGAAGGCTCTACACGAATACGAAATGGATACGCTCGTACAGACGGTTCGTGGCGTGGGTTATCGTTTAAATCCTGCGTTTGCAAGTGCGTGAAATTACGCTGGACAAGAACCCTAATTGCGGTTGGATTCGGGCTCGCAGCAGTCGTTGTTGAGGTAAGCACCGGATTTACGGGCTGGGCTTTCGTATGTTTGTTTGGGGGTTTACTTATCCACGTCCTTGTGCGCGAACAGGAGGTGAGAAAGTGGCTGGAACATCCGCTACGACCGATTCCGATACGAAGTAGAGCTTGGCAAGAGGCAACGAAACAGGTCAACCTATCGATAGATCATTCCCGAGGACGTGCTCGATCTCTGCTACAGGCACTAAAGCGGATTCGATCCACCTCGGATTATTTACCCGATGCATGGATCACGTTACAACAACACAATCAAATCGAAACGTTTAACCAATCAGCGCGGGAGCTGCTCGGTATCTCTCCCTTGGACACTGGGTCAGATCTTACAACGCTAATCCGTCATCCAAGTCTCTCTCGCCTTCTTAGCGACGACGAAACCGATATTGTTGAAATCACCTCACCAATTGATGACTCGAAACGCCTTGAAGTCCGGGTCGTAGAGCTAGACCAAAATCGCCAGCTCGTCATCGCACGAGATATCTCTGAACTAAATCGGCTACTCACAATGCGGCAAGACTTTATCGCCAACGTGTCGCACGAGTTACGCACACCTTTAACCGTCATGCTCGGATACGTTGAATCCATGACGAGCGACGAGTTGAGTGAAGAGACACTTCGCGAATTGGCTGAACGGCTGGTCACGCCCGTGGATCGTATGCGATTCATGGTGGACGATCTACTCACATTGACTCAACTCGAGTCTGCACCACTTCCGACAATCGACGAAATTCAATCTCTCAACGGACAAGATGAAATCACTTCAGTCATTGACGAAGCGCGACCGCTTACGGCGTCTACGCACTGTCTTAGACTGGAAGCCGAGGCAAACCTGCAAGTCGAGTGCGTTCCTTCCGAAATTCATAGTGCGTTCATGAATCTTGTCACCAACGCCATTCGATACAGTCCGGACGGCGGCGAAATCACGATTCGTTGGCATCGATTAGGTGAAATCGCTCGCTTCGAAGTTGAAGATCAGGGCGTCGGTATTCCGCCCGAATCGATATCTAGACTCACCGAACGCTTCTATCGCGTAGACATGAAGGGGAGTAGGGCACGTGGGGGTACGGGGTTAGGACTCGCCATCGTCAAGCACGTGTTACGACGGCACGAATCCGAATTGCAAATTTCTAGTACCGTCGGCACGGGGAGCAGGTTTTTCTTTGATCTTCCTCTGACTTTCTCTCCTCAGGAAGTAGTTCGAGCAATACGATGAACGTTTCTCGACTACGTTGCTGTATCGCGGTCATTTGCATTGCGACCACATCACATACCATCGCAGACGGGCTACCGACGTACGAACGCGTTAGTGGCGTTTCGGGGAATTTGTCAAGTGTTGGTTCGGACACGCTCGCAAATCTAATGACGTTGTGGGCGGAAGCGTTCGAGAAGGAATATCCGAACGTGAATATTCAGGTGCAAGCCGCGGGTTCATCCACTGCTCCGCCGGCGCTAACGGAAGGCGTATCGAATTTCGGTCCGATGAGTCGCAAGATGAAGGACAAGGAAGTCGAAGCTTTTGAGAGGCACTTCGGCTACAAGCCGCTCGGTATACGCGTTGCAATTGACGCACTCGCAATTTATGTACACAAAGACAATCCTCTCGAAGCGTTAACCATCCAGCAAGTTGATGCGGTTTTCTCCACGACCCGACGATGTGGCGGAACTCGCAACGTACGCACTTGGGGCGACCTGGGTTTAGATGGCTCCTGGGTAAATCGGCCGTTGCAGCTCTACGGGCGCAATTCGGTGTCGGGCACATACGGCTATTTCAAGCAAGTCGGCCTGTGCTCCGGTGACTTTAAAAATACGGTCAATGAGCAACCCGGGTCGGCGTCTGTCGTGCAATCCGTTACGGCATCCCTCAACGGAATCGGCTATTCTGGAGTGGGTTATGTAACCTCTGGTGTACGTGCTGTCCCGATTGCAGAAGACGCGGCGATGCCGCCTGTGATCGTCACTACTGAGAGTGCTCTTGATGGAAGCTATCCGCTACGCCGTTACCTGTATATCTACGTCAACAAGAAGCCAGATACCCCCCTCAATCCGCTCGAGTTCGAATTTTTACGCATGGTACTTTCACAGACCGGACAGGAGGTTGTCGAAAAAGATGGCTACGTGCCTCTTTCGGGACGCATGGTCGATCGAGAGCTGAAGCGGCTGAAGAACTAACAATCGATGACGACCTACGACTTGCCGAAGATATCGAACCGGCGCAGACTGACGAACACGATTACCGCAAAGGTGATCGGCGCCGGTGGCGTGGCAGTCATAGCCGCGATCGTGCTGATTATGGGATATCTGTTCTGGGTCATCTTGCCTATCTTCGCACCGACCTCGATTGAAGTACTGGATGAGGTATCCCAACTCCCGGAAGACGTACTCGCGATCGGGTCGGACGACAGTTTCGAGATCGTGACGCTTATCCGCGGAAACGGCCGAGTTGAGTTTCGAAATCCGTCAACTTTCGAAGTAGAGAACTTTGTGGACGTTAGTTCCACTCCGTGGCGTGACGCGATCCTCGTCTTCCCTACAACCGATACGTACGCGGTGCGAGACAGCGCCAATGAAGTTCGATTCTTTCGGATCGCTCATCAGGTTCGATATATCGACAACGAGCGCGTCTTGGAGCAACGCGTTGAGCCGGTATTCGTTAATTCGTCGTACCAGCTTCCGCCAAACACCGATGATTTCGATGCGTATCGAAGCGACGAAGATCTTCGCATCGTTGCACGACTCAACGAAGGCTCCCTTTTACTCGTCGAATTCGAGGAAGTGGATGACGATTTCGAACTGGAGTTCCCAGACGAGAACACCATCGCGGGACGCGTCGGTACGGATCGCACCTTCTTCGGACCTCGAGGCCGATTCTTATACAACATAAACAGCGAAACAGGAGACTACCAACTTATATTGGTACCGTCCGTGCTTCGACCCAGAGTTGTCCAATCATCGTCTTTCGCCGTCGACGGTCGCGCGCCGACCGCGGTCGAACCGCTACTCGGACGTTACTCTATTTTGGTAGGGCATGATTCAGGTGAAGTGCGTCAGTGGTCGCTATCCCCATCGGAAATCGGCACCATCCTAAAGCCGATCCGGTCGATGGACTTTGACGCACCAATCTCAGCGTTGGCAAGCGAGCAACGCCGTAAGGGCTTCGTGGCTGTCGATAACCAACGCACCGCTCATTTGGCTTACACGACCTCTAACCGAATACTCACATCAATTCAACTAGAAGCAATGCCGAAGCTGCTCGTGTTTTCACCGCGCGCTGACCGGCTCGTGACCTATCAAGACGACCAGATCCACACCTACGCTATTGAGAACGACCATCCGGAGATTTCTTGGAGTTCACTTTGGGGCAAAGTCTGGTACGAAGGCTATGAAGAACCAGTATTCAGTTGGCAAAGCTCGTCCGCCGACACTGACTTCGAGCCTAAATTCTCATTAACGCCACTTCTCTTCGGAACACTCAAAGCCGCGTTTTACGCAATGATCTTCGCGATCCCGATCGCTGTTGCGGGTGCGATCTACACGGCTAACTTCATGGCGCCCGGTATGCGCGCGTGGGTCAAACCGGGAATCGAGATCATGGCCGCCTTGCCTACGGTGATATTGGGATTCCTGGCTGGATTGTGGTTAGCTCCCATTGTCGAAGACCATCTGACGTCGGTGCTGTTGTGCGTGTTCGTACTCCCGGTTGGGATGCTCGTGTTCGCCACACTTTGGTCGAGAATGCCAAGCAAGGTGCTGAGCGTGTGCGATGGCTGGTTCGCCGCGATCGCGGTTCCAGTGATCGTCCTGCTCATATGGCTCACGCTCGAATTTGATCAACCGCTTGCGAACGTGTTCTTTGGCGGTGACGCGAAATCCTGGATGTATGAAAAGCTGGGGTTGGAGTATGACCAACGCAACGCCCTCATCATTGGCATCGCGATGGGTTTGGCCGTTATCCCCACAATTTTCTCGATCGCGGAAGATGCCATCTATGGCGTGCCACAACACCTCGTACACGGATCTCTCGCGCTCGGCGCGACGCGTTGGCAAACGCTTGTTCGCGTAGTCCTCCTCACGGCAAGCCCAGGGATCTTCTCTGCGATCATGATCGGTTTCGGTCGAGCCGTCGGTGAAACCATGATCGTTTTGATGGCGACGGGAAACACGCCGATCATGGATCTCAACCTATTTCAGGGTATGCGAACCTTTGCCGCAAATATCGCCGTCGAGATGCCTGAATCAGAAGCAAACTCCACCCACTTCCGAATTCTCTTCTTGATGGCGCTCGTGTTGTTCTTTATCACGTTTATGTTCAACACAGTCGCAGAAATCGTACGTAATCGACTGAGGACGCGTTATGGCAACCTCTGATGCGGTTTCTCAAGACCTGAGCCTGCAGCGACAATCTCTGGCTGCATGGTGGCGATCAGGTGACCCGTGGATATGGCTTACCTCCGCGGCTGTTGCCGCAAGCGTTGCCGCCGTACTCGGTCTGATCGGTTTGCTCGCGGTCAACGGGCTAGCGCATTTTTGGCCGTCTGAAGTCAGAGCCATTGAATACGAACGCTTTGGGACGAAGACCAAGATATTCGGCGAAGTCAGCGAGCGCGAGTCCATCAGCCGACGTCAATTCATGGAAGCGAATCCAAGCTTCGATAAACGCGTTCCGGCAACGGTCGAAAGGTGGCTTATCAAGACCGGCAATCGACAAGCCAATCCGCCCGACTTTCGCTGGCTGTTCGAGCACGATGTGATTACAAGCAGCGTCCCAGCAGATGTCGTTGTGATTGAACGGACTGAGTGGGGCGATGCGTTCGGCCTTCTCGTAGGTATCAAGCATGAAGGGGAGTCGATAGAGGCCGAAGATCTTTGGGGCGAGTTTCAGGTTCGTATCGATCGAACGGCTACCATCCGAAATGAGATCCATGAGCTCCAAGAAGGGAGCATCAATGGAATCAACTATGAACTGGAGTCAATCCGCCTCGAAAAGCGGAGACGACAGCTCGACGACAACCACGAGTTCAGCGATCTTGAAGCCGAGGAAGAGGCGTTACGCGCAGATTACGCTGTCATCGAAAACCAAGTTTTCGAGTTAACGCGGCAGCTCGAAAGAGATTCGGCGAGCTTCTCGCTCGCTGATGGACGCATCAACGATATTCCAATTAGCGCGATCATCCAAGCTTGGATGCCGAACGGTATGTCCGTGTGGCAGAAACTTGGGTTGTATTTCAAGAATCTGTGGAACTTCCTATCGGATGATCCACGCGAAGCGAACACTGAAGGTGGAATATACCCCGCACTGTTCGGCACGGTGCTCATGGTGTTGCTGATGTCTGCGTTAGTAACGCCTTTTGGGGTTGTAGCTGCGCTCTATCTTCGTGAGTATGCGAAACAAGGACCATTCGTGCAGCTGATTCGAATCGCCGTAAACAACCTCGCAGGCGTTCCATCGATCGTATATGGGGTCTTCGGACTCGGTTTTTTTGTCTACGCCATTGGAGGTTCGATCGACGATCTCTTCTTCCCGGAAGCGAAACCTGCACCTACGTTTGGTACGCCGGGTTTAATCTGGGCATCGCTGACATTAGCGCTACTAACCGTGCCTGTGGTTATCGTATCAACGGAAGAAGGATTGACACGTATCCCGCGTGCAGTACGCGAAGGCAGTTTGGCGCTCGGCGCGACGAAAGCAGAGACCATCTTTAAAGTGGTACTGCCGATGGCGAGCCCATCGATCTTAACCGGCATGATATTGGCGGTCGCACGGGCAGCCGGAGAGGTCGCGCCGCTGATGCTAGTTGGAGTCGTCAAACTTGCGCCAACATTACCCATTGATGGAAATTTCCCGTATCTTCATCTTGAACGCAAGTTCATGCATCTAGGATTCCATATTTACGATGTTGGATTTCAAAGCCCAAACGTTGACGCTGCGAGACCGCTGGTGTTCGCGACCGCATTGCTGCTCGTCCTGATCATCATCGTACTGAACCTGACTGCGATCACCTTGCGCAATCGTCTGGAGGCAAGATTTAGGGTGAGTATTAATTAATGAGCGAAGAGCGAGCGGACGGTCACGACGCATCGACGGAAATCCCGGAAATTCCTACTCCGGCTTCATCGATCGAAGAAGCGCCTTCACCGAATGAATGGAAAGACGAGGATATTTGCCTCACGGTGTCTGACCTCTGCTTACATTACGGAGACAACGAAGCACTAACCGATATATCTATGCGTGTCGTGAGACGACGCGTTACCGCGTTGATCGGTCCGTCGGGTTGCGGCAAGTCAACGCTCTTGCGTTGTTTTAACCGGATGAACGACCTTATTGACGATGTTCGCATCACCGGCGAGATCGAACTCAACGGTATGGAGATTCACAGCACTTCGGTTGATATTGCTCAATTACGCCGTCGGGTCGGCATGGTATTTCAACGACCGAACCCATTTCCAAAGTCCATCTACGAAAACGTAGCCTATGGGTTACGACTTCAAGGCGGATTGCCAAAGAGCGAGATTGACGACCGAGTGGAATGGGCGCTGAAGAACGCAGCGCTTTGGGGGGAAGTCAGCGACCGGTTAAACGAATCAGCGCTCGATATGTCTGGCGGACAACAACAACGCCTTGTGATCGCCCGTGCCATCGCGGTACAGCCTGACGTGTTGCTATTGGACGAACCTGCGTCAGCACTCGATCCGATCTCAACATTAAAGATCGAAGAACTCATCCACCAACTAAAACAAGACTACACGATATTGATCGTGACCCATAACATGCAACAAGCAGCACGGGTTTCAGACTACACCGGGTTTCTATATCTTGGCAAGTTGGTCGAATATGACACCACCAACATCATTTTCACAAACCCTTCAGAGAAGCGAACCGAGGATTACATCACTGGTAGATATGGCTGATCGCGTCAATTTACCAAGTGTGTAATAGAAGACATCATGAAGGAACATCGACATATCTCAGCTCAATTTGAGGCTGAACTACAGACGCTTCAAGGCAAATTCGCGGCGATGGGAGGACTTGTCGAGGAGCAGGTGCGTTCTGCAGTGAGTGCGTTTAAAACAATTGACCTCTCACTGGCTCAGTCGGTGTGCACGCGCGAGTCTCAAGTCAATCAGTTAGAAATGGAAATCGACCAGGAGACCACAACGATCATGGCGCGACGCCAGCCGACAGCAAGCGATCTACGGCTCCTCGTAGGTTTATTAAAGAGCAGTACGGACCTTGAACGGGTTGGCGACGAAGCAGACCGAATCGCTAAAGTCACGATCAATACGAAACCATCTAGTCCGCCGCTCGACGATCTACGGTCGATTCTCGAAGACGTCGCAACGTTAGAGAATTTGGCCAGTAAGATGCTGCGAGAATCTCTCAATCAGTTTGCACGGAAGGACGAGTCCGGAGCGACTGCGACGATAGAAGCTGACGCTGAAGTCGACCGGGTGTACAACAGCGTAATCGATTCATGTAGTGAAGGCATGACCCGCAATCCTAGCCACGTTGACGAATATATGGCCGTTATTTGGGTAGCTCGATCGCTTGAGCGAATTGGCGACCACGCGAAGAACATCGCCGAGAACACTATCTACTCGGTGCAGGGGACGGACGTTCGTCACCCCAATATCCCGCAGTGAGTTTTCGCTAACGCTTGGTCAATCCAGCCGTCGACAAGTGGCTACCCCCATCCATGATCAAAGTCTCACCCGTAATCACGTCTGCACCAACGATAAAGTAGAGCACGCCTGCAGCGATATCGTCAGGCGTCGATGCAACATTCAAGGGGGATGACTCCTCTACTCTCCGTTTCGATGCCTCGTACGCATCATCACCCAACCCGCCACGAAGCCAGTCTCCTTGAATAAAACCTGGACAAATCGTGTTAACACGGATGTAAGGACCCAGCGCCCGTGCCAATGACAGCGTCATCGTGTTTAACGCACCTTTCGATGCGGCGTACGCGATGGATGAGCCAACACCCATGACGCCTGCAACTGAGGAGACGTTAACAATGCTGCCTCGTTTCCCACGTTGCATCGCTGGCACCACGGCACGCGACATCATGAATGGACCCAACGTGTTGACGGCATAGATCCGTAAGAAATCTTCGCTCGATAACCCCTCAAGGTCGGGGTGAGCAACGAACTTTGTCGTACCGGCATTGTTTACCAATGCATCGATCCGACCCCATCTATCTTCCGCAGCCTTTGCGAGCGCTCGGCACTGTTCGTCATCGGAAACATCCGCTTGCACCACGAGCGTCTCTGCGCCCAACTCCGTACACGCGGCTTCGGTTTCTCGCGCGCCCTGTTCGTTTCGTGAATAGTTGATCACCACGTGTGCGCCCAGCTCTGCAAGCTGTCGTGCACATGCAGCGCCAACCCCCGATGATGAACCCGTGACGATAGCAACACCGTTCTGCATGTCCATTTAGGCCGTACCCCGTTTGAGCAAAAGATCGGGGTTGCCGCTAATTCGCGACAACCCCGACACTATGTAAATTAGTCGTTTTTACTGTAATCGGCGTCACTCTGATCGCCGCTACTCTTTTCGCTTCCTGCCAGCGCTCGATTTGCGTATTTCTCTGAATATGCGCCACGAAAATCCCGAAATGGACCGTCACGCCATTCGAGCGCAGCTTTCAAGCCTTCTTCGCGCACACGCCGACCAAATTCCGGCGCCGCCGGACGATGCTTTGACATCGCTTCAACGTCGGTCCCAACCATCAAGCCAGTTCTCATGCCCATGATCTCATACTGACGGTTCACCGCACGCTTGTTGTAGTTGAGCTGGTCGTTGTCAATGAAACCTAGGCGACGCGCGAATTTCTCAACAAATTCGTCAAGATCTTCTTTTGGCAAGGCGTAGTTTGCCCAACCATACTGAGCCATCTCTGCACCGGTAAACGTGTCACCTGTGTAAGCAAATTCGCGCGCTTTTACTGGCGGCATAAACCAAGGCGCCCACATCATGTCCATGGTGCCCATCGCCCGGACAGGTGGATAACCAATGAGAGCGTCTTCAGCAACGATCCGCAGATCACACATCGACGCAAGTTCAGTGCCACCCGCTAAGCAGTATCCATGAATCTGGCAGATCACCGGTTTGGCTAATTCCCAAATAACCCAGTGCCCCATCAATGCATGGCGAGACCAATCGTAGTGCTGTGGATGAGTCGTGCCTGTGTCAGGCATACTGGAGCGCTCGGACGTATATTCACTTTCTTCAGTCGGATCCGGCGCTAAGTCGTAGCCAGCACTGAATGCTCTCCCGTTACCACGCAGAATGATGATGCCGATGTCGGGATTGGCTTCCGCATGTTTCATTGCATCATAAACCTCGCCACGCAATGCATGACTGAGAGCGTTCAGTTTTTGCGGTCGATTGAGAGAGACGAAAGCAAGACGATCGTCTTCCTCATATTCGATGTTGTTATAGGTCATAGTGACTGATTCCTGCTTTCGCAATTGCTCGTTTCTTGGAACGAGACGACGCGGAGAGAGTCGTCTCACGATTCCAATATGTTACTTGCGCCCTCTCATGCCACTCGCCGTGATAATTGCGCACTTTCTTTTTCTCACAGTACCGGACAGGTCAAAAGTTGGGACTTCCTCATCCAGACGTACACGCCGTACTTTGGGATTTCGGCGGTGTATTTACGAGTAGCCCGTTCGAAGCTTTCAATCATTTCGAACGCGAGCATGGCTTACCAAAAGACTTCATTCGAACGGTAAACTCAACGAATCCAGACGCCAACGCCTGGGCGAAGCTTGAAGCAAACGCCGTAAGTCGAGAGGAATTCGACGGCCTATTTCACGCTGAGAGTCAAGCGATGGGTCATGCCGTCCGTGGCAGCGACGTGCTCACTTTGTTATCTGGCAAGCTTCGGCCTCGAATGGTGCGTGTTCTTGCAACATGTAAGAAACACTTCAAAGTCGGGTGCATCACGAACAACATCAAACCTGCAAATCCGGAGCAAGACTCACCCGCTACGCGTCAGTTTACCGAGACTGGACCGATTATGGAGATGTTTGACGCGATCATCGAATCGTCAATTGAGGGAGTACGGAAACCAAATTCGAGAATCTATGAAATCGCCTGCGAACGACTCGAAGTGGCACCGGACCATTGTGTTTTCCTCGACGATCTCGGAATTAACCTCAAACCTGCACGTGCCATGGGTATGACCACGATAAAGGTTGTTGACCCTGATGATGCGATTCGCGAGCTTGAGGAAGCGACCGGACTACGATTCGACTAAAGCACCATTGCTTTCTTAAACGCGTCGACTTCCGACCGACTAGGAATCGAGGATGCGGCGCCAGGCTTTGTCACAGCAATTGCCCCAGCCGCACTCGCGTCTTCAACAGCCTTTGCGAGGTCTTGGCTACGTAACCACTCAGCCATGAAATATCCAATAAACGTATCGCCCGCTGCAGTTTCGTCGACTGCGTCGACGGTATGTGCTTGATACGCCACACGTGGGTGTATTCCACCGCCATATATTCCACCGTCTTTGCCGAGCGTCAACAGCACAATCATGTCGGGAAATCGTGAAGTAAGCACATCGAATGCGCGTTCCGGATCGCTTTCGCCCGCCAGCGATGCGGCCTCTACCTCGTTGACGATCAGGAGCCCAACACGAGAATAGTCGTAGTCTTTTTCTCGTCCATCGACTGGTGCTACGTTAAAAGCGACCGAAACATCTTGTTGTGCTGCCTCATCAAGAATCTTCTCTAGATCATTGATCTCATTCTGCAGCAAAAGCCAATCGCCTGGCGCTATCTTTGAGAGCGCGACATTCCGGTCGTCTTCGTTAATCGTTAGATTCGCGCCGCCGTAGATCACGATCGCATTCTGACCTTGACGATCCACTTGAATAACTGCGTGTTGCGTCGCAGTTTCACCTACCCGGACGCCTGTGACGTCAACACTCACCTCTCGAAGCACGTCAAGCAACATATCGCCATCCGGTCCGATACAACCAACATGGACGACATCAGCACCCGCTTTAGCAGCGGCAATCGACTGATTCGACCCTTTGCCGCCGGGAAATACGTCGTGCGTATGACTAGAGAGGGTCTCTCCGGCGCTTGTTATATGGTCAACAGCGTATACATGGTCGATGCCTAACGACCCTAAATTAACTAACTTAGGCACGTCCGTTCGTCCTCAATCGATATGTGATGTCAACCACCTTCGATTCGATGCATAAAAAAGACTTCACTATCTGGTTGAATTGGTTCGAGCCACGCATCCTGATAGATTTGGCCGTCTATTGCGACGGCTGTCTTCATTAAGACCTCTTCGATCCCGGGGAAATCTGAGTCGAGTTTCCTTACCAGCGAGCGAAAAGAATCACAAACTACGGTCAGTTCTTCCGTGCCGTTCGTGTGCTGACGAAGATGATCAGGAAAAACAACACGCGCCACGATACCTGTCCGGGTCTAACTCAACGGAAGCTCAAATTCTAGCGTGCAGAATTAGGGCAGATACATAACCACTAGAGTATCTGCAATTTGCAGGCTTCTTATTAACAATCCGAGATATTTAGCTTCTCAGATCTAATTTAAGACAGAACCAAAAAACCGACTTAACTAACGTCTCGATTCATTGCGTCATGCTTCCGTTCACCCGTCAGTCGCTACGGATACCATGTATCAGGACGGTTTCGAAACAGCAAAATCAAACGAATCACCATTTAGTACGTACTCTTTTTCGGTCCCGCTGAAGCGTTACATTTCATGTGTTCCTCAAGAACATAAATAAATAAAACACGTCATAAATCCCGACAAACTAGCTTGCCGACAAAATTTCTCGTTTTATATATTTCGAGATTCCTTAAGAACCGATAATTCCACCATCTTTTCGTGTAATCACGATCGTAGCATCTCTCGGAATGTTGTGGTTTCCTAGTCCAGGAAAATTAGTTTGCGTGATGCTACCACCACCTACATGCTGTAGGTTAACAAACATTGTACGGCGGTTCGGGGTCATTGTAATTCCAGTAACTTCGTCACCGACAACGCCCGCAAACAGCCGCTTCACTGTACCGGTAACCGTATCCGCCACGAGTAACTGGTTATTCATGCCATCCTGCTGACCGCCGTCTGTCCCAATAAACATACGCCCATCTGCGTCAACATAGATTGAATCGGGATCGCTAAATGACTCTTCAGATCCATGAGTATCACTAGCGCGTTTAAATATATCCCACTCAAACGTTGTGCCCACATGCATATCATCATCAACCCAACGAATAATGTGACCATCGGGGTTAGGGGCTTGCGGATTTGCTGCGTTGGCCACGTTACGCGAACTGTTGTTCGTACACGCACAGTAGATAGAACCATCAGGGCCTGCAGTTGTCCATTCTGGACGATCCATTTGTGTAGCATCCAGTTCATCCGCAGCTAGCCGGGCAAAGGTCACAATTTCTGCCTGACTTGAGAAACTCGAGCGAAGGGCTGAATTCTCCATCGATAGTTCCAGCCACTCACCTGTGAAGTCATCATTGAATTTGGCCGCGTAGAGGGTGCCGTGGTCAAAGGGAGACTTACCTTCGTGACGCAGTTTAACGTGGTCTTCTGAGCTCACAAACTTATATATGTAATCGAATTGCTGATCGTCACCCATGTAGGCGACAACACGCCGATCCTTACCAACAACAACAGCAACGCTTTCGTGCTTGAAGCGCCCTAAAGCAGTTCGCTTTACAGGCGGGTTTGCTGCACTGTACGGGTCGATTTCTACGACCCAACCGAATCGGTTCTCTTCATTGCGATACCCCCCATAAGCTAGGTCGAATCGCTTATCGAATAAATGCCACCCGTAACCGAAACCGTTTGTACTAAAGCCATATCTCGCCTGCTCTTCAGATGCCTCCCAGCGCAGTCGGCCATTTGTAGCACCAAAGTACCCTTGAAAGTTCTCTTCGCACGTCAAGTAGGTACCCCACGGCGTAAACCCGCAACCGCAGTTGTTTAAGATCCCTTGTGGGGAGTTGCCGAACGTCGTTTGAAGAAATTCACTTCCCGCTGCCGGACCGCTAAACGAGACCGCGCTATTTACATGGATGCGTCGTGCACTACCAGCATCGTATACCTTCCAAGTTCCTTCCTCTCGCTGAATACCAACGACAGATACGCCATGTGCGTGCTGTGAACATCGCACGTCTGCCAGTGAGTCAGGATCACCCTTACCTAAGACGTGAGAATTCGAACCGAACTCATGGTTAACGCACAGCATCCCTTTCCTATTACCTGCTTCCGGGTCGGCTTCATCAGGGAAGAACCACATGCCATCGTGGCCAATGCCGATTTGCTTCGCTTGGTTTGCGGCACTTGGCGGATACGAAAACGCGGGACCGTCAGGTAGAACCGGATCACCCCAAGGAATCAGTACCTGAAACTGATAATCACTTGAAATAGTCGGCCACGACCCCGATGCTTGAGAACGACTCAACGGTGTGAAGTCCATTAGTCCCGGCGTAAATGGAATGATCGGTGTTCGCTGCCCTAACGCAGATTTTGAAGCCATGAACCCTGCTGCAAGCGACATCCCGCCCTGGATTACCTTCCGTCTACTAGCAGCTACCCGAACGACATCTTGCATCGTTCGATTTGAGGTTGGATTTACGATTTCATCGTCGATATGATCGTTTGCGCTTTTCACGTTACGTTTACACCTTTTTTGTGTTTCGTCAAAGCTAGTCGCGTTCAATTTCCATTCTATTCTTGTTATTTCGATTAAAAACGCAACCGATCTTTCCGACTGTGCTATAAACCATTCGAGTTACAGCCGACTCGCAACTCGCGTCTTATTAGCAAACACTTAGGGGAGTGTCTACCGCTCTACAACTATTCACAACCAACAGGAGAATTGGACGATGGATGGATTTCCTGAAAGATTTGATCAACCAGAAGATGCTTATAGAGGTTTCTTTCGCGCTGATAGTGCGAAGAATGCACCTGCTTGGGCTGCCGTAATGAGCTACCCACATGTACGGGTATCAGCAACAGGTGGTACGACTCGGTTTGAGACGCCCGAAGCCTATGCAAACGCGGCCGATTGGACGGCTCGCGAAGCGACAGGTTGGGTACGCTCGGAAGGCGTAACACCTCGTCGCTTACACGAATCCGCCGAGAAGGTTCATCTTCTTGGAGGTTGGACTCGATTCAATGCGGAAGGCAACCCTATCCTAGAAAATCGGGTGACTTACATCCTGACGCGAATCGAGGGTTCTTGGGGTATTCAAGCCAGGTTCGGGGTCGATTCGTATGCTGGACATGAAATCGAGGAAACATCAAAGGCAGTCGAGCATTTAGTAGGACAATTCGTCTCACACGTAGGAGATAACGATCTAACTGCTTGTGCAAAACTGTGCCGTTTACCCTTAACTGTCGTACACGTCGGGAACGTGATAACCGCCACTAGCGAGCCAGCGGTAGTTGAGCTGCTCAATGACTATCGCGGACGTGGTATCACTTTAAAGCGCGTAAAAGCGGTCCAGACCGGTACGCGAGGTGCCATCGTCGAAGTAATAACGGAATTCAGCGACGGAGAGGAAGAAGCTGGGATCGTCGTGGTCGGTAAACAAAACGATCAATGGCTAATCGCCGGAACGTCGAAGATCTCGCACTAACAATCACCTAATTCCGTACAGGACTTTACGATCTCAAATCAGCATTTGTTCGGAAATACATAACTAAATAGCACTACTTCGTCAAAAAAAAGACCAGCCGAAAGGCTGGTCTTTTTTGAATTGGTCTAAGGACTATTCGTTTTCGTCGATCGCTGCGAGCACTCGAGGCGGTGACAAAGGCAGATCATTGATTCGAAAACCAAGCACATCACGGACGGCGTTTGAAGTAGCAGCGAGCGGCGCCACAATTGGCGTCTCTCCGACTCCTCTAACTCCGTATGGATGTGATGGGTTCGGTACTTCAACGATCTGTGTATCGATCATCGGCATATCGGAAGTTACCGGCACACGATAGTCGAGAAAACCAGCATTTTCCATGACGCCATCGTCGTTATAGATGTACTCCTCATTGAGTGCCCAACCAAGTCCTTGGACAGCACCGCCCTGCATTTGACCTTCAACATAAGATGGGTGAATTGCACGACCTGCATCTTGTACACCGGTAAACGCCTTCACATCGACTTTACCCGTTTCACGGTCTACTTCAACGTCCGTCCAGTTCACTGAGAACGAAGCACCAGGACCTTGTGCATTCAAGCTTGCTCGGCCAAGGAGTGGACCCCCGGTCCGACCAGCCGAACGTGCGATATCGGCCAAGCTCAGAGGCTTGACATCCGCGTTCACGCCTGGTTTCGGAACGGCTTGTCCGTCTTCCCAATCAACTTGATCAACATCAAGTTCCCACGTCAGTGCGGCACGCTCCTTACATTGAGCAATGATGTCTTCACACGCTTCGATCACTGCCATTCCAGTCGCAAACGTCGTCCGACTTCCGCCAGTCGTATTGCAATAGCCAGTTGCCTCCGTATCGCCTACATGCGCATTGATGTTCTCGTAAGGTATGCCGAGCGTTTCCGCCGCCATCAGGCACATAGACGCTCTTGAACCACCAATATCAGGGCTGCCTTCCATGATGGTGACAGCGCCGTTTTCGGCGATTCGAA
This sequence comes from Gammaproteobacteria bacterium, assembly GCA_026707945.1. Classification (GTDB taxonomy): domain Bacteria; phylum Pseudomonadota; class Gammaproteobacteria; order Pseudomonadales; family Azotimanducaceae; genus Bin55. The sequence goes on along the minus strand of JAPOVV010000115.1, from coordinate 429,462 downwards.
TCTCTGCACTCGACTGCATGCCAATGTTGAACCAGAATCCAACGGCAACGCCACGACCCTGACCTTCAGCAGGAGGCGTCGTGTAGTTCGGGTGGACCTTCGCCGCCTCAAGGCAAGCGCGCAAGCCGATTGCAGGGAACTGCGGACCGTATGGTGCAACTGTACCCTCATCGGCTGCATTCTTGAGCCGAAGGTCAATCGGATCCATGCCCAGTTTTCGGGCTAGATCGTCGATCGCACATTCCATCGCGTGCATCGACTGTGGCGCTCCCGGAGCGCGATATGCCGCAACCTTTGGCTTAGTTACAAGGACGTCAAGACCTTCGATTCTGAAATTCTCGAGGTCATACGGCGCTAGTACGGACATACAACCAGGTCCAACCGGCGCGCCAGGATATGCTCCCGCTTCATATGCCAACCAAGCCGTCGCTGCGGTGATCGTTCCATCGTTTTTGGCGCCGACTTTTACTCGACAAAGCGTGGCTGAAGTCGGTCCTGTCGCACGGAACACTTCTTCACGCGACATTACCATCTTGACCGGACGTCCACTGATCTCTGATAGCTTGACAGCTACAGGTTCCAAATAAATCGTCGTTTTACCGCCGAAGCCACCACCAATTTCAGAAGGAATGACGCGAATATCGCTGACCTGCTTATTCAGGCAATTCGCCGTCATACTTCGAACGTCAAATTGACCCTGTGTACAACACCAAACGGTTGCCTTGCCTTCTTCATTGATAGTCGCGGTGCAGGCATGTGGCTCGATATACCCTTGGTGTGCAGTTGGCACGCGAAATTCGCCTTCGGCAACGGCATCCGCTTCTGCGAAACCCTTGTCGACGTCGCCGCGCTCGAATTTGGTAACCGCTGCAATGTTGCTTGCCGGTTGTGAGGTGTCACCGTTCGTATGTTGCGATTCATTAACAAGCGTCGCACCGTCCGCAATCGCATCGTCAATCGACAACACCGGATTCAGCACCTCGTACTCAACCTTGATTTGGTCAAGCGCTTGCTCTGCAATAAATGCCGAACGGGCAGCTACAGCGGCCACTGCGTGACCGTCGTACAAGACCTTTTCATTCGCAAGAACATTGTCGCCAAGGTCGCCACCCCCTGGAATGTCTTTACCAGAAATCGCCGCCAAAACACCGTCAACGGCTAAGGCTCCGGAAAGATCAACGCTCTTTATGCGAGCGTGAGCATGGGGACTTCGAAGAATCTTGCCATGAAGCATGCCAGGCAAGTTCAAATCAGCACCAAAGTTGGCTCGACCCGTTACTTTCTCGACCCCGTCAGGTCGAACCGGTCTCGTTCCAATTGCTTTTAGATCTACTGCTTCCGCCATCGTATCTCTCCTATAACTAAGCAGGTGACGCTAATTCATTAGCGGCGTCTTGTACTGCACGCACGATTTTGTCATAACCGGTGCAACGGCACAGATTTCCCGCCAGCCAATAACGAATCGTGGTTTCATCTGGATTTGGGTTTTTCTCTAAGAGCGCTTTCGCTGCGACGATGAAACCTGGCGTGCAAATACCGCACTGCAATGCCGCATGCTCTAAGAATTTCTGTTGTATGACGTGTAGACCATCGCTATCCGCAACGCCCTCAATCGTGTCAATCGTCTTACCCTCCGCTTCCGCGCCGAGGACCAAGCACGAGCAGACAAGCCGTCCGTCCAGCATCACGGAACACGCGCCGCAGTCACCCGTTGCACATCCTTCTTTCGTGCCCGTCAATCCTAAGCCATCGCGTAGGGTGTCCAACAACGAATCATTAGGCTCAACCAAAACGTCCATCGGTTGTCCGTTGACGGTGGTTGATACATGTACTTTTGCCATTTTTATTTCCCCCGGATGCTCTTCTATGACGCCTTGGCTCGGTCGCGAGCAATCGCGCCGGCCCGTTTACACAGAACGCCAACCACTTTGATGCGGTACTCGACCGTTCCACGTTTGTCGGAGATGGGTGATGCAGCAGCCGAACACGCAGCTGCAGCCGCATTAAGGGCTTCGTCATCCACCTGTGTTCCGATCAGCGCATCCGCTGCATCTGGGACCAGTAGCGGCGTCGGGGCTACGGCGCCAATCCCTACGCGTGCAGCAGTGCACGTCCCGCCGTCGTCGAGGGTTACGCGTACGCCCGCGCCCGCAACAGCGATATCCATCTCGGTCCGCGGAATGAAACGAAGATACGCATCACCCGTATTACCTTTCGGTGCAGGAACGCGCAATCCTAGGAGAAACTCATGGTCCGCCATGCAATTGGTGCCTACACCAGTTACAAAGTCCTCTACTGGGACGTTCCGTTCACCATCTGCGCCCACAATATGGCAGACTGCGCTATTCGCAATCAATGCAGGAATGGTGTCGCCCGCCGGCGAGGAGTTGCATAAGTTACCGCCAATCGTGGCGCGACCTTGGATTTGCGTTGAGCCAATCAAATCGGCGGATTCGATAAGTCCTGGTAGCTTTCCCTTTAACTCAGCGTTCTCGTTCAAAATCGCCGATGGAATTGCCGCACCAATGTAAATCTCGTCCTCGCCAATTGAGAGCGCGTTGGTCTCTGCTAACTGCTTGACATCAACGATCAGGCGGGGTACGCGATCGATCGACCGCATCTGTACAAGCACGTCTGTTCCCCCGGCTAAAACTTGAGTACGCGTCCCGCTACTTGCACTACTAGACAGTAGCTCGACCGTGCTGTCGACGGTAGTAGGCGCAGCATACGCATAGTCGCCCATGGAATGCCCCTTTTTGCTAGAAATTTGAGCGGGAATTTATACCATTGAGGTAATCACTTGTTATGAAGAATCCGTGATAATCGCGGCTTAATCTAACTCATCAGTATTAGGTACCATGCATCTAGGCGCGTACAACGCTCATATTGACCATCTAACGTCGGAATGGCGCCGCTTGATGGACAAGAATGGATTTGACGCTGCCGCTATCTATGCTGGACAGAATCAAACGTTCTTCGGCGACGACCAAGAACCACCTTTCCACGCATATGGTCACTTTCTACGCTGGGTTCCACAAAGCGATTGCGAACACGCGGTAGTGGTCGTTCGGATGGACGAGCAACCGGTGCTCCTATGGCATACCCCCTCTGACTACTGGTACCTGCCTAGCGACGCGCCTGATTTCGCCAAGGACGCCTTTGATGTTCAAACCTTCGCCGATCTGGGTGAACTCCGACGCTCGCTCGACCAACTGATTCACACGTGCTCCAACGTCGCACACGTCGGCAAAACACTCGCGTCAACCTCGCCAACAGCAAATTCCAGTCGGAACGATCGTTTGGTTCGACAACTTGACTACCAACGTGCTTACAAGACGGAGTTCGAGCAGCTATGCATGAAGGACGCAACTGCTCTCGGTGTATTGGGTCATCAGGCTGCAGCTAGAGCTTTTTCCGAGGGCGAAAGTGAGTACCAGATCCATCACGCGTTCTTGCGTGCTAGTTCGCAACACGAAGCTGAACTCCCGTATCCCAGCATCGTCGCTATGAACACTCATGCAGCCACACTGCATTACCAGAAGTACGATCGTGAACCTGCGCCTGAAATATGCAGCCTTCTTATCGATGCCGGAGCGAAGTCACATTGCTATCACTCCGACATTACGCGAACCTATGCGGCGAACGGCAACGAAGAGTTCGCCGAGCTAATTGATGCCGTCGATCATGCGCAAAGGGGCATCATCGAAGTAATTACTATCGGGAAGTCGTATCTGGACCTGCACGAGGAAATGAGCCAGAAAATATCGGAGATCTTGACGAGCCTCAGATTCTTGACGTGCTCACCAGCGACGGCGTATGAATCAATGCTGGTCGACGCCTTTTTTCCTCACGGCTTAGGGCATCTGCTTGGACTGCAAACGCACGACGTTGGCGGGCGAATCGTGGAAGAGAGCGGTCGAGAGGTGCCGCCTCACAATCGATATGAAAGCCTCCGGCTCCTGCGCTCAATCGAGCCAAATATGATCTTTACGATTGAACCGGGAATCTACTTTATTCCTAGTCTGTTAGACCAATGGCGAGGTCACCAAGACGTCAACTGGACCAAGGTCGATCGCTTCACGAAGTATGGTGGGGTTCGCGTTGAAGATAACGTATTCGTTAGCCCCGATGGACCTGTAAACCTAACGCGCAACGCCTTCAGCGATGCAAGCGTTGGTGCTTGATAAGCAATTCCCGCCATTTAATCAATAGCCGAAGTAATTGGCGTTCACGATCGAGGCCCGGTACTTCACGAAACTGTCTGCGTACGTCACTCAATTCGTCGTAAAACGTAGCGACAGGTTGAACGAGGGCACTATTTCTAGCTAGCCGCAACGTGATGTACTGCCACCGAAGCAGAACGTCGTCCGCTTCTTCCTTTTTCAAATCGCCTGCGAGTTCCGTAAGCGTGTTTTGGCTGCGAGCAAAGCGAGATAACGCTGCTGTCAAATTCACTCGTTTCTCATCCAGAGCTGCAAGTGCCGCATATGGCGCGCCACCGTAGTCCTTCAGGAAATCGTCTAGGTCGTTCGAACTACCAAAATGCGTTTCCAGAAACTCGTTGACCTGCTCGACGGTTCCGTTTTGCACGACGAATTTCTGACAGCGACTACGGATTGTCGGCATCAGAACCGCACTATTCGTCGTCGCCAAGATTAGGTGTTTGTTTTCCGGTGGTTCTTCCAGCACTTTCAGTAGTGCCTGCGACGCTGGAATACTCAATTTGTCAGCTTGTTTGACAAGTACGAGTTTTCGGTCACCCTCTCGTGCCGTGGTACTCAAAAAATCTATCGCATCACGGATCTGATTGATTGAAATCAGACTTGATCTCCCTTCCAGCTCGACTAGCTGAAAGTCAAAATGTCGACTCAAATCGAAGCTTCTATCGACGCCGAGTAGTGTTGTTGCCATGCTGTCAGCGAGCTCGAACACACCCCAACCCGGGGCTGATTCAAGCAGAATGGCATGAGGAACACGAAAATTCTCTATTCTACGTTCGAAAGCGTCCTGCACCGTTTGCAGCCATACAGGTAACGGCGTCGTACTCACCCGTCGATCGACTCGTTCAGCAACGCGTTCAAAAGACCTGCGATCTCATCTTGAACACTTTCGAGTGGACGCGTCGCATCAACAACACGGATTCGAGGATCGTTTCGTGCAAGATCCAGATATGTACGCCGTATTCGTTCAAAAAACGACTGCTCTTCGCTCTCGAACCGATCTAACGTGCGATTCGTTAGTCGATCTAGGATCATATTAGGAGGTAAATCAAGTAGCACTGTAAGGTCGGGTTTCGCGTAGAGTTCACCCATCGCTTGGACTAGCTTTTCTACTCGTTCTACACCAAGCTCACGACCGCCACCTTGATATGCGATTGACGAGTCGACATATCGATCACATAGCACCCAAGTACCACGCCTCAGCGCTGGAATAATGACCTCTTCGAGGAGTTGCATTCGCGAGGCGAATATCAAAAACAACTCGGTCATCGGCATCAAGCGGTCGTCACGTGTTCTTAGTAGCACAGTGCGTAGTTCTTCGCCAATTCTGGTGCGCCCCGGTTCATGTGTTAACAGAACCTCGATATCTTGTCCACGCAGGTACTCTTGAGCCCATGCGATGTTCGTGCTCTTGCCACTACCTTCGATGCCTTCGAAGGTAATGAAACGGCCGTATTCCTTATTACTCAACCGTCCGACACACCCTTCTTAAAACCCTCCACAGTTGTTCTAACGATTGAGGATGTAACGCGCAACTGCTTGATTATGTTCGCTTAGAGTTTCGCTGAATTGACTTGTGCCATCACCACGCGAAACGAAGAACAGCTCTCTTCCAGGCGCAGGATTTGCCGCGGCTCGTATGGCTTCGCCACTCGCAGCGCAAATTGGTGACGGTGGCAGTCCTTTGAAACGGTACGTGTTATATGGACTATCCATTCGAAGATCTCTCGACCGAAGACGACCGCGGAAGTCTTCACCAAGCGCGTAGATGATTGTAGGATCGATCTGCAAATACATGTCCAACGCTAGTCTACGATGTATCACCCCCGAAACGCGGACGCGATCAGCCTCGATATGTGATTCGCGCTCGATCATGGACGCCACAATCAGAAGATCGTACTTCGAATCCACATGAATCTCATCCGAAGCAGAAAACCAAGCTCGACTCAATTCTTGATTCATCAACTTAAAAGCTTGCCTTAAGACTGAGGACGCTGATTCGCCTCGTCGATACTGATAGGTATCAGGGTAAAACAAGCCTTCACCATGGGTCGCGATGGTTCTCAGTTGCAAACGCTCAAGGATGTTTTCCGGTGTCACATCTGAAAGGTCATTAACCAGTTTTTCTGTGTTGCGCAATAAGACAAGATACTCCTCCAGTCTCGCTCCTTCTCTCAACTGCACTTCGTAAGTGACCACGGATCCTTGGACTAGCTTTTCAAGAATCTCAATCAATGACACGTTGCCTTCAAAGTGGTATTCACCGGCCTTGATTTCTTGGTCCTTGTCTTGGTATTTAGCAAGCCATATGAACGGCCATGCGAGCTCGATTACACCCGACTGTTTAAGTTCGTTCGCTATAACGGGTAACGAATCACCGTGTTGAATGAGTATTTCAACCGGTTGCACGGAGAAGCGTGACGCATCATTTATGTAGTTGTAGCTATATAAGGCAGCACCACCTGCAATCAGTACTAATAACGCTGCGGCAAGCACTAACCACCGCATAACAGATGTGAGTTAAACTCGGCTAAAGATCAAGCTGCCATTTGTGCCACCGAACCCGAAAGAGTTCGAAAGGACATGATCAAGTTGAGTATCTCGCGCAGTGTGTGGCACGTAATCTAAATCACAAGCGGGGTCTTGATTATCTAGGTTAATCGTTGGATGAACTTTTTGGTCTCGAATTGAAAGCGCACAAAATCCTGCTTCGACGGCTCCAGCAGCTCCCAAGAGATGGCCGATCATCGACTTGGATGAACTCACCGCTACCTTCGTATCCATACCAAAAACTTTCTTAATAGCCACCGTTTCAGCAATATCTCCTTGCGGCGTGGAAGTTCCGTGTGCGTTCACATACTGTATTTCATCGGGCGCTAGTTCAGCGTCATTTAGAGCGTTCCTCATGGACGCGACAGCACCTTGTCCGCTATCGGGCGGACTCGTGATGTGATAGGCATCAGCACTTACGCCAAATCCTTTAAGCTCACAGATGATGTTTGCATCGCGCTGTTTAGCGTGTTCGTATTCCTCAATAACCAGCGCACCAGCACCGTCTCCAAGCAAGAAACCATCACGTTCAACGTCCCACGGTCGACTTGCCTTTTCCGGCTCATCATTCCGCGTTGATAACGCTCGCATAGAGGCAAACCCTGCGACGGTCAATGGCGTGGTCGACCACTCCGAGCCGCCAACAACCATGGCGTCCGCTTCACCATACTGGATCATGCGTGCGCCATAACCAATATTGTGCGTTCCGGTAGTGCACGCGGTAACGATCGCAATATTCGGACCCTGGAAACCATGCCGAATTGATGCGTTACCCGCAATCATGTTGATCACACTCGAGGGTACGAAGAACGGTGAAACGCGTTTCGGTCCGCGATCCATTAACACGGAATGCGTATCTTCAATCGTTGTGATGCCACCGATACCTGAACCCATTGCAACGCCGATTCGATCAGGGTCAGGGGGATCCGCGATTCCAGCGTCAGCTACTGCCTGGTCAACGACGGCTAATCCAATTTGTAGAAACAGATCCAACCGGCGAGCTTCGCGAGGATCCATGTATTGACTGACATCAAATCCCTTTAAACTCGCACCAATTTGTACGCGATGGTTGCTGGCATCAAACGAGTCCAGCCGATTACCGCCACTTACTCCATCTAATGCGCTCTGCCACGACGATGCAGTGTCGAGGCCGATCGGAGTAATTAGACCGATGCCCGTAACAACAACCCGACGTTTACTCATTAGCCGAACGTCTCGACTGATGTGTTGTGTCGGTCTATGAAAGGCATTACGCCGAAGATCGCTCTACTCGTCGCCGACTACACTCTTGATGTAGTTGTGCGCTTCAGCAACCGTAGTGATATTTTCCGCGTCCTCATCGACAATTTCGATTTGGAATTCCTCTTCGAATGCCATCACGAGTTCAACGCGGTCCAGCGAGTCAGCGCCAAGATCTTCCTCGAGCGAAGACTCGTCCTTGATCTCGTCGATTTCGACTTTCAGCTGCTTAGCCACAATGCTCTTGATGCGTTCCATTAATGAACTCATGGGTTGAATTCACTCCATAGCCAAGGACTTGTACGACGCTCGTTTCGAAAACACCGGTAGAACGGCTAACGTCGTGCGAACAAAAGACTGTGCATAGTGCACAGTCCGTTAAGACGCGTATTTTATAAGGGCGAATCGCTATTCGGCGGAGGACAAACGCAGTGAATTCGCGCCTTCTTAAAGTTGCTCTTTAGTAGGACATCATCCCGCCGTTTACCGCAATCGTCTGTCCAGTGATGTACGAACTGCCTTCACCGGCGAGAAACGCGACCGTTTCTGCCACTTCGTTAGGGGTACCTACGCGACCTAATGGGATGCGCGACACTAACTGCTCTGTCGCTTTCTCACCTAACTCAGCCGTCATGTCTGTATCGATAAATCCGGGTGCAACACAATTGACAGTGATGCCTCTACTGCCCAGTTCCTGTGCCAAGCTGCGCGTAAATCCCTCAATACCCGCCTTTGCTGCGGCGTAGTTCGCTTGTCCCGGATTACCCATGCGTCCTACTACGGATCCGACATTAATGATCCGCCCCCAACGCTCACGCATCATGCCTCGTAGAAAAGGTTTGCATAACCGATGAAGCGACACCAAATTCGTGTTGATCACGTCCGCCCAATCACTGTCGGACATCCTTAGAAACAGATTGTCGTTCGTAATTCCGGCATTATTTACCAAGATCGAAACACTACGTTCGCTCGTGACCTGATCGAACGCTATTGAAACGGAGTCTGGATCTTCGATTCTCAATTCAATGCCGCTACCATGGGATCCAAGTTTCTCGCTAATGCGCGCGGCCCCTTCAGACGATGTTGCGGTTCCGAACACGTAGATCTCACTGGCTGCCAATCGAGCAGCAATTGCCGCGCCGATACCTCGACTAGCACCTGTCACGAGCGCGACCCGATCACCCATTACGCGACTGCCTCTAGCGCAGCATTGAAATCATCGATCGTGCCGATCGCTTTACAGTCAATACTGCGGTCGATACGCCTGGCGAGTCCGGTAAGGACCTTGCCTGGACCGCACTCGATTAACGTCTCACAATCATTTGCCACCATCGCCGTCGCGCAATCAGCCCAGCGTACAGGTGCGGTTAACTGGCGGATTAGCCGATCGCGGATTTCAGACACATTCATTGTTGACGCCGCATCTACGTTTTGATAGATCGGGCAAGATGGATCGTTCATCGTCACGTCGGCTAGCAACTGCTCAACACCGTCTGCCGCTGGTGCCATCAACTCGCAGTGTGACGGAACACTCACGTCTAACGGCACGACGCGTTTGCGTTTGTCACCTTCAGCTAGTACCTGATCAATCACTGCTTGAACAGAAGTAGCAGCCCCAGCAATAACGACCTGACCCGGCGAATTGATGTTCGCTGGCGTTACGACACCTTCGACGTCATTGCAAATTGCGCTTAGTTCATCGAGTTCGAGACCGAGTACGGCCGCCATCGCGCCTTCGCCTTTCGGGACAGCTGCTTGCATCAACTTGCCACGTTCATGCACTAACGCAATGGCATCCTCGAAGTCGAACACGCCAGCAGCGGTTAGCGCCGAATATTCCCCCAAACTATGTCCCGCGACAGCGCTTGGGTCAGCTCCACCTGCTTGATGCCAAACTTCAAAAAGAGCGACAGACGTCGCTAACATCACGGGTTGGGTGGTTTCAGTTTCGTTCAGACGCTCTTCAGGCCCATTCGATATGAGCGCTACTAGATCTTCGTCGAGGATCGAAGAAGCCTGATTCAAGCGCTCATCTAAGTGAGCAAATTCGGCTCTAAGATCGGCGAGCATCCCAACAGCCTGCGCGCCTTGCCCCGGAAATACGTATCCAATCTGCAACCAATTTACTCCTTATTGAAAAATTTTTCGATTTTTTCTGGTACGTGCAATTCAACCTCGCATACGGCTCGGTCAATCGCTGCCGTCATACCTGCTTGAGTTGTACTGTTGTGACTTTTCACTACGACGCCGTTAAGTCCTACAAAACTCGCACCATTGTGTCGCTGCGAGTCCAGTTTTTTCATCAGACGTCTGAAACGCTTACGAGCTGGCTTGCGTATGAGCTTGGCAGCATCGTTACCGCTATCTTCAGCTAGTTCGTGTAAGAAAACGTCACGGATGAAGTTGACCGTTCCTTCAACCGACTTTAGTGCTATATTCCCAGCGTAACCGTCGGTTACGACCACATCCGCAGTATCATCAAAGATTCGACTCGGTTCCACGAAACCCACAAAATCCAAATCACGAGACTTATCGAGCATTTGTGCTGCGTCTCTCAAAAGGGCCGGACCTTTTCGTTCCTCGATACCGATATTCAATAGCGCAACACGTGGCTTCTTTACTTTTCCGACGCGGCAAGCATATGCCACTCCCAAACGCGCAAATTGATGCAAAGTTGATGGTTTCCGCACGATATTGGCACCTAGATCAAGCATCCAGAACGGCCGTCGCCGACCATCGAATTCCTTAATCACCGCAGGTCGATCAATGCCGTTTGGCGTATGTAGTAGATGACGACCGAGCGCCATTAGTGCACCGGTGCTACCTACACTCACGAACCCATCAACAGCACGGTCCTGAAGCATATGCATGCCGACGTGCATCGAAGTTTGCGTCCGTTCGCTTAATACTTCTCGCAACGAGTCCTGCTCATGCACCCAATGCTCACAGTGAACAATACGTTGAGAGGCACACACCCTTGGTTTGAGCTCTCGACGATTGCAAATGAACGTCAGCTCACAATTAGGATGCTGTTCAAGCGCATCAACTGCCCCGTTCAGCAAGTCAGCTGCAGGCAGTTCGGCACCTAATAGATCGACCGCGATCCGACAAGGACGGGACATAGTCGCAGACTTCGATCTGCGGAGGCGTTAATCGTCGTCTAATTCAGGTTCGACGCCAACAACCTGATCGCCGCGATAAATACCGTCGGGGCTGACATGGTGTCGTAGATGGATGTCCCCCGTGAGAGGATCCATCGAAATAGCTGGTTTTTTAATTTTTTGGTGAGTACGCCGCTTGTCGCGCTTTGAGCGCGTCTTGCGATTCTGTTGGACCGCCATAGTTCAGTCCCGCGGAGAATTCATCTGAAAGCGCGTAATTATCAGCTATCCTTTAAGAGTTGCCGGAGATTCGCGAAAGGTTTCTGCGTAGCGTCATCCACGTTACCGTCTCGGGTATCCTCGCCCTTGCCTTCACTAAGGTTTGGACAATCTTCTTGACGCTCACAAACTCGCCACGGAATACTCATGATCAAGTCATCTTCCACTAAGTCAGTCACCGACACAGGATTGTCCGTCACCACAATGACGTCTGCCTCCTGGGCGAGATTCTGCGCGATTTCATCGGATTGAACGATTCGCGCGTCGATATCCGCACGAATGGTCGTAGCCACTGATTCACTGCACCGATGACACGCTACTTCAGCGGTTACCGTTGCCTGCCCCTGCATCCTAATGTATTTGTTCTCATCGTGCGAAAATGCGAGTTCCACATCAACAAACTCGGTGTCAGTAGATATTTCGCGCACGAGTCGATCAAAGGAGGCGATCGGTAATTCCCCGCGCCAACGACGACTGTTCCGTGCATAGTCACGTAACGAGACTTTCACACCGAAGGTTGTTTCCTAAAAAAACTACAAAATACTATCCAATTCGATGATCAAGAACTGTCAACTCAAGGCGCTCCTTCACTCGTTGCACGTTAATAACATCGCAACTACCTAGGCAAAACCAATGGTGCAACCAAGATTGATCCTAGCATCCGGCTCGCGTTACCGTCGCGAGCAACTTTCCGATGCCGGATACGAATTTGAAGTTAAACCGCCAAACATACAGGAATCCGCGCTTCCTGGTGAATCACCGACCGAACTCGCGAGACGCCTTGCCTACCAAAAAGCAATCGCTGTACTAACGGTTCGTCCTAATGCCGTGGTTATTGGTAGCGACCAAGTGTGCGCGCTAGACGAGCAAGCTTTAGGAAAACCAGGAACTACGGAAGCGGCGATCCAGCAACTTCAGCACATGTCAAAACGGCTGGTTGTTTTTCACAGTGCCGTTGCCATACTGTCCGCCCATGACTCGAAACAATTCACCGTTCCGACCGAAGTCGTTATGCGCGATTTGACGTCGATCGAAATACAGAACTATGTCGCTTTGGATTCACCACTTGACACCGCCGGGTCCATCAAGTCCGAACAGCGAGGTTCGCTGCTATTTGAACGGGTGACCTCTGACGATCCAAGCGCTCTAGTCGGACTACCCCTCATACAGTTGTCCGCAGCGCTTCGAGAATTTGGGATTAATCCGCTTGCTTGAGTCGTTCCCAATAGCTAACAATCGCCGGAGGCACCGGTGCGACGATTTCACCGACTTCAGGCAACTCCAACGTTCGAGCATGAAGCATCATGCGTGGTGCGCGCGGCAGGAACTTGCGATTACCGTATTTACGGTCTCCGAGGATAGGATGTCCAGCGTACTGCGTATGAATCCGAATCTGATGTGTACGTCCGGTCTCAGGTCGGGCTGTTAGCCACGTAGCCTTGGCGCAACTCGCAACAACTTCGAATCCTGTTTGCGAACGTTGACCTGATTCGCTAACCCGGACCCGCCGTTCTCCATTTGCGAGGTGGAATCGTTCAATTCGCGCATCAATCCTAGTGAGTTTGATCGGCCACTTGCCTTCAGCGAGCAAGTCATATGACTTTTGTATGTCGCTATTTCGAAACGCACTGTGGTAGCGATTGAGCGTCCGGCGGTTTTTTGCAATGACCAAGCAACCGGAAGTAGCTTTATCCAATCGGTGAGCGAGCTGCATATCTGCATCGCCAAACACTTTTGCTAACGATTCGGCGATTCCAAATGCCTCGCCGCTTCCGCCATGCACCGCAACTCCAACAGGCTTGTTGAGCACTAGTAGGTCGTCATCCTCATGCAAGACAGAGTTTTTGATGCTATCGATCCATGCACGCGGTGCTTCAATCGATTCAAGGCGCTCTTCAATTCGAACCGGAGGGATTCTTACTTGATCGCCGAATTCGAGTCGCGAACTTGGCCGCCGTCTTGATCCGTTAACGCGAACCTCGCCCGAACGAATCATTCGGTATACGCGGCTACGCGGTACGCCTTTTAAATGACTTAACAGAAAGTTATCGAGTCGCTGACCCGCACGGTCCCCCACTTGGACTAGTTGGACGTTCTTCATGCAGGTTCAGCAAACCGGTCGCCGCGACCTAATGCCTATCCAGAGCCGACTAACCTGACGTCGGTGACTCGATGCAGGCGTCTCAAGCTGACGATCACCAAGGATGCTTCACCTAAGCCACTAACTTGCACCCAAATATCCGCTGTCGCTTCTTCGCCTAACGCTGGCGCGCCAAGTTTTAGGTTGACGATGTTCACATTCAGATCCGCGATTTCACGCGTTATATCTCGAATTAGATTTTTGCGATCTAACGCTGATAAATGAATCTGCATCGTGACTTTTGAGTCATCGTCCGTCTGTATCAGTTCACTTACTTCGAACTGGAGTTGAGCAATCTCCACCAGCATTTGTCGCGCTTTCATCGAGCCAAGCGCAACTTCGATAAAAAGATCGTCTGGCGAGCCGAAGTCCAATGCTCGTGCGGCTTCTTCAGGTGTTAATTTCAGGTTTAGTCGATCGATCTCCTGTTGGACCCAATCGCGACCCGCTTTCGCGTTATGTGTGCGATCGAAAACTTGGAAGTAACCACGGAGCAAGTCCCGGGTCTTGGATGTCTTGAAGTACATAAGGTCAGGATCGAGCCACCGCCGTTGTGGCGTTGCTCGAGGTTGCGTCAAGATTTCAACCGTCTGCCCAGTTTTTAGTACCGTATTTAGGGCAACTTCCTCGCCGTCTACCACTGCACCAACACAATGTAGTCCGATGTCCGTATGCACCTTGAAAGCGAAATCCAGAGCAGTCGATCCGGCTTCTAGGTCAACGATATGCCGTTGCGGCGTTGACACATATGTCACACGTTCGGCATCGCTGTCTTCGCGACTCGCTGTATCAGATGACTCCACAGGACCAAGCGCTGCATGCCAGTTGAGAACCTCGCGCATCCAATCGATCGACTCGTCCTCCAGCGTGGCGTCGTTCTCGCCCTTGTAACTCCAATGCGAGCAAACACCTAATTCGGAATCAACGTGCATCTCTTGCGTGCGTATCTGTACTTCTAGCACTCTCCCCTGCGGTCCGTATACCGCGGTGTGCAGTGAGCGATAACCATTAGATTTGGGATTCGCAATGTAATCGTCAAATTCTTCACCGATATAGGGCCAAGAGGTGTGCACTACACCGAGGACCTGATAGCACTCTGGAACGGAATCGACAATAACGCGTATTGCAAGAACGTCATGAACATCGTTAAAAGCAATGTCCTTCTCCTGCATTTTTCTGTAAATGCCATAGATATTCTTGGCGCGACCGAGGATTTCCGCGGTGATGCCAAGTTCGTTCAATCGCCAGCGCAGATCAGACTGGATTTTGGATACCAGCTCCTCTCTTTGAGATCGCCGTTCTTTGAACCGTGACGCGATATCTAAGTAATCGTCCGGTTGAAGACAACGAAACGCGAAATCCTCGAGAACCCACTTCAACTGCCATATGCCAAGACGACTCGCCAGCGGCGCGTAAAAATGCAGAACCTCGCGGGCCGTGCGTTTGTTTTCATCTGACCCATCGAACCGCCGCGGATGCAATTGGACCAAGCGTTCCGCCATTTTTAGAACGACGACACGCGGATCATCAATCATTGCTACGAGCATGCGCCGTACATTGTCCGATTGCCGACGATTACGCCGAACTTGCAATAACGCGCTGGAAGTCGCAGCTGAGTCTGCACTGGAGAGTCTTACCAACGTTGAGACCAGCTTTCCTGCATCGCCTCCACCAATCGTCTTCGGGTCCAAATCGCCGTTAGTTATCGCAAAGAACGCGAATCCCGCGATAAGAGTTGGCGAATCAACCGGCAAATTAAGGAGCTGATCGATCAATAGATTGGCTTGTTCCTGGATATCAGGAGTTGGGAGTGCACTCTCAATATGCGCGATTAGTTCGCGATTTGTCTTGGTTAATTCAATCCTTGACCGGGTTTTCGAAACAAACCAGCTCGTGTTTACGTCAGGATTGTTGACAACCTCAGTCATGTGCGACCGACCCATATGCGACTTCACGGTACTGCTTCGCGGAAAGCAACGATCTCGCTTTTGGCGCGCTCTCGCCAAGATGGTGGTAGAGCGCATCCCGAAGTATCAATTTCGCAGCTTGACGTGTATCAGGCTGCTCAAATTGATCAACAGAAATATTCAATAAAACGTGTCCTGGGTACGATGCTTGGTCCGCATCCGTTGACTTCTTAAACCCTAGAGACGGATCAAAAAGATAGTCGGAATTTGACATGATTGCGTCGCCGGTAGCTTGCTCGCGATGGAATTCCAACTCGAATCCCAATGCCTTAAGCAACCGCTTCTCGAATGTTCGCAACACCACATCGAGGTCCGCATTACCATCCTCGAGTCGTTGCACCGTCGCTTGATACGCTGGTTGAACGTCCTCGACAACTTGGTTTTCGTGCATGCCACGACGCACGAGTTCATTGATATAGAGCCCTGCATAAAGTGCATCGCCGACCAGGGTCGAAGTGTGCTTCAGTTCACATGAGCGAACCGTAACCAGACCTACCTTAGGTCGCCAACTCATGGCATACTCTGCGAAGAGATCTATGGGAGTAGACCCTTTGCTTTTCGCTCCTCGATATAGTGCGTGAACATAACAGGACTCGCTCGTCAGCATTTCAAGTAGGAGGCTAGTTTCGCTATAGGCACGCCTGCGTAGCACGTAGCAAGTTTCGTAGATCATCAGCGACTACCGATAGCCTAATTCAGCGAGACTCTTACGGCTCTCGGTCCAACCCGATCGCACGCGCACGTGCAAGCGTAGATCGATGTTCTTACCTAAAAAGTCCGCGATGTTGTGCCGTGCTGACTCACCGATCGATTTGAGTCGACTACCGCCTTTTCCGATAACGATTCGCTTTTGACTATCGCGCTCGATGCAAATTGACGCGAAGATAGTCGTCCGCTCTTCAGCCTCCTCGATCCGTTCAACGAGAACTGTACTGCGATGGGGCAATTCGGCGCCTAGCTGTCTCACAACTTGCTCTCGAATCATTTCTCCGACCAAGAACGAGGTAGAGCGGTCTGTTACCTCATCCGCACTAAATAGATGAGGTCCGGCTTCTAACTCGTCTTCGATCGCGTCCAGCAGCATATCCAATCCTTCATTACGCAGTGCTGCGACTGGGACTATAGCCTGAAATTTACTCTTCTTTGACAGTTGATCGATAAGCGGTAATAGCTGCGATTTGTTACGAACGCGGTCAATTTTTGTCAGTACGCAGATGACCGGAACGTCGGTGCGCGAAAGATGCTTAAGTACCGACGCATCACCATCACGCCAGCCGGTACCTTCGACCAAGAACAATATCACATCGACGTCATTCAACGTGCTTAAGGCTTGACGATTCATATAGCGTTCGATCGAGTTACCGGATCGTTTGCGTCCAGCATTGATACCCGGCGTATCCAGGAACATAAACTGACTCGTACCCCGCGTTAGTATCCCAAGCAGCTGATGTCGAGTCGTTTGAGGCTTGCGCGATGTGATGCTCAATTTCATGTCGAGACAGTGGTTCAGAAGCGTGGACTTGCCGACGTTAGGTCGACCAATGATCGTGATGTAGCCGGACTTGGTCTCGGAGCTCATTTTCCGTCCACCTTGGACAAAATCACTTCTGCGGCAAAACGTTCTGCTTCTCGTTTCGTGCGTGCTACGCCTTCACCGACGTGCTTTAGATCTTCGATGGTACATTGCACGTACCAAAGTTCACCAACGCGGTCTTTTTCCTGCTTGACGACCTGGTAATTTGGCGAAGCGAATCCAGCCCAATCCGCCCATTCCTGTAGTTTTGACTTTGCGTGTCGCTCAAAATCAATCGCATCTCCAGCATGCGGATAGATATGTTTGTCAACGAATTTTTGAACGGCATTGATGCCGCCGTCTATCACGATAGCGCCGATTACAGCTTCAAGCGCGTCTGCGTATATCTTTCGAGGCGGTGCTCGATCGTTCGCGACGCTGCCACCTAGGCGGAGGTGACGGTCGATACCTAACTCGACGGCAAGACTTGCGAGACGCTTGTTGCTGACGAGGATCGCCTTTCGCTCCGCTATTACGCCCACCGATTTTCGAGACATACGGTGGTATAACGCTTTATTCACCGCATAACCTAGCGCTCCGTCTCCAAGGAACTCCATGCGTTCGTTGTGCTCAACGTCTGCGCTTGCGTGAACTAATGCGCGCTTAAGGATCGACACGTCCTTAAAGCGATATCCAAGTGCACTCTGCAACTCGTAAAGGTCGTCTTTATTCATCTGGATTCGAGGGCCAATGAAAGCGACGCGTCAAGCGCCATTTGCCATGATGCCTAGCGAATCCAATATCTGACGAGCTGCTTCAGTCTCTGCTGCTTTACGAGATCGAGCCGCGGCAGTGCGCGTTATAGCCAATCGTTTGATGGTGCACTTGACGTGCCAACTCGAACCGCCAGATCGATGTGGATCTTGCACGACGTCGTATTCCGGATATTCCATACCTTGTTTCGATACCCAATTCTGAAGCGCCGTTTTGGGATGCATTTGCGTTTCTTCAAGCGTCGGCAACGTCTGAATCACGTATTTGTCGATGAACTTCCGTGCAGGACGCAGCCCGCCATCGATGTAAATAGCGCCGATCAATGCTTCGACGACGTCCGCATACATCTTGACGCCTCGATTTTCAACGTTGTAGAGACCTTTGCCAATAAATAGTTGTTCGTCTAGACCTAGGTTTAGAGCTACGGATTGCAGGTGTACGTTATTGACACTCATGATTTTTAGCTGCGTCAGCGTACCTTCATCGATATCGGGGTATTGCCGATAGAGATACTCCGAGACGATCAGTTCCAAAACGGAATCACCTAGAAATTCCAGCCGTTCGTTGTTGACACGATCTACGCTTGCGTGCGTCAGCGCTTCATCCAAGCGAGTGAGATCCTTAAAGCGGTATCCAATTCGAGTTTGAAGACTCCAATGTCGAAAAAGCCCGAGAATCGCATCGTAAAGTTTGAGTTTCATCGATCAACACTAAGTGCGGCAAGGAAGGCTTCTTGCGGAATATCGACCTTCCCAACCTGCTTCATACGTTTTTTGCCTTCTTTCTGTTTCTCTAGCAGTTTCTTCTTTCGAGTTACATCGCCGCCGTAGCACTTCGCTGTAACGTTCTTGCGGTACGCTTTAACCGTTGTACGGGCGATAACTTGACGACCAATCGCCGCTTGAATCGCAACGTCGAACATTTGCCGAGGAATCAAGGCTTTCATCGATGAAGCCATCTCTCTACCACGAGCGTTTGCGCGCTCACGATGTACGATCATCGCGAGACTGTCGATTCGCGTCCCATTAATCAAGATGTCCACCTTGACTAGCGGCGCGGCTTCGAACCGATCGAACGCATAGTCAAGTGAGGCATAGCCTCGGCTTACCGACTTTAGCTTGTCAAAGAAATCAAGCACAACTTCACTCATCGGGATATCGAAACGCAACGAGACCTGACCCCCCGTGAAGAGCATGCTCTTTTGCACACCTCGTCGTCTAATACAGAGTTCGATGACATTTCCAAGATAGTCGTGCGGGACCAAGATGTTGACTTCAGCGATCGGTTCACGAATCTCCACAAACCGTCCTGAATCATCGAGTTGCGATGGATTGTCGATCTGCGACGCGACCCCTTCGTGGTCTACTACCTCATACACCACCGACGGAGCGGACGTGATTAGATCAAGGTCATATTCGCGTTCTAGTCGCTCCTGTACGATCTCCATATGGAGCATTCCGAGGAAGCCACAACGGAAGCCAAAACCTAACGCATCAGATGTCTCAACCTCAAAATGCAATGAGGCATCATTCAAGCAGAGCTTTTCCAAAGCGATTCGCATCGCTTCAAAATCGTCTGAATTGGACGGATACAACCCCGCAAAAATCTGCGGTTTTGCCTTCGCAAAACCTGGAAGTGCAGGTGTATCGCTATTTGCGAAAACCAACGTATCGCCAACGGGCGCGCCATGAATCTCCTTAATCCCAGCTACGACGTATCCAACTTCACCACTGCGGAGCACGTCTACTTTTTCACGGCGAGGTGTAAAAATCCCGACTTCATCAATCGTATGAGTCTGGCCCACCGAATACGCGACCATGCGGTCGCCTTTGCGAATCTCACCCGCAAAGACACGAACGAGTGAAACGACACCGAGATAGTTATCAAACCAGGAATCTACGATTAGTGCTTGAGCACCCTCAGCATCCGAGATTTCAGGTGCGGGAATGCGTTCAACGATCTGTTCTAGCAAATCGTCGATGCCGTCACCCGTCTTCGCACTTATCTTCAAAATATCGTTTGTTGAGAGACCGATGATCTCCTCCACCTCCGTCGCCACGCGTTCTGGCTCTGCCATCGGCAGATCCATCTTGTTCAGCACCGGTAGTACTTCGACGCCTAAGTCGATCGCACTGTAACACGTCGCAACAGACTGTGCTTCTACTCCTTGAGCGGCATCCACGACCAACAGCGCTCCATCGCATGCGGTCAGGGACCGCGACACCTCGTAGCTGAAGTCCACATGTCCAGGTGTGTCGATGAGATTTAACTGGTAGATCTCACCGTCTGCCGCCTTGTAGTTCAGGCGGACACTCTGCGATTTGATCGTGATGCCACGTTCACGTTCAAGATCCATCGAATCAAGAACCTGCTCCGACATTTCACGTTCTTGGAGACCGCCGCATTTCTGTATCAAGCGATCTGCGAGCGTAGATTTCCCGTGATCAATATGGGCAATGATCGAGAAATTGCGAATATGGCTTATAGGGCTGCCCATGGCAGAACGATTAAGAATTGACGTAGCGTCGGTTGAGATGGGATAAATAGGAAGTGGCAGACAGTTCTTCTCCCGTCACGGTACGGATCAAGGTCTGACCTTCTAGGAGGCTTCCTTTAGAGTGAATATTCTCTGCTAACCAAGCCGAAATCGCGCTAAAGTCGCCTTGTCGGACGTTTTCTGTCTGATCGCCAATTTTACGAACACACGCCTGATAGAGCTGCGCGGCAAAAATCGCGCCAAGTAAATAACACGGGAAGTACCCGAACAGCCCTTCATACCAATGAATGTCTTGCATGCACCCGTTCGTGAAATCATCTCGAGTATCGATTCCCATTAGTTCCATCATCCCGTCATTCCATGCATCAGGCAGATCTTTAACCTGCAGGTCGCCGTTGCATAACTGCTTTTCGATTGCATACCTCAAGAAAATATGGAACGGATACGTCATCTCGTCTGAGTACACGCGAATCAGGTCGCGCTTGACATGGCGTACAGTTCGCTTGAAGTTCTCGAGTGACCATGACGCGTCCGACCCGTTACGCCGCAGGAGCAACCTAATCATCGGGTGAATGTATTCCAAGAATGCGTCGCTTCGACAGATTTGCATCTCCATAAAGAGAGACTGACTCTCATGCACAGCCATGCCGGTCGGTTCCCCGACAAACTGCATGACCCACTGATTTGGTTGATTCTGCGTGTAGCGAGCGTGACCAGTTTCATGGAAGACCGCAAACAATGAATGGGTAAAGTCATTCGCGCTCAAGCGTGTCGTTAATCGTGCATCGTTTGCGGTACCACAAGAAAACGGATGAGCACTCTGATCCAATCTTCCTCGATCGAAATCGAACATTAGTTCTCGCATCGAAA
This sequence comes from Gammaproteobacteria bacterium, assembly GCA_026707945.1. Taxonomy (GTDB): domain Bacteria; phylum Pseudomonadota; class Gammaproteobacteria; order Pseudomonadales; family Azotimanducaceae; genus Bin55. The sequence goes on along the minus strand of JAPOVV010000115.1, from coordinate 408,312 downwards.
ATTCTGCGAGCTTGAGCTGATCGGTATCCGAAAAGGATTCACTAAAAGGTAATGGTGAAATCTGATCCGATTCAACGTTTGGGACTTCACGTAACAGAAACGTCTTAATTTCGTCGAATACGGAATCGATGTCGGATTGCAAATTTCCTGTCTCATATTGATTCATGAGCGCGTCATACGGTGCGAGCTGAAATGCCTCAGCTAAACATTGGCTCATCTCAATTGACACTCGTATGACCGCCTCGAGGGAGGGCAATGTGTTCACCCAATCGTTGAGTGGCCGATTGCGCGCCCACACGGTATGACATTCCGATTGGACTCGTTTGGACTCTTTAAGTAAGTCTTCAGGAACCGCGATCGATTGCTTTCGTGTCCGTTCGGCGACACGAACATTCGCGGCTTCCATGTCGGACAGTTCGCCTTCCGCGGCTCTCTCAAGTAACTCGCCGAATCCCTCATCTGCGATCAAGCGTTGTCGCAACGCTGCTGTCGTTGCAACCATTTCCGCTCTGTTTGGGGCACTCGCTGGTTTCATGTTGGTGGATTCGTCCCAATTGGACAAATCCATCATGTGATCGAGTGCTTTGATCTCAGCAATCTTGCTTTCAAGTTCAGCGTATGCCTGATTCACGGTACGTCTACTTTAGTCTTCACATGCATCAAGGATACGCACATATTTATGGTTGCGGACCTAAAAAGCTTGACCACAGAAAACTGATTTTCTTGAAACAGGTCAAACGAGACAATACGCACTCCGCGAAACAGCTCGGATGAACCTATGGCAGAAGCGACTGAGAGTACACGGACCGATTTAAGCCTAGTTGGCAACGTCTATCTTAGGTTCACCGTCATAGGGTTCATGTATTTCTCGCAGGGTCTCCCACTTGGCCTATTCGGGGTAGCGTTCCCAACTCACTTGGCCGAAATTGGATTTACCAAGTCCGAGATCGCGCTGTTTCTAACCGTCATCGGACTCCCCTGGGCTTTCAAATTCCTTGCAGGTCCGTTAATGGACCGCGTGGCATTTCTCATCTATGGTCATCGTCGTCCGTGGGTCGTGATTGCACAGCTCGGCCTCATGATTACGTTCGCAGCAAGCGCTGTCATCGCAGGGGCAGGTGAACCCAATCTGTTCGTACTAGCAGGATGCGGCTTCGTACTCAATGTATTTGCGTCTACGCAGGATGTCGCAGTTGATGGGTTAGCAATTGGTGTTTTGAAAGAAGGCGAACGCTCGAAAGCGACCGCGCTCATGTTCGGCAGTCAGAGCATCGGCAGGCTTGTTGGAATGGTTGGCGGTGGATTCATGCTAGAGATGTTTGGGGTTAGTGGAGCCTGTATCGCAGCGTGTTTGACGGTGTTCCTATTGCTGTTGTTACCGGTCATGCTGAGAGAACGTAGCGTTGAAAAGCGCTTCCCTTGGTCATCAGAAGGAGAGATCGCGCCGGAAATCTTGGCCTTGAAGGTAGATGAGTTCTTCCCGATGCTTTTCGACCTTCTTAGGAAACTAATCGCGCCTATCAGTCTTTTCTTTATTGTGGCGTTTTTCTGCGATAGCGTAGCAGGCGGGCTGTTGGGAGCCTATCTACCTTCCTTTTCTGTTATCGATCTAGGCTGGGATGATGGTGCATATAACGCCTGGTATGGCACGATCGGACTAATTACTGCTGGTACAGGACTATTGTTGAGTCCAGTATTCGACTACTACGGTCAGCGCAACTGCATGGTCGTTCTATGCGTGCTCACCGCTGTTGGTATCGTCGCGTTCGTTTCTATTCCAGCTCTTCAGCAAGGGTTGGGTTGGCACATCTTCATGCTCGGGTTCTGGCTTTCCCAACACTTATTCGCAGTGTTGATCATCTCCTCATGCATGGAGTTAGTTACACCAAGAATCGCCGCGTCACAATTCGCGATCTACATGTCAATTGCAAACCTCTCGACGACTATCGGAAACTTCGTCATATCTCAAGTTGCAGACATCTGGGTTTTTGAAGTGGTTCTGCTGCTCGCTGCGTTTTTCGTTCTCACGGCACCGATTCTCTTCTGGCTCACGAATCTAGGTGTTCGGAAGCAGCCAAGCGTTGCCGCAAAAGCCGTTTAGTCAATCCCAGAAATGGCGTCAGATTGTTTCTGCGTAAACCTTTAAGAAATTCCCCAGGGGTGCGAAGAGCATGACCGCATAGACGGTGGTGATGCTCAGAGCTAACATAACGAGGACGATCCAAATCGAACTCGACACCCAAACGGCAAGTGAAAACGTAGAGATAGGCAGACCAAACGCGAGAAGCGACGCTAACGCGAGTTGCATCGCAGAACTTCGAACAGCAACGCGTTCACCAATGGCTTGCGTCCCTATTGCACTTATTTTCTTTGGATAACTAAATCGAACGCAGCCTACGCAATTCGCGCACCGTTCTTGCTCAATGCGAACAATGACGTGATCGTTCTCTTTCGCAACAACGGTTCCGCAGCTCCGTAATGTCACGTACTAGACCAAAACCCGCGTAATAACGAATAGAGAGAAATAAATGTCAGCTGACGCACTTGAACATTCTGACGTCAGTAGCAAGATGCGGGTTGAAGTGAGTTTATTAATCAGATACGAAATGAATTAGGTCATTGCTAGGCTTTGGCTGATCTGTCGGGAACACACGACTTTGCCTTTGCGAATCCGAGGATGGAATTGGCGATTGGCGCAATTCGCTGTCAGATGCTAAGTGAATATCCGATTGATTAGAGGAGGGAAGCCGCGATTCCGGGAAAACGGTTTGAGGCGATTGATCGTCCTTCGAAACCATAAATGCCCTAGTTGGTTCGTTTGGTCGACTGTCTTCGGCAGCGAGCGGAACCTGTAAATTCTGGACTGGACTTTGCACTGCTATAAAAAGCGAAACACCGAGAACGACGGATGCCGCCAGCGCCATACCACCTACCACCTTCACTAAATATCGCTCTCTGAAACTACCAAAATCAACGATGACGCCAGCTTTTGCTCGTTGTGCTTTCCTACTCTCGAAACTCGCGTGAATATGTTCCCACGGAAGGTGATTCTTAGCAGCGATGTGCTCGCCACGGAGCAGGGCGTTGATGGTGTGGTGCCTCTCCCACGCTCGCTGCATTTCTGGCTTTCGTCCTAGATGCTCGATGAGCTCTTCGGTGTCATCTGCATTCAATTCATTGTCAATCGCAGCAGAAAGATCTTGATTTAGAAATTCATCTGATTCGTGGCCACTTTGATCCATGCGGACTACGAAAACCTCCTAATTCTTGCGTCTTGACCGAAACAGCCTAAGAGAGTCATACGTGACGTATACCACTTGAACAAAAGAAGGTGACTAACTTGATGTATTTCGGCACCAATTCGATTCAGTTCCTTACGATGTCGGCTTCCTTGCCGCATCCATTGATGAGTGTGAATGGCTGCGTACATGCGTGGCACTTCGTAATACTCTCGCGGATTAACGACTAACGAAGTGACGTTCACCGTCAGTGATCTGATCAGCATTTGACATTAAAAACACTAACGGTGGATTCACGCAATTCTCTTTTCGACACGATTCTCATGCAAAAGTTCCTCTTGATATTCGCGTAATGTGAGTTTTATTTCGCGTTTTGCTCGTAACCGGGCAAGTTTTCGAGGAGAAATTTGTCAATCCCCTGCCTCGCGCGAAATACTCGCGACCTTACTGTGCCAACGGGAACGTCTGTAATTTCTGCTACTTGCTCGTAACTTAGACCCGAATTGACTACAAGTAACAAGGTCTGTTTTAGTTCGTCATTCAGTGATGCGAGCGCCCGATCAAGTGATTCCTTCAATTCTTCATGTTCGAAATCGGATTGCGGTGAGCTCGTAGCGATTTCGCTGAGATCCGTCGGATCCGTTCCCGAGGATTGCGGGCGACGCTGTTCATGCGCTTTGTAATTTAGTGCAGTGTTCTTTGCGACTGTATGCAACCATGTAGAGAACTGGCTCTTTCCTCGAAACCCTTTTAGGTTCTTATTAACCTTTATGAACGTCTCCTGTACGACGTTCTCGGCGTCTTCGGGGGAATTCACCACACGCATCGCGACGTTAAATACTGTCGTGCGGTGTCGAGTGTAGAGGGCCGCGAACGCTACTTCACGGCGCTGGCCCGTGTCATCAAGAATCCGATTGACCAGCTCGAGGTCCGTCGTTTCCACAAGAGAGTCATCCGCGTTTCGGGCGACGGGTTCACGACGCGTGTTTACGTGTGAGCCGGTCAGAGTAATCGTTGGATTATAAAAAGCGACGCTCAATTGAAGACTCTAGCTGTTAGTTTGTCGTGGTTTGTTTGCACACTTTGACGCATCATTCCGTCTATTTAGACATCATGTTGAATAGCTAGTTTCAACGCGATTTGTCGCGTCACTTGCAGTTTTACGTCGGTTCGCAATTCAAACTTCAATCTTCCTAACGATTGAATATAACTGTACATATATATACTTAACTGAAATCTATAATCGAAATCCAATTAATTAAATCGACACATATATGACGCTTCGTCATGAGACGGATGTACTCGTAATCGGCAGTGGCGCCGCAGGACTTGCGACTGCAATCAATCTTCCTCCGCACCTGAACGTGTTGGTTCTATCGAAGGAAGATATGAAAGCCGGGTCGACCAATCGTGCACAAGGAGGCATCGCTGCGGTTACCGACACTAGCGATTCCACCGACTCACATTTCACTGACACGCTAATGGCCGGCGCCGGCCTGTGCAATCCAGACGCGGTTCGATTCGTTGTGGAGCGTGGCGCGTCCGCAGTCCAGGATCTAATCGAGATGGGACTCCAATTCGACCGCTACAGAGCCGCTCTTCATCGCACGAAAGAAGGTGGGCACAGTCATCGACGCGTGTTGCACGTTGCAGACGCGACTGGTCGAGCGATCGCTTCAACGCTCATCGAAGAAGCCACGAGGCGATCGAACATCGAGTTCATGAATGATTGTGTCGCAGTCGAATTGATAGCGCAGCAAGTAGATGAGAACGTCAAGCGTGTAGTCGGTGCCTACGTCTACAACCCTAGTACAGATCGTGTCGAATGTGTCAACACGAAAGCGGTCATCCTCGCCACCGGTGGCGCAAGCAAGGTCTACATTTACACGAGCAATCCAGACACATGCACCGGCGACGGCATCGCGATGGCTTGGCGTGCCGGATGTCGTCTCTCGAATATGGAATTCAATCAGTTCCATCCAACCTGTCTCTACCACCCCGAGGCTCGTTCGTTCCTGATATCCGAAGCCGTTCGTGGCGAAGGCGGGAAACTGCGATTGCCCGATGGTTCAACCTTTATGCACCGCTTCGACAAGCGAGAAGAGCTTGCATCTCGCGACATCGTCGCTCGAGCAATCGATTACGAGATCAAGCGACTAGGGATCAACTGCGTCTTTCTCGACATTAGCGGACTTTCGCACGCACATATTGAAAACCATTTCCCAACGATTTTTCAACAATTACTCAAAATCGGTATCGATATGCGCGTTGACCCGATTCCTGTGGTCCCGGCAGCTCACTATACATGCGGTGGCGTACTCGTAGACCGACACGGTCGCACCGACCTTGAAGCGTTATACGCCGTAGGTGAAGTCGCGTGTACCGGCGTCCATGGCGCAAATCGACTTGCCAGCAACTCACTTCTCGAGTGCCTGGTGTACGCCAAATCAGCTGCCGTCCATATTGCGGAATGGTTAACGAGTGCGCAGCCGATCAATCCTGGTATCAAAGACTGGGATGAGTCACGTGTAACAAATTCAGACGAAAACGTTGTGCTAACGCACAATTGGATGGAATTGCGAAGATTCATGTGGGACTACGTCGGAATCGTGCGCACTGACAATCGACTTGAACGTGCCGCAAATCGAATAAACCTTCTTAAACAAGAGGTTCACGAGTTTTATTCACACTATCGAATCAATAGCGATCTCATCGAGCTACGCAATCTAATTAACGTCGCCGAAGCCATCGTACGAGGTGCTCAATGGCGCAAGGAATCACGCGGTTTGCACTATACCCTCGACTATCCTGATCAATTGCGAACTGCCCAACCGAGTATCCAATACCCGCCCGACGATCCTTTGGACGTTCTACAACCTTCCGTCGCAAGGGTTTGAAGTGCTCAGCAGTCTGAAGACAGAGAGTTACATCGATTTTGGAAAGGTGCTTATTCTGAGTAGCACCAATGCCACGGCTCATAGATTACTCCGAACGGGTTATCCCGCGGATAGCTCAAATGAAATCCGTGCTTCGACGCGTTCGTAACTAGCCACTTGAACGCAGGAGAACTCTCGAACTCTTCCTCGACAGCTTCGTATCCCGGCGTCGTCAAATCGAGAGCGCAGCCACTGTGATGTTCACTAAAACCAGGTGCTGCAACTCGCGTCAAGATGTCCTCGATGGTCTTGCCGTCGTCCAGCTGCCGACGAATCACTTCGACCTGATACTCCAGCGAGCGATAAGCTGAAACTACCAGAAGTTGGATCGAGTCCATAGAGGCATCCTCTCGCATCGCATGCCAAGCGGCTGCGGCGTCCGAGCGTAGACTCTGAGGACGACCATAACAATCCAGACCGATATCAACCAAGTCGTCTGGCGTCGGATGAAAAGGCAACCTCGTGTTTTCCGCATACGTCGGCGAGATACCCAGCTCTGCGTGATACCCGCGTAATGTCACGTCCATGTCAGTTGTAGACCCAGCTAACTCGCCGCCCTATCTATTTCCGTTCGTTCCAGTTCTTCATTGCCGACAACGTTACGACGATGTAAATCTACAAGTTGCTCTGTCGACAAACCTAAATCCTCTTGCAAGACCTCATCCGTGTGTTCACCCAACAACGGTGCAGCAATCGGTTCTACTGAACTCTTGGACAAACGTGATGGCCACCCTAGAATCCTCACTTGGCCGTGTTCGCGATGATCGAGTTGCTTTATGAAGTCGCGTTCAAGCAAATGCTCATCGGTGAAAAGTTCCGTGGTCTCGTTGACTGGACTTGCACAAACGCCCGCCTCCGAGAATACTGTAGAGGCTTCCTGTTTCGTTTTTGTACGCGTCCACGTCGCTATAGTGTCGAACAATGCTTGACGGTTTTCATGACGTGTTCTTGGATTTGAGAATCGTTCATCCCGCATCAATTCTGGCATACCAATCGCGGCTGCAACGGCATCCCACATGCGTTGATTAACCGCCATGATGTAAACATAGTCGTTCGGACCCCCTGGACTGCACGGATACATAGCCATAAACGGGTTTTCACCATTGGCGCTACGACGACTTGGCACCGTACCAAAGCGTGTGCGCGACACCGCCGTTCGCAAGTAGTAAGTCATCGCTTCCTGCATTGCCAATTCGATGACCTGTCCTTCTCCGGTGCGGAGTCGCTGAACATAAGCAGCTGTAATTGCCAGCGCAGCTTGCATACCGGTGCCCGCGTCTCCAGTCGTAGGACCAGGACGCATCGGTGGACCGTCCGGGTTTCCCGTGATCGACATTGCTCCAGCCGCAGCTTGTGCGACCATATCCATACATTTGTAGTCCGCGCGAGGTCCACTCGTACCGAATCCTTTAATTCGAGCGTAAATGAGTTGGGGATTCTCTCGTCGCATGACGTCGTATCCAATATCAAGTTTCTCGACGACACCTGGACCATAGTTCTCGACAAACACGTCATAGTTGCGAACCATCTTCAGCAACAAATCACGTCCTTCAGGGTTACTTAGATCGAGGGTAACGCTACGCTTGTTGCTATTCCAATTAATGAAATACTCGGCGTCGATTGATTCACCACGCGCTCGACCTCGACCAGGGTCACCAACATTCGGCCGTTCAACTTTCACTACGTCTGCGCCAAGAAACGCTAAAGATTGAGTGCAACACGTCCCTGCCTCGAATTGAGTCATGTCTAAGACGCGCATACCATCAAGTGCGGTCATTCTGAATCCCTTAATTTGATGTCGAAAATCTTAGCGAGCAACAAACACTCTTAACATTCTCACTCAAATCGAATCCTGTAAACCGACTCGCGTGTCCAAAGTCGTTATCGAAGTGGTTCGTGAGTCGTTGCACTTCTCGGCCGCTCACTTCACGATCTTCTCCGCAACAGAACGGGAAAACCTGCACGGTCACAACTTTCATGTGAACGGAGTGTTTGAAGGTGAGCTGAAGGACGACGGATTGTGCTTTGACTATGGCGAAGTCAAAGACGTTTTGCAACGCATGTGCGACGAGTTGGACGAGCGTTTCCTGGTACCCGCAGATTCGCCGCACCTTCAAATCGCAGCAACTGACGGTCTCGTACAACTTAGTTTCAATGACGAGACAATGACGCTTCCCGACCATGATGTTCTCGTATTGCCGCTTCGAAATATCACGGTCGAAGAACTTGCGACGTGGATGGTCGACCGACTCATCGCCGACACCGAATTCAAAAATCTAGGTGTCACGAAACTACAAATCAAAGTAGCGTCTGGATCCGGTCAGTGGGGTGTCGTATCGAGGGAATTGACCTGAAAGTCGTAGTTATCACGGGCGCCAGCGCTGGTATTGGTTTAGCTGCAACGTTCAAATTTGTAGCGAGCGGATACAAGGTCGTCAACCTATCTCGGCGAGCTTGTCCGAACCCAGACGTGGTCAGCATCGCAACTGATTTGTCCAAACCGGAGTTTTTCGACGATGTCGGAGATGAGCTCATCTCGCAGGTCGAAGAAGCCGAAACGCTACACCTCGTACACAATGCCGCGCGCTACCTAAACGACTCAGCGTTGGATACGACTGACGAATCGCTCACAAGCGTTTTCCAAACCAACGTTGTTGCGCCAAATACTCTCAATCGCAATCTTTCGCCGTACATGAAATCAGGTTCAAGCATCATCCTGGTCGGGTCGACCTTAGCGGAAAAAGCCGTAGCCGGTTGCTTCTCGTACGCGACTTCTAAACACGCGCAAGTCGGCTTGATGCGTGCGTTATGTCAAGACCTAGCCGGTCGTGGTATCCATACGTTAATGATCTGTCCAGGATTTACCGACACAGAAATGCTGCGCTCTCATGTACCCGACGAAGCGATCGATGATGTCGCCGCCATGTCTGCGTTCGGTCGATTAGTCGAACCGGATGAGATCGCCGATAGCATCGTATGGGCAACGGAGCACCCAGTACTTAACGGCAGTGTAATCCACGCAAACTTAGGACAAATCGAGCAATAGACTGCAATATCAATGAGTGAAACTTTTTTCGAACCTAACTACAGGCTCCGTCGACAACGCGTTTTCCTTTTATTCAGCGGGATATTTCTTGGCACACTCGGTGTGCTCAACATACTCGGCATAACTCGCTTCCTCGATTTTTCGTTCTCGTTCTTCGGCTTATTTGAAGTGCCGATGTTGCTAGCCGTCGGCGTATTGCCTTATCCGGTCACATTCCTGTGCACCGATCTGATTAGTGAGCTCTATGGTCGCAAACGTGCGACGGACATGGTCTTCGTTGGCTTGATCGTCAATCTTTGGATCGTATTCTTCCTATGGCTTGGCGGCGCATTACCGGGCACAGGCGTGGACCCCGTGACAGGCGAGATACTGCTTGATGAGGCTGGCCGAAAACCCATTTTTTACGAAATTCAGTTTTTGACTTTTGGGACTGTCGCTGCCTCGATGGTTGCTTATCTAACTGCTCAATATTGCGATGTGCGTTTGTTCCACTTTTGGAAGCGGATTACCAACGGTAAATACCTCTGGATTCGAAACAACGGGTCGACGGTAATCAGCCAGCTCGTCGATACGGTTGCCGTCATTCTGATCACTCATTTCTACGCCAGCGCATTACCCGTAAATGCTGACGAACCTATCGTTCAACAACTGCTCGTATTCATCTACTCTGGTTACGTATTCAAACTAACCGTGGCGTTAGTCGACACCGGACCGATCTATGCTGCCGTCTACTTTCTACGTCCATTCCTCGGATTGAAGAAAGGGGAGGAAATCGATCCATCGGATTTCGCGGAAACACACATGGTTGTCGACGTAGAGGAGGCAACCTAGGTCCAGATTGGATTTAACGTCAAGTTCCTAGCGTTTCTGCAACGAGAGCAACCGATTTCTCTAGGTTGGCGCGAGGAAGACCGCCAATTCGTAAGCGTGTCACAACGACGTGAGTGACCCCCAACTCTTCCTGGTATCGATTTACGCTATCTCTTACGAAACTCGGCTCACCTACGATTGACCACTCATCGATTGCAGTAACTTTCTGTGCAGCATCTTCTCCGCGAACCGCATTAACAGACTCAGACTCTAGACGCTTCCGAACTTCTGCAATTTGCTTCACGTCTTCTGAGCAGTACATCGTGCGCATGATGGGCACTTCTTCAGGTACTTCTAATTCCGCATCTCGACAAGCCTTGTTGTGAATTTCAAGATTCGACCGTAAGCGCTCGATGGTTTCCATCGGTGAGGCTAAATATGGACAGCCTAACGAGCCCGCTTGTTTGAGGGCGAGTGGACCGAACGCGGCCACCCAAATCGGCGGATGCGGTTGTTGATAGGGCAACGGAGCAATCGCAGTCTTCGTTTCGCCATCACCCACCGAGTCGCCCGACCAAGCTTGTTTCATCACATCCAGGCAGTGCTTTAGAAGCATTCGCTTACGTGAGCGGTCGACGCCAAACGTGTCAAATAACTGCGGTGCATAACCTCGACCGATACCTAGGGTGAGTCGACCTGCAGAGAGCTGATCCAGTACCGCGACTTGCTCAGCCGCGAGAACGGGCTGTCTCAATGGCAACAGGTATGACGTCGTACCTAACCTTATGTCAGTTGTTAAAGCGGCAACACTTGCGAGTAACAACAACGGATCAGGAATCGCACTTCCCCGCGTGAAATGGTGTTCGGGCAACCAAAAGGATTGATAGCCCCACGATTCGCCAAGGTGAGCTTGACGACCAAGTTCCTGAGCCGTATGTGTGTCGCGAAGCGACCACGGGGTCATGCCCAAATGTAATGGCGTCGCCATATCGAACGTCGAATCCGCAGTGTGTCTCATTATGGACGCAAGGGCTACGAACGGATTTCGCTACCGACTCGTTTTAGTCTACGAACGGATCGTAGACTCAACAATCGAACTATAAACGGTAAACTTCCGCAGCCCGTTTTTCATGTCCTGGTTGTTGGATGCCTGCGATTAAACGCTTAGGAACCGTACCTTCCGATGAATTCTGTCCTCGCATAGTCACGGTTCCACGTCCTAAAAAGCACTTCCGCTATCTCAACACGCCTTCCGGTGATTGGCTCGGTACCAACGATGGCGAATCGTTACAGGTGATCGGACACGTAGATGACTCGGTCATTTGGGACGTAACCGATGCTGGTTTCAGGCACGTCGTAACGGGGCTCGAATTAACAGCCACCACGATCGAACTCAACGCCAAGTGCACTCTGTCACTCAGCGGGGAGCGCATCACAGTAACAGAACAGAACAATCCAGTCGATGAATTCACGATCGAACACGGACCCGAGCTTTTGCCATCGACTTATCTCGAAACGCTCAATGAGCAAGGCTGGGTATCGATTACCTGCATACTGCCCGACGACGTTGTTGATGGTCTACAACGAGTCGGTTGTGTCGACGCGTACGCAGATCGAACGCCCGAGCGTCGAACACCGTTAGCACAAGATCCTTCCGTCGCGAAGGTGTCCGCCGAGCCTATCTCATTGTGGTTGACTCGGGAGTACATGAAGACCAACGACATTCGCTTGGGTCACTCACCAGGAATTTCAGCGCTCACCCGCGATGACGGTGTTCGTGAGGTGCAAGGTTGGCATACCGATTTTCCGTATTTATGGGGTACGGGCGACCGTATTCCCGTACCTTCTGGGGACCTGGTATTGGGAATGCAACGAAACGTGTGCGTTTCCGACTTCACCAAGGAAAACGGCGCGACTATCTTCAAGCTCGGCACCCACGCTTCGAACGAAGCACCTCCCGAAGAATGGGGAATCTCTAATCACACATACCGGAAAGGTTTCCGAGCCACTTACGGGTTACCCTACGGTGGAGAGGAATCTGACCTTATCGAAGCGCCTGCGGGCACGATCATCTTGTATGACGCTCGGACCTGGCACCGAGCCGGTATGAACATGACAGACCGTCGACGCGGTGCAATCATTCAGGCGATCGTGCCAGGTTACATCATCCCATTCATGGATACGAGCCAGACCTTCAAGCATTTCTTAGCTAGCGACGCATGCAGTCAAGTGTCTGAACGCGTTCGAAAGGAGATCGAAAAGCTGATGGTGCATAAGATCGCGGGGCCTGCAGGGCTATTCGCGATAACGACCGACGAAGAACTTACGCAACGCGTCCGTGAACAACGTCAAGCAGCTGCGTCAGTCTACTAGTTCGTACACCTAGTCGTTTTCCACACTCAATGAAAATCGCAGCAGCATTCACACGATGAAATCCGCGACAAGCTAGCGAGATTTCACATTTTGTAGTGGAAAAAGCGATCGGGTATTTAGCGAGTGATTGGAAGTCATTTGATATTGCTTTTAAATCAATACTTTATTGGATGAACACCACTGGCACACTTCGTGCTTGATATGTGGAAAACGAGACTAACGCGTGCAAATCATGTCTGACAGTCGAATTACACACATGATCGTACCTATGCGAGCACAAGTAAAACCTCTAAGAGGTCCCGTTGTTTTCTCTCATTCTTTTCGTGCACATACCAATATAAAGGCAAATCTATAATGTCCGACGCTGCATCCGGCATGACGTCACTCCGCTATCCGACGTCGACGCTTTTTTCATTTCCGCTTGGCGTGAGGATTTGATCCCATGGCCGATACGGGTCCGCTCACACATTTTTCCCTCAGATCCGGTGAGACATCGATCGAGGTAGACGGTGTTACGCACTTTTTCAGTAAATCCGGTCCGAAAGTACTCGATGACATCAACCTGAATCTCGAGACAGGGTTTTATGGACTACTCGGCGTAAACGGAGCGGGTAAAAGCACGTTGATGAGAATCATCTGCACACTGCTTGAACCTAAAAAAGGAAGCGTAAGAGTAAATGGGCTGGACACAATCAAGGATTGCCTCGCAATCCGTGGCCAAATCGGTTACCTACCACAATCTTTCAACGCGTGGCGCCTTTACCGAACCGAAGAGGTATTGGACGCGCTCGCGCGAATGTCTGGGGTAACCGATAAACGCCTTCGAAAACTACGTGTCAAGCAGGTCCTCGAAGAGGTTGGGCTCGATCAAGTCGCCGATCGCAAAGTCAAGAAATTGTCTGGCGGAATGGTGCGGCGTTTAGGTGTGGCTCAAGCGCTCGTTCACGATCCCGGTGTCCTAGTCGTCGACGAACCTACGGTTGGATTGGACCCAGAAGAACGCATTCGATTTCGACATCTGATGGCCGAGCTCGGTCAGAGTAGAACGATCCTCTGTTCGACTCACATCGTCAGTGACTTGGGAAGCGGATGCAAAGAGATCGCTCTATTAGACGACGGGAAGATCGCGTTCCAGGACTCTCCAGACGCGTTTATTAACCAAGCAAAGGGGCGCGTGTTTGAGATGCTCGTTGACTTGGAAACGTCAATTCAGATCGAGGAAACGTACGAAATCGTTTCTCGGGAAACGTTACAGGACCGTGTCAAACTCAGGCTTGTCATTGATCAGGATACGTCAGTTCCTGATGGCGCGACACCGGTTGACTCCTCCACGCTGGAAGAGGCGTATCTCGCATTCATGGGTTCGATCGGCAAATTTGCCGCAGTCAGAGCGGACGAGGAAGCTGATCTTCAAGCAGAACAGTCCGACAAGAAGAAGACGCGCCGCAGCAAGAGAGAGCGTAAATCATGAATCCACGTGCCATTTGGTCCGTCGCCGCGGCGGAGATGCGCATGAATCGTCGGCTCGTGAGAACGTGGTTGTTCATCGTGGTGACCTTGTTTTTCTCTATTGGCATTCTGTTCAACGGGTTCATGTTGTTCGCCGCCCAATCGCCGATCAGCTCCGCCACTTTATTGAACTCGCCGTTGATGATCCCATATCAGCTCTACCCAGCCTTGATCGGCTTCTTCGCCATTTGGGTCATTTTCTTGGCATTCGATGTTCGTTCGAGGGACAAGCGCGATCGACTCGACGAAGTCATTGGTGTGTTGCCCGTTTCAAATCTTGAGCTTGTGCTAGGTCGCGCAACCGGCATTACCGTGTTGATGATGATTCCGATCGTAGGGTTAATCGCACTCTATTGGATCGCGGGTATTGTTCTGAGATTTAGCTTGCCAGGCGAAGGGCTCAGAGAACCGGAACTTTACGTGACGCTCGCGAGCATCTTCATCGACTTAGTGCCCAATATCTTGTTTTGGGTCGCGCTGGTCATGATGATCACGTTACTCGTCCGATTACGGGTTATCGCAGCGGCGATCGCGCTCGGTTTGCTTGGCATAACGGTTTGGGCGCAAAACAACCTGCCCATTTACGTACTCAACTTCATTAACACGTACACCGCAGCACATTTCCTGCCTTCGTTCGTTGCGCCCACGTTCACCAACCTGGAGATCATCCCTCACCGATTGGGCATGCTGTTCTTGAGCTTTGCGTTTCTCTGTTTCGCGGCCGCACTTTACCCTAGACTCGATAAAGGGAACAAACCGCGTTTACTAATATCGGGATTCGCTCTGATTTGCCTCGGGGTAGCGTCGTTCTGGCTTGTCCATCTGCAGTTTCAAGGCGAATTCACGAGCCGTCAAGAGATGGCAGCGACGCACAAGCCTTACGCGGACTGGCATCAGGTCGACGTCGATTCGTTGGCGGGTCGTGTCGAATTGCGTCCTGGTAGTTCAACTTTGATCGAGTTTTCTGTCGAGATGACCTCGCTGGAACGGTTCGATACCGATGAAGAGATTCTTATTTCGCTAAATCCAGGTTATGAGATTCAATCACTTGAGATAAACCGTCAAAGTGCAGACTTCCGTTTCGAAAACGGGTTGCTTTCCATCAAAGTTCCAACGCCAATCGACCGCGCACGGCGAATAACTCTGGCAATCAACGCGCATGGCGACCTCAATCAAGAATTTGCCTACCTCGACACTGCAATCGATATGCTGTCGTCGGACGTTTTTCAGGCGTTTGGATTGTTGTTCCAAGGCGCGGACGCGTATATCAATTCCTCACGCTATGTTGCCCTTGTCCCTGATTTAGCTTGGTATCCACTGCCTGGCGCACACTTCAATCGGGACCTTAAACACATCCGTCCTCGCGATTTTTTTGAAATGGATCTTGAGGTAGTTTTGCCGGACGATTGGCATGTGGCCGGACCTGGACAAAGCAACATCGTTGACGTTGGCGATTCGCGGTTAGTCAGACTAAATCCCTTAGCCCCCGTTCACGAAATCGCATTGCTCGCAGCGGCTTTCGCACGACGCACGACCGAAATTGAAGGTGTAGAGTTCGAATTACTGGTGACTCCTAACAGTCTGACCAACATTGACATCTTCGAACCTGTGCTTGATGAGCTGAAAGTTCATGTTCAAGAAATGCTGGTGACAGCAGTAGGATCTGGATTGAGCTACCCATATCACACCTTTACGATCGTTGAGACACCAATCAACCTTCGCGCCTACCGCGGCGGTTGGCGTATGGATACTGCGCAATCCTTCCCTGGTGTATTTGCTATCCGAGAAGGTTCGTTTCTACAAGCTGGCTTCAAGCCGTCACTCGATGGATGGGAAGACGACACGGAAATAACTGATGAAGAAAAACGCGAGAAGATCCTCGCTCTTCTGACGGGTTATTTCAAGAACGACGTGAATGGAGGCAATATTTATCTTGCTGCTTCAAATAATCTGATGCAGTACCAAACGGACGCTTCCGGACCGGGCGCAATCCCACTGAGCTACTTGGTGAATTACCTGACGAAGAGTATTTCTACCGATTTAGAAGGTTTCTACTCTGCGCATGTTTCGATGTCACCCGCTTCAACGGGGACCTCCAATGTTGGCGTCGCGGCGCTCGCGCAAAATCGAGACGTACAAAGCCTCAGTCGCTTGTATTACGACTGGTATATCAATCAGCCGGACGTCTGGGAGGCCATGTTAGCCCGGCCTTTGGGTCAAGTCGCTTACGAAGAATTGCCAGACTCCAAGACAAATTTGCATGTTCTGCACCTCTGGGGACGCGCGATGGGTCACTTAATGCGCGATTGGCTTGGTGACGAACACCTCGGCGAGCTATTGTCGGAATTGCGCTCCCGTTATACCGGGACGACCTACACATTCGAAGACTTGGTTACCGTGGCTGCTGACGTTGGAATTGACATCACCCCGATCTTCGGCGACTGGTTGACGAAAACCCACTTTGCTGGTTTTCGTGCGAGCCCAGTAACTACCGTTCGCCTACCGGACCAAGCATACGGCGTACCTTTGTATGAAAGCAGCTTCTACCTTGAGAACGCGGAACCCGTCCCCGGTTTAGTCACGGTCGAATATGCGACTGAACAAGATTATTCCGTAGACCAGAGAGGTGAACTTACTCCGCCGATCAAGATTTCAGGAAGTGAGTCCGTTCAGATCGCGCTGACTTCGGAGCAACCTTTGAATATTGTTCGAGTAAACCCTTATTTGAGCTACAACCGCACCAGTTTTTCATTGGAAGTCCCGTACCGAAGAATTTACGACCAAGTTGAGCGAGGGGAAAAACCGCTCATGCAACCAGCATCGTGGCAATACGATCCAGGAAACAGTATCGTCGTTGACGATCTTGATCCGGGATTTTCCGTCGATATATCCGACGAAGAATCGACGCAATTACCGTGGATTCTTAGACTTGCTACCGCAGCTTTTGGGGAAAGACCCAAAGATCAAGGCTTAACGTCGTACGGTACAACCGGTTTCAGTCCGATATTCGGCGAATGGGCACGCCAGCAACTTGATCAAGCTTATGGAAAATATCGAAGGACGCTCGCACGAGCAATTAAAGATACAACCCCTGCAAACGTGCATTTTGAGGCGAACCTACCGACGAATGGAAATTGGAAGCTTGAGTATCACGTTCCGGATGCCAATTCAATTGTTGGTGGATTAGGTTTCTCAGCTGGCGCTTTCGCTGTGAATATTCGAACGGGGTCGAGTCGTCGTCGAGCACGATGGGGTGACTTCAAGATGTGGGTCACTGACGGCGAACGCGTTTTACCTATCGAGTTTGACGGTGAGTCGATCGATGAAGGATGGAATCTACTTGGCGAATTCGACCTTGAAAATCCTCTCGTAACCGTAAGTGTTTCAACGAGTACGACCCAAGGTTCGGTCGTCGCTGATGCCATCCGTTGGACGCCTGCAAGCTAATCACCTACGTTTCCTATCCTAGAGTACTTCATGCATACCTTTCGATTCGGAATTGCTGTCTTGATCGCATTAAGCCTTTTTGGTTGCGGTGCCGAACCGCCCGACGTCCAAGTTGAATTCAGAATTCCAGTCGAAACTGAAGCGGTCCTAAATGACGACGTCGAACGCATTGTTGCGGCTACGGGAACCTTGCGTCCGCGTTCATTGGCGACACTCAATAACGAATTACCCGGCGTGCTCTATATCAGTCGGAATAGCGCTGGCGAGCGTTTAGTTGAAGGAGACGCTGTCACTGTCGGACAGCCGATCGCGGAAATTACAGGAGAGGATGCGCGCCTCCACGCGGGTATCGAAGCAAGACGAGTAGCGCTTGAGAACGAGAAAAACGAGCTTGATCGGCGTCGAAACCTATTCGAACAAGGGCTCATCGCCGAAACGGATTTGCGGCAACAAGAAGTCGCACACGAGAGCGCGCTACTCGAATATGAGCGCAGTCGACTCAATGCATCTAAAGGTGAACTTACCTCACCCATCGAAGGCGTCATTCTGACTCTCGCACGAAACTCCGACCAACTGCCAGTAGCGGATGGACAGTTGATCGAACCAGGTTTCAGAGTAGCAGAAATCGCGTCCCTTAATCCGTTAATCGCAGACGTAGACCTAGTTGGTCCTGAACTATCGCAAGTTGAAGTCGGGATGCCAGTACGTGTTCGTCATTTCGCATACAACGATCCAAATCCCGGCGAAGTTCTGCGGATCGCGCCGAAGCTTGACCCTACAACGCACACATTTCGTATCGAAGTCGCTGTGGATAACTCAAACAACCACTTCCGCCCAGGCATGTTTGTTGAGGTCAACATCATTGCCGCAAAACGTTCCGAAGTGCCGGTCGTTCCCCGTGAAGCGGTCACACGACGCGGGAGCGCCAACGTGGTGTTCGTCGTGACTGGACAACGAGCGAATCGGCGAGATGTTCGCTTAGGGCTGAGCGACGATGAGAAGTATGAGGTCATCGATGGAATTAAGGCCGGCGACCAAGTTGTGGTGCGGGGTCTAGAAACGCTCACAGACGGAACACGGATACGCGTCATCGGCTCTTAGGTGAGTTTTTTCGAGACCTTAGCTGGGCTCGCGACGCGACGCCCAGTATCAATATCAGTGATCGCGCTCGCGATCGCGCTGATCGGGTATTTGTCGTGGGAACGACGGCCGATAGATCTTCTGCCAGACTTACAGAGCCCTACGATCGTGGTCTCGGTTCGTGCGGGCGACCGACCACCATTAGAAATCGAGCGCTTATTCGGCGAACGGCTCGAACAGCAACTGTTTACGGTGCGGGGTATTCGAGAAATCGAGCAAGTATCTCGTACCGGCCGTTTGGTCGCAACGGTACTCTTCGATTGGGACGCTGACATTGACATCGGCCTAATCGATGTCCAAAAAGCAGTCGGTGGAATCGAAGCCGACCCGTCCGTTGATGAAGTACTCGTGCGCCGCTTCGATCCACGACAGGATCCCATCATTGAATTGGGTCTGCTTTCAACGGATGACCGACATTCACTACTCGACCTTCGCCAAATTGCGCGTCGTCAGCTTGGCACCAATCTTGAACAACTAGACGGTATCGCGGACGTTCACGTTCTTGGCGGACGTAAAAAAGAGATCAGAGTCACGGTTGATCGCTACTTGATGGATGCGTACCAGATCACTATTGATTCACTTGCCAGTTCGATCAATTCACAGAACATCGATATCGCTGCTGGTACCGTCGAAGAAGACAATCGTGTCTTTCAATTACGAGGTCGTGCGCGCTATGAAGACGCTGATGACGTCGCCAACGTCGTCCTTCGCTACATCCAAACGCCAGGCGGCGCATCTAAAGCGATACGTGTTCATGACATCGCGACCGTAACCGAAGAATCGCAGGAAATCGACCATCTTGTCCTCGTCAACGGTCGCGAGGGCATCGGCCTTTCCATTTACAAAGAGGCAGGCGAGAACACGGTTGAGGTCTCTCAAACCATACGCGAAGCGATCGCGAATGTAGCAGATGACCTACCCGGCGTCGAAATTCACGAAGTCAGCGACAACGCAAAGCTCGTTGTGGACGCGCTTGATGACCTGCAGGTCGCGGCTGGAATCGGCATTGCACTGGCGGTGATCGTCTTGGTCGTGTTTTTACGGTCTGCCGGTGCAACATTGATCGTGGCAACAGCAGTACCAGTATCGATCTGCTCTGCCTTGTTTTTCATGCACTTGGGTGACTACAGCCTTAACATCGTCACGCTAGGCGGTTTGGCATTAGGGGCTGGCATGCTCGTTGACAACGCCATTGTTGTTGTCGAATCAATGTTCAGACGCCTTCAAGCTGGCGACGAGCCTAAGCTCGCTGCTCAAGTGGGTACGGGACAGGTTGCTGGTGCGATTACTGCCAGTACATTGACGACGTGCGTTGTGTTCTTGCCTGTCTTCTTCGTTCAGGGATTGGCAGTTCGATTAATAGACGGTATTGCCTTCACCGTCGTGGTGTCGCTAATCGCGTCACTATTTGTCGCTGTATTTTTGATTCCGGCTCTAGGTCAGTGGTTTCTTCCCCGCATCACCAACTTGCCAGATGCAAACGAAACCGCCACTAGCACTGTTCGACTCGGGTTGGAGGGATTCGTTAAGCGTTTACTGAATCATCCCTTCCTCGTTGTCCTAACCGCATCTGTCTTCATTGCAACAGCAATTTACTTCCTAATAAGCCTAGGAACCGAACTCTTACCACCCTCAGACCCCAAACAGTTCTCAGTACGCGTCGTCGGACCTGCGGGACAACGTGTTGAATCAACTGCGCGAATGGTTGAAGGGTTAGAAGCCGTCATAAGGGACGCCACGAGTGATCAGGTTGCGGCAACGCTCTCGGAGGTCGGCCGAATTCCAGATGATGATCGCGTCATTCGACAGGAGATGTCGGATGAACACACGGCGCGCGTGATTGTCAGAGTGGACGATACCGGTCCCACGGGTCGCGACGTTGCGTTAGCACTCGCCGAAGCGGTGGAATTCGACGACACAACGCTCAATTGGGAGATCAATAGGAGTGCTCTCAGTGACGCCTTAGGAAGCAGTGGGATACCGGTATTGGTCGAGGTATCCGGAACGGCGTTGGAGGACATTCGCCTTGCTACGTCAGCGATCCGATCTCAGCTCGCGGAAATACCTTCTTTGTGGAACGTTCGAAGTTCATTTGAAGGCGGCCCGCCAGAACTGCATGTCGAAATGGACCGGTCCTTGGCGGACGCTGCAGGCGTTAACCTAAATCAGATTTCCGGGACTCTGCAATCCAGTCTGGATGGCCGTACCGTCACGCAAATCGCGATCGGCGACGAGGAATACCCTATCGTGATTCGCAGCGAAACACCGTTTCGTGACGAATTGGAGAACATCGTACTGAGTTTGCCAAGTGGTCGTCAGATATCCATAGGTGAAGTTGCCAACTTCCGCGAAATCGAAGGTGCGAGAGAGATTTTTCGACGCGATCAGCGACGTACCGCGCAAGTTACAGCCCAAGTAGCAGAAGGGTTCGGTTTGCCACAAGCAACAAAGGACGTTCAAGCCGTAATTGACAAAGTGGTAGTCCCCGGAGGCGTACAAGTCAAGATTCGTGGCGAAGAAGTCGAGCGAGCGAAGACATTCGGCGAATTGCAATTGGCGGGATTGCTCGCAATTGCCCTTGTTTTTATGGTCCTCGCGGGAACATTCGAGTCCGTATTACAGCCTATCACCGTCTTGGCCTCGATCCCTCTCGCGATCGTTGGGGTCGCGGTTGCCGTAGTACCGCTTGGGAATCCAATCGGTGTCATGTCTATGCTAGGGCTGATCGTCCTGGCAGGCGTGGCTGTGAATGACGCGGTCCTACTGCTAACCACCGCGCGCCAGCTTATGGCAAGTGGGGTCGAACGTATCGAAGCGCTCTATCGCGCTGCCGGTATTCGATTACGCCCGATCACGATGACCACCCTTACAACTGCGCTAGCACTGACGCCATTGTTGTTTGGCGGTGGCGAAGGTGCAGTCCTGCGGCAACCGATGGCGTTGACCATCATTGGAGGCATCATCACCTCTACGATAGGGTCATTGCTCGTTTTACCGTGTCTCTACCTACTATTGGATAACCTCGGTATCAAACTCCGAGGGTTGGGTAGAACCCGAGTCGCGACCGGCACAGTATCTACTTAAGTCTAAATTCCTCGACTTTCGCTTCGTCGAGTTCAATTCCGAGTCCTGGTCGATCCGTCAGATTGACTTCACCGTTTTGCGGAACGACATGCTCGCCGTAAATCGCTGCGATGTCGTCTAGCGGCCCCGAGAATTCAATCGAGAATTCGTGCGGACGCGTGGCGTTTTGAACCGTCGCGTAGACATGTATCGAAGCCATGCTATTGATCCCAGCTTGCGGACTGTGCGGCATCACCGGCTTGTCGAGTACCGTCGCCATGTCAAAGATCCGTTTTACCTCGGATGGGCCACCGGCACTGAGAATGTCCGGTTGCAGGATGTCGGGATTGCCCAGCAAGACCAAATGCTCGAACCACCATCGATACGCGTCCTGTTCACCGGCAGAAACCGCAACATCCAGTGCGTCAGCGATCTGCTTCAGACCTGGTAAATCGTTGTGAGGAATCGGCTCTTCAAAATGGTCAATTCCTAGCTCTTCGAATTTCCGCCCCTGTTGAATCGCGGTGGACACTGAATACCCGTTATTCGCATCGAACCCAAGGTACACCTCTGGGGGTAGAAACTCGCGAACGAGTTTGAACATCGCGAAGTCCTTCATCGGGTCCGCGTCCTGACGCCAACCTTTCCAGTCCATTCGAATCTTGAATGCCCGATACGAAGCATCCCAACCTTCCGTGACCTTTGCGAGCATGTCTTCAGGTTGCATTCGCCATCCAGACCCGACCGAGTAGTAGAGTGGAATACGCGTCCGCGCCGCGCCACCCATTAACGTGTATACGGGTAAACCAGTTTCCTTGCCGAAGAGATCCCAAAGTGCCACGTCTATGACACCAACGACATTGGCGGGTACTTTGTACATGCGATCTTCGCGACCGAACGTCAAAGTCTCCCAATGACGCTCAATCTGCAACGGGTCCTCACCAATCAGAACAGGTTTGATGATGTTCTCGAGATACGCTTCGAAAACAGATACTCTGCCTGAGCTTGGCGGACTCGCTCCGAATACTTCACTCCAGCCTTCTACGCCAGCATCCGTTTGGATTCGAAGGAGCGATTTCCTGATCTTTAATGGTGTGAGCGTGATGTCGGTAATCTTCATTTAATCGTCCAAAATTCGGTTTTGGGCTCTCTGCAAGATAAAGCAGAAAGTGAGGAACCAGCGCACTACTTAGTCAGACTCGTATAGACACGATTGATAAATCCGAGTGATTGCGTGACATCCCCGTAGGATTCGTCAAGATGTTCCGTGACGTTAACAGCCAAGACTTCTTCCATCGTTTTCCCTTCGTCGATCAACGACTTTACGCGCTGACGAACGGTTTTCAGCATGTCGATATACGCCGCCAAATCGGACATGTCAGTTACTACACCGTGTCCGGGTATCACGATTGTGTCTTCGTTCAATTCAGCATAGACGGATTCACAAAAATGAATCATGCCATCAATCGATCCACCGCTATCGACGTCAACGAACGGGTAACCTAGTTTGTTGAACACATCGCCGAAATGCACCGCGTTTTGCTTTCTAAATATGACTGCGACGTCACCAGCCGTGTGCGCAGCGCCTGCGTGAATTAACTCGATATCGCCACCGTTGAAGTGAAACGTCATGCGGTCACCAAATGAAATGACCGGTCGGGCGTCGGGAGGATACGCGTCTTGCTTGAATTTCGCGATGACCAAGTTGATGATGTTGTCCTTCGCCATCATTTCAGCTGAATGTTCATGTGCGACGATCCAGGTGCCCGCAGGACCTAGTGCTTTGTTTCCGTCAGCGTGGTCAAAATGCCAATGGGTATTGATCGCGAAATCGACGGCTCCGCCACCCAATTCCGTTATGGCGTCATTGACCTTCGGGATCATTTCTGGGAATTGATCATCGACGACTAAGACGCCGCTCTCGCCAATGGAAACCGCTATATTCCCACCTATGCCAAAAAACACATGGAGCCCGTCAGCAACTGTCTGCACTTCGATCGGCGTGTCGAAATCCCAAGAAAACGCTTCCGTGAGTTGCTCTAGGTCCATCACAGTTTCGTCTGTAGCAGCGTCTTGCGCTACCGTCGCAACACAAAAAAGCAAGGTAAATACACTTGTGATAAAACGTCCTCTCATGACACTCCAATCGTTAAGTTAATCTCGATTCATTGTATTTTGATGCTCAGTAACCACATCATGAAGAGATCCGCTACACATCAAAACTACGTGTCGAGTTGAGATTGCGTTAGCGATTCCGTCCTTCTCTAACGCGATTGCCGTTTGGCGTTCGCAATCAACTACAAGAGCTCGATACGATGCACAAGACGCTGCCTGGAATTAGCGGATATTTGCTAATTCCGAACCATAAATGCGACAGTAGTAGGTTCATTCAGCAGAGCTACAGCACTTTCCGGTGGATTGTTCTGACTCGTCGACGGATCGACTGAGAGAAACGACTTTATTTGTGGGGATGAAGCGCTGAATCCGACGACCCTCTTGTCGGCTCGGAAATCGTTCTTTGAAAGTTGGTGGGCAAACATAGAGTGGGAAGCCAATCTGCGTAAGCATGAGATCCCTTCATCGGATGCGCCTACCGATTCTTGATGCTAGCAATAAGATGCCGACGTGCTCGCCGGTTAGGAAGGATTGCTTTCGCGTTGAGTCAGGAAGGTCGAAACGAGTCTCTACTGCGCTCTCTTGATCACGGCACGTACCGGTTCGAGGGACGTATTGCCATCACCCGCGAGTTCACGTGCCGCGAACTGCTTCAACGCGACCTCGTGGTCAACCAGGATCTGTACCGCGTCGCGCTCCTCCGCCGGCGCTTGGCCTAACAGTTCCCGAAAGCGCTCGATGGCCGGATCGAGTATGTCCATCATCCGCTCCATCGCGACGTGCCAGGGAAGCGCTTCATAAAACTCCACCGCCGACTCTAACGACCTATAGACGTTCGCTACAGGTGGATCGGGAGCATCTGCGATCAAAGGCTCGATCCGGTTTCGTGTAGCCTCCTCTAACGCCGCAAGCACCTCCCACTTACCGCGTTGCTCGGCATCGTCCGTCGCCGCCGCCAGCCGCTCAAAAAAAGCTTTGCCCCAGAGCTCGCCTTGGTATGCCTGAACAATACCTTCCCGGTAAGCGTCAGTGCCCATATTTGCTTTCTCGATTAAGGCGTCAATTGGTTAGAGTAACTGCTCAACCTTTTCTGACGGACGTCCAACGACCGCACGTTCGCCGCGCACGGCGATAGGCCGCTGCATCAGACGCGGATGCTCGATTAGTAGCTTCACAACGGCGTCTACGGTAATGTAGTTCGCCGCATCGAGACCGAGATCCTTGAAATTCTTGTCCTTGCGGACTAGCTCTGCCGGCGTTACGTCGACCTTGTCGGCGATCTCCCGGAGGGTGTCTTCGTCTAGTGGGGTTTCGAGATAGGTAATGACATCGAACTCGACGTCTCGCTCGCGCAGGATGTCCAACGCGCCACGCGACTTACCTCATCCGGGGTTGTGGTAGAGCTTGATGCGGTCCATGAGACTTTCCATCTTTTCGATATTAGGCAGTCTAACTAATTAATCTGCGGTGTCAACGTCACCGAGCCCGATACGTACCCCTCACAGCGCGCGAGCTTCGGAAGTTCTGCATTGATGTATGAATGTTTCTAATTCGGACGAATAACGTCAGTCGACCACATTTTTTCCACCGTCAGATAGTCTCTCAGGTGGCGACCAATATCGGAATTGCGGCGTCCAATTCGATTCGTTCAATCCTGCTAACGCGAGCACGTGCCAAAGCGAGCAATAGATATCACCTGGTCCGAACACACAATTGTTTTTCTTAAAAATTTTGGCATCTTTCCGCTCGTACATCGAGGCTCCGGGACAGTTGTCGTATTCGGCGGAAACGTTGTGCTCAGCCATGTAGTCGCTGTTTCGGTGCGACGCGAGCTTGAATCGCCATCCGCGCGAATTCGCAAACTTTCGTTGGGTTTCCGGATCATCCCCTGACACCAAGACAACCCCCATCGCGTCTTCCAGATGACCGATGAAGCCGTTCAATCCGTCTGCCCACACCGTACAGTAACGACAACCTTCTCCCATGTTGTGAATGACGAACAGTTTATCTTTGTTGCCAAAAAGGTCTTTTAACGTAACCGTTCCATTCTCGGTCTCGAACACGTGATTTTTCACTTCCTCGGGTTCCGCGTCCGCCAAGAGCTCATTTAGCTTGCCGACGGACTGTGTGATCTCCTCATAGAGTGATTGAATTTCTGTTCGGCTCATCGACTAACTCAACGTTGAGGCAAATTCGCTTCATTGTATTTCGGGCGGGACGCGCAGTGGGAGTTTACGTTCAAACACCACGTAAATGCTGAAAAATCTATAGACCGAGCCTAGGTAGATGTAAAAAAAAGGGCTCGCAATCGCGAGCCCTTCTTCTTCAACGTAGTGCTTCAATCGAAACACTCGCCTAGATTAGATCAGGTGATGAAATCACTCCATCTACATCATGCCGCCCATATCAGGCATTCCGCCTCCGCCAGGCATTGGCGGCGGGTTGTCATCAGGCGCTTCAGCAACCATCGCTTCGGTCGTGATCATCAGACCTGCGACTGACGCGGCAGCTTGCAATGCAGTTCGGGTGACTTTCGCTGGGTCCGGAATCCCTTGCGCGATCATGTCACCGTACTCGCTAGTCGCACCGTTGTACCCGTGGTTGCCTTCTAGTGAACGGACCTTGTCTACAACGACTGCAGGTTCGTCGCCAGCGTTTTCGGCGATCTGGCGCAACGGATGGGTCATCGCACGTAGTGCAATCGAGATACCGACATTCTGGTCTTCATTTTCACCGGTCAGACCCTCGATGCTCTGAAGAGCACGGATAAGTGCAACGCCACCACCCGGTACGATGCCTTCCTCAACCGCGGCACGAGTTGAATGCAACGCATCTTCTACGCGCGCTTTCTTCTCTTTCATCTCGATCTCAGTCGGCGCACCTACTTTGATCACTGCGACGCCACCGGCAAGTTTTGCCAAGCGTTCTTGCAGTTTCTCACGGTCATAGTCGCTGGTGGTATCTTCGATTTCTTGACGAATTTGCTTAATTCGACCTTCAATCTCGGCCTTTTCACCCGCACCATCTACGATGGTGGTGTTTTCCTTGCTACTCGAGACACGCTTCGCGGTACCCAAGTCATCAAGCGTCGCACCTTCAAGCGTTAGGCCGACTTCCTCGGAAATCACAGTCGCACCTGTTAAGGTCGCGATGTCTTGCAGCATTGCCTTACGGCGATCTCCAAATCCAGGTGCTTTCGCCGCTGCGATCTTCACGATTCCGCGCATGTTGTTAACAACCAATGTCGCCAGCGCTTCACCTTCGATGTCTTCGGCAATCACCATCAACGACTTACTTGCTTTCGCAACGTTTTCGAGGACTGGAAGTAGATCGCGAATGTTCGAAATCTTCTTGTCGCAGAGCAGGATGTACGGCTCTTCGAGATCAGCCGACATCGAGTCTTGGTTATTGATGAAGTAAGGTGACAGGTAGCCACGATCAAACTGCATCCCTTCGACGACGTCTAGCTCGTTTTCGAGACCACTTCCTTCTTCGACAGTGATCACTCCTTCTTTGCCGACCTTTTCCATCGCTTCTGCGATGATCTGGCCAACTGCAGGGTCGTTGTTTGCAGATACGGTACCAACTTGCGCGATCGACGTTGAGTCTTCGCACGGCGTGGACATACCTTCGAGCTCCGCGACAGCGGCAGCAACCGCTCTGTCAATGCCACGCTTGAGATCCATAGGGTTCATCCCTGCCGCAACAGACTTCAACCCTTCCATCAAAATGCTCTGCGCTAGTACGGTAGCAGTAGTCGTACCGTCACCAGCTTCGTCGGATGTCTGACTGGCTACTTCCTTCACCATCTGCGCACCCATGTTCTCGAACTTATCCTTAAGTTCGATTTCCTTCGCAACTGACACACCATCCTTGGTAACAGTCGGCGCTCCGAATGATTTGTCGAGAATCACGTTCCGACCTTTCGGACCAAGCGTTACCTTCACGGCATTTGCCAGGGTGTTGACCCCATCGAGCAAACGCGAACGGGCGTCATCAGAAAATTGGACTTCTTTTGCACTCATTGTTGTTTTTCCCTCTTACCGTAGTTACTCAATGACGCCGAAAATTTCGGATTCGGAGAGAATCAGATACTCTTCATCTTGGAGTTTGACGGTGCTTCCGCCATATTGCCCAAAGATGACTTTGTCGCCGACCTTGACGTCGAGCGGTCGAACGTCGCCACTATCCAGGATCTTGCCTGGCCCGACAGCCTGTACCGTGCCTTGCGAAGGTTTTTCGTTCGCGGTGTCCGGCAAAACAATGCCGCCGGCGGATACGGCCTCGTCCTCGTCACGTGTCACGACGACACGATCATGAAGGGGTCGAATATTCATCGATATCCTCAAAGGTTGATAAAGTTTTGGTTCCCTACTCAGCGCGGCTCAGCGGCTGAGCGCGGGAATTTTAGCACTCTCAATTAGAGACTGCTAATTTTTAGCAATTGTGAGGCTTGTTTGCTAACAAGAGGACGCAAAGTGAACGAGGAAGCTGCTAACACGGTCATTTGGATCATCGAATCAATCCCGTATGGAAGCGTAGCCACCTATGGCCAAATCGCTGAAATCGCAGGGTTACCACGAAGAGCCCGCTTTGTCGCACGCGTTCTCAGTACCTCACCCGATGCTGCCTCGCTTCCCTGGCATCGCGTCATCCGAGCCGATGGGCGCATCGCGCCGCGACCATCTGCAGATGAACAAATCAAACGACTTCAAGCAGAGTGCGTTGAGGTCATCGACGGACGGGTAAACCTTTCACGATATCAGTGGTCTGAACAATGACCGTCTATGGATTTGGTTTCGTACCCGAACAAACAGCAATGCTATGATGATTGCGCGTTTTCGCTTGACGACCTAATTACATGCCGAGTTTCGATACCGTATCAGAGATTAATTGGCAAGAGGTCCGCAACGCGGTCGATCAATCGAAACGTGAACTTGGAACGCGGTTTGACTTTCGCCACGTTGACGCAGGCATCGAACTCGCCGACCAGACCATCGAGATCCATGCAGAAGAAGAATTTCAGCTTCAGCAATTGCTCGATATCCTAAGAACGAAATTCGTAAGTCGAAAAGTTGACGTCAAGGTACTTCAACCTGGTAGCGTAACCGCTTCGGGAAAAACTAAACGTCAAGTAATCTCGTTAATCGAAGGGATCGACCGTGACACAACTAGACTCATCAGCAAACGTGTTAAAGATCTAAATAAAAAATTGCAGGTGCAAGTGCAAGGAGATCAAGTACGCATATCCGGAAAGAAACGCGATGAGTTGCAGGAAGCCATTGCAGAGCTTCGTGATCTGGATTTACCCATGCCTCTGCAGTTTAAGAACTACCGCAGCTGACCCCGACCATAGACCGTTAATCGCTTGACTCAAGCCACCGCTACAAGCAAATCCCTAATCGACCGGATATCCGTCTATCTCGACGTGCGTCTATGGCGCATCTTTTTGCTCGGAACCGTGAGTGGGTTTCCTTGGTTGTTCATCGGCTCTGAAATGACGGCTTGGCTCCATGATGTCGGACTGTCACGCACCGCGATCGGGTTATTCAGCGTCGTGTTCGTCGCCTATACCATCAATTTCCTCTGGGCACCGCTCATCGACCATCTCCGCCTTCCTGGTTTACGTCGACTCGGCCATCGACGCTCATGGATCGTGCTCTGCATGCTGCTTCTAATCGCCCAAGCTCTAATCCTCGCAGCAACAGGACCGGCGATCAGTTTGTTCCTGACCGCGTCAATCTGCCTCGGTATTGCTATAGCTTCGGCAACACAAGATCTTGCGATTGATGCCTACCGCGTCACCGTCATTGCGGAGCACGAAGAACATATGATCGGCCATGCGGCAGCGATGGCAACCTGTGGTTGGTGGACCGGCGTCAGTCTACCCGGCGCATTCGCGTTTATTCTGGCCGATCAGTTTGGGTGGAACTTGGTGTATTTCGGACTTGCAGGAATTCTCGTCCTAATGCTCGTGGGAATTCTCTGGGCCGTAAAGGAACCGGCCAAAAGTGAAGAACCCAGTACCGTCGCTCGTGTGACGCGCAACCAGTTCTTCGATCGTTCTTACGTTGCCGCTGTTACGGAGTTTTTTCAACGGAACGGCTTACGACTAGCACTTGGACTCTTGCTTTTCATATTCGTTTTCAAGTTAGGCGAAGCGTTTCTCGGCCGAATGGTCGTTGTTTTCTACAAAGAAGTTGGCTTTACAAATGCCGACATCGGTGTTTACTCCAAGGGTCTTGGACTGGCGATCACCATCACTTGCGCGATAGCTGCCGGATTCTTCACGAGTTATTTCGGAACCGTGAAAGGACTCATGCTCGCGGGCATCGGAATGGCAGCGACCAATCTCCTATTCGCTTGGCTAGCAGTGGTTGGACCTGATAAATCCCTACTCATCTTTGCTCTCGTCGCAGATGGGATCACGAGCGCGCTTTCGACCGTAGCGTTCGTCGCGTTCCTCACCTATTTCACAAGCCACTTGCATGCTGCCACTCAATACGGGGCTTTAGCATCGTTAGGAAACTCGGGGCGTACGCTTCTAGCTGCGTCGAGCGGAATTCTCGTGGATTGGTTAGCAGGCGACTGGATGATGTTCTTCATCCTTACCGCACTGATGGTTTCGCCTGCGTTACTGATCCTTTGGTGGATCGGTCGATCTGTCCGAGAGCCTCAGGTTGACGGCTAGGCGACTCGCGGCAATGGTTCGTTGCTGCTCTTCCCGGTCGCAAACGGCTCTGCATCCAGACTTTCAAACAAGCTACGTTGAATCCAGCGCTCGTTCGCAATGTTCGATTCCACAGGCGCATCAAACGCACTTTGAACTTGCGCGTTCTTGAAGATGTGCTGCGTCACCACCCCTAGTTTGGCCAATTCGGCGGCGAGTATGGTATGGCGATGGCACCTATACGGGTTGCTTTCTACGCACATGATTGCCACACGGTTCGCATTCAATCGCTCAAGAAGCTGCGTGATCCCATCGCTGAACGCGTCACACGCAATCTGGCGTCTGTAATCCGAAGGATTCTCACAACTGTTGCGCATACGGCAGTTATGGGAGCCAAGCTGATTGCCA
This sequence comes from Gammaproteobacteria bacterium, assembly GCA_026707945.1. Classification (GTDB taxonomy): domain Bacteria; phylum Pseudomonadota; class Gammaproteobacteria; order Pseudomonadales; family Azotimanducaceae; genus Bin55. The sequence goes on along the minus strand of JAPOVV010000115.1, from coordinate 377,556 downwards.
AGGTACTCGTATTCGAAACCCGACTGTTGAAGTTTGCGTCGAATCGCTTCATAGTTGAAGTGTGGAACGTGACGACTGAACGGTATGGATCGAACATCAACTACCTGTTCAATTGACCACTTACGTAGCAGAGATGCAAACGATCGATAACTCATATTTGAGTGACCTATCGAATACACTTCTCTATTGTCCAGATCCATGTTCAAATCCTCCCCTTACCTGTAATTTTATACACTTTTAGACACTTGGACAACAAAATAGTTGCATCGTCGACCGCCATCACAATGTACGAAGTAATGTTTTAAATCCGCGAGCGACTTTCACACGGCGTTCTCGCGCTACGAAAACTTCGCCCGATTGGGGTCGATACCCGAGCGCATGGCCAAGTCTGAGCGTGCCATTGCCTTTGAGCTCATAGTCCAGATCGCATGCATCGAGTAGTCGACGTGCGTCCGCCATCGCGTGCTTCGCCATCGTTTGCATTCGGTCCGATCGATCCTGCTTCGTTGACGATAAGTCTGCTAGCGCTTGCAAATACTTCGGCGAGCATCGCATCGATTGTGACTGGACACGCAGAGCATCCTGGGATCGCTGCAGCGTTACGGCGAATGTTGCCTCAAAGGTGCACTCTCCGGAGTCGTCAAGGTCCCAGGCGTTGTCAAACCTGCGCGTGTTGAACGCGTAGCCGGCGAGTTCGATCGGGTCTCGTACCAACACATCTGAATCTTCGAACGCTTCGACAACACAATCACTCGCATCGAGGACTTGACCCGTCAGTGTTCCCGGCCAGACATCTCGACGTTTGCGGAAGACCCAATACCCTGTAATCATTCGCTGCATATCGTCGCGCCAATCTTCGATGTCGTACAACACGCCGTCGACGAGTGGGACGTAAACCGAATCGTCGACTTCCAACATCACCCGGTGATTCGTGCTTAGCATTCCCAGAACTTGTCGCAACGTAAGTGCACTGGTTGGTTGAGGTGCTTTGACATAACCGGCGAATTCGAAGAACTTGGTCATCCACTCACGTGGTACACCCTCGATCTCAAGTTCCGCCGAAGGAATCTCGAGCTCGATGAAGTGACGCGCCTCCGCATAACTAAGGTCTTGGTCGATCACGACCGCACGAATTCCACTATCGAGTACAAAGTCGATGCGATCGTCTTCTGACACGGCGCTTCGTTTGCCATCTGCAAAGCAAAAATTTGGCAACCCAGCTTGCGATTGAATACGTCGATTTCTCAGCATCTTGACTCTCAGTTGCGCTCTTACGGTAGCAAAGATAAGGTCACTTACGACACGTTGTGTCGCTAACAACGACGTATTAAGAAAAGTGGTACAGTTTCAGGACGGAGTAATCGGAACTCGGCGACATGGCAAACAATCGACCACGCATTGATCGCGTAACAACGACCAGCGGAGATGGCGGTGAAACAAGTCTCGCGGACGGCAAGCGACACAGCAAAGGTAGTCCGCGTATGGAACTCGTCGGCGCATTGGATGAGCTCAACTGCGATTTGGGCTTAGCAGCGTTAACGCTAGAAGGTGCGCTGCTTGAACAAGTACGATCGCTTCAGGCGCGAGTGTTTGACATCGGCGCTGCAGTCGCCACGGGTAAACCACAACCTTTCTGGCTTCGTGAAACCGAACGTCTTGCGGATGCTACCGAGACGATCAATTCGAAGCTCGAAGCTCTTGCGGAATTCGTGCTTCCCGGTGGCAATGAAGCTAATGCGCGACTACATATTGCCCGGGCAATGGCTAGGCGATGTGAACGCGTGTTTTGGCGGCTCGATGATTCCACATTGATCAAAGCTTCGATCGGCACATTTCTTAACCGGCTCTCCGATTTCCTATTCGTCGCCTCACGAAGCGTGTGTGAAGATGAAGTCCTTTGGCAGCCACTAAAGGACTAAGCGCAGCAACTAGGTTGAACTGAGATTGTCGCGAATCTCATATTCGATGAAACCAAGTTGCCGCATTTCTCGTGCAAGGCGATTCAGATCCTGCCATTCGCGACGGTTTTTTCGCACGCTTACTAATGAGTGCATCGCGCCGTCAATCGGGATCGCCACAGCCCAAGCGAGTGGTTTCGCTTTCATATCTGCGAGATTACCACCTTTCACCGAACGATGTACACGGTAGACTAGCGGTTTCCCGATCGCATGTCGATTAACGTCGATGTCCGTCGTCAAGATCGTTTTCAGTTCCAACAAACTCACTCCGGCTAGTCAGCATCATTATCAATGATGTAGTTTATTACAATATTGCAACGACACCATTAACAAAACTGTTTATTTCAGACATCGCAATTTGTCGAAAAGTATGATACCGCTTCACGCCCATCGCGACAGGAGCTCCTAAATATGTTGAAGTCTTTAATCGCCGGTCTGTTCACCACGATCCTAGTCGTCGGTGTTGCATACGATGCCGACGCTAGACGCTTCGGCGGCTCTTTCAAGTTCAGCAGCGCACGCAGCTATAAAGCGCCTGCGTTCAAGAGCTTCTCTCGTAAAACAACACCACGACCCAAAGCCACGGCAAGCCGACCGACTTCGCAGGCGGCTGCATCTCGTCCGAGATCCGGCGGCTTCGGCGGCGCAACTCGCGCAAGTTCAACAAGCGGCGCAGCAAGTAGAGCTTCTGCATCTAGCCGGTTTGCTCGAGCGCCAACGAACAATTTCCGCAGTACTCGCCAGCAAAACGCGTATCGCAATTACCAATCACAACAGCAAAGCAAATTCCAAGGGTCAACGCGCAGTACCGGAAGCACATCGTCTTCTTCCCCACTCTACCAACGCGCATCTCAAAACTCCGGACGAACCCGAAACGATTACTGGCAACGTCGAGATGGTTTTTACGGCGGTTGGAATACGCCAAATTACGTCTACATGGGTGCGCCGCGATACGGCATGTTCGACGGGCTGTTTTTGGGGTACATGTTGGGGCACGCTTTCACGCCGCACTACTCGGCTTTTGCCTATCACCATCAAAACGATCCTGGTATGAAGGAATGGATGGCAGAGATGGAAAGTCAAGCGACTGAAAACGCTGAGATTCGGGCTCAACTCGATGTACTCAAGGCGGAGATGGCAAAACTCGAGGGTACGCCAATTGACCCGACCTTTCTACCCGCAGGTGTCGATCCCGACATGGTGCTTGCCCCGGACGTTGTGCGGTCGCTTGCCCCAACGTTTAAGTTGTGCACCGCGAGGACAGAAGGAAATTACCATCGCTTTGGCGAGATCATCAAACAGCAGGTCGGTGACGGTGTCTTGATCGAGCTCGTCACCACAAACGGTTCCATGCAGAACCTCGAGTACATGCAGAGTGGCAAATGTGACGGCGCATATGTACAACGTAACGCATTCGGCGTTTATGCAGAACGCAATCCAACAAGCGGTTACAACTTCGAACGCGTGGCAACACCCGCAGTCGAGTTCGCTCACATGATCTGCAATCGCGATAGTGACATCGACGATGTCGGTGACCTGCCAGGTAAAACGCTATTGGTCGACGTTATCGGATCAGGTACCGAACTGACCTGGAGCGATTTCGTTTACATGGATGACTCCTATGCGAACGTTCACACTGAAAACGTCGGTGGTACATCTGCACTTAACCGTGTTGCAAATGGCGAGTCCGACTGCATGCTGTTCGTCGCGTCACTGAACACGCAACTCCTACAGCGCGCCAATACGCTTGGTGACGACGTCAAGCTAGTACCAGTAAACGACTGGGACTTCAACGATATGGAGTACGGTCATGGCAAGCTTTTTCAAGGCCACAAAGACCCATCGGGAGAAGACGTATACGTATTTCTCGATATTCCTGATGACCAATACGCGAATATCCAGGACGGATTCATCTTTTCCGAAGTTGAGACACTGACGGTGCCGGTCGATATGGTCACGAGCTTAGGCTGGCGCGAAGAGAACGCACAGGCATATGAATCGTTGCTTGGTGCTGTGCTTGATGCTCAACCTGCGATTGACGACCTTACTCGCGAACACTAGGAATCACTGTACACCGCGCATCCGATTGTCGAGTCACCCGCTATGTCAATGAAACAGTACTTGCGCCTGAAGGTTCAAGCGGCTAAAGATCGCTGGTCGGGCGATGGCAAGGACAGAATCCGAGTTGACGGCGAGCTGCCACTAAATTTGCGTATCGGCTCCAGAGTGCAGTTTGCTGAAGCGCCGTTCCTGCTGGCGGGCGAAGCGACGCACGTGCCCTATCCAGGATCGGAAACCTTACTCGCGGCATTCAGCGAAGTTGAGCTCGCCGGAATGAAGACTTTTCGACTCTATCTCGATTCCCGTGACGACCCGGACGAGAGCGCGATGCTCATGCTCTTGATGGACGACAAAGGCGAACACGTTGACGAACGCTACGTATTCCATGAGCAGTACGAGCTGCCGCTCTATCACGTCGCTGTGGCGGACGTTCCCGAGCATGAAGATGAGACTTCTGCTGTTGATTTTTGGCTCGCGAAAGATGAAGGCATTCTCGGAATGCCGCTCTTCCACACGCCCGATGAATTGACCTACGAACGGCTCTGGGAAGCCGACCAGGATATCTGGCTGAAGCCAGCCTCTTTGAAGGAAACGATTACGCTTGATCCCTACGGTGAGAGTCAAACCGACGTCGAACATCTCGGCACTATGTTGTTCGCGAGGGTATTTGACGGTTTAGGCGGGGTCGGGACACAGGAGTATCTACTGCCAACCGTCGAGCGTGACGCCGACGGATTTAGGGTACGAATCTGGGTAGGCCTGCCGCTGGCAGCAAGTGACATGGAGCTGCCTGATGCAGTTTAAAACCAAGATAACTTCACTTTGTTTACACACACGGAGGATGCAATCGTGCTAGACAAACTCGCATTTTGGAAAAACTACGGCGAAGGCAAACTGGCAGACGCTGGAGACGCCATCTTAACCGGTATGGTCAAACTTGACCCTGAAGGCACTTCAAAAGCAGAGATTGCCGCAGAGCGGGAGAAGTTCGAGAAATTCGCGCTTGAAGTCGAAGACTACCGAGTGACTTACAACCGCGAAGCCGCGGAGGCGGAAGCCGCACGCACCGCTTACAACAAGAAGATGGATCAAATTCGTGCACTTGAAGATGCTGCGGCAGCGAGTCCCGAGAAATCCGACAAGCTCTCACTCGCTGCGGACAAGCTCAAAGCGGAAGCCGCCGAGCTGTTGGCGAGCGCACGTACGGAGATCGAAGAAGCTGAAATGGCTAAGCAGGATCTCGACGAAGTCGAAGCCATTCAGGAAGAAATGGCGGAAACGATCAAGATGCTTGAGTCAAATCTCAAGAAAGCCCAAGCGGAGATGGAGCGCGCGAAACGCGCTGAAAGTCGCGCCAACAAGCGTGCTCAACACCAGGAGCGGCTGGCCGGCATACGCAGCGGCAGTACGAATCTAGGTGTGGCATCGAAAGTCATGCAGGAACAAGCTGAGAAATCGCGTCAAGCCGCAAACGCGGCAAACCGTCGAGCCGAACTGCTTGGCGACGCGCGCGAGAAGAAAGACCCAGCGTTCGAAGACGCTGACGTTGCGGCAGTGCTTGCCGGCGTCGACGAAGCAGCGAAGCCACCCGCGCCTGACTTACCGGACAAACTCTAATCAACGACCGAGCGCATGTTCGATTCTTGTTTCACATACTGACATGACATGAAAAAGTCGCTTTGGTACATACTCGGCGTTCTCGTCGTCGGGGCATTGCTTTATTTCGTCCTTGGTTGGCTCACCAGTTTATTGACGATCGTCGCGCTCACTATCGCGGTTTTCGTCGTGTTCATGTTCGTGCGGCGGCGTTTGAACAAGCAATGACTCGCATGTTGGGCTAGGTATTTGAACGCACGAGCCTTGCTGCCCCTCGCGGTCGTTTTTGCTACCTCGTGCGTTTTGGCAGCCGAACCGGTCCGCGTCGTTGCAAGCGAGCTACCCCCATGCGTCTTCGCCGACGAAGAATTGAGTGGCTTCTCCATCGAGCTTTGGGAAGCGATCGCGGAGGAACTTGAGCTCGACTACAAGCTCGAGCTAGTGGGGTTCGACGAAAAACTCGAAGCGATAAAAACTGCAAGCGCGGACGTCGCGATCGGCTGTATAAGCGTGTCGGCCGACCGCGAGCTCGATATGGATTTCACCCATGCCGTAACTACTAACGGTTTTTCGGCAGCTAGTTTGATCGAAGCTAGTCTTATTCCAAATTTCAGCGACGAAAGCCTGAAGATGCTGCTTCTATTGCTGGTGTTCGTGATTTTCTTTGCGCACCTGATGTGGTGGTCGGAACATGGCCAAACCGCCATCAGTGATCGGTATATACCTGGTGTCTTTCAGTCCATCTGGTTTAGTTTGGTCACCATGTCCACGGTAGGCTACGGTGACATTGCGCCGCAACGATGGTTGGGACGAATTAGCGCAGCTCTATTGATCCTGACGGGTGTGACCGCTTTCGGAGTAATCTTCGGACAATTCGCCGCTGACGCGATAGGACAACGTGCAGCGAAGCCCGTTCAGTCAGTGGGCGACCTTCGAACATACGTTGTAGGAACGAAGGCAGGAACGGCGGCGGCACTATATCTGAATGAGCTTGGAGTCGAAACAATGGAACATACGGATCTCGTCGAGGCTGCAGACGCGATGCGTGAAGGATCCGTGGACGTCGTTATGCACGACACGCTCGCCATAGCGCACTTAGTCCAGCGTAGTAAAGACCTCGTTAAGACCGGTCCTATGTTCTCCCCTCACTACATCGGTATGGCGTTGCAAGCTTCGTCGCCTCTTCGCGAATCTCTCAACGCGACACTGCTGAAGCTGCAATCCGATGGCCGCTATCAAGCCATTCACGATCGCTGGTTCTAGTTTCGTGGGTGTCAAATATTCGATACCTTCATCAGCGAAACCACGACTTTGAATCCCTTGAAGACTTGAACCTACTTACGGATCGGTGTTGCAGTACGAATGAAAGGGGTTCTTGAATCGCTCTAGCGCGAATTCCAGCGACCACTCTATCGCGTCTTTTGACTGCTGCTGCGAAGCTAACTCTCGATTGAGTACAAAGTGACGTCTAAAAGCAATGTAAGAACTAGGTGCACGTATTCATTCCAGAATAGTCTAAGACACGATTGAAATCTCGAATTGTTGCATCATGAAACAAACCTCTGATTTCACAACAGGTGAATTACCTCCGTTGCTCGTCAAGCACCGAGAAGAGTTGCTCTTGCTCGCCGAGCGCCGAGGATTACGCAATGTCAGAGTGTTTGGATCGATGGTTCGAGGCGATTACCACGACGGCAGCGATGTGGACCTTCTTGTCGACGCGCCACCCGGAACTTCCGCCTTGGCACTATGCGGTCTGTCCATTGACGCCGAGCAACTCCTTGCGAGACCGGTCGACGTTGTCACCGAAACGTGTCTCTATCCGTCCATGCGCGAATGGGTAGTCCGAGAAGCCATACCGCTGTTAGCCGCCCGGACGGCGACATCGTTCTCCTGGAACATGTGACCGACTGCATCGCGCGTATCGCGAGTCATTCGAGAGGTTCGAGAGAGTGCTTCATGAACTCCGAATTGGTCCAAGACGCCGTAATACGTAACCTACAAGCGCTTGCAGAATCAACTTCTCGCCTCAGCGAATCGATCAAGGCTACCGAACCCGACGTTCCATGGTCAGAGATCAAAGCGTTGCGAAACCGACTCACTCACGGATACTTGGCGATAAACCTCAACATTGTGCGGGAAGTTGTAGAACAAAACCTACCTGAACTCGACAACGCTATCCGTCGCATGCGTTCCCGAAAACCTTCTGCATAAGTAACGCGATGAGTTTGCAGGATTTTTAAGTCGACGCCGTTGCGTCGCGCTTCTCCCACATTTCCCGCATTTGTTTCGCCGTACCAACATGATCGCCTTTTACCGCGAGCATGCCACCGTCCACGACAAGATCAATGCCTGTGACCCAACGACTTTCATCGCTACCTAGATACACACACGCATACGCGATGTCAATCGCTTCACCACCCGGTCCAGTGAGCGGCATCAGCCCACCGCTGACGTTTCGGACAAATCGCGCGAGGCGATTCTTTTTATGCTCCGGCGTGATTTGCTGGCCGTGGGTGTGGCCTCCCCAAAAGATGGGTGTCGCGATTGCACCCGGGCTGACTGCATTCACTCGAATCCCTAACGGCCCGAGCTGCATCGCTGCCGCTTTCGTGTAGTTGGACAACCCCGCTTTGGCTGCGGAATACAACGGATCCGCAGCGACTTCAGCTTGGTGCGCGCCTTTTGACGAGTTGTTGACGATGGACCCTGAATGTTGTTTCCGCATGATCGGAGATACGAGCTTCGTGGCGACCATGCAAGTACCTAACAGGTACCACTGGGAGTACTTGAAGCTTTCTTCGTTCACATCTTCGATGTTGAACGCATGAGGGCGACCAGGGATCGCCGAGGAGCCACCGGCATTGTTGAACAAGACGTCGACACGACCCCACGTCTCAACCGCCGTATTAATCACCTTTGCGATTTCTTCCTCGTACAGCACATCCGCTTTCACAAACAAGGCCGTGCCATCCGGTTGTCTTGCCTCAACTGCCTTTCCGAGTTCTTCGTTGCGCCCACAAAACACGACTTTCGCGCCTTCTGCACAGTAAGCGTCGACAGTTGCCTCACCGATACCGCTGGTTGCGCCAGTGATGACCGCAATCTTTCCGTCTAATCTGCCCATACCAGTCGTTCCTCTCTTACCCGCATACTTATCTAACTCTGATTGAAGTTGGGATCGCGCTTTGCGAGGAACGCGGATACCGCTTCTGCGTGATCGGGAAGCCGCCGCGCAATCTGATCGCGGATGCCTTCACGTTCCATCACCGCCTCAAGATCTGCGTCCATTGGATTCCGACTCAGTAATTCCTTGATCATCATGACAGCTTGCGTGGGGTTGTTAGCGATTTCCTGGGCTTTTGCCATCGCAACATCCATCAAGTCATCAGGCACGGTGACAGCGCTAACCAAACCGAGACTCAACGCTTCATCACCAGGCACCATTCTTCCCGTAAGACACATATCGGTTGCCGGGCCGAGACCGATCAGGTTTGCCAGCAGACGCGTCGAACCGAGTTCTGGCATGAGTCCCATCTTGATGAATCGAATGCTGAGGTTCGCGGCGGTGGACGCAATGCGAATGTCAAACGGCAGGATCATCGTCAAACCGACGCCAACGGCGTAACCGTTAATGGCCGCAACGGTTGGTTTCGAGTTACGAATGAAGTGCGTGAAATTTGCACCGCCGCGTCGAAGCGATTCGCCTTGACCCGCTTTATTGGTTTCAACCCGCTCGGCGAATACGTTTAGGTCTGCTCCTGCACAGAACGCTCTACCCGCACCGGTAACGAGAATCGCACCGATGGAATCGTCTTCGTTCCATTCACCGATCTGTGCCATCAGCTCCGATGACATCGTATCGGTCCATGCGTTCAAGCGTTCAGGTCGGTTTAAGGTAATGACGCCGACTCGGCCGTCCCTGTCAACCATGATCTGTTCATGCGTCACGATGTGTGATCCCTTCTGAATAACAGTGCTGCGAAGCATAGAGGACACATCTTGACGATTTCATTCGACTAGATAAGTCGGGGATTCGATCAATCGTTGAGATGCTGTAAACGATCAGCAACTGTTAAGTGTTCGTGGTAAGCGCAACAGTATGGCACCGCGCGAGCGACCACTGCGATACACGATAACTAGCCAATCGATTCACAGCAACTCGTCGATGCGATAGTCAACTCTCGATGAAATGAATAGTTTTCCTTATTAATTGGCTCATTTCATCGATTGAAGTACCTTAAAAATGGAAGTCCCACTTCCAAATTTCAAGGTAAATCGATACAAACACACTCTCAACATTGCTCGCTAGAGGATTAGCCGCCGAACATCGCCCAGTTTCTCCACCAACGATTCCATGAACCGACCACCTTCCGCACCATTGATCGCTCGATGGTCATACGATAGCGACAACGGCAGAATTTTGCGGGGCTCGAATGAGGTACCATCCCAGACGGGCTTCGTTGCCAGCCTAGCGACACCAAGGATTGCCACCTCCGGCGCATTGATGATCGGTGTAAAACCCGTTCCCCCAATTCTTCCGAGACTCGAAACGGTGAAACTGGCACCGCTAATCTGATCGGGCTTGAGTTTTTTCTCTCGCGCCGCGCTACTTAGCGCTTCGAGTTCAGCCGCAATATCCCGCAGCCCCTTATCAAGAACGTCGCGTATGACCGGTACGATCAGACCGTCAGGGGTGTCGACTGCGACTCCGATGTGGATGTACTTTTTAAGTATGAGCGTCTTCAGCGTAGGACTGATCGATGCGTTAAAACGCGGATGTTCGCGAAGCGTTGAGGCACATGCTTTGAGAATGAACGGTAGGGCGGTCAATCGTTGTTCACCGAGTTGACCTTGATCATTCAGCTCCACACGAAACTCCTCAAGCTCCGTCACGTCTGCCTCGTCGTGTTGTGTCACGTGCACGACGTTTAGCCAACTTCGGACCAAGTTCTCGGCACCGCGTGACTGCATGCGCGTGAGTGGAACTTCCTCGGTCTCGCCAAATCTCGAGAAATCGGGATATTCGACGTCTGGTATCCCAGTTGACGTGTCCGCGAGCGCGGGTTTGAGCATCTCGGTTTTGACGAATAGCTTCACGTCGTCTTTGACGATGCGACCACGTACCCCCGAGCCTTCAACCACAGATAGATCAACGCCCAGCTCTCTCGCCAAGCGTCTAACTGCCGGACCTGCGTAGACCGACGACGCCCGGTCCGGTGCTTGCTCATCTCGAATCGGCAGCTGATCAACTTCCACGCGCGTCGACGCGTTGGTGTCGACCGTGGCCTCGGGAGCCGTCGACGTTGCGACGGTATCTTGCTTGATCGCCGCAGGTTCAGGGTGTGCGGTCGTAACTTTGATGACCGCAACGAGCGTATGGTCGGTTACCTTATCGCCAACCGCGACCTCCAGACTCTCTAGAACTCCTTCAACCGTGGAAGGGATTTCCATCGTGGCTTTATCAGACTCAAGCACAATAAGCGCTTGATCCGAAGAAACTGGCTCCCCGACTTCGACAAGCACCTCGATGACCTCAACATCTTCGACATCACCTAGTTCAGGGAGCCGAATCTCAAACCTCTCATCATGGCCATCGGCAGTCGTAGATTGAGTGATCGACTCGTCTTCGTCGGTCGTTCGTTCTGCCACCCCCGCTTCAACAGCATCGGTCGCGTCGATTGGCGGTGTTGTTTCCGCGGCTTCGGCTTCCGACGCTTCTACTTCAAGTACCGCAACAAGGTCGCCGGTATCAATGATGTCCCCAAGTTTGACGTCAATCGACTTAACTTTTCCCGCCTTTGGCGACGGGACTTCCATTGACGCCTTATCCGATTCAATGACCAGCAACGCATCATCGATTTCGACCTGCTGGCCAATCTCTACGCAGATTTCGATGACCTCGACATCCTGCGCTTCACCTACATCAGGAATGACGACATTGAAGTCGCTCATGCGTGACGCGGCTCAGGCTTTGCGGGATCAATGTCCATGTCGACGATCGCCTTTGCAACATCCGCATCCGACAGTACTTGCGCATCAGCGAGTTCCTTCAACGCCGCGAGCGTGATGTAACGTTCATCGACTTCAAAGTGACTTCGTAACGCTTTTCGACTATCGCTGCGTCCGAATCCATCAGTACCAAGGACACGATATGGCGCGTCAAATGACGATCGAATCGATTCTGCGTGCAGCTTCATATAGTCACTCGCCGCGATCACCGGGATCTCCCCGTTAAGTCTCGTCGCAACAAACGACTCGCGCTGTGGCTGGTCAGGATGGAGCATGTTCCAACGTGCCACTTCAAGGCCTTCCCGCGCCAGTTCCGTAAAGCTCGTTACACTCCAAACACGACATGTGACGTCGTATGTTGATGAGAGTCGCTCCGCGGACTTGATGACTTCGCGCAAGATCGTGCCACCACCCAGCAAATTCACGACCCGCCCTGTTTGACGTGCTTCGTCGCCGTGAGTCGATAGCAGGTACATTCCTTTGAGAATGTCGTCTTCCACTCCCTCCGGCAAAGGCGGCTGCACGTAGTTCTCGTTCATCAACGTGATGTAGAAGAAGACATGCTCGTCATGGGCGTACATTCGTTGGAGGCCGCTGTGAATGATCACCGCCAGTTCGTACGCATAACAAGGGTCATACGAGACACAGTTCGGAATCGTGGCCGACAAGACGTGGCTGTGACCATCGGCATGCTGCAATCCCTCGCCGTTGAGGGTCGTGCGCCCGGCCGTCGCGCCAAGGAGAAAACCTCGCGCTTGCATATCACCCGCTGCCCAAGCGAAGTCACCTACACGCTGGAACCCAAACATCGAGTAGAAGATGTAGAACGGAATCAGTGTGAATCCATGTGTGCTATATGAAGTCGCGGCAGCAATCCAAGCCGCAAACGCACCCGCTTCGTTGATACCTTCCTCAAGAACTTGCCCATCCTTCGTTTCCCGATAAGCCGCAAGTTCACCAGCGTCAACTGGTTCGTAGAGCTGGCCTTCCGACGAGTAGATGCCAAGCTGGCGAAATAGGCCTTCCATGCCGAATGTACGTGCTTCATCCGGGATGATCGGCACGATTCGGTCCTTGATTTCCTTGTCGCGCAATAACGCACCTAAGATGCGTACGAATGCCATCGTTGTCGAGATTTCGCGATTTCGTGATCCCTCGAATTGCGCCTTCATGATCGAAACGTCCGGCACTTCGAATCGCGCTTTGACCTCTATCCGGTGAGGGATCGAACCACCGAGCAGTTCACGCCGGTGTCGCAAATACACCATTTCCGCATGGTCTTTCGGCGGCCGATAGTACGGAACTGACTCAACTTCGACGTCAGTTAGCGGAATATCAAAACGATCGCGGAAATGCTTCAGTTCATCGAACGTCAGTTTTTTTACCTGGTGCGTCGTGTTTTCGGACTCTCCTGCATCGCCCATGCCGTAGCCCTTGACGGTCTTTGCCATGATGACCGTCGGCTGACCCTCATGATGAACGGCCGTGTGATACGCGGCGTAGACTTTTTGCGGATCGTGACCACCTCGATTGAGGCGCATGATCTGATCGTCGCTCAGATCCTTAACGAGGTCTAGTGTTTCAGGGTACTTACCAAAGAACTCAGTGCGCGTGTAGCCACCGCCTTTTGCTTTGTAGTTTTGATATTCCCCGTCGACGGTTTCGTCCATTCGCTGCTGTAACAGCCCTTTCTCGTCATTCGCAAGCAAGGGATCCCAGAGGCGACCCCAAACGACCTTGAGAACGTTCCAGCCGGCGCCACGAAACGCACCTTCGAGTTCTTGAATGATCTTGCCGTTTCCGCGAACGGGTCCATCCAATCGCTGCAGATTGCAGTTGATGACGAAGATGAGGTTGTCCAGTCGTTCGCGTCCCGCCAATGCCAACGCGCCCATCGTCTCCGGTTCATCGCATTCCCCATCGCCAAGGAACGCCCAGACTTTTCGATCACGCATGGGGATCAATTCACGCGCATCGAGATATTTCATGATGTGGGCTTGGTAGACTGCCTGCATCGGACCGAGCCCCATGGATACCGTCGGGAATTGCCAATAGTTCGGCATGAGCTTTGGATGTGGATACGAAGAGAGACCGCTTCCATTGGTCTCCTGTCGGAAGCTGTCCAAATCCTCTTCGTCTAACCGACCTTCAAGATAGGATCGCGCGTAAATTCCTGGTGCACTGTGTCCCTGGAAGTAGATAAGGTCGCCGGCCGTCTCGTCTTCAGGTCCTCGAAAGAAGTGATTGAATCCAACGTCATAGAGTGTTGCTGAGGACGCAAACGTAGAAATGTGCCCGCCCAAATCCCCGTCCTTTCGGTTAGCTCGCACGACCATCGCCAACGCATTCCAACGCATCATGCTGCGGATTCGACGTTCGATATGAAGATCCCCTGGTATGTTTGCCTCTAAATGTGCTGGGATCGTATTGCGATAAGGCGTCGTGACGGTAAACGGCAGTTGGGAGCCGTTACGGGTCAGCTGGGACGAAAGTTGGCGAAGTAGGTACGCGGCGCGCTCTGAACCTTCGTGTTTTAGTACGTAATCAAGCGAATCGATCCATTCGGCGGTCTCTTCTGGATTGCTATCGTGATTCGCCCGATCAGCAGGCATCTCGCAAGTATTCCGGTATATCAAAATGATTATAGAGTCGGATTTGAATGGTCACTTTTGTCTCCGAACCTCCTTAGTTCTGACGATTCAAGTTGCGCAACCTTTCCAAATACTCCACGTCAGAGCCGAAGATGCGCTCGATATGTCTCCAAAGACCGTCGTCCGGTTTAGCTCCTAATTCGACCAATACTGCGAGAGATTCTCCTACACCCGTGTGTACGGCGTAGTGCAACGGCGTTATCGGATCATCGTCGTCGAGCTTTTGAGGATGACGTTCGAAATACTCCCTGATAAACGAAACGTCTTCTAAGATCACCGCTGCCTCTATTGACTTATCTGCACCCGCATTCATGAGCGCTTTGATGATCGAAATATCGCATTCCTGCGACAACGAGTGCAGACAAGCCGTCGCTAACGGCGAGTCACCTGAGGTGGTCTTGAGATTAGAGTCTGCGCCCGCATCGAGCAACAATTGGACGATTTCTGGTTGGTTGTTATGACACGCATGGAAGAGCGACGTTTCACCTGCGTTATCCGGTTCGTCCACATTGACACTTGTGTCGCTCAATATCGACTTTACGCGTTCAACATCGCCGCGACCCGCGGCGAACCAAAGTTGCTGATCCAATGCGCACAACGGCGCTAAGAAGTCCACCACGTCCAACGCACGCTCTGATTTCCACGGTCCAGCATGTAACGCGCGTGCGATTGGAAGCTCACCACCCGACGAAAGCATATGAGGATCGGCTCCAGCTTCACACAACCACGTGACGATCGCTAAATCACCTCGCTCAGCAGCGGCATGTAAAGGCGAAAAGCCCTCCCCATTCAGGGCATTCACCAAATCTGAATCTCGAGCGACGAGTTCTTTCGCGAGGTCACTCAAACCCAGGTAAGCACAGGACGTCAAATCAGGTTGAAGTCCATTGTCGATAAGCGTCTCGACGACAGGTCGGTAACGTTCTGTCCGTCCCGAATAACCGTATTTCCCGATTGAGGTGAGTGCTTCGTTTTCGGCTTCATTTGGAACATCGGTGTTTATGGGTTCGTATGCGTCGACGAGTTGGTTGAGTGCATCCTCGTTGTCCGCACTCAACGCGGCTAAGACGGAATCTCTAAAGGTCTCAGGGGACACAAGCCAACACTCCGTTGGATAGTCAACCTTCGGACGGGAATAACCATGCCGCGCCACGCCGCCCACTTGAATCACCGTATTTTGCGGGGACGACGATTGTTTCTCCTTCCGACGAAAAGGCGTATTTCTGAAGAAGAGGAGGAAGTTCTTCGTATATGCGCGAGATGTTGGAAAGGCCTCCACCAATGACAATGACGTCGGGATCTATGACGTTTACGATGACCGCTAACGCGATCGCGAGCTGCTGAATGTACTCATCGACCGTCCGCGAGGCATGTTGCGATTCCCCACGACCGATTTCAGGCGCAGATATCCGCTCGCCATGGAGCTCAATATGGGTTGCTTCCAGGCCACGTCCGGACAAAAAAGTCTCCACGCAGTTCGTGCGCCCGCAATAACAGGCCCGCTCGCCATCTTTGGGATCAAACGCGAGAATAGCTTCCTCCGGGACTCGCGGAAACGCATTGTGTCCCCACTCTCCTGCTAGAAGATTTGGTCCAGCCAAAAGATCGCCGTTCACGACGCACCCTCCGCCGACCCCTGTTCCGAGGATCACGCCGAACACACAGTGCGCGCCTGCGGCTGCACCGTCAACCGCTTCCGATAGCACCATGCAGTTCGCGTCATTCGCAATTCGAATTGGACGGTTCAGCAGTCGTTGCAGGTCATGAAGGAACGGCTTACCGTTTAGAACCGTGCTGTTGCAGTTCTTCATCGCACGGCTCCGTGCGACCCATGCTCCTGGCGTACCTAGACCAACCGGACAAATGGCATCAGCTTGCTTGTCGAACTGTAGCGTCATCTCGTGGATTGCCTTAACGGTGCCGAAATAGTCGCCAGGTGTAGCCACACGAATCGTTTCTATGATCTCCCCTCGCGCGTCCATCAAGATGCCTTCAATCTTGGTGCCGCCTAGATCAATTCCTATTCGGTACATCAGCTCCGTCAGTTACTTCTACGCAGGATTCGGGTCGTTCAGCTGAGCAATCACTGCCTTGAGCAACCGTTGCCAATCAAAGCCACTACCGGGATCGGTCTTGCGCCCGCCCGCTATTTCACTATGTCCAACGATATTTCCTACCGATAGCGTTGAATAACGTTGCAGTAATGCGACCAGTGTCTCAACTAAGACTTCGTATTGCGGGTCCTCAAACTGGGCGTCGTCCGTACCTTCAAGTTCAATCCCAATCGAGAAGTCGTTACAGTCCTTCCGACCTTGCCAACTAGATTCCCCAGCGTGCCACGCGCGCTCATTAAACGGCACAAATTGAGTTACCGCCCCTGTTCGTTCGATAAGTAGGTGAGCCGATACTCGGTACTCCCGCAATTCTTCCAATTTCGGGTATTGCTCAAAATCGATCGCGTTTAAAAAAAGCTGCGTCGGTAAGCCGGTACCAAACTGACCTTTCGGCAATGAGATGCAGTGGATTACCACAATCGTAACGTCGATGCCTATCGGTCTTGCGTCGAAATTAGGACTCTTCGCAAAAATTGCTGGCTCTAGTCGATGAGCCTCTGAAACCCTCATGTAGACCTTCTTACTGCGTCTCTCGTTCTGGGTACTTCATCGCGCAGATATTCTCTAAATCCTCGTTCCGTTCAACAAGGTATTGAATATGTCCTGCGGATTTTGTATCAATCGTCAATTGCTAGACAGATACCATGTTCCATCGGTGATTTTCGTTTGTCCTCGCAAGACCAACCAGTGAAGCGACTCACGATACAGTACACACAGCTTGTCTGTACACGAGACAGCAAAATTGTTGAAACGTCGGAAACGAATTCTGTTTGTCCCAAGACCCTTGAGTTAAGTCCATGATAGAAACTCATCAGCTAGAAAAGAAATTCGGCGCAACTATCGCTCTACAGTCACTGGATTTGAGCATAAAACCTGGGGAGATCGTCGGACTTTTAGGTCCAAACGGAGCGGGGAAAACGACCACACTACGAATTTTGACGGGAATGATCCAACCTACCTCAGGTTCTGCGAGCGTAGCTGAATTCGATGTCGTCAAAGATCCCGTCGAAGTAAAGAAACGTGTTGGTTTCGTTCCAGAAACAGGAGCACTGTTTGAACATCTCTCCGCGAAAGAGTACTTAGATTTAGTTGCCACCCTCCACAAAATTGAGGATGAGGACGCGGAGGCGCGAATCGAGAAGTTCCTCCGTTTATTCGGTTTATACGAAGATCGAGAAAAACGAATGCATACGTTCTCGAAGGGCTTACGGCAGCGAGTCGTCATTTGTTCGGCTTTACTAAGCAATCCAGAGGTTCTGCTACTTGACGAACCGCTTGAAGGACTGGACGCGACAACCGCGCTTATTGTTAAAGACCTACTCGTCGAACTTTCGGCTCAGGGTCGAACCGTTCTCATATGCACACACGTTCTCGAAATGGTCGAGCGATTGTGTACGCGCCTGATCATCATCAACAAAGGAAAACTAATTGCTGACGGAAACGTAGATGAAATCATTGCTCAAGCAGACGCTGATTCGCTTGAATCAGCTTTTGCGATTCTGACCGGCACACGAAATCGCGCTCGCGTCACGGAGGGCATATTGGATGCTCTTAAATGAATGCGCCATGCGTGGACGATGCTTGTAGCAAGTGATGCTCAACATTGACACAGCGCAGTGGCGGGTAATGCACTCGCTTTGCGTTAAGAACATGATCCGCTCTTCAGGCGCTTTGCGTATGGATCGAAGATCTGAACCGACGCCGCGTCACAACGAAATAACCGAAACATTGTTGCCGTTTTTAGGCTTCGGCGTCCTGAGTGTTCTCGCCGCGGTCGCAGTATCGATCTCGACTTATCCCGTCGGTGAATTCCTGGTGATTTCCTTTCTATCGCTACTCGTATATGGAGGAGTGGCTGATCAATGTTCCACTCACCTATTCGCTAATAAAGAACTGCACGTATACGGCGCTTTGCCCATCAGTGCAGCAACTCATCTAGCGTCAAAAATCTCCGGATCGATCGCATACTACTCGCTCGTGTGCGGAGGGATCACCGTTCCTGCATTTTTAGTGATTCTGGTCACCCGCGGATTTTTCGCAGGCATAGGCTGGGTCGTGAGCATCGAGCTTTGTGTCGTGTTTCTTTGCTTCGCCGCGATATATGCGCATTCGTTTTCGGTTCGTGTAGTTAGGGGCACGAAGTTACGTTATGTTCAATCGATTGTTGGGTTAGTTTTCCTTGCGTTCGTCCTTGCACTGTGCGTCGTAATGCTGTTACATGACGTTGAACTCAGCGAGGTCGGCAAGTCCTGGAACTTAGAAGAGAACCCGCTCTTTCTCTTGTTTCCGCCTTATTGGTTCATCGCCCTGTTGCTCTTCTTAGACGGACACACAAGTACAACAGTATTCGTGGGAGCGTTGCTTGCGGCCTTCGGTAGCATACCGATCGGGCTCTACCTATTCAAAAGAATCGACACCGCGTTTTTAGCAGCGCTGAGTGATTCAACAGCGAACGTTGGCACAACAGGCAGCAAGCGGTATGCGATCGCTCTGTTTCCGTCGCTGAGGTTCGGTTTGCTCGGATATGAGCGCACCGCAATGTGGAAATTAGCGTTCTCACACTTGCGACGCGACTCGATTTTTCGAAGCGTGTTTTCTACTTACTTTGGACTGTTCTTCGTTTGGACCGTCCTCCTCATTAAAAATAAAAACACAACCGAGATCTTGAGTGATCCATTTGCGGCTTCTGATCCGGCATGGTTCCTCACCATGACCAGTGCCGTTTTATTCATTTGTGTATTCGCTCTATTTGAAGTCTCACGAACTAGCAATTCCGCACCTGCATGTTGGGCACTCTTCGTGTCGCCGTCGAACCATACAAGATTTACCGCTATGGTTGTCGATTGGATATTCGTCGTGTTTGCCCTCCCAACCCTTCTTCTTGTCTTTATAGCCTCAAGCATTTTTTGGCAATCGACGACTAGCGCCTTCCTGCACATATTCACATTGGGATGGCTTTGCTACTTTGCAGCTAATATGAAGTCCATCGTTAATCCGGCATTACCATTTACGCGACAGGCTGGTTCGTCTCCCTCATCTCTACGTATTTGCCTCAACTTTTGCCTAACTGTCATCGCAGGAGTAGTCATCTTCTATACTCTAGGCTCTTGGATATATTCGAGCTACACGACAGCTAGCGTTTCGATCCTACTGGGCGTTGTCATTTGCGTCGCGGTGCGCTATCTCGCTTACAGAACATACGATCGAGAATTTTCTAAAGCAGATCTAATAAGCTAGTTTGTCAACCGACAAGCAATCCGTTCGCGACTTAGCTTCATCGCACAAAGGAGAGCGCATTTCGCTGTACTAGCCATCAATATATGAATTAGCGAACTATCAAAATTCTTCCGTAGTCTCGCATGGCGGTATTAAGTGTTTTCTATCTAGCGAATCAGAACGCGTCCAACAAGGTCTTTGGGACCTCAATAATTCCACTAGGAATCCATTCTTTCGTGAACATGACTCGCGATCAAATGCACCGTGCGATCGAGCGAAACGTCGCACACGCAATTCATGAAGACGTCGGCGACGGAGACGTCAACGCGTCATTAATCCCCCCTCAAAATAAGTCAAATGCCACGTTAGTTACGAGATCGCCCGGTGTATTTTGTGGTAAACCGTGGGCGGAGGAAACAGCAAGGCAGATTGGCGATTTCACCATCGATTGGCAGATCAATGACGGTGATTTGATTGAAGCTAGTCAAGAATTGGCAACGATTCAGGGTGCGAGTCGCTCGATCCTAAGCGCGGAGCGAGTCATGATCAACTTTCTGCAATTGCTCTCTGGAACAGCCACGCTAACGAGGATTTACTGCGATCGTATTAAGCACACAAATGCGAAGCTTCTAGATACGCGAAAGACGTTACCTGGACTCCGTATCGCTCAAAAATACGCCGTCTCCGTTGGCGGTGGACAAAATCATCGGATCGGATTGTTCGACGCGTTTCTGATCAAGGAAAATCACATTGAAGCGGCAGGATCTATTCAGGATGCAGTGCAAAACGCACGCACCGAGCATCCTGAGTTGCTTCTTGAAGTTGAAGTAGAGACGCTCGACCAACTAGCTGAATGTGTCTCGTTGGGCGTACCCCGAGTGTTACTTGATAACTTTTCACTAGCTAGAACGCGCGCCGCCGTTAGTCAGTATGGTGATCGGATTGATTTGGAGGCTTCTGGCGGGGTGACGATCGAGAACATACGCGAAATAGCGGAGACCGGCGTCGATTTCATTTCAGTAGGCGCGATCACAAAAGATGTCGTCGCACTGGACTTATCTTTGCGATTTATCTGAAAACGTGTACAGTAAAAGAGTGATTGCGAACGTTAAAAACACTGGTGCCGAGACGCAGACTCGAACTGCGGACCTACTGTTTACGAAACAGTTGCTCTACCGACTGAGCTATCCCGGCGCGCGCGAAATTATAGGATTGGGTTACCTCGGAACCATGCCCTCAGAGCCGTGCAGATCCCCGTAAATCGCATGATTAGTATGCGATTTCACTAGGTGGGCAATGACGTTGTGAAGAGTAGTCGATTGATCCAATCCTTGGCCGTTTGCACCATTGTCATCGTGATTCTTGGGCTTTTTACGCTCGTTTATCTCGATTACGACAACGCAAAAAATGCGTCTTGGCAACAAGTTACGTATCGGGTTATGGATTCGATGGTGCCCTTTCAGGAACGCTTTCACGAAGAGCACCAACGTTACGCAGTCGGCGCTTTCGATCGTGCTCAAGGTGACAAAAGCCTTTCCAACATGATTGATTGGCGTCCTAGCGTGACCGACTCAAACCGCTACGTCGCGCACGTGGTCGGAAATAGCGCGTTCAACGTCACAGCGACTTCGAAAGACGGGCGCTCGCTTTGTAGGATGTATCCCTCGAAACAGGCATGTTTCGATCTCAAGAGATATCTGCCAGTTGCTCTCTGAACTCACCTATTGGCTGACAACGCCACTTGGTCACATCTTCGTGGTCGTCTTCGGGTTAGTGCTAGGTAGTTTCTTGAACGTGGTGATTACTCGTTTACCCATGAAGGTCGAACGGGACGAACGCCACCTAAGTCTTCAGCAACTGAACATCGAGCCGCCAACAGTTGCACCCCTCAATCTTGCGTGGCCTCCTTCGTTCTGCCCTGGCTGTCGCACACCAATACGTTGGCAACACAACATCCCCATTGTGAGTTGGCTCATACTGCGCGGACGCTGTGCGAGTTGTGAGATGCCCATTTCAGTTCGGTACCCACTCGTAGAGGCAACCTCGGCCCTTCTACTGCTCGTGCTTTTCATGAGCTATGGTCCGTCTCTTGAGTTCTGTTTCAAGGCGTTCTTTTGTCTTAGCCTGATCACAGTCGCCTACATGGATTGGGAAACGGGTTGGCTACCGGACGTTGCAACGATCCCTCTAATCGGCGCAGGGCTCCTCTTCAGCGTATTCACTGCCGCTCAGCCGGGAGCACTAGGTCCCACAGACGCAATCATCGGCGCAGTCGCCGGATACGGCTTGTTCTGGTTCTTAAATTTCGCCTATCGGAGTCTAACCGGTCGTAACGGTCTAGGCTACGGGGATTTCAAGTTAGTCGCAGCCCTCGGCGCATGGCTGGGATGGGTGCTACTGCCACTGAATCTTCTTTTCGCTGCGTTGATTGCCTTCGCGTTCGGAATGTACATGGTCGTCGTCGGCACGTATCAACGCGAAGTCGGCATCCGATTTGCGCCGTTTTTAAGTGTTGTAGGCATTGGATTGCTGCTCGGACGTGATCTTGGTCTGTTACCCATGTACTTGGGAGGTTAGTCGACAACGGACGTTCACTATAAATCGCACGTCCGAATTGGAGCTACTGCACTTATCCCATGTCGAATTGGTTTGTCGTTTTGACGGGCGGCATCGGAAGTGGTAAGAGTCTTGCGGCTTCTTGCTTCGAGAAACGCGGCATCACGATCGTCGAACAAGATGACGTTTCCCGCGAAGTCGTTGAACCGGGTGAACCTGCGCTTGATCAAATCGTCGAGCGGTTTGGCAACGACATGCTCAACGACGAAGGTTCTTTAAACCGAGCCAAACTTCGCCGCCAAATCTTCAACAATAGTGAAGACAAAGTTTGGCTCGAACGCCTGTTGCATCCGCTGATCGGTCAACGAACCATGCACCATATGCACACAGCGCCGTCTCGCTACGCGATTGTCGTCAACCCGCTATTGCACACGCGCCAACCACAATACGATCGTTTCGTCGTAATTGACACGCCAGTAGAAGTACAAATTGAACGTGCTATGCAGCGAGATGGAATGACCCGAGAGTTAGCGCAAAAAATGGTGGCGTCACAAGCGGATCGAAAAGTCCGCCTTCGACTCGCGGACGACGTAATCCTGAACGACGGAGCAACCGAGCTTGTCGACGAGCAAGTCGACCGTCTTCACCGACGTTATCTAGTTATGGCTGGTTGACTATGAGTCAGATCGCGATCGGTTTATATTTGGCGATGAGTGAACGACACCAAAAACTCATATCGGCTTGGACGCGATGCCTAAACCCGAAAGACTAGTACCTTGTCCTAGATGTCGTAAAGCCGTGATATGGGACATCAACAACCCGGCGCGTCCATTTTGTTCAAAACGATGCCAGATGATCGATCTTGGCAAGTGGCTTGACGAAGAGCATCGAATACCCGGAGAAGAAGGTATGGATGAAGAACCACCTGGCGCGCCACGGCAGGATTAGCGATTAGGGAACTCGATTAGCTTCACGTCCGGTATTCAGCGTTGATCTTCACGTATTCGTACGATAGATCACTCGTCCATACCTTTGCCGACGCCGTGCCTCGGCCAAGGTGAATTCGGACGCTAAACTCGTTCAACGCCATAACCTCAGCTGCCCGCGCTTCGACGTAACCGGGATCGATTTTTCCGTCGGTTGCAACGCACACCTCGTCCAAGTGCAACCCAACGCGGTATGGATCCAAATCTGCGATACCCGCTCGTCCGATTGCCATGCAGAAGCGACCCCAATTTGGGTCTCCAGCGAAAATCGCGGTTTTTACCAACGGTGAATGCGCAACGGTATACGCCACATTCAAACATTCGCGTTCCGTACGTCCACCTTCAACAAGAACCGTAACGAATTTCGAAGCGCCTTCACCATCGCGAACCGTTCGAATCGCTAGTTCCTGCACAAGTGGTTGTAAACCCTCACGCAGTTTCGAATAAGCGCGTGAATTGACATCCGTGACAACTGGCAGCGTAGCTTTTCCCGTGGCGACAACGACGAACGCATCATTCGTTGAGGTATCACCATCAATGGTGAGGCGGTTGAAACTGTGCTCGGCTAAGTCGATCGCGAGCTGCTTAGCAACATCGCTCGAAATCGTCGCATCGGTGCCGAGAAATGCGAGCATCGTTGCCATGTCGGGGCGGATCATGCCAGAGCCTTTGACGATACCTGTAGCAGCGATTTTGTGACCGTCGACGTCGAACTCAACCGACACACCTTTAGGTGCAGTATCTGTCGTCATGATCGCTGTAGCTGTCGAGTTCCAACCTTCAGGCCGACTTGCTTTGAATGCGATCTCGATGCCATCGGCCATCCGGTCCATTGGTAAGTACTCTCCGATCACACCCGTCGAGAAAGGCAGAACCTCTTGCGCGGAACATCCGATATGCTCCCCTAGCAGGCTGCACATTCGCTCCGCGTCTCGTAAACCAACGTCGCCTGTCGCGGCGTTCGCGTTTCCGCTATTGACGACTAATCCTCGAACCGAACCGCAGTTCGCTTCTGCGACGATAACCGGCGCTGCGCGGTAGCTGTTTTGCGTGAAAACGCCCCCTGCCACCGAGCCGGTAGTAAACGTCATCACCGCTAAGTCAAGTCGGTCCTCGTAGCGAATATTCGCTGCCGCTACACCCAGCTCAATCCCATTTACGGGTAGGAGTGTGCCAATGTCCGGTAAATTGACCGCCATGTTGAGCTATCTAGCATTGAAAGTAATGTTGCATCGCTGGGTTCTCGCAGACCAGCGATGCGGTCGGGATTTTAAAAATGAACTACGTACTTGTGGTGTGATCTTTGGAGTCTGACTCCTCTAGTGCGTTCACTCTATTCGTACAACAAGGATTCGCTATCGAAATATGAAGCGACAATACTCTCGTAAATACTCGGGTCGCCTGTCGATATCAAGCATTTTTCTTTTGACTAAGAGCGGACTGCGGACGAGCTGTCATGTCGAATTAGGCTCGGGCGACCAGAAATCACTTCAAGAGGCGCGTGCATCTCAACCTGCTCGCTCTGATTCCACACTGCTACCGCCCCGGAAGCATCAGGTCTAACCTTTCCTCCCAGACTACAAAACCGAGCTTTTCGTATAGATTGCGTGCGGGATTCTCGTCCATAACCACAAGCGTGATCGTCCGGTCTCCCAAGTTTTGGATCGCCCAGAGCGTTAGCACTTCGCCGAGTCCTTTGCGACGGTGGCTCGGATGGACCGCGACTTCGTCGATTACGCCATGTTAAGTCGTCCGGCTTACGAGCACATAAGCCACAACTTCACCAACGTCCGAGATAACAAGACGTAAGTCGCGGGGATTTGCTTGACGGAAGATCTCAGCTATATCGCTAGTTTCGTCGCCTTCGTAGTAGTCCTTTGGCCATGCGGCGTAGTAAGTAGCTATCAAAGCGGGAAGCAAAGACTCGTCGTAGTCTGTCAACCGATAGGACTTTGGAAAGGTTCGGTATATTGACTCGCTGTTGCGCCGAAGACGCATCACTCGCGTCGTTGAAACAGGGGTAAATCCTGTCTTTGCCACTAATGAATACAAAGGATGGTCAACGATTTTTGGAAAGAGCGTTCGTCCTTCCACCTTAGAAGATAGACTGGTTTGTAGCGTCATACCCTGACTTGCAGTCTTGTCACGCGTCCAGTCGATCAGCTTCGCAGCCATCTCCACATTGGTCGCTACACCGTGAAATCTAGCAAGTTGGGGAGTGACCTGATAAACGTCGGAGTAGCCTTGTAGTCCTCTATCCGTTTCAACGACTTGAACAAAGGTTGGAGTAATGTTGGGTTGTCGCCACCGACCCAACAGTAGCTGCGTGGTGAGAGGAGGCAACCCACCCCACTGTACGCACTCGAGATTTTCCGCAAGTTTCACAATGTCCGAAGCGTCGTCCGGTCCGACAGGACGAATAGTTGCGAACGCTGTCAATTTGACGGATTGTCGTTACGAAGAGGAACTCGCAATCCCATATCGGAGGCATCCCCTTTCAATTTGAAGTACATCAATAAGCTCAAGGAACCCTGGTCAAAGAAGTACTTGTCCACGACGAGAAAAGATTTATCGATAAATACAACGGCACAGTAGTCAAGTCCTAGTTCGCGTATACAAATAGGTACGCTTAATTCGGCCTAGGCAGCTTTACCGCAACAGTGTTTGTATTTCTTGCCGCTACCACACGGACAGGGTGCATTGCGACCAACTTTAGGCTCTTCGCGACGAACAGTCTGAACACGTTGAGGTTCAGCCTGTTGTTCGCCGTTCGCACCTTGTTGATAACGCAAGCGTCGATTTATTTCTTCCCGTCGACGACGTTCGCGTTCCTGTGCTCGCGCCTGTTCTTCACTCTCAATCTGCATACGACACAACGTACTCGTCGCCGTTCGTTGGACGTCGAGAAGCATCTCCTGAAACAGTTCAAACGATTCATGCTTGTATTCCTGTTTCGGCTGCTTCTGCGCATACGCACGTAGATGAATCCCCTGTCGGAGATGGTCCATGGCAAGCAGATGCTCTTTCCACCGACTGTCCAAGATTTGAAGCAGCACTTGGTGCTCTATCGCCTCGACGTCGAATCCGGCCGTCGCCCAACTCTCTCGTTTCGTTCGATACGCTGAAACGACTTCTTCAAGCACGCGGTCGCCTAACTCATCCGAATGCTCAATGGCGTCCTCACCTTCAAGCCACGATTCGACCGGTAGTTGAATGCCGATGTCGCGACGCAATGCGGCCTCAAGACCTTCAAGGTCCCATTGCTCAGGGATTGATTGCGGCGGAAGATGATCCGCGATGATATCCCCAATGACCGTCTCGCGCATGTCCTCAATCATGCCAGTGATTTCACCGGACGACATCAGCTCATTGCGCTGCTGATAGATGATCTGCCGCTGGTCGTTCGCCACATCATCGTATTCGAGGAGGTTCTTACGGATGTCGAAATTTCGCCCTTCGATTTTCTTCTGGGCACGCTCAATCGACGTATTGACCATCTTAGCTTCGATGGCTTCGCCGCGTTCTAAGCCGATGGATTTCATCGTCGATTGCCAACGAGGCGTTGCAAACAAGCGTAACAAGTCGTCTTCTAACGAAAGATAAAAGCGAGACGAACCTGGGTCCCCTTGTCTACCTGCGCGACCTCGTAACTGATTGTCGATTCGCCGCGACTCATGTCGTTCAGTACCAATGATGTGCAGTCCACCTGCATCCAGTACCTGATCATGCCGCTTTTGCCACTCACTGCGGACTTTCTCGACGATATCGGTCGTCGCTGCATCTCCCAACGCATCGATCTCTGCCTGCCAGTTGCCACCAAGCATGATGTCGGTACCGCGTCCCGCCATATTTGTAGCGATCGTGACCATGCCCGGACTGCCAGCCTGAGCGATGACATCCGCTTCGCGTTCATGCTGTTTTGCATTGAGCACGTTATGCGCGATCTTGTTCTTGGCCAACTCTTGAGAAATGAGTTCTGACGCTTCAATGGATGCCGTACCGATCAAAACAGGTTGTTGTCGCTCTTGGCAATCACGTATGTCATCGATGATCGCTTCGTACTTTTCATCCAACGACATATAGACGAGGTCGTTGTGGTCATCACGAATCATCGGTAGATGCGTCGGGACAACGATGACGGTCAAGCCATACGTCTGCCGAAACTCAAACGCTTCCGTATCAGCCGTACCAGTCATTCCAGCGAGTCGCGGGTATAGTCGGAAGTAGTTCTGATA
Organism: Gammaproteobacteria bacterium; assembly: GCA_026707945.1. Classification (GTDB taxonomy): domain Bacteria; phylum Pseudomonadota; class Gammaproteobacteria; order Pseudomonadales; family Azotimanducaceae; genus Bin55. The sequence goes on along the minus strand of JAPOVV010000115.1, from coordinate 350,171 downwards.
CGTTGTCGATGCCATGGTCTGCGTTTCCTGGCGTATCGACATGCCTTCTTTCGCTTCAACCGCTTGATGGATACCTTCCGACCAGCGTCGGCCTTCCATCGCGCGCCCGGTATGCTCGTCGATGATCACCACCTCGCCGTCACGCAGCATGTAGTCCACATCTCGCTTGTAGATGCAATGAGCCTTCAATGCCGCAAGCACATGGTGAAGTAGCGCGAGATTCGCTGCTGCATAGAGACTATCGCTCTCATCGAGCAATTTCAGCTTTTGTAATTCGGCTTCGACGGTCGCGTGACCGCGTTCCGTCAATTCAACTTGTCGGTTTTGCTCGTCGACGTAGTAGTCTCCAGTGTCTTCGGGTTCTTCACCACCCAAGACTGCAGGAAGGGTGTTTTCAACTTTCTCTTGCTGAATGAGCTTTGGTGGTATACGGTTGATCTTCGTATAGAGATCCACCGATTCGGACGCAGGCCCAGCAATTAGTAGAGGGGTTCGCGCTTCATCGATGAGAATCGAATCGACCTCGTCGACGATGCCGTAGTACAAATCGCGCTGAACCTTGTCTTCCAAACGGTATGCCATGTTGTCGCGTAAATAATCGAAACCGAACTCGTGGTTCGTCCCATAAGTGACATCCGCTTGATAGGCCGTTTGCTTATCGCTATGTTCTTGACCAGACTGGATCACACCGACCGTCAATCCAAGTGCTTCGTAAGCGGGACCCATCCACTCTGCGTCACGTCGAGCCAGATAGTCATTCACAGTCACGATGTGGACACCACGACCGGTCAGCGCATTTAGATATGCAGGAAGGATGGCAACAAGCGTCTTGCCTTCACCTGTTCGCATCTCGGCAATGCAACCTTCATGCAAGACTATGCCACCAATTAATTGCACATCGAAAGGTCGCATGTCGAGCGTGCGATAGGCAGCTTCTCGAGCAAGTGCGAACGCTTCAGGTAATAAGGAATCTAGGTCTTGCGATTCCTGATAGCGTGCTTTGAGATGGTCAGTACGCGCCATGAGGTCGGCATCAGAAAGCTCATTGATTTCCGACTCAAGTGCGTTGATTTGATCGACGGTCTTCGACATCCGCTTCAGTTCGCGGGCGTTGTGGTTGCCGAAGATTTTTTTGATGATTTTTGGAGGCATAGAAATAGAAGTCGGCTTGAGCCGATCAGGCAATTATCGGCTTTTCGGTCTCAGTTAGACGGTTCTTTATCACAGACTACGACCGCTCACGCCTCGTCGTAAGTAGGATTTGACACGTCCGTGTAGGTTATCCACTTCTCGAGGGACATGCGGGAATACACGCTTAAAGACGCCATCGATCCTAATCATCCGACATCTGCCTACGTCGGATTGCGCCCGTTGATGCTCAAGATCGAAGCAAATCGGCAACATCTGCAGATCGTCCGCTCCATGCTGCCAAGTGATTGCGGAGAACACTGCATCTACGTCAGTCGAACACCTACCGTCATGACACTGATCGTGGATTCCTCGACCTGGGCCACACAAATACGGCTTGATGCAAAGCGGCTGCTCAATGAGCTACAACAGCTCTCGGACTATGTGGAGTTAAAGCAAGTCCGGGTTCGCGTGAGCAGAAGGTAGACCGACCACATTAATGAAAATAGTTTGATAACCAGGTTATCAATTACTTCCTACTCCAAGTTGATAAATAGTCCTGCAGCTTAGTTATTCGATCTCGTGCGATAGCTGAAAACCATGTCAAGCTTCGTCGAGGTTTTCCCAAATTCCGTAGCGAGAGTGTTTTCTCAATATGCCGTCGAGCCGTATCTAGCCGCGGCTGCGTAACGCATCCGCGCAAAGTCTGCGCCGTGATACCCGCTCTTGCCGAATGGATCATCCAAACCACATAGTGTCGAGAAAATCGGCGGATTGCGGTCGACGACCTCTTCGGCTATGTCGTCATACCTTTCGAGGGGTCGCATGAAGAAACGTGCGTACGCGTTGTGAAGCGACGTTCGCTTGCCTTCCCTTTGTCGAGGCATCGCGCCATGCCAGGATGCGCCATGCCAAAACGCGATTGAGCCTTTCGGCATCTCGATCAGCACGCCATCTTCTCGGGTCGTGCCGGGTGGAACCTGCCGGCGGTTCCGAAAGCTACCAGGAACAATCACGGTGGGACCTGCCGGTTTGTCAAAATCGTCAATTGCCCAAACTGCTGTGGCTTCAACGCAGTATTCCGGAAAAGGCTCAGCTACCCTCGATGCGCCGTAGTCAGCATGCAAGCCCGGGTGGGTATCAAGTCCCGGTCCCTTGATGATCGAATCAGATTGGTAGATCAGACATCCTCGCCCGAGAAGATATTCCGCGACCGCGATCACCCACGGGTGTATGACTGCTTCTTCCCATAGCGCTCCTCGCTTAAGGAGCATGGTCGCGCGAAATCCAACATCTGGCGGCGCAGCATCATGATTGCGATGTGCTTCCTCTCTAAGCTCATCCGCGAATTCGTCAGAAAACGCGTCATGGAGTACCGTATACCCTCGCTCGTCCAGCTCAGCTAAGTTACGAGCCAAGCCTAACGCGTGCGCACGCTGTACAACATCGGGGTTTGCAATCGTGCGTAGAGCCATGTGATCGTGAGCGCTTCGTAGCGCGGACTTCAATTCAACATCGAGACCAGGAGCATCAAACGGAATTGGGAGGTCCGATTGTGCGAGATGATGTGCATCCTTCAATCTTCTTTCAGCCGTGTCTAGATTCGAACCTAGAAAGGTTGTCGCAAGTAGCTGTGCACGGTTGTAATCCAGAGTCGTCTCGCCGTCGCTTTGTCTACTGTCGGTTGCCTTCACCACTGCGCGACCAGCACTGATATCGATGACAAACCCAATTGGCGAGTCCCGACCATCCATGAGGTGTGGTGGTACGTTTTCTAGGGACACGCTGTGTCTAAAGTTCGCTCCTCCGAGTATCTCTGCTCCGTTGAGATGCGCCTCTAGTGTCTGAATCCACGCATCCGTACCAAATTCGACGCGCTCTTCCAATGCGACTTTTGGAACCGTGGCCATGACGCTACTTCCTCGATTTGTCAAAACATAATACCGCGAAGACTAGGGAATAAGCCCAAGCAATCGGGGATGACTGGAAAAGCTCAAACAAAGCAAACGCAACCCGACTACTGGTCAATCGACGAAGCAGAACAGCACGTGTTTCAACCAATCGTTAACAGGTCGCCTAAGACGCTCACCGAATCCCAAATCTCATATTTCAACGAGAATGGCTTCATAGAGAAGCTCCATCTATTCGACTCGATGGAAGCGAACGAACACCGTCGAAAGTTTGATTCGCTCCTTGCTGAGTTTCAGCGTCGATCGCGGGATGCGTACTCAATCAACGGCTATCAGACGCGCATTGATTTCATCTGGGATATTGCTACTAATCCCTTGCTATTAGATTACGTTGAAGATCTGCTTGGGCCGAATATCGTGTTATGGGGTAGCCATTACTTTTGCAAATCGCCTTCCGACTTGCGTGAAGTGCCTTTCCACCAAGACGCCACCTATTGGCCGTTTCGACCGTTCAAGACGGTGACAGTTTGGCTCGCCGTCGATGATGTCAGTCGTAACATGGGTCCCATGTGTTTTATGCCCGGTTCTCATCGGGATGGCAAGCTGGCGTGGCGACAGCGAAACGAAAACGTCGTACTCGGACTTGAAGTCGAGGACTACACGAGATACGGAAAACCGCAACCCCTATTGTTGAAAGCCGGTGAGTTTTCACTGCATGCGGATCTGTTGGTGCATGGGTCCAAACCCAATAAATCCGACAAAAGACGGTGCGGATTGACACTACGTTATGTGCCACCCGACGTTCGTCTTATCGATGAGCGTTACGCAAACTGGATCAAAAACGCGATCATCTGTCGAGGTGAAGACACCTCCGGATATTGGCCTAAGCAGACACGTCCTCCCGCTGCCCTGATCGATTGAGTTTATTCAGCGGAATGAAGGCTAGGTCTACTTCGCACGAACTCTATGATCTTGGCGACGATTGCTGCGTACTCAGAAGGTACATCAGCACCCGCTTTCAGCCACGCTAAGATCTCAGGATCTTCGCACTCTAGTAACTCGCCGTATTGTTGCTTCAAATCGAAGGAAAGGCCATCGAAGCAGGCTTCCGCGAACGGTGTCAGGTACAGATCCAGTTCGAGCAGACCTCGGCGAGACCGCCATATCGCTTGATTTCGACTAAATGTTGAAGTGCTCATTAGGGACGGTCGCGATCTAAAAAAACCGTTTCTGGTGAACTCGCGGGTTACTCACGTGGACGTCCCAACCTAAAATTTGTGAAATCATGCCTCTTCTCGCGGTATCTGAAGGTTCTCACCTGCGATTTATGCTCAACAACCATCTTGTGTCCGCGGTTTTGTCAGGTCCGAATCTACGAACCTTTCTTCAAGGATACATTACGCGTGACTTGGACGACCTTCAACCAGGTTCTGCCTTACCTATGGCGATCACGGAGATCAGAGGTCGGGTCGTTGCGAATGGCTGGGTATCGGTAAAAGCCGATCAGCTCGTACTCTTGATACACGCATCAGTAGTGGACATCGTTCATCAGCATTTACTGCCGTATATGCGCTTTGCGCGTTGCGAATTAACCGTCAATCCGAACGCCTTCTATATCACTCAAACTCTCGAAGAAGGATCGGCTGAATTTTCATTGAACGGCTCTAGCTACAGCTTTACCGACCACAAAGCAGACGCTTATGACTTAGATCGATTTCAGATTGAAACGGGTTATGCGCTAGTAACTGAACCGACGAGCGGTAAATTCCTACCGCAGATGCTCAACCTTACCGAATTCGATGCAGTTAGCTTTACTAAAGGCTGCTATTTAGGTCAAGAAGTCGTTGCGAGGGCTCAGCACCGTGGTCAAGTAAAACGACATCTGCTTCTTGCATCGCACGACGATAGCAATCTTGCTCCTGGCGATCAAGTCCAAACGCAAAGCGGCGACAAAGCAGTGATCGTGGCACAAAGTTCAGGTGAAGCGCTCGTTGTCGCGTCCACGGCTGCGGCTAGCAATGACCTCCATTTGATCGCGGAATAGCGTTCGTGGACGAGTCCAAACAAGCCTCTCAGCTACCTGACATCCCAGATACGTCAATGAAGCGCTGGGTGAAATTTCTTGCTGACTTTTTACCAACCATCGGTTTCTTCGGCGTCTTTCTGCTATTCGGTCGCGATCTCATGCTCGCTACGGCGGGTTTAGCGGGCGGGTTAGTTTTGCAGCTGGCACTCTACAAACTTATAAGCCAGCGCATTCCGAAATGGATGAAATATCTAACCGGCATCGCGTTAGCCTTCGCTGCGCTAACGTTTGCGCTTGGCGATACGGATTACATCAAGTTACTTTCGACCGTATCTGGTTTACTCATCGGTTGCGTCTTGGTTGGGTCAGTTCTAATTAAGAAAAACGTGTTCGAATTGATCCTTGGCAAGCTGATCATTTTTCCGACACGAACATGGAACATCATTACGTTGCTTTGGAGTGTTCCGATATTCTTAAACGCGGGACTGAATCTAGTCTTAGCAAATTTGATTCCCTGGATAGATTTGCAGATCTCCGACGATTTTTGGGTCGGCTATCGATTTGTACGCGGTTTCATCAGCATCGCTTTTTCCTTCGGACTCGTGATCTTGTATTTAGTCTGGACAAAACAACGTCCACAGTTTGGCGACGCTATCAAAACGACGGAGGAATCGTGATGACATTTCCTCGCCGTTCAATGCTTGTAGCAAGTATCGTTGTGTTTGTTTCGTGCTCTATGTATTCCAGCGCACAAGAGGTTGGTGAACAGCCCGCACCTGTCGAGTTCATCGACGTAGATGAAATCGCAGACCCAGTCAATGCAATTTCTAATTTGAATACCGCATCCCAAAACCAGAGACAACCGATTTCGAAAGCCGAACTAGATGCGGCATACGGCTCTGAAGCGTTATCCATCGTGAACGAGCAACTACGGCAAGAGGTCGAGCTTCTCGCTCGGGAGTATCGTGAATCTGAGCGACGAAATGAAATTCAGTTGTTTGGTCTCGGCGCGGTTGTTGCGTTGATCTTTCTAGGTATAGGTTTTGTAATCGGAAAGAGATTCGGAGGTCGTCGATTGTTATGACCCGACTCTCTGTTAATGTGAACAAAATCGCTTGGTTACGTAATGCTCGCGGTGGTTCGAAACCTGATCTAGTCGCAAGTTGTGCAACGATACTTCGTGCTGGCGCACATGGCATCACGGTACATCCGCGTCCAGACCAACGCCATATCGTTCCCGACGATATCACTAGGATTCACGCTTTCCTTTCCGATCATCCCGACGTCGAATTCAATATCGAAGGAAATCCGAACTCCACAAAGGGAGAAAACGGATATCCCGGATTCACGACCCTCATCGAAACAACGCGCCCGGATCAGTGTACGTTGGTGCCCGACAACGAAGACCAACTAACATCGGATCATGGATGGGACCTAAAGGACGACCACACGTTTCAATCGGCCGCAGCACATGTGCGCCGCTATCAAGACTTAGGTGTCCGAACAAGCCTCTTCCTAGATCCAGATCTCGAGCAAGTTGCGCGTGCACGAGAACTCGGCGCGGATCGAATCGAGCTCTACACAGGACCATGGGTCGATGCAACCGAGGACTTCGGACTAGATTCAGATATAGCGAACGAGCGTCTCGCCGAATATAAGTCGGCCGCTAATCGAGCCCTCGAGTTAGGGCTCGGTGTAAATGCTGGACATGACCTTAATCAAACCAATGTCGCGAAATTCTGTGGAATTGCCGACATTGCGGAAGTTTCCATCGGTCATGCTCTGATCTCAGACGCGCTTGAAGAAGGCTTGCGTACGACGGTGAGCAAGTACCTCGCGGCAATCAAAAGCTAGCCCGATTTCGACCTAATCGCGATTAACGGGTCATCGCCCATCAGTCTAAGTTCGTTCGCATAATTCCCGCCATTCGAACACCTTAGGAAGCGTTTCATTGATTCGCACGTTGAGAACCGTTATTCAATCCGGTGTATTTACTTTGTTATTCGTTTTGGGAGCTACAGCCATGTCAGAGGAATCCAACCCCACGGTCGTCATCGAGACCAATCGTGGTGCAATCGAATTGGAGATTTACGCCGATAAATCACCAATCACGGCGGCTAACTTTCTCGAGTTAGTAGAAAAAGATCACTACGACGGCTTGATATTTCACCGGGTCATCGAAGGGTTCATGATCCAAGGCGGCGGATTTGACCGCGACATGAATCAAAAGATGGCAAAGAAGACGATCAAAAACGAATCATTCAATCAAGTCAGCAACGAAACCGGTACGATCGCAATGGCTCGCACGAATGACCCGGATTCGGCGAGCGCACAGTTTTACATAAATGTTGTCGATAACTGGGGTCTCGATGCACAAGGAACAAAAGCCGGATACGCGGTATTTGGCAAAGTAACTCGCGGAATGGAAGTCGTTCGCGATATTGAGAAGTCAGAAACGGCTACTGAAGCGGGTCATCCCGATGTACCTGTCGAAAAAACCGTGATCCACAGCGTCGAGATTCAGTAAGCTAGTCAATATGGCACGCGTGCGTCAGTTTGCCCTCATCGTCGGTCTGAGCTTACTTGGTAGCTTCATTACCGTTATGGTGGTTTACTACTTACTGCCATTCGACCCGTTGGATCCCGAACCGACCATCAACTATCGATTGCTATTTCCGATCGTATTTGTGGTCATTTGCGGCGCTTTGAGTATCGCTAACATCGCAGGACACCGCGAATCGTCTCAATAAATCAACCGACCGTCACGATCAATCTACAACGTACGCTCAACGATCGAGTTGAGGCTACCCTCCACAAGTTCGTCGAGGACGAGCCACCAGCGGTCGTCGTTCCAGCCGGGCGACCGGAATTCGGCGACTACCAAGTCAATGGCATCATGGGCGCAGCGAAGCGTATGCGCACGAATCCTCGACAACTTGCAGCCGAGGTTTTAAATGGTCTAGAACTGAGTGATTTAGCTGAGTCAATCGAAATTGCTGGTCCCGGCTTTCTCAACATTCGACTGAGCCCTTCGTTTCTCAGCGATCAACTCACAGATTCAACACTCCTTGCCGAAACGAAGAATCCCAAACGAGTCGTGGTCGATTACTCATCGCCGAATCTTGCAAAGGAAATGCACGTAGGCCACCTTCGCAGCACTGTCATCGGCGACGCCGTCGCTAGAACACTAGAGCTCGCGGGTCACACAGTGATCCGCCAAAACCATATCGGCGATTGGGGTACTGCATTCGGGCGTCTCCTCGCCTTTCTCGATGATGTCGGTGATGAAGCTGCGCAGGATGCGGAGTTGAGCGACATCGAAGCGCTCTATGTAGAAGCCAGTCAAAAGTTTGAGTCCGATCTGGCTTTCGCCAACAGATCACGTTCTATGGTGCTAGCTCTGCAAGCTCACGAACCAACCGCTATTGCGAAGTGGGAACATTTCATGATGCTCGCTCAGCAACACATGAGCGAGATTTACTCGCGATTGGACATATCGCTTCAGCCTCAGGACACACGTGGTGAGAGCGCTTACAACTCGACCATCGCACCCCTGATCTCAGATCTGCAAAAGCGAGACGATGTTCTTGTGGAGTCAGAAGGTGCGCTCTGCATCTTCATGCCTGAATTTAAAAACAAGGACGGCGACATTCAACCGATGATCGTGCAAAAGTCTGACGGCGGCTACCTTTATCACACAACTGATCTCGCGGCGCTGCGCTACCGCGGAGAAACGTTACATGCCGATCGCGTGCTTTATTTCACCGACGCCCGTCAAATCTTGCACTTTGAAATGTTGTTCGCTGCGAGCCGACTCGCGAATATCGTGGAACCTGGCGTGATGCTTGAGCACCACCCTTTCGGAAAAATCCTCGGCAACGATGGTAAACCTTTCAGGACACGTTCTGGTGACAACATTCTGTTGCGCGACCTTATTGACGAGGCCATAGACCGTGCGACCTCGCTGATTCATGAAAAGAACCCGAATCTAGACGACGAGCAACAAGACGAAGTCGCGCACGCTGTCGCGGTTGGCGCAGTGAAATATGCCGACCTGTCGAAAAATCGGCTACACGACTATACGTTCAATTGGGACGAAATGCTCGCCTTCGACGGAAATACCGCGCCATATCTACAGTACGCGTACGCTCGAATTTCCAGCATTTTTGAAAAAGGCAATATCGACATGGGTCAATGCTCTGAGCCACCGCGACTCGATACGGAAGTCGAGCGACAATTGGCCGTGCATCTATTGCGATTTCAGGAGGTCGTCGAGCAAGTCGTCGCTGATGCAAAGCCGCATTATTTGTGCAGCTTTCTCTACGAGCTAACCGTTCGGTTCATGCGTTTTTATGAACATTGCCCAATACTCAGCGAGGAACCGCAAATTCGAGATGGTCGGCTCACATTGTGCAGCCGAACCGCAGCTACGTTGAAGACGGGCTTGGACGCACTCGGGATACGAGTCTTAACCCGTATGTAGTGCGTGTCTCGATCGCAACCGTCTGTTTTACGCGTCGATTCGACGCGCGGTATTCGATCTATGTAGTCGACGTTTGTGGCGTCGCGTAGTACTTTAGCTCGCTTATAAAGGACTGAAGTTCGTCAATATGACCGAGGTCACGTAATTTACTTTCGGCTTGTTGACACCACTCACCTAGCGCTTCGTAGACATCGGCTTTATTACCGGTTCGTTTCGACCAAACTTCCGATAGTCGGACGCGAAGCGAGTAAACGGTTTCAAGCGTTGGGAACAGCTTCTTAATTTCTTCCAAGCGTCGTAGTTCAGACGCGCTGAGCGCCTTGTCATTGCGACAGATCACGGACTTCGCCCGTCGAAGTAAACGCCGAGAACGATTGGCAAGGTTCGCCTGATACTGCGCACGTACGAGCGGTGATACAACCTTCGAGCCAAATTTCGCCATGACGTTGAATCGGTCATTGGCGAGGGCGATCACTGAATCAAGATCAAGCTCTTGCTTCGATAAGTCCTTTGTGGCAACGGGGCCAACCCGATTTGGTTTTGCAAGCCCGCACATCTCGAACAAGCGAATCCAAGTCCAACCGAAATCGATTTCCCAAGGCTTCACAGACAACTTTGGTGAATTGGGATAGGTATGGTGGTTGTTATGTAGTTCTTCCCCACAAATGAGGATCCCCCACGGGACGATGTTCTTCGCATGGTCAGGGCATTCGAAATTGCGATAACCCCAAGCGTGACCGATACCGTTAATGACGCCCGCCGCCCAGAATGGAACCCACAACATTTGTACGCCCCAGACGAGTAAGCCCGAAACGCCAAACAAGATCAGATCTAGAACTAAAAACGCACCAATCCCCGTAAATTCTCGAGTAACGTATACGTTGCGTTCTAGCCAGTCATCCGGCGTGCCCTTACCATAGACACGCATCGTTTCCGGCGTTATGCCTTTTCGATAGTGCTTCACACCCTTGAACACAATCTCCGCCAGTCCTTCGATCGCCGGACTATGCGGGTCCTGTGGCGTCTCAGTAAACGCATGATGCTTTCGATGGACGGCGACCCACTCCTTCGTAGACATCCCTGTCGTTACCCACAACCAGAATCTAAAGACGTGCTTCAGTGCAGGATGTAACTCAAGCGCACGATGTGCAGCGTGTCGATGTAGATAGACCGTAATAGCGACAAATGTCAGGTGGGTCATCACCAGTGTAAAAACGATCGGCACCCAAAGTGATAACCCGACGACGCCGAACAACCAATCCATCATGTCTGGCAATGCAACACCTCAACTAAATACTTAAGGAAATTTGAGACGCACGATCTGTGCGAAGAAGAAGACGATCTCGTCATGAACGGGACCGTGAAACGGGTTGTTATTTTAGTGTGAATCTTTCAAATACCGAATAATGAAACGGCATTCTCGCCGAGTACTTTGGCACGACGTGCAGGCGCTAAATCCGCTACTGAAGCATCAATCAATTCTCGGGCATCTAACCGCGAATCAATATGTGGGTAGTCACTTCCCCACAGGATATGGTCCTCACCCACAAGATCGCACATCGCGTCAATTGTCCGTTCTTCCGGCTCGGCAACAAAGTAACAGTTCCGCTTGAAATAGTCACTCGGTTTCATCTCCAATCCGCTTGCGAATCCGAAGAAATGAAACTTCTCGTCAAGTCTGTCCATCAGATATGCAGCGTAGCCACAGCCAGCTTCAACACTGACGATCTTTAGTTCAGGAAATCGATCGAATAATCCATCGAGTACGACCGTCGCCATCGCCGGAATCAACTGACCCGACGCACCCATGCCAAAGGTGAACACGCCACCCAAGTTCCGCCCGCCGCTCGACCAAGCGCCGAAGGGCGATGCCGTTCCCGAAAAACGTACGATGACGTGAAAACACCCTGGGATATTCGCCTCGCTACAAATCTCCCAGATTGGGTCGAAGTGTGCTTCACCAGGTCGGTGACCGCCACATACTTCAGGTGGTACGAATAGACCACGAAATCCCGCGTCGATGCAAGTTTGTAGTTCACGAACGGCTTCATCGACATCAAGCCAGTTCAACGCTGCGATCGGTACGACGCGGTCAGGCACCTCTTTGAAGAAATCGGTTTGCCAACGGTTGTACGCCCGACAGTAGGCCGACGCAAGATCAACATCCTCCGTCGGGAACGGGAGGATTCCGATGGTCGGAAACAATACGCCGCGATCCACACCCCATTCATCCAGCATGGTCGCTCGTTCATGGGGATCGTAGCTCGCAGGAGGGCAACCGTCCACGTATTTCGCACCTTGCGTAAACAATTCGGCAGGTTTTAGGTTCGCGCCACCAAGTCCGGCCAAGACGCCTTGCAGTACGACCTGTTCACCGATAATCAATTGCTCGACGCCATCGTTCTCTTCGATTCGAATCGCACGATCTCGATACTTGGACTCAAGGTAGTTCTGCCATAGATCAGGTGGCTCCATGACGTGAGAATCGCAATCGATGACAACAGACATAAGGGTGTGAGCAAATGAAGATCAGCCGTATTCTAGATTGAGCAGATTTCTTTCACCGATGCCCGATCCAGACATTGTCTGGAACGAGGGTCGGTTGCACTCCGAGCGGTTTCGCGATATCTATTTCGCGCACGATGGACCTGCGGAGACACGCCGTGTTTTCATCGAACCAGCCAATCTGATCGAACGTATGCGCGACGAAGCAACGTTTTCGGTCATGGAGTTCGGATTTGGGACCGGCCTCAATTTCCTGACGCTTGCTCGGATGGTGAAAGACAGTCGGATTCATACTCGCATCCGGTATATCAGTATCGACAAATATCCGCTTCAATCTGCGGATATTGCTCGCGCGTTGAACCCCTACAGAAACGAGCTCGAGCTAGTCGACGCGTTGCTTTCACGATTACCTCCGCGCATCCCGGGTTGGCATCGACGCTATTTCTCGGATCCTAGACTAGAGCTCACCCTTTGTTACAACGACGTCGCGACTGCTCTCGACGAATTTCTTCACGCCGACAAAGCAGGAATCGACGCATGGTTCCTCGATGGATTCGCACCAGACCGCAATCCTGACATGTGGCAACCTGATCTCCTCGAAAAAATGAAGGCGATCACGAAAACTGGAGGCACCGTCACCACGTTTTCTGCGGCCGGTCGAGTTCGAAGTTCACTGCAGCAGGCAGGGTTTCAAGCACGACGCATTGAAGGTAAAGAGTCCCAAAAACGTCACACGACACTCGCGACGCTCGAAGGTCGTGGTATCAATCGTGCCGCTTCACCAACGAGTGTACAAGTCATTGGCGGTGGGTTGGCCGGGACAACCGTCGCTCAATCGTTAGCAAGAAAAGGCGTGTCTGTTGAGCTTCTTGAGCGGGAAGATAACGTAGGGACTGTAACCTCATCGATCCCTGCCGCTATACAGCATCCGCGACTATCGGCTGCAGATACGTTACTCGCTCTATTCCGCATCCACGCTTACGCTCACGCGCAGACGATGTTGAAAGGGTACGACGCAGTCTCAACGATCGGCGCGCTTCACTTACCGGATGACGGTATGTCTGTCGAACGGCTTTCCGATGTCGCCAAGTTATTGGGCAACGATTGGATGGACTTACTCGATTCCGATGCGACTCATGATTTGATTGGACGATCCACACGCAGTGCTTGGTTTCCACGGTCTGCGATCGTGCATGGTGCCCGGCTTTGCAAAGAGCTTGCTCATCACGAACGCATCCAAGTATCGACAAGTACCGATCACGAGATTTCTACGGGCGATGTCAATGTCGCAACGATTTATGCAACAGGGTGTGACATCCCAAATCGCGTCGATGCAATACCAATCGAGGCGATCGTCATTCCAGGGCAAGTAGATGAGTTTTCTCTCGCGCACGGCACAGGAAGCTTGCACCATGTCGTTGCGCACAATGGCTACGTCGCCCCGCAACACGATACGCTCTTCGGGGGATCGACTTACGAGTACAGTCCATGGCCCGAAGGCGACGCGACCCGTACGAATAGATTAAGGATCGAATCACTCTTCCCGGACCTATCTCTTGAGCACAAATCCGTATTTCGTGCGAATCGTGTCGTTTCCTCCGATCGACTTCCGATCGTTGGTGAAATCGCGAACGACTCATGGGTTAGTTGGGCTCATGGAAGCGGCGGCACCATTACTGCGCCTTTCGCGGCGGAGCTCATCGCGAGCGCAATGTTGAAAGAGATGCCTCCAGGGTCGATTGGGATACCAAGATTGCTCTCGCCTGATCGTTTCCGCATTCGTCAGCAACGCCGACCAAATCCCTTGACGCGCGGTTTTCGAACCGGTTCTGATTCTGATTGATCCACGCTTTTCTAGAACACACTATTACGTCCAACATTCGTGACGCCGATGAATGTAGCGAATCCGTAGATATTCACGCTAGCGACACCAATTCGTTCTGCGCTCTTGCGAAACTCTCTCTGTAGACGAAATTCAAATAAGTTGAGCAAGAATCCTATCTAGATCGGCTACGCGACCTAGTTCGCAGATTCTCGCAATTTGTGTGGCGTAGACTCGACTAGCCATGTTGTCGATATCAATTCAGAAATCGCGTGCGACCTCTTTATTTATCAAGCTCTAGTTCATCAATAAGTGCGTCACGAAGCTCAATGACGAGTACTTCAAGAACCTTTTCTCTCTTCACGCCGTGCTTGTACGCTGAACTTTCGACCTGTTTAGTTTGCTCAGGCGTCAGCTCCATTTTCGATTTCACGAAATCAAAACAGAAATCCTGTACTTCGTAAGGCGACTTTCGTTCAACTTGCGGCTTCAACGTCTCGACCATATTGGCCGACCACTGTTTTGCACCTATCTCTTCACCAACCTCACGCCCAAAGCTTGTTAAACCGAGTGGGCTTTCTTCCGCGAGAAGTCTCCTAGACGGCAACCTATCGATTATGTCGTCAATCTTCCCACTAATTTCGATCATGAATTGATTGAAGTTTTGACGATCTCGATCGACGCCGCCTTTCCATTCACCTGCTTTGAAACATATGACGAGAAACGTGATGAGCAGACCGATCCCCGGAATCGTCAAAGCTAGTACTTGCGATTCTTCCATAGTGTTAGATCATTTACTTGGCGCTCGCCGTAATGGGGTTAGTTCGTTACTCTATCCATCAAAGCTGTCCTCATCTCATGCACTCTGACGATCAGGCTTGGCTCTAGTTCGCGAACTGTACGCACCTTTCCTTTGTTAACGATAGTGTATGTAGAAAAATCGAGAGGCGCATAACGAATATTTGTGTTGACAACGACGGAGTCGACGCCACTCGTCGCCGCAATTTTGGACTCGGCCTCGTAGATGACAGATCTATATTGATGGTAACTCGTAGTATGTGCGGACGTGAAGAAATTTCAAGGACAGCGGTTTTCAACACCTACTGTCAAGTTTGCAGAGCCACATCCATCAACAATCGCTAGGCAAGTTTTGCTACACCTCATCGCTGCCGTACAAACGGAAAATCGCCGTCGCTATGCGCGGAACTCGCGCTTCGCGTGACGATTTCGGACTATTTTCTAGCCGCCCTCGCGAGCTCTTCGTAAATCAACGTAACGCTGTCTCTAACTTCAAATGTTTGTAAATTGTTCAACCAGTAGGCGCGGTCTCGTTCGACGAACTCCACAGCACTCAGCAGCGTGTCCGAGTTTAAGGTCTCCTCAGGTACCACGAAGCTCCACCCGCGACGTTCCGCCATCGCCGCGTTTTCAATCTGATCGCCTCTACTCGCACGCTTCGATAGTGGAATGAGAATATTGACTTTCTTCAAGGCAAGCAACTCATACAACGCATTCGCGCCCGACCTTGAAATCACTAGGTCCGCAGTCGCTAGAACATCGCCCCACTCGTCTGCAATGTATTCATACTGAGCATAACCTGGGCGAACGTGGCTTTCGTCAACCTGATGCGCACCACATACGTGCACGACGAAATACGTTTCACATAGTCGTGCTAGCGACTCTCGAACAACCGTGTTGATCGCAGCGGCCCCCAAACTACCTCCAACCACGACTAGCACACGCAAATCTTGGGGCACACTCAACCATTCTCGTCCTCGTTCAGCATCACCGTTCAATAGATCAGGGCGGACAGCCGTTCCGGTGATAAGCACGTTCCGTGCTCTAACGGAGGTTTCAGGGAAGTTCAAGCACAACGACTTTATAAACGGCAAACACAGTCGGTTCGCCAATCCTGGCGTAAGATCGGATTCGTGGGCGACGACTGGTACCCGATTTAGCCAAGCTGCGAATACGACCGGGAAAGCCACATAACCGCCTTTCGAAAAGACGACGACCGGTTTGATGCGTCGTATCAATCCAAACGCTTGCCAGATCCCAATAAACACTCGGAAGCCATCGACTAGATTCTCGAATGAAAAATAACGCCGCAATTTCCCTGTCGTGATGCCATAGAAATCCAGATCAAGACCTTCGACCAGGAGTTCCTCTAGTCCGCTCGTCGAACCAATAAACGACACCTTCAAACCATCGTCCAATAGTCGCCGAATAATTGGAATCGACGGAATGACGTGTCCAGCGGTTCCACCTCCCGTGACCACGATGTGCTTAACGTTATTCAAAGTTCATAACTTCGCGCACAAAGGGAATCGTCAGCGTTCGATTTTCGAGCAGAGATTTTCGATCGAGCTTCTGCAACGTGTCCCACAAACTTTCCTGTGTTCGAGGTATCCGATCAAGTAAAAACTGAATGACTTCGTCAGAAATTCCTATCGATCGATCGTTCGCCCAGAACCTGAGCAGGCTCCCCCGAGCTGACTCCGGCACGGGTCGAAGTTCCACACGTTCGAATAGACTCATTCTTGAAGCAAGATCTCGATAGAGAAACGAGACTTCGTTCGGCGCACTCTGTGCGGTCACCACCCACCGAGTCTTAGCGAAATCGGTCGCCTCGTACACTGCAAATAGCGCGTACTCGCTCTCTTC
The DNA here is from genome assembly GCA_026707945.1 of Gammaproteobacteria bacterium. Lineage (GTDB taxonomy): Bacteria > Pseudomonadota > Gammaproteobacteria > Pseudomonadales > Azotimanducaceae > Bin55. The sequence continues at coordinate 333,633 of JAPOVV010000115.1, read as the reverse complement.
ATTTCCAGACAGAGCGTCGATATCGTCAATCAACAACAATGGTGCCGTGGAATCCTTGTCGAGATTCGGTGGATGTTCGGTGATGTATCGAGCATCTGCCGTTTCCTGCGCCAAGGCGTGCAATACGTGAGACTTACCAGTTGCACGTTCGCCAAAGAGCCACACACGTTCGCCGTGACGCGCGCGATCTAACGCAAGTTCGTTCTCACCGATAAAAAAAGTGTCGAATGAAGCTTCGGACGCGGTCGTAAGACCCAGACCGACTTTATCGTTCAAGGATTTGTTGAGTTGACTTGCTTATCGGGTACCGCGAGATGTTCTTTAAGTCGGACGGACCACGTATATACATAGGCGATACCTGAAACCACGGTAAATAAGACCATGAGGTAGACACCTACAGGATCTACGAATCGCGCAGTGAGACTGGCCAATTGAGGTATATCGGTCTGCGACGCGATGATCGCGCACAAAACTACGATAAGCACTGAGGTATTAATTCGACTAATCATCAGTGGCTCAATATCCAAGCGTTGAACAATCGATCGAAAAGCGATGGCTCCTCCGAGAATAACAACTTCACGACCGATGATGATTGTGGACGCCCAAAGTGGAAGTAAGCCTGTTATTAACATCACCGATACAACTACTAACGCTAGCAACTTATCGGCTATCGGGTCCGCAACTTCGCCAAATCGCGACGTCGAGTTGTAGCGACGTGCGAGGAAACCGTCCAACGAATCTGAGACGCCCGCGATGATCAGGAGCACCAGACACGTCTCGAATTGTCCTATCCAGAGTGTCCACCCAATAGGCAACACCAATAGGATTCGAATGACGGTCAGTGTGTTAGGTAAAAGACTCATCGTTTAGGTCGTAGAGGATGGGTCCGCGCCCGTCGATTGTGCTTCCTTCGCCCGCAATGGGGGACTACGGTGGATGGTACGACGTGATTTTATTTGGGACTGTGCCATTCGTACTCGGGAATCTGCCCTTCTGACTCACTAACAACAGAATGAGGGGTGAGCACGCCATCCTCGTCAAAATAGATCGCTAGCTGGTTCCAAGTAGATGCTGTACGGAGTTCGAATTCAAAGCGATCACGAATTACCGAGCTCAGCAGTACTCTATCGATGAATTCCCATTTTGAGAGGTAATCGAGGACGGCTTTGTATTCGACAATGTCTGATATGCCGGTCACCGCCAGATGAAGCGCCGTTGCCTCGCCACCTGTGACGGCATACCGCCGGGCTAGGTAATCGGCAGTACGGTGCACTACCTCAGCCGTCGTTCGCGCTAGATCACCATCGTCAAATACCTGTATGCGCTGCCCCGTTGCATCATGGATGGTCAACCAAACACGATGTTGCTTCAAAATGAGAGGATCGACCCTGACCACGACAACTAAATCTGCGCGAACCCGATGTCTTAGGGGCGCGATCGACGAAACAAAGCCGAAGGCGATCGCACCTTCTCGAAGAATTGTTCGATCGGTGAAGTCCATTAGAGGTTGACTATAGTCAACACCGCGTCGCGAGGCAGTAGCACGAATAACGTTTTGCACTTCACTCTCATGGATTTCGTTTAACACCGTTCTGCGTCCCCCGTCCACAATCGAGATCAGGAACAAGACATGGGGACGCTGTGCTGACCAAACCGGTAGCCCGGCGTCTCGAATCAGCGCTTGTACCGCATTTTCATCGTAGTTAATGATCAAGCGGGTTCTGTAATCTCCATCATCACTAGTAGGCTCTTGCTCGTATCGAAACTGCATTTGATACGCGTCTAAGTCGTTAAACGCCGCATCAATAACGTGCGAATCTGGTAATTCGCGCAGTCCGGTAATGCGAATCAAGACGGTTTCAAGTCCTTCTCGCAATGCGTCGAGTCGTTCAGCTTCGGACTGATCAGCAACAGAAAACTCAACGTCGTAGAGCCAATCAAGATCTGCTGCTTGAATAGTGCTCGTACCCGCCAAGAGCACCCATGCGAGTCTTCGCAACCAAGCAAGCACGATGTTCACGATCAAGCTAATTCGAAAATGTTCCGGATCCCTTTTGGATGAAATGCAAGGTGTCTCTACGCCAATCTAGAGATTGATGTAAACGCATTGATACATCAAGTAAACGACCGCATTGTAGAAAGCGGGTACGCCTGCAAAGCTATTTTTAAGTTAATTCTCGACCCGTTAGAAACACTAATCAACCGCACTTGGGAGGAAATCTTCATTGCGCTCGTACGAATCGTAAGTTCGCGGACGGAATAAACCTGATAATCCACCATATCTTCGCTTTGCCTTCTTGTTAAGACCGACTTTCTCTGCCATGGCAGACGCATACAAACGCGCCGGCGTCAACATTGACGCTGGAAATGAGCTCGTTAACCGCATCAAACCTGCGCTAGGGAGCAATCGCACCGCAGACATGCTGAGTGGCTTAGGCGGTTTTGCTGCGCTATGCAAAGTTCCAGACAAGTACAAGAGTCCTGTGATGGCACTAGGCACCGACGGTGTCGGTACAAAACTGGATCTGCTTCTCCAGCACGATCAACTAGACACAGTTGGACAGGATCTTGTCGCCATGTGCGCGAATGACGTGCTCGTGTATGGCGCTGAACCTACCTTGTTTTTGGATTACTACGCAACGGGGAAGCTTAATGTGGATGACGGAGAAACGATCATCAAGAGTATCGGCGAGGCATGTGACATCGCAGGCTGCGCACTGGTCGGAGGCGAAACGGCCGAAATGCCCGGGTTCTATCCCGATGGTAAATTCGACTTGGCTGGCTTTTGCGTTGGGTGGGTCGAAGAAGATGAAATCCTCAAGCCAGAGAACGTCAAAGCCGGCGATTTCATTATTGGTCTCGCCTCTTCAGGTCCACATAGCAATGGATTCTCACTCATCCGCAAGCTCCTGAGCGAACTCGATGCGACACCTGAGCCCAAGATACTGTCCGCGCTGCTTACGCCAACGCGTATTTATGCGAGATCGTTGCTTCCGCTTGTGAAGCGTATTCGAGCTATGGCTCACATTACGGGGGGAGGCTTCAAAGACAATCTACCTCGTGCGTTCTCTGGGACGTTGGAGGCTCACATCGACCCCTATTGGCTAAAGCCCTATATCTTCAGTTGGCTTCAGGATCAACTATCAATCTCCGGTCTTGAGATGTTGGAGACATTTAATTGCGGTATCGGTATGGTCCTCTTCGTTGGTCCGCGGAACGCCTCGCACGTTACACATAGTCTCGCTCAAGCGGGTGAAATCCCGTATTTACTCGGCCGTATGCAACCGCAGCAGAGCAGAGCTCAATCTGGTGAGTTAGTAGTGAGTCAAGATCGCTTCGAAATCGCGTGAGCTACGCTTTGGGTAACGTCACGCCACGCTGGTTCTGATACTTCCCTTCTCGATCTTTGTACGTCGTTTCACAAGGTTGATCAGACTGGAAGAACAACAGCTGCGCAACACCTTCACCTGCGTAAATCTTCGCTGGCAAACTTGTGGTATTTGAAAACTCTAGCGTTACCTGACCAACCCATTCCGGCTCAAGTGGCGTTACGTTTACGATGATGCCGCACCGTGCGTACGTTGATTTCCCGACACACAGCACTAATACGTCCGCGGGGATATCAAACGTCTCTACCGTACTCGCCAACGCGAATGAGTTCGGCGGAATCACACACTCGTCCACATCTTTGAGATCGTGAAAGCCTTTCGGGTCAAAGTTCTTCGGATCCACGATCGTTGAGTTGATGTTGGTGAACACCTTGAAATCGCGATCGCACCGGACGTCGTACCCATAAGACGAGGTTCCGTAGCTAATAAGGCGTTCTCCTGCTTCCGTGCGCCGAATTTGTCCGGCTTCAAATGGCGTGATCATCCCGCGGTTGACCGCCATTTCTCGGATCCATGTGTCTGGTTTGATGCTCATTCGTTATCGATTGCGATCGTAGGCGCTTCGGCTTGTTGACTTGCATTCTCCCACAAGGATGCCGCAGTTAAGCGCGCAGCTTTACGAAAGAGCTCGGAAATTTCACTATCCGGTTCAGATACGACTGGAGGATGGCCTGCATCGGTGTTCGTGCGTATTGAAGGATGTAGCGGAAACTCTCCTAGTACGCGTGTCGAATAGTCCTTAGCAACCGTCTTTCCACCTGCATTATCGAAGATTTCATGACGCTTGCCGCACTCGTCGCATTCGAAGAAGCTCATGTTTTCGACGATCCCCAAGATCGGGATGTTGACCTTCTGAAACATCTCTATTCCTTTGACCGCATCAGCGAGCGCGATGTTTTGCGGCGTTGTAACGATAACAGCACCACTGACCGCAACTTGCTGCGAAAGCGTCAGCTGTATATCGCCTGTTCCAGGAGGCATATCAACGATCAGATAGTCTACATCTGACCAAAGTGTTTGTTTCAACAGTTGTTGTAACGCACCTGACGCCATAGGTCCACGCCACACCATTGGAGTTCGATCAGTTACGAGCATACTCATGGAGATGGTCTCGATCCCATGAATCCGGATCGGCACAAAGAATTTGCTATCCCTGACTTCCGGCCGTCGATTTGGTGGTACACCGAGCATCAATCCTAGACTTGGTCCATAGATATCTGCATCCAAAATCCCGACCTTGGCGCCAATGTCGGCAAGGGCTAATGCCAGGTTTACTGCGGTCGTCGACTTGCCGACACCCCCTTTACCTGAAGCAACCGCGATGACGTTATTTGCACCAGACAGTGCTTTCCGCAGCGGGGGCTTGAAGAGCAGATCTAATACGACCTCGGACTCGCCTAACCACTCCGCGGCTCGTTTGCGGTAATGGTCCTGTAACCCCTCGACTGGATAGCCGAGAGCTACTTCGGCGTGCCAAACTCCGTCTAATTTGGCCGCGTGACGAACTGCGCCTAGCTCTCCCCATGTAACATCGAGGATGGGGTCAGGAAACTCTTCAAGTGGGCGCGCCAAGGAAATATGTCGCGTTCGGGCTAATTTCTTATTGTATAGTTGCAATTCGCTAGCGTCTGCCCGACGTACTTCTACATCTCAAAATCCGGCTTATTCATGCGACGAATCCTCGTCACAAGTGCACTACCGTATGCGAACGGTTCGGTTCACTTGGGTCATCTACTCGAACACATCCAGACTGATATTTGGGTGCGTTTCCAACGGATGCGTGGTCACCAATGTATCTACGTCTGCGCAGACGACACGCACGGTACAGCGACGATGTTGCTCGCTGAACGGGATGGCGTGAGCGAAGAAGAACTCATCAAGCGTCTTCACGCAGAGCATATTGCGGACTTTGAACGATTCCATATCAGTCACGACAACTACTACAGCACGCATTCTGACGAAAACCAGTATTACTCGAACTTGATCTACACGAGATTGCGGGATCGCGGTTTCATATACACCGACAACGTGGAGCAATTGTTCGATCCAGAGCGAAAAATGTTCTTGGCCGATCGCAACGTACGTGGCGAATGTCCTCGATGCGGCGCGGAGAACCAACCTGGCGACAACTGCGATAGTTGTGGTGCGACGTATGACGCTCGTGAACTGAAGAACCCTGTATCAGCTATCTCGAACTCAACGCCGATTCTGCGCAATTCGGAGCACTATTTCGTCGACCTGCCGAAATTTACCGAGTTTTTGAGGGAGTACATTCACAACGGCTCACAACAACCCGAAATCGCCAACAAGCTCACCGAATGGATTGACGGCGGACTACGAGGCTGGGACATCAGCCGAGACGCACCATATTTCGGCTTTCCAATTCCCGATACCGTCGATAAATTCTTCTATGTATGGATGGATGCGCCGATCGGTTATCTCGCGAGCTTCAAGAACTGGTGTACGAAGAATGGTGTCGATTTTGATGAATTTTGGCGACCCGATAGTGACTGTGAAGTGCACCACTTCATCGGTAAGGACATCATTAATTTCCATTGTCTGTTCTGGCCATCCGTTCTACACCATTCCGACTTCCGCACGCCTTTGAAGGTCCACGTCCACGGCATGCTCACGATGGACAGCGAGAAGATGTCTAAAAGTCGCGGAACCTTCGTGCTCGCGCAAACATACCTGGACTTCTTTGATCCGGACCTTCTGCGTTATTACCTAGGCGCTCGTCTCGGACCCAATTCGGGGGATATCGATTTTGGGCGCGAGGACTTCGTATCACGCGTGAACAGTGACTTAGTCGGGAAACTCGTCAATATCGCCGCTCGGAGTGAGGGTTTTCTCGCGAAGAACTTTGACAACAAGCTAGCAAGCGAGCTTGCGGAACCCGAGCTCTGGCAGGAATTTGTCGACGAATCAGACCGCATCGCTGCGTGGTACGAGGAAGGCGATACGCGCCGGGTCGTTCGCAGAGTAATGGAGCTCGCCGACAAGTGCAACCAATACTTGGCGAACAAAGCACCTTGGCAGCTCATCAAGGATGATGGGCGTCGCGATGAGGTCCAAGGAATCTGTTCAATGGGCATTAATCTATATCGCGTACTTATCGGGTTTCTTAAGCCCATCGTGCCAAGTTTGACGGATCGATCTGAAGAATTCCTAAACGCGGGTCCTATGACATGGGACAACTTAACCCAACCTCTACTGTCACATCGCTTGAGTAAGTTCGGGCGACTTCTAAATCGCATCGAACTCAAGACGTTCAATAACATGATTGAAGCGGGAGCCGAAGAAGCAACACCAAAGGAAACTGAAGTGACCGATAGCGATCCGTCAGAAATTCAAATCGACGATTTCTTAAAGGTCGACCTACGCGTCGCCCGAATCGTTGAAGCCGACGTCGTTGATGGCGCAGATAAGCTGCTTCGCCTCAGGCTCGATGTAGGTGACCATGAACGAACGGTGCTGTCCGGTATTCGTTCTGCTTACAAACCTGACGAATTAGTCGGGAGAAGCACTGTCGTAGTTGCTAACTTACAACCACGCAAAATGAAATTCGGCGTGAGCGAAGGGATGGTTCTGGCAGCCGGTCCTGGAGGTTCGGACATCTTCTTGCTTGCACCGGACGACGGCGCACAACCAGGAATGCGCGTCACCTAGTCTCCTCGCTCGAAATGTCTGATTTACTTGCGCTGTTTGTTGGAATAGCACTGGTAAACAACTTCGTCCTTGTGCAGTTTCTCGGATTGTGTCCGTACGTCGGCACTTCCCAACGGCTAGAAACGGCTATCCCTATGACGTTAGCAACAGCTTTCGTCATGGTTTTGACCACCCTACTAACGCACTCGCTGTACAACTTTTTGCTCGTCCCACTAGGTCTTGAGTATCTGCGCATCATCGCGTTTATCTTTGCAATCGCATCGGTGGTTCAGATGACTGAGATCTACATTCGCCAGATCAGCCCTGTTCTGCATCAACTGCTAGGTATATACCTACCTTTAATCACGAGCAATTGCGCCATTCTTGGCTTGGCACTGACGATCGCTGAATTCCCTCTGTACGAAGCGATGGTCTACGCGATCGGAGGAGCTCTTGGTTTCGGGATTGTTCTAGTTGCATTTGCGAGCCTTCGAGAGCGACTGCAATCTGAAACGATTCCGCGTCCGTTCCGAGGAACCCCTGTAGCACTATTAGCTGCCGGATTTATGGCGCTTGCGTTTGCTGGATTTCGAGGAATGGGTTGATGTCGCTCGTCGTGCAGGAAGTGCTTCGCGTTGGTCTGACACTGGCTCTTCTCGGTGTTGTATTTGGTGGCGGGATTCTGTTGTTGTCAGGCTGGGCAGCATCAAAGCGACCCGTCAATCGGCTCGCTGATCGGATTAACGATCTTCTACCGCAAATCCAATGTGCCAAATGTGGATACCCTGGATGCCTCCCATATGCAGAGGCTGTCGCTTCGGGGGAACGTGCTGATCTTTGTCCGCCTGGCGGTCGCGAAACGGCGATCGCACTCGCAGAACTTATGGGTCGTCCAATCGCTGAACCGTCGGAAACGATGGCGACTAACACCGTAGCTTTCATTGATGAATCCAAGTGTGTGGGATGTGCTTTATGCATCAGCGAATGTCCGGTAGACGCGATCGTCGGCGCGGAACGGTTCGCACATACGGTCATCATCGACCACTGCACTGGATGTGAGCTGTGCGTTCCCGTCTGTCCCGTTGATTGCATCGACCTAAACGCAAAAGTTGCTCATGCTTGAACGGTTACCGCGCTCGACTCCTGAGTTTGAACCGATTGATTGGTCAAAAGCAACGGCATCGAACATCCTCGCACGTATCAAAGAAGCAGGCGTCGTAGGAATGGGTGGTGCGGGGTACCCCGCGGCAGCGAAATTGGCTTCAGGGCGCCATTACGGTACAAGACATGTCATCGCAAACGGCGTCGAATGTGAGCCTGGCGTCAACGCAGACCGGTCGCTTATGCAGCAACACTTAAGTCACGTTCTGGATGGCCTACGGATCGTCGGACATTGTCTTGATTGTGATCAACTGACGCTCGCCGTTTCAGACCGGCGAGTTCATCAATCATTTCAGGATTCCGATTTCTCCGACGTGACGTGCGAAATGGTCAGCGACCATCCTGCCAATGGTGAAGAACGCACCCTAATCAAAACGATTTTCAATGAATCGATTCCTTCATCGGAATATCCCTCACAACGCGGTTTCGTCGTTCTCAACGTTGCGACGCTATTCGCAATCTGTGAGGCCGTGCGTGACGGCTATCGACCGACCGATCGCGTTGTAACGGTCTTTGATGAAGAGCGCTGGGTAGAACTAGACACTCCGATCGAAAGCCTTGCTGCAACGCCTTTGTTAATACGGCACGGGAGTGTCGCTACGGGCGTTATGGCATCTAAAAACGCCGTTGTAAAACTCACGACCAATGCCGTAGCACACGACCGTACAGAACTCGCGCGCGCATGCATCCACTGCGGATGGTGTGACGACGTTTGCCCGCGTTACCTACCCGTCGAAGAGATGTTGCGAACACAACAGTCGCAGAGTCGTCAACAAGGACTTGATGCTTATTTCGACGCTTGTTTCGAATGCGGCGCTTGCGTGGTCGTGTGTCCTAGCACGATCCCTCTACTCGACTGGATTCGACAAGGTAAACGCCAAACCAGCGTAGAGCGTCTTAAGCAACGTGCGAATGCACGATTCGAACGACGCAACGCACGAGTCGCGGAACGACGGTCTGACGAGACTCGCGCCCGGGAAGTTCGACTTCATACACCTCGCAAATGGTGATCGATCGGCGTCAACGAACAACGACGAGTGTCATGGTCCACGTCATGGTTGCTCTTCTACCAGGAATGGTCGTTCAGGTTTGGCTCGCAGATTGGCGTACGTTGGTGGTCATCGGCGTTGCGACCATCGGGGCACTCGTCACAGAAATCGTCTGCACTCGCTCGACGCGTGATTTGTCCGACGGAAGTGCCGTCGTCACGGGTTTGCTGATCGGTCTATGTCTCCCCTCTACAACGCCATGGTTCGCGTGTCTGGTCGCATCGATCATCGCCATAGCGATCGCTAAACACGCCTTCGGAGGACTCGGAAACAACGTCTTCAACCCCGCAATGGCAGGCTACGGAGCTGTACTACTAGCCTACCCCGCGCTCGTCGTTGAGTTCGATGCCATCAGTGGTGCAACTGCGCTTGAGCAATTGGCGCATCGTGGTTCAACAACGATCGAGGAAGTGTCCAGTACGCCGGCCTTCGGTGCATTCGGCGCCGCTAATCATGAATGGGTCAATCTAGCATTCGCTTTCGGCGGTCTGTATCTCATCGCCGTGCGCGTGATCTCCCCACTCGTGCCTCTTTGCGTCATTGCTGGTATCGGAGTCGCCGCATTTATGCTGGACGACGGCGGAAGCTCGACGAGCCATGGTTCGCCGATGTTCAATTGGTTCGCTGGCGGTACGATGCTAACAGCGTTTTTTATCGCAACCGATCCTGTGACATCACCTTCGAATCGCGCCGGCATTGTGATCTACGCACTCGGTATTGGCGTACTTGCAATGCTCATTCGAAAATACTCGAGTTGGCCAGACGGGTTCGCTTTCTCAGTATTGCTCGCGAATTGTTTCGTGCCGCTGCTGGAAAGAATCAGACATAGACAAACTTCGCCGACATGAAATCGCTTCTTCCCATCCTCACACTAGCTCTAGTTGCCGCGATATTGGGAAGTCTTCTAGCCACGACCGCTCACTTTACGAACCCGAAAATCGAGGAAAACAGAAACCTTGCGGAAGAGGCCGAACTTCAGGATTTGCGCGCTATCCTGGATGCCCGCATTGAGGAACTCAATCTGACGGAAAGTCAGCTTGAAGAATGCTCCCACCGCGCTGAGATCAGAAGAGTTACATCCCGCGGATACGGCGGTGATATCGAGATCGCGGTCGCATTTCTAGGTTCAACGCTTGTTGGTGTTCGCGTCGTCTCTCATCGCGAAACACCCGGGTTTGCCGATCCCCTACGTCCCATGGATTGGATTAGCTCATTCGGGGAGCGACCACTCGATGAAATCGATGTAGTAAGTCGCGCCACCATCACGACACGAGCGGTGCGGGACGCTGTAAGGCAACGGGAAGCACTGCAAATCGAATTGATAGAGTCTTGTTCGTTCGTTACATAGTTCGAAAAGCGATCGTAGATTCAGCAAGTGATCAATGGGATCGCGGATCGCCGTTTGAGATCGAGACGGAAGCGAAGGGTGCGCGACTTAAGAGTGGCCTATCTTGTCTAATCAAACTAAGTTCTGATCAGTCTAAACTAGACAATAGCTTGTCGTTTTTATAAATCAATCTCTAGGGAACTAAATGTCGTCAACGACTATCACGTTCGATCCGGCTCGCGCGTTACCTGCAGGTTCTTATCGCGACAGAGCGTGGATGGACATCGAAATCGAGAGAATCTGGCGCAATGACTGGGTCTTTGTCGCGACCGAAGACAAGCTTCAATCTCCCGGCGACCAGCTACCGATCGATGTCGGCGGACAACCCGTATTGTTATTGCGCGATCAACGCGGTGAACTAAGGGCGTTGTCGAATCTGTGCGCCCACCGAGGCACATTGCTTGTGGACAAACCAACGAACGAAAAGCGCATCCAGTGTCCGTACCATGCCTGGACGTACGACGATTCAGGTCAATTACTCATCGTGCCGTTTCAAAAAGAAGATGTTATCGACAAGTCAAAGCACTGTTTACCCACCTATCGTGTTGAAAGCTGGCACGGACTCATCTTCGTTAGTTTGAATTCTGAAGTCGAAGCAATGTCTTCTCGACTTAAGACGATAGAACCGTATGTCGCTGCATTTGGTATCGACGAATTACGTCATCGCACAGACCTTGAATCGAAGGAAGAATGGCAATGCAATTGGAAGATCGCGATCATGAATGCCATGGAGAGTTACCACCTATTCAAAGTTCACCCGGACTCGCTTGAACCATACACACCGACAAAAGACTCATACTATATTGCGGGATCTGCGCGTTCGAGCGTGACAGGTGGGACGTATATGAAGAGCAACGATTACCGCCTCTTCAGCATTCCCCCCGGCTTCGTCGGCGTTCTAACCGAAGGCAGCTTGCTGTGGTTAGCAACTTATCCAACTGGACTTCACAGTTGCCAGATTCGTACTGGGAGTGCATTAGCAAAAACGCAACATCGAAGCACCCTTCGCGACATCGGAGAATGGCTCACGGATACTATTGAAGCGACTGCAATACCAGATTTTTTGCCGGAGGACAAGGAAATCTGTGAGCGTGTTCAACGCGGCATGATTGGCGATTTCGAGCCGGGTCAGTTGTTATCGGTGGAACGGGTTGTACGCGACTTCAATCACTACTACAACTGGCGCTTGAACGGTGTCGAGCCTCCACCCGTACATCGCGAACGAGCCTTTGAGGAGGTTCGTAGTAAATAGCAAACGTCTTTGATGCCAACGCGTACTCTCACGCCAGTAAGTTACGTGTGGCAGCGACGATATGTCAACTTCTAGAACAGAGAGAACCACGATGGACTTCGGACTCGTTCTTCAACCTGACCCACCCGCTCGGCGTGTCGTAGAGCTGGCTCAACGAGCTGAGGCAAATGGTTTCACACACCTTTGGGTCTATGACTCACCCGTTCTATGGCAAGAACCTTTCATCATCCTCTCACGCGTTCTTGCCGAAACAGAAAAGATCATCGTTGGTCCGATGGTGACGAATCCTGGTACACGCGATTGGTCGGTGCTCGCATCACTTTTTGCCACACTAAACGACGCGTATGGACCGCGGACCATTTGCGGCATGGGCCGAGGCGATTCAGCGCTTCGCTACATCGGTCGAAAACCTAGAACGCTTCGCGAGATGACCGAATGCATGCGCGTCATCAAAGGACTGGTCGCCGGCAATACCGTTTTACTCAACGATACAGAAGTGCACTTCGATTGGGTTAATGAGGGTTGGGACTTGCCTATGTGGGGAAGTGGTTATGGACCCCGTGCTCTTGACTGCATTGGGCGCAACTGCGACGGATTCATTCTGCAACTAGCAGACCCGCAGATCCTCGAATGGACGTTAGGGTCAGTTCGACAAGCTGCCTCTGCTGCAAACCGGTCTCACGAGTCCATTGCAACCTGCGTAGCTGCGCCAGCATACGTGGGCGATGACATTAAGCATCAGCGCGACCAACTTCGATGGTTCGGCGGTATGGTCGGAAATCATGTCGCCGATATTGTGAATCGATACGGCGCTGAAGGCGGGAGCGTACCTAGAGCGCTCACGGACTATATTAAGGAACGTGGGGCATACGATTACTCCCATCATGGGCGTGCCGGTAATCCGTCCACAGATTTCGTACCTGACGAAATTGTCGATCGATTTTGTGTGCTTGGCCATGTTGAAGATCACATTGATAAACTCAAAGTCCTGCAAAACTCAGGCGTAGACCAGTTCGCGATCTATCTAATGCACGACGCTCAAGAAGCCACACTGGAAGCATACGAGCAGCACGTGCTGCCAGCTTTCGCAGATTAGCTGATGAACATCGCAAGGTAGGAGTGAGCGCAAATTGGTTTTTGCCATTTTGAATCATGACTGATGTCACGCGCCACGATTTTCACTGAGACATACTGATGAAACAGATCAACCATCTGATCAATGGCGTTAGCGAGATCGCTACGTCAAACCGCACAAGTCCGGTTTTCAATCCGGCAACCGGTAAGCAAACCGCTAACGTCAGCCTCGCATCGGCCGAGGATGTCGATTCTGCGGTATCGGCAGCGCATCAAGCGTTCGAATCGTGGCGTCAAGAATCCATCGCGACTCGAACGAAACTCATGTTTCGATTTCGCAATCTTGTGGAAGATCACACGGATGATCTCGCACGCGCTATCACGCTCGAACACGGCAAAGTCCTAAGCGACGCCGCGGGTGAAGTGGCTCGTGGTCTAGAGAACATTGAATTCGCGTGTGGTATCGCGCAACACCTTAAAGGGTCGTACAACGAAGCGGCAGCAACCGGCGTTAATGTTTATACCCTCCGCCAACCACTCGGCGTCGTCGCCGCGATCACCCCGTTTAACTTTCCCGTGATGGTTCCACTTTGGACGATACCTAACGCCATCGCGGCAGGAAACACGTACGTGCTCAAGCCGTCCGAGCGCGATCCATCGGCCGCTTTGTTGCTAGCCGAATTGTTCCACGAAGCTGGATTTCCTAACGGCGTGCTCAACGTCGTTCAAGGTGACAAAGTCGCGGTGGATCGATTGCTAGAACACCCAACGATTCAAGCAATTTCGTTCGTGGGATCCACACCTGTTGCCCAACACGTTTACGAAACTGGCACTAAAAACGGCAAACGCGTCCAAGCACTCGCGGGCGCAAAAAACCATATGGTGGTTCTACCGGATGCGGATTTGGATGTTGCCGCTGACGCGGCAGTCTCTGCGGCATATGGTTCTGCGGGCGAAAGATGCATGGCCATATCGGTCCTCGTCGCGGTCGGTCCGATCGCGGACGAACTAATCGACGCCATCCGCGACCGCATTGCTCAGCTCAAAGTCGGCGACGGCAGCGACGCTTCTTCAGAAATGGGTCCGCTGGTGACAGCAGATCATCGATCACGCGTATCTGGCTACATCGCACAAGGTGCTGACGATGGCGCATCCGTCGTAGTGGACGGAAGGAACCATAAGTTTGAAGGTGATGGTTATTTTCTTGCGCCGACCCTAATCGATCATGTCACAACGGAAATGTCCGTTTACACCGACGAGATTTTTGGACCCGTGCTAAGTGTTGTTCGAACAGATACGTACGACGAGGCGATTCAGCTCATCAAAGAGAATCGATGGGGAAATGGTGCCGCGATTTTCACACGGCATGGCGGTGCCGCTCGTGCATTTCAGGACGAGGTTGAAGCCGGTATGGTGGGAATCAATGTACCGATTCCGGTCCCGGTTGGATACCACAGCTTCGGTGGATGGAACGACTCTTTATTTGGTGACACGAGCATGTATGGTCCCGATGGTGTTCGGTTTTTCACCCGTCCAAAGGTTGTGACCTCTCGTTGGTCTTCGCTAGAAGAGAGCTCGGTCGATCTCGGTTTTCCAAGGAACAGCTAAACAAACAACATCCACGAACGATCTGCGCAAACACGTGCTGAAGCAAGTCCTAAAACGAAATCTCTGGTCGCAGAATGTCGCTGCGGTACAGCTGCTCGGACTCTGCCCGTTACTAGCAGTGAGTAATTCTGTCGCCAACGCCAGTGGATTAGCAATCGCAAGCGCTTTTGTGCTTATAGGTTCAGCCGCATTGATTTCACTGCTAAGACGCTTCATTCCTGATGTTGTGCGACTGCCCATGTTCGTACTCGTCATCGCAACGTTTACGACAGTCGCGGTGCTGATCATGGAAGCGTTCGCGTTCACACTCTATATGCAAATCGCATTGTTCATGCAGATCATCGTTACGAACTGCATGATCCTTGGACGAATTAATCAGGTTGCGAGTAAAGAAAGATTCACTGTCGCTTTACTCGACGCAGTGACAACGAGTATTGGATTCGCCATCGTTTTAATCGGTTTCGGTGCGGTTCGGGAGTTGACCGCCCCCGCTTTGCCGCTCGCACTGGATCCGACCGGCGCGTTCCTAATCTTTGGTTTACTACTTGCGGGTTATCAGTTTGTGGATCGTCGAGTCGAAGCCATTGCCAAATCCGATACAGAGCCTCAAATGGACGCACGTTGAATCGAACGAAACGGACGGCGATTTTCGAACGACTTCGTGCGGCCGATCCGGAACCAACCACCGAACTTGATTTTGGTACGCCGTTCGAACTGCTCGTTTCCGTGATTCTGTCCGCGCAAGCAACGGATGTCTCGGTAAATGCTGCGACCGCAGAACTCTTCAAAGTCGCTAACACACCGGACACGATGCTGGAACTAGGTGAAAACAAACTACAGGATTACATCCGAACTATTGGTCTTTTTCGAGGCAAGGCCAAGAACATCATCGCGACAAGTCGTATCCTGATTGAACAATTCAACGGTGAGATTCCACGAGACAGGGAGCAACTCGAGACGTTACCAGGCGTAGGGCGTAAAACTGCGAATGTCGTGCTCAATACGGCCTTTGGAATGCCCACGATTGCCGTCGACACTCACATCTTCCGCGTCGGGAATCGCACGAACATTGCACACGGCAAGACCCCTCGGGAAGTCGAAGATCGGCTAGTGCGTCTCGTACCCGAGGAATTCCAGCAAGGCGCTCACCATTGGCTAATCTTGCACGGACGATATGTGTGTAAAGCACGTCGACCCCTTTGTGGCCGCTGTGTCATCAACGATTTGTGTGAATACAAACGTAAAAATCAAGACGTCGATTGAAACATTTCATTTAGTGCTTGATCTTAGGTCGAGAGAGTTCCACTGCCTATTTAGGCCATGCAACGGCACCGGTTTCGTTACTTCGACCTTTACGTGCAGCGGTTTTTAAACGTAGCGCGTTTAGTTTGATAAATCCAGTTGCGTCAGCTTGGTTATAAGCACCTTCGTCCTCTTCAAACGTTACAGTAGCCTCGTCATACAAACTGGTGAGTTCTGACCAACGGCCAACGGTGGTAACCGTACCTTTATGAAGCTTCATTCGCACCCGTCCGCTGACAGGTTTCTGGGTTTCATCAATGAACGTTTGCAATGCGAGTCGCTCAGGTGACCACCAATACCCGTTATAAATGATTTTCGCGTACTTGGGCATTAGTTCATCCCGAAGATGGGTTACCTCGCGATCGAGTGTTATGGATTCCATTGCTCGATGTGCAGCCAAGAGAATCGTTCCCCCAGGTGTTTCATAGCAACCACGCGATTTCATACCGACGAAGCGATTCTCGACCATGTCGAGCCGCCCGATACCGTGAACCCCACCTAATTCATTCAAGCGAGTGAGCATCTGTGCTGGCGTTAGTTTCTCGCCATTCAACTCATCCGGGTCGCCACACGTGAAGTCAATTTCGACGTACTCAGGATCGTTTGGTGCATCAACTACGGATGCGGTCCTTCGCCACATGGATTCAGAAGGTTCGACGCCCGGATCTTCCAGCTCACCTCCTTCGTAAGAGATGTGCAGGAGATTGGCGTCCATCGAATACGGAGATTCAAAGCCACGAGTGAACTCAACAGGAATCTGGTGTTTCTCGCAGTACGCCATCATCGAGACCCGAGTGGTTAAATCCCATTCACGGTGAGGAGCAATCACTTCAATTTCAGGCGCTAATGCCATCGCACCTAACTCAAACCGGACTTGGTCATTGCCTTTTCCGGTCGCACCATGAGCTATCGCTGATGCGCCGCTCACCTTCGCGATCTCAACCAAGCGCTTAGCGATTAACGGGCGTGCGATACTCGTACCGAGTAGGTATTCTCCTTCATATACGGTATTCGCTCGAAACATGGGAAACACGTAGTCGCGTACAAAGTCCTCCTGAAGGTCTTCAATATGGATCTCGGACACACCCATCGCTTCGGCTTTTGTTCGAGCCGGTTCAAGCTCTTCTCCTTGACCGATATCAGCCGTAAACGTAATGACCTCAAGTTGCCGCTCTTCCTGTAGCCAGCGGCAAATCACCGACGTGTCCAAACCGCCTGAATAGGCGAGAACTACCTTTTCCATGAATGGCATTTGTACTGCGAAGAACCAATTATCGAATTGATCGCGATCACGCTTTGGATTTCCGTCAAGCTCACTTAGCGTTCAAGTAAGCACAAATCTATGTATGCTTCTACAGTGTGTGCGACTACAGCAACCTGCTTGACAGACCTTCTAAGCACCTAGACAAATTCAACAGACAATTTGTTGGTTGTCTAACGCACGCTTTCTCTCACGAACAGTTCGTACTTTGAACTTAAACGATCGATTCCGCGCTTTTCTTCCGGTCGTTGTTGATGTGGAAACAGGTGGCGTTGATCCGGTTCAGCACGCATTGCTTGAACTGGCCGTCGTACTCTTAAAGTGGGAGAATGATCGATTGTCGCCCGATGCGATCCACACATGGAATATCGAGCCGCACCCAGCTACCTCCGTGACAGAAAAGTCCATCGAGCTAACTCATATTGACCCTGCAGACTCGGACCGTGGAAGTGTTGACGAGGAAACCGCGTTACGAGAGAGTTTTCGCTTCATTCGGAAAGCGGTAAAAGACGCGGACTGCAAGCGAGCAGTATTAACCGGTCACAACGCTCACTTTGACCATCGTTTCATCTTCGAAGCCGCAGCACGCAATAAAGTGGGTCGCAATCCATTTCACCCGTTCACGGTACTCGATACGGCGTCGCTCAGTGCGGTCGCGCTCGGCCATACGGTCTTGCACGAAGCCGCGAAGCGTATTGGGATGGATTTTGACCCTGACGCCGCTCACTCAGCGAGCTACGACGCAGAAATCACCGCAAGGGTGTTTTGCGAGATTGTGAACCGGTCGAACTACTCGGTCGACGCCTGAGCTTTTGATGTCGCGTCTTCAAGCAACGGCTTGAGTTCGCCGTTCTCATGCATTTCTGAGACGATATCACAACCACCAACGAGCTCGCCCTCGACGTACAGCTGCGGGAAGGTCGGCCAGTCAGCTATTTGCGGTAATGTCGCCCGTATGTCGGGATTACTTAGTACATCCACGTAAGCGAAGCGTTGACCACAGTCGATAAGGCACTGTACTGTTCGCAACGAAAAACCACATTGTGGAGCAGACGGGGATCCCTTCATATACAGAAGAATAGGGTTGTCGTTGATTTGACCGCGGATCGTGTCTTCGACACTCGTTTCGCTCATGGGTTCCTCATTTAGGGCTACTTTCTAGCATGGAAAGTTTAGCGATTGCGATCAGTGCTCTGGTAAGCCACGTAACGAAATCCTCACCTAGCGGACACGCGGAAGCCGCATGCTCGTTCTGTATTTCCAGATAATGTGGGTCAATCCTCCCAATCGCATTGACCGCGATGTGTTTGTTGAAAACCACGTGACGGATTGCCTAAAACGTTTGATCTGTAAATAGAGTAGCTAAGTGGCCGAATCTGAACCGCCAACGGACAATCTAGTGAGTTGGAAACCCATAGGAGTTTGGGCGACGGCCGGATTGGGGTTTGTTGTCTTTCTTGCTTATCTACTTTTGTCAACGATCGCAACGATTCCCTTCGTTATTGATAGTAGTGGTGAGGTTGCATCAGCTGAATCGCTGGAAACGCTGGAGCGAAATCCAGATTTCGTGGTGGCGTCTACGCTCGTATCCGCGCTAGGCGGAACCTTACTGATTCTCCTCATTATCGCGTTGCGGAAGGGTGTGTCATTAGCTGAATATCTCGCGATACATCGTCCAGCTGCGAAGGGAGTGTTTTACTGGTTGGGTGTTACGCTTGCAACTGTCGTGTTGCTAGGCGTGGTCGGCTGGTTGTTAAATCAACCTGCGGTACCCGATTGGTGGAGGGACGTGTACGGCGCATCTACCAACGTTCCTCTCCTCGTACTTGCTATCGTGATTGCGGCGCCGTTATTCGAGGAGTCGTTTTTTCGCGGGTTTCTGTTTACAGGCTGGTTTCAATCCAGACTAGGCGCGACTGGAACGATCCTCCTCACCACCATACTATGGACAGTAATCCACACACAGTATGGCGCGTTCGACGTAGCACAGGTTTTCGTGCTAGGTATTCTTCTTGGTATCGCTCGACACCGTAGTCGAACACTTGTCGTGCCTCTCTTTATGCACGCATTCGTCAACGCATTGGCATGCCTTCAAGTTGCCTACATACTCGGTGTTTAGCGCTCCCACAGAACTTCCTCAATCCTTGATGATCTGTGATGTAAGCACGCGCAACAGCGCCATGAATCGCATTAGGGGCATACAGATCTAAAACGACTAGCAGCAGTACTCTCTAAAGACTATTAAAATATCCCTTAAATAATATACGGGTCATTAATAGATATGCATCTATACACTATTTTATCCGCTCCGGAAGTGACGGAGGATCTAGCAGATCGTCTGAAACGCTGTCGACTTGCACGAAACCTGACTCAAACTGGCCTTGCTGCACGCTCAGGAGTGCCGTTGGGTACGCTTAAAAAGTTTGAACGAACGGGATCAATCTCCTTAATTTCATTCGTACGCCTACTCGTCACACTCGACGAACACGCCGGCCTTGAAAGGTTGCTGGAATCCAATGAGCAAGACGCAACGCTAGACCAGCTGATGTCGAAGCCAAAAGTACGCAAGCGCGGCCGACTAGCTTGACTGAATCGGTCCCGCGGAGTGAGTTACTCAATGTAACTCTGCGGTGGAGTGAAAACGACGTTCAGACAGTTGGTCGACTCGGTTACATCAACAGGGTGGCTCATTTCGAGTACGCCGATGATTTTCGATCAGCAGGTTTGGAAATTTCGCCCGTACATCATCGAATTCCGGCTGGCACCACGACGATACGCCCCCATGACGTTGGCGTATTCGAAGGTCTGCTCGGCGTGTTTCATGACAGCCTTCCTGACAGTTGGGGTAGATTACTTGTGGACCGCCGCGCCCGCGAGCTTGGAATTGATCCCGCATCTTTGACACCCCTCGACCGGCTCGCGTGGGTCGGCGATCGAGGAATTGGCGCTCTAAGCTACGAGCCAGCGATGAACGTTTGGACGGAGAGTAAGACCGCAATAGACCTAAACGTCCTAGCTAGCGATGCACGTGATGTGTTGGAAGGAAAGGCGACTGATGTCATCGCCGAACTTGGACAACTTGGCGGATCTCCTGGAGGCGCTCGACCCAAAGCTATGGTGGCTATTGATGCTGAAGACGGCGCGGTCTATGGACCGACCATCGTTGACGAAAAATACCAACACTGCCTCGTGAAATTTCGAGGTGTAGACGATCCAATCGATGCTGCCAACATTGAAAAAGCCTATGCCGACATGGCGCGTGCTGCTGGTGTTCGCGTACCTGTTACTCGACTAATTACAGACAACGAAGGTAAGAGTTACTTCGTCTCGCATCGATTCGATCGAATTGGAACCCAGCGATTACACGCCCATTCCGCGAGCGGCTTGCTCTATGCCGATTTTCGACTGCCATCACTCGACTACCGCGACTTAATTGCTCTTACACGAGCGGTTACGCATGATCGACGGGAAGTCTTGGCTATGTTTAAGCTCGCGGTTTTCAATGTCCTCGCACACAATCGAGACGATCACGCTCGTCAGTTCACCTTTCTAATGGGGCGTAGCGGTGAATGGAAGCTCGCACCCGCATACGACCTCACTTTTTCGCCTGGACCGGGTGGAGAACACTCGACCTCCGTGTTCGGACGAGGTCGGCAAATTCCTCACGAGCATCTCTTGGCTCTCGGAAAGAGCGCAGATTTGACGAAAGTCGAATCCGCTCGAGTAATCGAACATACTACTACAGTTGTTGCTGAATGGGATCGATTTGCACGCGACTGTGGTGTTGCAAAAGCGTCGCATGCACGAATTGGAGCCGCGCTCTCTTCCGCACGAGAGACTTCAACTTGATACATGAGTAAAAAAGCGCGTGCGATAATCAATCGGACTTCGGTATCCACAAGCTAGTTGCCTCATATGCAAACAAAACCGTTCGAAGGATTACGTGTCGTCGATTTATCGACAAGGGTTTCGGGTGCATTTGCGGCGCGTTTGTTCGGAGACTTCGGAGCGGATGTCATTCTCGCCGAGCCACCAGAAGGCCACCCATGTCGAAGCGAACCCCCATTCTCCGATTCATCCGAACGAACCGAAAGTAGCGTCATCCACGCTTTTGTTAATTGGAACAAGCGGTCCTTCGTTGTTACGAGTGATGTCGAACGGAATGAGCTAATTTCCACTGCCGAGCTTGTCGTCACGACATCGTTTGACCTCGACTATATCGCCGATATTGAGACTGCACTTCCAGATGACGCGGTACATCTCTGCATCACAGCCTATGGCTTGCATGGTTCGTTGCAGGGAAGGCAAGGAAATAACCTGACGCTCAGCTCTCATTGTGGTTGGGCATCGATCAACGGTTTTCGAGATGAACCGCCACTTGCGATGCCGCGCAATCAAAACGGTATCGTGGGCGGTGTCATGGGATACATTGCTGCCGCTTCTGCGCTCCGATGTCGTGATTCCCAATCTGGACCCGAACGAGTCGACGTTAGTGAACTCGAGGCGTACGCCTTAACCGTTCATCCTTGGGGTGTTGCTGGCGTATATCACGGGCGATCGGCCAATCGTGGTCCAGGCGGTGGCAGACCTCGTGGGTCGCCTGGTCCGTTATGGAACCTAGCAGACGGCCGTATGAACTTAGGTTTGGCCGATTTTCACAACTGGACCGCCGCTATGAACGTTTGTGGGCTTCCTGCGCAAGGTAGAAGACCGGAACTCATTTCCGATATCGGTCGTCACTCACAAGACCTCCGAGATGTTGTGCACGGCCTCGCCGAATCCCTGCCAAAATTGCAGCGATGGCCAGTGTTTCATGCACTAGCGGAGTTGCGATGCGTTATCGGTGTCGTACAGAACATTGATGATTTGGTAGAAAACGAACACTTGCAGGATCGTGACTATTTCGCTGAAACCGCAATCGCCGGTCATAAAGTTCGAGTTTCCGGCGCGCCAGCCAAGTTACACCCATCGCCATGGCGGGTGCACACCCCTGCGCCGAGACTCGGGGAGCATTCGCTAGACGAAGTCCGTCGCACTAAAACGGAATCCCCACAATCTGAAGCTGCACGATCGTATTCTGAGGGTCCTCTCTCCGGAATACGCGTGTTGAGTTTCGGCCAAGCGTGGTCCGGTACGTTCGCTACCGAACTGTTGGCGCTACTTGGTGCAGATGTCGTGCAAATTGCATCGATAAAACACCCCGACGCCTTTCGCCGCATTAGCAATGTCGTTCCTGCGGGCGTACGAGACGAAACGCGCACTCAGCACGTTCCAAATAATCAAGGACACTACAACTCAGTGAACTTGCATAAGCGAGAGATCGACCTCGATTTGACTCATCCGAAAGGACAGGAGATCCTTTGGCAGCTAATCCCGAAGTTCGACATGCTCATTGACAATTTCCGCCCGACCGTTCTGCCGCGCTGGGGCGTCACACTCGAGCGACTCCATGCTGTGAAACCAGGCATGATCTGGGCGTCGATCTCTGGGTATGGGGAATCCGGTCCTTATAGTCACTATCCCGCGAACGGCGCGACGACTGAACCCATGGCTGGCTTGTCGTCGATTCATGGTTACGACGGCGACTCCGGGATGAATACTGGCGGTTTGTATCCCGATCCGATCAGTGGTTATTTCCTTGTCGCAACCATCATGGCAGCACTGCAACACCGGGATCGGACAGGTGAACCACAACGTGTTGACTTGTCCATGATGGAAGCCGTCTCTTCGGCCATAGGCGACGCGGTCATCGAATATGACGCATGTGGAGAAATCCCTTCACCAGGAGGGAATAGGCATCTAGCGCACGCTCCTCACAACATGTACAAGGCGGCAGGGGACGATTGGATTGCGATCGCAGTAGAGACTGACGAAATGTGGTCTGCTCTCGTCCGACTGGTGGCGGACGATCGTCTAGTGGACCCAGTATTCAGAGACGAGATATCTCGAAAAGCGAGAGAAGCGGATATCGACCAAGTCCTAAACGAGTGGGTGTGCAATAAAGATGCAGAGCATCTGGCAACCCAGTTGCGAGACGCTGGAATTTGTGCATCGAGAGTCGTTCCACTAATAGAGCTGTACAGCAAACCTGACCAAGCGCTTCGAGATGCTGGTTTTATCGAAAAGGTGCATCATCCTGAATCAGGTAGCAACTGGATGCCAGGACGACCGTTTCGATTTTCTACCCTAGGCACACCCCCGATCCGACCTGCGCCCTGCGTTGGACAACATAGCCAGGAAGTGTTTGACCAAGAGCTAGGAATGGATGCAGCGACTTACCGGTCACTCGTCGAAGAGGATCTCACGGGGACGCTCGACGAACGACTCGCCAACTGAACTCCTTCTACAACCAGCTGCGCAGTTTAGAGTACGACGCCAAGTATTCTCCCTCAATACACACGAAACCAATTAGCACTTTACGTGTCAGAAGTGCCGTGAACTCGCTCAATTCCTACTGTCCGGACGTTCCAAATGAATACAACTCCATCGGTTTAACGCATGCCTGTATTCGATTTTGACACCGTATACGACCGTCGTGTCTCTTCAAGTTCCAAGTGGGTGAAGTACGGCGAACGAGATATCCTGCCTTTCTGGGTTGCCGATATGGACTTTGCGACCCCTGAGTTCATTCTCGATGCGATTCGGTCTCGACTGGATCACCCTGTTATCGGCTACACCGAACTCCCCGAGGAACTAGCCGGTGTGTTTATTGATTGGGCTGAAAGACGCTTTGGCTGGCGAATCCATCCCGATTGGCTTGTCGCATTCACATCGCTTGTACCCGGCTTAAACGCGGCCGTTCGCTGCGTGGGCGACGATGGCGACGCGTCCGTCGTCATGACACCCATCTATCCACCATTTCTCAAAACGGCCGCAATCAATCATCGCGAACAAATCAGGTCGCCGCTGCAATTACACAACGATCAATGGGTCATGGATTTCGACGACATCGAAAGCAAGACAAGCGACAAATCGTCTCGCACGGTCATGCTCAGCAACCCTCAGAACCCAACCGGTCGCATCTATACCCGCGACGAACTTCAAGCTCTCGCGGAAATCTGCCTTCGTACGAATACGGCCATCGTCAGCGATGAAATCCACTGGGGAATCTGCCTTGAACCAGGCTCTACCCATATCCCGTTAGCGACGCTCGGTGAAGAAATTGAAGAAAACACAATCACTCTTATCTCTCATACGAAGAGCTACAACATCGCAGGATTACAAAGCGCCTTCGCGGTGATACGAAATCCAGAGCTTCGTGAGCGTTTCGATACGGCAAAGAACGGATGGATGAGCAGCGTATCACCTTTAGCGTATGCCGCCGCGATCGCTGCGTACAGTGACAACTCAACCTGGTTGGACGAACTGCAGACGTATCTTCGCGCAAATCGAGACATATTGACAGACTCCGTCCGCAAGTTACCGAACCTCTCCATGGCGCCCGTCGAGGGTACGCATCTCGGCTGGATTGACGCGCGCAAGATACCTGTCAGCGACCATGCAGCCTACTTCGAGTCACATGGTCTCGGCTTCTCGGACGGTGTCGAGTTTGGTGCGCCAGGTTTTGTCCGTTTCAATTTCGCCACGCCACAATCAGTTCTCAAACGAGGGATCAGTCGACTCGAAACCGCATCGGCCTGTGCGCCCACTTCAAATTAGCGCTTTGAACTTTTAACTTATCTGCTTAAACTATCCCGCTTCAAAAAGTAGCCGCACGGCTACTTTTTTGTTTTTGTGTGCTTAAGGACTTTAAAGGTACCGTGCAATGACTAGCATCATGCCAACCTATAACCGTTACCCGGTCACCTTCGTGAGTGGAGAAGGTACTTACCTCACAGCAGACGACGGTCGACGGTTCCTCGATGGTTTGTCCGGCATCGCCGTTTGCGTGCTGGGTCACGCACACCCAAAAGTCGCGGACGCTCTCTCGACTCAAGCCAACAAACTGATTCACACTTCAAATCTCTACGGCATTCCCGAACAGGAGATACTCGCCACGACGTTGTGCGAGATCAGTGGCATGGACAACGTGTTTTTCTGCAATTCCGGCGCAGAGTCGAATGAAGCGGCGCTCAAGCTCGCTCGAAAGTATGGAAATGACCGCGGCGTCTCAGTTCCAACGACACTCGTAATCGAAGGTAGCTTCCATGGCCGTACCCTTGCGACACTGACCGCGACAGGCCAAGAGAAGGTACGAGCTGGCTTCGATCCCCTTCCACTAGGCTTTGAACACATCCCCTTCAATGACGTTGGGGCTGTTGAAGAACGCGCCGTGGATCCAAACGTCGTTGCCATTCTCGTCGAACCTATTCTCGGCGAAGGCGGCGTCCACGTGCCCGCGGATAACTATCTCGAAGAATTACGCCGCGTTTGTGACGCGAACAACATGCTGCTCATGCTAGATGAAGTCCAAACGGGCAATGGTCGTACAGGCAAGTACTTTGCGTTTCAACATACCACCATACTCCCTGATGTCGTAACGCTCGCTAAAGGTCTAGCCAATGGCGTCCCAATCGGGGCTTGTCTTGCGCGCGGCGTTGCGGCTGAGACACTCGTTGCCGGTACACACGCAAGCACGTTCGGAGGCAATCCACTGGCATGTGCCGCTGCAAACGCCACGATAGCCGAACTTCGAGACGGGGTGATTGAGCAAGCCGCTCGAACAGGACAGAGGATGCGCGACGCTTTCGCAAAAAACCTTGCGGATTGCAACAACGTTAAAGAGATCCGTGGCAAAGGCATGATGATCGGGATCGAACTGACCGAACCATGCGCGGAATTGGTGCTGCAAGCCATGGACAAAGGCTTGTTAATGAACGTCACGACGGATACAGTCGTTCGCCTTCTACCGCCGTTGAACATCACGTCCGATGAAGCCGATCAGATGGTTGAGATCGTGACCGATTTGATAAAGAACCACGTGTGATGTCTCGCCATTTTTTAAGGCTCAGAGATTTCTCCGTTGATGAGTTAAACAATCTGATCGAGCGCGCAATCGAGCTCAAACGTTTACGTCATGACGGCTCACCTCATCAAACGTGTGCTAATAAGACGCTCGCGATGATCTTCGAACTTAGTTCAACGCGAACCCGAGTGGCATTTGAAGCCGGTATCGCTCAACTCGGCGGTCAATCGATTTTCTTGAGTCCCAGAGATACGCAACTCGGTCGTGGTGAACCAATCAAAGATACCGCCCGCGTACTTGCGAAGATGGTCGACATCGTCATGATTCGCGCGAAGGATCAAGCGACAATCGACGAGTACGCCCGTCACTCGGACATACCTGTGATAAACGGCATGAGCAACGAACTGCATCCCTGCCAGTTACTGGCAGACATCATGACAATCGTTGAATCGCAAGGTGAGATCGAAGGGCGTGAAGTTGCCTTTGTTGGTGACGGTTACAACATGTGTCAATCGTTCATCGAGGCATCCACGATTTTCGGATTTGATTTAAAGGTCGCTACGCCGCTCGACTACAGACCAAGTGCCAAGTACGTCAAATGTAGCAACCATGTTGAATTTATGGATTCACCGTCAGATGCAGTTCTAAATGCGGACGTTGTAGTGACTGACGTCTGGTCTTCGATGGGTCATGAAGAAGATACTCACCGGGTCAAGGCATTCGACGGCTTTCAGATCACATCAAACTTGCTTGATAAAGCAAAACACGACGCCATATTTCTGCACTGCCTACCCGCGCATCGCGGTGAAGAAGTCGACGAATATGTTCTAGACGATCCTCGTTCGTTGGTCTGGGAAGAAAGCGGCAATCGCCTTCATTCACAAAAAGCCCTGATGGAGTTTCTACTCAATTAGGTCTTATGATCGATCGGATTTCAGCTGCGCAAGCCGTTTCGCTAGATCGGAGTGGCCACCTGCATCCGCCCATCCGGCGCAGGTGCCATCGAACTGCAATTCTTGCAGCGTGTGATCTGCGCCATGTTCGAGTAACCAATCAACAACCGTCACGTCGCCATTGAACGCTGCCCAGTGAAGGGCAGTTTGATTTAAATCGTTGCTTGCGTTGATATCCAATCCCGCATCTAGCAATTCTTCCATCAGTGCAAGTTCGCGATTGCTGGCGAGAGCGAAAAAGACCTCTCGCAGTGAATCGTCGTGGATATCAACTGAGCTGACGAAATCAGCGACTGTATTGGACTCCTTTGCATCGAGGAGTGCAAAGAAAAGCTGATACTCGGCACCGATGGTCGCACCGCCTTTTACGAGCGTACGGACCATCGCCATCTGCTGTTGGGGCGACGACACAACGCCACTTGAGAGTAACAAACCGAGTGTGTTTTCTCCTGGACCGCCACGATAGGTGTAGCACAAGGTGTTCGGATCACAGCCGGCATCGAGGAGTATCTCGATGATCTCAACCGCGTTTTCGGGCGACTTTTGTCGTTCGCCTTCGAACCCGTTGACACCGATGTAATTTATGAGCGCGCAGCGATGCGGTCGCATCGAGCGAGCTTTATTGAAGTACTGGTTTGTCGTTAGCAAATCCTTTAGTTCGTCCGCATTTCCATTCGCGATCGCATCTGCGGCGTGTTCGAACAACTCAACGTGTTGAGGGCAAAGGCGTGCGCCACGCACATTGAATTGATCTTCCGTGAGTGAGTTTGCAAGCGAGTCAACGATGTGAAAGTTGCGTCGAGAAGTACCTCGAACCGCTAAATCTATGACCGTTTCGCCTTCGAAGTTCTGAGTTGAGGCAGAAGCGCCGAGTTTCAGTAATCTCTCAAGTGCGTATTCATCTTCTTCCAGGACAGCACGATGTAACGCCGTCTCTCCTTGGTAGTCGATAGTGTCGAGATCAAAGTCGATTGCAAGCAACAGCTCAAGTGTCTTGTGAGACCCTCGCTTAATTGCTTCATGTAGCCATAGCTGATCGTGATAAGACATTGCCTTCGAAATAGCACCGTTTCTCCTAATCTCTCCAGCTTCAGTTTCGTTCTCGCGAAAACACGCACCGACGAATCGCTCAAAATCGTCAGCTTCCGTAAATTCTGCCCCTCTTTCGATGAGTGTTGCAACGATGTCTTCACGACCTAGCGCGACGGCGATGGCCAAAGGCGTTCGTCCGCCTTCGTCAGTCGCATCGATACTCGCACCGTGATTCACGAGTGTTTTAATCGTCGCGATGGAAGTGTCACAATGAATCGCTTCGTGAAGCGCATTACCGCCCATCCCGAAGACCGTCTTATCCCAATTTGGATCCGCACCGCCCTCAAAGAGCGTTTCTAAGATGCCCTCGTCGTGAAATTGCAGGCAATGGGTGAGCGCATGGCAAACATGCCATTCCGGCGGGTTAGCTTTGATCAAGACATCGAGCGCAACGTGATCGCACAAACGCACCGCTTCCCACATCGCGCTCCCTTCATAAAGCGTGGGTCCATCATTGATATCCGCCCCAGCGGCAAGCAGCTGCTTAGCGAGCTGGGCGTCTCGCGCAAATCCAATCGCACCACCCAAGCACGTCCGAAATCCACGAATGGAATCTCGTTCGCGCATTCCTACATTCGGATCCGCGTCGTTCTGTAGCAATGCATCGCTCCATTCACGCCGCAAAGCGCGCATCCTGGCGTTCGTTGAACCATATTTAGAGCAACATACGTACACCAGCGCCGGGACATCGAGTGGCGGTAGAGGTCTATCCACTCCGTTCTCTATTAACTGATTCACCGAAACGGTTGGATCGAGCATCGCTAAACGAGAACCCAAGGAACTGGTTGAACTCGCGCGCGAGACGAGCCTGTCAATATCAATGTCTTCTACTTCGCCCTCGAGTAAATGACGTACGAGCCACAAATCCGCCTCTAGTGGATCGGAAGGTGGCTCTACGATGTGTCGATACATTGAATCCCAATCTGTGTGACCCATCTCAATTGCAACGCAGTCTTGAGCAGTTCGCAACTCGATTGGAATTTCTATCGCTTCGCGCGAAGAACGACGTAATCGGGCGATCGCACCAATGCGTCGTCGATTGGCTTGCGCGAGCAATTGAAATGCGGACTGAGAAAGAGTCTTAACTTTGATGCCTGTAGAAACTCGGTTAATCACTTTTTGAACACCTTCTGACACCTGCGACTTTAGCCACTCAATTGAATTGCGAAACGCGTAACGCGGAAAAAACGTGTTTCTTTACGTTTCGTGTCAGATTATTCAAATAGGCGTCTCCATGTCATAAATCGTAAATTCAGGCGATTTCGTGTGATCAAAGACGAGGCGGTTGTTCAATTAATCACTCTATAAAAATCAATGTGAACCGAATATACCGATATTTGAGCTTCAATTGACACATTTACTAAACCCAAGTCTTTTTCTTGTAACGCGATCCAGTCAATGCGCAAGAGACTGATTTTTACCTAGTTTGTGAAAGGCGCGCAAGATGCCGAAAAATTGACGCAGAAGCGCCATCAATCAGTCGCGTTCGATCGACAAATATGGGGTTCTTGAATAAGTTAACGCTAGTTGTTAGAATGCCATTCGTCACGGAGGACTCAGATGTGACCGGGTCATGACAAGGACGTCCGAACCCAGCCCAAGAATCAATCGAAGAGTACTGTATATATCAGTTGTGACTACTGAATATATAATCAGTAGTTCACGACAGGAGTTGCGATGCCAGAGGAAGTTCAACCGTGGTCCGACCTTAATTTACGATCTAGACAAGCTAACGGGACCGCCATGACTAGCAACGGTGCCGCTAATCAGCCGGTCATATCCCCTCCCGGTGTATGGAACGTTATCAAACGTAATCACCAGACCATACCGTTCGATCGAAAACGCATCTTTAACGCGATTGAGAAGGCATACATTAGCGAATTAGGCTCAGAAACAACGAAATCATCGAGCATTCAAGAGCTTGTCGATCGCGTAACGAGCAACGTCCACGAGAGCCTTATATCTCGTTACCCACAAGGTGGACATATCCACATTGAAGAGATTCAAGATAACGTCATAGCTCGCCTAATCGACGCAGAACAGAGAGCAGTCGCCGAGTGCTACTCAAAGTACCGCCAGAAGCGCAAAGAAGAGCGTGACAGTCAATCCTTGATGCAAACGGAGAGCGAGCCTCTTGTGCACATCGTCACGAACGATGGCGAACGAGTCCCAGTGGATTGGGGACGGCTGCACCTACAGGTTGAAGAAGCTTGCGACGGTGTCCTTGACATTGACGAACACCTGATCGTTGAAAACATCAGGCGCAACATCCGCGAGGATATGCCAGAGCACGAGCTCAGACAAGCCATGGTTGATTCAGCCACTGACATGATCAAGGTCGATCCGAACTACGACACGGTTGCAGCGCACTGTCTTCTGATCCAGCTTCGGGAAGAGTGTTTGAAGCTACTCGATATCCCGATTGGCGGTCGCTCGTTTTTACCTGAAAGTCATGCTGACCTAGACGACGCATATGCAGTCGTTTTGAAACACACTCTTGAATTCGGCGTAGAAAACGAACTCATAGATCCACGTTTGTTGAGCTATGATCTAACCAAATTGGGTCGAGCGCTTGTTGCTGACCGCGACCGACAGTTCGACTTTCATGGACTCCAGGTGATCTACGATCGCTACGTACTGCAATCAGACGGCGTTCGTTTTGAAATGCCGCAAGCATTTTGGATGCGCGTAGCAATGTTCTTGGCGATCGACGAAGATGACCGCGAAGAGCGCGCCATTGAGTTCTATGACGCACTCTCTTCGTTCCGGTTCATTTCGTCTACGCCAACCTTGTTCAACGCTGGCACATGCCATCCACAACTTTCGTCTTGCTACATATCAACCGTAGAGGACGACCTTGAGTCCATCTTCGGTGCCCAGATTTATGGCAATGCGATGCTTCAAAAGTGGGCCGGAGGCATGGGGAATGACTGGACGCCAGTCAGAGCCATGGGGTCAGAGATCAAAGGGACCAACGGGAAGTCCGATGGCGTCGTGCCGTTTATCAAAGTCGTTGATGCGACCGCTAAGGCGGTCAATCAAGGCGGCAAACGAGCGGGTGCCGTTTGCAGTTACTTAGAAACCTGGCATCTCGATATCGAGGAATTTCTCGATCTTCGCAAGAACACGGGCGACCCAATGCGGCGTACGCCGAACATGAACACCGCAAATTGGATACCCGATTTGTTCATGAAGCGCGTTGAACAGGATGGGCAATGGACGTTGTTCTCACCGAGTGACGTACCAGACTTACACGATTTGTACGGCAGCGCGTTTGAAGAGCGTTATGAACGCTATGAAAACGACACAAAGACTGGTGCTATCAGACTATTTAAGCGCGTTAAAGCCAATGACCTTTGGAAGTCCATGCTCCGAGCGCTCGCGGAAACGGGTCACCCATGGATTACCTTCAAGGATCCTTGCAACATTCGCTCGCCGCAACGTCATGTCGGACGAGTGCATTCCTCGAATCTCTGCACTGAAATAACGCTAAACACCTCTCGCGATGAGATTGCCGTCTGCAATCTGGGTTCCATCAATCTCATCAAACATGTCGACGATGCAGGTGAAATTGATCAAGAAGCGCTTCGCGAAACGGTTCGAACCGGCATTCGCATGCTGGACAACGTAATTGATATCAATTTCTACGCCGTCGATAAGGCAGCTAATTCCAATCAACGCCACCGACCCATCGGTTTAGGAATGATGGGTTTCCAAGACGTGCTTTACCGTCGCCGAGAACCCTACGATTCAGATGAGGCGATTGATTTCGCTGATCGCTCGATGGAGTGGATTTCGTACTACGCAATTCAAGCTTCCAGTGATCTCGCGCTCGAACGAGGGTCGTACCCATCCTATGAAGGCTCGCTTTGGCAACAGGGCATCTTGCCGATTGACTCACTGAAGCTGCTCGAAGAAGAGCGAGGTTCGGATTTCGCGTTGCTCGATTACTCTCAGACCATGCCATGGCGTGAATTACGCGAGAAGTTGTCGCAACAAGGTATGCGCAATTCCAACGTGATGGCGATTGCACCGACCGCGACAATCGCGAACATCGTCGGTTCAGTGGCTTCGATCGAACCGTTCTTTATGAACACGTTCGTTAAACAGAACATGTCCGGCGAGTTTCAGGTCATCAATCCTTATCTCACAGCAGACTTGAAAGCCATCGGTCTATGGTCGGCTGACCTGTACGACGAGATCATGGACCAGGATGGTGACATCAGTGCAATTGAGTCGATTCCACAGGAATTGAAGGATCTTTACAAATCTGCCTTCGAAGTCGGTAACCCAGCATTAATCGAATGCGCCGCACGAAGGCAAAAGTGGATTGACCAGAGTCAGTCACTGAATCTCTATGTTGATCCTAGTCGAGGGGTTTCGCCACGCGAAGTGAAGCTCTGGTACTTAAACGCATGGAAACTCGGTCTTAAGACGACTTATTACCTGCATTCGCGTAGTGCGACGAGTGTTGAAAAAACATCGTCTAGCGACTCTCGGTTGCGACGCGTCCCCGTAGAAAGTAAGAAGTCAACTGTTGAAAATCAACAATTCGCTTCGCCTTCGAAACCGCAAGTAGCAGAAGCAGTCGAAGACATCGAAGCCGACTACGATTTTTGCGATATCAACGACCCAACCTGCGAGTCATGCGCTGGTTGAGGAGCACGTTACGTAAATAAAGTGGATCACCTCCTATACTCATAAAGAACCCGCAATTCTGCAGTTTCCCGATTCAAAGATTTAGAATATAAATAGCATGTTAGCTTGGTACTAACAATGGCGGAGCATTAGCTAGTTTGCGCGTAATCCCGTTAGATTAGTACGGCTCAAAACTAACTGTAAGGGTGAAACGGATGCGGTTGGCAAATTGGGACACGGAAGAGGCAACAGTCCCGAACATAGAAGAACGACACGAAACAGTCGCTAAATCAACTCCTATCGAACAGGAGACACCGCCTCCATCGCCACCTAAACCGGCTCCGAAGCGGGTTGACGAGCCAACGGTCGATGATCGCTCTAATCTAGGCATGGGAGACGACCTCGCTAACGCGTTTGCTACAACGCAACGAGTTCAGGTCGACGAAAAGGCGATGATCAACTGTCGTGCAGACCTCAACCAGCTGATTCCCTTCAAGTACGTTTGGGCCTGGGAAAAGTACCTTTTAGCTCGAAAAAACCATTGGATGCCTGATGAAATCCCGATGCAAGACGACATCACGCAGTGGAAGAGCGAAGGGATTTTGACCGAAGAAGAGCGTCAGGTTGTTAAACGTAGCCTAGGGTTTTTCGCAACTGCGGACTCTCTAGTTGCAAACAACATCGTTCTCGGGGTATACAGGTTAATCACAAACCCAGAATGTCGTAACTACCTCCTCTTGCAGGCTAGCGAAGAGGCGCTCCATACGCATGCTTACCAATACTGCATTGAGTCACTTGGTATGGAGGAGAGTGAGCTCTTCAATATGTATCGGGAAATTAAGTCGGTAGGCGACAAGTCGGCTTGGGCGCTCAAACAGACCAGCTTGCTCACGGACCCGCACTTTAACACCGGTACGCTCGCATCAGATCGACGTCTCCTTGAAAACCTGATCGCCTACTACTGTGTTGTCGAGGGGATCTTCTTCTATTGCGGTTTCGCCCTCATCTTGTCAATGGCACGCGAAGGCAAGATGATCAATACGGCGAAGCAATTCGAAATGATCATGCGTGATGAATCGATGCACATCAATTTCGGGCTCGACATGATTAATCAAATCAAGCACGAGAATCCGCATCTCTGGGATGCGGAAATGCAAGACACGGCAATTCGCATGATCAAAGAAGGGCTCGAGCTCGAAGTAGCGTTTGCACATGACTCGATGCCAAGCGGCATTCAAGGAATGAACGTAGAGTTGATGACGTCCTACCTACAGTACATCGCTAACCGTCGATTTGCATCGCTTCAACTGCCGGAGCAGTACGACGCACCTGTAAATCCTTTCCCATGGATGACGCGAACGATCGATCAGCAAAAGCAGGTCGCATTCTTCGAACAAAACGTTGCTGACTACCAAATCGGTGGCGGTATTCAGTGGGATAAAGGCGATTGGTGATTCTTGTTGATGAGTAAGCGCGATATGTGCCTACGGTGCAACAACAAGAAGAGATACGAGAAAACCTCGACTTAATACTCCCTCCATAACCGACTTCACGTTTTAAACGAATTTTGGTTTAGGCGTTCGGCTTGGCCGTCATTGAGTGACTGACTGAAGCACACGACGCAATGCTTCTACGAACGCTAACGGTTGGTCTAAAAATACATGGTGTTGCGCGTCTGCTACACATTCGGTCGCCACTAAATTCGGCACGAGAGAGGCTACATAACTTGCCGTCTGATCGGTAAATGACATGCTGTTCGCACCGTAGATGAGCGCTACCGGTAGCTGCAAACCGGTGAAATCTTCTGGCGTCGACTCCGCGTCTTTAAGAACTAGCGGTAGTTCTTCGTCGAATTTCCATCCCCAACCTCCGTCAAGGTACAACAGAGACTTTCTCGCAATATACGTCAATAGATACTCGTTTGCGCATGGCTGTGGCGGAAACAAGCGAAATCTCGCCTCTGCGGCTTCTCGACTCGGATAGACCTTTGCTCTACCACCTCCCATCATCGGATAATCCGGTTCGGGTTCATCGGGGTGCCGTATACCCGAGTCGACAAGAATCAGCGAGCCAAATCGTTCTGGTCGCACACTAGCGGCTTTTGTAGCCATACGACCTCCGAAGCTGTGTCCGACCAAAACGACTTGATCATCTAATCCGGCTGAATCACAAACGCTAACGATCTCTGTGGCGTATGTTTCCGAATCGTATTCATACCGAAAATCAGAGTCGCCCATTCCCGTGAGGTCCATCGCCACAACGTAGTAATCCGGTAGCAGCTGCGGAGCGATAAAGTCCCACCAATGTTTGTGTGCATTCATTCCGTGGATCAGTAGCACACCTTGTCCTTTATCTGGATTTCCCCATGACTGATATGCAACGTCGCAATCCTCAACTTCCACCTTCGATTGCTCTGGTTTCGTCTCAACATTCGTCCAAAACCAATCTGGAATGTTCCCTGACGTGCGTTTATCCCATCGCGCCATAGCCGTGACCTCGTCTCATACTGGCATTCCCCGTCCGACTGAAACGCCGATTTCTAGTACCGTGTTTCACCGCAGGGGCTTCATCTGAGCCTTTTCCCAAATATCATTATGTTTCGTTTCCATCTCTACTTAGAACGCGCAAGAGTCGTCTTTACCGAAGACTCGTAACGCGGATTTGAGTTTCTAACAATAAGTATCGTGCTCGAACGTATCTTCAATCGAAAACCAAGGTTAGACCATCCCAACGCTGAAAAGCGCCTGGAAGCCCTGGCAACGCTGTCTAGTTCAGATCAAGACACCATTCTTTCGCTCGCTCGCGAAGACACAAGCATCGGGGTTAGAACAGCTGCCCTTAAGCGACTAACCTCTCTTGACGAACTATCCAATTTCTTAGACGATGAGGAACTTGCGAACGAAGCTGTCCAGCTCGTCTGTGCGCAGATTGATACAAAACACTCTTTGTTGAGCCACGAAAACGTCCGCAACTACATGCTCGAACATATTGAGAGCGGATCCGAACTCGTGGAGATAGCGCAACAACAGAATTCAACGCAAGACATCGCTGAAACGATTTTTCTTGCTAGTTCAGCGACTGTGCGTCACGACGCTGTCGCGTTGATAGCGAATGTCGAAGTTTTAAGTCACTGTGAGAGGATTTCGAGAAACAAGGACAAATCAGTCAATCGTTTTATCCGTGATCGACTCAGCGAGGTCAAACGTCTCCAAGCGAACCGCGACGAAACGCTTGCGCGTGCCGAGCAACTCATCGAATCAGCAACTCGCACAACTGCTACTGATGCACATTACGCTTCGCTAAGAGAAGCACAGGAAACCAGTTGGGCTGAGATTCTCGGTGAGTTGACAGAGCTAAACAAACGCTTGCAAGAATTCGGGGTCGAGAACCTTGACCTAGATATGTTGCGAACACGATTTCCGCGGCGTGCCAAATCGATCGACGAGAACGCTGAAGACCCAGCGCGTTTTACAGCCATCATCGCCGCACTAAATCAAGCTGAAAACCAAACGGAAGCGCTCGAGAATGCCGAGAAAGCCTGGTTGGAAGCGTTAAGAGCTCAAAAAGTGCCCTTAGAACTATCCAATCAGTTTTTTGAATTGACGGCTCGTATTCGTTCTGAACAAAAACACGATGTTGTTGTCGACCGACTCGCCGAACGTTTTGAGAAGCTCACTTCAGTCGAACTGGCCATTCCCGATCTCAAGGTCAAGGAGAACTGGGCGAACGTCTGGCGCGTGAGCAAACTTGCGAAAGATCATCGTCAAAACATCGAGCGATTCGTAGAGCATCGCGATTTCGTATCGCTAGACACCGAGACACAAAGTAGGTGGCGTCAGCAACTCACAGAATTGAGCCAACATTGTCAGACCATTATTGAACGTGTAGATCAATTGT
Organism: Gammaproteobacteria bacterium; assembly: GCA_026707945.1. Taxonomy (GTDB): domain Bacteria; phylum Pseudomonadota; class Gammaproteobacteria; order Pseudomonadales; family Azotimanducaceae; genus Bin55. Next base: position 297,017 of record JAPOVV010000115.1, on the reverse strand, counting down.
TCGACGAGACCCTGAAGGGTATCGACGATACGATGCCATCGCTCAAGGAGAAGATTCAAGAAGGCGCACTACAACAGGCAATCAATACCGAGCGTCATGCCCGAAATCTGATACTTCGCTTACCGGAAGGCGCTCGTAAGCGCCAATTTGATCTGCTTGCGCCGTTATCTGCAGAACTCAAGCAATTACTGAACTGGAAAGCATTTGCGACGCTCCCGAAGCGGGAGGAACTGTGCAGCAAGATTGAGTCACTACGAGACTCGCCCTTACCGCCGCAGCAACAGTTTGATCAAGTACGCGCGTTACGCGCGGACTGGAACGCACTCGGACCACCTAGTAATCGTGACGAGGTCTCACTACAGAAGCGCTATGACGATGCCGCAGAAGGTGCTTGGCGGATATGCGCGGAGTGGTTTGAAGAACAAAAACGGCACCGGGTCGAAAACACAAATCGAAAGGAAGCGCTCGCAAGAGAATTAGAGAACGTAATTGAAGACACCGACTGGGACGCACCGGATTGGCGCGAAGTGCAACATGTACTTAGTCAGCACCTAAAACAATTCAAGGAGGTCGGTGATACTGACCGTTCGCGTAGTCGCGCCGTCAACAAACGATTTTTTAGCGCGTATCAGACGATTCGCGATCGACTGATCAAGCACCGACAGGAAACGAGCAAAGTGAAGGAAATCCTGATTGAGCAAGCCAAAGAGGTTTGCAATCAGGAAGAGCTTGACGATCAGGAGCGTATCAACGCGATTAAGGGTCTGCAGGCTGAATGGAAGGCCGTCGGTCCCACTTTCCACAAGGCAGAGGAACGACTCTGGAACGAATTTCGAACACTATGCAACTCCGTATTTGAGACTCGTCGAGTACAACGAGAAGAGCGTAAGGAAACGATCACTAAGAATATTGAACAAGCAAAGGACATGGTCGACAAATTGTTGCGTCGCGCTCGCGGTGGCAAACAACAATTCAACGTCAACGCAGTCCACGAAGTTGAGGAGCAACTCGCTGAACTCGTCCTACCTGCACGAATTAAGAAAGATCTAGATCGTAAACTCGCACAAGTCGACGATATTCTTGCAGATCGAAAGTTGGCTGCATTACAGATGGAAGCTAGCGAACGACTGAAGTTGCTTCTCGAGAAAGACGCAGAGTTGGCTGGCTACGAAACAAGCGATTCACCGATTCCAGTCGAGTGGTATGACGCCGTCCAGAATGACATGATTCTGTTCGAGTCGCGGACACCGCTAAACGACGATTCGACGTTAAGAGACATTGTGCTTAGAGCAGAGATTCAGGCAGAAATCGAACCTGCAAACACGGAAGACGAAGATCGTCGTCTTCAGTTACGTGTCGGCGCTCTAGCGACCACGATGGGTCGAAGCGAAGTGTCTCAAAAAGAGATCGCGGAAGGGTTGATCCGCGATTGGGTTGCGGTCGCTCATGGAGAACAGCCCATGCGCGAACGGTTCAATCGTGCAATGGACCTGCTGCTCAAGCGTCTCGGCGATTAGCGCAATGTCGTTGCGACCACCCGGTGGTTGGCATCCAACTCGACTAACACATCCGCACGACCAGCCACATCGTCGTACATCCATTCGGTAATCCGTTGGTAGTGTTGTACAAATTGAGAAATCCATTCGATATCTCTCCGTTGCTCAGGCGCACGATCTTCCTCCTGCTGAAGTCGCCATCGCGTCACGCTATCAATATCCGGAACTCGTAGGTAGACCAGAGAATTTAATCGGTCATGAAGCTCTGCATATGTTTCGGTTAGATATCCGTTCACTGCGTGTCGCCACGTACGATCTGAGTCGTGCTTAAGTTCCAAAGTGTTTAGCGGTTCAGTCAACATATATTCAGGCTGGGGATTCGCGCCTACGCACCAGCCTTCAATAAGCACGCGATGACACGGAGGATCAATCCTTCGAGTACCTGATCGATCGTCAACGCCTTTGTCAAATTGTGGAATTTCTACCGATCGACCCGCCACTAACCCGTCAATGGCGTCTAGAAGTCGCGAGACATCGTGCGTACCAGGTGGACCACGCGTTGCAAATAAAGCATGCTTTTCGTTCGCCAGACGTTCCCGCTCATTGCGTGTGAGGTAGAACTCATCCAATCCCAGAACGATGACATGCTCGCCAAGATGCAACGAGGCTGTCTCAATCAGGCGGCTCAACGTACTCTTGCCAGCACCTTGACCTCCGCTCAATCCAATGACCTTATGGTCATGCTGACGCCAGTAATTTGCCAAGATCACCGCGAGTTCGCGATAGTCTCTAGGTGCATTAGGATCAAGTTTTTTAAAACTAGCTAGGGCAACATCGGTCTTATAACTCGCGTCCACTAAATCAAAGATCGACGGCAAGACTCGTCCTCATCCAAACCTCGCTTGATATGCTAGTTGCTACGAACCACATTTATTGAAGCATCCTATGTTTGAACTTACGCCATATTCCGTTGACATAGACGATGGTGCCCTCGCGTCACTCACGTCAAAGCTGGAGCTCGCTCGATTACCAGAGGCAGAAACTGTTGAAGACTGGACACAAGGCGTCCCGCTTTCGTACATTCGCGAGGTCAAAAGCTATTGGCAAAACGATTACGACTGGCGACGATGCGAGGCACGCATCAACCAGTATGACCAATTTACCACAGAGGTCTTTGGCCTAGACATTCACTTTATGCACATCAAAAGTGAATCGTCCAATGCACAGCCGCTCGTCCTGACCCACGGTTGGCCAGGCTCAATCGTCGAATTTCTAGACGTGATTAAGCCATTGAGTGAATCGTTTCACCTGGTCATTCCTTGCCTACCAGGTTACGGCTTTTCTGGTAAACCCACGCATCATGGCTGGAACGTCGAAAAGATCGCAAACGCCTGGAATACGATCATGCTTCGACTCGGGTACGACACGTACTTTGCACAAGGTGGGGATTGGGGCGCGGCTGTTACGACGTCTCTCGCTACGAATCACGATGACCATTGCGTCGGAATGCACACGAATATGCCGACCGTAGGACCTGATCGCGACACGATGGACGATCTGACGGAATTTGAGCAAGATGCGCTTAAGGGCAGTCAGTTTTATCAGGATTGGGATTCCGGGTATTCGAAGCAGCAAAGCACGCGCCCTCAAACGCTGGGTTACGGACTCGTCGATTCACCGATCGGTCAAGCAGCATGGATTCTCGAAAAGTTCTATCAATGGACTGACTGCAACGGACATCCGGAAAACGTGCTTACTCGCGACCAACTGCTCGACAACGTCATGTTGTACTGGCTATCGGGAAGCGGCGCATCTAGCGCACGACTGTACTGGGAGAGTTTTGGTCGCGGTGGTCGCGCAAAGGATGTCACGATCCCATCGGGTGTAACGATTTATCCTAAGGAGATCTTTAAGGCATCAGAGCGATGGGTTCGAAGACGCTTTAAAAACTTAAAACACTATCGAATTCAAGACCGTGGAGGTCATTTCGCTGCTTTTGAACAACCGGAACTTTTTGCCAGCGATTTGCTCGAATGTTTCAGTAGCTTTTGAATTAGTTGGAAGGTAATTCTTGATTCTGCTACACCTATGATCTTTGGTTTCGACCCCACCTTCCCTTCTGCGCTGATGCCGCACCTAGGAGTAAAACAATGACTCTCTCAAGTTCCCTTAAGCTACTCGTAACTATTAGCGCGTTCGCTGTATGGTTGCTCGGGTGTGCGACGACCGACTCTCCCGACCCTCAGCAAATATCGGCCGAAATCACCATCGTGAAGAGTCCAAACGACAAACAATCCTACCGTTATCTGGAATTGGACAATGCCCTCACGGCCATCTTGGTTCATCGGCCAGAGGAAGGTAAAGCAGGAGCGGCACTCGGGGTAGCTAGAGGGTCGAACGACGATCTACCCGAACACGAAGGAATCGCTCACTTCCTAGAGCATATGTTGTTTCTAGGTACCGAAAAGTACCCCGATCCAGATGGTTATTCGGACTTCATTTCGAAATATGGTGGAAACCGCAACGCTTATACAGCGACTGAGCTGACGAACTATTTCTTCGATATCGATGAAGAGCATTTCCCCGAAGCACTAGATCGATTCGCTCAGTTTTTCACCGCTCCATTGCTAGATGAAACGTATGTTGATCGGGAGAAGAACGCCGTTCATTCCGAATATCAAATGCAAATGCGTAGCGACGTTTGGCGCGGCATGTCGGTACTTAAGACAGTCATGAATCCAGGTCATCCGATGTCGAAGTTCAATATCGGGAGTAACGAGACACTCGCAGATGTGGACCGAGATCTAGTGAAGGATTTCTATGAGAAAAACTACTCAGCGGATCAAATGGTGCTCGTAACAGTCAGCGAACGCAGCCTAGACGAACAAGAAGCGCTAGTGCGCGAACGTTTTAGCGATGTCCCAAATAGAGAGCTGGGTGATTCGCCAACTCCTCCGCTCGCTTATCTCAAGGAATCATTACCGTTCGCGTACGGATACCAAACCGTCATGTCGAACCGCACGCTCTCAATCGAATGGCCAGTACCTGACGTCACGCCACACCTTCGAACCAAACCGCTTAACTACCTCGGCAACTTGATTGGACATGAAGGAGAAGGCAGTTTGCACCAATTGCTTCAAGATCGCGGTTGGATCAATTCACTGTCGGCGGGAGGGTTCCGATCTGATCGCGGCAATTCCGACTTCGGCGTCACAGTCGGTGTGACTGACAGCGGATGGCAACACCTCAATGAAATACATGGTCTCATCTATGCGTACATCGACAGTTTAAGAGCGCACCCAGTCGAAGAGTGGCGATACGAGGAACAAGCGGCTATGAGGCGGTTGAGCTTTCGCTTCGTAGAGCAGGGATCGGCGATCGGTACAGTAAATCAATTGATTAATAACGCTCAGATATACGAACCAGAAGATTTCCTTCAAGGTCCGTACCTGATGACCGGCTTTGAGCCAGCTGTCATCAGCGACTACCTAACTTATCTAACTCGGGAAAATGCGATAACGCGCATTTCGGCTCCGGACATTGAAACGGACCAGACAGAGAAATGGTTTAACGTCCCGTATACGTTGACACCCGACATCAATACGAACCATGTTGTCGAACACGCGTTCGACCTACCTGAGCCGAACGTGTACGTGCCTGATGACACGTCCGTGCTTGCCGGTATGCAGGACGCGGTACCTTCTCTATTGCACGATGCAGATGGAATTCAGCTCTGGCACGCAACCGACACTGCGTTCAGTGTCCCAAGGGCTTACATTACCGTACGCCTGCAATACGCACAACCACTTCCAACACCAAGCGATGTCGTCAATAACGCGTTACTCGCACGTTTGTTGAACATCAAATTTAACGTTCGGTCGTATCCCGCTGTCATTGCAGGTCTCAGCGGTGGGTTTGGAACGCATTCTGAAGGATTGTCAATCACCGTAAACGGCTACGACGACAAGCAAAAGCTCTTGTTGCGTGATATGTTGAATTTGCTCAACAATTTTGACATTGATGCGGCACAACTAGAAAACCAAAAGGTCGAACTCGCCAAACAATACACGAACTTCAAAGATGTGCGCCCATATCAGCAAGCGTTCAGCACGATTTCTCACACATTGATGAGTTCAGCTTGGGCGCCAAGTGTGTTAGAAGCCGAAGTTGGCGGGGTCTCGAGTGCAACACTCACCGAGTGGATGAATGAACGTCTAGCTCGCGTTGCCGCGACGGTGCTCATCGTAGGGAATATGACCCCGGAAGATAGCAAGGAGATTGGGGACACCATAGCCGACAACATGGACCTCGAAGCCGGTGAACGTCGTGTACCATCCGTTCATCGCTTGAGCGATCTTCATACGCGAAACCTAAACATCGAACACAACGACGCCGTCTATCTCGTTAGCTTCCAGGGCGAAGATAACTCGATCGCGGAACGCGGTGTGCTGAGACTCATAGCGCAAGTCGTATCAGCCGCGTACTTCAATGACTTACGCACAGAACAACAGCTTGGGTACGCAACGATTGCTCAGTATTCCGAGCTGTTCACACACCCCTCGATGGTGTTCTTGGTGCAATCACCCGTCGCAGACGTACCACATCTGCAGACCGCCACAAATCAATTTGTCGCGAAACGTCGATTGGAACTTGACGATATGACCGAAGAAGAGTTTGATGGGTACAAACAGGGTCTCTTGACGAGTCTCCTTGAAAAAGACAAGAATCTAGGACAACGGTCAGCGCGATATCGAAACGACCTCGTTATCCAGAACCCTTCTTTTAACACCAGAGAGCAGTTGGCGGAGGTTATTCGCGAAACGACATTGGACGATTTTCGAATAGCCTACGACCGACTTCTCGATTTGGACAGCCCAAGGCGTCTTGAGGTTTTCAGCCCTGGTGAGAAGGGCGCGACTCTAACGCAAGGTGTAGAAATCACTGATCCGACGGTGTTTAAGCAACATGATTGACCGGATTCTTCAGGTCTACGATCTCAAACTCAGGTAACGGACGAATGAGTTCGTCACAGTATTGTTTTTTCTCAATGATTCGTCGATCCAATATTGTTATCGAGCCGCGGTCGGTTTCACTTCGGAGAAGCCTTCCGCATGCTTGAAACAAACGTAATGAAGCTTGTGGTACGTCGTATTGCATAAACGCGTTCTCCAGTCCTAACAGCTCTTTTTGAGACTTGATCACTGGATCGTCGGGAACGTTAAATGGGATACGCATGATCACGACATGCTGACAGTAATCGCCTGGGAGGTCTACACCTTCTCGATACGAGACCAGTCCATAGATGTAGCTGTGACCACCTTTGTCGATCGTCTCGCGGTGCTTTCTAAGCGTTTCAGCCATAGAGAGCTCATCTTGAATGAGGCAAAGCCCGCGAAATTCGTCCGGTAGTTGTCGATATACCTTCAGCATATCGGCGCGCGAAGTGAACAGGATTAATCCACTCCTGTCCTTAGCCAGCAGTTGCGGTAAGTAAGACGCAGCGGCACGGTTGAACGCGTCACCACCAGGCTGACTGAAGCCGATATTCGCGATTTGGAATCTGACATTTCGTCGAAAGTCGAACGGACTCGCAATGCGTTTGAAGTGCTCGTCAGGTAGGTTTAAGCCGACTTCCTGCTTGAACTGATCAAACCCTTGACTTGAGTAAATCGTAGCTGAAGTGCAAATCACGCTATACGCTTGTGACCAAACCGTGCTATTGAGGATTTCTTCAACAGCGATCGGTACAGTATGCAGTCGCCAATCATCTCCGTCCGGGGATAACCAACGCGCCGAGCCACCTGATGTGGTTGAACCCCAGTCTTCAAACAACGCGTAGACATCCCGCATCGTCACTAGCAGTTCACTCAATGAACGCACCGCTCGGCCAAGTACATCGGTGTTGATCCACATGGGCAAATTTGCTCGTGCGTCATCGAGGGTCTTAAATAGCTCGATTAATGCAGCCAACAACCCACCTAGCAAATTCGCTAAGACCCGCGCTTGATTGTTCGTTGTGTTGTCCACGCGACCTGCTACAAAACGAAAGACATTACGTTGCGAATCCGGTTCGACTGCACTCGTTCGCGTCAGATTTGCGAAGTGCTTCCGAAGTTGCTCCACTAACGGCGCAACACGCGGCACGGCGTCGAGAATGTCCTGTCGTGCGCTAGTGAGTGGATGACCTTCTTCAACGTTGTTCATCAGTCGATTTATGAAATCCTCAACCTCCGCAACGACCTTCGTCACGGAAGCTGTGCTAGCGCTCATAGCGCCTGAGTTCATGACGATATCAGCCAAACGGTGTACTTCATCGAACACGTAGACACAGTCCTCGGGGGCTGGAATCATGTCGATTCCATCTCGACCCGCAGCCATTAACAGACTGTAATTTGTTACGACCACGTCCAGTTGTGAGATTCTGTTCCGAGCTCGGAAATACGGACAAGGTTTCGCGTACTCGCATGATTGGCGGTGACACCCAAGCGCGTCAGTGGTAAAGGCGCCTCTTTGCCGCGGCGCTAGTGCGATGGGCGCCGCATCCATGTCACCGTCCCACTGCCTAGTGTTGAATCGATCTAGTAACTCGCCAGCATATTGACGATCCGTTCGCGAAGGATTTGCATTGCCGAAAAGGTCAACCGATTCGCCGCTGTATGAATTGACACTCTTATCGAGTCGATCAATGCATGCGTATCTACGGCGACCCTTGATGATGCCAAACGTCAATCCGGGCGAGAACAACTGCGCAAGCTGTTGCAACTCCGAACGTAGGAGCTGTTGCTGTAGCAACACCGTTGACGTGACGATCACTAGCGTTTTGCCTGTCCGCCGCGCTTCAATGGCAGCCGGGATACAGTACGCGACCGTCTTTCCAGTACCGGTACCCGCTTCGACCACGCCAATCCGATGCCGTTTCCGCGTTAAGGACTTAGCGATGAACTGCATCATGTCCAGCTGACCTTGACGCGCTGAGTAACCTTGATCACTTAACCAAGCTTCGTAAAGTCGCGTGGCTTCTTCAAACAGCAATTCGGATTCAGACATGCAATTGAGGATTAAGACCTGCCAGTCCGTCGTATTCAGCGTGGCGGTAAGTTTAGGGTCTAGCTGGGTGTGGGCACTACCGGATGGTTTCGACCTGCGAGTTCTATCGGATCAAGTACCGGACGCACGACAAATGATCGAATCTGCATCAGGCAATATCTATGTTGGTTCTCGCCGTAGTGGAAACGTCTACGCTGTTGTTCCGAACGAAGAAAAGACCGACGCGGAAGTGCATGTCATCGCATCGGACCTGCCCATGCCTTCCGGCTTAACGTTACTTGACGGCGACCTCATCATCGGCGCACTCAATCAGATATTGCGCATACGCGACATCGACGAAGTCTATGCGGACAAACCGTCCCTCGAAATGATCACCGATAACCTACCAGACAAGAGACACCATGGGTGGAAATATCTGGACCATGATGCCGAAGGATTCATTTATCTCAATGTAGGCGCACCGTGCAATATCTGTCTATCCGACGACGAACGATTTGCCAGCATTCTGCGCATGGATCCCGCAACGGGAGATACCACAATTTACGCTCGTGGTGTTCGAAATAGCGTTGGCTTTGCGTGGCATCCCATAACCGGTCTAATGTGGTTTTCTGACAACGGTGGCGATTGGATGGGACCTGAGGTACCCCTTGAGGAAATCAACGTCGTCACGACCCCAGGCGAGCACTTTGGCTATCCGTTCATTCACGCAGGTGTCGTCAAGGACCCAACATACGGTGCTGACAAGAATCCAGAGGACTATACAAAACCAACGTTCTACATTCGGGCGCATTCAGCCGCACTAGGTGTGGCTTTTTACACAGGCGATCAATTTCCTGCCGAATATAAGCATGCGTTATTCGTAGCCGAACACGGATCATGGAACCATGCACCTGGTGCGCCACGTGGCTATCAAGTGTCGGTTATTCGCGAAACTGAAAACGGCTTACGTTATGACCCCTTCGCCGACCGATGGCTTGTCGATGGTGAAGTCAGTGGCACCCCAAACGACGTACTAGTGCTTCGCGATGGCAGTCTGTTAATTAGTGATGATCGTAACGGCGCAATTTATCGAGTTACATATTCAGGAGAAGCGGACTAGCGCCTCCCTCGCCTATTCCTAACCGTGCACGTTCTCAATTGACGCTCGTAGCGTTGCACTTGACGTTGAAATGTGGCGACAGAATTTCTAATACTAGGCGAGTTTCGCCACGATCCAGACTGATAACCACTCAGTCCGACGTGATAGCTAGCGTATAGTGCTTCTGTATCAGTCGCCGCGACACCTAAATGTTCAACGGCTCGACTGAGATACCAGCCTACAAAGTCAATGCTGTCAGCGAAATTAGAGCGGCTGGCGGTACGGTTCTTGGTATCCCGAATGTAGTCACTCCACGTCTCTTCTTTAGCTTGTGAGTAGCCGAATGATGTTGACAAGCGCTTACCCGGAATAAAGCCGAGGATCTTCTTCCGAGGTGGACGCACTGTTGCTCGAAAACTAGACTCTTTGTAGATGACAGCCATCATGATAGGTATAGAAATGCCCCATTTCCTTTCACTACGGGTCGCCGATCGATACCACGATCGCTTCTCGTCAAATATCTGACACAGATCGTCCGTGTTGCTCGGTGTTGACGTAGATACGCATGCAGGGAGCACAAATGCAGCCGCAAGGACGGTTGCAAGAACCACGTACTTTGTCCAGCGTCGTACGTTCAAACTAGTCAAGGTTGGAATCATGTTCAACATTACATTGATATTATCAGACTAACAAGTATGGGTATATTTTTGACAATATTCGGCACATATACTACTTAACCGACCTCACTCGGAAAAACTCATGGCGATCGAAGAAGGCAAGAAAGCGCCGTTGTTCACGTTGCCTAACCAATCAGGCAAGAAAATAGCGCTACGCGAGCTAATCGGCAAAGATGTCATTCTGTTTTTTTATCCTCGTGACCACACGCCTGGTTGCACGAAAGAAGCTTGTGGATTTCAAGAGCTCCTCCCAGATATTCGCAAAGTTAAGCGAGGCGTCGTAGTGCTGGGTATCTCGATGGACGATGCCGACTCTCACAAGAAGTTTCGAAGAGATTACAAACTGCGTTATGACCTCCTTACCGACGCAAATCACAAGGTGATGGAGAAATACGAGGCGTACGGCGAAAAGAAGATGTACGGTAAAACCCGGATGGGTGTGATTCGTTCAACCGTATGGATCGGTAAAGACGGCAAAGTCGTAAGACACTGGCGCCGCGTACCCAAAGCCGCTGATCATCCACAAAAGGTGCTTGACGCGCTATCCGCTTAGGTCGCACAGCGCGCGAATTCGGCGATCGTTGGCGATTCTTATAGCGTAACGAAGTCAGCCGACGACCACGGCGTTACGCAACGCGCCGATCGGATCGACGGTGATTTCAATCACGTCGCCTTCGTCCATGAAAACGGGTGGATTGCGAGCAGAACCTACACCACCAGGCGTACCCGTTACGATGACGTCACCAGGGACCAAGTCGGTAAACGTAGAACAGTAGGCGAGCAGGTCAGCGAATCCAAACACGAGCTGTTTGGACTTCGCGTTTTGCATCACATTTCCGTTTAGTCGTGTGGTGATCTCCATTTCGTCAAGATCACCGACTTCATCTGGCGTCATCATCCACGGACCGAATCCGCCAGTACCTGTGAAGTTCTTCCCAGGTGTAAATTGACTCGTATGACGCTGGTAATCGCGCACGCTACCGTCGTTGTAACAGCTGAATCCGGCGACATAGTCAAGCCAGTCCCCTGCCTCTACCCGTCGTGCGTGGCGACCGATGATCATCGCTATCTCGCCTTCATAGTCCAGCGCTCTTGACTCGAACGGTCGAACCATGTTCTCGAGATGCCCGACTTGAGCAGCTGCAAAACGAACAAAGATCGTCGGATTGTCCTCGCCTCCTCGACCGGTTTCAGCTTGGTGGTCACGGTAATTTAGACCAACGCAAAGGATCTTGTCAGGATTGGTGACGGTCGGTAGATACTCAATATCGTCTAACGCGACGTTCGCCTTTTCAACGGTCTGAGACGCCAGCTCATTAAGCGCACCCGCCGTAAGTGCGTCCTTTAAGGTGGCATACGGGCTTTCCGCACCTACGCAGACAACCTGATTGTCCGAATCCAGGTAACCGAATGTTTCCTCGCCATCCCGACGAAATGAGACCCAACGCATCGAGCGAATTCCTTAATCAAAAACAATAACGTTTCGAGCGACTTCACCAGTCTCTAGCTGTGCCATCGCGTCGTTGATATCTTCAAGTCCAATCCTGCTCGAGATCATGTCGTCCAAATGCAGTTTCCCCTGAAGGTAGAAGTCAACAAACCTTGGCATATCGAGCCTGAACCGATTGGAACCCATCATGGACCCTTGGATGGTTTTCTCTTGCAGGAAATCTGGCCCATGGAGCGTCACCATCTCCCCTGGTGGGATCATGCCAATCACGGTCGCAGTTCCGCCCCGACGAAGCATTCGAAACGCCTGTTCAGCGGTGATCTTCAAACCAATTGCCTCAAACGCGTAATGAACACCACCGTCCGTCAATTGGCGCACAGCATCGACAGCATCGCTTTCCGATGCGTCAACCGTGTCGGTCGCGCCGAACTTTCTCGCGAGTTCAAGTTTCGATGCAATCTGGTCAACTGCAATAACTTTCGAGGCTCCTGCGAGCGCCGCACCGTTGATACACGACAGCCCTACACCGCCACATCCAATTACCGCAACGGTTGAACCAGGTTCCACGCTAGCCGTGTGAATGACAGCGCCCACACCGGTTGTCACGCCACAACCGATCAACGCAGCTCGATCCATCGGCATATCGTCGCGGATCTTCGCGACCGCATGTTCGTGGACGAGCATCCGTTCAGCGAATGAGCTCAAACTAGCGAATTGATGGACAATCCCACCACCTTGGCTCAATCGAGGTACATCGTCATGTCCCCGGCGCGTCTCTGAAGAGCCACAGAGAGACATATGACCCGTCAGGCAGTGTTCGCAATGTCCGCAGAATACCGACAAACATGTAATCACATGGTCACCGGGCTTGACATATGTCACGTCGCGGCCAACCTCTTCGACGACCCCCGCAGATTCATGACCCAGGACGACCGGTGTCTGACCTGGATACGTGCCGTTATAGAAGTGGAGATCCGAATGGCACACGCCTGCGGCCTTCGTTCGTACGACGACTTCACGTGGTCCTGGATCGGCTAGCTCAACTTCCTCGATTTCCATAGGTTGATTGACTTCGCGGAATACAGCTGCTTTCATCCTTAAGGTCTCCTTGTGAACTTAGTTAAAGCCAGAAACGGCTTATGTTAATGCCGTTTATTTTTGAGTTGCGAACTAACGGAGCTCACCATTCGCCAACGTGACCGCAGCGTCGATCGCGGCTATCGTACTACGTTCGTTGGCTACACCTTTGCCCGCGATATCGTACGCGGTGCCGTGGTCAACCGAAGTACGTATGAATGGCAATCCAAGCGTCGCGGAAACGCTCTCGTGAAGATTGTGGACCTTGATCGCGATATGCCCTTGATCGTGATATAAGGCCAGTACGACGTCAAACTCACCATCTATTGCACGACTGAACACCGAATCGGCTGGCAGTGGACCGGTTACGTCAATGCCTCTCTCGCGTGCGTCTGTCACTGCGGGGCTTAATTCCTCTATCTCTTCACGTCCTAGCAAGCCGCCTTCGCCACCATGTGGGTTAAGCGCCGCCACCGCAATACGTGGTGCTTGCAATCCCCAGGAGCTAAACGAACTCTGCATGAGTTCGAGTTTAGCTATGACGTTGTCGTGAGTTACGAACTCGACTGCCTTACCCAGCGACTTGTGCGTTGACAAATGAACGACCCTTAAGCCAGGCGTCATCAACATGGTAGCTGCGCTTGCAATCCCTGCGATCGCTGCCAGCATTTCCTGATGGCCAATGTGAGTCGACCCCGCCGCATGGATCGCTTCCTTATTCAACGGGCAAGTCATCATCGCGTCGATCGTTCCGTTGATGCATTCGCGTGCCGCGGCATGAACGGCTTGGATCGCCGCCTCCCCGTTCCCTGCGGATACGCGTCCAAACGCAAAATCACTCGGACGCGCTACGTCGAGGTCCGTGAATTCAGGTTCGTCGTCGAGTTTCGCTTCCGCCACGGCTAACGCGTCTTCATACGCCCAGCGCGGGCCGAATACGACGGGTTCGCATCGTGCCACGATCTCAGGTAGCGCTTTTACGAGGATTTCTGGGCCGATTCCAGCAGGATCGCCGAGCGTGATACCGATGCGTGGTTTTGACGAACTCACAGAATTTCGCTAGCCACGACTCGAAGACCAAATCCTTCGATACCGACCAAATCGACTTCACGCCCAGATACGATGCGGATGTCTCGCACACCAAGATCTCTGAGGATCTGTGCCCCGATGCCTACTTCGAGCCACTGATTTGCACGTTTACTCGCGCTCGAGTGTTGCGTATCAAGTAAGTCGAGAGGTACGCCGGCAAACCCACTTCGAAGATAAATAAACACGCCACCGTCCTGGGCCTCAAGTTTGTCGAGCGCGACATCGATGAGCCGGTTGGGATGTTTCGACTGTGAACCAAAAACGTCCTCGATGAGTTTTTCGCGGTGAATGCGAACGGGAACGACATCCATAGCGCTAATGTTGCCGAATACGATCGCCAAATGTTCTGCCTGCTCGAATTTAGTGCGATACGAGTAAGCCTTAGCAGGACCAATACGCGTTCTAACTTGAAACTCACTGACGCGATCAACAAGCTTTTCACGCCGTTGGCGCCATGCAATAAGATCTTCAATGGAGATGATTTTTAGATCATGCTCCTTGGCAAATGCAAGTAGTTCAGGCAGTCGTTTAACCGTACCCTGATCATTGACGATCTCCGCCAACAATCCAACTGGCGGGCAACCTGCGGCCTCAGCAAGATCGATTGCTGCTTCCGTATGGCCAGATCGAACCAACACACCCCCTTGTCGACCAATCAACGGAAAGATGTGACCTGGTCGCACAAAATCGTCGGCTTGCGTATTGTTGTTCGCGAGTGCTTGAGCCGTATTGGCGCGTTCTTCGGCCGATATGCCGGTCGACATGCCTTGGGTGTAATCGACGCTTACGGTGAACGCCGTCGATAGTGGCGCGTTGTTCTTAGGAACCATAGGGTCGAGTTTGAGGCGCTCGGCAACATCCTCCGTGATAGGCGTGCACAAAATCCCGCTAGTGAAACGCACCATGAACGCAACGTCTTCAGGCGATGCCTTGGACGCAGCCATGATGAGGTCACCCTCGTTTTCGCGATCTTCGTCGTCGACAACGACGATGAGCTCACCGCGCGCTATCGCATCAATGGCGTCTTCGACGTCGTCGAAGATCTTTTCCGAATTCACAGTGCTGAATATTTAGAGAAATAGACTCGAATCACTATCTATTGAGTCGCATGCGACCGAGAAAGTCACCCTTACCAATCGTAGCGCCTTGCATTCGAATGATGTCGTAAGTGGTGGTTGCGTGAAAGTAGAAGTTTGGCAGTGAGAACGTAAGCAGAAAGTCTTCGGCGATGAATGGCATGGTCATCGAACCCATTTTGAACACCATCTCCTTACCCATGAAACCGTTCACTTTGTCCTCCGAGTAGTCGTCCAGTCCTGCAAGCGCTTCCGCGACTAAGGACTGCAGCGCAGCGTAATCCTGATCTCCCTGACTCGGTGGACCAAATACACCTGCATCCGTACCTTTCATGGCGCCCAATGAGTGATGAGCTACGGAGATAACCTGAAAGCGAAACGGCAGCATATCATCGATCAAACGAGTCTCTACGACATCATTCAAATCAACGCCATTTGCCTCACAATGTTCACGCCCCTTGGACAGGACACCTCCAATTGAGCTAAGAATCTGCTTGTAAGTCCCAACTGTAGCATCGTAGAGAGTAAGCGCCATACTTATTTCCTTTATGTGATTCGATGTGGTACGGGTCGGCAAACGACCGCTGCCGCCGCTTACTTGATTGTAATGACGCCGTTCCGTCGAACGTGCTGCAATCGTTCCCTACGAATCAATGAGAAGCTCATCGTTCGACTTGTCGACGGCAATTTATCTCGACTCGCTAGCCGCCTCCTCATCTAAACCACCGTTGCTTCGAAATAGAATGAATTGTGCGAAGAGCTTTCATATCGTAGTAGCACAAGCTTGGCGTTACTTTCGCCTGGCGGTGATCGTTTTAACAAATGGAAATCTGGAGTAGCCGATGGGCGTTGCGACCGTTAATTTACATACGAAATTCCAAATCGGCACGGTTGATGACCGCATCTTTGGCGGCTTTCTTGAGCACCTTGGACGTTGTATTTACCACGGGGTATACGAACCTGATCATCACCTTAGTGACGATGGTGGGCTACGAAGCGACGTACGTGAAGCGCTTCAAGATCTCAGCGTATCCATCGTACGCTATCCGGGAGGCAATTTCGCGTCAGGTTATCACTGGGAACACGGTGTAGGCAATCGCGATTCGAGGCCAACGGTTCGAGAGCTTGCATGGCAAAGCACCGAAACCAATCATTTTGGTACCAATGAGTTCGTCCATCTGTGCCGTAAACTGAATTGGCAACCGATGTTGGCCGTGAATCTCGGCACTGGGTCTCCAGAGGAAGCTCGTAACTGGGTTGAGTACTGCAATTTAGACAGCGGTACTTACTATGCCGATCAACGCGTACGAAACGGCGATGAAGCGCCATTGCGCGTGCCGATCTGGTGCTTGGGAAACGAAATGGATGGCCCTTGGCAACTCGGACATGTGCCCGTCGACGAATACTGCAATCGTGCGCAGATGGCTGCGAAAATGATGAAAGACTGCGACCCAGGTATCGAGCTGGTCGCGTGCGGTTCCTCAGCGCCACGAATGCCGACCTACGTTGAGTGGGACCAGCATGTGATGCGGAGACTCGGTCCCGATTTGGCAGATTTCATCAGCTTGCATCGCTACGTGGGAAATTCTGAGGGCGACTCTGAGGATTACCTCGCGATTACAAAATCAGTCGACCAACAGATCGAGAGCATTGACGCCGCCGCCAGAACCGTCGCGGCGCGGCAGAATTCCGGTCGCCGCACGTACTTGTGTTTTGACGAATGGAATGTGTGGTACCGTGCCCGAACGCGAGAGGACGTGGACGGCGTAGGAAAGTTCGCACCGCCTTTGCTTGATGAAACCTACAACTTTGAGGATGCGCTCGTTGTTGCGATGTTCCTACTGAGCTTCATCCGACACGCTGACGTCGTCAAGATCGCGAATCTTGCCCAACTCGTCAACGTTATCGCACCCCTCAAGACCAACGAAGATGGGGTTCTAAAACAATCGATCTACCACGCGTTCCGTATGGTCTCATCACGGAAAGGCGGTCAGGCGTTGCACCAAGCGATCTCCTGTGATTCGTATAAGAGCAAAACTTACGGCGACGTCGCGTACCTCGACAGCGCCGCGATCATCGATGGTGAAGAACTCAAAGTTTTCGCAGTCAATCGCCATCTAACGGAAGCCATGGATCTGATCATTGCATGCGCAGATCGACCGTGCAATGCAGTGAACGAAAGTGAATTGCTTTGCCACTCCGATTTGAACGCTGAGAACACGTGGGAGAATCCGACACAAGTCGCGTCAACAGCGTTCGAAGAAATTGAACTAATGGAAGGTCAGGTGCGAGTGCAACTACCGCCTCAGAGTTTTGCGGCGCTATCGCTTCAATTAGGCTAAATAGCGGACGCTTCCTTCAAAACCTCGACGTCGTCCGCGCTTAGGCCAAGTAGCTCGCCATACACGGCTTTGTTGTCCTCACCGATGGCGTGAGGGAGCGCAACGGGAGGTGGCGTTAACCCTTGGAAGCGAAGAGGCGTGCTTGGAATCATCAAGGGGCCTAATTCAGGATGCTCCAGTTTTTGAAGCGCTCCGCGCGCAATCAGGTGCGGGTCCGTCAGGACGTCCGATATCGACTGCACCGGCGCGCAAATGACCTCTTGCGCCTGACATACTTCAAATACTTCCTGAGTCTTCAGGGTTTTCGTCCACGACTCCACCACCTCATCGGTTATTGCCATATTCTCAGAACGTGTAGCCATATTGGAGAATCTTTCGTCATCCACGAGATCTTGTCGATTCATCGCCTTGATCAGTTTTCGCCAATGCCCTTCACGAATGCAGATGATGGCAACATGCCCGTCTCGCGTTGCGTATATGTTGTACGGTGCAACCGCTTTCGCTTGATGGTGATTGCCAACCCGCGGCGGGTCGTCGCCAAACCGGTAGTACGCTCCGAGCGCCGAACATAGCGTCGGGATGACCGAGTCTTGCATCGAGACGTCGAGAACCGCCCCCTCGCCCGTCGTCGCGCGTCGCAGCAATGCCGTAACGATCGCCGAATAGAGATGAACGCCACCCAATATGTCGCATAGCGCCGGTCCCGATTTCAGCGGGGGTTCGTCTTCGTATCCGGTGATCGCAACAACGCCGCTCATCGCCTGTACGGTCACGTCCATCGCCCGATAGTCTGAGTGAGGTCCTTGCTGACCAAAACCAGTGGCAGCCGCGTAGATTAGCCGTGGGTTGATCGCCGTAAGGTCATCGCCACCCACACCGTACTTCGCCATTGTGCCTGGCGCGTAGTTCTCCAGTAACACATCTGCGTGTCGGACTAGTTGCTTGAGCAATTCCTGACCACGCTCACTCTTCAAATTAAGTGTGATCGTCTCTTTATTTCCGTTCAACATGCAAAACGGGTAGCCCTCTCCTGTAGCCCGTTCTGCGCCGCGCAGCGTCTCACCAATCGGCGACTCGATTTTGATCACCCTTGCACCTGCCATGGCCAGTAGATACCCACAATAGGGACCGTTGTAAATCTGACCCATGTCGAGCACGGTGACGCCGGAGAGAGGTTGTTGCTGATCGGTAGGCATTTCCATTGGTCTCACGACAAGTTCCGAGGGGTCTGATGAATCAGGTGCCGGTCTCGAATCAGTCGTCTTGATGCAATCTGTGAGATGCGCGGATTTATACCGTTGGCAACTGAACGTGCAGCTTACACTCGCGTTTCAATGGTGGGTGCATTACCTCGGCATGTCACACGACCCTCTTAAAATGCGCACTCGAGTTTGTAGGTAAATGCGAGCTAGCAGCTTGGGAAACGCACGCACACTAACCCTAGAACAGAAACAAGACCTATATCGAGACGGCTACGTGATCATCAAGAAGGCGGTCTCGGATGAGCTTGTTGAGAACGCTCTAAACCGTATGCGTACAGCAAAGAAAGGCGAGTACGTGGGTTCTTCGGAGCACCTTACCAACTTGGTAAACGCGTCGGACGTTACCCCGATCCTGCATAAAGCCATGGGGTACTTCGACCCGCCAGTTACCTGTCAAGTGGGTGTCCTTAAGCGTCGTGACCCAGGTGACCACTTCAACAATCTTGGTTACCGTGACCGCGACATGCCTTACTACGGTGCCGAATCTCACATGGACGGTTTGTGCACGATCGGCGTGCCACAAAAACCTGTCGAAGGCACAAACGAAGAGGTCTACAAGATGTATATCTCAAGTGGTCCTAAGGGTGATATCGGTCGTAGCCCAGATGTCATGGGGCATAACTCGGTACCTCTCTTCGAAGATCCGGACATGACGTTAGGTATGGGTTCATTCACGGCCTTTGTATTCGTATGCCTCAATGATCAAACGCGCGAAGGATGCGGGCAAACTGCTCTGTTGAAAGGCGCTCACCATGTAACGCAAGAGTTCTTTCGATGGCAGTATGCGACGAATGGACATATTGGTCCGGAAGGCCCGGGTTGGCCGCGTTTGAACTACGACGCGCCGAACGGGTGCGGACACACCTACCTACCTAAGTCCGTTCGCGAAAAATTCATCGACGACACGTCAGAATCCACACCAGACGGGGTCAAGTGGCCGCGACCAACACAAGCGCTAATGGAACCTGGAGACGCGTGCGTTACATTGTTCAATATGCCCCATTCCGGCACGCGGAATGAGCATGGCACAGAATCACGTAAGAACATCATCTTCCGGATTCGTAACAAGAGTCGCCAACCCAATCACATGGTGAATGGTGTTTCGGATCACCCGGACCGAGGTCAGCGTGGCGAGTGGCTTGAATACGAGGAAGGTAACAATCCTTGGGAGCGGTCCAAGTACGCGATCTGCAACATGTGGCACGAGTGGCAAGGCATGCGTGAGGTTGTCGCTGAGATGGAGACGCAGCAAGCCGCTGGCTAACTCTCGTCCGGATTACTGAAATGGCGAATGAGTACGCGACTGACAATAACGCGCACCCAGATCTCTCGAAACTTGCCGGCGGTCTGGCAATCGTCACGGGTGGCGCGTCTGGTATCGGCTATGCCATATTGGAAGCTGCAGTCGCGCATGGGCTACATGCTGTTATCGCAGATATCGACAGCGATGCGATCGAAGAGGCACGCGACAAACTGAAACGTGGTGCGGACAGCAACGAGCTGCAAGTCATCGGTATTGAGGTAGACGTTTCAAGCGAGGAAAGCGTTCTTTCGCTTCAGAAAACAATCGCTGAACAGATGCCCAATGTGCCTATTTCATTGCTCGTCTGTAACGCCGGTGTCGGTGCTGGCGGAGGTGTCGTTGGAGCGCGCGACATTGACTGGGACTTCGTCATCGGCGTCAATCTGAAAGGCGTAGCTCATTTCGCACGGCACTTTGTGCCGCGGATGCTCGAACAAGATGCGCCTGGATCGTTCGTCGCGACATCCTCACAAGACGGCCTGTGCGCAGCGCAGGGCGTTTACGGCGTGACCAAACACGCGTGCGTTGCGCTTTGCGAGGCACTCTATCAGGAATTACAAGGACGTCTGTCGGTGCATGTACTTTGCCCGAATGTCGTGGGCACCAACATCGTACGGTCAGGCACGCATCGTCCTGAACGTTTCGGTGGACCAACGCCGACCTCACCCGCAACCGAAGCCCTTGTAACGAGATTCAAGAATTACGGGATGCCACCAAGTCGTTGTGCCGACATGGTGTTCAAAGCGATTCAGTCAGGGGATTTCTACATTCTCGCCGAAGCGGAAGAGGATCCCGGTCATATATACAACCAAGCGAAAGTGCGGATGGACGCAATACTCAATCACGGGCGCCCGTTCAGACCGCCCAGTAAATTCATCTCTCGTGTCTTCAGACCGGGCAGTTAGGCGACCTAATTCCGATTCGGGTTCGGCGTTATTCAGATGCCGAATGTTCGCTGCCAGAACCCTCGTTCGCCGATAGCAGTAATCGCCACAGCAACGTCGAAATCGTCAAAAGTCAGACTAGTGGATCGCCCACGTCCCAAGTTTTTAGAGATTTAATCTCAACTCCAAACCTAGTGTCCGCGGTGCTTCGTAAACAGCAACGGGAAAGATGGATGCACCGATGGTCAGTTTTGGCACACCTTTGTCCGTTAGATTTCGTCCGAACACGGATACGCTGTTATCACGTGCGCCCCAAGACCACTTAATCGATCCGTTGATCAAAGTCGTGCCTGGTCGATAGAAAATCGCGTCATTGCTCTCGCCAAACGAGTTATAGCGGGACTGGTAACGTGCCTCAAGGCGATAGTCAAACGTGCTTTCTCTTATGTACGACGTGTAATTGACCGCACCATATGCGGTTAGGCTAGGCGCCATCAGTACATCGAGATCCGAATTGTCAGTGACAC
This sequence comes from Gammaproteobacteria bacterium, assembly GCA_026707945.1. Taxonomy (GTDB): domain Bacteria; phylum Pseudomonadota; class Gammaproteobacteria; order Pseudomonadales; family Azotimanducaceae; genus Bin55. The sequence goes on along the minus strand of JAPOVV010000115.1, from coordinate 275,709 downwards.
GACCATCGTTATTGAGATCGACCATGAACGTATCCCACGCCGCATCCAACAAACCAAGAGCGAAGTCGATACTGAGATTTGGTTGCAATAACCAGTCGGACTCGAATTCAAAGCCTCTAATGTCAACGTTTCCTAAATTCTCGTTGATTGGTTCGTTCCCTCGACCGGTCGAATTAGTGCGTCGCACAAACCCTACAAGGTCTTCGTAGTCCGAATAAAACACTGCCGCGGACAGACGTAAGTGATTCTGTAGCAGATTGGCTTTCAAACCGCTTTCGTAGTTCGTTACGTATTCCGCATCATATGGCCCGACATTTTCCGGTACGGTCGCCCGACTAGTGAAGCCACCGGACTTGTAACCAGTCGAAATCGTCGCGTACCCCATCAATGAATCGGAGTGTTCGTACTTCGTTCCCAGTTTCCAAGTAGGCTGATCCCACGTCGTCTTGGCGTTCAGCACGATAGGAGGTCGTTGCGGAGCGGGTGCTGGAAGCCCGAAGTTGCTGACCGTGACCTGCTTCTCGTCCTGTGTAATCCGCCCGCCAGCGATCAGAATAAACTGGTCACTCAAACGAAAATCGGTCTGAGCAAATGCCGCGACGCTTTTCGTTTCCTGCTCGGCGATCGTCGTTCGAGCCGCATCTTCAAATGCGAACGTCGCTGAAAAAGGCGGTCCGATGTTCTGATAGAAGAATCGACGAGCACTCTCCTGGAATGCAAACATACCAACAACATAGTCCCAGCGCGCAGAGTGAGCATCGTGAAATCGAATTTCAAAACTATCCTGTCCATGGTCGATATCGAATCCGATGTTCACGTTGAGCCGGGGATTGGGACCTCGGGCTGGTGGCTGTGCACCCGCTCGACCATCCAGATCCGTATACAGCAGAAAATCGCTATCGTGAGAATTTGCGGCGACATAGACGGTGCCTGGCTCAAATTCAATATCCGATAAAAAGGTGAATCCACTCTCGTTGGATTCGTTGAAGCCGTCTGTATCCATGTTCACGAGATGGACGTCGCCATCCGAAGTTCCGTAAGGATCCTGGATCACATTCGACGTTGCTATACCGTCAGTTTCTTCGTCAACCTGATAGTACGTCAGCGTGGTAGATAAGTTCGAAAGGCTGTGATCCAATTTGAGCCTGAGTGTGCTCGAATCTTGAGCTCCTAACCTACTGTTGCTGAATGCATTGGTAACGTGCCCGTCATAGCTTCGCTTGGAAAGTGTTACACGGGTTCGGAGAGAGTCGTTCAAAATCTCGCCCGATTCGGCAGATACCACATACTTTGAAAGCCCGAAATCCCCCACCGTCGCGCGAGCTGCAATACCAGCTTCTTGATCAGCTGCGCGCGTAATAATGTTGATCGTCCCCGCAAGACTGTTGCGGCCGAAGAGCGTCCCCTGAGGACCGCGGAGTATCTCAACCCTCTCAACATCAATCTGATCATGCCCTAAACCTGTCACGCGCGCGTGGGGAATGCCGTCAATCAGTACCTGCGTCTTTTGATCGGCAAAGGGATCCGTATCAAAGAATCCAATGCCTCTGATGGCCATGTTTGCCGTGTTCTTAATGAACACCATATCCTGCAAAATGACATTAGGCGCAACGCCGTTCAGATCGGAAATGTTGTTAGCGCCGGATTCCTCGATGAGCGCACCAGGAACGACTGAAACGGAAGAAGGCACATCTTCCAGGTTTTGCTCTACTTTCTGCGCAGTAACGATGATTTCCTCTAGTCCTTCATTCTCCTGCGCGTAAGAAGGAACGATGCTGACAACAAACAACGTGGTCAGCAGTGAGAGAACATGTGGTCGTTGAGACCAGTTCTGAGTGTTCATGGGCATCGCCTCTCCACGAATGAAATCGCCATGACGTCTTCGAAGACCGGAATTCCGAGATTGACGGGCTGTTCCTATCCAGCGTGATAGGCACTAACCAGCTGCAGCGGAAATTCAGCTCGATGAAGTCGCGTTCTCGAGAATTGAGTCAAGCAGCGAATCGATATCGACTTGCATCGAATCAAAAATCCGTTGATTTGCTGCAATCAACTCTCTTTCAGTAGCGACAAGGGGCAATCTATGTCGAAGCGAATCGAACACATTCGACTCACCGTTGCCAAACGCAATGAATTGCCGAGCCAATGGGACTAATTGAGAATCTACTTCAGCACCTCCCTCTTGCTCCAGAAAATCGATGCTCTTCTCAAGACGATGAGACGCCGTGATGAAACGTTCTTCACCTTCTCCGATTAGCGTCGCGTCCCGCATGATGATGGCGATGATTAGCCCTGAAAACGTTCGAAATATCGATTCGTTGACCGATGCAAGGTGCCAGTAACGCAAGAATTCTGTTTGCGACAGAGGATCTAGATCGACACTGCCTTCCGCTCTGAAATCGCTTCTACCCGTTAGCATGTAGTAGAGCTGGTTATCCAAGCTCGCAATCACAGCCGGTTCGAGTTGGTGGTCCAAGAAACTCCGTAACTGAGCTCGTTCGCTAGCGGCTGACTGTAGTGCTTCGGACAGTTCGGCGCGACCATTGAAAATTCGCTCAACGATCGAATCGATACGATCGACCTGTGAGTGTAGGTGCGCGAATTCGCCGAGAAAACCTGCTTCCTCTAGCGTCGCCAACGCCTTACGCATTCCCGAAATATGTGCTCCGACAGTCCCCTGCACCGTCGGTATCTCAGGAATCCTTGTGTTAACACTGGTTTCCTCAGATGAGTTGAATATCGCTCCGTTTGCGTGTTGACTTACCGCCAACCCTGCCTCGAGCGCTTTCGCAGTCTCGCGTCCGTTACCAGTGGGCTCAATCGCACTGATGGCGTCTTCAAGAACTACATGTACTTCTCGCTGCAGAGTCGACGCAAGGGCATCGATGCGGGCAGCGAGCTGTGCTTCCTTCTCACTCAATCGTAAGCGAGTCTTCATTAGCTCGATTAGGTTCGACTCTCCGTAGGCGGCGTCCAGCAAGTTGCGAGCGAGTGGAACCAGCTTGGGATCTACATCTTCAAGAACGATGTTCGATAGGAACGTGATGTTCTCGCGAAGCTGGTACATCACCAGGTTTGCGTTCTCTTCCACCGTTGCAATGAACGCGCTGTCAGTCTGCCTAGTCGCTACTTCCAGCACTATGTAACCTTGATCGATCTGTTGCTTAAGGAGCGCTAAACGGTCAAATAGCAATAGGTTTTCGGCTGAAACAGACCCGCCTACCTGGGACCCCTGTCGCTTTGTAGTCTCTGTATCAGTAATGAGACGATGGAATAGATCATCCTCGCTCGTAACGGCTGCAGGTAGGAGCTCCCACGTAGTCTCGGCGATTAGCTGTTGGCGTCTGTTCTGCGAGTCGCGGAGGACCTCAGCTAGCTGTGAGCGTCCGTCTTCAAGTTGCATTGCATTGAGCACCAATTCCTTGAGCACCGCTCGCATGCTCGTCACTCCATCCACATAACCCGCGTTGGCCAATTCGTCGAGTTGTCGTTGAATCGCCACCGCTTCGAGGTCAATAGCAGCTTTGGATGCGGCCATCGCCTCCGCGGACATGTCAGCATGGGTCCTCGCGGATGCGGTCTTAGCTAGCGATCTCAATTGTCTAGCAACTGACAAAGCAGCAACTGTCGCTTGAATTCCTACGTCGTCGTCAGGTTGAGAATCCGAGTTCCCGACAACCATTCCGCCCGTGACCGTTATCGCAGCAACAACACCCATCAGGATGAACTTCCTCAAGACTGGTCGAGTTGTCATACGCGAACAATTCATTGCGGTAGTTCTGCGAGATTGGATAGTGGTATGAACTTACCGACCTCATCCATCATGGTGATGATTACTTCGTCAGAACCTTGGTTATCACCAGGTCCATACTGCAGCGCTACGCCCGAGAGATTTATGGACTGCGAGTTTTGAAGGGAATCTAAAAAGCATGCGCGGGTCAGATCTTCACAGGACTCAAGTCCGATGATCGCTAATCTTCCAGCCATATATCCTTCGAGAGAAACGAAGCCCGGCTCCGCATTCGCGTCAAACGCGTTGAGTGCCGCACGATATTCCGCCACGATAGGCGTATCGACGTCTTCAGGCACCGGGACCACTTGAGTTACAAACACCCCGGACGCTTCGCTCCCTAGTTCCCTAGCCAATGCGTTGCCGCCTACGAACGAAACTGCCATGAATACAGGGTCGATGTCTTCGCGAAGCAGCGAAATAGCTCGCGCTACGGGTTGGTATGCGCCAATCATGATGACTGCCTCCGGATTCGCCGCTGCGATATGGAACACTGCAGCTTTGACCGCACTTGAGTTACGCTCGTAATACCATGTCTTCACCGGTTCAAGGCTGCGCCGCGCAAGTGCATCCAGTACGCCGCTCAATCCAGATTGCCCGTAGGAGTCGTTCTGGTACATGACCGCAACTTTCGTGATGCCGAGATCCTGAGTAAGGCGTTCAACCATGTACTCGGTCTCCTGAGCATACGACGCTCGCAGGTTTACAACCGACACCAACTCCGAATTTCGAAGGAAACCCGCTCCGGTAAACGGCGCTAGAAAAGGTACTGCATGAGATTCGACCAAGCTGAGCGCGGAACGCGACGTCGGAGTTCCCACACCGCCAATAAGTCCGAACACCTTTTCTCTCGTGATCAAATCACGCGTGTTGGCGTAGGCAAAGCCAGGTTCGTATCGGTCATCCATCGTTACCAGTTCTAACGTACGACCATGTACACCGCCTGCCAGATTCTGTTCGTGGAATGCGGATTCGATGCCCATTCGCATCGCCTTGCCTAGAGCTTGGGCTGGTCCACCGAAGGCAGCGGACTGACCGAACACGACACGATCGTCGAAGACACCGGCGTTGCCTTGATCTGCCGCCGATAGCTCTAATTCCGTCGAATTCGCATTCGGCGAAACGTCCGTCGGAGCTTCGCTCGATCCTTCTCCCGCGCAAGAAGATACCAGGAATAGCACCGCGCTCAAGAGAAGAGTCGCAAATGCCGAACGTGGGAAGAAGTCCCAATGGGACTCTAATTTGTACATGTTCGTCGTTCCTTACATTAGCCACTAAAGCTGCAAGAACACCCCCCGTAATTAGGAGTGCATCGAACAACGGCGATTTTAATTAGGTCTTTGCACTCGATTTACCATGCACCTACCGTACCTATCGGAGGTCGGAAGAACGAGACGCAAAAATCCCTCCGTCTTATTGTTAGATTAGCGCTAACCTCGACAGGTTGTTCACCAGAACCAAGGCGTCGTGGATCCTAGGTTTCGGTGTTATTAATGCGGTCATTGCGATCGACTCAAATCTCAAACGTACACTCTATCTCGCTTGATAGACGCGAACAACAAGCGAGGCTACATAAAGAATCCAAAGTTAGCAGAGTCTCTAAGGCGTTAACTACACTTCTTGCAGGATGACGCAAGAACCGACACGAAGAAAACAGAAAATGGTAAAAGCGCTGGTTGGAGTTGTGCGTACCGCGATTACGTGGGTGAGGGAACATAGAACGGCCTTTCTCATAGGCTACTTGGTATTCGCCGTGCCACTCTCGTTGTTAGGAACTGCAATTGCTATCGACCCGGTATTCGGTGTGATCTTCGGATTTTTGGCTCCGGTCGTCCTGTTCGTCGGTTTAGTTTTTTGGTTGCTTGTGCTTGGTCTAGTGTTCGGCGCTCCCTACGTTATTTACACTGGGATACGAGATCGGGAGGTCGACACAGTCGCAGGTGGCATCGTAGGGTTTGCTGTGGGCGTCGGTCTTTGGTGGGGTTTTAATCTCTTATTTGAGTTAAGGCATCGAGGACGGAGATTGATCAATGCAACACTCCTTGCACAATTGATACTGACCATCCAGAGTTTTCGCGTCCGCTAATGCTTCGATGTCATCAACGTAAGCGCTCAAATACTCACGACGATTTAATTGGCGGTATATCGACAGGTTGAGCTATGAACGGTTCTGGTGCCCGTTTTTCGTTGTCTCCGGTTCAAGTAGTACCTCACTTAAAGAACCCCCTTAACTGCTAGGGAGGGATTCTGATTACTGCAAATAGATCGTACTCTGATAGTGTCCATGTGACCGTGGTCGATAGCAACCTATCAGCTTAGAAGGAATGCCAGAACGACGCTTAACGTTGTATCCTGCGGCAAGAAAGAACATGACCAAGCAAGACACCACCAAGTCAGCTTTCTAAGTCTTCGTATTCCTTAACGAAATTCCATTCGGACCAATGATCGCATAGCTTGTCGATTGACGTCTGCCACGCGTCGTAGGACTCTGGGTAGTCCAAAAACTGACCAAAATAGCCTCGGTCAGGATGGTCACTAACACCGTGTCCCACCTTCCGCACGCCTTCGAATGGATTGTTCTCTCGCAATCGACGGATACGAAAGTACAGGTTCATTCGTGGGTTAGGTCCTAGGTTTGGCGTCGCTGTATGTGGGCACGCATGTAGTGCGATAACCGCATCACCTTCTGCTAGACAAACTGGCGTTAATTCCGGCCATGGCCAGCCTTCGCGGCGTTCCTTCTCGTTACCGGTTTTTGACATTTTCTCTCGGACAGTTTTCGGTAGTCCATTTAAGTAGACACGCCCGTCCTTCTCCGATTTACGAAGTCGCGGCCACCCAGTCCCTTCGGGACCAATGACACTGCCGGAGTCTCTTTGCATCTGAAACGACTTCTCCACTTCCTCGTGCATTCCTCTTAGCACCGCGAATTGGCCGTGACCAGGTTCTAATTGATTATTTAGCGCGATACCTACAAGCGCCGTATAGCTCCCTAGAGATATGCGCCGGTCAGGATCCTGCCAAAGCAAACCATCATTCGTACCGCGTCTCTCATCGTTCTTTCCAAAATACCGTTCCGCATCTAACGGTCGACCCCGTACTGGATCAATTTCCGAAGGATCGGTTGGAATGGGACCCGACCAACTGCCGTCGACGTGAGGTGAAGGTCGACCGCCAAGTTCGTTCCGTGCAGGCGTGACTGCGATCTGGCAGCTCACGACTTCCGGATATGGACCCATCGTGGTTCGCATGATTTCCGAAAGGCAAGTCTCTTTAAAAAGCCTCACGACGTCTGGATGAGTCGCCAATTCGCGAGGAGGTAGTAAGCGACGTTCTGTCAACGACATGCCCGACTCGATCAATGCACGGGCACGTTTAACGAAATTCAAGGGGATGACATCGCGAAGAACGACGAAACCATCCCTTACGAAATCACTCTGTTCTCGTTTCGAGAGATCGGTCTTATGCATGTGCAGTGAATGGATTAGCAGACTCCATGTTAGACGCGAAAAAAAGACAAGCGCAAAACCGATGTAGATTTCCGTTCTGAACGTCGTTCATAAAACCCGCTGAATAGGTATTTCCATTTTTATAATCCATGCGCTCGGCGCTCGTAGCTCAACTGGATAGAGCACCAGGCTTCGAACCTGGGGGTTCGGGGTTCGAGTCCCTGCGGGCGCGCCAATACCTCATCGAGTCTTTTCCAACGTAGCTGCGACTAATTCCCAGTCAGAATCTAGCTATCGCAGAATAGAACGCGTCAACTAGCACATTACGCAGTCAAAACCTCTTTGGCAGCGTCTGCGAGTACTGTACCTTCAAAGAAATCTGGATTGGTCTCACCCCAAAACCGCACTGGGTTTTCAAATACGAAGTGCCGAAAATCCTCAGTCGTTATGCGTCCATCTTCGACAAGCTCGTGTGCTTCCGGTAGAACCCCAGCCATATCCTGAACGTCAAAATGTCCGATATCCGACCCGAATAAAGTCTTGATTTCGGTGTTGAACGGATTGTTGTGTCTTTGGAAAGCCAGTGCATTCGTTGCATCGTCCGCCTCACAACCGAAATAAAAACGATCTGCGAAAAGGGACTTGAAATCAGATTTCTCTTTGATTTCACACGCAGCGTAGTCGTCTAGTTGATTTAGACCACCCGTCGTTGTAGGTCCGTTCTTTGTACTCAAACCACGACCCTCAATGATCGCTTCTTGCATCGCAGGACCCGCGTATTCCTCTGCTAGCTCTTTGAGTAAATTCAGGTCGAGTGCGCTAGGATCGGTGAACTTCAGAGCTTCTCCGTTGCGAATCTCCCAGTGATTGATAAGATCAGCGTACAAGAGTACGGCGAACCCTACGCCGCCTTCGAGAAAAGCGAAGTTAAGGTCCGGGAATCGGCGGGTAACGCCTCCCATGAATAACGACTTACAGACTGCTTCCGATGCAGCTGCAAAATGCCCGATGTGGTTGTAGCAGAAGTTTGAGACAGAAATTCGGAAGAACTTCCCACGTGAGCCACGATGAAATGTTGGCGACACACCCAACTCCTGGCACTTTTCCCACACCACATCGTAGTCGTGTGCACTGTCGATACCGAAGGTATCTAGCCAGGACACCAAATCTGCGGAGTCCGGTTGTTCCGTGACAATCTTCTCAATCGGTCGATCAATCAAGCTGTTCAGCATGACCACCTTGAGACCTAGGTCGTTGACCGCATGGTCAAGCTCAGCCAATGCTTCTTCTGGTGTGTGCATCGGAATGACCGCCGCCGGTGTCATGCGATCTTTGAAAGGCTCGAACAACTCAGCGCAGTAAATATTGAACGCGCGGCACGCAGCCAACCGTGCTTCTTCATCATTGACTCGCGGCAAGCCTAGACCAGCCGTTGGGTAGAGGATCGCGAAGTCGATTCCGAACTCGTCGAGTCGCTCGTATAGCAGTTTTGGCATCATAGCGGTGGCTCGATCTTTCGTGTTTTTAGTAGGTGAACCCCAAAAGGCTTCTTGCGCGATGTTCGCTCGACGCCGGTCGGCCACCGTCATTCGAAGACTGTTGCCAACACGAGCGCCGTTCATCTCCATTGCGCGTGTCGCGGCTTTACCACCAATTGCTTCCATTGCGGATCGGACAACTGGTCCGTATTCCAGCCAATGACCATCCGCATCAATGACCGGATGACCTAAATCAGTACGTAACTGTGAGGCTTCTGACATGCTCATCTAACCCCCGATTAGTCAAACAAATACCTGTTTCGTATTAAACACCATTGTTAAACCAAGCGATTAATGGCCTTAACCGTGAATCGAAATTCGTGCTAACTGCTACGTCAACTTTCTAGTTCCGTCTTCCTTTCGCTACCCTAATCTAGAACGTTGGATCTGCTACAAATCGGGTCAAATCCACATAACTTCTTGCGCCTCAACCCTTCACAGATCACGCGCCGTGTTCGATCAACAGGTCGATTACGTCTTGACGAACCTTACGATTGCGCGCATGGTCCAGTGCGGATAAACCATCGTGGTCCTTGATAGACGGATCCGCGCCATGCTCCAGTAACCATGGAACGAGCTTGCTTCGTTTCCATTTCATCATATCGATCAAAGGGCTGGCACCCCCAACGATCAAATTCCAGTCTGCACCGAACTCGTCAAGTAACTCACAAATCTCTACGTCACCGTGAAACAGCGACGAAAACACTGCTGGGTTCGGACTAGCACCATGGGTCAACAAGTGTTTCGTCAACTCTAGATTGCCCTGCCAGGATACTGCGTACCAGAGCGCGGTTGCGTGAAAGATTTCGTCACCTTCAACGATCGGCTGTGCAGCATCGATCTCGATACCTTGGTTAAGAAGAAAGTCGACGCAGCTAATCGCGGCTTGGTTTCCTTGATCTTTATGGAGTCCAGACATACAAACGTAATGCAGCGGTGTTCGCTTTTCACTATCGGTCCTAGTAAGCGCCTGCTCCTGTACGAGTTCGTTTAGCCGTGTTATGTCGCAAAGCAAGGAAGCGGACCAAGCATCCAACGGTTGTAGTTTGTCCACCAGAATCTCTATGAGCTCATCAAGTGGACCCATTGCCGCGTAACCCAGCGGCGTCAACACGAGTGGACCTGCCGCTAGTGTTGGGTCAGCTCCGTACGCGAGCAGCTGATTTAGGGCGGCCGGATGCCCCTCATGTTTCGGGATGGTTTTGTGATATTGACACAGCCTCGTTAGAGGCGTGTGCTTAGCGCCAGTGCCCGCTTTAACATTGACATCGGCGCCGTTACTGACCAACACCTCAATGCATGCCGCGTTACCCGTAAAAGCGGCATCCATAATCGGCTTCCAGTGCTGTGCGGCAGCCGGGTCTCCCTTGGCTAGCTGCTCAAGCTCTTTTACACCGCCTTGATAAATTGCACTGCATAGTGGTTTGTATGCAATTCTTGGCAATCGGACTTAATCCTCACGCATTTGTCGTTGTAGGTAATTCTCCAACGTAACGCGTTCAATTAAATCTAACTGGGTCTCTAGCCAATCCACGTGCTCTTCTTCGGACTCCAAGATACGCTCGAAAACTTCTCGGGAAATGTAGTCTTGAACGGTTTCACAATACTCTATACCTGTTCGAAGACTTGGCATTGCCTCCATCTCTAACTTTAGGTCGCACTCCAAAGCTTCCTTAGGTGTTTCCCCCACATACAACCTACCTAGGTCCTGAAGATTCGGTAAGCCTTCAAGGAACAGAATGCGCTCGATCAACGTGTCAGCGTGTTTCATTTCGTCGACGGACTCTTTGTACTCATATTCTCCTAAGTACTTCAATCCCCAATTGTTAAACATACGTGAATGCAGAAAATACTGATTAATTGCAGTAAGTTCGTTCTTCAAAACGTCATTCAATAGTCCAATGACCTTCGAATCTTGAGGGTTCATGTCTCATCCTTGATCGTGCTTAAGGAAATATTAGCAAATTTATCCTGTATATCTATTCAGTTAAATTGCAGTATGCTTCACTAGGAAAATCGTTTATTTAATGTAATTGGTAATCAATCTCATTATCGTATACAATAACCGCATGTATGTGTGTATTTGCTTCGGAGTGACCGACACCGAGATCGTCAATGCCATTAACGAAGGGCATGACTCGGTGAATGCGATCAATCGAGAACTAGGTGCCGCTGGGTGTTGTGGATCATGCATGACCAGCATCGAGGCGATGATCGACCTTCATAAAGGCGACGAAGATAATACCGAGCCGCTCTTCTTCGCGGCCGGCTAAGCGGCACACTTACGCGTCTAGTATTCCGCAAGATTTATGCGGATGATTTTTCGATTACGTTTCTTTAAACGAAAGTTCGAAGAACTTCTTCATACAGTCATCGGCACGTTTCGCGTCACCCATCTTCTTGTAGATTCGTGCCAAACATTGAAATGACTCGAGTATGCCATCGGCGCGCTTGAGATGTTCAATTGCCAGTTCATTGGACTCGAACATCTCAAACAGAATCCCGAGGTTGTAGTTGCCGATCTGGTGCGCGCAATCAACCGCCAACGCCTTCTCATAACAATAACGCGAGTCGAGCTGACGTCCACTTAAGAAGTGAAGTCGACCCAAGTTAACCCAGGCGTCAGCGTTGCTCTCGTCGTGGCTAATACAAATCTCATATGCGCGTTTCGCTTCTGTATCGTTTTCATCGTCTTCGCAATCGAGTGCATACTGATACCAATCCTCCGCGTCAGGTGATTCTGAACGAACTCGTTGCGCCACCCGTAACGACTCTAGTGTCCGAACCAAACGAGCGCGCTTTGGCTGCAATACATCGTCGAAATCAAACGCACGTTCGCCCGTTTCTGGGTCAAGCAATCCATGCTCAGATTGAACTAGGATGTCGCCACCCGCTAGTCCGGAGTTCTTGATGAACTTTATCGCCGATGAGTGAGTGAGTTCTTCGCCGCGAGCGCGACGCACAGTTGAATAGGCGTCAACGACTTTCGCGAAACTCGTGCCCGCGTCCACAAGTTTGCCGATATCACAGGCAACGACCATGTCCTGAAATCGGTAGACGAGCTTGGCGTTATTTTGTTTAACCGGTTCGAGAAGTTGCTTCTTGCGAAGCTGCTTAAGTTGGTACTCGTTCAGCCCTGACTTGCCGCAGACTTCTTGAGTCGTAAACCCGTTAATCGTCTTACGGTCAACATCCATGTTTCTTACGCCATGTGCTTACTGCACTGAACCTGATTTTACTACCGATCCTTATTTTGCAAACTAACAAAATGCTACTTCTACCAACGACCTTTAGTACGCGCACCTCGTCGTCGTGTTGCGGCGCCGTACATCGCAAGTCAACTACTGACGAAACCCTGATGAAGTCCGTCTAAGTTGCTTCTACGCTACTCCACGCGCCCTGTCTGAAGTGCGTCGCGCAGTAATTCCAATTGGTAGTCGGTGATCGGTTCGAAATCGGGAATGGTGCATCGCGGACCCCAAGTGCGACGTCCAAATTCAAATACTTCGGTTCGCACATAGTCACCTACGCACAATCTTGAAGAACCGCGTGACTCCAAATTTATGAGCGCCTTACGGTGTAATCCAAAGCAATGCCGCCCAAATTGGACAAGAACTTTGGGTCGCCCTTCACCCCGCATGGTGAACACGATATGGCGTTTACTAAGTACCTCATGATCACGAATCGCGATTTTTGAAATACAGTGGGTCCGTTTCTGGTAGTCCTTAGGATTAGGTTTTGAGTCCAGGATGCTTGCTAATGTGACCGGGACTTCTTTATCTACCTCTTCGCTTGGTGTCTGTTGTTCGACTTCCTCTGCTATAGCTCCGAGTGAAACCAATGCGGCTACCACCAAGACAGAGAACAACTGAACCAATCTCGTACGCCCTCTTTTAGCAAGAATTGCTTGCATCGCAATCGAACCCTTTTGAGGGCTCCACGAGAGTTCCATTACTACCTCGTGAAACGACTTCTTTCTACCGTACGACAGTAATCGTACCTAATTCATTAGACCTTTAAGCACTTTAACAGTTCTTCAAATGTCGACGTGATTTCACATCGTATCGTCAGAGTAGCGAGCGCGTCACCACGAGTGACCCCATGACCCAGTATTGCAATCGGGGTTCCTCGGGCGCGGGCTAATTTCACCAACCGGAAGCTCGAATAGACCATTAACGACGACCCAACAACGAGTACCCCACGAGCTTTGTGAATAGCGTCATTTGCCGCCTGTTTCACATTCGCATTGATATTTCCACCAAAAAACACGACATCGGGCTTCAATACGCCTCCACACGTATCGCAAACTGGCACAACAAACGATTCATCGATATTGATCGAGTAGTACCCCTCGCCGCCTGCGTCTGGCATGACTGCCGTTGAAACATACAGAGGATTTGTTGCCTCAAGCCGCTTCTGAATTTCCTCGCGACTAAAGCACGTCTGGCAGTTAAGGCACGTCACGGTTCTAAGCGAACCATGAAGTGCAATGACGTTCTTCTGCCCACTGCTTTCGTGCAGGTCATCGACATTCTGTGTAATCACGCTACCAACGAGTCCCAGATCTTCTAAGCGTTTTAGAGCTAGATGGGCGGTATTTGGCGTCGCTTTAGCAAACAGTGGCCACCCAAGCATGCTCCTAGCCCAGTAGCGTCGACGGGAATTGACCGAACTGAGGAATTCGTCGAGTAAGACAGGTTGCGGTCGTTTCCAGTTGCCTTCATCGTCTCGATAGTCAAATATGCCTGAATTGGTACTGCAACCTGCGCCCGAAATGACGCAAAGCGGCCGATGTTCACGCACAAATCGAACCAGCGAAGATAAATCGGAGTGTGAAACCCGTTTCGAATGGTCGAGCGTCATGCTTTAGCGATTACGATTAGCATATTGGTGCGATTGAACATATAGTCGTTCCGCTGGTCTCCGGAGGATTGCGATGACAACCTATTCACAGGAAGTTGGACGTTTTAAATTCGACATCTCTTACCGTCGAATGCGTGGCGACCAAGGATTGTCAATCCGCGTTAGCGGTCCCGTTGCAAATGAAACACGGGAACTGCTTCGCTTTGATTGTTTCGACAACCGCCCACACTATCACGTCGAAGTGTACGGTAAAAACGAAATCACAGCGATTGATGACAATGATGCAACGGAATGGTCTCTCAGGTTTCTGACTGAGCGATTCGAGGGCTTAGTCGACTCGGCAGGTGCAGACAAACTAAATCTTGAAGAACGTGACACGCTAGAAAGCGCATTGTCGCAAGTCTCCGAGAATTCTCGCAATCTCGTGACAGCAGAACGAGCCGCTTAGGCGTCGATCGACGAAGCGACCACCCCGGAATCGACCAATCGATCTTGTTCGAGCTGGGAGTAACCTAGCTCGTCCATGAGCTTGCGGGAGTGCTCACCCAAATGAGGGGCGCTGTGTCGCATTTCAGTCGGTGTTCCTTCGAACCTCGCTGCATTGCGAGCCTGCCGTAACTGACCGGCATGTTGGTGCTCCACTTCCACAACGACACCAGAAGCTTCCACCTGTGGATGGCGAATCATTTCATGTCGCTTGAGCACGGGCGCGCAAGGTACACCCGCCGCCTCCAATCGCTCGAGCCAATCCTCAGCCGATCGAGTCTTGAGCACGCTCTGGATTAGTTCCAGTCTCTCATTTGCGAATCGATCCCTACCTGCTGGTGTCTTGAAACGATCGTCTGCAAGCCATTCAGGTTTATCGAAAGCAGCGCATAAGTTGTGCCACTGATCGTTCGTCATGACACTCACGCTTATGTAGTCTGTTGACGTTTCATAGATCAAATCGATAAATGTTGCTGCTGCCGCTATGTCCACTTCCTTGCCAATGAACGTCTGGCTGCCCATGTCCGACGACCACATGAACGCTACGATCGAATCAAGCATCGATAGTCGAACATGCTGTCCTTCGCCGGTACGCTCTCGGGCAAATAGTGCTGACGCGACCGCTTGTGCGGCAGTAATACCCGTAAGTTTGTCAGGCAGAATAGTTCGAATCAATCGAGGTCGTGCGTCATCGCTCCCGCCTTGAACGGACGCAAGACCGGACAACGCTTGGATGATTGGATCGTATACAGGTTTATGTGCCCAGGGACCTTCCTCACCCCATCCGCTCATCGATAGATAAATCAACTTGGGATTCACTTCGCACAAGTCGTCGTAGTCAATGCCAAGGCGCTTCATAACGCCTGGTCGGAAGTTCTGAACGAATACGTCTGCAGTTTCCACTAATCTCAATAACAACGTGAGCCCATCCGGCTGCTTGACATCAATGGCAATCGAGCGTTTGTTGCGATTGTTGTTTACGAAAGCCGCAGAAAAATGGCGTTGCCCATAACCTGCACGTCGTGCATGATCGCTGTTTAGAGGTGCTTCGACTTTGATGACATCGGCGCCTTGATCAGCGAGAATCATCGTGCCGTAAGGACCCGCAATCATGGTCGTGAAATCGACGACGCGAATTCCATCAAGTGGGCCGGGCATGACGCTTTCGATTGAGATGGTTCGTTAGTTAAGAATGTAGCACGGAGCGATTCGACGCTATCGCGGTACTCGCGAATTTATATCCGGTCGTCCTGCGAATGTAGTGGTGCGGTCCAAGACCGCGCTCGCCTTGCTAAATACAACTCGATTGACTGCGAACCCGACATGGATGCAAATTGATAATCTCTCACGCCTAATACAGGCGCTCACCCAGCACCCTTCGAACGCGGTACCACCCACAGGAACATCTCATGAGCGACATCACTGAACGCGATATTCAATCGAATGGACTCACCATGCACATCGCGGAGGCTGGTGAAGGTCCTCTTGTTGTGCTATGCCATGGCTTCCCCGAGTCGTGGTACTCATGGAGACACCAGCTACGTGCACTTTCAGATGCTGGTTATCACGTCGTAGCGCCTGATCAACGCGGTTATGGCAGCACAGACGCACCACCCAACATTGACGATTACACGATCTTCCACCTTGTTGGTGATATCGTCGGTTTGGTAGACGCGTTAGGCGAAACCCAAGCAGTGGTCGTCGGTCACGATTGGGGTTCACCCGTTGCGTGGAATTGCGCGATGCTGCGCTCTGATGTATTCCGTGCCGTAGCATCGCTGTCCGTACCAATAGGTCCTCGGGGGTCGACGCCACCTCTCGTTGGGATAAAGGAACTCATGGGCGATCGCTTCTTCTACCAACTCTATTTTCAAACGCCAGGAGTGGCTGAGCACGAGCTTCAGAACGACATTCCGAAAACGATGCGCAAGATGTTGTTCGGCGCTTCAGGATCTGTCAATCGCGGCAACTTTTTCGAACGCGGTGATTCGCCGCCTAGTTCAGCGTTTATGCTCGAAAGAATGCCTGACCCAGGGGACGATTTACCCGAGTGGCTAACTAAAGAGGACGTTGACTACTACGTCAGTCAATTCGAAAAAGCTGGTTTTCGTGGTGGTCTAAATTGGTATCGAAATATCGATCGGAACTGGGAACTCTCGGGAAGTCTTCAAGGGAAGAAGATTGAACAGCCTGCATTCTTCATGACAGGCACACGTGACGTAGTCCCGTACAGTGAAAACGCTAAGGCCGCAATGATGGCAGTCTTACCTAACCTGAGGGATGTCGTTGTACTACCAGACATCGGACACTGGACGCAACAAGAAGCGCCTGACGCGGTTAACGAAGGCTTGATCGGATTTCTAAACGGGTTGGGTTGAATTTCTCTGAGCTTCGTTGTCGGATGTAGTGTTCTTCGTCAAAAAGAACTCGATAACCTCGGTTGTGCTTACGCGCGGCGTTGTCCACGCTACAAGTAAGTACAACCCCATGGAGATCGCTAACGCAGGAAGCACCTCGTGCAGCGTAGCACTTAGTCCAAGGTTACGCCAGAGCAGAATCGTCGCAATCCCTCCTCCATAAGAAGCGATCACCGCGATCGCGTTCCCGCGCGCCCAGTGAAGTCCTACCATGATCGCGGGCAAGAAACACACGGCGTATAGACTGCCAGAGAGTATCGTGATTTCGACGATGTCTCCGAAGGGGTTTAACGCAAACAAGGCAGCAAATGCGGCACATGCGATGACGCCAATCCGCGTGTAAAAGGTCTGGCGCGCCTCGCTCATGGGTACTACGACGCCGACGACATCCCGCGTCGTGACTGATCCTGCAACCAATAGAACGCTGTCCATCGACGACATCGCCGCAGCTAGGATTGCCACGACAAGAAAGTCGGCTATCAGCAAAGGAAATATCGCTGGGTCTTGAATGAGCATCGGCACAATGAGATCAGTGTCCGCGATGTCGTCGATTAGAAAGTGGGCGTAGAGTCCAAGTGGGAATAAACAGAATTGGATGATCAGTAATCCGCCGATGGCAAAACCGATACCTCGTGAAACGCTCGCTGCATCACGCAATCCGTAGAAACGCGAAATCTGGCGTGGATCAATCAGTAGTTTCATAGATCCGGCGAGCGCGATACCCAGGACAACCAGGATCGGTGCCCCCGCATTCCAAGTGAATAGATATTCCTTCTCAGGCATCGTCATGAGATCGAATATGCGACCCGGACCACCAATGTGAGTGGTCACGAATCCAAATAACACCACGGAACCGAGCAACATCAATACGCCTTGAATCACGTCCGTTCGCACAACTGAAACGAAACCTCCAACAGACGTGTAAACAAGCACCACTACGAACATCAATCCCACCGCGGCTTCGTACGGGATACCGAGGAACACTTGGAATAAGTTGCCGGCTCCCTTGAATATCGCAATGAGGTAAAGCAAACTCGCGAGTGCGATGATCAAGCCAGTGAGCACCCGCACACTTTGGCTTGCGAATCGTGCGGCCAAGAATTCGGGCACAGTGACGGTATCCGTCATTGCCGTGAAGCGACGCAACTCGGGAGCGACCAATCGCCAGGAGAGGTAGGTCGCCGCGACCATCATTAATGGAAATAACAGCCAAGGCGCACCAAAGCTGTAGCCTTTTCCAGCCAAACCGAGGTAACTGTTGGTACTTGCGAACGTGGCGAAAAACGACACGCCGATGATGACGCCACCCATATGGCGACCGCCGACTAGGTAGCCGCCGATCGTCCCGCTACGCTTGAAGCCAAGTCTCGCGTGCCACAGAAGAATCGCGCTATAACCGATGAGTAGTAACACTGCGAACCAATGGTCCGACAGGAACGAGCTAGCGCTCAATGCGACGGTTTCTAAAATTCAGTTTGAGCATCACGAGGCGATGAGGAACCGGTGCCTTGCGCGTCATAATCTATTACGTTATACCTATCGTCGCACTGATCCTCGTGCTCGTTCTTCTATACGCTCGCAGCAAGAACACACCCACGAGTGGTGAAGATAAACCTGCGATAAGTGCACCGACACTGATCATTGTGCTTGGGATCGGCGGCGCCGTCGGGATATTTGCCGTCGCCTATGCACTAGATTTGTTGGGATTCCTTTAGGCGACCATCAATCAGGCTTCCCCTTGGCGGGATCACCTCTTCGATTGACATATCGCATCGGATCCGACTTTGGATCTCGGTTCATCGCCTGATCGACCATCTTGTCGTACTTCGGATCTTGTCGTTCAACTTTCGATAGACTCGATAGCTTGACATTCATTTTTGAGACGATCGGGGTCGCACGCGTGCTACAGCCGTGTTCGCACGGAATGGACGTCGGCTTCTGTTCAATGTGTGCAAAGATCGTTGAGATTTTGCTGCATTCTGCGCAGCGATACTCGTAATACGGCACGGCTAACGGCCGCTCGCGCGCGCTCCGTAATCAACAAACGCCTGAATCGATCGCGATATTCGCTCAAACTGTAATCTAGCGCTTACATCCTTCGTCTGGATAACGTCATCCTTTTCCGCATCGAGTCCTAGAAGACTCGGCGCACGACCGAGACGGCGACGGTAGAGGTATGAGTTCCATTCCCGCGTCGACATTGCGATAAGAATGTTGTCGTCCTTGATGGCGTCGACGTCTGCTTCAGTCACGCTCTCGATCCCGAACGCCTGAAACACTACACGTCGACCATGCTTTCCAGATTGGAAGCACACGGTCGCATCAGCGCTACCCAACGCGCGAAAAGCCGGGTCTGAGTTAGCCTCTGTTTTCGCGTTCAGCATCCAATCAAAAACTGCCATTACCCAACTCGATCTAGAAAGTGGTCTTGATGCGCGCGGAACCGTCAAAAAAGAACTGCAACGTCTGGTTGTAGCGGAAGAACAAGTCTTCACGATACTGGTCATTGTGGGTGGACGCAGACAGTCCCTCGACTCGCCCCAAGTCAAGCGTATTTAGCGTGAAGTTGTCCGTCGCGTGCCCGTGCTCCTGGATGTTCTGCAACATGCTGCGCCAGTCTTTCGCTGTCATGTGCAGATAGAAATCGCAATCGTCGAGCTTCGATTTCGTGATCTTTTCGGCTCGGCTACATTCAAAGCCTTCGAACGTAAGCTGAAATAACTCTCGACCTACTTGCACGCCGACAACACAATTGCACGTGCCACTTCCAGCGCCATGCATTGCGTCATCTTTGTTGTACACATCACGTACGGCGTCGAACCACGCCACCGAAGGAAATTTCGCCAAAAATCTATTCACCTGGTAAGGACCGCTGGTCCTTTTGAAATACCTTTGGCAACTGTTCGATCGCAACCGGTAGTCTTAAGTACTGACACGTATTGAGCAATTCTTCAACGTATTCATCGAGCATCTCATAGAACACATGCATACCTTCACTACGCGCACCTGCAATCCCACCACCGAAAACGATTGCCAATGCTTCACGCAGAACCGGATCGCGCAAATCCCGATTGAACATTCGGAATCCAATAGCTAACGTCGTAAGAATGGAACCTTGTTTCTCCGGCGCATGCGCCAACGCATACTTGAGATGTTCAATACCGTAGGTGATGAGTCGAGCGAGATCTTGCGTGACGCATTCGTAAATCTTGCGTTCGACACCGTTGTAAGCAAATCGCGTCAGATAACGGATCATCATCTGCGTGAACATTGCTCGGACCAATACCAGTCCCGTGACGGTTTCAGTCCAACCGCCGCTACTTTCGAGCAGTAACCGGCTTACCTGACAAGGTCCCTCGTAACCAAGTCCACCACCGTTGACGAGCGCACGTTTTCGAAATGCTTCGTGCCGGCGGGTCGCATCCAAAGTGGTCGTGGCCAGAAACTGCTTAACCTCGTGATAACCATACGCCATTTGGTGTTGCCAATTTGTGATCACCTCAACGTCGATGATCGCGTATTGACAGATCTCTGTGCAGACTTGACAAATTGCGCGCTCGATGTCTTCTGGCAATGGGTGAATCGCCGTCCAATCTACATCCGTTGCAGGAGCCCAACGTCGTTGTATTGCTTCTTCATACAGCTCCGCGGCACAAGGCGCCCAAAGGTCTACTTTATCTTTTATCTGGATCGCGACGGGCGGCGTCCCGGTCACTCCAATCGCGCCGCGCGGGTTTCGTGATCGATCCGGCCAGTTCATGGGGATCTCCCCATATAAGCCTACGTTCAGACTACCAAGGGTCAGCCCCTTCTCTCCTGGTTTGACGCGCACGCCCCATTCGCGCCACTGATTCATCCAATTGAGTCGTGGTTCGGGAACCTCGACCTCAAGTTCTTCCTTAGTGAGCGTTAGTGCCGGTCTGACGCGGTCTGCGTCTTTCGCAGTTGCCATTCGCTAAACCTTAGTGCGTTTAGTTGGCAACGTTTGCCATCATCTGACCTAGCCTGGACCGACCATTCTTGAATCGATCACCAAAACCAGCAGACGTCACGCGCTTTTGGTATTCCTGAAGTTGACGCTTACGGATAGAAACTAACTTCCGGAAGCCCTCATCGAAGTACTTCCTACCACCACCGAGCATGATGGACAACGATTCTGAAGTCTGGTTGAGCTGACCCGCGGGATTCGCTGCGTCGGTCAACATGCCAGCTTCAGCTTCGTCGAGATACGACTCGATCTCTTCACGGCGTTCAGGTGCATTCGCGGCCATGTAGCGCATGTGCATTACCCCGAACGCTACGTGTCGCGCCTCGTCTTGCGCACAAAGTCGGTAAATCGCTTTTTCCGCATCGTTATATGCCATCAATTCACCCATGCGGAAAATAGTCAGTACTGCGCCTTCTCCTGAAAGATGCAATCGCGAGGACATTTCAGTAAAGTCCCGTGCCAAGTCGATCCCGCCGACAAAACCCGCCGTTGCTCCGGTCGCACGCATAAGTCCGCCACCGTTCGCCAACGCGCGTTTTCTAAATACGTCCATATGACGAGACTCGTCCATCACCTGCGCCATCAGAACGTTTCTCGCTTCATAAAAATCAGGCGATGTCTTTGAGACCCACCTGCTGGGAACATCGCCAGCAACGAATTCGACTTCCGTCAGGAAGGTCGCCATCTGACACTGAGCTTGCTCAACGTCGTCCGGAAGCGGCTCAATCGTGTCCCATGGAATGTCGGTCGCAGAGCTCCATTGACGCTGCAGCGCTTCTTCATAGAGAAACGACGCGTTCTCGAGCCAGATTTCACTTTTTGTACGAACCGTGTAGTTGCCGATGGGCATGCTGCCTGGACGGGGGACGGCACCACGCGGTCGACCACTTAGATTGCGACTCTCCTCTGGTGCTTCTGCGTAGGAACCAACTTGGATGTCAGCGAGCGTTAAACCGTTCTTGCTCGGTTCTGCGTGTGTACCCCACTCACCTTGTTTTTCCATCCAACCTAAATCCAAATCGAATTCAGCGCCGTTGTGTGTTTCTTGATCCATGTGTACGTCGTACTTCCGGTAAAGTCCTAGCGGTTCACAGCCGCCCAAAGCGAGTGATTGACTTGGCTTTGTCTGTAAGTTGAACCATAAGCCCCAACTACCTTTTCAGAACGTGGCAAGCCTCCACAGATTTTAACGACAGTACAACCGCCAGCCTAAGAAAATCAAGGCGAGACTTCAAATTTCCCTCATAGAGCAGATCAGGATGTCGAATCCTGCCAACATCGCAGTTATGACAGAGGCGCTTACGTTTTGAGCGTATCGGGCTTCACCGCAAAATCAAATGTCAATCGATAGCTATTCGGAAGGCACTTCGAACCAGTGTTCCTATCTCATCCAACGGTAGGAGGCGGTAGCGAACCACGCGACCGAACACACCTTAGGCTCAGTTCGCAGCACGTCTTTTCGAGGAGTGCTCCAGGTGGATCGCTCGGTTCAACTCACCTTAGTGGATTAGTCGCTTGAAACCTAAAATCTTTGATAGCGTTCGGCATCGACGACTCTGGTAAAACATCTGCGAAGAGATACCGTGTAGTGGCAACGATGCGGCGACGCGTTACGTTAATGGCTGACAACTCACAGGTTGCACATGACCAAAGTCAAGATCGGCATGATGGGTTTCGGACGCGTTGGCCGGCAAATCTATAGGCTGTCACTCGATGATGAACGCTTCGAGATTGTCGCGGTGTCCGACATTGGTCAACCAGAGATACTCCATCACTTGTTGACAAAGTCAACTACGCCTCGATTGCCGGTACGGCTTGAAGGAAATTACCTCGTTTTCCGAGACGTCACGAGTGGGTCCGAAAAGCGTACTCGCCTGCTCCGTGCTCACAATCCGGCAGACGTGCCCTGGGACATTCTTGACGCCGAGATCGTCGTCGACACAACCGGCACGTTTCGTTCTAGACAAGCCCTAGACCCGCACCTTGTGAATGGCGCTCAACGTGTCATACTGTCGACGGTCCCAGACGGCGACATCGATAGGGTCGTGCTATTCGGGATTAATCAGGCGTCGATCGATGCCCGCGATCAAATCGTATCAGCGGGGTCCTCTTCGACCACCGCCCTAGCCCTTGCACTGAAGGTCATGTCGGAAGCAGGCGACATCGAGCATGCGACGATGACCTCCGTGCATTCCTACACGAGTGATCAGATCTTGCAGGATTACGCTGGCCCGGACTATCGTCGCAGCCGCTCTGGCGCTGAGAACATCATCCCCAACGAGACTCCCGCACCACAGTGGGTGGAGCGACTAATGCCCGATATGGCAGGTAAACTGAGTGGATTTGCCTTGAATGTGCCTGTTCAAACCGGATCACTTCTGGATTTGACCGTCGCATTTAGTCACGCAGATGTGTCTGTCGAAACGGTGAACGAACACTTTCTCGCTGCGTCATCGTCAACGCCGGAGCTGATCGATGCGACGTCAGACCCGATCGTATCTTCCGACGTGAAGGGGTGCTCACAGTCGATCCTCGTTGACCTAAAAGGTACGTTGAAGGCTGGATCCAAGATGATTAAGGTATTGGCCTGGCATGAAACGCTTGGTCATGCCAGCCGTATTTTGGACCTCGCGGCAATGTATGCAGACCTCGAACAACCTCAGTACAAGGGAGTCGCCTAATGCGTGTTGCCATTAACGGTTTTGGTCGGATCGGTCGCGCGGTATTCAGGATTGCCGAGCGTAACGACCAGCTCGAAGTTGTCGCGATTAATGATCTATTCGACAACGACGCTCTCGCCTACTTGCTGACGTATGACACGGTCATGGGACGATTTGAAGGTGGCGTAGCAATCGAAGACGATGTTCTAGTGACCCCTCATACCAGAGCTCGAATGGTGTGCGAAAGAGATCCCCGCCGTTTGCCTTGGGACGAACTTGACATCGATGTCGTGGTGGAGTCGACAGGTGTCTTTCGCGCACGAGCCGAAGTTGCAATGCATCTCGAAGCAGGCGCTAAACGTGCCATTTTGACTGTTCCTGCGAAGGACGAAATTGACTACACGGTGGTGCTTGGCGTTAACGAGGCAGGTCTCCAACCCGACTACCATATCGTTTCAAATGCCAGTTGTACAACAAATTGCCTTGCACCGGTGGCCAAGGTTCTTCATGAAAGCTTCGGGATCCGTGAAGGAGTGATCAACACCGTGCACGCCTACACGAATGATCAGAGCCTCGCCGACGTGCCCCACTCGGACTGGCGCCGTAGTCGAGCCGCGGCAGAGAACATCATTCCCACGTCAACGGGCGCTGCCAAGGCTGTTGGTGAGGTACTACCGGAACTAAACGGTCGCTTAGATGGCATTGCCTCACGAGTTCCCGTCCTGGACGGCTCGGTCGTGGATTTGTTCCTTGAATTGGAGAAACCCACAACGGTAGAAGACCTGCATGAAGCGATCTACAACGCTTCACAATCGCCCCGCATGAAAGACGTACTTGAATTTACCGAGGAGCCGGTCGTATCCTCCGACATCATTGGCAATCCGCACTCGTCAATCTTCGATGGGTCGTTCACGCAAATAAGTAACGGTCGCTTTCTGAAATCTCTCTGCTGGTACGACAACGAGTGGGGCTATTCGAACCGAGTCTGCGACCTCCTCGAAACCATGGCATCTTTTGGCTGATTCACCATGTTTGGAAAACTGCATTCTGCAATCATTCTTGGGCTCATTTTCTGCGCTGGCATTCATCACGGCGCCGACTACCTTGATCAAGAATTGCGGACGGAAGTCGATGAGCTGATAGCGTCGGTACAAGCGTCACCGACCAATTCTGAGAACGTTCACCAACGCGCCGACGACCTTTGGCGTTGGACGAACAAATGGGCTCTCGCAGGACGATTCGTACCAGTGAATCTGACTACGGTTGTCAATGGCATCTTAGGTGTCGATGCTCCAACCAGCACAGCACAGCACCGCGCCATCGACGGCTACGTCAATCAACTTGCGTTCATTGATGCGGACCCGCAAAGACTTGGATCGCTGAAAGCGGAAGGCGATCCGTACGAAGCCGCTACTTTCGGCACGCTAACGCAAACGTTTGTTGTGGGTACCGCTAATGTCGAAACCGGTGGTGGATTCCTTGTCGGTCGGCACTTCATGGCAGGTTATCGGTTTCAAACCGAAAACCCTAGTGGCGACAACTACATATCCATCGATTCTTCCAATCCAAATGTTGAGTTCACGGTTGACTCGACACCGTTGAGAGGAATGCATGGTGGATTCCGAGGCGCTACCGGTGCGCTCGTATTCCGAGTGGCAGAAGGCACGTTGACGGAGGGAGACCAGGTAACGATCGTCTATGGCGATACGAGCAACGGCGGACAAGGACTCCTCATGCCAGACATCGGGACGGATTTCATGGTCTTTCCTTTGTACTTGGCATTCGACACTAACGATCAATTTGTCGCCCTACCCATCCAGCCCGTTTCCATCGTCGGTGGTGCAGTCGCCGGCGTCCACGGCTTCGCGCCGTCCGTCGTCAAGACCGGACAGCCATTCGAAATCTCAATACGCTCTCGAGACCGGTTCTACAACCGACCTTCGCAACCTTCACCTGCGTGGACCGTAATGCTCAACGGTGAGACTGTCGCAAAAACACAACCGAAAGAGAGCCCCATTTCACGCGTCGACCTTACAGAGGGGCTATCGAGCGCGGGCGTGTACCAATTGACCATAGCGTCAGAAGACGGCAGCCTGTCCGGCTATGGCAACGCAATCCTCGCTGAAGATGATCCCCAGCGGTACATCTATTGGGGCGATACACATGGTCATTCCGGATTCGCAGAAGGACTCGGGACTCCCGATCGATTCATGCGATGGGCGAAAGAGGATGCGGCGCTAGATTACGTCACTCACTCTGAGCACGATATCTGGATGGACGACTATGAGTGGCAGGTGCTGATCGACAACGTTAAAAAGTACAGCGATTCGAACTTTATCGCGTTTCTAGGTTATGAATGGACACGCAGCAAGCGCCTTGGTGGTCATCACAATGTGCTATTTCGTACGGCTGAAGGTCGCGAGCGAGTCCCCGCCCAACTTTTTGGGACTTTGTCGCAACTGTATCGTGGCCTTCATAAATACCACGACCCGAATGATGTCGTCGTTATTCCGCACGCGCACCAGCCGGGAAACTATCGCTTGGTCGACCCCGATTTAGAACCTCTCGTTGAAATCATGTCGCAACATGGAACTTTTGAGTGGTTCGGTCAGAAGTACCTTGACCATGGACATGAGGTCGGTTTCACGGCAGCTAGTGATAACCATCTAAGTCAACCGGGATACACCGCGCCCAAAGCAGGCGGTCTAAGTCAAAGAGGCGGTCTGGGTGCGTTGATCGCCCCCGAAAAAACTCGCGATAGTCTCTTCGACGCGATGAAGAACATCAACGCTTATGCGACGACCGGCGATCGAGTCATCTTGGATTTCAGCGTGAACAACACACCCATGGGTAAACGCGCACCATTTAGTCAGGAGCGGACCATCGGCGGACGCGTGATCGCCGCATGGCCCGTTGCAGAGATATTCATTCTGAAGAATGGGAAGCCAATTTGGCATCAGGATTACGTCACTGCATCTGGGGATCAGCCAGTAGCGGAAGGTACGTTCAAGCTGAGTTTTGGTTCTGATTCGCACCCTCACCACGAGCACGATAACCCTCGTGGGTGGAAACACTGGTCCGGCACGATAAGCGTCAATGGCGCTAAGTTGGTCAACGCCACAGGAATGGACTTCTCGAACACACAATCGCAGAGTCTATCGGTTAATGAAGAGGACGTAATACGCTTTAGTACTCATTCTCGAGGCGATGAAACCTCAATCGACCTTACGCTGACCGACATCTCGGCCGATGCTACATTGACAATCGCCTTGAACGCGGGAAGAGAGTATGGAGGTGGACCGCCCTCATTTCGTCAACACCAACCGTTTGAAGCACAGACGATTACCATGCCATTGCAAAGCGCGAATGGTGAACGAAGCCTCCAGCATGTACCCATGAAGGACTACGTCGATCACATTCGAATCCGACGCATCATTAGTGACGGTTCTCGTGACGTTTCGTTCGAGTTGACCGATCAAGGCACGCTTCAAGGCGACTACTACTACGTTCGTGCAGTCCTCACGAACGATGCCATCGCTTGGTCGAGCCCTGTTTGGATCGGTGGATACAAGACGCTATGAGCACGTTTGACGTCCATAACCAGCTTCTCAACGACTGTGCGGTGATAGGTGACGCGGCTTTGTGTCGCGTGCTCCTCATGAACGATGCAAGGTTTCCGTGGCTGATTCTCGTACCTCGAATCGAGGGCTTAAGAGATTTCCATGAAGTACCCGCCGAATATCGATCGACATTATTCGACGAAATCGAATCCGCGTCCAGAGCCGCGCAAACGATGATTAACGCTGATAAGATCAACGTCGCAGCATTAGGTAACCAAGTACCCCAGCTACACGTTCACGTTATTGGGCGATTAAAGAATGATGTGGCATGGCCAGGACCAGTTTGGGGCGTTGGCGTTGCGGTTCCTTACGAAGACGACGTTCGGTCGAAACGTATCGCGTTTGTGTCCGACGCAATGGGCATATCAAGCTAAGCCGCGATTGGAAATCAACTATCGGAAAGCGCTAGCTCAACGATTTGGTTTACCTCGAAATCACCGAATTGCCGCTCCTCACCGGTTGGCCAGCGTACTAGCACCTCTGAAACCGCGTCTATCTCGCCTAGACCGAAGTGCACGTGAGGATCATGTGCCGAAAGGTAGCTGCCCGCGACCTTGACGTGTCGCACTTGGCGCTTTTCGCCGATCGTAAGCGTCACCATTGCGCCGATCGCGTCGCTACCGTGACGATTTAGAACGCGGAAGCGAATCCAATTGTTATCTTGTCCGATCGAGTTGATTAGAACGTAGGCAGGCCAATCTCGATTGACGATAACAGCGTCTAGATCGCCATCGAGATCAATGTCGCCAACCGCTAGTGCTCGACTCGTATGTATTTGCGGGTTTGCAGTCCCATCGATCTGTTGCATTGGTTCAAATCGAACCAACTGATTTCGATATTGCCCTCTGAACAGCATGTTTGGCTCGGCAAATTCGTCGGTCTCGTTCTTCGGATTCCCGTCAACCTTGCCGTTCGCTTCAAGTAGATCCACAACGCCGTCGTTGTCGAAATCAGCAAAAGCGATGCCGAAGCGCGTAAAACGGCGACTGCCCGCACCCAACCCCACATGGCTAGTTTGGTCCCGAAAGTAAGTCTCATGGTTTATGTAAACCGAATCAGATTGACCTTCGAGATTGACAACTAAGACGTCCTGATCGAGGTCATCGTCCAGATCAATTGCATCGACACCCATTCCCGCCTTAGCAAAACCGTGGTTGTCGACCGCGCACGCCCATTGAAACGCACGGTTGACAAAACGCCACTCGCCTTGATTTAGCCATAGTTGATTGACCATGGTGTCATTAGCAACAAACAGATCAATCAAGCCATTACCGTCGAAATCGGCTGGTACCGTACCTAGTCCATTGCCAAATGCGAGGTCCAATCCCGAATCATTGGAAACGTCAGAAAACGTTCCGTCACCGTTGTTACGAAAAATCGAGTCACGCGCGGGCGCTTGATAGTTGGTCGGTAAGCAATACGTTGGCACCCCTCTGGAGAAGCAATTCATCTCGTTGTCGGCAGACCACTTCAGGTTGTTGACTACAAACAGATCGAGATCGCCGTCGGCGTCGAAATCCGAAAAAGTCGCTGCCGTACTCCACTTCGGATCAGAGACGCCCGCTGCTTGTGTTACGTCAACAAATCGGCCATCGCCGTCGTTCCTGAGCAATGCGTTTTCTCCTAAGTTGGTGACGTACAAATCCGTATCGCCATCGTTGTCGTAGTCACCCGTCGTGACACCCATACCGTATGCCACGTGAGCTAGCTGGTCTTGAACCGGTCCCTGGGTGAAATGGCCAGTACCGTCATTCAGATAGAGCTCATTTGGCGGCACATCCGTAGGGTTCGGCTCGGAGCCTAGATGCCAACCACTTTGTACGAAATAAATATCTAGATCGCCATCGCCCTCAACGTCGATGAACGCGACACCGCCGCCCATGATTTCTGGTAGGTACGGGCGCTCCTTAAACCCGGATACATGCTTGAATTCAATCCCGCGTAGCGCCGCTTCGTCAACGAACCAGACGTCGGCTTTTTCCTTTGGGCTGCAACCAACGAGGTAAGCAAGCGCGAGCGCGCCGATGAATAACTCACTGAACCGAAAAGAGGCTGTCATTTAGATGATTCTTTAGTTTTTACAATCGCGCACGAAGCGACGGAAGCACGCCATTGCAGTCTACGACAACGAAACTCACCGGTGAGTTTATCGGAACACTGTTTCTCGTCGCAACGGTCGTAGGCTCGGGCATCATGGCGGAGCGTCTCGCCGCTGGAAACGATGCCGTAGCGCTATTGGGTAATACCTTAGCGACAGGCGTGATGCTCGCAGTCTTAATTACGGTTATCCGTTCGCTTTCGGGGGCACACTTTAATCCCGCGGTTTCTGTCACGTTCTGGGTACGAAAGGAACTGTCGCACTCGTTAACCTCACTCTATCTGATCGTACAAATTCTTGGTGGTATCTGTGGTACTTGGCTCGCGCACGTTATGTTCGATGTAGAAATACTGCAAACGTCAACCAATCCTCGTCTCAGTGTCGGCACCTTCGTAGCGGAAATCGTCGCGACCTTTGGCCTTGTAGCAACCATTCTCGGAACGCTTCGCGTCAATCCGAACTGGGTTGGAGCTACCGTAGGGTTGTACATCTCCGGCGCGTACTGGTTTACCGCTTCGACATCATTCGCGAATCCGGCTGTCACCATCGCACGCTGCTTAACCGAATCTTTCTCGGGCATTGCTCCCATGGACGTGGCGCCTTTTGTGCTCGCGCAGTTGGTCGGAGCGCTACTCGCTACGCTGTGCTTCTGGATGCTTCGTCGTAGCAAGCGTGAAGACGGTGTTGCAGACTAATGTCGCAAACTCGAAGGTGTCTAATTCGCAGTAGTCGAATACCAATAGGGTCCTAGTCCAATGGGTCGTAGTAAACTCTTTCAAGCCTTGGCACTCGCCTTTGCGGCAGTTCTTGGTACTGCCCTAACTATCGGTGATAGCGCCCCAGATTTCTCTCTACAAGGAAGCGACGGCAAGACCTATCAGCTCTCTGAGCTTCTTCAAGAAGGTGCAGTCGTGCTTGCGTGGTACCCCAAAGCATTTACGAAAGGATGCACGATTGAATGCAAGTCGCTTACGGAAAAAGGACACCTAATCCGAGAATACGAAGCGACGTATTTCATGGTCAGTGTCGATCCCATCGAAGATGTCACGAAATTCGCCGAGTCAATGTCAGCAGATTTTCCGCTCTTAGCGGATCCAGACAAATCCGTTGCCCAACAATACGGCGTGATGAGTCCATACGGATTTTCTAACCGCCACAACGTCTACATTGGCACGGACGGTAAGGTGCTAGCGGTCGATACGAGCGTTAATCCTCAAACGGCTGCGGAAGACATCGCTACGCGATTAGGGGAGTTAGGTATCGCGAAACGCGAGACCTAACTCACAACAGTTCTGCGCCGGGTCTATTCCTCCGGCGCAGGCTCATCCTCTTCGGTCTTTGGGAGTAGTTCATCCAGCGTCATCGCCATATCTTTGGCGATGTAGGTCGAAATCCCGTACTGCCCGTCCACTCGATCCGATGTTGCTACCCAATCGTCCTCTTCCTCAAGGTGGTAGAGCGATAGAGATGTTTCCCCCTGGTCGTCCGTCCAAGTAAGGAGCGCTTTTGGTTCGTCGGGTAATTCGGCATCGCTAATCGTGTAGACGTTCAGATTTTCGAATCGACCGATGACGTTATCCACAACGGTCTTATCCAATTCCGATCCGTCTTCTGCGACCCACTCGTCGTCAACAAGCTTAAGTGCATATTCACCTTCGTGAACGAGCCGCTGTAGTGCTCCTTCTGGTTTCAACAAGCTCTTGTTTAACCAAGATGAGTTATCAGAACCGAGCTCGTAGTTAGAAAACTCCATCGCGAACACGGGTCCACCACTGGCACGACTGACATGAACCTTCCGATAGCCAGGTGACGTTCCAAAGTAAGCGTCTGCGACAACGTCATCGCCAGCGCGCAACGTCAGACGCTTTTGAAAACTATCCTCTGTGACCTCAAAACGCTCCGCAGTCGACGAACTCGTTGCAACGGGCCATCCCGTTGCCGCGCTCGCCAGTTTCGATAGGACGTCGCTCACTTTCTCAGCATCGGCCGGTTTCCCGTCACCTAGCTGCCATGTATCTTCGACCTTCCTCACATCAATCGTGTGGTCTTCCGCGAGGATCTGAAATGAGGTTATCTCATCTGGATTAAAGTCGAAGAACGCATCGGGTTCTTCTGGCGGTCGCACGTTCCATGCAAGAACCACGCCCACGATCAATACTTGTAAAGCGAGCAATCCCGCTAGCATCGCTCGATTCATGCTGCGTCTCCAAATACCGCTTGATAACGCCTGTTTCGTTGCGCTCGTGTGAATAGAAAAACTCCGAACGTTGCCGCAATGAGCAATAACGCGAGAGCGTAGTTCACATACTCCCACACCTGCTTGTCGACATTACTCAACGGCGGTAAGGTCCGAGTGAAATGTCCACGTCCACGAATGCTCATCAACGATGTGTCCTCCACCGACCAGTCCACGATATTCGCCACGAGCTGGAGACTGTCGGTGTATCGTTGACCACGCGCTGATGCCAACATACCCAAAGCTGTGTCAGCAACGAACGCCGATGAACCGAACACAATTAATCGCGCGGATTCCGGCGACTGCGAAATCACACTCCCAACCGTTCCTAAGTTATCGTTCGGATCAGTCAGATCGACGTCATCAGCTGTACCATGGTCATGGGCGTGGTCGTGCCCGAGTGCGTCAATAGGGCTTTCATCTGATTCTGCGTCTTCTGAATCGTCTGCCACCGCTGCCGCGAGCGCTTCTTCGTAAACGGGTGATTCTGTGAAGAATGACGTGAATTTACCTTCTAACAGAACACCTACGGTCTCCTGCCCTTGCTCCGCGCTTGGGAAATACGGTGACGCACCCGATGCGTCCACCTTGGGTCTGATATCTGGCGCGCTATCACGCCATGCCGTATTCCCTGTGTGCAACAACGTGGTAACGACCCGCTCGCCTTGACTCTCGGGATCGACTTGGACTGGAGAACTCCATGGAATCGCTAGCTGGTTCAACCCGCTTGTAATCGGGTTTTCCCTATTCAATCCATCACTCGTGAGCTCGACAAAATACGGGTAGTCAAACATCCGTACTTCTTGTATCGAAATCGGCCCAACTTGACGCGTTACCGGTAACGGTAACTTCGAGTTATTACTGTCCATGAGCATGGTTTGCTCGATCGTCACACCGTGATGGGCTAACCAGTCACTCATTCCCGTGTTGGTCGGAATCGCCGTAAACGCTGCTTGCGTCAACGTCGTCGTATACGCACTGGAAGCGAGCACCACCGTGCCGCCTGCCATTAGAAACTGGTCGATGTGGAATAGCTTCGTCTTACTAAGCGCATCAGGTGCAACCACGATCAGAAGATCCGATTCTGTCGGCACCGGCGAATCCAGTGAGACCTTCTGTACATCAAAATCCTCGGTCAGTGATGCATAAATCTCGCGGTAGTCGTCGACTTGCTGAGGTTGTTGCATATAAGGGTTTTGCGGCATCTGCGGCGGCGGCGTAGGACTGTATAGTGCTATAGATGTGAGCAACCCTGCTGCGAATCGCTGTAGACCTTCCTCCAAAACTCGATTGAATCCTTCGACGTCCATCCCTTCGGGAATCGGTAAGGTCACTACGATCCGATCGTCGGTCAACGTCAGGTAGTAATAAAACCGGTTGACGTCAAATAAACTCGCTGCCATCGGTTGTAATCCGAGCTCTACAGCGATTCGTTCAGCGACACTGCCGTCGCCAGCCTCGGGATCGACGATGCTCCAAGAGAATTTACCGTTGGCTCCCGCCTCAAGTTCCTCCAACGCGCTCGTTAAAGGACCACGACCTTCTTCGAGTTCAGGCGGAAGCGTTGCGGGACCCGAGATGAATCCTTCGAACCGAACAGGCTGTGTGACAAAGTCGAAAGGTGATCCGCCACTGCGAAACCCGGATTGCACTTTCTTAATACTGCGGGTGATCTGGTATTCCGGATTCTTGAGTTGCACGTCCAAGTCGAATTCATTGGCCGCTTTGACCTCGATCAGATCCTGGAAACCTAACACTTCATAGTCGTCTCCGTACATGATCAGTACGTTGAAATAGGAATTGACCAGACTCGCTTCATGACGATCACGGACTTGAAACGGTACTGGCCGAATGCCATATTTGGAATTCGCTTCGTCTTCCAGTTCCGGATTCGTTGTTGGGTCAACCAGTTCAACGCGCACGACGTTTCGACCCGAGATTTCGTATTCGGCGAGCAAATCGCTTAGCTGCGGTACCAATGGCGCGAGTAACGGGTGCGTTTTCGCACTGAAGTAGCCGCGAATCAACAGCGGTTCCGTTAGCTGCGTGAGTTGGTTCTTCGTTACGTCCGATATGGAATACTGGTCGCCTTCTGTCACATCCCAGCGAAGGACTTTTACGTAGTTCAGCCAGACGTTTGCTATCAATAGATTTGCTACTAGTAGACCTAATAACACGAGGGTGGCGCGATGCTTCTCATTGTTGCCCGCATCGCTCCAACCCATACTCCTAAGCGCATGCACGTTCAAAACGAGGAACGTAAGGGTGACAGATCCGTAGAAGTACAAGTCTCGAAAGTCAACCACGCCTCTGGTGATCGACTCAAATCGTGAACCTGAACCAATACCACGTAGGACGTCCGCTGTTTCGTTACCGAATAGTTCAGTGAAGAAGGGACTACCTATCGCATAGAAAACGCCACACGTGAAGACCGAGAGGATTAACGCGACGATCTGATTCTCGCTCCGCGCACTGATGAATACGCCGATGCTCAAATAAGCCGCACCGAGCAGTATCGATGCAATGTAACCCGCGAAAACCGGACCCCAGTCGAGATTGCCGAGCATCGCTACGGTAATCGGTATAGGCAATGTCATGCCAAGCGCGACGATCAGCAATAACAGACACGCTAGGAACTTGCCTGCAACCAACTCCCAATCGCGAATCGGCATCGTTGAGAGAAACTCAATGGTGCCAATGCGTCGTTCGTCGCTCCAAGAGCGCATCGTCAACGCCGCAGCGAGGAATATCAGCAGGATCGGCAACCATTCGAACATCGGTCGCACATCCGCGATATTTCTCGCAAAAAACTGCTCTACCCAGAAAAAGACAAATAGCGTGACACCGAGATAGGCGGCGAGGAATAGATAACCAATGGGGGATGAAAAGAACATCGCAAGTTCTTTCCATGCAATGTCAAGACTGGCGTTACGCTGCATGGGTACCCTCGCTTACTCGTGCAAAAAGCGTCTCCAAGTCTTGGCGCTCCGGCTGTATGCCGTAGATCGCAACCTTTGCCTCAACTAATTTGGGGACTAGCGCGTTGATCTGCGCGTTGGCATCAGTAGAACTACCTACATGCAGGAAGTACTCGTCTGTTTCAACGCCTGTGTCGACGCGAAGACCGGTCACGTTGCTCAGTTGTTCGCGACTTGCACTGCTTCGTACCGCTATACGCGCAGCACGATTCAGTTCATCTAAGCGTTCATCGACGACAAGCTCACCATCTCGCATGATCAAGACGCGATCACAGATAGCATCAACCTCCTGCATGATGTGAGTCGAAAGGATCACGGTAGAAGTCTCCGCGAGACGTTGGATCAACTCGCGCATTTGAATCGTTTGCGTCGGATCCAAACCGTTCGTCGGTTCGTCAAGAATCAACACCGGCGGTTGATGAAGAATGGCTTGCGCAACGGACACGCGCTGTTGGAATCCCCTCGACAACGTTCCAATCGTGTCAAGAAATCGCCCAGCTAAGTCGGTGTCTTCAACAACCTTCTGAACACTAGCTGCTCGATCCTCAAACGGGATCCCGCGCATCGTCGCAGCGAACATCAGATAGTCCGCAACGGACATTTCACCGTAGAACGGCTGGCTCTCGGGTAAATAACCGATCTGAGCCTGCGCTGCCACCGGATCGTCCTGGACAAGAATATCGTCGACCCACGCCTCGCCCGACGTCGGCTCGATAAAGCCGGTAAGTAACTTCATAACGGTCGTCTTGCCAGCGCCGTTATGTCCTAGAAGTCCGACGATTTCACCGGGTTCAACGGTAAATGAAACATTGTCGGCAGCTTTAACGGATCCGTAATGCCGACTCAATCCCACTGCTTTGAGCATAGACCTCCCCTCTATCCTCTAACTTTGCTCGGTCTCGATAATAGCTTACACATGCCCGTCGGCGCATCTTCTAGCTCGCGAAGGGATGAATAACCGGGCACCGAGAAATTCAGACGTATAGGACAACCAAACGTGAAAAATGTTGCAGGGAAAACGGCTTTCGTAACGGGCGGAGCTAGTGGCATGGGTTTAGCGATGGTACGCTCATTTGCCGGCGCTGGAATGAAAGTTGCCGTGGCGGACATCGAAGCCGAACCGCTAAAAGCGGTCGTTGAAGAGTTTGAGGAAACGAATGCTTCAGTGATTGGACTGCAGGTCGATGTTTCAGATCTCGAATCGGTCACCGAAGGAGCGGCGAAGACTAAGGAAGCGTTTGGAAACGTACATGTACTGGTCAACAACGCCGGTGTCGTAACTGCTGGTCCGTTTGCAGAAGCTGAACCGAACGATTGGCGATGGACCATGAACGTCAATTTAGACGGGGTATACAACGGTTTAAATGCATTCCTCAGCGACATGATCGCTCACAATGAAGGTGGTCATGTCGTCAATACGGCGTCACTCGCCGGGCATATTGCAGTCCCTCGACTTGGCGCTTATGGCGCTAGTAAGTTCGCCGTCGTCGGTCTGTCAGAAACGTTGCGCGCAGAACTATTGGAGCATGAAATCGGTGTTTCGGTTTTGTGTCCCGGTGTGGTCAACACGAACATATTCACGGCGAATCGAAATCGACCATCATCGCTGCCTACAACTCAGGAAGTGAATTTCGAACGCCCTGATACGAGCGACGAACCCGTAGCGGACGAGATCATGCGAAACATCCTCGAACCAAGTGTGGTTGGCGATATGGTGTTGCACGCGATCCAAGAAGACCAGTTCTACATCTTTACACATCCTGACTTTGCGCCACTGGTGCAAGCGCGAACGAGCGAGATCGAGACATCGTTCGCCTATTGGTCTAACTACTGTGAGCAGCTTGGGTAGTACTAGCGACTAAACTCGCGACGAGATCGATCGCCGCGATACGAAATATCTTGCTAGCTGCGCTAACGAACGCCGCGCAGAGGTACCGTACTCGACCGCATGGCTCACTCGTAAGGCTTTTCACCCTCACACATAACGCGGTACAGGACACGAGGTTGATCGCCGTGGTCATAGACCGCCGCGTGCAACGCACAACGATTGTCCCACATTACAAAGTCCCCTACGCGCCAGCGATGCCGGACCATAGCGTGGTCTCTCAACGAATGCCTGTAAAGAAAATCGATTAGATTCCGACCTTCCATAGGCGTCATGCCTTCCGCCTCTATACAACGATCCGCAAACGTAACGTACAACGCTTTGCGACCTGTAACCGGATGGGTTCGAACCGCGGGATGCCAAATCGGGTCGGGACATGCCTCCGGTTGATCAGTCCCGCTCACCACGTGTTTCAGACGCAGACCTTTCAGCCAGCCTTTCATCACGTCAGACAGCGAGTCATACGCCATATATTGATTACAAAAAATCGTATCGCCACCGTGATCCGGTACTTCAATCGCGTTTAGAGATGAAAACGATGGCGGTTTCTCGACAAAGCACGTATCGGTATGGAATCCCCCGGAAACCGGACGGGCAGCATCGCCGCGATTGGCAACTTTATGCACCATCTCATATTCGGTACGCATATTCACGCCAGGCGTCACGGTGACCTTTCCTAAGCGACCGACGAAGTCTCGTTGCTCAATGGGCGTAAGGTGTTGATCAGGGAATATACCGACACAGTACTCACCGACTAGCCGCCTCACTTCCTCAACCTGTTCGTCGGTCAGATCCGGTATCGACATCCCCGTGATGCGAACCCCGGTTCGCCCGGTTAACAATTCCGCTTCAAGTGAGGTAGGCTCGATTGGTTGAGGTACGGCTGCCATAAGTCGCTTCGCACAAACGCTGATGGTTTAAGGATACACGACAATAAAAACAGGAAAACACGTTTCATGTTGTAGCATGGACAATTAGAAGACGATCAGTAGCGCAACAATTTCCTCGAATCTACAGATCTTCAACGCATTCAGACACTTTCACGACAAGAACAGCCGGACGCTCGGCAAATGACCACTAGCCAAGCAAAGTTACCAACTCATCTACAGGACCTGCAAACCCCCTGTTTGCTACTCCTCGATTCACGTTTCCGTGCGAATTTGGCCGCGATGTCAGCGCACGGCCAAGCCAACAACTTCGCACTACGCCCGCATGCCAAGACCCACAAATCTAGCGCTATCGCGAAAGCACAGATAGAACAAGGCGCGATAGGGGTCTGCTGTGCGACGATTAGTGAAGCGGAACATCTCGCGGATGCAGTGCATAGCATCCTCATCACATCCCCGTTAGCGCTTCATCGACACGTGGATCGCGTCAGTTCACTCCGCGAACGTTTGGCGGAATTGATCTGCGTTGTCGATAGTCCCGCCATGGTTCCTCACTTCGAGGCATTTTTCGATGAGACACGACCTTTGGATGTGCTCTTGGACCTTGATCCTGATATGCATCGAACCGGGATTGAAATCGGGCATGCGGGGCTAGCTTTGGCGAAGACCTTGCACGATTTACCTTCGTTCAATTTCAAAGGCGTGCAGTGTTATGCAGGAAACCTCATGCACGTTGAGAGCATCGGTCAGCGCATGCGTCGTTCACACGAACTATGGCAGCGTGTGGAGACGTTTAAACGTCAGTTAGAAGCAGAACACATTCCCTGTCCAATTGTTTCTGGTGGCGGCACTGGCACTTTCGACATCGACTGGCAAGCTGGTGTAGCAACCGAACTCCAAGCCGGTTCCTATCCGTTCATGGATCTTGAATACTCAAGCATCGAATGGAACAACGAGGGCAATCTGCCGTTCGAGCAGTCTCTATTTGTGTTGACAACGGTCGTATCGGCAAACACGCCCGGCAACGTCACGACTGACGCTGGGCTCAAAGCCTTCTCAACCGATTCGGTTCTCCCAGAGATTCATGCTGGCGTCGATCGACCAGCTAAGTATGTCTTTAAAGGCGACGAACACGGAGGATTGATTTTCGAAGACGGCATGACAACTGTTCCCATTGGAACGCAATTGTTGATCACACCGCCTCATTGCGACCCGACCATCAATCTGTATGACCAGTTCACGCTCGTTGATGAAGATTTGCAGATTCTTGATACTCTAGCCATCGACGCAAGAAGTGGCAGGCTTTACGAAGGTGTCTGACAGCTACTACGCGCTCGCATGTCTCGTAGCGTTCCTTGCTTCGATTGTCAGTGTCGGACTTCATTACGAAATCCTTGAAACTCTCAATCGTCGAATATCGCGACTATTAGGACGCCTGCGGGTCCTCGTTACGCTGCTGTGCCTTATGGTGCTCCACATGCTGGAGATTGGCATTTTTGCGCTCGTCTACTGGCTCATGTCGTTCGAACCGGAATTCGGCGAAATAGCGGCGATTGAGTCAAGGTACGACTACATCTACTACTCATCGATCGTGTATACGACGGTTGGATTCGGCGACCTCTATCCAATCGGCCCCGTTCGAATCGTTACCGCAATTGAATCCCTCATTGGACTCGTCTTGATTACCTGGTCGGCCACTTTCATTTTCATTCACCGTCCGGTCGAAACTAAGGAGTAAATCTTGAAAATCACTGATGCCGAGACCTTTGTCGTCGCTACACCTCGACCGCATCGCGGTGGACGATATTGGGTTTTCGTGAAACTAACGACCGATAACGGTATCGACGGTGTTGGCGAGGCATACAAGATCCCTTTCCACCCTACCACTTCGGTTCGCATGATCGAGGATGTATGCGAGACGTACGTGATTGATGCCGACCCGTTTCAGATCGAACGCCTCTGGCGTTCCGTTTACTACGGCGAAGGCTATGAATCACATGACCACCACCAGCACCCCGACCACGCCGTGATGGGCGTGCTTAGCGCAATCGAGATGGCATGTTGGGATATCATGGGCAAAGCACTCGAGCAACCCGTCTACAACCTGCTCGGGGGACGATACAACGAGCGAGTACGCTCCTATACATATCTTTGGCCCGCGCCGGGTGATACCACCCGTCGACCAACACATACCGACCCGGACGCAGCAAGTGCGAGCGCAGCAGCGCACGTCGCTGAGGGATTCACGGCGCTTAAGTTCGACCCTCTAATCGACGTTATGGGTAGCGAGGATCCCCGGGAGCCTCCGTTAGATCGACTCGACAACGCGGAAGCCGTCGTTCGGGCTGTAAGGGAAACGGTCGGCAACAAGGCAGACATCTTAATTGGTACCCATGGTCAGTCGACCACGTCCGGGACGATTCGCTTTGCACGTCGCATCGAGCAATACGATCCGCTGTGGTTCGAGGAACCTGTACCGCCGGAAAATCGAGATGAGATGGCACGCGTTGCACAGATGACGTCAATTCCGGTCGCTTCGGGAGAGAGACTGGCTACGAAGTTTGAGTTCCGCGAGTTACTCGAAAAACAAGCCGCCGTGATACTGCAAATGGCCTTGGGGCGTGTTGGCGGCATTCTCGAAGCGAAAAAGATCGCGGGGATGGCGGAAGCGTACTACGCGCAAATCGCGCCTCACCTCTATTGTGGACCGATTGAGGCCGCGGCGAACATACAGGTCGATGTTTGTTCTCCCAACTGTCTGATTCAGGAAAGTATTGGTCGTTTCGATGGGTTTCACGCTGAAATCCTTGAGAAACCAATTCAATGGGAGGATGGCTACATCATTGCGCCCACCGAACCAGGACTGGGTGTCGTTCTCAACGAGGACGTAGCGCGTGCCCATGCCTACCAGCAAGACGGCTAGGCTGCAAAGTAATTCTCTGCGTGAGTAGTAACGCAACTATCGCAAATCGATAATGCAATATCCAAAAGCACAACAGCAAAATCGCCATGTATCCCGGTCATTGGGCAAAGCAAAAACCTGAACACCTCGCCGCTATCGACGCAAGCAGCGGTGAATCGCTTACCTATCGTGAACTTGACGAGCAGTCAAATCAGCTTGCGCAGCTCATGTTCGCTCGCGGTTTGCGACGCGGCGACCACGTGTCTGTGTTCATGGACAACAATCTGACGTACTTCGTTGTTGTATGGGCAGCGCTTCGTTCCGGTCTGTATCTCACGACTGTAAATCGCTACCTGACAGCTGAGGAAGCCGCATATATCGTCGACAACTCGGAGAGTCAGGTTCTCATATCGGCAAGCAACTTAGCTGATGTTGCCAGCGAAATCCCTGCTCTAACGGCGAAATGCGACACCTATCTTGCGGTCAACGGCGAGATTCCAGGATACGATGCTTTCGATGAGGCACTGAGTGAATATCCGACTGCAAGATTGGAGA
This sequence comes from Gammaproteobacteria bacterium, assembly GCA_026707945.1. Lineage (GTDB taxonomy): Bacteria > Pseudomonadota > Gammaproteobacteria > Pseudomonadales > Azotimanducaceae > Bin55. The sequence continues at coordinate 235,357 of JAPOVV010000115.1, read as the reverse complement.
TCGAACCCGCCGGTGGGTTGATGCTCTACTCATCGGGTACAACAGGGCGACCCAAGGGCATACTACGGCCATTGCCCGATGGCAATATCGATACGGCGATCAATCCACAGAATGCGCTACTCGCCATGTTGTGGCAGGTGAATGAAAATTCGGTCTATCTATCGCCAGCGCCCTTGTATCACTCTGCACCCATCGGTTTCTGCACCGGTATGCAATCCATCGGTGGGACGGTCGTCATGATGCGTCGGTTCGATGAAATCGGTGCACTAGAAGCGATTGAGAAATACAAGGTAACTCATAGTCAGTGGGTGCCGACCATGTTCACGCGCATACTGAAACTTCCAGAAGACGACCGTACGCAGTTTGATTTATCGTCGCATCAAGTCGCAATCCATGCGGCCGCACCGTGCCCGATGGAAATTAAGAAACGCATGATGGACTGGTGGGGACCGATCCTCTACGAGTACTACGGAGGAACCGAGTTGAACGGTCTCACTCACGTTGGACCTCAAGAGTGGCTCGACAAACCGGGAACGGTCGGAAAGCCCATCTTAGGCGTCATTCATGTCTGCAATGAAGACGGGCATGAGCTACCCCCAGGAGAGCCAGGCATCGTTTACTTCGAATTACCTGAGATGCCGTTCGAGTACTTGAAGGACTCGGCAAAAACCAAGGACGCTCAACATCCTGATCACTCGAATTGGTCAGCGCTCGGCGACGTCGGCTACGTTGATGAGGATGGCTATTTATTCCTCACCGATCGGGCAACCTTCATGATCATTTCAGGTGGTGTGAACATCTATCCGCAAGAAATCGAGGATGCCATGATTGTTCATGATCACGTTCTTGATGTTGCTGTAATCGGTGTACCGAATAAAGAGATGGGTGAGGAAGTGAAAGCGGTGGTGCAACTCGTCGATGGCATCCAACCGACCGAAGAGGAAGCCGAGCTATTGCTTGAATGGACGCGAGACCATATCGCCCATTACAAGGCACCGCGAAGCGTCGATTTCCGAGACGAGCTGCCCAGACTACCTACCGGTAAGCTCTACAAGCGTTTGCTCAAAGACGAGTATTGGGGTAAGACCGGATCACGGATCGTGTGACGAACTGACACCATCGAATCCTGTCTTTAGTTCTCATGTGCGTTCGAATCGTCTAGAGATATCGAATCAATTTGACGGCAAAGTCGGTGTTCTGAACTGTAAATCCACCCGGCGCATCCACGTCCCAGTCCTCGCCGCTAAATTCAGCGACCCACTCGTCTTTGAAGTCTTCCACATAACGAATTTCGAACTGTAAAGCGGTTTTCCTATTAATACCGGTCTCCAAACCGACCCCAGCAACCAGTAGATTGACTTCCGGGTCGAAACTCTGCGTTGCGGTACGAAAATCTTCTTCGGTGCAGTCGATTGCTACGAAACAGCCGCGAAATGAGGAAAAGAAATCGATCTTCGTTTGGCGCACCCCTGCTAAGCCATACAAGGAAACATCGAATGTCCCGAGCAGCGAGCGCGTGATGCCGTATTTCGCAATTGCACCCATACTGCGCGTTGTTTCTAACGACCACTCTTCGGGCCATGCATCACCGATCTGGTCGTGATTAGGTGACTCACCTGCCCCAGGCAGTCGGCCACTGATGTCATCGCCAGAGAGTGCGAGTTCTGCTTGAAGTGCGAGAAATTGGGTGCCGTCAGCGAAATTAATACGAAATCCCACCAGACCATCCCACTGCAATGGCTTATCCATTACTTCATCGCTTGTACTGACGTCACCATCACTCTGTTCTGGAGCGTCAAAACGGCTGCGGACGGTTTTTTCGTAGAGGACTTCAGCCTGTTGGAGAGTTGCGGAGGCACCGTAATAAATACCACCCGGTTCCGCGCTCACATAAGAACTGATCAAAACGGTGACCAATATTGCTAAACCCGTCGATCCGGTCTTAATCCGCATGATCATCTTCACCGTACGTTACCGAGCAATACGACAAGCGTCGCGCTTTGATTATAGCTTGCGATCGCCATCTCTAACAAGTCCCTTAGGCTTCCAAAATCGGGATGATGAGCGCGGCTGGCTATACCGAACAAATTAGCGAAGATCGAGGCGTGCATCGACTCTCGACACGCCGCATGAGCAAAATTGTTGATGAAATTGGAATCAGCTTGACGTATCAATCTTGACGACATGAGCGACACCGAAGTCTCCTACGTAACGGCAGAAATGCACAAAGCCAAAGGCGTGTGGGGTTCCTCGCGCACGGCATATCCCATCACAGATACGGATATCAGACGCTGGGCAATGGCGACGTACTATCCTGAACGTCCACCCCGGGTTTACTGGGATACCGAGTACGCTAAAACCACAAAATACGGCGGCATCATCGCTCCGCCAGATTTCAACCCTTTCGCATGGTCATTGGAACGACCCGCTGCGATGGCTCGAGGGCTTTCTGGCGCGCGTCCAGACGGCAAGCCACTCACCGGCATGAATGGCGGACAAACGGATACCTATGGTGTCCCGATGCGACCCGGCGATGTCATATCGGCACGCTCAAGACTCGTCGACTGGGAAGAACGTGAAGGTCGCCTCGGTCATACGATGTACGTACGCACCGAAATAGAATGGCGAAATCAACGTGATGAACTCGTCAAAACGCGCATGTCGATCGCGATTCGTTACTAGGGAGATTTATCAATGAGCATTACATTCGACGAAATTGAAATTGGTACCAAGTTACCAACGTGGTCCCGTAAAACGAGCTTTGCTGAATGGAACCGCTATGCGGCGGTCAATGAGGAATTCGTGCCGTTTCATATGGATGACGAGGCTGGGCGACGCGCAGGTAATGAACAAGGTGCGTTTGGCATGGGCAACCTCCGCTACGCATACATCGTAAATGCCCTTCACGACTGGATCGGTGACGAGGGGCGCGTTCAAGAGGTCGGTTGTCAATACCGAGCGATCAATCAAAAAGACGATGTACTTACCGTCGTCGGAGAAGTGACGGATAAAAGTACGATCGATGGTAAGAACGTCGTCCGTTTAGACGTCAACGTTGTCAATAGCAGTGGCGAGCCGACCTGTCCAGGGCACGCGGTCGTCGAACTCTAGTAATCTAACACGTCGACTTTTGACAGCAGCTAGATTCACATCATGAAGTTCGGAATCTTCTACGAACTGTCGGTGCCTCGACCGTTTGCAAATGGCATCGAAGCCAAGGTTTATCACGACTCACTTGAGCAAATCCGCCTCGCGGACGAAGTCGGCTTTGATACGGTGTGGGCGGTCGAACACCATTTTCTTGAGGAATACTCGCACTGTTCCGCCCCCGAACTATTCCTGACCGCGGCGGCGATGTGTACCGAACGCATTCGCGTCGGTCACGGCGCGGTTGTGTGCGTTCCAGAGATGAATCACCCGATCCGCGTCGCGGAACGCGCAGCCGTACTCGACATCCTATCCAATGGACGGCTTGAGCTGGGCACCGCACGTTCATCAACCTGGACTGAGTTGGGTGGATTTCAGGCTGATCCTGATACGACTAAAAAGACCTGGGACGAATTCGTACGTACCATCCCAAAGATGTGGACGGAAGAGCGGTTTTCTCATCAAGGCGTGTGTTTTTCGATGCCCGAGCGAGCAGTGCTCCCAAAACCCATACAACAACCGCATCCGCCGATGTGGGTCACCGTAACGTCCCCAGGTACGGAGCTCGATGCGGCCGATCGCGGCTTAGGAGCGCTCGGTGTAGCCACCGCAGGATTCGCAGAACAAGAACGCCGTTTAAAAGAGTTTCGGCGCCGCATACAACTTTGCGATCCGGTCGGCACCGTCGTTAACGATCAAGTTGCGACGCTGAATTTCCTTTATTGTGACGAGGACCTTGAGCAAGCAGCGCGTTATGGCAATACGCTAATCGGTCAGTTCGGGCAAGCAAATTCACATCTCTTGTTTACGCGTGAAGCCTATCCAACGCGAGCGTACGGTTTGTTAGCCAATATTTCTCCGGGAGGTGGTCGAAGACGTACCCCAGCCGAAACGAATCCCGGGCAAAGCGTAAATCTTCCTGAAGGCATGGCAATCGGCGATCCAGAACGCATCATTGAAGTCATACGCGAGTGGGAGTCACTTGGCGTAGATCAAGTGAATTTCATGCTCAACGCGCTCGAATGCATCCCTCAGGAGAAGGTGTTGAACAGCATACGTCTGTTCGGCGAACATGTAATCCCGAAGTTTTCGAAGTTGAATTAGAGCCGTGTTAGTCGGAACCACACCACTCGAACAGCTCGTTTCAAAACTACCGACCATACCTAGCTGGAAGGTCGAACCCGTTGAACTCAAGAACGTCGAAATACTCCAAGCGCAATTCGAGCTCGCGGCCGCAGATATCGAACGCTTCCTTCCACCCGCATTGCACCCGACCATCCCACCGTTGGGCCAGTGGTCATGTTGGGATGTACCGGATTCTCCATGGGGTAGCTTTAGGCTCGTACAGTTTCGTTTCTCCTGTCGTAGCGGAGCCCGCCCGCGCGCGTTCCTTCTCGGCGCGTTGATCGACAACGAGGATGCGCAGAAAAATCTATCGGAAAATTGGGGATTAGAGGCAACCCAAGCGGATATCCATTTCCTACGAAGTTACGACGCGGCTGAATTCCAAGCTTCCGTGAACGACCAAATTGCGATCGACATTAAGTTGCGAGATCCCGAATCTCTCTCGACTACGGATCTTCAGCTCTTCGCTTCGATGCACGGAGCGAATACGCCAAGTGGCTTACGCCTGGTGCAGTTTGACCCGAGCTACGAAGTAAATAGGACGGAACGCTACATGCCTACGATCAATCGTTTCGACGCCAAGGCTTGGCAACAGGAAGGAATCGATCCTGTGTACGCGGTTACCGCATGGGGTGCGAACACGTCGATCCATCTACCGAAGATTCGGTTCGTTTGTCGACCTGATATTGATGCGTTTCGCGGCACTGAATCGGTACAGGACGCATGAGTTACGCAGGTCGCCGTGTCATGTGTGACGCGGATAGCCATCTAATGGAGTTGCCAGACTTCCTGGCGCGCAACGTAGAGTCATCCATGCGAGCGGAGATACCGTCTCTGGAGGATATCCGACTGGCCGACGTCGGCACACAGATGCGGGAGCTTCAGGGCGCGCGCGGACACAGTCAAGCGACCGTGAACCAATTGGTCGCGCTAGGCGACAACCTCACACGTGGACCCAAGTGGCATGCTGCGCTTGGCGCGTTCAATGGGGTGGAACGAGGGATCGCGCTCGACCTTCTAGGTTTTCACCAGCAAGTGGTGTTTTCGTCATTCTGCGCCACGAAGATCTTCGGCACTACGGACCCGCAAGCAATGTACGCTGCGGCCGCGGCACACAATCGATCCATGGCGGAGTTTTGCGCGTGCGACGAGAGACTTATCGGTGTCGGTATGGTGCCTTTGGACGATACGGAACGCGCGCACCAACTGCTCGATGAAGCACTCGCACTAGGTCTCGGTGCGATGTGGATTCCATCACGCGCGCCGGGTGGGAGATCTCCCGGGCATCCAGACCACGATACGTTTTGGCGAAAACTATCAGAGCACCAAGTGCCATTTATTCAACACGTAGGAAGTAGCAACTTGTCGATTCCTGATCCTTGGATGAATGACGGGATCGAAGATCGGCAGAGTGCACGTGGCGGTGCGGAAGTGATCGGTTCGAAGGACCTAACCGTGATTTTTCAAGCGGCTCAAAGGTTTATCTCGGTCATGGTGCTCGACGGCGTGTTCGAGCGATTTCCAGACTTGAAAGGAGGGGTTATCGAGTTAGGCGCGGGTTGGGTCCCCGATACGATCCGTCGTCTTGATCACGCAGTCGACATTTGGGCTAGATCGGAACCACATTTAGCTGAATTTGAACGTAAACCCTCGGCGCAGTTCCGCGACCAACTGAGGTTTACACCTTATCCGTTCGAAAACGTCGGTCAGCTCATGAGCGAGTCGTGCCCCGAGCTGTACCTGTTTTCGTCAGACTACCCACATGCAGAAGGAGGTCGCGACCCGATCAAACGATTCGACACAGCACTCGAACAGCGATCAGCAAACGACCAATTGCTTTTTTATGAAGGCAATTTCCGTACGCTCTATGGTTAGCAGCAACACGTCGGCTAGCCCAAACTACAGTCAGCACTAGACCTCGCATTGACGCAACGCCGGCGTCTCGAGTATCAAATAACTAGGTACTTGAGGGGTCCGCGAAAGCCTCTTTGACGATGCGCCTTAGCAACTTGCCCGTCTCGTTGTACGGTAACTCATCCCAGAACTGAATCTGTTCTGGTACGCGGGACGAGCGCATGTGCTCTCTTACCCAACTCTGCAGTGTTTCTACAGATACATCATGCGAGACTTCAACCGCCGCAGCGACTGCCTCTCCCCACTCCTCACTTGGCATACCTACTACCGCTGCATCACGAACGCACTCGTGATCTCTCAACACGTCCTCAATTTCTCCGGGAGATAGATTCTCACCGCCGCGCACTATGACATCGTCTGCACGTCCATCAAGAAATAAATATCCATCATCGTCAACGTACCCAGCATCACGAGTAGGAAACCATCCGTCATCGTCAACCCGACTCCCGATACCTTCATACTCGCCCGAGACTTGATCGCCTCGAACAAATATCTCGCCATGTACATTCGTCGCTAGGTCACGACCTTCATCATCCCGGATCGCAATCTCGATTCCGGGAACGGGTAACCCCACCGATGTCAGCCGCTTTTGCGTCGTTGGATCTATACTCGCGACTGCTGTTCGGTGCTCCTCAGGACCTAGTACAGTAATCGTTGAGCTTGTTTCAGTAAGTCCGTATGCGTTGGTAAATTCCGTGTCAGGAAACAGATCCATCGCCTTGCGAATGACGTTTAACGGCATTTTCCCGCCGCCGTATGAAATCGCTTGTAAGTTTGGCAGATTGGCACTGCGCTGTCCTTCCAACGACTCCACAATACGGGCAAGCATCGTAGGTACGACGAACGTCGAGGTGATCCCCTCTTCGCGAGCGACCCTCAACCAATTGTCAGGTTCAAACGTAGCAAGCTGCACGACGCGCCGACATTGGTAAACGGATGTCAAAATCGCGGCGATGCCCGCAATGTGATAAGGCGGCACGGTCACGAGTGCAGCTTCGTCCTCGTCTGCCGAACCGAAATCCATCATGAGGGTATAGGACACCAAATGGCGATGCCGCATGATGGCGGCCTTCGGCGCACCTGTCGTACCGCTGGTAAACAATACGACTGCAACGTCGTCCGGCTCCATAGACCAATGCGCGATGTCGTCTGACTGTGCGTGGACATCACGGAATGATTGGCGATCATGAATGATCAAATCGTCTCGATCTACCCATGCCTCTCGACGTTCAGCATCCGTCACGACAAACGCAGGTTTAACACGATCGATTAACGCGTCGATCTCGTCAGTAGTGAGGCGATAGTTGATTGGTACGTAAGGAATGCCCGACCAGCCACTAGCAAAGAGCGCAACTGGAATCGTTAGATTGGAGGTATCGATCAACGCGCAATGAGACGCGCCTGATTCATGCAATACCTGAGACTTTGCTTGCGCGGCTTTGTACAACCCGGCGAACGAAATCGATTCACCGGTAAGTGCGTCCTTGAACGCGACTCGGTCTCCTTGCGCCTCCGCCGCCATCTCTAAAAACAAGGCGATATTCATATGCGATCTACCAGCGGAAGCTTGCTGGACCTAAATTCTGTTAGTTATCTAATCGGTCTTGGGGAGCTTCTTCGACTCTTTGATTTTCAGTTCCGTCCCGTTTACCGCCAGCGAGCCGTCGCCTGGTTTGACGCACAGCAACTCAAGGTCGCCGTCTTCAGTGACATACCGCTTCCCAATCGTTGTGCCGCTAGCAAAGTCAGGATCCACCGAACCGCTGTCGTTCGACGCATCTGCGCCCATCAGTGCGCCACCACAGGTGAGCTCAAGATCTCCTTCCGGCGCGCTAATCACCATGATTTCCGTAGTGCATACCGTACTTTTTAAACGCTGTCCGGTTGCCAAACTAGCCATGGATGAGAGGTCTCACAGGAAAATCAGAAGCGAAGGATTTTACCCTTCGTGACCGACTACAGCAGATGCGCGACCGCATCGCGCTCCTCAATGAGTTCTGCTTCCGTTGCTTCGATTTTGCCTTGCGCGAAATCGTTCAGTTCTCGGTTTTCAACTACCTTAGGCGTACCTTCATTCACCGTGACGGGATAGGAAAAGATCAATCCTTCCGCCGTACCGTACTGACCGCTACTGTAGATTCCCATACTCGTAACGCTATCAGTCCCGGCGACCCACTCCCGCACGTGCTCGACCGCGGCGTTTGCCGCGCTCGCTGCGCTGGATGAACCTCTGGCCGCGATGATCGCAGCGCCTCGTTGTTGGATGGCCGGGATGTATTCATCTTCGTACCAAGCTTGACTGACGATTTCTAGAGCCGACTGACCGTTGACGGTCGCACCCAGCAAGTCTGGAAACATCGTCGATGAATGGTTGCCCCAGATTGCTAGTCCATCGATGTCTTCAACCGCCCCTCCCACTTTTTGCGACAGCTGTGCGATCGCGCGGTTATGGTCAAGCTTCGTCATGGCCGAAAAGTTCGCCGGATCAAGATCGGGGGCATTGTGTTGTGCGATCAAACAATTCGTGTTGGCGGGGTTTCCAACCACAAGCACTTTCACATGCTTCGCTGCATGATCGTTTAGTGCCTTGCCTTGTTCCGTAAAGATCGCGCCGTTGGCTTCGAGCAGGTCGTTTCTCTCCATGCCAGGACCTCGCGGTCGAGAGCCGACGAGCATGGCAATATCAACGCCTTCGAATGCAACTTCGGGTTGATCCGTCGTTACGACCTTTCGTACCAACGGAAACGCACAATCTTCGACCTCCATCACAACGCCACGCAGAGCGTCCATTGCCGGTGGAATCTCCAGCAGACTTAGCTCAATCGGTCGATCATTCCCTAACATTGCACCAGATGCGATTCTGAATAACAACGCGTAGCCGATCTGCCCAGCTGCGCCGGTAACAGCAATACGAACGGGGTCAGCCATAGAGTCTCTCTGGGTGAAAAAGCGGCAGAATTGTAGATGGGCAGATGATTGCAGCGACTAACTCTCGGAATCCTATTACTTGGATTCTCATGCGATTTGCCGGCTATTAGTGTTCGCTAAAGTCATGGAACCAACCTCCTGTCTCGAGTAACTCCAGAGCCTTGGGAAGCCAAGGAACCACAGTCTCCGGAAGTTCATTCCTCCTGAACCAACCCACACTGGCACAATGGTCTGGTTCCGCATTTTTTACTAAACCTCGCCATTTAGCGCTCGCAAAAACGAAATTGACACCGCCCGCATATGGCAATACGCAACAAGGGGTTAGCTGCTCGATTTCAAGATTTACTTCCTCCCTAACCTCCCTAATAGCCGCATCTCCCAATGATTCCTCGGGCTGAAGGTGACCGCCCGGTAGAGTGTGCCTCCCGTCCATGAGTCCAGTGTTCGCCCGTTCTAGTAGCAACAGGTTCCGCCCAGTGATATCCCATACGATCGTGTGTACGACCGCCACAATCTCATATCGATCCGCTTTTACTGTACGTGTAACCATGGCAATCGTTGATCTTTGTGCGCTTGTGTCGCAGAACTCATCGAGCGAACACCATTTTTACCACTGCAAGGGCGCAGAGGAACTTATGACGACGCATGAGATAAAATCTAATTCGTTTTGCTAAGCCTGATTTTCTGTGCCTGGCTAGGCGAGAAAGGGGGATTTCGGGGTCTCCGTCGAGCGAGAAAACGTTCGCGAGTAGCCTTTTTAGCTCTGACAACATGAGAATCAGATAGACAGCATGCGACTTTCGCCTGATTGCGTTTTCCAGCGAAGTGTGCAATCTAAATTAGTTCACCCCAATATCGATTGAACGTTACCACGCAACAAAATTGACGATGACTACTCGCCATCTTAACCCTCTCCATCAGCCCCTAGGGCGAGTAGGGTTGTACGACCCCAGGAACGAGCGTGATTCCTGCGGCGTAGGCTTCGTTTGCGACATTAAAGGTCGCGCTAGCCGTAGCATCATGGAAGACGCGGAACACATGAATTGCTGCATGGTGCACCGCGGCGGTTTAGGTTACGAAAAGAATACCGGTGACGGCGCCGGCATACTGACAGCGATACCACACAAGTACTTCAGCCGCATCTATCAAGAAAAACACGGTACCGAACTGCCGGAACGCGGTGAATATGGGGTCGGCCTCGTATTCCTACCCCAGAACCCCGACGAGCGCGAATCGTGCAAAAAAATCGTAGAAGCTGCAATTGACGATGCGGGTCAACATTTGCTTGGATGGCGGGATTTGCCCGTCGACCCTGACAGCGCAGATATCGGCTCAGCAGCTCGACGCGCCATGCCGCATATGGCTCATTGCTTCATCGCAGGCGTAGACTGTGATTCGGCAGACGCGCTTGAGCGACAACTTTACATCATTCGCAAGTCAGCCACGCACCGGATTAAAGCGGACTCATCCCTCGACAGTACCAAACTCTTCTATATCGCGAGCTTGTCGACCAAGGTCATCGTTTACAAAGGGATGCTGACACCTCTGCAGCTGTTTCGTTTCTTCTTGGATTTACAAGCCGAGGATTTCGAATCGCACTTGGCGATGGTGCATTCGCGCTTTTCTACCAATACGTTCCCCTCTTGGGATCGTGCCCAACCCAATCGCTTCATGAGCCACAACGGGGAGATCAATACGCTCCTCGGCAACTCCAACTGGATGAACGCACGAGAAGGCGTCGCTGAGTCGGATCTGTTTGGCGATGACCTTCAAAAAGTGTTTCCAGTAGTCGAGCCCGACTGTTCGGACTCCGGCACGTTTGACAATGTCCTTGAGTTCCTTTTGATGACCGGTCGAACGCTACAGGAGTCAGTCTTGATGATGATCCCTGAAGCGTGGCAACATCACGACGATATGCCGGACGATCGCAAGGCGTTCTACGAGTTCCACTCATGCCTCATGGAACCATGGGACGGCCCGGCTTCGATTGCTTTTACCGACGGAAACTACATTGGTGCGGTTCTCGACCGAAATGGTCTGCGACCGTCACGCTACTACATCACGTCCGACGATCGCTGCATCATGGCATCCGAGGTGGGTGTCCTTGATGTTGATCCCGCAACTGTCGTAACCAAGGGTCGCTTGCAGCCCGGCAAGCTCTTCTTGATTGACTTTGTCGAAGGTCGGATGGTCCCCGACGAGGAGATCAAGTCGGAGTGGTCAAAGAAGCGACCATGGCGCCAGTGGCTGGATAACCAGCGAATCGATCTGGACCAGCTGGCTATCCCTGCCGATGTGCCCGGTTACGAACCCACAACGTTGCTTCAACGCATGCAGGCGCACGGCTATACAACGGAAACCATGCAGTTTATGTTGGTTCCCATGGTGAAGGAGCTACGCGATCCGCTCGGGTCCATGGGTAACGACGCCGCGCTGGCAGTCATGTCTGACAAGCCACGCATGCTGTACGACTACTTCAAGCAACTCTTCGCGCAAGTCACCAATCCGGCAATCGATTCCATTCGCGAAGAGATCATCATGGCGCTCGAGTGCTACATAGGTCCAGAAGAGAATCTTCTTAGTGTCTCAGAGTCCCACGCCAATCGTTTGCGCATACCTCATCCGATCCTGAGCAACGATGAGCTAGCTGCTATTCAGCACATCGACCACAACGGCTGGCGGGCGAAAACGATCGACACGACATTTGACGTGACTGCGGACGAAGAAGGTCTGCAGGCAGCCCTCGACAGAATCTCAGATGAAGCCCTGCAAGCAATCGAGGACGGTTTTCGACTCGTCGTGTTATCCGACCGACGAATGAACAACGATCGTGTACCGATCAGCGCATTACTGGCTGTGGGTACCGTCCACCATCATTTGGTGCGACACCATGCACGAACGCGTATTGGCTTGGTGCTTGAAACCGGCGAAGCGCGTGAGGTTCACCACCACTGTTTGCTGATCGGATACGGCGCCGACGCCATCAATCCTTACCTCGCGTTTGAAGCGCTCTGGCAAGCGCGACGTGATGGGTATCTCGACGATGCAGACCACGTAAGCGATGACTTCGACGTCGTCTACTCCTACAAGAAAGCTGTCGCCAAGGGCATGATGAAAGTCATGGCCAAGATGGGCATCTCGACGCTTCAGTCCTATAAGGGAGCACAGATCTTCGAAGCCGTGGGGCTTGCGCAAGAAGTCGTCGAACGAGCGTTTGCGGGAACGGCAAGTCGGGTCGAGGGCATCGGATTCGATGTGCTCACGGAAGAAATGCGTCGACGTCATGAAATCGGGTTTCCCGGTCGCAATGTCGTACGCATTCCGGTACTTCCTAATCCCGGTGACTTTCACTGGCGTTTGGGCGGCGACCGCCATATGTGGGATCCCGAAGCGATAGCTGACCTCCAGTTTGCGGCCCGAGAAAACAGTGAAGAGGCGTATTGGCGATTTAGCCGACACGTTAACGAACTCAACACCCGCGAATCGAATCTTCGAGGTCTATTGACATTTGTCGACCAGCCTGAAGGAGCGTCGATTCCGTTAGATGAAGTAGAACCAGAAAGCGAAATCATGAAGCGCTTTGCCACTGGTGCGATGAGTTTTGGCTCTATTTCCGCAGAAGCCCACGAAGCGTTGGCGATCGCGATGAACCGAGTCGGTGGCAAATCGAACTCTGGCGAAGGAGGCGAGGATTCCGCGCGGTTTTATCCTGATAAGAATGGCGATTGGCGGCGTTCTGCAATAAAGCAAGTCGCCAGCGGTCGATTCGGTGTCACGATCGACTACTTAACAAATGCTGAACAACTGCAAATCAAGATCGTGCAAGGTGCGAAACCCGGTGAGGGCGGCGAGCTACCTGGAACGAAGGTCGATGACTTCATTGCAAAAATCCGCCATTCGACCCCAGGTGTTGGCTTAATCAGTCCACCACCCCACCACGATATCTACTCTATCGAAGATATCGCACAGCTCATCCACGACCTCAAGAATGCCAATCCTGATGCTGAGATAAGTGTCAAGCTATGTTCCGAAGTCGGTGTTGGCACCGTCGCCGCTGGTGTTACAAAGGCTCGTACCGATCATCTTGTTATCGCAGGTGATGTCGGCGGCACTGGCGCATCGCCACTGACGTCGATTAAGCACGCCGGGATTCCTTGGGAATTGGGGTTGTCAGAGACCCATCAAACACTTGTACTTAACAATCTACGTTCACGCGTAGCGCTGCAAGTAGACGGTCAACTCAAAACCGGTCGCGACGTTGCGATCGCCACATGCCTAGGCGCTGAGGAATACGGCTTTGCGACCGCCCCACTCGTATCGCTAGGGTGCATCATGATGCGAAAGTGTCATCTCAACACCTGTCCGGTGGGCATTGCAACGCAAGACCCTGCCCTGCGAAAACACTTCACCGGAACACCCGAGCACGTTTTGAACTACCTGTTCATGGTTGCGAAAGAACTGCGAGTCATCATGGCCAACCACGGTTTGAGAACGGTCGATGAGATGGTTGGCAGAGTCGATCTCCTGTGCATTGATGCCGCTTCAGATCATTGGAAAGCGAAGGCACTCGATCTTCAGAAAATCCTTGAACCGATTGTTGAACCGGAAGATTGTCTAGGCGTGTATCGACAACATGAGCAAGACCATGGTCTAGATGCAGCACTCGATAAGGAATTGATCGAACTTGCTCAACCAGCACTGACAGAAGGCAAGCGCGTTCGTGAATCCCTTCCTATCCGCAACACAAACCGTGTCGTCGGAGGAATGCTCTCAAATGCCATCATCAAAGCGGTTGGTCCCGACATGCTGCCGGACGATACCGTGCATTTCAAATTCTCCGGAAGCGCAGGTCAAAGTTTCGGTGCCTGGCTAGCAAAAGGCGTTACACTCGAAGTTGAAGGCGATGCGAACGACTACGTTGGAAAAGGACTATCCGGCGGGCGGTTGGTCATTTACCCTCCAAAAAATTCGCCATTCAAGCCCGAAGAAGAGATTCTCATTGGAAACGTCGTCCTCTACGGCGCTACGAGTGGAGAGTGCTATTTCAGAGGCATCGCGGCGGAACGATTTTGCGTTCGTAACAGCGGCGCAACAGCGGTCGTCGAAGGGGTCGGTGACCATGGATGTGAATATATGACCGGTGGACGCGTCGTCGTACTCGGTTCAACGGGACGTAACTTTGCGGCCGGTATGAGTGGAGGAATCGCGTACGTCTGGGATCCTAATGTTCAATTCGGCGCAAAGTGCAATATGGAGCTCGTCGAACTCGAGACACTCATTGACCGAGAGGAGATCGACGAATTAAAAAGGCTGATCGATCAGCACGCGATTTACACAGGATCAACAGCAGCAAAAGACATACTGGATAACTGGACCACTTCGGTTAGCAAATTCGTTAAAGTCATGCCAACGGACTACAAACGAATTCTCGAGTCCATGTCCGAACAAGCCGAACTTGCATCAGCGGAAGTGTAGCTGATAAGTGGGCAAAACGACAGGCTTTATGGAGTTCGAGCGGAATACCGCACCATATCGACCGCCGCTCGAACGTATCACGGACTTTCGTGAGATCTATACTGATCACGACGAAGAACGCCTCGCATCGCAAAGCGCTCGGTGCATGGATTGTGGTGTGCCGTTCTGCCAGTCGCAGACCTTACCGGATAACCGCATGAGCAAGGCAGGTTGTCCCATCCACAACTTAATCCCTGAGTGGAACGATCTCGTGTATCGTGATCAGTGGGAAGACGCGCTTGATCGGCTTCACGCCACCAACAACTTTCCTGAATTCACCGGTCGCGTCTGTCCAGCACCTTGTGAGGGGAGTTGCGTTTTGGGCATCACCGACCCGCCCGTAACCATCAAGAACATTGAGATGGCGATCGTGGACAAGGGATTTGCAAAAGGTTGGATTCAGTCCAATCCCCCCAATCGACGCACCAACAAATCCGTCGCAATCGTGGGGTCCGGTCCTGCCGGACTTGCAGCAGCGGATCAGCTCAACCGTCAAGGTCATACGGTCACGGTCTACGAGCGTGCGGATCGAATCGGCGGTTTACTCATGTACGGCATCCCAAACATGAAGTTAGAGAAAGAGCGCATCGTGGAGCGGCGACTCGCATTACTTGAGGAAGAAGGCGTTGTGTTCAAGCCAAGTAGTGATATTGGTGATGGTTCTAATGGCACAGTTGATATACGCGAATTGGCCGAGGCAAGCGACGCGTTATTACTTGCCACTGGCGCCACGACGCCACACGACTTGAGCCTACCGGGTCGTGAGCTAGACGGAATCCACTTCGCGATGGAATACCTAACTGCGAATACGAAGAGCCTACTTGACTCAAATCTCGAAGACAGCAATTACATCGATGTCGCAGGCGAAAAGGTATTGGTGATCGGGGGTGGCGACACTGGTACTGACTGCCTTGGTACCGCGATGCGTCACGGATGCGCCAAACTCGTCAACTTTGAACTCTTTCCGTCCCATCCCTCAGAGCGGCGACCAACCAATCCGTGGCCCGAATATCCGATGATCTTTCGAGTGGACTATGGGCACGAAGAAGCGACTGCGAAATTCGGTGAGGACCCGAGGATATTTGCGATCAGCACGACCGAATTCATCGACAACGGCAATGGTCGAGTTGCCGGGGTAAAAACGCTAGACATCAGTATGGAATCCGGATCCCCAACTCCCATCCAAGGTACCGAACGAGTTTGGGAGTTTGATCGTGTATTCCTAGCGCTTGGTTTCCGAGGTCCTGAACACTACGTGTCAGATCCACTTGCACTGGAACTTGACGGTCGAACGAACTACCTGGCGGATAAAGGTAAATACAAAACCTCGGTCGATGGAGTTTTCGCAGCCGGCGATTGTCGACGCGGACAATCATTGGTAGTTTGGGCTATTAACGAAGGGCGTGAGGCTGCGCGGGAAATCGATCGCTACCTCATGAAGTCAACGACGCTGACAGGTTAACAGTCGAACCTCACGCCATTTCACTTGGATCCACGTCGATCGACCACCTTGTTTTACGCGATTTTGGTCTCATTCGTTCGACTGTTTTTAGTGCATCATGAAGCTGACTCCGCTTCGAAGCAAGCACCATGCCTTGAAAGCGATACTGGCGCGCGACCCGAGTGATCGGCGCCCACATAGGCCCATACACTTTTACGTCACATTGTCGAAGCGCATTCAGTACCTCCGCACAAAACTCTTCTGCCACTCGCTCGTCGGGTCCCTCAGCACGAATGACCGCCATTTGTCCAAACGGAGGAAAGTTCGCTTCCTGACGAAGTCGTAATTCCGTCTCAGTGAATCCTCCATACCCATCTCGTACCAATGACCTCAAGTCGGGGTTATCCGGGTCGTAAGACTGAATCCAAACTTCGCCGCGTTTCTCTGCGCGTCCGGCTCTCCCGGCGACTTGAACGATGAGCTGCGCCGTACGTTCTGGTCCGCGAAAGTCGGTCGACAGAAAACCGTTGTCTGCGGCAATCACCGCAACCATCGTGACATTCGGGAAGTGGTGCCCTTTCGCCAGCATCTGCGTTCCAATCAGCAACCCTTCTTTCGCATACTGTAGTCGGGTGAACATTGCAGTCAGCTGTCTATTCGTCCTCACGCTATCTCGGTCGATTCGATGCCTTGGAACGTCAGGAAACGTCTCCGCTAGCGTCTCCTCTACCTGCTGCGTTCCGACGCCGAGAGTCGCGATCGATTTCTTACCACAATCCGGACATTTGGTGACCGGTTGATATCGCCGGCCGCAGGAGTGGCACTGTAAAAGTCGTGTAGGAACTTCATGCAACGTTAGCCTGACATCACAATCGGAGCAATTTGCGGTCCATCCACAATCTGTACAGATGTAGTACGTAGAGTGACCCCGTCGATTAATGAGGATCAGGACTTGCCCGTCTCGGTTCAAGTGCTTTCTGATCGTGCGCAGCAACGGTTCGCAGATCCCGCCGTTGACCTGAGTATGGCGCATGTCCTGAACATGAAAGGTGGGTAGTTGCGCCGCACCGGGTCGATGCGACAATTGAAGGTATCGATACCGGCTACTACGTGCATTCATTACAGATTCCATTGACGGCGTTGCACTCCCTAGAACGCATGGAATTCCAAGCTTGCTAGCTCGCATCACCGCGACGTCACGAGCGGAATAACGTAATGATTCGCTCTGTTTGTAAGAGGCATCGTGTTCCTCATCCACGACGATAACGCCTAAGTGCTTGAACGGAGTGAAAACCGCTGATCTCGTGCCCACGATGATTGGCATATCCCCACGAGCGGCCTGGCACCATGTCTCAAATCGCTTGGCATTCGAGATCATGGAGTGCATAACAGCCATACGACTGAAGCGTTCATGAAAACGATTTGTCATCTGAGGCGTGAGAGCGATTTCAGGGACAAGCACAAGTGCCTGCTTACCTTGACGAATGGCCTCGTCGATAACTTGAAGGTACACCTCAGTCTTTCCACTACCGGTGACACCATCTAATAAGAACGTTTGGAA
This sequence comes from Gammaproteobacteria bacterium, assembly GCA_026707945.1. Taxonomy (GTDB): domain Bacteria; phylum Pseudomonadota; class Gammaproteobacteria; order Pseudomonadales; family Azotimanducaceae; genus Bin55. The sequence goes on along the minus strand of JAPOVV010000115.1, from coordinate 217,727 downwards.
CTTTCCGAGATCAGATTTGATCGCATTGATCGCGAGTTTCTGCTCTACAGTCGGCGCGATAGAACTCGGCGTAATAACCTGCGAAAGAGCGACATCCGTCTTTTTTACGATCCTTTTGCGCTCGAGTGCATCAAGAGCCGACCTCGTGATATCCAGCGACTTAAGATCCGATTCTCGTACCATCTTGTGTTCTCGAATCGTTTGCCACGCCTGTTGTTGACGTTTGGCATTCGCCCTTATGGTCGCAGGATTCGCCTGTTCGACCAGCGTCCACTGCTTTTCAGGTTCGATTTTTGCCGGTTGACCGCGAATAGCTGCGTTCGGCAACATCGTTTCAAAAACCGAACCAAGTGGATGATGGTAGTAATCCGACAACCACATACCAAGCTCAACGACCTCTTCGCTCACTAGTGGCTTTTCATCGATGATCCGTTCAATATCTTTGAGCTCGAAGTCGGAACGCTCAACATATTCAACCACGATGCCAACGGCGCGCCCGTGACCAAGCGGAACACTCACACGAGCGCCAACTGGCGGTTTAGCGATACCGCGAGGGACGTTGTAGTCGTACGTCTCCCACACGCGTCTAGGAACGACCACTTTGACGATAATGCTTTTGTTATCAGACATGTCGACGATTAAACGATTAGAATTGCGCACGCAAATTCCCAGATGCCACCAGCATGAAACCTGATATTCATCCGGATTACCACCCTATTACGGCAACGTGTAGTTGTGGAAACACGTTTGAGACCCGTTCCACTTTGAAGGAAGATATTCACTTAGATATCTGCGCGAAGTGTCATCCGTTCTACACAGGTCAACAAAAGATCGTTGACCGAGCGGGCCGCGTTGAACGATTCCAAAAACGGTATGGTGGAACTTCGAAGAATTAGGATTTAATTGTATACATTTACACAGTAGTTTATAATCTTACCCATATATAGTAGAACTAGATTTCCTAAGTCGAATCCGCCCTCCCGATAAAAATTACTCAAAACGCCACCGATTAGAACGATAATCTTTTCATCTAGTTGTCAAAGAAGCTAACGCCTTTACTGCGGACTAGCTATCGAACATGCTCAATACCACGCCTTTGGCCAGGTTTTTCGTTCTTTGCTCCTTAATCGCGCTTACCAGTTCTGCGTCCGCAGGCACAGGTTCGAGGCTCTACAACGAACTCCTAGATAACGATGGGTTCTACGAAGCCGGTGGATGGCAGGGATACGTTGAACGTATTGGTACGAAGCTATTGCGGCATACAAACGCTGGTAATCGCAAGTTCTATTTCTTCGTAGTCGATAGCCCTGCAGTTAACGCGTTCGCAACGCCGGACGCTTACATATTTGTAAATCGCGGTTTACTCATTTTTCTTGAATCTGAGGATCAACTTGCCGCTGTTATTGCCCATGAAATCGGCCATGTTGTTGCAGAACATGGTAAAAAACAGAAAGGTACTGAACTTTTAGGTAAGGTGGCTGGCATTACCGCGATGCTGATGACAGGTCGCGGCGAGATGATGGACGTATCTAACGCGACGGCAAAAACCATCATTGCTGGCTATGGTCGCGAAATGGAGCTCGAAGCGGATCAAATCGGGGCGGAGATTGTGGCTAGTGCCGGTTATAACCCGTTAGCGATCATTGAAGCACTTCAAGTGTTAAAGGATCAATCGCTCTTCGCGAAAGAAGTACGAGGTCAGCCCGCCACGTATCACGGTCTTTTCGCTACCCATCCACAAAACGACAAGCGCTTACACGACATTGTCAGTTTCGCAATCGGATCACTGCCTGAAGACCTTATTGCACCAATCGATAATTTTTGGGGGCTGATGGATGGGCTGAAGTTCGGCAGCGAAGCCATGACGGGCATGCTCTCTCAGCACGTGTTCTTTGACAAGACCGCGAGAGTCGTGATTGAGTTTCCAACCTCATGGTATGTCCGCTACAACCAGCAGCAAGTGACTGGTGAAGCGAAAGGCGGCGCCGACGTCGCGTGGGCAGCAATCACCCGTCATACACCCGATGGCAAGATCGTTCCCAAGGACTTCGTCCGAGATACACTCAAGCGCACCGAGCTCGAAAACGAACAAAACGTCGATCTTGGTAATGGTCGCCCTGCATACATTGCCGAACTCAAGTTGGCCGATTCGAATCGCTTCAGTCTGCTCGCTGTAGTTCAACTAGGCGCTGACGTATATACGGTTCGAGGTGAGGTAGGACCAAAAGGAGACGAGGAGCAATTCCAACAAGACTTCATGTCGATTCTTCGCGGCATTCGGGACATGCGTCCTAGCGATATTCAGCAAGATACGACGACGAAAATCAAAGTGATCGTGGCGAAGCCCGGACAGACATACCAAGAGCTCGCGAACATGACACCAATTCGTAGTAACGCAGTACAAACACTGCGACTGTTGAACGGGGATTACCCTCGTGGAGAACCCCGGGCAGGTGACTACATCAAAATCATTCAGTAGGCGACAAACACGCCACCTACAAATCAGATGACGTAACGCTCACTTGGCCAATCGTCTTTATTGAGATCTAACATACCGCGAATTGACAAAACGACTACTGTGATCGTGATCGCCAGCAGGCAAATCACGCCGATAAGTAGACCGAGAATCCAAAATACCAACGTATAGATCAATAGACCAGCGACTACGCCAACAATAACGAATGCGAGGAAACTCCACCAGAAAATATGAATCTGCCACGTGTAGTGCGACACGAGTAGCGGCACACTAGCGCGTCTTCTCGCAAGATACGCGACTAAAACCCCGACTACGGTAGCTAGACCACCTATTAGAAATCCAATAATGTACAACGCGTATACGATGTATGCGATTGATTTGTCAATTGCAATTTCTGTACGATCTGGGTCGGCAGGATCGGACACGATCAGCCACTCACATGGTGTGCTGTCACTAGGTATCTCGCGTGGTACGACGTGCGCTTCTTGTCTGCACTTTCATTAGAAGATATTCTCTGGCGACACGACATCGCTATCGACGCCTCGACGACCTTCAGCGAGTCCTGCCGGTGAATTTTCGTCTCGAAAATACTCGAAAATCGCATCACTTTGTGCGTGTGAAGCGAGCTGTCCGGTCTCGGGATCAATTCGAACACGGACGATTCCGTTAGGTTGACGCAACGGGCGATCAGGTACGTCAAGTAACGCTCGCTCCATGAATTTCATCCAAATCGACAACGGACGAGTGGATCCGTATTCGAATCGCCCTAGCGATTGTTGTTGCGGAAATCCAACCCAAACTGTCGCGACGAGTTCAGGATGAAACCCATTAAACCAAGTGTCAAGCGCTTCGTCGGTAGTCCCCGTCTTGCCAGCTAGGTCGTCCCGCTGGAGTTCCAACGCTTTGCTACCCGTTCCACGTCGGACGACATCGCGCAGCATCGAGTTCATTAGAAATGCATTGCGTGCATCGATCACCCTTGGCGCGAGAAGCTGCGGGGACTCGTTGAAGTCGGTTCCATCCAGGCCATCATCGACAGACGCTTGCAATCCCGCTGCTTCCTCACACTCATTACACACAAGTGGGTACTTAGGTTCGTAAGTTGCCGAACCATCTCTACCGATCACCTTTTCGATAAGGTGAGGTTGGATCTTGTAACCACCATTGGCAAAAACACTGTACGCAGATGCCATCTCTAGCGGACTATACGCTAGACTCCCTCCGCCAATCGCGACCTGCGTATTACTCGGCATCTGCGTGGTGTCGAATCCAAATCGAGGCAGATAGTCGATGACCTTGTTTCCCCCGACGCTTGTTAATACGCGGATAGAAACCAGATTTATCGACTTCATCAGTGCTTCACGAAGACGTGTAGGGCCGCGATACGTACCTCCATCATTTTTGGGTCTGTAAGAACCCTCCATGGACGGGTCCTCAAAGACCAACGGGGCATCAAGGAATACCGTAGCGGGAGTCACGCCATGGTGAAGCGCCGCCGAATACACGAAGGGCTTAAAACTGGACCCAGGCTGGCGACGCGCCTGCGTCGCGTGGTTGTATTGATTTACTTCAAAACTGTAGCCGCCAACCAGTGCACTTACTCCACCGGTCTTGGGATCGACCGCAACCAGCGCGCCCGAGACAGCCGGGATCTGCCCAAGTACCCACTCACCTTCTTCCATCCGCGTGCGAACAACGTCACCCACTGACAATACATCGCTTGCTTCGGATGGTGCCGCACCAACGTAAGCGTCATCCAAAGCTCTTTTCGCCCACGAAATCCCCTGCCAAGGAATCGTCTCTTCATTTCCATTGGCACGGAGAACCTTCGCCGATCGGGTTTCCAAGCTAAGAACGACCGCAGGTTCGAAGTCGTAAATCGCGGAATACGTGCCCAACTCTTCGAGGATGCTCTCAACAGGCATTGTGACATCCATGCGGCCTTCCGGACCTCGATATCCATAAGTACGGTCGTAAGCCTCTAATTCATTGCGAATAGCCTGTTGCGCCGCAGCTTGCTGCTCGAAGTCAATGGAGGTATAGATTGAAAAACCCGTGTAAATATCGTCACCGTACAGATTGAGAAGCTCCTTACGCGCTATCTCAGCAGGATATGGCGCGTGAAGATCAAGCTGACGCGTGTAGACCTTCGCCGTTATGGGAGTGACGACAGCTTCTTCATACTCATCGAGAGTGATAACTCCTGCGTCTCGCATCCGACGTAACACTAGATTGCGACGATCAAGCGCCCACTCAGGTCCATTGATTGGATTACCGGCTTCTGGTCGCTTTGGCACCCCGGCCAACATTGCTAACTGAGGTAGAGTGAGTTCGTTCGGCGGCTTGTTGTAATAGGTGTATGAAGCAGCTTTTACGCCGTATGCTCGTTTGCCGAACGGTACGACGTTGATGTACAACTCAAGAATCTCATCTTTCGTAAGCTCACGTTCAATCTTGAGCGCGAGGAGCATTTCTTTGACCTTCCGAATGACCGTCTTGTCGCGCGACAGGTCAGCGACATTTCGCGGCAGCTGCATCGTGATCGTCGACGCGCCGCGGACAACCTCAGGTTCGAAAACAAGCTCTACCATATCGTTCGCGAGAGATATCCAGTCTATTCCGCTGTGGGTATAGAAGCGCTTGTCCTCAGTCGCTATAACCCCCTGCAAGTAAAGGTCTGGAGCATCTCGCAGCGCTATGGGTATCAAACGACGTTCGCCGAACTCCGCGATTAACTTGCCGTCGCGCGTGAGAATGCGTAATGGCGTTTCATAGCGGTAATGCCGATATGCCTCAGCTTCAGGTAATTGGGGATCTAGATAGAGAAAAAGCGCCGCTAAATTAACAACGAACGCACAAACAACGACGCCGGATATCCACGCCGTCGTTACTAGGAGACCTCGAGACTTGCCATGGCGGCTAGTCCGCAGCCACGCAATAGTTCCCATCAACTTCGACAAATCCACGAAGCGATTACGCCATCTCATACGCACAAATTATGTAGTCGATAAGAGGCTCTGAGCAAGTTTCAGAACATAAGCGTCTGTGGTGTAACCAGTTAGACGAACATCCGCGATACTCCAAAAATCCTCTCGACCTCCCGACTAAACAAATCTTGACATTGTGGTTACTAACTCTGGACATTCTCGACACTAAACCTAAGTTCGGTGATTGGTCGGCCAAAAATCCCGATAATTTGTAGTTGGCGTCAACATTACGTCTAGTTACGCGGATTTTTCTAGGAGCTTATCTAGACGCCAATCATGTTTACTCGCAGCATATTTCTAGTCGGCATGACCGCATCCGGCAAGACCACCATCGGTAAAGACCTCGCGAATCAACTTGGATTCCCTTTTTTTGACTCAGATCGTGTCCTGGAGGAACGGGCTGGCGTTTCTATACCTTGGATATTCGAATTTGAGGGCGAATCGCAGTTTCGTCGACGAGAAGCGTCCATCATCGACGAGCTCTCCCAAATGCGAAATATCGTACTCGCAACCGGAGGTGGAGCGGTCATGCGAGCAACCACACGAGAGCACCTGTCCGCACGCGGTTTCGTGGTCTACCTGCTCGCGTCTATTAACCGAATCCTGACTCGCGTCGCTGAAGATACATCTAGACCTTTGCTTAAAGATGATGATCCTGAGGTCGTAATCGAGAAGATGGCACGGGAGAGAGAACCCGTTTATTCGGCGCTGGCAGACGCGACGTTCGATACCGACGCTTATGCAAATGCACACGAAATCGCTTCAAGCATCGCGACTTGGTACCACTCGATGGTTAGACATTGAAACCGACGCTTACCCTTGATCTCGCCGATGGTCGCACCAGCGAGATATATATCGGCTCAGGTTATCTACAGAGTCCCGAGTTAGCGTCAACCATGGCGCTCACCACGCGAGTTGCCGCAATCTCAAATGATCGTGTCGCCTCGTTGTATGGTGAAGTCATTGACCATCTTGCTGCAGATCACGAAATGATTTTGATTGGTGACGGTGAGCAATACAAATCAATTCAAACCTATAGCGAGGTCATTGATCAACTGATAGAGTTTCGTTTCAATCGAGACACTGTGATTGTCGCACTTGGTGGAGGCGTCGTCGGTGATTTGGCGGGATTCGTGGCGGCGACTTATCAGCGTGGCGTTCGATTGATTCAGATTCCAACGACGTTGCTAGCGCAGGTCGATTCTGCTATTGGCGGCAAAACCGCCGTTAATCACAAGGGCGGTAAGAACCTTATCGGCGCTTTTTACCAACCCGAAACCGTACTCATTGACACTAACGTATTGACCTCGTTGCCCGATGAGATTTTTGTCGAAGGATTGGCCGAAGTGATCAAGTACGGTGTGATCTACGATCCATCGTTTTTCGAGTGGTTGGAAGACAACACACATTCAGTCTTGGCTCGAGAACCAGACTCCCTCGAATTCATCGTGCGCCGCAGTTGCGAGATCAAAGCAGAAGTCGTCGCGTCTGATGAGCGCGAACGAAACCGACGAGCGATATTGAATTTTGGGCACACATTTGGACATGCGATCGAAGCTGAAACCCGATACGGTGAGCTTCTCCACGGCCAGGCTGTCAGTATCGGTATGGTGATGGCCTCTGACTTGGCGCTACGGGAGAATCTATGCGATGCGCGAACGGCGCAGCGCATCCGTAATATCGTTAATGCTTACGGCTTACCGGACAAAGCCCCGCATGTAGACAAAGGAAGACTGCTTGCGAGCATGGCGATGGACAAGAAAGTGATCCAAGGCGAGTTGCGATTTGTGCTACCCAAGTCCATTGGCACGGTCGTTCTAACAAGTGAGTTCGACCAAAAGAATCTGGAAGCAACCCTCGACTCTTGAGTTCGCGAATGTCGCTAGTCCCGCCGTATCATTATTTTTTCATAGTTTGCGAGGAACGCATTGGCTAGTAAAGCCCGGTCCAGATCCCGTGGTGCAGGCGGATTTAGCCTGACGAATTTCATTGCCGGCTTTGTCGTCGGATGCTTAGCATTGATCCTCGTGGCGGCAGTCGGTGTACCGATGTTGGACGACTATCAACCCGATACCGTAGCGTTCCCCGATATCGATACTTCACCGGTGCAGTATGAGTATGAGTTCCCGGATATCCTCGAATCGACGCAGGAACGTGAACCATCTGAAACCCCCGTCCGTGAGCTTGTAACGGTCGAGGAAACGAGCGAGTCAACTCCTAAACAAACAGTGGAGCCATCCATCGAGAGTTTTCTCCTCCAAGCCGGTTCATTCGAGCAGCAACGTCACGCAGACGTGTTTCGTGCGTCGCTCGTGTTGCGCGGCTATCAAGCGAAGACAACGGCGGTAGAGGTGCCGGGAATTGGATCTAGATACCGCGTGGTTGTGGGACCCTTTCCATCCCAAGCAGAAGCTCAAGCCGCCATTGAGCGTTTAGGATCTGAGCAGGTGGAAGCTATCCTGCTCGGCATCAGGGAATCCTAACGACACGACGCGCGTTCATTCGCATTTTTTTGCTTACTAGTGAGATATAGTGTGGAACAGTTTCACGGAACCACCATCCTTAGTGTTCGTCGCGAAAACATGGTCGCACTAGGTGGTGACGGCCAAGTTACGCAAGGTCACGTTGTGATGAAAAACAATGCGGTCAAAGTGCGTCGTTTACATAACGACGCTGTCATCGCCGGTTTTGCAGGCGGAACGGCTGACGCATTCACGTTATTCGAGCGATTTGAAGCCAATCTAGACAAGTACTCAGGTAACTTAACGCGTGCAGCAGTCGAACTCGCAAAGGATTGGCGAAGTGACCGAGCGTTACGCCGACTTGAAGCACTATTGGCCGTTGCGGATGCGAATAGTTCGCTAGTCGTAAGCGGTAATGGCGATGTGATTGAACCAGATCACGGCCTAATCGCGATTGGCTCCGGGGGACCTTATGCCCAAGCCGCCGCACTCGCCATGCTTGACAGTACGGAACTCGACGCTCGTACGATTGTCGCAAAAGCACTTGAAATTGCGTCCGATATCTGCATCTACACAAACACCCAACATCAAATCGAGACGCTGAGCACAGATTAATGGTTATGACTCCGAGAGAAACCGTTGGAGAGCTGAATAAGTTCATCATCGGGCAAGATGCCGCCAAACGCGCGGTCGCCATCGCCCTGCGAAATCGCTGGCGTCGTATGCAGGTCGATGAATCGATGCGTGATGAAATCACGCCAAAGAATATCCTGATGATCGGCCCTACAGGTGTCGGAAAAACCGAAATTGCCAGGCGGCTAGCTCGACTCACCAACGCGCCGTTTGTCAAAGTTGAAGCGACGAAATTCACCGAAGTTGGGTACGTTGGGCGTGACGTCGACTCCATCATTCGAGATCTCGTTGAAGCCGCCATTGCGATACAACGCGAATCGGCGATGACCGAAGTGCAATCGCGAGCAGATCACGCCGCCGAGGAACGGATCCTCGACGCACTTCTAAACGTCAGCTCAAAGGGAGGATCGTCAGACCCTGCGAATGGTGATGAAGCGGCAGTCGAAACGCGCGATTGGTTGCGACAAAAGCTGCGTAACGGTGATCTAGACGAGAGAGAAGTCGAAATCGACGTCGCTTCACCGGGAGTCAAAGTTCTCGTACCCGGTATGGGCGGTGATATGGGAGATCTTTCCGATCAGATTCAATCAGCATTTGAGAATCTCACGGGTGGGTCACGTCAAAAAACTGCGAAGCTGTCTGTACGTGACGCATGGCGACGAGCACGTGAGGAAGAAGCATCTGATCTGCTTAACGAGGACGAAATCCACAGCAACGCGATCAACCAGGTCGAAGAAAGCGGTATCGTCTTCCTGGACGAAATCGACAAAGTAGCGTCACGCGATGACTACGCTGGCAGGGACATCGCACATCAGGGCGTCCAACGTGACTTGCTACCGATTATCGAAGGATCGACCGTCACGACTCGATATGGTTCAGTTAAGACGGACCATATCCTGTTCATTGCGTCCGGCGCGTTCCATCTATCAAAACCCTCGGATCTGATTCCTGAATTGCAAGGGCGACTACCCATCCGTGTCGAACTGAACGCGCTCACACCCGACGATTTTGAACGCATCCTGACCGATACCGACGTAGCGCTAACGAAGCAATATGAAGCGCTCCTCGCCACCGACGGGATAACCGTGGAATACACCTCCGACGCGGTGAGACGGATTGCAGAAATTGCGTTCGAAGTCAATGAGAATACTGAGAATATCGGCGCACGTCGGCTACACACCATCATGGAGAGATTGATGGATGAGGTCTCGTTTAGCGCAGGCGACACGATTCAAGCGGTGAAGATTGACGCCGCTTACGTCAATGAGCACCTTGAGGAACTGGCAAAAGATCAGGACCTATCACGCTTCATTCTCTAAGTCCGCTGCAACCCAACGCATGACGCCTACAGCCATCACATATCACTCGAACGCCAAGACACTCGAGATCAAGTTTGACGACGGTGTTACGGCTACACTCACTGCCGAGTTGCTTCGTGTTTTCAGCCCATCAGCGGAAGTGCGAGGACACTCGCCAGAACAGAGCGTCTTGCAGACAGGAAAGAAACACGTCGGTATCGATAAGATCGAAACGATCGGCAACTACGCGATACGGATCATGTTCGACGATGGTCACGATACAGGTATCTATTCTTGGGAGTACTTACGCGAACTACATGACCAGCAGGGCAACTACTGGCAAAAATACCTTGCTGATTTGAAGGCGGCAAACGCCTCGAGATTGCCTCAAATACCAGTTGGGCATTGGCAGCCTCCGTCCAAGCATGAGTGAGCCGAAAGTATTTTTCGGGCGTGAAGAGGTTCTAGCTTCTGAGAAGACCGCTCGCGTCCATACCGTATTCGACAGCGTTGCGTCTCGATATGACGTCATGAACGACTTCATGTCGTTAGGCACACATCGTGTGTTGAAACGAATTCTTGTCGAAACTGCTGCTCTTCGTGAAGGAAACGCGGTACTAGATGCCGCTGGTGGTACGGGAGACATCGCGCGTCTGCTGACTCAAGCGGTAGGCTCGTCAGGTAGCGTTACGTGTTTTGACATCAACAATTCGATGTTAAGAGAGGGGCGCAATCGTTCGATCGACGCCGGCTGCATGGACATCGATTTCGTACTAGCAGATGCTCAACAACTCCCGTTTCACGATTCGCAGTTCGATGCTGTAACGATCGGTTTCGGGCTGCGTAACGTAGCGGATCAATCGCGTGCGCTTTCAGAGTTTCGACGCGTTTTACGTCCTGGCGGTCGTTTGGTCGTTCTTGACTTCTCGAAACCAACGAATCCAGCACTACGTTTTGCATTCGGCGCGTTTAAGTGGACTTGGCCGTTGGTCGGTGAGATCGTTGTTGGAACATCAAGACCGTACCAGTATCTCGTTGAATCGATTGATACGCACCCGTCTCAAAGCGTATTAGCGCTCATGCTCCGAGACTGCGGATTCAATAACGTTCGTTACGATAATTTACTAGGCGGCATCGCCGCACTTCATTGGGGCACAGCATGAGCATATTAGAGAGTACCTTCGCCGGCGGAATGGAGACCGCGATTAAGACCCGTGTCTCCTTTGACTCAAAGGCTAGACAAGCCCTCGAGCGCCTCGAAGGACGATCCGTACAGTTCAACATGTCGGGTCAGGATTTCCACCTGAAAGTCGTGGACGGACACGTCGAAGTGCGACCCGATAACGTGGAGGACCCAGATCTCGAAATTACTGGTTCGATGTCCAGTATTAGTCAGGCTCTCATGACGTCAAACACAAATAACATTGCTTTACATGGTGATGAGACGATCCTAGACGAACTACATGTGATCTTTGGACCGCCGCTCGATCCAAAAGACGTGGCCGATAAAGCAAAGGCCGCTCGCGATTACGGTATTGCCGCTGCCCGTTCGGCCATGGAAACCATCAGTGCGCAATTCGCCGACATCTCGACTCGTGGGGAATCCGTCGTCAAACTAGAAGAACGCGTTGCAGAACTAGAAGCCCGAGTAGATGAGCTTCAAAGGCAGCTTGCCGAGTCTACCGGACGGAAATCTAACGCCGACGACTAGGCGGTGGTTGTATGAGACCACTGTGGCACGGCCTTCGGATACTGCTTACCGTCGTCCGTTTTCGCCTTGACACCATTCTGATTGAGTTAATAGGTGACCACTGGCTCCAGTGGTTTCTGTTGACCCGATACTTACCAAATCCCCGAAAACCCTCCGCGCTACGTTTGCGTGAAGCGATCGAGCACCTAGGTCCCGTATTTATCAAGTTCGGACAGATTCTCTCCACTCGTCGCGACCTTCTGCCGGTCGATTACGCAGATCAATTGGCAAAGTTACAAGATCAGGTTCCGCCGTTCCCCACAGAAGAAGCGATTACCCGAATTGAAAAAGCCCTGAATCAGCGCGTGAACGAGCTATTCAGTGATTTTGAGCACGAACCCATCGCGTCTGCCTCGCTCGCTCAAGTGCACGCGGCACGGCTTCAAGATGGCAACGAGGTCGTTGTAAAGGTCATTCGACCTGATGTTGCAGATCGCATACGTAAGGATTTGGAACTCATATTTCAGGCCGTTAGGTTCCTCCACCGCATATCTAGAGATGTTCGAAGACTCAGACTGATCGAAGTCGCCCGAGACTATGAGGAGACCATCTTCAACGAGCTCGATCTAACGAAAGAGGCACAAAATACCACGCGACTGCGCTACAACTTCGCGGAATCACAACTGTTGTACGTCCCCCGCGTCTATAACGATTTCACCACGACTGACGTGCTCGTTATGGAGCGAATCCATGGCGTGCCAATCTCTGCTACAAACGAGCTTGTCGCACGAGGTACTGACCTGAAGAAACTTGCGGTACGTGGCGTCGAAACGTTCTTTACCCAAGTATTTGAGCACAACTTTTTCCATGCCGACATGCATCCCGGCAACATTTTTATTGATGTTGAAGATCCAGCAGATCCCAGCTACATTGCCGTGGATTGTGCGATCATCGGTCAATTGACCCCCGAAGATCAAACCTATCTAGCGCGAAACATCGTCGCATTCTTCAATCAGGATTTCAGTGAGATCGCACAGCTCCATGCCGAGTCGGGATGGATCGGTGCAGAATCTGATGTGCAAGCCTTTGAGCAGGTCATCCGAGATCTGTGTGAACCTCTTTTTCTTCAACCACTTTCACAGATTTCGTTCGGCCATTTTTTACTCAACTTGTTTACGACCGCACGTCAATTCAATATGGAAGTGCAGCCGCAACTCGTACTTCTTCAAAAAACGCTTCTGAACATCGAAGGTCTCGGGCGGCAACTTGATCCGGATTTGGATTTGTGGACCACTGCGAAGCCATTCATGGAAAAATGGATGCAGAAACGCTATGGCGTTGAAGCCACACTAAAGGCGTTCACTGACAACGCGCCCAAGCTGCTCGGGCAGCTACCTCGACTACCTCACCTGTTACTCACGGCTGGCGATCGACTTGGTAGTATCGAGCGACAGATGCGGGTACAGGCTCATGCGATGGACAATCTTCAGGCGAGCCTAAACCACTCCCGTATTTCTTGGTGGCGAAAACTCTGGGTCACGCTTTTTGGACTAGGCGGTATCGCTCAGTTCTCGTTTGTTTTGCTGAACTGGTTTCCACACCTCAACCATGACGCGTTATTAGTGGGTGGTGTTGTCAGTAGTCTAGTTGCCATTTCACTATCGGTTAAGCGTTGACATGCGATCGTATCCTGCTCAATCTCAAAGCTATAGAAAAGTCGACATTCAACGATATACTTGGCGATTACTACCCTGACTACAAAAATCCGGGTTAACATCATTAGTTTTGCGATTCATTCAGAATAACTATACAATTAAACATGTGATGCGAAAACCAAGCATCGAAAGGACCCCGGTGACTGGGGTATCTGGACGAGGGAGGAGCGTTCACGTTGGTGACTCCGATGATCCGTCAAAATGCAGCTTGATTTGTGGTCAAGTATGTAAGTCCCATATACTTGAATGAGTCGATCACTCGCGTTAGCTGACTTGTTGCTCCATCTAAACGGAGTGTAAAGTGAAGGTTTTTGGCCGAAGGGTTCCATCTATCAAGAGCTATCTCGTTTTAATCGCAATTCGTACTGTCCCCATCTGCAAGGAGTTTCAAGCATGCCATTCGGTCCACTTGAAATCGCTATGATCTTAGTGAACCTATTGATCTTAGTCTGTGCCTGCGTTGGCGCGTATGTCATAGTACGCCGTTTGATAACGGCGATTGCGCGTCGTTTTCGTCGTTAGAGGTATTCCAATATGTTTGGTCCATTAGAAATTGGTCTGATCCTGGTGATCGTCCTCTTAGTTTTCGGGGGGAAGAAGCTGAAATCGCTCGGTAGCGACCTTGGCCATGCCATAAAGGGCTTTCGAGCTAGCATGGGAACTGAGCAGTCAGCCGATGCCTCAGAATCACCGAGTTCTGAGCCCGCCGAACCGAAACCTAAATCAGCCGAATAAACCCGCTATGTTCGACATTTCATTTGCCGAACTATTTCTGATTAGCGTTATCGCGCTCCTGATCCTCGGTCCACAACGACTCCCGGAGGTCTTGCGAACAGTAGGGCTATGGATGGGTCGAATGCGGCGAGTCTATAACAACGTCCGCCAAGAAATAGAACGTGAAGTCGGCATGGACGACATTCGTCGCCAGCTCCACAACGAACAAATTACGGCGGAGCTTAAGCAAGTAGAGGCTGAAGCAAAAGCACTGAAACGCGATATTTCAAGCAGCGTTTCTGATGCAATGCGTGAAGGCGAAGCCGAGATTCAAGACAAGCCATCGCCCAAACCTCCGAGCGATGAGAAACCCGATCGTGAGTGACCCGCTCTATCCGGACGACAAACCGCCAGATCGAGAAAGCGAACACGACGCCGCGGTTGACGACGATGAACAACCGCTCCTAAGCCATCTTGTCGAGCTAAGAAAGCGGATCTTGCGCGCGTTGCTCGCGGTCGCGCTTGCATTCATTCCATTGATGGTATTTGCCAACGATGTTTATCGTTGGATCGCATCACCATTGATGGCACATTTACCGGGTGGCGCAACCATGATCGCGACCGAGGTTGCTTCCCCGTTTCTTACGCCTTTCAAAATGGCGGCCTATGGCGCTTTGTTTATCGGCATGCCGTTTGTGCTTCATCAGATTTGGGCTTTCGTTGCGCCAGGACTTTACCTCCGCGAAAAGAAATTTGCCATCCCACTTCTCGTTTCGAGCGTGGTGCTGTTCTATCTAGGCATGGTTTTCGCGTATTTCATCGTGTTCCCACTCGTATTTCAGTTCTTTGCTGCGACGATTCCGGACGATGTCACATGGATGACGGACATCAACGCATACCTTAGCTTCGTTATCAAGATCATCACTGCGTTCGGCATCGTGTTCGAGATTCCAATCGCAACGATGCTCATTGTGATGGCTGGATTCAGTACCCCTCAGCGTATCGCTCGTAAGCGCCCCTACGTGGTCGTCGGTTGCTTCTTTATCGGCATGCTGTTGACGCCGCCGGACATCATCTCGCAAGTACTCCTCGCCATTCCTGCATGGATTCTCTTCGAGCTAGGCATCTTGATGTCGAAACTGGTATTTAAGCCTGATGAAGAAGAAGAGTAACTGGCCCATCGTTAACGAGGGCTACTTGCATATTCGCGCCGAATTGCCCGGTCGATACACTCGGAATCTGTTGACGTAGTACGTCAACGAAGTGGTTCACGAGCGGTTCTGCGTCACGCGGGTCCGCAGCATCTGAGAAACTCGGTCGATTTCCTTTTCGGACATCCGCCGCGAGCGTGAATTGCGACACGACTAAGACGGAACCGCCCGTATCTACGACAGATCTGTCCATTGGTTTGCTTTCACTCGGAAAAATCCTCAGCGACGCCGTTTTGTTCGCAAGACGGGTAGCAATCTCGGACGTGTCGCCGCGTTCGACCCCTAGAAACGCGAGCAAACCAGGGCCAATGGCGGCTATTTCGACGCTTTCGACTGAAACGGAAGCGCTTTTTACGCGTTGAAGCAGTACTTTCACGTGTCCCTCCTAAAATTCCGCGCATGACGGCTCTCTCTCGACAACCACGCGCGGTCGCGCTTATTTCCGGTGGACTTGACTCCATGCTGGCGGCAAAAGTTGTGCAATCCCAAGGCGTACATGTTGAAGGCGTGAATTTCTTTACTGGATTTTGCGTAGAGGGGCATACTCAAGCCGTTAAACGTACAAAAAAACAAAAAGTCAAACGCCATTCCGCCCTTTGGTGTGCAGAACAGATCGGCATCCCAATGCAGATTGTTGACATATCTGAAGACTACAAAGATATCGTCATTAATCCCGATTACGGATACGGTCGCCTGTTGAACCCCTGTCTAGATTGCAAGATCTTCATGGTGAACCGTGCGCTTGAGTTGAAGAGCAACAGCAACGAACCGTTTGATTTCGTCATCACCGGCGAAGTCGTCGGACAACGTCCTAAGTCACAACGTTCCGAAACGATGGCGATTATCGCGAAGGATTCGGGGGCTGATGATCGTCTCCTCCGGCCGCTGTGCGCAAAGAACTTACCGCCGTCTCTACCTGAACGAGAAGGATGGGTAGACCGCGAACAGCTTTACGGGTTCTCCGGTCGAAGTCGCAAACCTCAGTTCGCGCTCGCAAAAGAGTTGGGTATCTCTGAATGGAGTCAACCGGCCGGTGGCTGCTGTTTCCTCACGGATGAGAGCTACACCAAGAAACTACAAGACCTTTGGGACGCACGCGGTCGGAAAGACTATGACCTCGAAGACGTCGTCCTGTTGAAGATCGGGCGACATATTCGTCCAGCACCTCATTTCAAGCTCATCATCGGTCGAGAAGAAGGAGAAAACCAGTACCTTCGCGGTTTTCGTCACAAATTCGCGCATATGTCCACGGTTTCTCACGTCGGACCTCTCTGTTTGATCGACGGTGACCTGAACCAAAAAGAGCGAATACTGGCTTCTCGGATCTTGGCGCGCTACAGCCGTGGACGAACAGAACCCGATGTCACCGTACGAATTACGGATCAATCAGGCGTTTCTGAAGAAGTGGTTGTTGAACCAATGGAGCCACACCTAATACCACAGGATTGGTCCCTGACAAACTGATGGCATGTGCAAACGTTCTTGATACCAAAGGACTGTTATGCCCATTACCTGTCATTCGGCTCCAAGAGTTCGCCCGACATGTTGAGCACGAGACCGAGATTGTGGT
This sequence comes from Gammaproteobacteria bacterium, assembly GCA_026707945.1. Classification (GTDB taxonomy): domain Bacteria; phylum Pseudomonadota; class Gammaproteobacteria; order Pseudomonadales; family Azotimanducaceae; genus Bin55. The sequence continues at coordinate 200,971 of JAPOVV010000115.1, read as the reverse complement.
TATCGCTACCGATCCTGGTGTTCTGGCAGACATTCCTAGTTGGTGCCGGGTAAACGGACATGTGCATGTTTCATCGGAGCAGCTCGACCACGAGTTTCATGTGAAGGTCCGTGCCGTTCCACCAGCTTTGCCCGACGAAGTCTAGAAACCCAGTTAACGTTTTTGGTTCACCGTAATAAGTCGAGTGTGTATCGTTTTACGCGTATACGTCTCGTTGAACGACAATCACCACTTTCTAAAATGCGGCGTTCGAAACAAGGAACGACCATGCCAGCTACCAAAGAATCGATTTCACGCGCAGTCTCTCCAAAAGACGGCCCAGTCGCCGTTACAGGGGCTAGCGGCTACATAGGTTCGTGGATCGTTGAAGATCTGCTTGACCAAGGATACGAGACACGCGCTTGTGTCAGGGACAAGAGCAGACCAGAAAAGGTCGACCACTTGGTTGAGTTAGGTGAAGATCCCGCGTACCGAGGACTGCTGGAGCTATGTGAAGGCGATTTAAACGAACAAGGTAGCTATGACGATGCGTTCCGAAACTGCAGTGCAGTCATCCACACGGGTGCAGCGGTCGGCTACAACCGCGAAACACCGCAGGAAGTGTATGACGGGTGCTTCACGGAAGTCACCCATGTGCTGGACAGTGCTATCAAAGGCGGCTCGTTGCGCAGATTCGTGTTTACGAGCTCATTCGCAGCCGTCGGACACCCGCGCCCTCAAGGGTACGTGTTTACCGAAAAGGACTGGTGCGGCGATAACCTAGAAGGTTATCGAGGGCGATGGACTGAAGAGCAGATACCGAAGAATCGCGATATCGCGTACGCGATGGCCAAGGCGAATACCGAACGCATGATCTACGAGCGTGCAGAAGAAGACGGGACGTTCGATGCGATGGCAATTCTGCCATTGCATGTGATTGGTCCACTCATGTGCTTAAACCACGACCAAGGGTGGAGCTGGCAAAACTGCATGCGTTACATGATGCAAGGCAAACCGTATAAGAAATCCGGTGGCGGTCGAATGTTGTGGAACTGTGTAGACGTCCGCGATACCGCTCGAGCACATCGCTTGGCGGCGGAAAGCACCCTCGCCTCTAACGGTTCGAGATACATTCTGTCGGCAGCCGATAGAAGCGGCGAACTCTTCACGTGGGAGTTACAGCAAATGCTCTACGATCTTTACCCCAACGTCGATCTCATCGGTGGTGAGGAGATGGACGGCGATGAACCCGCACAACCGACCTACGACTCGCCGCGTTCATACTGTTTACTCGCACGACAAGAACTCGGGTTGGACACCTACCCGATCGAAGAGACGGTTCGCGATACGATCGACTCATACTACGCACTCGGCATCATTGATACCTAGACTGCGCGCGTACGAGAAATTAGTTGTAGACGTCCATATCGGGACTCCGTTCGCACTGAGCTTGACCAGTACATAGACACGATTGCTCACATTTTGAGCAACGGCTTGCACTATTATTGTGCAACCCGCAGATTTCGAGCGCAAATTTGCCCAAAAATGATGGCACGAATATTGCATAGGTCAACTACGACCTTGCAATAGCTGCACCATGCCAGTCCACCAAGACATTCTTGACGCGATCAAAGTCGCGATTGTCGTTGTGGATGCACAGTTTGCGATCCAGTACATGAACAACACCGCCGAGGATTTCTGTGGCGGTAGCCTAGAGCACTTTCGCGGCGAAAAGATTGGATCTCTGTTTGAAGGTCAGGAAGTAACGGAAGAAGCTCTCCAACAATGCTTCGATGCCTATGAGACCTACACCCTACGACAAGTGCAGTTAAAGGTCTCGGCTACTGACCAAAAAACCGTTGCCAATATCGCCGTATCGCCGATCCGTGGCCAGCGCTTGGTATTTGAAATTGAGCCGTTCGACCGCTTTCTGTTTATGAATAAGGAAGACCAGATGCGGAACGCACAGCTGGCTAGCCGTCAGTTAGTGCGCGGCATGGCGCATGAAATCAAGAATCCGCTAGGCAGCATTCGAGGTGCTGCGCAGCTTTTGCGCAAAGAGCTAGCTAACAGCGAACAGATTGACTACACCGATCTCATTATTGATGAAGTCGATCGATTAAAGACGTTGGTGGATCGGATGTTAGGACCTAATCACACGCCTTGTTTTGAAGCTGTCAACATTCATGAAGTCATAGAGAAGGTACTTCGAATCGTCTCAAGTGAAGCCGAAATCGATTGGGAACTCGAGCGCGATTACGACCCGAGCATGCCCGGTGTGCTTGGAGACTTCGATCAGCTCACGCAAGCCATGCTGAACATCGTTCAAAACGCTCAAGAAGCCACCCAAAACGAAGACGCACCTCAGCTTGCAATTCGTACTGGGATCGAACATCAGTTCACGATTGGAAGACTGCGTCATCCAATGGTTGCTCGTGTTCAGATCGAAGACAATGGAATCGGTATACCACCCGACATCCAAGATCAGATTTTCTTTCCTCTAGTTACTGGGAAATCTACCGGAACCGGCTTGGGGCTAGCGATTACTTACACCATCATCGGTATGCATCAGGGATTAATCGTGTGTAACAGCGAACCAGGTCTTACTAAATTCGTGATGTATCTACCTTTTGCAATTAATGGTGAAGGAGGCTCTCACACACCATGAGTAACGATTCGGTCTGGATCGTCGACGACGATAAGAGCATCCGATTTGTGCTTGAAAGAGCGCTGAGCAATTTCGGTATGAGCGCTCGCACATTCAATTCCGTTCAAAGCGTGTTGACAGAACTTAAGGACGACCAACCTTCAGTGATCCTTACGGACGTTCGCATGCCAGGCTTAGACGGTTACGAACTCCTTAGGCAGGTTAAAGCACAACACCCTGAAATTCCGATCGTCGTTATGACCGCTTACTCTGACCTCGAAAGTACGGTCACATCATTTAGTGAGGGGGCGTTTGAATATCTATCGAAGCCGTTCGACATAGACGACGTTCACAGTACATTAGAACGAGCGTTGGCGCAAAGTCGGACTGATGCGCAGGTCGAAAACAAGACCACACCAGTCTCGGACGCGATCATCGGACAGGCGCCAGCGATGCAAGAAGCGTATCGCGCGATCGCAAGACTCTCTCAATCAAGCGCGACCGTTCTGATAACCGGTGAGACCGGGACAGGTAAAGAGCTTGTCGCGAACGCGTTGCATACGCACAGTCCCCGATCTAATACGCCATTCGTAGCTCTAAACATGGCTGCACTCCCCAATGATCTTATTGAAGCAGAATTGTTCGGATTCGAGAAAGGAGCGTTTACCGGTGCCAATGCGCGTCGAATAGGGTTATTTGAGCAAGCAGATTCCGGAACACTATTTCTGGATGAAATCGCAGACATGCCGCTTACTGCACAAACAAGATTGCTAAGGGTTCTTTCGGACGGTAGTTTCTATCGCCTCGGCGGCCGCGAATCGATCACAGTAGATGTTCGCATCATTGCCGCGACGCATGGCGATATGGAGCATCTTGTTCGTGAAGGACAGTTTCGAGAAGATCTCTATCATCGACTCAACGTCATACGTATACATGTACCACCACTACGTGATCGCAAATCAGACATTGTCGCACTCACCAGCAAATTTATGAGTGAAGCGGCAGAGACACTCGGTGTTGATACGAAATCGCTAACCGACGAGACACTGTCTTACCTCGAATCGCTTGACTGGCCTGGGAATGTGAGACAACTTGAAAACACGTGCCACTGGTTGACTGTTATGGCACCGGGTCGGGATGTTGTTGTGTCTGACTTACCCCCCGAGTTACATTCAGCGAGTACACGCGAACCGATCTCAAGTGATTGGACGAGCGCGCTTCGAGCGTATATCCAGGAACATCTCGATAACGGGGGTGCAAACCTGCTCGACGCAACACAACCGATGTTTGAAAAAACGCTGATCGACATGGCGCTGACATACACATCAGGACACAAGCAGGAAGCGGCGAAACTAATTGGCTACGCACGCAATACACTTTCTCAGAAGATCAGTAAATACAAAATTGCGTGAGAGAGGATTCCACACGATTCAGCAAGCGATTTCTGAATATCGTTCTCTATCAACCGGAAATACCACCAAATACGGGTAACACCATCCGTCTCGCGGCGAACACGGGCGCTTCTCTGACCCTTGTGGAACCTCTCGGTTTTGAAATGGATGATCGTCGCTTACGCCGTGCAGGATTGGATTACGACGAGTGGGTTAACGTACGTGTTTGTAGTACGTTATCGGAAGCATTGGCTCCTTTCGATCCAAAACGAGTCTTTGCCTTCTCGACCAAGGCATCCCGCTCGTTTACAGATGTCGAATACCAGCCTTATGACGTGTTGATGTTTGGACCGGAAACACGCGGCTTACCAGCGTCTCTACGTGCGCGCTTTGAAAGCAATCTATTGCGTATTCCAATGTTGCCACAGAGTCGCAGTATGAACATGGCAAATTCCGTTGCAGTGGCTTTGTATGAAGCTTGGCGACAACTGGACTTTACAGACGGTCGTTGATCGCCTGCTAATTCATAACTTCGTCGGTGCTGACGTTTGCACTCATGGCGGACTGCGCGCTCTTCAAGTTCATCTGCCGTAGTCCTTCTTCGAAAACCTTCTCAAAATTGAAGTGACCCAACATCAATGGGGGTAACGACATTCGAACAGCGAGATTGTCAACAGCTTCCCGCACGTACGGAAACAGCGCATTCGTTGCTTCAACAGCAAGAATTCGTTGCACATCAGATTGGTTTTTCTCGGATTGGACTCGGACTAACGCTGATTGCTCAAGGGTCATCTCTAACGCTAATTTATCGAGGTTTTTACATGTCATCTTGAGCTTGAGCGAAACTTCGTAGCGATTGTCCCCGGCTTGACGGAAGTCGCCCTGAATATTCATGTCTGCGTTTGGTTGCCACTTCATGTCAAACAGGTCAGGCGTTTCGTGCAATGTCACGTTGACATTTCGGAGATAGATGCGTTCGAAGCGCCATGCTAGGTTGATCTTTATCGTCGCATCTGCCATGACTCAATCGACTAGTGACGACCCTTTATTAACGGCATGTTTTCAGCTTGCCAGGCACTCAAGCCACCACGAAGCCTCGAAACGTTACGAAACCCGGCCTTCTTTAGCATCGTCCCCATCGATCCGGCGTGTTGACCCATCTTGCACACAATGACGATTGGTCGTTCCTTGAACTTTTCAAGCTCTTTCATACGTGTCTGCAACGACGAATGCGGGATATTGATCGCGTCGGTGATGTGACCAGCTGAAAACTCGCCAGTGTCCCTAACGTCCAGAACCACCGCCTTCTCTAGATTTACTAAGTTGACGAGTTGTTGAGACGAAATTGACTGACCGCTACGCTTCATTTCATTGATGAAGAACGCGACGAGAAGCGCGGCAAACGTGCCCGTTAGCAACCAATGATTTGCTATAAATTCGAAGAATTGCTCCATTTAGGAAAGCGAATCTAAATAACCTAAGTTTCGCAAAAAATTATAGGATTGGACTTTAAGCCTAATTACACTTTCGCGCTGATTTTTACACGGCGACGACGATGAAGCCAACCTGCTTGTTGGTCATTCTGGATGGTTGGGGACATCGCGATGAGACCGCATTTAATGCGATCTTTCACGCGCACACGCCCACGTGGGATCGATTGTGGCGTGAGTATCCACATGCACTTCTCGAATGTAGCGGCGAACATGTTGGGTTACCAGAAGGCCAAATGGGTAATTCCGAGGTCGGACACATCACCATCGGCGCGGGCAGAATCGTTCGACAAGACCTTAACCGAATCGACCACAGTATCAAAATCGGTTCCTTTGGACGAAATCCCGCGATTCAAGCCGTCATCAATTCTGCAGAAACGGGAGCACTTCACATCTTCGGATTGCTTTCCCCCGGTGGCGTTCATAGCCATGAAGAACACATCTTCGCGTTAATCGATCTCTCACTCGCGGCGAATAGAGACGTTGTGCTTCACGCTTTTCTGGATGGACGTGATACACCACCCCGAAGCGCAGAAAGTTCGATTCAGCGCGCTGATCAACTAAGGCAATCCTCAAGTAGCTTCACCATCGCTTCTATCAGTGGGCGTTACTACGCGATGGACCGGGACAACCGTTGGGATAGAACCAAAACCGCGTACGACCTATTCGTCAGCGGTGTTGCGCGTTTCCAAGCTCCCGATGCTTTAAATGCGTTGTATCGTGCGTACGAACGAGGCGAATCCGATGAGTTCGTCGTTCCGACTCAAATCGGCTCCGGTCGAGTCGTACGCGATGGCGACGACGTAGTGTTCATGAATTTTCGAGCGGACCGCGTACGCCAGATTTGTCGAGCATTCACCGATGATCGCGAAGGGAGTACGTTTCCTCGTTCCACTCGACCTTACATCAACCATTTGGTTTGCTTAGCACCATACGCCGATGATATCTCTCGTGGTAGTAGTCGTGTCAAGCAGGTCAGTGTTGCGTTTGAGCCTGTAGATTTACAAGACACTTTGGCGTCCGTACTTGCAGACGCGCAAAAGACGCAACTCCGCATCGCCGAAACCGAAAAATATGCGCACGTTACATATTTCTTCTCAGGCGGCTCAGAAGCCCAATACCTAGGTGAGTCACGTCGCATTATTCCATCGCCAAAAGTTGCCACATACGATTTACAACCGGAAATGAGCGCGCGCGAAGTGACTGGTGAAATCGAGTCAGCGATTCGAGCATCACGATTCGACCTGATTGTCTGCAACCTTGCAAACGCCGATATGGTTGGTCACACAGGCGATTTTGACGCGGCCATTCGTGCGGTCGAATGCATCGATGAATGCCTAAAAGACCTCACCGATGTCACGCTCGAAACAAACTCATACTGTCTCATCACGGCAGATCACGGGAACGCTGAAGAAATGGTGAACGCAGCTACCGAGCAACCTCACACAGCACATACAACAGGTGTAGTACCGTTTATTTATGTGGGTAGTAGCGCAAAACGGATCCAACCTTCTGGGGGTTTAGAGGATGTTGCCCCTACGATTCTTGCGTTGATGGGTATCGAGCAACCAACGGCGATGACTGGGCGATCACTTCTCTATTGAGCGTGCACTGTCGCATTCGAATTTGTGTGTTGATGAGCGCATGCTCTTTGTGTCTTGTGCCGCACTCCTTAGCGTTTGGTCAAGAGGCGTCCGAACCGGATAGGAAGTTCGAACAAATCGAGAATGAGATCTCAACAAAACAGTCGTTACGTGCGAGTAAGGATCGTGAACGTGCCGACTTGAGGCGTCAAATTGCTGCGGTTGAAGAAGAGCGCGATCGATTGCAGGTGCTTCATCGTACGTTGGAAGAAAACCTGAAGCAGTCCGAACAAACACTGTCGGAGAATACCGCGAAAGTTCGTTCATACGCCGACCTACGGGACCGAAAAACGACAGAGCTCGTATGGAACACCGTGACATCTCAACAACTGAAGGCGCGTAACCCTCTAACGATGCTGATCGTTCAAAGCGATCCACTGAAGGTCGACCGACTATACCACTATCACCGTTATTTCGTAAAGCAGCTGGATATCCAGATTAGTGAACTCGAGCAACATCTCGTAACCCTTGAACGGTTAATTGTTGACGCGAGAAATTCACGACTTGTCTTCGATTCCACGGAGCGCGACTACAACGCTAACGCTGAGGCTCTTCAAAGTCGAAGCACACGTCTTGGCGCATTGAATCGTCAACTGCAGACCGAAATCGATGCCCTTGATCGAGATCTCGTTCAACTCGTCAGAGAGCGCGAGCGACTTAGTCAATTGATTGCCGCGCGTGCGCCGGTAGTAACTCATACTGGACCCGCAGTAACACCAGCGTCTCATGGCGGCATGCAAAACTGGCCGGTAGTAGGCGAAGTCCGCCAGCGCTTCGGAGCACTACGCGCAGATGGGCGTATTCGGTCAGAAGGCATCGTAATCGAAGCGAATCAGGGTGAACCTATCACAGCGATCGCCGGAGGTACGGTTTTATTCGCCGAGTGGTTTGAAGGCTACGGTAACACGATGATCATCGATCACGGCGACGAACTCATAGCAATATACGCACATTGCGCTAGCTTGTTGAAACAAGCTACCGAGCCCGTCGAAGCAGGAGAAACAATCGGGACAGTGGGGAAAGGCGGGTCGGAAGACGCCACCGGTCTCTACTTTGAGATCAGAGTGCGTAACGAACCTACGGATCCGTTACGCTGGTTTGATAGTCCTTAACCCCGATCCCTACAGCTCCCATTTGGCGTTGAGTAATACAGACGTACCGACGTTTTGCTCAATCAAGCTGACGTCACCTTGTGTGACCTCAACAAACGATCCCAAGATGTTCCGCACACGTAGTTTGAAGGACAAATTCTCGGTCGGGTAGTACGTATATACGAAGTCCAGTGAATTGAACGGTTGCTCATAGCCGTCGGGTTGTCCACTAATTCCAGCAAAGAAGACGCGTTTCCCGAATGCGTTGTACACAACCGTACCCGAGTGCTTTAGATTCAACGCATCGAACCCAACCTGCAGGTTCAGAACCCAGGGTGATTGTTGGGTCATCGCCCTACGCTCGTTCGTAATGTCACCTACTCCGTGTCCGACCGGTATGTAAATTTCCGAATCGCTGAGCGTCGTGTTACCCGCGAAATACAGTGTATCAGTCCACTCTCCCCATTCTGATAGAAAGTCAAGGGTCTTCTTCCACTCAATTTCGACGCCAAATACTTCGGCGTTATCTGCATTTACGAAGTTGAAGCGAATGTTGTCCTCGGTTGCCCCGCCTTGCACCGTTTCGATGGGATTAGCAATGTCCTTGAAAAAAAGAGAGACGGAAAACAAATCGTTGTTTGACCAGAACCATTCGCCGCGCAAATCAAGATTGGTCAAATCACTAACGATCAAATTTGGATTACCGCGTACACGCGCTTCGGTCAACGGATCAATATACGTCGACGCAGACATCTCTCGTATGTCTGGCCGGGCTACTGTATGTGATATGCCCGCCCGAAGCTGGAACTCGTCCGCCCACAAACCGGGTCGGATATAGGTAAGCGCCGCACTTGGATATACATCTTCCGTCTCCAATCGAGAATACCCATCGACATCAAGTCGCCTTGAGTCGTATTGCAGGTAGTCAACTGGTAACACGGTTTGCTCGAAAAACTCCGATCGAACACCACCGGAAAGTCGCCAAGTTTCATCGATAAGTACGTCAATCTTGCCGTAACCGGCTTCGACGACCTGATCCGCAATGTAACTCTCAGATCCAAACGCGCCAATGCCAACGATTAACTCCATACCGTACCTCGGATTCAGGATGTTGGCATCTGAAAATACTTCCGACGGTGAATTCGAACTAATGGCGTTAAATCCCGGAATTGATGATCCAAGACCAAGCGAGGTTTGTCGGTAGTTGCGTGACTTGTATAGATAGTCGTAACCGCCAGAAAACTCGACGCTCATACTGCCCTGGAAAAACGGCAACGTCATGTCCCAACCGAAGGTTTCGATCTCATCACTCAAATTGGAATAACGAAATTCCCCAGATGTAGCGGTCGTGCGAACGGAAAAATTGATAGCTTCGCCGTTTGGACCCAACAGCCTTTCCTGCCCGCTAATCGACACTTCATGCGGTAATGCAGTTTCAGCAGTTGCAAAGGTGTAGTACCAGGCGATGTTTGCGTCTCTTGCCAACTCCATGAACTCTGGAAGCCAGTCAAGCGTCTCGTCGCCAATCGTGTGCTTACCGTTGAATTGGTGCATCAACATTTCCCGTTGCTCGTAACGCATATCAAAAATGCGTCCTTGGACGGGACTCGATTCGTCAAAGCAGTCGTTGAATTGACCTTGTGAGCAAGTACGCGTACTCGTCGCATCGTCTTCTGTATTGCGCAGCAAAAGGAGAATGGATCCCAATTCATGATCGTCCGTGAAGCGAATCCCGAAGTTCAATGAACTGGTGATATTGACTTCGTGAGTGGTTCTCAATGACTCGGCGAAATCTGTCGTTGGATTCGAGAACCTTCTGACGATGCGATCGCGATTACGTTCGTCATTGGAGTACGAACCTAACGCTAAAAAGCCGATGTCAAAACGGTCCGTGATGTAGTACCGATAGCCGGCCAATAGTTCGCCTTGAATATCAAGCGCTGTCTGATGAGCGGTAAAGTCAAGACTACGATTTAGCATCGTGGCTAGTTGACGGTTAGCGTCTTTCGCCACGTCAATGCTCCCGATGGACTGACCATTCGCAGCGGAACGCAGAATCGTGACGGGGGACAACGAGCCTCGATAGCTATCAATCGCTTGGAAGATCATTGGTGATAGAGCACGCGTCCCATCGTCAACGCCGAATGCATCATCCCCGCCACCCGGATACCTCAGACTATCGCCACTTCCCGAATTGGTCCCAGTCTTAAACTCGACGTGAAACAATCCAGTCTCTGGAACTCGTTTAGTCCGAATATCCACATTCCCACCGCCGAACGACGCACTCAGTTCAGGCGAATAACCTTTCTGAACTTTCATCGAATCGATGATGTCGGCAGGGAATATGTCGAGCGGGATGACATTCCGCGTGATGTCGGGTGAAGGCACTGACGAGCCGTTAAGCTGAGCGCTTGAGTAGCGCTCACCTAACCCACGAACGTAAACGAACTTGCCTTGCGCTAACGTCAAGCCTGGCACACGTCTTAGTAGAGCAGCCGCGTCACTATCGCCGACTCTTGCGATAAATTCTGAATCTACAAATTCGGCTTGGACATCAAGAAGGATCCTCTCCGACTCAACGTCCGTTTCCGATTCACTGTTCTGGCCCATGACAATCAACTCCTCGATTTGCTGTTGCGCTACTGTCAGCTTTTCGGCTTCAGATTCGGTTTGCTCAGTCTGCTCTTGGGCATTCACCATGGTGAACGCGAGAAATGAACACATTGCCGACCATCTCAACATCGAGTCGAGCTTGTTTCCCTGGAATTGGTTCATCGTGTTCCGTTTGATCTAAAAGAGAAATGACGGGTTAGAGAAACCAAGGACCGCAGGCTTCCGACGCGCGTGCGCGAAGACAGATCGCCCATCCTTCCGTCCAATCATTGGCACGTGTAACTGCACCGATATGGCTAGCGCCATTCGCAGGCGTAATCGTGAAAGCTTCACCCCCTGCGTCAGAGAAATTGGTCGCCGTGTAGAAACCTGTCAGTAACCGAATGTCAGCATCAAGCGCAGCATCGCCATTTCCGTGAATCGCTAGGTTATTCGTACCCCCCTGAAACCAAGCTGCGACGCTTGTGCCGTTCGGTAAAGAGTCTTTAGCCACCTCGTCACACGCAATAACAGTGCTATTGATGCTTGTTGCTCCGGTCTGCGCGTGAATACGTGTTTCGGCTCCGTCTAGTTCGAGACACTCGTTACCGTTGACGCCTTTTTCGTTCGCGTATAAGTCAACCACGATACTGTTATTGATCGTTGACATGACGCCGCGTCGTAACAAGATTCCCTCAGAATCGCCGTGGGTGCCCAATCCTCCGCCTTTCGCACTATCCGAACCCGACGTGACGCACGTCATGTTGTTGATCGTCGCGTTCGTATGAGGCTGTGCGTCGAAAACACTTCCCTGGTTATCGGCTTCGACGCATCGGTTGCCGCCGTCGCGGTGGTGGATGATCAGAGCGTTATTTACTGACCCCACCCAGCCATCTGCGTAGTCAATTGAGTCATCGTTGACGTAAAGCGCGATCAGGTTCGTAACGGAAACCGCGCCGCCGAAGAACTCGACACCATCATCAAACGTCGAATAGACCTGAATGTTCTCAATTGTCGTGCCACTACCCACAGCGTTAAGCGTTAGTCCGTTTAGCTCGTCCCCAGGCGCCGCTTCCGAACCTGAGTGCTTGATGATGACATAAGTAAGCGAACCTGAGTTGTCCGCATTGTCGTTTCCACCATAGTGACTCGGCTTTCCTTCCGACTGGATATGGCAGGTGTGGTTGGCGCGTTGATCGTCGCTACATTTGTTCGATATCCCTCTGCCGTTGATGACGACGCCACCCCATAGTTGCACGTCGTCGAACGCGGCCGTATCGGAGACGGCGTCTTCGTATCCTGTCAAAGTGATTGGCGCAGAGGAGTTGCCTTTTGCTTGAATCTTCGAGCCTCGAGTGATCAGGAGATAGTCGTCTTTATTGATCCAGACCAACGTGTTTCCAGCGTCAATCGTTAACGTCGGACCGTCCGGAGGTTCTCCCGTATCAACGTCTTCCCCAACTTGCAGCGTCGCCTCGAAAATATGTAAGCCCTTGATTGATGGGATAGTGAGATCTACACTCAATGGTGAATCCTCACTTACAAACAGTGACGAATACACACAGTTGACGCCATCGACCTGACCTTGTCGCGTGATACCGTGTTCTGAATATGACGCGCATGGGTTAGATACAGTAGGCGTCGTTGGTGTCGCGGGTGGGAAGGTCGGCGGCTGTATGGAATCTAGTGCGATATTGCTACCGCCTCCACCACACGCTTGCAGGATTAAAAAAAGTATGTTGGACGCGATTAGACCAACGCGATTAAGAATTCCCGTGCAGAGCACCGATACTCCTAGATTTCAGCTCAAGATGCATTGACCAAGGTTGTCGATCGTCGCACTTTGGTCGCGGGTAACTCTAGGTCTACAGTGTGAAAGTTTTATGTCTGATATATGTCAGCTTAATGACATGTTATGAAGTAAATTTGGCTGTTTAAAGACCGGTTCTGAGTACCAATACTCCTCGTCTAAAGTCCAAAACTCGCTCATACAAAGCACTACCGCTAATCGCACCGAATAAACGTTTCTCACGGACGCGAAGATCTCTCAAGCGCTCTAAATCAAGTATCCCCTTAACCCCACCAGACGCTATTACCGGAATGTCGGTCGCAGCCAAGACCTGTTCAGTGCGTTTGAGATTGACGCCCGTCATCATGCCGTCGCTTTCAATGTCAGTAAACACCAAAGCAAACAACGGTAATTCAGCACAAATTTCCAGCACGTCCGGAACCGACACATTCGTAGTTGTCTTCCATCCGCGTGTTGAGACGAATCCACCCCTAGCGTCAAGTGCAAGGATGATCTGATCAGGAAACCGATTCGCCACGGAGGTAAAAAAATCCACATCCTCGATTGCTTGAGTACCGATGCAAACTTGTGAGACTCCTGCATCTATCCAGGTCGACACCGCGTCCTCCGAACGAATACCGCCTCCTAGTTGTACAGGCGTATCGCCTGCAGCGTCGATGATGGCTTGTACGCTCGTACTATTTTCAGATCGGCCTGAAAACGCACCGTCAAGATCAACCACGTGAATACGTTCCGCGCCTTCATCGATCCAATGCGATGCTAACCGTCCCGCATCGTTCTCATAAATCGTCGCCGTATCTAACAAACCACGCTTCAGCTGCACGCACTGACCGTCATGTAAATCGATCGCTGGAATCAGGATCACAGAGAACCCTTGGTCGAGGGCGTACCTTGAACCTCTGCATCTACATTCGTTGCCATGCGTAACGCTCGCCCAAACGCTTTAAAAATCGTCTCAGCTTGATGGTGTGCGTTTATGCCCTTGAGATTGTCGATGTGCAACGTCACGAGGGCATGATTCACGAATCCTTGAAAGAACTCGCGGAACAAATCTACGTCGAAGTCAGAAATACGAGGTCGAACAAACTCGACGTGATACGTCAACCCCGGTCTACCCGACACGTCAACGACAACCCGAGACAAGGCTTCGTCTAGGGGCACATATGAATGGCCATAACGCGTTAAACCTGACTTATCCTCTGTCGCTTCCGCGAATGCTTGCCCCAACGTAATACCGATGTCTTCAACGGTATGGTGAGCATCTACATCCAAATCTCCCTGCGCTGTAATCGAAATGTTGAACAAGCCATGTCGAGCAATCTGTTCCAGCATGTGCTCAAAGAAAGGCAGCCCGGTGTTCAACTGCGCTTCACCGTGTCCGTCCAACTCTAGCTTGACGGTGATTCTGGTCTCGAGCGTATTTCGGCTGACTTGCGCGGAGCGGGACACGTGTGCAGTGTTTTAGATAAAGTGCAGCGATTTTAAGGACGTTCGTACACTAGAGGCGATCTGCAAGGCTTCCATACGGCAGAAATCGATTCCGCGTATGCGACTTGATCCAAGCAAACAAACCGTCTGGTAACGCGTTTCGCGACTTTAGGACCTTTATCAGTGTCAGGACGGGAGATCGACTTCCAGCCTCGAAGCCACTAAAGTCACGTTCGATCAATGTGAGCACTTTGATCCATGCTTCGATTGACTCGTCTGTTTCTCTCGAAACGAACGACCGCCATTCGTCGGCGTCAAGTAGCATGACTGGTCTTAGAAATGCTTGTTCAGTGTCGCCGAGCTCAAGGGCACGTTTTTCGATTTGCGTGACGACTTGATTCAAAATGTCACGATGGCTCGACGTTAAGCCAGTGGCGGATGGGTCCCAGCTCTCAACTGTCACGTAACGAAAATCATCCAGGTCAGGGAGTTCAATTTCAAATTATCGAATGCTTTTTCCTATCGCGTCCGTTATTGAATGAGAACATAAATGTCCGATTGGTTTGCACAAAGAGTATTAGCGTGGGCTAAGCGACATGGACGAAAAGATCTTCCTTGGCAACGCGAACGCACGCCATACCGTGTGTGGGTAGCTGAAATCATGCTTCAACAAACCCAAGCACAAACCGTGATCCCTTACTTCGAACGATTCATATCGAACCTGCCGACCGTCGATTCACTAGCTAGTGCCCCTATCGATGACGTGTTGAGTCTCTGGACCGGTCTTGGCTACTACCGCCGCGCTCGACTGCTACACGCTGCGGCTCAAAAAGTCGTAAAGGAACATGCCGGACACGTGCCGAATTCTCTAGTCGACTTACTCGATCTTCCTGGTATTGGTCGCTCGACCGCGGGCGCAATCCTCGCTAGCGGCTTCGACCAACCCGGCATCATCCTCGATGGGAACGTCAAACGCGTCCTCGCTCGTTTTCATGCTGTGGAAGGCGAATTACGACACACGGCGGTCTTGAACAGTCTATGGTCACTCGCGGAAGCACATACGCCAACTGAACGAAACGCGGAGTACACACAAGCCATCATGGATTTGGGCGCAACGTGTTGCACGAAAAGTGCCCCCAGTTGCTCGCGCTGCCCCGTCCGAACGCGATGCACTGCACTTGCCACAAACAGCGTAGAGCACTACCCGAACCCTACTAAACGTAAATCAGTCCGTGAGGAAACCTTGTGCCTACTCTTAGTCATTGACGCGCAAGGACGAGCGCTTTTGCAACGTCAACCAACAGATGGTTTGTGGGGCGGACTATGGTTGCCCGTGAGGGTCAAAAGGACGATGCATCCCACCGAGTTTCTAGCTCCGATCGGAATAAGCGAAAGACAATTCGATTGCGAAAAGGCACTAACGTCGTTTACGCATACCCTTTCGCATATACGCTTCAATGTAGAAACAAAAGTAGTTTATCTCCTCAACGCACCTTGTTTAGATTCGCCTCACGACGATCTGGTATGGTTTGATACGAACGCTACACCGACCATTGGACTCTCCAGACTAACGTTGGCGGTGCTTGAAAAGGCTGGCATAGGTGACTGATTTCCTATCGACCAACGTAGCCATTTAGGTCATCTGGTGAATTCACGCGCAAGGATGATTACGATTGCGCCGTTACACAACCGCGTGCAACGCAATGCGAACTGTCCAATGCCGCAAGCACGGTAAGGAACTACCGGGCTTGGACGCACCACCAATGCCGGGCCCACTCGGTGAAGATATCTACGACAATGTCTCGGCGAAGGCATGGCAGGAGTGGCAGGAACTTCAAACAATGCTAATCAATGAGCATCACTTGTCACTCCGCGATTCGGATTCACGGAAGTATCTACTCGATCAGATGAATCGGTTCTTGCGTAACGAAGAAACAGAAACTCCCGCGGGTTACGTTAAGCCTGAAGATTGATGATGCTAGTTAACTAGAGGAAACTAAAGATGATTTTCGAACGAGGTGACGTGAGTATTCACTACGAAGTCCATGGCGAAGGATTTCCCATCCTCTTATTTGCTCCAGGTGGAATGCGTTCCGCTGCATCATTTTGGCACTCCAGCGAATGGGATCCGATCGAGACGTTGTCGAACGATTTCCAAGTCATCGCGATGGACCAACGCAACGCGGGAGACTCCACAGCGCCTGTGTCCGGCTCCGATGGTTGGGCGACCTATACGGCTGACCATATTGCTCTAGCCGATTACCTTGGGCTTGACCGATTACATCTTATGGGCGGTTGTATCGGCGGTCCTTATTGCTTCGGATTTATAAAAGCCGCACGTTCACGTGTTTGCGCGGCCGTCATTCAGCAGTCGATCGGCGTCGACGACAATCAGGACCTCTTCTTTGAGATGTTTGATCAATGGGCGAATCCAATAAAGAGTGCACATCCCGAAGCAAGTGAGGCGGATTGGATACAGTTTCGTTCAAACATGTTCGAACAGGAATTTTTGTACAACGTAGATCGTGATTTCATTCGGAACTGCGAGACGCCATTGTGGGTACTAATGGGTTCTGATCCGTATCACCCAGAGGTAGTCTCTCGAGAGATCGCGGACCTCGCACCAAATGCGACTTTAGTTGAACATTGGAAGAATCCCGATGAGGACGACACAGTCAACAGGGTCTTGGCGTTTTTACACGAGTACACCCCAAGTGCCTGAATCAACAGTAAGGAAGAGCTTGACGTTATGCGACTAATTAGCGTAAACGTCGGTGCCGCGTTACGCCTCGGCGATTCCTTGACAGGAATCTGTAAGGCGTCGCGTACCGGCCCCATAAAGATCACTACACTTGGTGTGATGGGCGACGCGGTCTGCGATAAAAAATTTCATGGGGGTCCGGATCAAGCCGTCTATGTCTATGGCGGAGAGGATTACGCTTACTGGGCTAACTCCAATGGTCTCGATCTAGAACCAGGAACTTTTGGCGACAATCTAACGATTTCGGAGCTCAGCTCGCTGTCAGTGTATGTCGGTGATCGTTTTCAAATTGACGAGGTTCTGCTCGAGGCGACTGCGCCCCGTATCCCTTGTGCGACACTAGGGCAACGAATGGAAGATCCGAAATTTCCGGTCGCGTTTCGAAAATCACAACGCTCCGGTTTCTACTGTCGTGTCATCGAAGAGGGGATCCTTGAAGCGGGTAGCGACGTTACCCATGTACCAACAACAGATTCAAATCCTCTCTCCATAGTTGACATGTTCGAACTCTATTACGATCCCAATCCATCACGTGATAGCCTGGAGGACGCACTTGCTACTCCAATCGCTATCCGCGACCGAGAACGCCTTACCGCACGACTTGAAAAGCTGGATGCTTAATTACGATTCCGGTACGGCGATCCACTTTATCGTTTTCGCTGTCTTGTTTACGTCAGCGTTCGCTTTCGTGACATGGCGCATTGTGCGCAGCCTTGAAAAGGAAGAAGAAGCCTCAGCGAACGAAAATCCTGAACCGACCGACCCAGAAGATCAAGACTCGAGTCAGGACTCGCATACGACATAGCATGCGATCGTTGATTCGTACGTAACGATGGAATCAGACCGCGTTCGATGGAATCAACGCTATCGTGAAGGTGCGTACGTTACTCGCAAACATCCGACGTCGCTGCTCTCGGATTGGCTAGAACGATTGCCACACGCCGTCGCGCTGGACCTTGCTTGTGGTACTGGTCGTAACGCTCGGTTCATCGCGCAATCAGCGCACCGAGTCATCGGCGTTGATATATCTGACGTTGCCATTGCACAAGCCCGCGAACTTGCATCACATCTCGACAACGTCCACTTTGAGATCGCTGATCTCGATAACGGTATATCTCTTGGGCAGCAGTTCGACTTGATCGTCATGGTTCGTTACGTCAACCTAGAACTGATGCAAAAGTTGCCCGACTTCCTTGTCCCCGGAGGCGCGATTCTTGTCGAAGAACATTTAAGGTGGGACGATCCGGCGATTGAACTAGCCGGGCCAAAAAATCCAGACTACCGAACAGAACCTGGCGCTGTCGCACAAGCATTGTCCTATCTCGAGACCTTGCACTCATTCGAAGGTCTAGTTGACGACCCGTTAGGAGAGGTATCTGCGCTCGCTCAATTCATTGGCACTAAGACGTAACAAAGCGGTTGCCTGTTCAGCTGACGTTCCTTTAAGTACGATAGTCAACTTGATAAAGAACTTCACAAAGTAAACGATGCCTTACATCTCCGATCGAACAGTCCATGACGCGGACTCCCACGTCATGGAAATACCGCATTGGTTGGACGAATTCGGCACAAAACGCGTCGTTGATCAGTTTAACGCCCGTTTCAGGCGTGAGAAACCCAACTTCTACACCGATCTAGTCAAGAAGCATGAAGCCGCGAATTTCGGTCCAGAAGATGAAGATCGTGTTATGGGACTAAAGAATCACCAAGCCATTGGTGCTTTTAGAGCAGAAGATCGGTCCACAGCACTCGATCTGATGGGCGTCAAGACTCAACTGGTGTTCCCGACTTCGACGAATGTTTGGCTTGAAACGCTCGAACATGGCGACGATCTTGATTTACTTTATGAAACTGCGAGCGCAACGAACCGCTCACAGATCGAGTTTTGCCGTCACGACGAACGCTTGCTACCGGTCGGCTACGTATCTCTCGCTGATCTTGACCGCGCGAGCGCAACAGCGAAAGAGGCGCTTGAACTTGGTGTCAAAGCACTTCTAGTTCCATGGGCTTGCCCTCTTAACCATGCGACAAGCCACATCAAACTTGATGCAGTGTGGTCGCAAGCAGTTGACGCTTCTGTCCCGGTGTTGCTCCACGTGGGACTCGCCGACCGCGTGCTACCTTAGGCACACAAGGTCAACGGCCTCCCTCCAGTACCTGATTTCCATGGTGGCGAGGAGAACTTCCGTTCAATTTCCTACATGGCAATTCCTCACGGTCCCATGCAAGCACTTGCGATGCTGATTCTGGACGGAGTCTTAGATCGATTCGAATCACTTAAGATCGGCGTGATCGAACTCGGTGCTTCTTGGGTTCCTGGATTCATGCGTCAACTGGATTCCGCACTTGAAGCATTCGGGCGCCACGAGACTCGACTTCAGCAACTATCACTCAAACCCAGTGAATATGTGAGACGGCAAGTTCGTGTGACACCATATCCTACTGAACCCGCCGGTTGGATCATCGAGCAATCAGCGCCGGAAATATGTATGTTCTCTTCGGACTATCCGCACTTGGAAGGCGGCCGCAATCCATACGGCCGATTCACACGTAGTACAACTGAGTTAGACGAGCGAACGCTCGACCGCTTCTTCCGCGCGAATTTCGAAGACCTGCTCGGTGTAGTCGTTTTTCCTCAGCAAAGCAACTAGGCCGCTCAGTCCGCTTGTAGTTTATCGAGCTCCCTGACCCAAATATTGCGGAACTGGACGCGATCTCCGTGATCCTGTAACACCAAAGGACCTTTAGGTCCATGAGGTTCGGCGTATGACGCCAATGCCCGGTGTTGTGTGGGACCTTGCATCTGCTGTCTAAGATGCGCTAACACGCCGTTATGGAAGACGGTCATCGTCGCCGGTTTTGTTAGTGCCCCGTTCTCATATTGCGGGGTCTCAAAAACTACGTCGTAGCTATGCCAAACCCCTGGCGGCACACAAACGTTAACCAGCGGCGGGTACTGTCCATATATCGCCGCCGTAACGCCGTCGGCGTAGGTTGGGTTTTCGTAACCGTCAAGCACCTGTATTTCGTATAGACCAAGTAGAAAGACACCACTATTACCGCGACCTTGGCTATCAGCGTATATCTCAGTCGGCGCGCGCCATTCGATATGGAGTTGGCACGTACCAAACTCCTCCTTCGAACGGATGTCTCCTGTTCTAGGTGAAACTTCCATGGCGTCGCCCTCAACTAGCGTCCATCCGCACGACTCCCCATTCCGATGTGTCCACTCGTCCGTACTGGTACCATCGAACAAAATCAGTGCGTCTGACGGCGGCGCTCCAACAACAGCTTGCGTTGCGTCTGAACCTGGTTCGATAACCGGTGGCATTGGTCGATCGACATCATGAACCCGCCACGCCTGACCAGGAATTACCGGCGTATCGCTGTATCCTTTAGGGAGGACTCGGATTTCGTCAGTCATATGGTTTTCCTCAAAGTACTATTCCAAAGCGAGAGTTTGCTCCAGCTTGTGTAACCGATTCGTGAATTGTTCGCAGCGCTCTATGACGCCAAACAAGCACTTCTGTGCGGATATCGTTCGACCACGAACACCGGACACGTCATGGATTTAACGAATCAGTGCATCAGTGATATGCTCTTATACTCAATAGTGCTCGGTAGTCTTGCCTTAGCGGCGACTCGCTTCGTCTAAACGAGCAACCGACTAGGTTCGAAATTTATGTTTCACTCGCAGTTAGATTGATGCAAAGACTAAGCGTGTTCCAGCTTCTCATTGGCCGTCTCCTCGGTGAGTTAAGGCGACTTGGAGGGAATCGACTTTGCTTTAAACCTATGTGCGCTCGAAGTGCTCTCACCATCGGTCTGATGATCTGCGCATCATGGCCTATTGGCACCGTTCATGCGTTTGAAGAAGAAATGCAACCTCTGCTGACGGCAACGTGTCTCGCGTGCCACAGCAATGAAGCGCTCAGCATGCTGGATTTCACCAAACTAGACCACGACCTTTCTGACCCGGCCATCTATCGGAAATGGGAACGGGTGTTTGAACGTTTAGAACGAGGTGAAATGCCACCAGCGCCAATGCCTACCCCGGACGCGGAAGTACTTGAACCGGCGATGCGTGCTCTCAAGGAAGCATTAATCAAAGCTAATCTCGAACGACGCGGGGAGCGGCGCGCACCGCTGCGTCGTCTCACGCGATTGGAGTATCAATACACAATTGAAGACCTACTCTACATTGATCCCGAGGCAGCAAAGGGCTTAGTCGTCGTATTGCCAGCGGAAGCGGATTCTGGTGGTATCGATACGGTTGCCGAGAAGCAAGGGATTTCTCCCCTTCACGTTCGCGGATACATGACCGCCGCACAGGATGCTCTTGACATCGCATTACAGGTTGGACCACGCCCGAATTCTGAGATGTTCGTTACGAATTACGCGAAATCGAATTACTTGCGTTTCATGTCAGACGCAGAGATTCTCGGCGGTGGTATCACCAAAGTTCTAGACGATGCGGTGGTCGGCTATTTCGATGGTGGTTCGACGTATCTCTTCCATAGTGGTACCGAAGGGCATAACGTGCCGATGCCCGGTCGCTACAAAGTACGGGTCGATGCATACCCCCATCAAAACCTAAATCCTGTCACATTTAGTATCGAATCAGGACCTAAAGCTTCCGGTGCTACGGCCGTACTCTCAAGCATACTTGGCGTCTACGACTTAGTCGAATCAGAAGGGCGACAAATCGAGCTGACGACTTACCTTCGACCTGGCGATGTCGTAACGCCGGTGCCATATTTATCCATTCCACCGTGGGTATATCGATATTACGACCCAGACAAGAAAATCGAAGAGTACGAAGGAGAGGGGATCGCTTTTCGGTCCTTAGCCATTCATGGACCGTTATTCGAACACTGGCCGCCGACGAGTACGCGTGAATTGCTCGTTGGTATGGAGTTTGAGGACGGCCAACCCGTCTTAACTAAATCAGCAGAAGCACATATACGTGAAATCGTCGCTGCGTTTGCCCCTCGGGCTTTTCGTCGTCCGCTTTCGAATCAGATAATCGATCGGTATGCGTCATTGGCACATCCAGCCCTCGCTGAGGGACGCGACTTTCTTAACGCTCTTCGGGTACCTCTGACTGCGATTCTCACAGCGCCTGCCTTTCTTTTCCAGTCTAGCGATGAAGAGTATTTGGACGATTTCGCACTCGCATCGCGATTGTCCTACTTCCTATGGCGGAGCATGCCAGACGACGAGTTGCTGGAGGTTGCCGCGACCGCTGAGTTGTCGCAACCCGCAACGATTAAAGCTCAAATCGACCGCATGCTCGATGATCCTAAAAGTCAACGCTTTATCGAAGATTTCGTCGGTCAGGCGTTCCGACTCTATGAGCTGCACGCGACAAGCCCCGATCCCAGACTATACCCGGAGTACGACTCGAGACTTGCAAGAGCGATGGCGGAAGAGACGGAACTGTTCCTAGCCGAGCTAATAGACGAAGATCATGGCATACGGAACTTAATCAAAGCAGACTTCACCTTCCTGAATCGGCGTTTAGCAGAACACTACGGGATAGCAAATGTCGACGGCCAATACATGCGCAAGGTAGATCTGCCCAACGATCACGTTCGAGGAGGTCTGCTCTCGCAAGCGGCGATCCACAAAATCACCGCCAATGGGACAACTACCTCACCCGTACCTCGAGGCAACTTCGTGTTGACCAACGTTCTTGGCCAACCTGCACCACCACCGCCACCAAGCGTCGCTGGACTTGAACCCGATACACGGGGAACAACCACCATTCGCGAACAGCTCGATGCCCATCGATCCAATTCCGTTTGCGCGAGCTGCCATCTTAGTATCGATCCTCCAGGCTTCGCAATGGAGTCTTTCGATCCAATCGGCGGCTTTCGTCAACACTATCGATCGACCGGTGATCCGGTTGCGCTAGAAGGTGATTCCTTTGATGGACAATCGTTCCCGGGACCCTATCGAATGGGTATGAAGGTAGATGCAAGCGGAATAACGCCGGAAGGGGACGTTTTCGCTGGATTCGCCGAGTATCAGGACTTCATGGTCGACAAGAAGCTGAATTACGTAGCGCAGCATTTCGCATCTCAACTAATCGTTCTAGCGACTGGCGCAGAAGTGCAATTCGCGGATCGTGACGAAATCAAGAACATCATCGCACAAGTGGAACCTGACGACTACCCCATGCGGGGTATGATCCATGCTGTGGTGCAGAGTGATCTCTTTCGTAGGCAATAAACGTGAAAGACCTCGAAATTAATAGGCGCCTTTTTTTACGAGCTAGCGGCGTCGTACTTGCGTTACCGATGCTCGAGTCGATGTCGTTCGCCAGCGCGAAGCCACCAGCACGAATGGTCAACATATGCGCCACGTTGGGTCTGTATGCCGACTCTTGGTTCCCGCAAACCGAAGGTATTGCGTATGAACCGAGTGAGTATTTAAAACACATTGATGCATTTCGAGACAGCTATACAGTCTTCTCCGGTTTAGGCCACCAAAACCAAACGGGACGGCAAGCTCACAACTCTGAAATCACTTGGCTAACCTCGGCGGAACACCCCGGCCTGGATGGCTTCGTTAATACGATATCCTTAGATCAAGCCGCAGCTGATCACATCGGATATGTGACACGGTTCCCTTCACTGGTGCTCGCGACCAACAATCCGCAAAGCCAGTCCTATACGAAAGGTGGTGTCATGGTACCGGCAGAAACAAGCCCATCGGCGATGTTTACGAAGCTGTTCCTACAAGGAGATCCAACAACCGTCACACGCGAGACACAACGCTTGACCGATGGCGGCAGCATTCTCGATCATCTACAGAGCGAGACCGCATCTCTCTTACCGCAAGTTAGCCATTCCGACCGACAGAAACTGGATGCTTATTACGAAGCCCTTCGGTCAGCCGAGCGGGAGTTGATATCTGTACGCGCATGGCACAACCAACCGAAACCTGCCGTCAATCAAGAATCCCCGGTCGATATCGAAGATAGGGCCGATCTCGTTGGTCGATTCAGATCAATGCTGAATCTGATCCCGCTCATACTCGAAACGGATTCGTCGCGCGTGGTGAGTCTGATGATTCAGGATCACGGAGTCGTTCTAAATGGTTTCGATGCAGTTGTCGACCAACACAATCTCTCCCACCATGGCCAGGATGAGTCCAAGATCGAGCATTTGCGGCAAGTCGAAAACGCAATCGTCAAGACGTTTGGGGAGCTATTGACGAGTTTGAGCCATCGGCATGACGACGGTTCGAGCCTACTCGATTCAACGACCGTGTTATTCGGTAGCAACCTCGGCAACGCTAATTCTCACAGTGCGCTAGATCTACCGATTCTCGTGGCGGGTGGTCCGTTCGCCCACGGTCAACACATCGCGTACAAGGGCGAGACAAATACGCCGCTATCGAATCTATTCGTCACGTTACTCCGCACCATTGGGTTGGAAATCGATGCGTTCGGTCACAGTAATGAAATGCTGCACTGGACTTGAACGATAGGCACAAATCGATGGATTCCCATTTCCATCGTTAGTTCGAATATCTAAATAACAGGTTTCGAGTGTCTACACTAACGAGGTGTCTCTTGGAAGAACCGCGTTATGGCGTTTTAGTCCGAATTGGTGAATTTGTGCGATTGAATCGAACATTTTTGAACTACCGAACACGACATTTTGACAAAGTGACGTTTGACTCAGCTAACGATTTCTCCTGCTACGGCAGCGATCTAAAGCTGGAACGCGCTAGATCAGCCCAAAAAGAAGGCGGCTACTGCCGCCTTCCATCAATCTGTTTGAGCGATTGGACTATCCGATAATCGCTTTCGTTTCCAAAAATTCCTCGAAACCGTATCGACCCCATTCGCGTCCATTCCCTGACTGCTTGTACCCGCCAAACGGGGCTTGTTGATCAGGACCTGCGCCATTGATATGGACATTCCCAGTTCGGATTCGACGCGCCATGTTTCGAGCTCGATCAACATCCGCGGACGAAATATATCCAGAAAGACCATAAACCGTATCGTTAGCGATACTGACAGCATCGTCATCGTTCTCATAACCGATCAACGACAGGACGGGTCCGAAGATCTCTTCCTGTGCGATCGTCATATCGTTGGTTACGTGGGAGAAAACGGTCGGTTTAACGTAGTAACCTGCATTCAATCCGTCAGGCCGTCCCGTTCCGCCAATCTCAAGCTTCGCGCCTTCATCGATACCTGCTTGAATTAGGTTCTGAATCTTCTCGAACTGGACACCTGAAACAACCGGACCTATGGTCGTATTGGGATCATTTGGGTCTCCAACCTTGACTTGGGCTGCCGCGTTCTTAGCAATCTCGGCCGCTTCGTCCATGCGGGTTTGTGGAACCAACATACGAGTTGGTGCATTACAGCTCTGACCCGAGTTATTGCACATACCGAAGACATCACGGGCGATCGCTTCTTGGAAATTCGCATCGTCCAAGATGATGTTCGCTGACTTGCCCCCCAGTTCTTGCGCGACCCGTTTGACCGTAGGAGCTGCGTTTTTTGCGACCTCAACCCCGGCACGCGTTGAGCCGGTAAATGACACCATGTCGATCTTCGGGTGGGACGAAAGCGCAACACCAACCGTCGGTCCGTCTCCGTTGACCAAATTGAAGACGCCCGCGGGGACTCCAGCTTCGTCCATTACCTCAGCAAACAAAATTGCATTGAATGGCGCAACTTCTGATGGTTTCAAAACCATCGTGCATCCTGCCGCCAGTGCTGGCGCAACTTTGCACGCAATCTGGTTAATAGGCCAATTCCAAGGCGTAATAAACGCGCAGACACCCGCCGGTTCTTTAACAACCTGCGCGCCACCAAGAGTTTCTTCAAACTCAAAGTCTCGTAGCACGCGGAGCGTCGTCATCAAGTGACCCAGTCCGGCTGGGGCTTGCGCGGCATTCGCCAAACCCAATGGCGCGCCCATCTCCTCGCTGATAACTTTTGCGATTTCAGGGATGCGACCTTTGTACACATCGATGATCTTCTCGAATAATGCAACCCGTTCTTCGCGGGTCGTTTGAGAGAAGGACTCAAAGGCGACGTAAGCAGCGTCAACAGCTTTGTTGACGTCGTCCTGATTACCCATTGCGATTGGGCCGATGGGTAATTCGGTTGCTGGATTTACGACATCAAGCGTCTCTGACGTCGACGGTTCAACCCATTCACCGTTAATGTAAAACTTCGTGCGATTGCTCATAGAAGTGGTAATTCCTCGATTTGAGTTTACGACTGGATTAACAACACCACCCGTGGCGTTGTCTGCACAGGCTTTTGCGGGCGGAAATTTTAGTGACGCTAACTGTCGCTAGATTGACCGAGATAGTCGCTCCGCATTTGCTCTACCACATCTTCAAACATCTCTTGGTTCTTTTTGTTGAGGTGAGCCAGTGCATCATGTGCCGAGATGACACGCGTATTTCGATCCAAACGACCACTAGCCGACAATGGCAAGCTATTTGGTGGCGTCCAAACCGGTTCTTCGACTATGTGGTTAAGTACATCACCCAGTCCAAGTTCAACAAATGTGTTCTTTACTTCGTCAGATACATTTTGAAGTTTGACATCAATGTCGCTTTTCGTCGCCCGCTCGACAATCTGATGTAACGTCCCGAGCATCGCACTGTCAAGGTATTCACACGACTTAAACTCGATGACGATCGGGCGATGTTCATCGAGAACCGACGTCGCGGCATCGAAAAACGATTCACCGTACGTCCACGTCACACGACCAGTCAGGTATAAGTAGGTGACTAGCTCGGTTTCTGCGTACTCAACGGCTGCTTTGCCTTCAGCGCTCTCGACTCGGGCGATAGGAATATCACTGCCGGGGCGAGAGCCAGTACGGACCCAATTTTGATTCGGTACCGCAGACAATAGACACAGCGTGACGTCGTCACGGTCAACCAGATCAACACTTCCCGAGCCAAGCTCAAACAACTGTTCAAGTACAGGTTTATCTGGACTAGGCTTTCGCAACACATCAGCCAGTGCATCTAAGGTCGGCGGTTCATCGTCCCCTACGTCGAATAGACCATCGGTGTAGACCAATAGTTGATCGCCGTCGACCAAACAAAAACGATGCACGCCAAAACTTGCCTGTACGGACAAACCTAGACCGGGACCAGTTCGCTCCAATGTCTTGATATCCCCGTTAGCACGTACTAAGAGTAGAGGCGGATGCCCCGCACTCGCCATCGTAATTTCGCGTGTACGCGTATTAAGGATCAACAACAATGCGGTTACGAATACACCAGGGGCTGCAAGATCTTCCACAAAATCATGATTGACGCGAGTGAACAACGTAATAGGGTCTAGTAGCTCATTCGCATTCGGCGACTCGAGTCGTAATTTGAATAGCACGGACAACATCGCTGCGCTAGCGCCGTGTCCCGCTGAATCGGCGATCAAGAAAGCAAAGTGCTGGTCGTCGATCTGCACAACGTCATAGAGATCACCCCCAACCGCCGTTCCTGGCAAATACATCGCCGCAAGCGAGAAACCAGGCATGTCAGGAATTGACTTAGGAAGTAACGACTTCTGAAAAATCTCAGCGCGCCGCAGGTCCCGTTCCATCAAGTCGTTTTGTGTTTCTACACGTTCAACGACACGTTGCAATCCGGTATTCGAACGTTCCAACGCCTGAGTGCGCTCGCTTACTTCCTGGCGGAGACTTTGGGTGTAGTTTGCCCGTTCTTTCAGGATTGCATTGAAAGCCCGACTCAGAACACCAAATTCATCCTGCGACTCAGCGGTAATGTCGAGCGCTACGTCTTCCTGCTTAAGCCTTCCCGTTGCTTCGGCGAGATCGTTGATCGGCATCAGCGAACGTCGCACAAACAAAATTGCAAATACGACTGAGATCGTGATAAAGAGCACAGTAGTCAGTAGTAACGTCCAGAACGCCTGGCGTACCGGTAGGTAGATTTCCCGGGCGTCGACTTGGGAAACGAGACCCCAAATCGAAGCCTGAATCTCGATGGGTCGATACGCCGCCACGACCTCGACACCACGATGGTCGAGCATACCATCAAGGAAACCGGATCGTTCAGCCATCGCCAATTGCATCGCCTCATCCGTTTCAATCGCAAGTTCTGGCGAATTCAAACCGTTCGTCAGGAATAAGTAACGTAGATTACCTTTGTCACCAATCATTCCCAATCGAACGCTCGACGTTTCGTGACCCGTTTGTAGGACCTGTATCGCGTCGCGCAAAAACTCTCTCTCGATATCGGCGACCACTACGCCAACAAGCTCCCCCTCTACGTTCCTAACGGGTCCACTCAGGTGAGTTACGTTGGGATCATCCATCAGTCTCAATAGACTCAAGAAAGGTCCGCTGCGTCCCGCTAGAAACCTTTCGTCAGAAGCCATCGATGTGCCGAGTGTTGCTAACTCGGTACTCGCAATAACGTCTCCCTCAGGTGATAAGACCTGAATATCCAAGACGTCACGCCAAAAACGCTGCAGCTGGACCAACAACTCTGCCGTGTTCGCCTGGACTTCCTCGGGCGAGATGAGGTTGTCGACGAAAGCACCAAGATTTTGTTGAAGTACTAGTTGGTTGGTAAGCGCATCGATTCGACCGTGTTGATAGTGAACCGCCGACTGTAGGATTTCACGCATCGAATCATTTTGTAGTGCAAGACCTACGTGCACCTCGTCCAGAATCGAGCTACGAACCGTACGGTAATTGATGATCGACATCGATACGATAGTGACCAGAATGAGGATCACCACGAGTAACGACAGCCGCGCCCCTATGGTGCGCAAAAGTGGGATTCTGCCGTTATTACTGGTTGCCGTTAGCGTAACCATCGACGTCTTTTTATTAATACGATCAAATCGCCGCAGTTATTTGACCGATTTCACCAGAAAAGTTGCGCGATGCGCATCAGCGCTATATCCGTCTCAAGCCGTAGCGGTCGTTTGCAGTTCTACGAAGCGTCGGTAAGCGCCACCTTCGCGTGCGACCAATTCATCGTGCGTACCTTGCTCAAGAATTTGTCCTTCGTCAAGATAAATGATCTTATCTGCATGCGCAATCGTCGATAGTCGATGTGCGATGACGATCACAAGACGATCCTTCGCTGCTTCGTGCAAAGAGCTGACCAAGTATTGTTCGGTTTCAGGGTCTAGCGCCGATGTGGGTTCGTCCAAAATCAAGATTTTTGATTGTCGCAAAAGACCACGTGCTATCGAAATACGCTGTTTTTGCCCCACCGAAATCTTGGCGTTTGTATTTCCTAGCCGTGTGTCGTATTGCTCCGGCAGCGACATGATGAAGTCATGAATACCCGCGATTCGTGCCACTCGCTCAACATCTTCTTGCTCAGCGCTTGGGTTGCCAAAACGGATGTTGTCTCTAATCGAATACGAGAAAAGCTGCGTTTCTTGAAATACATAGGTGACTTGTTGGCGAAGGCTCGTGACATCGAATTCATTGACATTGACACCATCAATCATGACGACGCCTTCGCTAGCAACGTGAAATCGCGGAATGAGATAAGCCAAGCTCGTCTTGCCTGCGCCGGTTGGACCCACAAATGCGACAATTTCTCCGACTGACGCTTTGAAACTAATCTCGCTCAACGCCCGACGACCATCTGGATAGATCAATCCTGCCGAATCGAATTCAACGCCTTCCTCGATCTCCGGCAACGCAAGATTACCGAGTTGAGCTTCTGGCTCCTGATCTAAGAGTGCAAATACGCGACGCATCGCCGCAACGTTGTCCTGAAACCTTATCCATAGCCAACCTAGCGCCATAGCTGGTCCGATCATGTAACCGTAGTACGTGAAGATTGCTGCGTGATCTCCTGGCGTCATGTCACCGGCTATCACCTGGCTAATGATGTAGAAAGAAAACCAAACGAAAACGACATGCCCGAAAACACCACTTAACTGGCCGATGAAAATCCAAAGCAAGCTCACCATACGATGTCGGAAAAACGACTCTTTGCTGTCGTCGCCAAACCGATTCTTTTCCTTGACGTTGCCCCCGAGACTTTGAACGGCAAGCACGTTGTCCATGCCCTCTTCGATGGTAGCAGTCGTTATTGCACCTGCCGCTCGAGCAGCCTGCCCCCGACGACGAACAATGCGCGAAAACAATGCCGCTGAAAATCCCCAAGCGGGAAATACCGCTATCGTGACAAACGCTACCATCAAATTACCCGGATACGCACTCAACATTGTCAAGAGAGCTTGAACAAACAGAATCGACGACATGAACGGCGTATGGGTAACCTCGTAAAAAATCTCATTGATCTGAGGTGTGTCATACAGCACGCGGTATATCGAATCCCCGATCCGTTGTTCTTCAAGCTTGGTAATCGACAGTGCTTGAATACGGTCAAAAAGATGGGATCGAAGTGTGTGATTCAGCGCCTGTGTAAGACGGGTATTGAGTTTGAACTCAAACCAGCCATAGAGACCCCCGGCGGTCGAGTGGCCGCCGTGCATCTTGTTTTCAACTTGCGTGGCATAGTCGTGCCCTTGGGCTAAGTTAGCTTCGACCTCGTCCTCAAACCCTCCTGTGTAGGACCCAATCGTCAACACAAAGATGATGCCAAAGGCGGCGAGTGCCAGCGCTAACTCGATCGGCGACGCGCCGTACATCCCCGTAATTACGGGTTCCCAGTATCCAGGATAGCCGTCGATCCTCCCATCCACCATCTCGGGTAATGGCTTTGACAGTATCACATGGTCCACAAGCATTTTGGCCGGCCACGGAAGTAATGCCAACGGCATCGCGTAGGAACCAAGTTTCAGAACAAACTTGGTGATGTACCGCCCAGGAAAGAGTGAAATGTACTTTGCGCTACGAGCGATGATGCGCAGCATTTCGCCTTCACCGATATCGGTTCGGGTATCAAGCCCGCTCGATCGACGATCGAGTTCTGCCTCCCGCTCGCGCCGAGTCTGTCTACGCGATGGTCTCGGCTCGATTAAGTCGCTCACGTGACCAGCCGCCTACTCGTGTCAGTTAATGTCATTTCTGCTTCGACGAACGAGCGATAAGCGCCACCCTCTATCGCCATGAGTTGTTCGTGATCCCCACTCTCAAGAATTCGTCCTTCGTCCAAGTAAAGAATGTTGTCAGCTCTGCGAATCGTTGATATTCGATGAGTGATGAGGAAGATAGCACGGTCCCTACCCCATTCCGATAGGTTGGACAAGACCTTTAATTCCGTCGCCGCGTCTAAGGCGGCAGTCGGTTCATCAAGTACCAGAATCGGAGTATCCCGAATCACCGCGCGTGCGATTGAGAGTCGTTGTTTTTGACCTGACGATATCTTGCCCCCACGGTCACTCAGAAGCGTGTCGATACCGTCTGGTAAGCCATCCACATAGTCGTCCATCGCCGCAACGCGGATCGCTTCATATAGCTGGCCATCCGTCGCGCCTGGCGCTACATACTTGATGTTGTCACGAACACTTAACGCAAAAAGTACGTTTTCTTGAAGTGCAATACTTATCGCGCTCCGTAAGGAGTTGACTTGGAAATCTCGGATGTCACGTCCGTCAATCGTGATCTGTCCACTCTGAGGATCAAACATCCGTAAGAGCAGTGCCATCAGAGAACTCTTGCCAGATCCTGTCGGACCGATAATGGCAGTGATCGTACCGGCTTTGGCAGTAAAACTCACGTCGTCAAGCACTGGCCGATCTTCAACGTAACGGAAATTCACGTGTTCGAACGCGATTTCTTCTTCAAACGCTTGAAATGGCACCGCATCAGCGGCATCCTTGATATCAGGTTCTATATCGAGAATGTCAAAAACTCGCTTGAGACCCATTGCCATATCCTGACAGGTCATCCAGTTTCGAAGCAACCACCTAAGGCTGTTTGCTGAGCCCCGAAACTCGCCTCTCGCAACACTAAACGCTGCGAGATTCCACACCACAAATGTCAAGCCGACGAGGGCGATCAATTCGGTTCCCCATGTGGAGAGCCCATCGCGCGCCCAAAACGCCATCGTGAACTCCCCTGAAATCATCACTGTCGCGGCTAACGTAAACATCACGATCGTGACAGCCGCGATTAGATTTCGAATTCGATAGGCCGCGTTGAACGAAACTAACGAATCCTCCTCCATTTTGTCCTGTGCCTGTTCCGAGGCATTGAAAGCTTTTATGACTCGAATGGAGCTGAACGTCTCCTGCACGGTAGCCGTGACATCTGAGGCAGCCGCTCGGTATGCCAGCGATCGCTCGCGCACTTTAGGCATCGCGAAAAACCCCAAAATAAACGCGGGTATCAAGATAGATGCCGCTACAGTCCCAATAAGCGGACTCAGAATGAAGATAACTGCAACGGTTGAGAAGTAACTGAATATACGAAGTGTGATGTCGATCAACATTCGAATCACATTCGTGACCATCGCGCTGTCTTGGTAGATTCGAAAGATCGAGTCACCGGTACGGTGATCACTGTGGTAGGTGATCGAGAGCTGGTGCCACCGTTCAACAAGCGCTTCTCGCAGATTTTGATTGATCATCTGCATGATCCACATGTTGTAGTAGCCCATCGCAACGTTGATCGGCAACATGATGAAGAAGTAGCCGAGGTTGATAACGACCCATCGATAAAGCAAGTCCATGCGTTCCGAGTACGACAAGGTCTCGATGTAAGCACTCGAGAGTTCCGGAAAACCGAGTATGGCCATCAGTGTAGGAGCTAAAGGCTCACCCTGAAGTAATGCTTGGTTCAGCAGGTCCGCATTAAGAAGTGCGAAACCAACACCCAACATTCGTTGCGAGAAACTGACAAGATAGAAGTACACTAGGTGAGATCTGACACGAATGCGATAGACCCACCGCCCTTCTGAACTTCGGCGGTATTGGAACATCCATCCAGCTAGACTGATGAACACTAGAAAGCCAGCAAGGACCTTTACCTCCCAACCACTCACGAAATACATCGCAAAGATTGCGATGCCAAGGAGGCTGAAAATCAAAGCGATCGTGCTAACGAGTTGATTGGTGCCACGTGTGAAGACGACCGCGAATAGCGTTACTACCACCGCGATCATCGGGACATAGAGCAAAGCAGCCTCAAGTGCTCCCATGGGCGGTAAAAGTCCGAACAGGGGAACCGCGACACTTACAAACAGTGCCAGAATCGCGCAATATTCGAAATTGTGCTGCTCGTCGCTGACTAAGTCCGCTTGATTGGCATCAACACCTTTTTCGGGATACCACCAATTACCGAGGAAAAACGGTCGAATATACGGCCACGACCGAAAGAAGAGCACAAGCACTTCGCTCGATCCCTTCGGTACCTCTTCAGCATCAGGCATCCTTGCTGCAGGGATATCGCCAAAACCGTATATGGGAACTGCGCGAGCACGGCGTTTTAACGCTTCGCGTTCACCCGCAGTTTCACGCATTAAAGTACATGCTCCAGCAACGATCTAACAAATCGCGAATTTTTCGACGTTGTGATCATTCCGCAGACCAAATTCGTTGGCTACGAACTCACGGAAGGGAAGTACGTTGACAACTTAAACCCCTATGACGCCACTGTATCCAGAGTAGACGTTGTATTAAACGCAATGCAGTCCTACAAAGCCGACTTTTTTGCTAACCGCTTAGATTTTTATAACGAACAGTCGGCGAGCCAAGCACGGATTTAGTCACGTTCCGCCCAGCGTAACTAATTCGCTAAAATCGCCCGTCCGAATTCCGATGAGAAAAGCTACGTGAAATTTGGCATCTTCTACGAGCACCAACTGCCGAGACCTTGGAACGACGGTGACGAACAAACGTTATTCAACGACGCCCTTGAGCAAGTTGAGGTCGCCGACCGACTAGGTATTGACTACGCATGGGAGGTCGAACATCACTTCCTGGAGGAGTACAGTCATTCGTCCGCCCCGGAAGTCTTCCTGGCAGCGTGTTCGCAACGTACGAAGAACATTCGTCTAGGGCATGGTATCAGGCAAGTGATACCTCAATACAACCATCCTGCACGGACAGCAGAAGTCATTGCGACGCTTGACCTTGTCTCGAATGGTCGTGTTGATTTTGGTACCGGTGAATCGTCTGCGGAACTAGAACTTGGAGGCTTCCAGATCCCGGTTCACATGAAACGGAAGATTTTCATGGAATCCGTCGAACAGATTGCCAATATGCTCGCGATGGATCCATATCCTGGTTACAAAGGGCAATATTTCGAAATGCCTTGTCGCAATATCGTGCCCAAACCGGTACAGCGACCTCATCCGCCACTCTGGGTTGCCTGCTCGCAACGAGAAACCATTCGCATGGCGGCGCGCCTTGGCATCGGCGCACTCACGTTCGCATTCGTCGATCCCGCAGAAGCAACCGAATGGGTCGAAGAGTACTACAGCATCATCAAATCGGACGAGTGTGTCCCAATCGGGCACGCAATCAATCCGAACATTTGCATGGTCTCAAGTTTCTCGTGTCATCACGACCGCGAAACAGCGATCAAACGCGGCTTGAATGGTTTTGAGTTCTTCGGCTTTGCTCTCGGCAGCTTATATGCGTTCGGCGAACACAAGCCAGGACGTACGGACTTGTGGAAGCAGTTTGAAGCGACCCGGATGACGAAGACGGAAACACTCGACATCACCCAATCCCTTGCAGGTAGCCAAGGTGGAATTGGCACGCCCGACGACTTACGCGAACATCTGCTGAAATTCGAGAAGTGCAATGTCGATCAAGTGACGTTTATTCAGCAAGCTGGACGGAACAAACACGAGCACATCTGCGAGTCACTGGAGATCTTCGCGGCGGAGGTCATGCCGGAGTTCAAAGAAAGAGCTGAGGATCGCGAACGTCAGAAGATGGAGGAGCTGGCACCCTATCTTGAACAAGCGATGGAACGGAAAATCGCCATGCGCGAACTCAACGATGACGAGATTCCGACATTCGTTTCGCTCGGACGGAAGGTTAGCGAAGAATCTGCCAAGGAAGAATCTATCTACGAGCAGCCACAGCAGGAAGCTGCCGGCTAAGTCGCTCCGGAGCGCGCGGTCGAGCATCTGCTTCTACACCAATCGTGTTGAAGCCGAAGCGCGCACTTGCGTGCGCATGGGATTCTGATCGACTACTAACGCGTTAGCGTCCGAAAACGTGCTGGGGCTTCCCGCCCCCGCGCTGATTGACAGCAGGAACTACGTACCGAACAACGAAACGGTTCGGACCGTTTCGTGCGATTTATTTGGACGAGCTCGAAGCGAGAAACTTTCGTCACGGACCTACCATGACTACCAATCTAGAAAATCGCGAATCTCATTCTCTCGAGATTCGCGCATTCGAGGCACACGATGAAGCAGACGTCGTGGGGTTGTGGTACGCATGCAATCTTGTCGTGCCACAGAACGATCCGAGGAAAGACATCCTGCGCAAGCTCCGCGTACAGCGCGATCTCTTTCTTGTTGGCTTGTCGAACGGTCATCTGGTTGCCACCGTGATGAGTGGATACGATGGACATCGCGGGTGGATCAACTACCTCGCGGTAGCTCCCACATGCCGAAGGCTTGGATTCGGGCGGCGCATGATGGAAGCTGCGGAATTACGTTTACGCGAGTTAGGCTGTCCCAAGATCAACCTGCAGGTCCGACGGTCAAATACTGAAGCCGTGGATTTTTATCGATTCCTCGGTTTCCTTGAAGACGAGTCAATTAGTCTAGGCAAGCGATTGTTGCAGGATTGAAGCACCACCAGTTGTTATCCGGCACAGCTGATTCGCACCTTTATTTAAGGCTCATTTGAACTTACGCGATAGAAAGCTGTTTAACTCATTGGCGTCGGGATGATTGTCATACCACGTCGCGACGCGTTCAGTTCAGTCGAGTAAACAAATGCACAAGAAAACGCTAGTCGTACTTTCAATTCTTATTGGGTTCACGATTTCAGCCGCGCAGAATGATTGGGAAGAAGCGGTCGAGGAGATTCGTGAGGAGCTCAAGAAGAGCATGGAGGAGATTCAAGAACTAAAAGAGAGACTACATGAAGACGGTTTACCGTCTTTTCGCGGTCTGGACGCGTTTGGTTCTCAAGGACGTGCTTCGATCGGCGTCTTTCTCACTCAAAATAACGATGAAGACCTGATGGTCCTTGGATTTTCACGGCAATCCAACGCTCGCGACAGCGGCGTTGAAGAAGGCGATGTGTTAATCGCAATCGATGCTCAAGACCTAACAGGTGACCTGGCGATGGCCTCAACCTTGATCGACTACCTTGAAACGATCGAACCTGGCGCAGACGTCATCTTAACGGTGAGGAGAGGTGACGAAGAACTGCAATATACCGTTGAAACTCACACGCATTTCCCCACTTTCGGATGGATCGAACGAAGGTTTGGCGACCTCCAAAACCGACCTTTCTATGAATACAGGAACGAGCGAGCAGATCGAAACGACTCGTGGCTTGATCGGATACCGTGGAGCAATTTGAACCGTCAGTCCACAGCTGATAGTGAAGTGGAAGTTACTGACTTAAATCCAGGTCTCGGTAGTTACTTCGGCGTCGATTCGGGTGTACTCGTGTTGAAAGCGGGAGAGGAAAGCGCTCTTGAGGAAGGCGATGTGATTGTTGCTGTTGGTGATCACAAAGTAACAAATTCGCGTGAACTACATGAGCAACTCAAGAACGCTACGGACTCAGTGATGGTACAACGAGACGGTAAAACGATTGAATTGACGCTTGAAGAGACGCTTGAAGGATTACGCCTTGAACGCGATGTGAGGATATTCTCACGTCGACTCGACAGATCCAACGACCGACAAGTCTGGTAGAAGGAATATACCGTTACCCAAATTTCGACGCATGTGCGAGTGTATCGAAATCTGAATCATTAGTCACCGGCTAACGCTACCCACTCTTCCTCCATTTTTTCTAGTCGCTTCCTTCGCCGCCCGTATTTCGCGAAGATTGCTTGAAGATCACTGTTATCGATCTTGCTTAAAGCGTCGGAATCAGCCAACATATTCGAGAGTTCATTCAATTCCTTCTGGAGAGTGTGAATCGCTTTCTCGAGCTCATTTCTCCGGCGATCGCTCTCCCG
Source organism: Gammaproteobacteria bacterium (assembly GCA_026707945.1). Taxonomy (GTDB): domain Bacteria; phylum Pseudomonadota; class Gammaproteobacteria; order Pseudomonadales; family Azotimanducaceae; genus Bin55. Next base: position 164,076 of record JAPOVV010000115.1, on the reverse strand, counting down.
CCGACTCTCACGTTCAATTGCACGTGCTCTTCGCAGATCTTTCCTAGATCGATTGGATGGCCGGCCTTTCGGCGAATCGATCTGAACCGATCTTTCAACTATTTCTTCATAGTCGTCCAAGTCCCCTGCGAAATGTGTAACAGCTCCACCCCTAACCAACCAGAATTCATCCGCACACTCTCTCAATAGTTGCTGATCGTGCGCGACCATGAGCACGGCGCCTTCGTATTGATTAAGTGCCGAAGTTAACGCCTCGCGCATCTCAAGGTCGAGATGATTTGTCGGTTCGTCAAGCACCAATAGTGACGGCTTGTGTCTTGTAATCAACGCAAGGACTAACCGTGCCTTTTCGCCACCGCTAAACGAAGAGACCGGTCGAAAAATATCGTCACCGTGAAACCCCCAATAGCCGAGAAAATTTCGTGCTTGTTGAGTTAAGACAGAGCCGTCCGCAATCACGTGATCGTAGGCGCAGATCGTTTCATCAAGTAGCTCGAGTTGATGCTGTGCAAAGTAGCCGATCGTCGTGTGCATACCGCTTTCACGGGAACCTCCAAGTAAGTCCAATTCCCCTGCTAAGGACTTTAAGAAGGTGCTCTTTCCAGCACCGTTTAAACCCAACAACGCAATTCGATCCCCTGGATAAATACGTTCTGTGACATTGGAAAGTACGACATTCTCACAGTATCCCAATATCGCGTCATCGATCGAAAGCATCGGTCGATCCATCTTTCCAGGAGCTTCAATCTTGAATTTGTAAGGCGAGAGCGCTCGGAGCGGTGCTGTCGCACGCATTTTTTCCAACATTTTTAAGCGACTTTGAACCTGTTTAGCTTTCGTAGCGTAGGTTCGGAAACGGTCGATAAAGACCTGAATTCGTTTACGCTCCTTCTCCTGTTGGTCGAACACCTTCTCTTGGTACTCGAGGCGTTCTGCAACTTGGCGTTCAAATGACGAATATCCACCTTGGTACAAGACGCCGTTCTTCCGTTCAAGGTGGAGTACTTCGTCAACCGTTTTATCGAGGAATTCACGGTCATGCGATATACACAACATCGTACCCTGATATCGAGAAATCCATTTCTGCAACCAAACGGTAGCCTCTAAATCGAGATGATTCGTCGGTTCATCCAGCAACATCAGTTCGGACGGTTGACTGAGCGTCTGTGCAAGATTCAATCGAATTCGCCAGCCGCCCGAAAAAGCGCTGTATGGTTTGTGGAAGTCATCGGCACTGAATCCCAATCCCGCCAAGATCATCCCCGCTTGCGCCTCTGCTTGAAACCCACCCAGCGCACCGTATGTATCGAGCAAGTCCGCATACGCGTTCATGTCGTCACGAGCTTCGGCGTCCTGAATTTGCTTCTCAACGAGTCGCAATTCATGGTTTCCATCGACGACGAATGCCAATGCCGTTCGATCTGTCGCCGGCGTATCCTGCCGCAACCACGCAATACGCCAACGTGCAGGAACCACTACCTCACCTTCATTCGGGATGTGGACGTGACGAATCAAGTTGAAAACGGTTGTTTTCCCGACGCCATTTCGACCTATGACGCCAACTCTGTGTCCCGTGTGAATAACAAGCGAAAGATCCTCAAATAGGAACTCTTCGTCGAAGCCGAACCACACTTGGTTCAGTTGGAGCATTGCAGGTAGAGCGTCGCCTAAACAGATTTTCGCGATCGGACGTGCAGAAACAGCATCGTCAGTAGTATCAAGAGACCTGCCAGCGCCAATAACGGAATGACTGAAGGTTCGGCACAGTCACCTGATCCCATCAACATCGTTCTGACTATGCTCGAAAGTGGATATTCGTTCGCAATCAAGAAATCAATACCCGGTCCGCAATTGGTTGCCGCACCGGGTACGTACATAATCCAAAGCTGTCTGAACGCGACAAGACAACCTGCAACCCAAAACAGCGCTGCCAAAACTGGATAGATCAAGGGCACGCGTTGATGAAGAAGCGCAATTGCGATGGTGACCACGCCGCACGCCATGAAATAGCGTTGCGTCATGCAGAGCGAACATGCGCTCACTTGAATCAGGACAGCGGCCGCCAGGAACGCGCTCCCGAAAAATACGATCGCGAGTAACCAATCCCTACTTGTGAATTGCCTCAGCCAAGTCATATTCGTGGAGCAGAACTTGCTTTCTCACACCAAGCAGCTGAGACAGCCTGTAAATCTCGGAAATACGTTTCGAAATCATCTCTGAACCCGACTTCATTTTCGCGAAGCCGGTGCGAGAGGTCTTCTTCCAAATCGGTGAAGCGTAGACGCTTTAGGATGCGCAACATGATGCCCTCGATAACGTCGAGTTGCGAATAACGCGCTAGTAGATCAGTCCGCCGCATATGCTCATAGAAGCGTTGTGCGGATGTCGGTATCTCGTATCGTTCGATGGCGTCGTAGCAGCTTTGCGTGAACTCTCCGAGTTCGCCCGTTCCGAACTCTTCCCAGTGTTTCGCGAACACGTGGTCGGCCATTAAATCGAGCAATATCGGCGCAGCGCGACGTAATTCGGTTCCGAATCGATGATAAGTTCTGCGCATACTAGGTAATCGGTTACTTTGCACGTCGATGTGACGATGGAGCAGTAATCCTCGCTTAAGGTCCGACGGAATGTCATCTTCGAGGGTGCCCTTGATGAAGTCCCCTAAAAACCCGCCAGCTTGGAGGCTCGGGTCTGAACGGCCTAGCCAGCAATGAAGAAGGTAATTCATCCGTGTTCACGAAGCGACAGATAGTCAGCGAGGTACTCCTCAAACGACATCTCATCTGACGCCTCTACGGCTTCGCGATCAATGACTGATTGACGCGCGAGATTCTCAAAATGACCTTGACGCTCTTTCGACAAGTTGTTTTGCATCATGGTTTCATGGTGTTCAAATGCCAACTCTAATCCGAGCGACGCGAAGGGTTGTTTACGATCAACCATTAGACGATGCAATCGTGCAGCGGGAGTGTGCGTAACGTCCTTCACTTTCGCGATTTGCTGTTCTACCACCGATCGGCTATCTCTGCCGCCGTTTGCTTCGTCGATGATAGCCGCGACCTCTACGCACTCGTCCAGAATTTCCCGAGCCCAGTTGACGAACTTCCTCGGACCGTCAGACGCCATCAACTTAAGCTCTGGATCACGGCCACTATGAACCGTGTTTAACTGGTTTTCCAAGTTGCGTACAGATTGTGCTTCTGATTCGCCTTCGTTCGACGACAAGAATGAATGTAGCAGAAACACGTCCATAAATCTCGCGGTATTTACGCTGATACCAGCAGGTTCGAAGGGGTCTGCGTCTAGACACCTGACTTCAACATACTCGATACCCCTGCGGCGCAACGCCACCAAGGCTCGTTCGCCGGGCTGAGCTTTTCGTTTCGCACGTATGGTGGCATAGAGTTCTGCTTCGACCTGCAAAAGCGCGTCGGTCAACTGGTTGTATTCGTCGCCATCACGAATTCCAATCCTTGCGTATCGTGAATGGGACTGCGTTAGAACCGGTACCATCGAATTCATGAACTTAGGAAGTGAGTCATATACGACACGATGCAGGCTCTGTTCCTTGCTCTGGTAACCGAGTGGTCCCATGCGTAACGATGTTGCGAAAGGCAGATAGCAAGTACTTGCGTCCAATCGTTGAAGGTTATGTTCTTTATTACGCAGGAACGAAGCACATACAGCGGGTGACGCGCCAAATAGATAAATCAAGAGCCAGCTGTTTTTTCTGAAATTACGAATCAAACGCAAGTAGCCGTCGTTTCGTGCAGCTTGGTTCGACGACGTGCCGTCAACTTTCGCAAGCACATCCCAAATGGCTTCCGGAATCGAGAAGTTGTAGTGAATACCGGATATCGTTTGCATTACCCGACCGTAACGATGACCCAGTCCTTCACGGTATATCTCTTTGAATCTTGCGGCATTTGACCGACCGTATCGAGCGATTGGAATAGTGCTTTCATTCGAAATTCCACACGGCATCGACGCAGGCCACAAAAGTTCCTCCTCAAGCTGATGATGGATGAACATATGGATCTCCGCGAGTTCTAGGATGCAGGATTCCACATCCTGATGCACTCCCGTGATTAATTCCAACTGAGCTTCACTGAAATCGGTCGTAATCGACGGATGCGTAAGCGGGGAGCCGAATGCCTCCGGATGAGCTGTCTGAGCTAGAGAACCCGAAGGCGTGATACGCAGAGCTTCGCGTTCAATCCCATGGTTGAGTTGTGCAAGCGCGGGATTGCCCTGCAATCCACGCATTCTGAGTTCAAGACTCGACAATGTAAGAAAACGTTCGATCTAAATACGGGACGTCCCGAAGGGGATCGCGGTTACGACGGACCCGCCGCCATAATCGCGGCGTCGACGTCAAATTTCTGAAAGTTCTGTTTGAATTTAACAATTAATTCCTTTGCAGCGACGTCGTACGCGTCCTTGTCCGTCCAAGTGTCACGCGGAATTAGAAGCTTAGGATCAACGCCGTCTACATGACGAGGCACATTTAGATTCAACGCTTCGAGGCGCATGACATCGTGGGTGTCAATCGAACCAGACCGTATTGCCCGAATAATCGCTCTCGTTATCGGGATAGCGAAGCGATGACCCACGCCATACCCACCTCCAGTCCAACCGGTATTAACTAAAAATACTCGCGTCCCAAAGGACTCGATACGATCCATAAGTAGGTTCGCGTAATCGCGAGGAGGTCGCGGAAGAAACGCCTCTCCAAAACATGCTGAAAAAGTCGCGGAATACGCTTCGGTGGAACCAACTTCCGTGGATCCGACTCTCGCCGTATAGCCAGATAGGTAGTGGTACGCCGCGCCTTCTTTCGAGAGAATCGAGACGGGCGGCAGCACTCCGCTGACATCACACGTCAGAAAAATAACCACGTGAGGCTCTTGACCTTGGTTTTCAACGACGCGTTGCTCGATTCGTTCGAGCGGATAACACGCTCTAGTGTTTTCAGTTAGCTGCGTGTCCGTGTAGTCCGGTTCCCGTGTTTCCGGGTCAAGAATGACGTTCTCGAGAATCGAGCCGAATGACAATGCATTCCAGATCATCGGTTCGTTTTCTTTCGACAAGTTGACGCACTTGGCGTAGCAACCTCCCTCCAGATTGAAGACCTTGCCTCCTCCCCATCCGTGCTCGTCGTCGCCGATGAGAAAGTATTCTGGATCGGCCGATAAGGTGGTCTTACCAGTACCCGATAGGCCAAAAAACAAAGCGACATTCTCGTCTGCCGCGACACTCGCCGAACAGTGCATGGGTAGCACACCATCTTCCGGCAACAGAAAATTCTGTACCGAGAACATCGCCTTTTTCATTTCGCCCGCGTAGTACATACCAGCTAGCAGGACACGACGACCTTCGAAATCCAAGATGACAGCGCCGTCAGAATTGGTGCCATCTCGTTCAGGTACGCACTCGAAACCTGGCGCGCTGAGGAGCTTCCAAGGTTTCTTATTCAGCGGGTTGTACGTCGCAGGATCGATGAACATCGAACGTGCAAACATACCGTGCCATGCCAATTCCGTCGTTACTTCTAACGGCTGATAAACATCGGCGTGTGCACCGACGTGTAGCTGCGCGACGAATGCATCCTGGGAGTCCAAATAGGTCTCAACTCGATGCCACAACGCATCTAATCTCGACGGTTCGATCGGTTGATTAATTGACCCCCATGCGATTTTGTCGCGCGTGCTTGGCTCACGAACGATGAATCGATCCGCTGGGGAACGACCCGTACGCTTGCCCGTAACGACAACCAACGCGCCGTTATTCGCAAGTTGGGCTTCGCGTCGTTCGATCGCGAGTTCTGCCAACGCCGTCGAACTTAGTTCAAATCGATTGGCAGGAAGGTCAATAGCTCTTATGGTTTTGGCCTGAGGTAGGCAGGTTTCGGCAGAATTCTACTTGCGGGTTTTGAGGTAATGATCCGTCTAATAAGACCTAAAGTTGGTGTTTTTCAAGCCGGTTTCTGCTTCAACTCGCGCAGTGCACGACGAGCACTTTTCGAAGGTTTTAGCTTCGGCGTAGCAAGACCAGCTCGTGCCATACGTCGGTTCGCCGCCTCCTCGAGTCGTCGGTTCAGTGACTCTTCAGTTTCCTCATAAAGCGCTTGCGCGGCCGCACCGTTGCCTCGTCGCTCCGACAGACCGGTTATGACAATCACTTCTTTATCGAAACCACGACTAATTTCTAGCTTGTCACCGATCTGTACATCGCGCGCCGCTTTCGTGCGTTCGCCGTTGACGTGGACTTTCCCACCCAGTACTGCTTCTTTCGCTTTGCTGCGCGTCTTAAAAAAACGAGCAACCCACAGCCACTTGTCGACTCTCATCGTACTTTCACGTTTCGGCTTCTTGCGAAACGTCGAGTAAATCCTTTCTCGATGTCAGCACAAATATCTTAAACCTAGCCATCGACGCTCATTTAAAAGGCGAGCTGATCCGCAAACGCGACTAGTAGATTTGACCCGTCGCTTATGCTTGTGTTCATTTCGCTCTCGCTCTCACTCTTGAAACTTCCATCGATCCTAAACTCCGAAATCGTTGCCTCAAGTCGATTGTTCAGCATCGAGTCACTCGACCTGCGCTTTTCAAACGGAGAAACCCGGACGTTCGAACGCTTACCAAAGCGTGGACGTGAAGCCGTCATTGTCTGTGCCGTAACGGCAAAACAAGAGGTGGTGTTAATTCGCGAATACATGGCGGGACTGCACAAGTACGAACTCGGCTTGCCAAAAGGACGCGTGGATCTTGGGGAGTCGTTTAGTCACGCTGCGAATCGTGAGCTCAAGGAAGAGGCAGGCTTTGGAGCTCAATCTATCGTGCATCTAAGAGAACTGTCCCTCGCCCCCGGACAGATGGGGTTTTCGATTCACGCAATGCTCGCGACTGACCTTTATCCAGAGTCGCTACCGGGCGATGAACCCGAGCCTCTAGAGGTCGTCCTTTGGCCGCTCGATCGGATCGATGAGCTCATCTTCAGTCACGAACTATCGGAAGCGCGATCGATTGCCACACTAAAAATCGCGGAAGTTGCGTTGAAAGGGAACCATCCTGAACAACCGACACTAATCGCCGCTGGCTAATCCTTCCAAAACAAGCTACTCTGCCACCGCCGCTTCATGACTGACGACTTGCTTAAATCAGATTTGCTCCAAATCGTAAAACGAGCGCATCTAGAGATACTCGACGTCTACGACACCCCATTCGACGTTGACCGTAAGACTGACGATACTCCGATTACGGAAGCGGACCGACGCGCGCATGACGCTATCGTCGATGGTCTGTCACGCCTCGATTCGCTGATTCCGATCGTGTCCGAAGAATCCAGACTGCCTGCATACGAGGAGAGACAGAATTGGGAGAAGTATTGGCTGGTCGATCCGCTTGATGGTACAAAGGAATTTGTAAAACGTAATGGCGAGTTCACCGTCAATATCGCGCTTGTTGTTTCACATGAACCGCGTTTTGGGATTGTTGGACGACCTACATCCGATACCCTGTACTTCGGTGACGTCGAATCTCAAAGTGCGGTAAAAATCACCGCTGAAGAAGAGCGCTCGATTGTCACACGCGCTATCGAAACTAACTCTGTGAAGAGCGTACAAAGCCGTCGGCGCGCAAATCCGCTGGCTGAGCAATTTCTTAGAGATCTCGAATCCGATGTCGGTCCGATCGCGCGAGACTTTCGCGGCAGTAGCCTTAAATTCCTAGCGCTTGCGGAAGGCGAAGCAGACCTGTATATTCAGCCAGGCGGCACGTCTGAGTGGGACACCGCTGCTGCGCAAGCCGTGCTACACGCCGCAGGTGGACTCGTCATGTCTTTTCACGGAGAGTTATTACAGTACAACAACGGTGATAGCGTTCTCAACGACCCATTCATCGCCATCAGCGATTCCTCTACCGAATGGAGGAACATATTGCTACGACGCTTATCAATATTCGACGATTGATCCCTCGAAAATAGCCCCCGCTATACTTGCGCCTCTCGCAGCACCTATCGCTGCCAACTCAATACCCCTAGGAATTGGTCTATGAGCAAAGAAGGCTTACGGCCTCGCTACGCCCCCACACCAACCCCCGATACCGAACACTTTTGGGAAGGTACAAGGAATCACAAGCTCCTTCTTCAACGCTGTACGGACTGCGGAACCGTGTACTTTCCACCGCGAGCGTTTTGTCCAGAAAATGGTTCGTCGAACATCGAGATCATCGAAGCAAGCGGAAAGGCGAAGTTGATTAGCTACACCATCAATAACCGCCAACACCCGTCTTTCGAAAGTCCGTACGCAATCGCAATCGTCCAATTGGATGAAGGACCCATGATGATGAGCAATATCGTCGATTGCGAGCAGACGCCAGAAGCCCTTGTGCTTGATATGCCGCTCGAAGTCACCTTCGAAAAGGTGTCTGAGCAAATTACGGTACCCCTTTTTAAACCCGTTGGAGCATCGTCATGACCGTCGCAGTCGTCGGCGCATCCGAAACCACGGAACTTGGTCGAATTCCACACCTTAGTCAAATGCAGCTTCATGCGGACGGCGCGTTTAACGCATTAGCAGACGCCGGGTTAACCGTAAGTGATATTGACGGCATCGCAACGGCAGGCGCTTCACCCGTCGATCTGACACACTATCTTGGACTCGAACCCCGATGGGTCGACGGAACATCAGTCGGTGGCTGCTCATTTCTTATTCATGTACGTCATGCCGTGGCTGCTATAGAAGCAGGCTATTGCGAAACAGTCTTGATCACACACGGTGAAAGTGGCCGATCTGGTGTCGGGAGGGGCGGTGGCGGCGGTGGAGCAGCCTCGTTTGCAAGTCAATTTGAAGTACCGTACGGACCAATGGGTCCTACGACACTTTTCGGCATCGGTGTGCTGCGATATATGAAGCAATACGGCATGACGCACGAGCAACTTGCATCCGTTGCGGTTGCGCAACGTGAATGGGCAGGAATGAATCCTCGGGCAATGTATCGAGACCCGATTACGGTTGAAGATGTACTGGCATCGCGCGTTATCGCTTACCCATTCCACCTTTTAGAGTGCTGTCTTGTGACAGACGGCGGTGGAGCACTCATCCTTACGAAGGCAGAACGGGCAAAGGACTTCCCACAACCACCAGTCTATGTCTTGGGTACAGGTGAAAGCGTGGAGTCGCCGATGATCAGCCAGATGGCAGATCTGACCAGTTCAAGAAACTTCAGAATTGCCGGTGGCGATGCACTGAAAGCAGCTGGCGTCACACATGGCGACGTCGATCACCTAATGGTCTACGATGCGTTTGCCCATCTACCGATTTTTGGCCTCGAAGACTTAGGTTTCGTCGAACGTGGCGAGGCGGGTCCGTTCATCGAGGAAGGCAACACCCGACCAGGTGGTCGATTGCCGTTAAACACAAATGGGGGCGGGTTGTCGTATACCCACACAGGTATGTATGGCATGTTTGCGCTACAAGAGAGCGTACGCCAGGTCCGTGGTCAAGCGCCTGCACAAGTGGACAGCGTCAACGTATCAGTCTGCCTAGGGGTTGGTGGCATGTTCGCGGCGGGCGCCTGTATCGTTTTTGGTAAGGAACTACCTTAACGAATACCGGGCAATTCTCAAATCCGGAGACAAGAGAAATGAATAGACGACCAATCACTTGTACTTGTCGCATGATGGCTGTTGCCATCGTCATCGCTGCGGCAACCATCGGCGCGAACGACATAAGGGAGGATATCGTCTACGTCGAGAAAGAAGGTGTCGGGGTCACGTACGATGTCGTACCCGCGGCTGAACCTAATGGCGCCGCCGTACTTCTGATGTCAAGCGGTGGTTGGTTCAGTCGCAAATGGCCGGTCGATCAAGTCAAACAACGATTCGGGTTTCTGCTCGACGCGGGTTACACGGTCGTGCCAGTTCGACACCGAAGCGCACCAGAATTCAAGGTGCCCGATGCAGTCGCCGATGTACAACACGCAGTCCGTCACGTTAGACATCACGCCGCGAATTACGGTATTGACGCATCGCGCATGGCCGTAATGGGATTTAGTTCGGGCGGTCACTTGACCTTGATGATCTCACTGGATTCTGACGACGGTTCATCAGCAGAAACCGACGACGCGGTTGCAAACACACCGAATCATGTTGCAGCAGGAATTGCGTATTTCCCACCGGTAGACCTTGAGAATAGCGTGGGTCCGAATGAACGGTTTCCAGCGCTTGAATTCGATCCATCATTGGCTACATCCGTTTCACCCATCAACTTCGCTGACGCAGAGGATCCGCCTATCCTCTTTCTGCATGGTACGGAAGACCAGCTTGTTCCACTGCATAACAGCACTCGAATGCACGAGGCGTTGACCAACGTGGGTGTGGAAAGTAAGCTGAGCGTATTCGAAGGAGAAGCACACGGATTTCGCGATCCGTCTCATCAAGAACGAGCACGCACGGAAATTCTCGCGTTCCTCGCGTCTCATCTAATCACGAACTGAGACATACAGTTCTACAAGCGTTCGTACGAGGTCAAACGCCCGTTCTCACAAATCGACAGTAACAACGCATCTCTACACATTCCGATGTCGACCTCAGTTCACCTAACCGCCGATCAGCGATCGTTCTGGGACACCAACGGTTTTCTCGTCCTACCAAGCGTATTTACCGCCGATGAGATTGAACGTATGCAGACGGAGGCGGACTTCATACTTGAGCTGATCATTAATTCTTCGATCTGCAATCAACGTCAAAGCCGCAGATTGGACATCCGAGAACGACAAAACGGCGGCCTAATCGTTCGCAAGATACAGCCTATCAATGATCTTTCGCTTGTCCTTTCAAAAGTAGCGGAGGACGATCGGCTGCTGAAACCAATGAGCGAACTCATGGGGGACCAGCCCGTCCTCATGGAAGAAAAGCTCAACTACAAACAACCCGTGCGAGCCATGGATAAGTTTCGGGTGCCCGTCGACGACGATCGGTTTCCGGTTCATAACGATTGGGCGTACTACATGTACAACGGCTATCCCGACACCATCATCTCCTCGGCGATCACGATTGATGAGTGCCATCCTGGAAACGGAACCATTCGTGTGTTTCCGGGCACGCACCACGAACACATCGATCATGATCGAGTACGTAACGGGCTGGAAATTCCGCATGGATCTGTTGATCTAAGTTCGGGAATATTCCTAGACGCGCCTGCGGGGTCTGTGATGTTTTTCCACGCAAAGCTCGTACATACGTCCGAACCTAATTCGACAGGTAATCCCCGGCGGGTAATGATTTACAGTCACTATCCCGAGAAGGCTGATATGGGAATCGATATCCGAAACGGTCCCAACCGCCTTCGAGAATCGCCGTGGGAATGGGAATACCGAAGGCGCAAAGAAGCCGGCGAATTCGTTGATCAGTTTAAAGTGGAGGCTTGCATATGAGCTTGAAGATTGCGATTGTCGGAGCAGGCAGCATCGGATTTACGAGAAGATTGCTCCACGATTTTTTGCTGGTGCCTGAATTTAGAGACGTGGAATTCCGTTTTCAGGACATTAGTGCGTCGAATCTTGAGATGGTCGTTCGTTTGTGTCGACGTGACATCAAGGCAAATGAACTACCCGCTCGAATCGTGGCGACCGAAGATCGTGAAGTCGCTCTGCGCGATGCAGACTATGTCATCAATACTGCGCGTGTCGGCGGCCTCGAGGCATTCAAAACCGACGTGGAAATCCCAATGCGGTATGGCATCGACCAATGCGTAGGTGACACCATCTGCGCAGGTGGTTTGATGTATGGGCAACGGACGGTCCCCATGGTCGTAGAACTCAGTCAACAGATCGAACGCTTCTCTAAACCTAATGCAATCCTTCTGAATTACGCGAATCCCATGGCGATGAACACTTGGGCTGCATTAGACGAATCCAGCGTTGAAACCATCGGTCTGTGTCACGGCGTTCAAGGCGGTCACCGTTTGCTAGCCGGTTTGATTGAACGATATATCAATCAAGGCAGAGAAGAAGACGATGCAAATTTCCAAACGGTCACGAAGCAGGATGTTGACATTGCCGCTGTCGGCATTAACCACCAGACCTGGTATATGAGCGTTGTGCACGAAGGCATCGACTGGGCAGATCAGTTGTTACCGCTATTTGAAGCCGCTCCTGATGTCGCTGCGAACGAGAAAGTTCGAATGGACATGATTTCACGTTTCGGTTACTTCAGCACGGAATCAAACGGTCATCTGTCCGAATACGTGCCCTGGTACCGCAAACGACCCGAGGAGATTGCTCAGTGGACGTCATTGGAGCGATGGATTCATGGTGAATCCGCTGGTTATCTAAGGGTCTGCACTGAAAATCGCAACTGGTTTGAGCAGGACTACCCGAGATGGCTCAAACAGGCACCATGGAAACTAGATGAAGCAACGAGGAGCGATGAACACGGCTCCTGGATTGTCGAGGCTATCGAGACGGGGCGGACATATCGAGGTCACTTCAACGTACGTAATCAACACACTGTAACTAACCTACCCTCCGACTGCGTGGTCGAAGTACCGGGTTATGTTGATCGAAACGGAATGTCGATTCCACAATACGGCGACCTCCCACTCGGATGTGCGGCGATTTGCAACAATTCCATTCAAGTCCAACGAATGGCGAAAGACGCCGCACTGACGGGCGACGTTGATTTGCTGAAACAAGCCTGTTTGCTCGATCCACTGGTGGGCGCCGTTTGTAATCCGCCCGAGGTCTGGCATATGGTCGACGCTATGTTAGTCGCACAAGCGGAATGGCTCCCTCAATACGCGAGCTCGATTCCAGAAGCGAAATTGAGGCTGGCAAACTCGCCGGATTTATCCAATTCGACATCCAACGGCGCGATGAGACGCGACGTACGAACCGTCGAAGAAATGCGCGCATCGCAAGCGTAGTCAGTAAGCATCAACCAGCTACTATCAGCAAAACCATGAGATTCATCATCTATGGTGCAGGTGGGATTGGCGGTTCAATTGGAGCGCGCCTGCACCTGAATGGCGAGCGAGTTCTGTTGGTCGCACGCGGTGAGCACTTCAAGGCGATAAAGGCCAACGGATTGGAATTTCACTCGCCAACGATTCATGAATCACTACAGATAGAAGTAGTTCCACACGCTAGCGACATTCATATGGAAGAAGACGATGTCGTGATTCTTTGTATGAAGACCCAACATGTAGACGGGGCTTTACGTGACCTCCAGGTATATGCCCCATCGGATACGCCGATCGTCTGTTGTCAGAATGGGGTCGCGAGTGAACGAATGGCCTTACGTAGGTTTTCGCGAGTCTACGGTATGGTTGTATGGGTACCGGCAGAGCACCTAGAGCCTGGTGTGGTTGTTAACTTTGCTGAGAACCGTGCCGGAAATCTCGATGCCGGCTGTTATCCAAGCGGTGTAGACGAAACAATCGAACGTGTGACGGCCGCCATCCATGCAGCCGGATTTGTGTCGCGACCTAACTCAAGCATCATGGCGCAGAAATACGCGAAGTTGATGGTGAATCTAACCAACGCCTTGGACGCGGCGTGTTCCGAACGACCTGATGACGTGATTCGCGACATGCAATCAGAAGCACGAGCCTGCTGCGATGCAGCGGACATTGAATACGCTGATTTCAAGTCATCACGTGCGAATAGGGGTGATATAAGGGGCGGACCTGTGGAAGGTTTTCAACGCCACGGCAGTTCAACCCTGCAGAGTTTGTTACGAGACACCGGTGACATCGAAGCTGATTACATGAATGGTGAAATCGTGCAGCTCGGACGATTGCACGGAATCCCTACTCCGGCGAATGCCACGGTACAGGAAATTGGTGTGCGACTCGTACGCGGAGAGATAAAACCTCGATCGCTAACTGCGAATGCGGTTCGTACGTTGGTGAATCAGCAACGTCAACCGTAAAACGAGCGCTGCCGTCGGTATCAGGAACCGAAACGGTACCTCAATTTGAACACGATGATATCGACGATTGGGTCGCGTAACGCTTCTCGAAAGAGCCGATCAAACTCCGCATGTCCGAGACTAGGTACGTTGCTACCACGGGTATACACGATAAATAGATCGGACAACGGCGCGATCTCCCAACGATAACGGATTTGAGCTGTTAGACGCGAAATGGTGAAATCGCTCGAATCACTGGCTGGCTCAATTACTCTTGGTACCAGCTTGCCGATTTGATCGGTCGCTGGAATCTGCCAGAAATCTCGTTCCATAGCATTGATGCCTGTCCATTGCAGCGTCGCGCGAAACTGCTGTTTCGCCGAAATGAAGAAATCAAAACTAAAAAGGTGCGAAAGCTGCTCACTGTAGTAGCGTGTAAAGTCTTGATCCCCTGCAAAAAGTACCCAACCCTTACTATCACGATATCTCAAGTCGTAATCTAGACGCACCCGTGAAAGTGGACTATATGTAAATCCGATGTCGCCAATGTACGCAGGATCGCCTAGTTCGTCGTCCATCAGACCAGTTTGAACCGAGTACGAGAATTTCTTGGCTGTGTCCGTTCCGTACGTGATCGTGATGAACTTATTCTCTTCTACTATAAAGCTGCCATTTCCAAAACTGCTACGATCGTCAACCATCTCAGGTCGATATGACAGCTGTACGTTTACCGCCGATTGATTGGCGAAGTAGAACCCGACACCGGTACCAAGATAGGCGCGAATCAGATCACCGTTCGAATTCGTCTGTCCAGACAAGAACAGCCCGATCGAACGTTGTCGCAATATCTCCGGCAGGTTTCGCGACGTGTTGTGAAATCGTGTGTAACGAAAGCCGCGAAGATCGTTCCGGCGTAAAAATCCTAGATCTCTGACATCGAGTGTATCGTCTAGAAAATCCAACGAGAGACGATGGAAAATGCCTTGTTTAGGGGTGTAGCGAATATCAGCAAATCCGCCATAGCCGGTCTCTGAATTTTTAAGCGAGTTGATGAGCTGCGTATCAATGTTCCACTTGCCGTTCTGAGTTAAAAAGTGCGAGTCGAAACCATGAACGGTGGCTTGATACTCAGGCGTGTTCGCGAATGTCGTAATAAGACCGTGTGCTTGCCGTCCCGTACCTGATTGTCGCTCCCACACCACGCGAGCGACTCCGAAGTCTCGGCCAGGATCCGTTACGATGACATCTTCTTCCGACAACAACACCCCTTCCTCATCATGCGTTTCCTTTGTCCCTCGAAGGGCAACGTCATCTTCAACCGCGCCGAGAAAACCGAAGCGAAAAGCACTGGCTTGGCCAACAACCTTCACTGCGCCGAGAAGATCAGTCGGTTTACTCAGTTCCGGTCCGGGTACTTCGATGTTATCTTCGTAGTCAATGTGTTTTGCAGAACCGCCAATGCGCCGTGTATTGAGTAGCGTCGTCGGTTCCATTGTGTAGGTCGACGGCGCTACGCGAGCACCGCCTCCGCCGCGCGAGCTACCTCGAAAGGGCGTTCCCCTCGGCGTGGTCTCGAACACTTCTGATCCTTCCAGGAAGAACAATCGTTTTTCTGGGAAGAACGTCTCGTACGCGGTGAGATTGACGACAACATCATCAGATTCCACCGCACCAAAATCAGGATTCGCCGCGCCAGAGACTTGTATATTAGGAGCGGGCCGCCAGGAGAAGTTCAATCCTACTTTCCGGTCCGTTTCTTCATAGATTCCGTCAGCGCTCGTGGTCGCATATGGGAAGAGCTCCCATTGCTGTTTCGGATTGACATCGTCCATTGCCATCGGTTGCATCGCCGACATGAATCGCGCCTGTGTGAATGGCAACGCCGGCCAACCGTAGCGTTCATTCCGAAACGCTACTTGACGATTCACGTAGAAGCTCATGTTGCGCTCACCGCCGCCAGGCGGCATCGCCAGGATGGACCAAGGGATAAACATCTCAGCTGCCCATCCACTGTCGGTCACAGCGGTTGCCCCATGCCATGCACCGTCCCACTCTCTACTGAAATTGCGTTCCGGCAAAACCTTGCCGTCTTCCTTGGAACCGCCTAGATTGACGGCGAACCAAAACCCGAACATCCCCTTACCTGACGTGTCCAGCGTGATACCGAATCCGTCACGATTAAGGTCTTGATCTCGAGCTGACAACCTCTGAACGAGCGTGTCCGCGGGCTGTTCCATATCCGCTGATACGTACAGTCCACGCTTGGTATAGAAGATTCGAACCAGTGTCCGAAACTCAGGCTCGACGAGTGTATCTGGCGAAACCACAATCATGTTTTCGAATCCGGCCACCCGATTCCACGCTTCCTCGTCGAGATGTCCGTCGACCGCGATATTGACGCCGTTGAGTTCCACCAAGTTCATCTCTGGTGGAATGTCGATCACGCGTGCTCGATTGGAATCGGTTGGTTCACCAGCTTCAGCATATGCCGTCGCTGGTGTGTTCTCTACCGCTTCAGAAAGCAACTTTTCGGACACATTTGAATCATTTTCCGTGTCGGGTCGACGCGGAGAAAGCGATGCTTCGCCGGCTAAAGTGAACAAACTCGGACCAGATGCGGGACGCGCTTCCGCCACAGACACTGTCGGTTGCGCAACGACGCTCGGCATGCGAATTTCACGCATCGCAGCACTGCGCGCGGCTCGATCTTTTTGACCAAGCACAACGCCACTAAATGGGTCGTTTTCAGGTTCGGATGGCGTTTCGTTCGCTAGAAGTGTGTGAGCGAGGATAGTAAGGGTCGCAAGAGCTGCGAAAGAGAAACGGCTGCGTCGTCTACACACACTGAGGGGGCGAAAAAGCGGGCATGGAATTATCCATGACTTTGACTCATCACGGCGATAATCAATGGACTAATCTGTGAGGTTCGTTCGAGTGAAAGAAACGACTGGAAAAGTGGCTTTTGTGACCGGCGGTGCGAATGGCATAGGTTTGGGTATGGCCAAGGCATTCCTCGAAGCCGGAATCAAAGTCGCGATCGCGGATATTCGCGAAGACCGCCTTCATCGCATTGAACCTCAACTGCGGAAGATAAGTGACGACCTGCTGGCTTTACGTTGCGATGTCGTTGATGCCGACGCAATCTCCCGTGCTGCTGATGAAATCGAGGAGAAACTTGGTCCTGTTCAGATATGCTGCAATAACGCAGGTATAGGTTTAGGCGGTCCATTTCACGCGTTCGAAGAAAGCGCTTGGCAACGTATCCTCGACGTTAATCTCTGGTCTGTCATAAGAGGCGGACGAGAATTTTCAAATCGACTAATAAATAGTGGGCTCGACGGACATATTGTGAATACGGCGAGCATTATGGGAATGATCACTGGCCCAGGCTCAGCTGCGTATTGCGCGACCAAGCATGCAGTTGTCGCGATATCTGAATGTATGAGTGAGGAACTGAAACAGCATCAGATTGGCGTATCGGTGCTCTGTCCGTTTATCGTAGATACCTCGATCTTCTATCCAGATCTCGACGATGACGATCATGAAGCGATTGAAGAACGAAAGAAAAATAGTCCGCTTCACAAATTCGCCCTAGAGCCGCAGTACGTTGGTGAACTAGTGTTACGAGCCATTCACGAAAATGAACTGCACATCTTTTGCGACGGTACTGAGACACCCGGTATGGTCAAGAGCCGGTTCGATCGTGTCACAAGTGCTTTCGCGCGTCAGTTTCCTGAATCCCCCAACGCATAGCGGCTTGGCATTTGCTCGCTAATCGACACGGCAAGTCAGTGAGTCGTCTTAAGTCTTCGCACGCGTTGTCTCCATCATTACAGCAGGCTATGGTTCGTGCTACAAAAACGCTTTTTTGTATCTGTCTACTTGCCTCCTTTTTTATTGGTATGAATCCTGTAACCGCTGATTCCAATCAACGAATTCCAGAGTCAGGTACCAATCCGTTGTCAATTGAGGAGCTACGATGGTGTCGCAGTGAAGTCTTTCGATTGGTCGGCGCATCGAAGGAAGTCGATCAGAGTGATTACTGGGATATTTACGACTACAACGAGAACGTAAAGCGATATCAGAGTCTATGTCTAGATCGAACGGCTTCCCCAAATGCCGTACGTCTTGTCACGAGTGAATTGACCCCCGCCGTGAAACAAGGGTTGCGAGACGCTGGTACTCGTCGTTTTGCTTTTGGACGGGTCCATCGCGACGAGAATCGGATTTACGTCATCTCCAAGAAAACGACAGTGTTCAATGGGAGTCATTCTGGTTCAGCGCACGTTGCCGATCTGAGGCAATGGGATGAGGCGTTCCTTTTGGGTGGAAACGTAGTGAACCGAGTTGAAATTGAATGGTTAACGGGTATACCGGCAGTTCGAAACACGGGGTGGATCAACCGGTCCAGTTATTTACTAGGAAACGGTGGTCAAGCCCGTGAGACTTATTGTCGGGCGAATCGAGGCGCACCCATTGGACCCAACGAATTGCTGCAAGGCGCGCTATCTCGCGACAGATTTATGTTGTTGCAGATCCGCAATCCGACGCCTCAAGATGCATACGTCAAGTTACTTCGGTCTGGTGAAGGTGTAGTCGTTGCGTTTGTAGTCAAGGCTGGCTTCTCTCGAACAATCAACGGTCTTCCAAGAGGCGAGTTTAGCGTCGCGTTTGCCACCGGAATAGAATTCAGTCGCGGATGCAAATCATTCGTAAAACGAGGATTTGCAGGTCGTGTCTCTCAACCGATAATTTATGACGATCACAGTTATGAGTGGGAAATTTCTCTTCGAACACCCTCGATGAGCCTTTCCTCTCGCGATACGAACGCGTATGCGGAATTCGAGGCGCTTTAGCTACAGGGGCTTTATAAATATCCCAAAAGCGACCCGCAGTTCCGCCTCATCGCAACATTGAACGATTTTCATGTTAATGACAAATCCGACAGCCTATTCCTGGATCGGTGGCCGTCTACAGAACTTAAGCTGTCCCGAGAGTATTTGTTTTCGTTTGATCTCTTCCCAACACGTTTCGACACGATGTGGGATTCCCCTCTTCTTTACTGAGAGGGTAACTTTGCCGGACCGTCGCGCTCCTCGATGAATAGGCGCGACCTAAACGCCCACACCCTGTAACGTATCCTCGAATGCCCGTTGTCGTGCTGGCGAAACAAAGTGCGACACTTAAACTTGACAGTGACATAAATTCATCACCCCGCAAGAGATCACCGATTCCGATGGCTGACGCCGCTGCTCTACTTCTCGACGATAGAAGCATGCAAGGCTTTATCCGGGAAAGTTACATTACACTCGCTTCAGCATTGTCGCGTGACTATCATCAACGTTTGCGAGTGACCCTCGACGATCACGTTGCGCTTGCCGCTGCGTATTCACTTGGAATATCAGCCGCAAACGACGGCGATGGCGTCGAACCACTCTTAGAAGCGTTCCGAAGCGACGAGGTTTGGCTCAGAACGATGGTAGCTTATGGGCTCGCCACCCCTGAAGATCCCGCGGTATCCCGGCTCGCCGAGACCTTGCCGACGCGGACCCCACCCTCAAGGTACCTGTGCTCGACTTGCTGGGCGACATCGGAGCACCCGCTGCAGTCGCATTACCCGAGCTCATGAAGGCCTTAAACGACCATGACCCGAATGTACGCCGCTACGCGATCGAAGCCATTGGTACAGCGCAAGGCTCTCAGGTAGAGGCAAGTCTGCTGACCGACGCGCTCTCGGATGAAGATGCATTAGTTCGCCGAAACGCGGCCATGACGATTGCAGGCCTTGGACCGAACCTTGTCGACGACGAAACCTTCGTTTCACTACTCGCCGAAAATCTTTATTTTTGGCACTACCACTTGCGTGGCTGGTCCATCGAGGCACTGCAGAGGCTGACGTCTCCAAAGGCGACGCAAGAAGCCTTACGGTACCTTATGACTACTCGTCGGAATCACACGCCGAAATCTGGCGATACACCACCCGATGCACGCATCTCCAAGCACATGGTGGCATCTGCGACGGTATGAAACTAGGCATCAGTCACCAGCGACCGGCCGATTTCTCCGACGAGCGGTTCAACTACTTGCGAACCATGGGTGTTGATACCATGGAAGTTCGGCTTGACAGTCAGGAAGCGACGTTTCAGCACCTCCGAGACATCCGCGACCAGGTCGTCGGCGCTGGTTTCGAACTCCACGAGATCATGCTGGACGATCTATATTCTGCGCCGGCATTCACACTTGGGTTACCGCAGCGGGATGCGGTAATCGATCGCCTCTGCGTGTTCATTCGTGATCTGGGACGGCTTGGAATACGTTACACCACGTATGCTTGGCACACCGGTGGCGCGTACCAGACGGGAACAACGGAGTCTCGCGGTGCGCAAACCAGGCTTTTTCGGGATGCCGATGCCCAAGCGCTGCCCAACGCTTTCGACGATACATACGACGATGCCACAATGTGGGCGAACTACCGCCACTTCATCGACCGCGTTCTACCGGTGGCGCAATCGGCTGGTGTGCATCTGCAATTGCATCCCAACGATCCACCTGTCAATCATCAGGGCGTGGCGAGGATCTTTCGCAGCACCGACGCGTTTCGTCAAGCGATCGAAATTGCGGGCGGCGACAACCACGCCGGAATTCTGTTCTGCGTCGGGACATGGTCTGAAATGCCGGGAGCGGATGGCGCCGGCGAAGACATTGTTGCAGCGATTCGCGAGTTTGGAGCGAGCGGCCACATTCACCAAGTCCACTTCCGGAATACGTCTGCGCCGCTTCCAAACTTTCACGAGACCTTCCCGGACAACGGCTACGTCGATCTAGTTGCCGTCATGCGTGCATTGCAGGAAGTAGGCTTCGATGGTATCGTGGTGCCCGACCACGTGCCGGGCGACGGTCGTATTGAAGAGGCCTACACGTTCGGCTACATTCGTGCTCTGATCCAAGCGCTCGGTTGAGCACTGTATTCTTACTCGACGCGGCCGGGCTGTCGCCAATCCGAACGAAGTAGGCAATCAACCGTTGGCCTTGTACGACACGTTTTGGAATGTCTCCATTCGGGTCCAAAGCGCTTCCATGCCTAAGGTCGGCATTGACCGATATAGCACGAAATGGCACAGGTCTATTGAATTTAGCGTATCGTGATATCACAGCACTTTCAACGCGCGTGAGAAAGGGTGGCGTACAAGGAATGGTGGCCAGGGGCAGAATTGAACTGCCGACACGAGGATTTTCAGTCCACTGCTCTACCGACTGAGCTACCTGGCCTCGAATTCCAACTTTTTGTATACACCCCGGCTAGATTCGACCAGCGAAGGCGCTGGAATCGTAATTCGCACATTCGCAGACCAATTTGGTATAGCGATCGGCTGCCTGCGAGCGTAGCCAAGAGTAATGTGCGGTAGAAATGACCGTTGCTCTCAACGCAACGCTTCTAGCCGCCCTTCGTCCGGGTAAGGAGTAGTCATTGCTGACTACCCCTCCCCTTAGAACTGTGCGCGCGAGTTTCCTCGCACACAGCTCAAGCCATACGAAAAGCTAGAAATTCTAGCCAGCTACGCAACCGTTTTGTCGATTGTGAATTGCCGCGTGGCAAGTCGGATGCAAAAGAACCAAATTGTCGAGCGAATCACCCCCACCAAATTGACGGGGTACAACATGATGGACGTGCCATCCCGTATCGTGTGTGATTGCATGTTGACACCGGTCACATACACCATCCTGCCGATGAAAGAGTGCAGTCAATTGGCTGCGATGTCCAACTACGCGTTTGAAGCCGCGAATGCGGCGAGCCTCCCCGTAGTCATCCCAATCGGGATCGAACGGACAATAGTCCGCCTTCACCTTGACATGCCTTTGGATCGGCACTTCAGCAGCGCTTAACAGCCGAACGCTCTTTCCACTCGCCGGTTTCACAAACCGATCAACGAACATCCAGGACTGCGTTTCATACGAAGACCAATAACGGCCTGCAATCCAACACGAATCCTTATTCCGATGCCGTCGTATTGCCCAGCGCCATAAGACGTCGAACAGCTGATGATCGACCTTGGCAAACGTCTGTTTAGCCACTACATTCCGATGATAGTTCGTCCAGCCACGAATGACCGGATTCAACTGTCGGATGAGATTAGCCTGTTTGGACGTCGTATTGGACTTGATGATTTCTCGTACCTTACCGAGAAACGCTTTCACGTTCTTCTTTGAAGGTTTGATGAGCAACTTACCGTTATAAAAACGGAAGTTCCATCCAAGAAAGTCGAAGCCCCGATCAATCGATACGATACGGGTTTTCGCTTCCGAGAGCCGAAGCCCCCGTTCCGCAAGAAACGTCCGTACCATTGGTACAACTTCGTTCGCCAGCAACTCTTGCGAGGAGCCGGTTATGATGAAATCGTCCGCATAACGTACCAGATTGACCATTGGTCGAATGCCTGATTTGCGATTGTTTGCGCCGAAGCGCTCCCGTAGCAACGGTTCCAAACCATCGAGCGCCAGATTAGCCAGCGTCGGCGAGATAATCCCACCTTGCGGCGTACCGCTTTCCGTCCGGTAAAACCGACCGAGATCAACGACCCCGGCGTTCAGCCATTTCCTCAGCATGACCCGGTCCATGGGGACATGGATCAATAACCACTCGTGATCCAAATGATCAAAGCAGCCTTCGATGTCCGCGTCGAGCACCCATTTTGGCGAAATCGATCTTGACAGGAGTTGGAACCCCCGCGCCATCGCGTCCGCCGTGGATCGACCGATCCGAAACCCATACGAGTTCGGATCTGCAGTGCTCTCCGCGACCGGTGCCAGTGCCAGCAAGTACAAAGCCTGCATCGCCCGGTCCCGCATCGTCGGGATGCCTAACATTCGCGTCTTGCCGTTCCCCTTCGGGATTCGCACCCGCCGCAAGGGCGAGGGTCGATAACCCCTCCGGTTCAACGTATCGATCGCGTCACGCTTAGCGGTTGGCGTCTCCCAAAGTTCCCGGTCCACACCAGCGGTCCGTTTCCCTTGGTTCTCGGTCACTCGTCTGACGGCCAACGCCTTGCCGCAGAACGAACGGGTCAACAACCGTTGCAAGGCTTTCACCTTGCGCCAGTCGCATTCCCGCGTAGCTTTCGCGATTCGTACCTGCATGCCCCTCACGGTCCGTTCAACATGGCGCCAATCAATGGCTTGCCACGTGTCCGGCACGCGGGAGGACGCAGACATACTGGAATCAGGATGCACTTTCATGCTGTCCTCCTTGTTCAAGGAGGAGGGAACCCGTCCCGAAGGACAGCGATTCACCGTCCTCCGGTTGAATGAGAACGCCAACACAGTTGACGTCCGTTTAGGGTATTTGCCTGTCATCTCGCGATGCAGACCAGTTGGAAGTGGGCACGACTTTCGTCGCCGAACCTGTTTCAGTCCGGTATCCGCACCATTACAGTACGGCATTCGCTTTCTCCAACCTCATTTACCCGCCACCGCATCAGATCCCCTTGCGGTTTTCCTGCCCAACGACACGAAGTCAATGGGCGCGATGTCGGGCTTACCGAGTTCCGTCTGAACAACACGACGGGGGTGGGTGCGGTCTCTTCGCCGGTCGCATGATGGCAGTGTGCCCCCAACACTCAGGGAGACAACCTGCGACACACCGTTTGGTTCAGGCGTGTTTAACACAGTACCTTTCGCCTGTCCATTGTTACGACGTTTATCAACCGTTCACATACGTTCACCCATCCCGCCAGCCTAGCATCTTGTCCGCCCTGGTACTGGCAGAGTCCGCGTTGCGATCTCACGACCGCAACCCGCCCCATAAGGGGGATTACATTGTCAGGACGCTTCACACCCGGTCGTTGCCAACCACGCGCTGTCCCTAGGCTATTGGATACTGCAATCCAAGTCAACTAAACCTTCCTTTCAGAATGTTTCTGACAATTGTTCAGGCAGCTTACGCATACCTACGCTAAAGCTGTGGATCTATACAAATGTACAGAGTACACACAGTGCCTCACCTCGATCAATCAAATACATGAAATTACGAGGCATTTCCCGAAGTCTTCCCATCGGCTCTAAAAGAGCGGTGGTTCCTCTCCGGTACCTGCATCCTAAAGGATGGAGACACACCCTTCAAGCGCAGAGTCAGTCCGGCGAGCACGGAACTGACAGAAGGGAATTCATGAAATTGCAAACGCAACTCTGGGGACTCCCTCCCCCAACCGGCAACCCGTTAGCCTGATGAAATCAAGCCAAACAGCAAATAACCATCTCAAAGAGAATGGTCAAATGTCCAGTTGTAATATGTGCGGCTCGTCGCACGAGTGCAACAATGAGACAAGAACACGCGCCCGCCGACGATTGGGGAATCCACTCAGCGAAACACGTGTACAGGTGATTGGAAACGCTTCACGCAAAGCAGCTACCTTGCTCCAATGCTTCGTTAAGTCGTCGTTCTCAAGATCATATCCGACGTCGTCACCGACCCGTTGATCGGCTACCTGTCGGACCGTTGGAAAACGCGCTGGGGACGGCGCAAGCCTTGGGTGCTGATCGGCACACCGATTTTCGCCCTGGGGATGTGGTTCCTGCTTATGCCGCCGTTCGAGTTCAGCGACGTGACGGTCTTCGGCCAGACGGCCTCGAAACGGGTGCTCACCCCGATTTCACAGGAAATATTGTTCACAAATCTGATATGGGTCGTTGATATAAGCGCGATAAACGATTCGTCCTGAAAAATCGAGCATATCTTTCATTCTGTCATAGATGATGGGATTCGATACACACTGCAAAGCTGAACCACGTGCAACCCATTCGGTTTCTAAACTCTCATCACTCGTTGCTAATTTACCAGAAACGTAATCTCCTAAGAAACCAAACACCAATTTAGTAGGTGGCTTGATGTTTGAGTAAATTCCAATCAACGGTCCAATTGATGCAGTTATTCCAGTTTCTTCTTGAATTTCGCGTTGGAATGCTTCAACAAGGTTTTCACCTTCTTCTACTTGACCACCCGGAAACTCCCAGCCACGGCGTGGACCCCGTATGAGCAAAATATCACCGTCGGGATGACTTATCAATCCAGAGACAGCAACAATGTGTTTCGGATAGTTCATTTGACCCTCGATTGAATCTCAGAGGGGTAGGCACAAGACCTACCCCTACAGTGTAAAAAATGTGTCTACACGCTATACACCTATAGCATATCCATCGCGCCGTGGATCAGCACCACCCATAAAACTCCGCTCTTCAGGATCAAAAGCGATACCGTGACACCTCCAACGGCGGCATGAACAGGAACCACATCCCCAGGGCGAAAATCGGTGTGCCGATCAGCACCCAAGGCTTGCGCCGTCCCCAGCGCGTCGTCCAACGGTCCGCCAGCTAGCCGATCAACGGGTCGGTGACCACGTCGGATATGATCTCGAGAAATTCCAGCGTCAAGTGGTACTTATTCGGTTTAACCCAACGCACAAGGCGATCACTCAAATACGGTCTAAGCGCTCATACTTTCTGCTGATCAGCCTCGCAGAGAACTGAACCAATAAAACACCTCACCCATCAGCCGCCAAGGTGATTTACCGCGGCCCTTAAGGCTAATTCATACGAATACGAACCGAATCCCGCTAACGTACCAACCGCAATGTCCGCCAAGTATGAGTTCTTTCGAAATTCTTCTCGTGCGTGTACGTTCGACAAATGAAGCTCAATCATTGGGATTTCGACAGCAAGAAACGCATCACGTAGAGCGACGCTCGTATGGGTAAACGCGCCTGGATTTATAAGAATGAAATCTACGCCTTCGCTTCTTGCCGACTGTACCTTGTCGATCAGCTCACCTTCGATATTTGATTGAAACGAGATCAACGACACGTCTAACTGGTCTGCGACATTTTCAAGATGCGCGACGATGTCCGCGAGCGTCTCCGCCCCATAGATATCCGGTTCACGCGTTCCGAGCAAGTTCAAGTTCGGACCGTTCAAAAGTAGGATTTTTTTCACGTACTCTGTCCTTCGTACTTATTCAAGTAGTCTCTCACTAGGTCGGGGGTCAACACCTGTGGCAAAACCACGGGTTGACCGTTAGAAGGATAAAGAACATACATCGGCACGCCATATCGACCAAATTGCTCAAGCAACTCCGTTACCTGCGCGTCGCGGTTTGTCCAATCAACCTTGATATAGGTGATGTCGTGATGATCAAACGCTTGTTTAACAACGTCTCGCGACAACGTCGTCCTCTCATTCGCTAAGCACGTTAAACACCAGTCAGCCGTAACGTTCAAGAACAGTGGTCGCTGTGCCGCGACCAATCCTTCGAACTTTGCGTACTCGAACGTCTCTGATTTTGTCGTTTGAGGTACGTCGTTCGGCAACGAAACAGCATACACAGCACCCGCGATAACGACTGCCATGATTGCCCAAACCGAAGTCAACCATTTGACCTGCTGTCGACCCACAAAGGCGGCGATCGTCAACAACACCACGGCGGCAAGCGACCAAAGCAAGCCCATCATGCCGACCTGTCGAGTCAGTACCCACATTAGCCAAACGACTGTCAAAACCATCGGGATGGACATGACGCGTTTAAAAGTGACCATCCACCGTCCTGGTCGAGGCAACCAGGCCGCGATCTGGGGTATTGCGGTCGCTGCTATGTAAGGCACGGCCATGCCGACGCCCATCATGCCCATGATCAGAACGAGTTCGATGCCACCTTGTGAAATCGCGTATCCGATCGCAGCCGCCATGAACGGCACCGTGCACGGTGTTGCCACAATCACTGCGAGTACGCCCGTCATAAACGGATTCGGTCGCGTCATCGAGATGCCAAATCCCGGAATCTCGATCACTCCAAGTAGATTCATGCTCATGACGAAGAACAGCAAAATCATCGCCGCCACGAACCCTGGTGACTGCAGCTGAAATCCCCATCCAATAGCTGCGCCGAACTCTCTTAGAACAAGCAGCAGAATCGCAAGTGTTAGAAATGTCGCCACGACACCGCTTAGATAGCCAACGGCATGACGTGGGTTGTCGGATTCGCCCGCACTCTGCACCAGCGAGAGCGCTTTAATCGACAAAATCGGAAACACGCAGGGCATGAGATTAAGAATCAATCCGGCAAGCAACGCAGAACCGATCGCAACCCAAATACTGACGCCGGTATCAGCGAGTACCGATTGCCCAGAACCTATTTCGACCTCGGGTCCGAACCCCGCAAAACGAAATTCACGTAATTCCGGGGGGTAACACAACCCTGCGTCAGCACAGCCTTGGTAATGTATATCGACCACCACTTCTGCGTGAGATTGACCGATGACTCGGGCGGATATTTCGAGAAAGTTGTAGTAGACCTCGACGTCGCCGAAGAACTCATCGGTTTTCGGCGTTCCTGGTGGGATGACCAGCGTTCCTAGTTCAGTTCCTTCTTTCCCGACCAGCTTGAGCGCATGCTTGTAGAGATAGTAGCCTTCCGGCATCACCCACCGAGCAATAACCCGACCGTTGTCAGTTAGTTCCGCCTCGGTGGGATATGCTTCATCAACAGGTAAGAACTCGTGATCGTCACTCAGCTGCGACGACACAAACGTGCCGAAGAACACTACACAGAGTACGAAGAGTCGTTTCATAGGAATCATTTAGGATTCAGGTCTGTCGACTGAGGAGTTCTTTGGTTAGTACGCACTCGCATCATATGTCGTTGACACCAAATAAACGACGTAAAAGCGCTAAAACGTAGTTATTTCGAATATCTAGATTTTAAGATTTGCGTCGCTTATTAACCTCCGCAACGACATTCAAAGCAGCTTGTCAAAAATAACGACCAGGGAATAAGCAGACACACTTTCTAACTCGATTACTTAATAGGCACATGAACTTCGCCCAATCTCTGAAATTGAATGTACCGAAGCTGAATTTCTTGAAGCTAGGCATCCTTGGCTCGACGATAGGCGGCGTTGTCGCGGTTTACTTGCTCGTCACGATTTTCTTGACGTGGTGGTGGGATAAAGAACCCGATCGATTTGACGTTATCGAAGCTGCCTCAACGCACGCTGAAATGAGTGGCTTGGTTCCGGTCATCGGATATACATTCGCGCATACGAACCGAGAACTCGCCAACAGTATGCTTGAGAAGCGAGGCGGCTTTCTATCAAACGACGTCTTTCCACCGGGCGTTTGGATGGACAACGTCCCTGCGTGGGAGTTCGGCGTACTCTTGATGGTGCGAGACACCGCACGATCTCTGCGCGTCGATCTTGCGCGAACACAAAGCCAGTCCAACGAAGAGCCTAACCTTGCTGAGGCTGAAGGCAAGTTCTTCTATGACAACTCGAGCTGGATTTTCCCAGCGTCTGAGGACGAATACGAAGCGGGAATCGAGTATCTCGACCGGTACCTTGCGAGTATTGCAAACCCGAATAACCCAGATGCTCAGTTCTACCCGCGAGCAGACAACCTGCAAAGGTGGTTAGGCGGCGTATCGGCAAGACTAGGCGATGTTTCGCAACGTCTATCCGAGAGTGTTGGGAAGCGACAGCGCGATCTCGCCTCGTTTGGTGAACGCAATCCAGATCAATCAACTCCGGTTCCCTCCGACCGTGAGACGAAGACGCCGTGGACACAGATAGACGATGTGTTCTACGAAGCGCGAGGTCAAGCCTGGGCTCTACTGCATTTGCTCAAAGCCGTTGAGCACGATTTTCGCCCTGTTCTCGAAGACAAAAATGCACTACCGATGCTTCAACAGATCATAAGAGATCTCGAAGCTACTCAAGAAACAGTCTGGAGCCCCGTGATTCTCAATGGTGGCGGTTTTGGTTTCTTGGCCAATCACTCACTGGTCATGGCGTCGTACATTTCCCGGGTAAACGCTGCGATCATTGAGATTCAGCAGTTACTAGAACAAGGATAGTCTCGCACTAGCTACGCTGTTCAATCAATAAAAAGCCTTGTTAGCTTGTGAAATCCGGGTCATCTAAGAACTAAATCGGCATAACGACGAATCGCTATCGCGAGCTTGTCCCGCGCTTGACTCTTGCCGATTTATGGCTCGTTAGCCTGCCGATTCCGCAAAAAATGACGGCAAATTCAATTGCCTTCCAAGCGCGATTGCCAAAAATCGGCGGGGCGTGAGTTCCGTATCATTCGCAGCGATTTTCAGGGTCAGAATACTGTTTTAGAGCAGTTATTTCAGGAGTCTTTATGTTCGATAGTGTGACGCCACCGATCATTCCGCCGATTCTCGGTGTCGTCGGTCTCGTAGTTGCCTTCATCATCTATATGCTCGTACGACGCTACCCAGAAGGCGAAGATAAGGTCAAGCAAATTGCGGACAAGATTCACCGAGGTGCGATGGTCTTCATGCGTCGTGAGTATTTATTGCTCGCGATCTTTGCTGCGGTTCTATTCGTGCTACTGCTTTTGGAACGCGAACATCTCGGTTGGAACACTGCGATTGCTTTTTTGGTTGGCGCTCTGGCGTCCGGTAGCGCCGGGTTCTTCGGTATGTATACCGCAACGAAATCGAATGTAAGAACAACGACCGCGGCGCAAGTCAAAGGCGCACCCGCCGCCCTCTCTGTCGCGTTTTTCGGCGGTTCCATCATGGGATTGGCCGTCGCGTCATTTGGGCTGCTCGGTCTTGGCATCGTCTATTACCTGTTCGGAGATCCCGAACACGCTCATTACATTCACGGATTTGGCATGGGGGCTTCTACCGTCGCACTCTTCTCCCGTGTAGGCGGTGGAATCTATACAAAAAGCGCTGATGTCGGCGCCGACCTAGTCGGAAAGACTGAAGAGAACATTCCGGAAGACGATCCTCGCAATCCCGGCGTTATCGCGGACAACGTCGGTGATAACGTAGGTGATGTCGCTGGCATGGGTTCGGACATATTTGAGTCGTACTGTGGCTCGATGATCGCGAGCATCGCGATCGCGGCGACCCTGAGCGCAATGGATTTGTCCGTCTTGGATGCCGGCAGCGCTGATAAAACACGTGAATGGCTCATGGCGCTACCACTCACGTTGGCATCGGCAGGTCTGATCTGTTCGATCATCGGCATCGGTGTCGTACGAACACAATCAAATCGCGACCCGAGTTTTGCATTGCGCCTAGGCATGATCGTCACACCCGTGCTGTTCCTGATTGCTGCTTATTTCTTAATCGCACAGTATGCGCAATTGACGCTGAATATCTTCTGGAGCGTTCTTGCGGGATCGGTCGGTGGGATCATCATCGGGTTGATTACTGAGTTCTACACCTCAGGTCGACCTATCCAGAAGATCGCCGAGCAAGGTAAAACCGGACCGGCTACTGTCTTAATCACAGGACTCGCAACGGGTATGCAGTCGGTTGTCATTCCGATTGTCACGATTTGTGGAATCATTTTCGTGTCGACATCACTTGCCGGTCTCTACGGAGTTGCGATCGCAGCCGTCGGGTTACTCGCTACAGTAGGGATGACGATGGCAGTTGACGCATACGGTCC
The DNA here is from genome assembly GCA_026707945.1 of Gammaproteobacteria bacterium. Taxonomy (GTDB): domain Bacteria; phylum Pseudomonadota; class Gammaproteobacteria; order Pseudomonadales; family Azotimanducaceae; genus Bin55. Next base: position 133,690 of record JAPOVV010000115.1, on the reverse strand, counting down.
AGTAGCTGACAACGCTGGCGGTATCGCGGAAATGGGAGGTCTCGGTGAGGATGTACGAGCGATCACGGACTCGCTCGACGAACTAGGAAATACCACTGCTGCGATGGGTAAGGGATTCGCAATCGGCGCGGCCGCACTCGCGGCACTCGCCATCATCGCCGCATACGTAGAAACGATTGAATTCGCAACAGAAGGAAGCTTCGTGCTTCATATCGGCGATCCGAAAGTCTTGATCGGCTTATTTCTTGGTGGGCTAACGGCGTTTCTTATTTCATCCATCACGATGCAAGCCGTCGGCGATGCTGCCGAGCAGATGATTGAAGAGATTCGCCGACAGTTTCGAGAGATTTCCGGTTTGCGAGAGGGGACTGCCGAACCTGACAACGACACGTGTATTCAGATTGCTACAAACGCGGCGCTGGTCAAGATGATTCCACCAGGTGTAATCGCCGTTTTCTTACCACCCTTGGTGGGCTTCACGCTCGGACCCGAAGCACTCGGTGGTCTACTGGGTGGTGGACTGATCGGATGCGTTCTTCTTGCACTAACTATGGCGAATGCGGGAGGAGCATGGGATAACGCCAAGAAATACGTCGAGAAAGGCGCGTTAGGTGAAGGTCACGAAAAGGGTTCCGAAACACACGCCGCGACAGTTGTCGGCGATACGGTGGGCGATCCATTCAAAGATACTTCTGGTCCAAGCATGAACATTCTGATCAACGTTATGGCGATCGTCAGTCTCGTGATTGCTCCAGTTATCGCGTAACGACCAACTCAGCCCACCTCGTAGTGACGTAGTTTCTTCGCGACCAGTTGGTTTTTTGTCTGCGCGTAACGAGGCATACCCTGGCGATAAGCAGGATATGCCTCACCGCGGATGAGTGGCTGTAGGTAACGTCTTGCCCGGGCTGTAATGCCATATTCATCCTTCGTTCGAAATGAGCGAGGGACCTTGCGTTCAATATTGGCCACCTTGCTCAGATTGACGTGCGCGAGTCGCCACCGATAAGGTTTATCCTGCAGCCTCTCAATGCCAATCATGATGTCGTCTTTACCGGCTGCTACAGCCGCAATCGCACCTCTACCTACTGCATAGGCTTGCTCAACGTCAACGCGAGATGCGATATGACGAGACGAGCGTTGCAGGTAGTCCGCCACAGCATAGTGATACTTTAGTCCGAGCTCCTCTTTCACGAGGTTAGCCAGAACAGGTGCGACCCCACCTAGTTGAGCATGACCGAACGCGTCCGTCGTTTCGGCATCAGAGAGAAAGTTGCCGTCTCCGTCTTGCACACCTTCCGATGCGACAATAACGCAATATCCAATGCGCCCTACCGTTGCCTCGACCTTGGCGAGGAATTTCGACGAGTCAAACGGAGCTTCCGGAAACAGAATAAGGTGCGGAGGTTCATTTGCGCCTTCGCCAGCCAACCCGCCCGAGGCAGCGATCCATCCAGCGTGGCGGCCCATTACTTCAAGAATGAAGACCTTCGTCGAAGACTCGCTCATTGACGCGACATCCAATGCCGCTTCTTTGGTGGATATCGCGACGTATTTAGCAACCGAACCGAACCCAGGACAGTTGTCGGTCCCGCTTAGGTCATTGTCAACCGTCTTGGGGATTCCGATGCACTGTACTGGATAACTGAGTTGCTGACTTAGTTTTGAGACTTTATTCGCCGTGTCTTGAGAATCCCCGCCGCCGTTATAAAAGAAATAGCCGACGTCATGTGCCGCAAACACTTCAAATAGTCTCTGAATATCGGGATCATCCGGCGTTGGATTGGTAAGTTTGTACCGGCACGAACCGAAAGCGCCGCCCGGGGTTTCGCGAAGCCGTTGAATCGTGGATCGATTCTCCTTGCTCGTATCAATGAGTTCTTCCCGCAATACGCCGATGATGCCGTTTCGGCCTGCCAGTACTTTGCCGATTCGGTCTCGATGCGAACGTGCGGCTTCAATCAGTCCACTCGCGGTGGCGTTGATTACGGCTGTCACCCCTCCCGATTGAGCATAGATGGCGTTTCGCTTCGACATGCTGTAGACTCCTTCTTACCTCGTCAGTTCTTCTTGCTGCCACACCTAAAATTGTTCAAGTTCACTTTCCAACGCTTTCAAACGTCTCGATCGTGGTCGTGAACGGCTTCGTTAATAAGGATTCACGTTATCCTCGCTGCCTTTAATCAGTTAATTCTGACGTTTTGGTCCATGTGCCTGCTAAAGCGTGGACCCCAATCGTTACCCGTTAACCACTTGTTCATGGGCATTACTCTTTTCATTTATCTGATCTTGTCGGGCGCTCTCAATCGTAACGTGCGCTTGCTCGTAGCTGAAATCAGTTCGCCCGAAAGTTACACACAAATTAACTTCGTAAGCGAACTTGGTATGGTGATCGTCACCACGATCATATTCGCTGCACTGATCTACATCTTGTTAAGGACTTTCAATTATCAGTCGCGGGTTTATCAAACACTGTTCGCGCTATTTGGCACAAGTGTCATCTTCGCGGGTCTAATGCTGGTAGTTTCGGCAATAAGCGCATCAATTCCCCTGATAATGACACTAACCTTCCTATCGATCGCAATCTGGTCTCTGGTTGTGTCCGGCAACATCCTAGCGATCGCCATGGAAACCACTCTATTTCGAGGGGTTCTCTTGTTTATTGCCTTGGCAATCGTGGAGGGAATAATCACAGTGCTGTTGTTCGGCGATCAATCTGGGTTCGCGGTACCTTCCACTACACCAGCAACGTAAGTCTCATCTAAGTGCCACATGGCTGAACGTATTTACTTTTTAGGTATCGGCGGCACGTTAATGGGGAACCTGGCCATTCTTGCCAAACAGGCAGGATATGAGGTCAGGGGGTCCGATCAGAAAATCTATCCGCCCATGAGCGACCAACTGGCGGCCGCGGAAATTCCGATTGAGGAGGGATTTGCGCGAGCGCACCTCAAACCGCCTCCTGACGTGGTTGTGATCGGGAACGCAAATCTGCCACGTGGTGCTGAATCGTTGGAATTCGTGTTAGACGCGGACATCCCTTATATGTCGGGTGCGGAATGGCTAGGTCGCAACGTTCTTGCCGGTCGCCACGTGTTCGCCGTGGCGGGCACGCATGGCAAAACTACCACGACAGGCATGTTGACATGGATTCTCGAATATGCGAGTAAACAACCGGGATTCCTCGTCGGCGGTGCGCCTCTGAATTTCGATGCATCCGCACGATTGGGCTCAAGTAAGTACTTTGTCGTTGAGGCAGACGAATACGACACGTCCTATTTCGATCGTCAAGCTAAATTCATGCACTATCGACCTCGGACGTTGTTAATCAACAACATTGAGTTCGACCATGCCGATATTTACAACGATCTAGGCGCAATTCAGTTTCAATTTCACCATCTCATACGAACCGTACCGCGGAGCGGCCGCATCATCGCGCCCTGGGGCATGCGAGCGGTTGATGAAGTACTCGAACAAGGAATTTGGACACCAATTTCTTTCACCAGCGTCGACCCAACGAATAAAGAGATCGAGGCGAGCAAGCGCGTCGATTTTTGGCACGCCAAGACGAACACTGCAGATGGTTCAGATTTCGATCTGTTTCATAATCGACGGAAAATCGGTGCGCTGGAATGGCGCCACTACGGTCAACATAACGTGAGTAACGCCTTACAGGCCATCGCAGCTGCACGCGAAGCAGGAGTATCCATTCGCGAGTCTCTCGAGGCGTTGGCAACGTTTAAAGGAGTTAAACGTCGCATGGAGATCGTGGCAACACGGGATGACTTAACCATATACGACGATTTCGCACACCACCCGACCGCAATATTGACGACGCTGCAAGGATTGCGTAACCGTGTCGGGCTAGAGCACATTCTCGCGGTGGTTGAACCACGTTCACATACCATGCAAATGGGTACTCATCGAGAACCCTTGACCACATGCTGTAGCCCAGCTGATAACGTTATCTGGTTTAAAGGCGACAACGTGGATATGGATTTGGACGCACTCGCTGAGAACAACATCGTACCGAGTGAAGTCATGGATGATCTCAACGATCTGGTAGAAAAGATCTGTCAACCTGTCGATCAGCCGAATCACGTCGTTTTAATGAGTAACGGTGGGTTCGGCGGAATTTACGACATGGTGCGCGAGCGCCTTCTTTAAAACCAGTCTGATTTCGGGGTCGTAACTGCATCGCTGCCGTTCTTGATCACGGACGCATGGTACTCCGCACGCGGCAACAACTGATCAAAATAGAATCGCGCAAGATCCGACTTACCAAGCCTACCGTTGTCCAGCAAGCTCATGCGTGCCCAAAACCAAGCGTAAAGCACGTAACCTGCCAGATTTAAGTAATCCACGGCTGCAGCTCCAGCCAACGAAGGGTTCGATTTTGAATTAGCTCCGAGCCACTCGGTCACATCACTCCAAAGATCTAGCGCCGTACTTACCTTTTTCGAATAATCTGAATCAAGTTCTTCCTGACGCAAATCTGCGACCAAGTCCGCTAGCGTTTTTCCACCATCTTGTAGAACTTTCCGACCGAGCAAATCAATGGCCTGAATGCCATTAGTGCCTTCGTAGATTTGTGAAATTCGTGCGTCGCGCACGACCTGCTCGATTTCGGATTCCACGATGTACCCGTGTCCGCCAAAGCACTGTTGCGCAAGCAGTGTGGTCTCCATCGCTCGATCAGAAGTAAACGCCTTTACTATAGGGGTAAGCAACTCAACGTATCGCATCGCAGCACCAGAAACGTCGGGATCTGAATGTTGTACGCGATCCAGTTGTAAAGCTGCAAACACGGCAAATGCACGACTGCCTTCAGTTAATGCTCGTTGGGTCAAGAGCATCCGCCGCACATCCGGATGCTCAATGATCGGATCCGCCGCACCTTGCTCATTGACAGGACCCGTCGGCGCTCGACCTTGTAGTCGCTCCTTCGCATATGCAGAGGCCATTTGATACGCACGTTCGCTCAGTCCGAGACCTTGAACTCCGACCGAAACGCGTGCGTAATTCATCATGGTAAACATGCAGCGTAGACCCGCGTTGGGCTCACCAATCAAATATCCCTTCGCGCCTTCGTAATTAATCACCGATGTTGCTGATCCACGAATCCCCATCTTGTGTTCGATCGAACCACTCGCAAACTGGTTGCGTTCACCCAACTCGCCTTGATCGTTTACGAGGTATTTCGGAACGAGAAACAATGAGATTCCCCGCGTACCTTGAGGTGCGCCCTCGATTCGAGCGAGAACCAAATGAACGATGTTTTCGGCTAAATTGTGCTCCCCACTCGTGATGAAGATTTTCGTACCCGTGATCGCATAAGTATTACCTTCAATTGGCTCTGCTCTGGTTCGCAACATACCGAGGTCTGTCCCCGCGTGCGACTCAGTGAGAGCCATAGCACCGGTCCAACGCCCCTCATACATCGCAGGCAGAAACTGAGATTTGAGCTCATGAGACGCATGAGCATCAATGCAATAGGTCGCACCGGAGGTGAGCGCTGCATAAAGCCATAGGTTCGTGTTTGCACCCCAGAACATCTCCTCGACGGCCGTGGTAAGCACCTTCGGCAACCCTTGCCCGCCAAACTCAGGATTCCCGGCGGTTCCAAGCCATCCTCCTTGAGTCAAAACAGCAAACGCGTCCTTAAATCCTTGTGGCGCACTTACCTCACCATCGTGCCACTTGGCTCCTTCACGATCGGCCGTGCTTGACAAAGGTGCCATCACGTCTCGTGCGACGCGGCCACACTCACTCAATACCGAGTTTGCCAACTCTCGATCAATCGGCGCGGATGTCTCTGCCCATTCCTCGTCGGTACGAAAGACGTCGTACAGTAGAAAACTGAAATCCTCGATGGGTGGAACGTATGGTGTCATATGACTCTGTACCTTATGTCAAAGAGCTAGGTAATCTTTGTTAGATTAGCTAGACGCTTGCTTGGTTTGCATATTGTTGAAGTAGCAGCTCTCTTTCGCGACCTTCTAGTGACTGGTATTGCGCCGAAAACTCGTCCTTCACGCGACCCTGTTTTAGAGATACTGGATCGCCATCCAGCATGTCTTTCGCTGCTTTAAATGTTGGGTAAGACTGACGATTTTCCAACATGACTTCGTCAATCGCTTGCGCCAATTCGTCGGCATCCCGATACTCAGCTTGCATCGGATGACCGAATGCGACGTGAACTCGCCCCTTAAACCCTCTGATCCCCTGAACAAGGCTATCACGATCTTCGTGTTCAGCCTTCACATACGTTCCGGTCCGCTCTCGTTCGGCAAGTTCGATCGCTTTGCGAGTCGCACAAGGATCGAGTTCATACGAAAGCGTTGTCGGAACTAGACTGAACTTGTCAAGCATGTGATTTATGTCTTTCGACTCGTCACGATACGCGAGGGCAAACATCTTCAGAACTGCTGGGTCTGTGCGATCAGCACCATCTTTCGAACGACCTTCTCGTTGCGCAATCCAAACCGATTGACCTTCGCCCAACACATATCGAATGTACCTCGATGTTTTGCTCATTGCCGCATACTGCGCTTTTAGACCTGATGCGCTTCGAACCACAATAAAACTATCGTTAATACGCATGAACTCTGCGCCAACGCGTAGATTCAGTAGGTTATCTCCGATCGCGATCTTGCTCGTTGGGTGACCGTTGAGCCACAGCGAATAGTTGACTAATACGGGATCTAACGTGATATCTCGGTGATTAGAGATGAATACGCTTGGTTTGTCCTGCGGAATCGCGTCGATACCCGAGTACGTAAATCCATCAGTAGTGGCTTCGAGTACGCCGTTGATGAAATGGACCATCAGTTCATGCCACGCAGCACGGTCTTTGATCTTGCTTACTTCTTTTCTCAGTCGATTTCGAACCAAAGGTCTAATGAGTGGCGTTAGGAAATTTGTTAACACCTTGAATCGAAGCGCGCAAGCAGCATCAAGCAGTTCCGGGTCGCTGCACAACCCTATTAGCCTCTCTGGCAGCTCGGTATCGGGATACGGCGCGATATCTGCGAATTCTTCGACTGATGAAGATTGGGTCACCATCAACAGCCTAGAGCCTCAAAACGAAAAATACTCTTATCCCAGTTGTAAGGTACCAGCCCGTCTTCTAGGCTAAGGGTTCGAATGACAGCACTAAATACCATGATGCACGCGCACGATATCCCACGCGCGTTGAATTTCGTCGAAGCGGCGCGCCGCAGCGGTGCGTTCCGTATCCGACACCGATCTCGACAGTTTGTCCGGGTGATTGCGACTTCGTAACTTTCGATACTGTCGTGACATTTCCTTGGGTGTGGCAGTCTCGGAGAAACCTAACGTGCTATACGCCCGCTGCAGCGTGTTAACCGTTGGTTCCTCCCTAGCATTTTGTGCACCAGCACCTGCATTTCCCAACATCAGGATCTCAGCGATCTGGGCTTGTGTCAAACCGAACGCATCGCCGATCGTAAATAGAAGATTTCGTTCCTCTACGACAAGACCACTGCCGTCGGCATTAGCAACCACGACGTTCATGAGATGAATGAGCTGAACAGCAATCTCAGTTGGTAGATTTAGGCTCCTCACCTCATATAAAACACCTTCGAAATTGAAATCCGGTTGCTTGCCACGATTGAATCCAGCGATCGCCGCAGCGCGTTCCTCCGGTGAGAATCGCAGATGGTCAAAGATGACCTCTACACCTCGAATTTCGTCTCTAGATACGACCCCATCAATCTTGCACAGATACCCAAATAACTCAAAGAAATGGACATCCTGAATCGATGCGGTATTCGTACTTGAGAAAAACGGCTGCGAGTGATCTATACGAATCCGCTTGCTGCTAAACAGAAGTACACCAAACGCAATCAAGGGTCCAACAACTAGACCTACCCAGCCGAACACAAAGGTAGCCGTCATGATGATTAGTGCAGCGATCAGGTAGCGCATTGGTTAGTTAGGGGTAGTTGAAATAAACTCTAGTTTGTATCCTTGCACGAAGAGTCTCGTCTAGCGCTCAATAGCGGACACGATTCAGGGCGCACATTCTCCACGTTGCATGTGTTGAACTTCCTAGAGGCTAGACAACGACGCCACACTTATCGCGGTATTGCCGTGCAAGCCATATTGCGCCTAAAACAGAAGATTAAACAAACGACGCAAGGGAAAATCGATCTCACCTATCTACACGAATCCGTTGAGTCCTACACCACAGCGATTTAGCGCCGTTTTCAATTCTTATCAGTATTTACTACGTCGTTATCTTTTAGATAAAGGTGCGCTTCGCAACTTGTGCTCGACGCACCTCTCGTATCGTGCAATTACCTAGCTCGTTTTAACGATTCCTCAATCCTGACCCAATACTTGAATGGATTCAACGACGCGTAATCGTTAGGCAGCCTGCAGCTGGCACGAACAATCGACCGTCTCGTGAGAACACTCGTCATCGTTAGCCGCTTGCATCTGCATGAACTCGCTAAATGTCTCGATAGAAAATCGAGGCGAACCGAATCGCAGTAGTGCGTTCCAGAATCGTTTAACGGGCCTATAACAGGACAGCAACAGTCGTCGTGCGTTGTTGAACATTTCCATCTCCATTCATGGCGTGGATTGTTGAGAGTACGCGATATACTTGTGGTCTATCGCGTCTCGGGTGCAATCTTAATTAAATTACGCAATTAGACGCAAGCAATTTGCTTGCGAAATCCCTCGCAACTCACTTCTATTGCACAATAATCTTGCTTCTTAGGAGATATAGACCAAATCTAACTGAATTAGTTCAATTTGCAGCAATCATTAGGTCAAGTTATGTCAATATCGATGCAATTTCCTTTTGATTAACACAATTCTCAAGTCTGCCATCACGCAGGAACCTAGCCGCCGTTCGCGCGGCAAACGCACGAATGTCACGGACACTTTCTGGGGTGTAGAAGGCCGAATGTGGGGTCACTACCAGGCGATGTTTCACCCACTCCTCATTTGCGCCCCAAGCTTTTAGCAATGGCCGGTCCATTTTTGCTGGTTCCTCAGGTAAAACGTCGAGTCCAGCAGCTAGCACACGATCTGACTTCATGGCATCATACAGCGCATCCACGTCCACAATGGGTCCTCGCGCTGTATTGATCAGAATCATGCCTTTCTTAGCATACGCAAACGCGTCCGCACCGACAAGGTTACGGGTCTCGTCATTCAAAGGCGTATGGACACTCAAAATGTCCGATTCAGACATGAGTTCCTCAAGCGAGTCGACTCGTTCGATGCCTAACGCTAGTTCTGTTCCGTTCTCGCGATAAGGGTCGAAAAAAATCACTCGCATATCGAACGACTTTGCGCGTCGTGCAGCAGCAGTACCGATTCGACCTAAACCCAATACACCGAAAGTGCAATCTGCCATACGCTTGCCGTAGGGGTTTAACGCTGGCCTCCAATTCCCAAGCGGGTCCGCGCGCAAAGACTCGTCATGAAACGCGATGCTTTTTGTCAAGGTCATCATGAGAGCGATCGCATGGTCCGCGACTTCCCGCGTACCGTAATCAGGGACATTGCAAACCGCGATACCGCGCGATGACCAACTAGGAAGATCAACATCGTCGAAACCGACCGCGGGTTTAACGAAGATCCGACACTTCTCCAACTTTTCCATGCAGTCCAATGGCGGTTGTGTCCCAACGATTCCATCGCAATTTGCCCATTGCTCGTCCGATACGTTGGTGAAGCCGCCGCCCCATTCACCAGACACACCTTCGCCTAACGCATCCAGCTCGATTTGGTTATTGACGCCACGCCCATTTGGCCAAAGTACTCGAATCGTCATCTTAGGTCCCTGTATGTGACTTAAAGGAGGAAAACAGGTTTGATCCCTCAGCGACGCACGACACTGATGAATCGAACGCGTAATTTTCTATACGCTCGTTTATCGCACTACTCCTCTTTGAATTAGTCGAAACCAACGCAAGTTCTACAGTGACAATCTAGAATGCTGCAAGCGAGACGGATGGTCGAGCACCCACATTGCGGCGTCGGCGCGTTCTTCTTCTGTTTCTCTTTACCACAACAAACCGAACCCGAGAAGGCATGATTGCGCCACATCCCTATCCGATCGAGATTCCGACCGCCCGTTTGATACTTCGCCGACCTACCTTAGAAGACGCTTCTGGACTACATGAGGCGGTCACGGCTTCATATACCGAGTTAAGCCGATGGATGGTGTGGGCTCGCGGAAGCTACAACATCGAAAGTGCCGAAGAGGCTTGCATACGTGCAAAAGAAGGTTTCGATTCAGGAGTACGTCTGCCGACATTGCTCAGGTTGCCAGACGACGGGAAGATCATCGGCATGGCTGAACTTGAATCCATCGATCCGGAGGTACCAAGTTTCGAAATCGGTTACTGGATTCATAGCGCCTATTCGGGACACGGGTACGTTACCGAAGCAACGCATGCGTTAACTACACTCGCATTCCAGAAATTGGACAGCAATCGTGTTCAAATCCGCGTGGATACCAACAATCAGAAGAGCTGGGCGATCCCCGAACGTTTGGGATATAAATTTGAAGCAGCTTTGAAATCAAGTGCCCGAGACAATCTCGGCGATTTGACAACGTTTAGGGTCTATGCAATGTTCAAAATCGAACAACTGCTTCGATTGAGGTGATGTCCGAAATTTGCTACTGAGCGAAGCGTTTCAATTCAGCCAAGCCCTAAGAGTTGGATTGTTATTGCGAGCTACGCACAACGATTCCAGATGCCGTTGAGACCTTGTGCAGTTCAATAGCGCTAGATTGCTGAGCGGACCGATTCGTCCTCAAGGAGTCGCTTTTTAACGGTTTCGATCGGATTTCGGTAGTCGACGGTTCCGAGTCCGAAATTCGTCAGTTTATAACCAATTAACGCTTGGAGTTTCTCCGGCATGGCTACCACGACCTCAGGTGGCACGCCGATGAATTGATTCTCGCGTTGTTTTAGCCACGCCAAATTAAAGTTCAGATTAATCGATCTTCGATAAGTGTTCTTTGTGGAATTGCCTCCACCTCTGTGCCAAAGTGCGCCGTCCCAGAGAAGCAATCCCCCAATGGGCATCTCCACTGAAACGGTCGGCTTGTCTTGATCGACCCGTTCAGTCAAGAGGTGACTTCGAGGCACAACTTCTGTCGCGCCGTTTTCTACCGTGAATGGGTCCAATGCGATTAGCGTATTGACAATTAATGGGGGATGCGGGTACGGAATGGGGTAATGCCCATCATCCCGGTGCATATGTTGACGCCGGTCGCCAGGTGCAGGTCGCATCGCGGCAACTCCCGAAATCTGAAAATCAGGGCCGAGAATCGCTTCGATCAAAGTCAATAACTTATCGTCCATCAGCACGCCATCGACTGCACGAGTTTTTGCTAGTAAGTTATGCGTATGAATCGTCTGCTGGCCGAAGTCTTTCGTTGATCTGCTCCCAATGTCATTGAAAATAGGAGCGAGGTCTTGTCGCAGACGTTCGATCGTCTCTTCATCAAGAAAATCAGGGACTACTGCGAACCCCTCTTCCCTCATTGTTTCTACAACGTGTTCTATATTCATAGGTCGCTTTTAGATGATTCGACTAGTCCGCCTAGTTGAAGGGTCTGAGAACAACCTTGGCCGACCGGGTCGCTCATTTTATGGAGCATGGTACTAATCCTACGGTCCAACTCGGTACATCTAACGGAGTGCGCAAAAGTGTTTATTTTTCTGCGTGCGAATCCGTCGCATGTTTAAAACGAACGATTTGTAGACTCCTGACGCTCGGTATCACTCCGTAATATCGTTGAAACGAAAGAGGGCCGTATCGTCCGTGAAAGCGCTAGAACCGACGTTTATCTTGGCCTACTGGAACAGTATCCGATGTCTTAACAAACCAATCAAGCAAAGTACTTTCAAGCCTCTGACGAACGTCGCTCATATGGGAATCATTGATTCGATTTCGAAGTTCTCGCGGGTCTTCGTTCAAGTCATACAACTCTGACAAACCTTCTGTACGATGTATGAGTTTGTAGTTCAAGTCTCGAATCATCGTTGCACGGCAAACACTCGATGGGACCTCTTGCTGTAACCGGCCTTTAGGATAGTAGTTTCCTTCGATTGGAGGATTAACCTCGCTCCATCTGCCTTCAAACGCGTGCGGCTCGTTAGTGTCATAACCACCTTCCGCAAATACGAAGCGCTCCTTGTCTTCTGGATCACCGAGCAGTTGTGGCACAAAGGACTTGGCGAAATGAACGTGATCTGCGTCGACACCTGCAAGTTCCATGACGCTCGCCATCAGATCAAACATTTCTACTGGACCTTCGACCATGTGACCCACTTTACAGCCCGGCGCTTTTACCAGTAGAGGTACGCGCGTTATAAGATCAGAGTAATCACTCGGCCACTTCTCGACTAAACCAAAATCGCCCGCCCAATCGCCGTGATCGGAAGAAACGATGAGAACGGTATTCTCGAATAACCCGCTTTCATCCATCACGGCCATCAACTCACCTAAAAGCCAATCGGTGTAACTAATCATCCCAAGGTATACAGCATTGAGCCTCTTGAAGAAACTCTCCGGTAGTTCGTTCAAGCGCCGATATTTACGAATTAACTCGTAGTGGATCGGTTTGTCTTTCAAATCAGACGGTCTTAGCTCAGGGATATCCTCTGTTCTGTACATGTGATAGAAATCACTATGCGTGGTATAGGAAGGATGAGGTTGAAGTAACGGTAGAAACAGAAAGAAAGGACGATCAGCGTGTTTTCTGCTTCGCAGATAGTCGATTCCTGCTTTAACTTTTGTATAGTCGGCTAAATCCTCCCGAGCACAATCAAACGGTTGTGCGTCAAACGTGTAGTACCTCTTGTCCCCTAGTTCGTATCGGTTTTTTCTATCTGGTCCTTCGGGTTCAAAATACTCCGTAATGCAGCCCAAACTCTCCTGTGCGAGCATGTCGTTCTTGCCATACCATCGGATGTCGTAGCCCGCTTCAGATAGATAACGAAAAAGATGAGGTTCGTGGGAACGGATCAAATGCCAATTCGTTCGATGACCTGCACAATGAGGGTAAAGTCCAGTCATCATCGATACCCTTGAAGGCACACACTGTGCGTTTTGAACATGACATTGGTCGAAACGAACGCCTTCCGAAGCCAATCGATCGTAGTTTGGTGTTTGGACTAACGGGTGACCATAACAAGCTAAACTCTCAGCCCTCATTTCATCCGGTTGAAAGAAAACAAAATTCAAGGGGTTTTGATCGACCAAAGTGTTAGACCTTCTCTAGGCTCTAGTTAAATTGAATTCAGCCGCGATCGCGTTCGGATCGACTAGGACGAAGTATGAACTAGACTCGCCTAATCCAGACCAGATTCAATACAAAAGAGTTACTTGAACTCGATCTCGAATAAGAACGATACTGTTTGTGGGGCACCTATCCAAGCGCCTTCTCCGGCGATTCCCGCAAGGTAATCCGTATCAAATAAATTATTGATCGCAAGACGAGTGTTAGCACTCATCGATTCTCCACGCAATATCCATTCTCCACCGATATGTACGTCGGTATTCGTGTAACTAGCTACCTCCCATGAGTTGGCAAGATCGACAAAACGCGTCCCGGTAAATTTATGCGTAATGCCGGTTTGTACGCGACCACGCCGCCATTCAACGGTAGCGACGAACATCTCCGATGGCATCCCGGTGACGCGATTCCCAGGCACTACCCCTACGCTTGCATCGATGTCGCGCGAACTCGTTCCTAAGTATTCTGAAGCGTCATCTGTGTACGCAACGTAAACTGACATTCCTTCGAACGGTTGCCAAACTCCCGCGACCTCGAGCCCGCTCGATTCGATCCCTCCCGAGTTAATGTAGGCTCCGTCAGTACCGCTGAGGAAGTCTGGCAATCCGCTCACCAGTTCGTTAACGAATGCGATCCTATTGCTAAATCTGCTGTCATACCACGTCGTTGCGATCGAAATTCCACCCAACGAATAACGAAATCCAAGCTCAGTACTGCGAGCGGTCTCTGGCTCAATCTGATCTAACATCGAAGCCGTACGTTCGAACAGCAAATCGGACAGAGCCTTGTAGTTGTACGCAAGTCCAACATACGCTTCCAAGCCGCGCAAAGGTAGTTGAACCGTTGCTCCGCTCGATAGTAGCAACGGCGATGACGAAGACACCGACAAAACGCTGTACCTACCAAATTCATCATTTCGCTTGATCTTACCTCGATGCCACTTAATGCCTAATCTACTGCTAATTCGTTGGGTCGAAATTACGCTTTCAGCGTAGATCTTTGAGGTGCTGGATGGATAGCTGCGATCGTATTGAATCCAATAAGGCATTGGTTCATACGCGAAACCTTCGCTCGTGTCGATGATGTCATGCCAATCCCGTTCTTCGTCTCGGCGCGAAACTTCATGCCAAACACCGGCGCGTAGGCGGTTAGTCAAACCATTTCGCCAGGTTGTTTCCCAGTCAAGATCGAACGCACCCCCCGTTCTTCTCTTGGCATAGTGGGTGTGTCGGTAGGACTGAACAGCGAGCGCATCCTCCGCGTAGCATCTTGGGTCAGCTTCCGCCGCCGCACCACCATAAGGAAAGGTAATACTCGATACACATCCGGTCGTTGGCCACAGTCGCACGCCAGAAGCATCAACGAAATAGATACGTCCCAAAATATCGCCGCCGCGATAGACTAAGTTCCCAACTCTCTCACTCTCAGGACGTCCCTCATCTTCAACTATATCGACCAAGTACGGCGGTGCCCAATCGCCTCTCCCTGAGTTCGCGTGACCATAGAGATTCCCACTCAGTCTTAAATCTCGAACCGTTGTCTCGAATTTCAAATATGCGAACGTGTTTTCTCGAAGCGTCGACCAGACACGTCGATGAGCTTGATCGATGTGTGGTATCCCAGTCCATATAGCCGTCAACCTATCCCACTCAGAATTGCCGTTGAAATCTGCAGCGGAGTAGAGGCGTTGGTAGTTGTCTTCATGTGTATCGTCCCACGAAAAATACGCGGTAAAGTCGACATTCTTACGCGATGCTAGGAGTTTTAGTGCTACGTGGTCACGTTCGTTTTCGGCGCTATGGTCGATCCAATCTGTCGCCCGTTGACGAGAGGCAGATAGCCACCCACTAACGCCATTAGCCAGTACTCCCGTGTCGTATCGAATGTAATGTTTGGTACCTTCGAACTCAGTTCTTGCGAACGCCACTTTTGCTCTACGCTCGACAGCGGGATCATGGGTCGAGAAATCGAGTGTTCCTCCTAGTGCTTCGTTCGATCGTGAAGAAATGTCAGCGGTACCTTGCGATACGCTGACTCCACTTAGGTTCAGAATATCGATATATCGATTCGCTTTCGCACCGCCTCCGTAGTTTGAGTTCCCATTGGGTATGCCGTCGACTGTGATTCCGATATGTTGATCATCAAGGTTTATTTGAAACCCACGTAGGGACACCGTAGTCGACCAGTCGTCAAAACCGAACGCGTCACCTTCGTGAATCGAAACACCCGGAACGTTGTCAGCAAGTGCTAGAGCACTAGTGAGTGGTGTCTCCGAACGTCGCATACTTTCGTGAACTGACGTGCTCGCGTAGATTGATCCAGTTTTCCCAGTCACAACGACCTCTTCGATGTGAGATTTGTCGTCGTTCTCGGCCTCAGTTTTTGAATCAGCTAGCGCTATTGGTACGGAGGCCGCAGAAAACAACAAGGCGTGCGCGAACTTAAGAGACATACACGAACATACTTAGAAGCCGATCATGAAGAACCAGTGCACTATCGTCGTTCGTCGACCCCTCAATGCGAACAAAGTTTGCTTCGCCTAGACATCATGCAAACACAAGGGTGACGAATTAGTAAGTGTGAAGGGTCAGAAGCCGGAAGCTTGAACGATCGATCGAATCATGTCAATCATGGGCGTGGGGTACACGCCTAGTACCACGATTAAGATACCAAGCACCGTTACCGCCACGACACTTTGAGTGCCGATTCTCGGTAACGCGGTCGCGCCTGGTTGTACTTCCTTCACCATCGTATAAATCAGACGCAGGTAGTAGAAAACCCCAATGGCACTACCAATTAGTAATGCCCAGATCAACGCCCAAGCGGCACCCTCTACGCCAGCCGCAAAAACATAAAACTTGGCGATAAATCCGACTGTCAGCGGAATGCCCGCCAATGCCAATGCAACTGCGGTGAGAATCGAGGCCAACAACGGATTACGCCAGAAAAGTCCTGTATAGGCTTCTAATTGCTCATTGTCTTCAGTTTCGTGTTCACTCGTTAAGTTCACGATACCGAAAGCAGCCAACGTAATCATGAAGTACGCGGCTACGTACAGCAGGATTGTTTCCATTACCAGCTCGGGGCGAGCGCTATTAACTACGAGGACAGCAATGAGAAGATATCCTAGGTGAGCGATAGACGAATAAGCCAGTAGCCGCTTTACATTGGTTTGAAGCAGGGCCAGCAAATTTCCTACGATCATCGATGCCACAGCTACGAAAACAACGGCGTAGAACACCCCATCGTAACTTAGTACATCTGTCGCTTGGACATACCTGATCAAGAGTGCAATAACAGCGCCTTTCGACACGGTTGCCACATATCCGGTGACGACCGCAGGTGCCCCTTGATATACGTCCGGCGTCCACATGTGGAACGGCACAAGCGACAACTTGAACGCGATCCCCACACATATCAGTGCTTGACCTAACAAAAAGTAGCTGCGTTCACCCGATTCGGGTGAGAGCGTGAGTTCCGCGAACGCCATCGTTCCTGACGCCGCATAGATGAGTGCCATGCCCATTAGAATCGCACTTGAAGCTACCGCTGACAGTACGAGGTACTTCGCCGCTGCCTCCAATGGTTGGTGGCTTTGGCGCGGATATGCGATCATCGCATACAGCGAAATCGACAGAATCTCGAGACCAAGTATGAAACTGGCGAAGTGCGTAGCAGCTGCAACCACCATCGCACCAGCGGTTGCGGTCAACAACAAGATATAGAACTCTTCACAGCGCTCTAATCGCTCGTTGAAATACGGATACGCAAACAGTGCCGTCACGATGGCGCCGAGTAAAAACAGCGCGTTGAAGAACACCTGTACACCGGACACATTCAGTAGACCGAATAGCTCGTATCCACCCGCCGGAATGTTCTCTAATGCAAGGTCGTGCGCGGCAAGTGAAAGCACCAGTGTCAGAAGCGTTAAACCGAGAGCCAGTTTGTGCGTACGTACGATCGAGACGCCGATCATCAAGATCAGCGTACCACCCACCAAAACCACCAGTGGGAAACTAACCCACAAATCCGCCAACGTCACAGCGCGATCCCTAACGCGTCAAGCGTCGGTTGTGCGAGATCTAAAACATGTTGCGGATAAACACCGATCCATACAAGCGCCACAATCATGATTGCGTACACGCTCATCTCTCGGAAACCAAAATCCTGCATCGTGGCGACTTGCGGATTGGGCGTTCCTTGGAAGGAGCGCTGCATAAGTGAGAGTCCGTACACCGCCGCGACCACGATACCTATCGTGGCAAGGACCGTTAGCGGCACATTCACCTTAAAAGCGCCAACTAGTACTAAGAACTCGCCTATGAAGTTGCCAAGACCCGGCATACCGACCGATGCGATCACGAAGAACATTGTCATTGCACCCATTCGAGGAGCCTTGACCCACAAACCGCCCATCTCACCCATCTCACGCGTATGCAGACGCTCTTGAAGCGAACCCGCCATCATGAAAAGCGCCGCCGTCGAGAAGCCATGCGCGATCATTGTCACGATTGCACCTTGCATCCCGAGTTCGTTGAACGCGTACACACCTACGAGGATGAACCCCATATGTGCGATTGAGCTATATGCCACAAGCCGCTTGAAGTCCGACTGACTGTAAGCCATGTAGCCGCCGTAGAGAATGCTGATGACACCAAGCAACATCGCAACGAACGCAAAATCGCGTGACGCTTCTTCGAATAGTGGTACCGTGAAGCGAATCAGGCCATAACCGCCGGTCTTCAGCAGAATCCCTGCAAGGATCACCGAACCTGCAGTCGGCGCTTGTGTGTGAGCGTCAGGCAACCAGGTATGAACTGGCACACTGGGTAATTTCGTAATAAAGGCGATGAAGAACCCGAGCATGAGCAAGCTGCCAACTGTGTCGCTTAACTCAACGTTCAACAGCTCGTCGTAACTAAACGTTATGACGCCTGTGTTCGCATAGTTCAACCACACCAAACCGATGATCGCCACAAGCATCAGCAGCCCACTCACCTGTGTAAACAGGAAGAACTTCATGGCTGCATATGAACGGTCTTCATGACCCCAGATTGCAATTAGGAAGTACATGGGTATGAGCATGACTTCCCAGAAAAAGAAGAACAGGAACAGGTCGTACGCACAGAACACGCCAACGACGCCAGCCATCACCCACAGAATGTTGAACTGGAAAAAGCCACGGCTTACATTGATCTCTGACCACGAAGACACGACTGCAATCACGCCGAGCAGCGTAGTCAGCCCCACGAGCATAAGGCTCAAACCGTCGACCTTGAGGATCACGTTGATGCCGAGCGCGGGAATCCACGACAACTCACCTGCCACATAGAACCCAGTCGCGGGGTCTACCCCACCGAGCCAAATCCCGACAGTCCAAATCGTCGCGATGATGAACGCTACTAAAGAAATCCATCGAGGCGCGTTTACATTTACACGCTCAACGAGGCAGGCGATCAGTCCTGCACCGAGCAGGAACAAAATCAGATACAGCACCGTCATCGCTTTCTCGCTACACCTGAACGATGACTATGAGTACGACCAACAAGAGTCCAACGACCATGTTCGTCGCATACCAGCGTAGCTGACCTGTCTGCGTGCGCTGGACGATACGATGTATTGCAGCCGTAAGTGACGCTATGGAAGTGAACATCAAGTCGACGAAGTCAGACTTATTGATCTGCGCTAGGCGTACGAACGGATTCACGAACACGCGATCGTATATCCAATCAAATCCCCAGCCTCCGAAGAAGAAACGACGAAGCTGCTCCCCAAAGGTCGACTCCGCGATCCGATTGACTGAAATCGCGTGATTACCCCAGATCAAGTAACCAAGCAGAATGCCAATGAGCGGCACTCCCATGGTCAGCAGCGCAATCGCATCCGCATGAAATTCGACTGCTACCCCGCCATCGCCCATATATGGCGCTAACACCATAAAGCCAAGCCAACCGCCACCAATTGACAAAGCGCTCAGCACTAACAGTGGACCCCACATGTTGATTCTTGAATGGTCATGTGGCTCGGTTTTAGCCTCACCGAAGAATGTGATCAACATCATCCGAGTGGTGTATAGCGAGGTCATAAATGCGGCGCTAACGGCACCAATCCAAAACAGCATGCCGTACGACGATTCGTTGTACGCAGTGAGCAGGATCGCGTCCTTGCTGAAGAATCCCGAGGTAAGCGGCAACGCCGCGAGCGCCAGCGAACCGATCAACATACTCACAAATGGGATCTTGAGCTTGTTCCACAAACCGCCCATCTTGAAGATATCCTGCTCGTGGTGCACTGCCAATATGACCGAACCGCTCGCTAGGAATAAAAGTGCTTTGAAAAACGCATGCGTCATCAAATGGAAGATGCCTGCCGACCAGGCTCCTACACCCAGCGCTAAGAACATGTAGCCGATCTGGCTCATTGTCGAGAACGCAAGGATGCGTTTGATGTCTGTTTGAACGAGCGCCGTAAACGCTGAAATGAACAGCGTGATAAGACCAACAAAAGCAACCCAGTGCATCGCTGGACCTGGCAACATGAACATGTCCTGCATGCGGGCTATCAGATAGACGCCAGCAGTCACCATCGTCGCCGCATGGATCAGCGCTGACACGGGTGTCGGACCCGCCATGGCGTCTGGCAACCAAGTCTGCAAAGGCACTTGTGCTGATTTGCCAACCGCGCCTCCTAGTAGCAACAGGCAAATCGCCGTGTTGATTCCGGAACCATCAGGCCATGTCGAAGTCGCGCCTTCGATTGCCGCTTGAATTTCGAGTGTGCCGATGTCTCGGAAGAGCAGAAACAACCCCAACGCCATCAGCGTATCGCCTACACGTGTGACGACGAACGCCTTGCGTGCGGCGTAGCCATTTGCCGGATCTGTGTGGAAGAAACCAATCAGCAGATAACTGCAAAGCCCTACGCCTTCCCAACCGAGGAAAAGCGTGAGGAGGTTGTCGCCAAGCACCAGCATGAGCATGGCGAATACGAACAGGTTCATGTACGCGAAAAAGCGGCTATAGCCTTCCTCGTCCCACATGTAGCCCGTCGCATACAAGTGAATCAGAAATCCAACACCTGTAATGACACCGGTCATTACGAGCGACAAGCCGTCGAGATAGAGCGTGATGGAGGGATTGAAATCACCGACCGCCATCCACGTCCAGAGCGTTTCCGTGTAGTACCACTCGCCCGTACCAACGACGTTCATACCAACGAAAAGCGCGCATATCGCGGCAAGACCGACGCTACCCGCCCCCACCACGGCAACGAGCATCTTCGGCAAGCGCCCTTCCGTACT
The DNA here is from genome assembly GCA_026707945.1 of Gammaproteobacteria bacterium. Classification (GTDB taxonomy): domain Bacteria; phylum Pseudomonadota; class Gammaproteobacteria; order Pseudomonadales; family Azotimanducaceae; genus Bin55. The sequence goes on along the minus strand of JAPOVV010000115.1, from coordinate 113,093 downwards.
CAACAGGATGATCGACCCAAGTAACGGTATGGCCGGGACTAGCCAGAGCATCTCAATCACTCGCGCAACTCACTTACGGAATCGACATCCAAGGTACGAAACCGTCGTGCCATCTGAATAACAATGCCTAACGCGACTGCGACCTCGGAAGCGGCGATCGCAAGGATCAGCATAAACATGACCTGTCCATCAGGTTGGCCCCACTTTGCGCCGGCAGCGATGAATGCCATTGCACACGCATTCATCATGAATTCGAGTGAAAGGAGAATAAAAATGATGTTGCGCCGTACGAGAACGCCGACCGCGCCCACGCAGAACAGCATCAGAGCAAGCACCAATACATGCTCGGTTGGCGGCATCAAGAGCTCTCCTCCTCTTCACGCCGATCCAATAAATAACGACGGCCAAGGTGATATGCGCCTACCAAAGCAGCCAAAAGCAGAACACCAGCCAGCTCAACGGCTAGTACGTATTTCGTGTACAGCGCGATACCGACTTCCTTCGGTTCGATCATTCGAGCTTGCGCGCCCGATTCGTGGTCCCCACTCACCAAGGCGAATACCACTACCGCGAACAGCACCAACGCAAGCAAAGTAGGCACGGTCCAAATCCCCCTCGTGAGCAGCGCACGTTCTCGTGCAACAGAGGATTTACCGAGATTCAGCATCATCACGACGAATAGGAAGAGTACGACGATTGCGCCGGCATATACCACGATCTGAAGCGCAGCAGCAAAAGGCGATCCAAGCAGGAAAAAGATCACAGCGATCGCCAACAAGGCAACCACCATATAGATTAACGCATGGGACGCGTTGGTTCGCGTGATCGCTAGTATCGCAGATGCGAGCGTCACGAAGCCCGCGACGTAAAACAGAATGAGTGCTGTCAAGTCTTAGTCCGACTTCCTCAAGGTAGCAAACTACGAACGTCGGTTGGCGCAGCTTCGTCTTGCGCTTCGCCTTTACCCTTACCTTCGATCGTTTTACCAGCCACGTTCCAAAAACTGTAATCGGGGTACTTCCCCGGTCCGTCGATCAATAGATGCTCTTTCTCATAAACCATGTTTTGTCGATCGAATTCGCAAAGCTCGAAATCAGGCGTTAACTGGATCGCATACGTGGGACATGCTTCTTCACACATGCCACACATGATGCAACGTGAGAAATTAATTCGAAAGAACTCGGGCAGCCAACGACCATCTTCTTCGCGCTCAGTTTTCTGCAGCGCGATGCAATCGACGGGACAAGCAACAGCACAAAGATTGCACGCGACACACCGTTCTTCGCCATCCGGGTCGCGCGTCAGCACGATGCGTCCTCGGTAGCGCGGCGCTTGATATGGCATTTCTTCTGGATATTCGACGGTCTCATTACGCTTAAAGGTATGCGTGAAAATCGTCCAAATCGTCTTAAGTTGACTTAGCATCGACTCATCCCTGTGCTGCCAAAACCCAAGCACCCGTGGCAAGGATGTTCACTAGTGTCAACGGGAGCAAGATCTTCCAACCCAACGACATTAACTGGTCGTAGCGAGGTCGGGGTATCGCGGCTCGGACCAAAATGAAAAAGTTGATCACAATGATGACTTTGACTCCAAACCAAACCACCGGTGGTAAGAAAGCGGGACCTAACCAGCCGCCAAAAAAGAGAATCACAATCAGACACGACAACAGAATCAATGCGACATATTCGGCCGCCATGATCAGTCCAAATTTCATGCCTGAATATTCCGTGTGAAATCCTGCGGTTAGTTCGTGCTCGGCTTCGGGTAGATCAAACGGAAGGCGATGCGTTTCAGCCAGTCCAGCAATCACGAAGATCACCAGTCCCAGCGCTTGTGGTATGAAGTGCCACAAGCCGTCACGCTGGTTTTCCACGATATCCACCAGGCTGAACGATCCGGATAGCATGACGACACCGAGAATCGATAGTGCAAGAAAGACTTCGTACGTCACCATTTGAGCCGCAGCCCGTAGACCGCCGAGTAACGCGTACTTGTTGTTGCTGGAGAGTCCAGCTAGTAGCACACCGTAGACTGCCATCGCGGACATGGCCAGGAACCATAAGAGCGCGATGTTGCTCTCCACAATCACGAGCACCGGAGTAAACGGCACGACCACAAACGCGAGAAGCATGGCCGCCGTCACAATGATCGGCGCGAGTATGAAGAAGACCCGGTCACCAAAAGGTGGAAGCCAGTCGTCTTTGGTGAGCAGTTTGATCAAGTCCGCCAATGCCTGCAGCGACCCAAACCAGCCAACTCGATTAGGCCCAAGCCGATCTTGCCACCATCCAAGCAATCGGCGTTCCCACCATACCAACACCAATGCGCCAAGTAGCACACCTATTGCAACCGGCAGGATAAGTGCATAGGACCAAAAGTCTTCGATACCGAACATTAGCTTTTCGCGATCACTCGTTCATCGCCAAGTTGCCGTGGCTTGAAATCAGGATCGATGACGAGCTCAATGCTCTGTTCCGGAATCTCTACACGCCCGTTCAATCCAACTGCAATACCGATAGAACCCGCCTGCACACGATTGTCTAACACGACTTCAAAACTTCCGACTAACGCATGGCTTCGAATCCCACTACCTGCGCTAGCGTGTAGCGCCGATGCATCCGAGGGATGGACTAGTACATAAGGTCCCTTCGCTCGTTTTGCGATAGGCCAAGACTTCGCGGACAGCTCATCCGACCCAAATACATCGTGAACGGAAAACGGCAGGAGGCCGTCCGTCGTATCGCGCGTGTCCTGCATAACGCTGAAGTCAAACTCCTTATCTACTTCGGCATCTGGTTCTGACGGTACGTCGAATAAGCGTTTGCCGCCACTCTGTCCAAGCAAGTCCCCGTTGACTTCCTCTTGAAACTTGAAGAGCGACTGATTCGAGTTCCAACCTGGTGACCACGAATAGGGGATTGCTGAACCGGTTTGATCACCTGGATTCTGACCTTCCATCGAGTAGCTATAAGGTGTCTCTTCGTCTTCAGGCGCTTTCGGTTCGTGTACCGATACGTCGGCAGTCATGGCCGTCCGGCCACTGTAGCGATGTGTCTGACGCGCTATGCGATGTTCACCCTCCACGCGAAAGTCCTTCGTCGGCGCGAGTTCTTCAAGCGTTGCATCGATACCCGGTAACGCTGCTAACGCGCTTTGCGTGACCTCATCTACCGTTGTCCAGCTTGCGTCCGTTCGGCCTGAGAGCGAGGCGATCTGCGACAGCCAGCGCCATGCCGGCAGGACGTCGTCCTGGGGTTGAAAAACTTGGTAGAACCGTTGCGCTCGCGTCTCGTAATTTACGAAGGTGCCGGTCTGCTCTGCGTAACTTGCAGCCGGTAGGACCACGTCCGCATTCGGCAATGTATCGTTCTCAACGACATCCAATGCGATAACGTCGCCGGTTCCGGCAAGTGCGCTGTCTACCAAAGCAGCAGGAGCACGTCGGTATAGGTCGTTTTCGAGTATTACCGCATTTGCACCGTCTGCCATTCGGGATAACGCGTTACCCAAGGTCACTCCCTCGCAGGTCACTACAGCATTGAATGTGTTCGCTTCGCTTCCTACGATGAGCAAGGAGGGATCCTTTCCATTCGTGCGCAATGCCCATGCGATTGCGGCTGACGCATTCAGTACGTTCGGATCACGCGAGCTCGTTCCGGTGACCAATAAAGGTCGTTCTGCTGCGAGCAGTGCTTCCGCGACTGACTTTACAAACTCGTTTTCATGGGATGCGCCGGAAATCTGACTTGCGATTTGTGACGAGATTTGCGCAATGCCGTCACTCAGTGCATTGAACGTCATCTCGGCGATCTCATCCAGACGAGTTGCGTTCGATGAAGCAATGTATAGCGAGTTGCGGTGATGCTGTGCATGACCGCGGACACCAGCGTCCTGCCACAACGGGATGTTGGCGGTCTTCGCCATCTCGTAGCTGACGTTTCGAGTTGCTTGTCGAATCGCCAATGCGATACGGGGCGCAGTGTTTGAGATATCCTCACCGATCACGAACACTACATCAGCAGATTCGACTTCCGTTACGGTCGGGACGCGAAAACCACCTTTCATCAGGATCGAGCAAGCTTGGTCCGTGACAATTCGTTCCGAGTCACTCAAGCCACGGCAAAAGTTCTCGTCTCCTACCAGCTGGCGCAATGCATGATTCGCCTCAACACTCGCGCGAGGAGAGCCGATGCCCACCACATCTTCGCGTTTGAGAATTTCGGCTGCCCGATTCAGCGCGGTATTGATATCACCATATTCAAAGACGCCGTCATTTGCTTTTACCGCCGCATGTCGAACGCGTTGTTGACTATTGACGAAATGAGAACCGAAGCGCCCTCGATCACAAATGAAGTACTTGTTAAGGTCGTTGTGATAACGATTGTGTAGCCGCTTCAGGACGCCGTAGCGCTCCGAGGCAAACGTATTGCACCCGACAGAACAGCCAGGACATACTGATGCCGCCGACTGAAGATCCCACTTTCGGGTGTAATGTTGCGAAAATGGTTTGTCGGTGAATACGCCGGTTGGACACACTTCAACCAGGTTACCAGCGAATTCGCTCTCTAATACGCCGTCTTCAACCCGACCGAAGAACATGTGGCTTTTCGACCCAAACGCGCCTAAGTCTTTGCCGCCAGCGTAGTCCTGATAAAAACGCACACATCGATAGCACGTGATACAACGGTTCATCTCGTGCCCGATAAACGGACCAAGATCTTGGTTCTCCCATGTACGTTTCTTGTCTCTATAGCGCCGTACGGAATGCCCCGTCATGACAGTCATGTCTTGGAGGTGGCATTCACCGCCTTCCTCACAGACCGGACAGTCATGGGGATGGTTTTCCATCAACCATTCAATTACGGAAGCGCGGAAATCCTTCGCGTGTGCAGCTTCGACCGACACGATCATGCCGTCTTGAACGTCCGTCATGCATGCCATCGTCAGGCGTCCACGTTCATCTTCAGCGTCCTGGTACTGAATCACCGCGCATTGGCGACAAGCGCCAACGGAACCCATCGCCGGGTGCCAACAGAAATAAGGGAGATCTAACGACTGCGACAGAATCGCTTGAAGCAGATTCGTACCAGAAGCTGCCTCGTATTGTTTTCCGTCAACTGTAAATGTCGCCATCACGCGCTCCCGTTCGTGCGGTATGGACACCTGCCTTCCGTTATGTGACGTTCAAAGTCTTCCCGGAAGTATTTCAATGCCGATTGCAGTGGTTCAATCGCACCCGTGGCATGGAGACAAAACGTATTGCCAGGCGCGCCAATGTACTGGGCGTTCTGATCAAGGACTTCAAGATCGCCTGGTTGTCCCCGTCCTTCCTCTATGTCCAGCAGTAGACTCTCGATCCAAGGCAATCCTTCACGACAAGGGGTGCAAAAGCCACACGATTCTTGAGCAAAGAAGTGCTGAAGGTTGCGCGACATGTCGACCGGACAAATGGAATCGTCCATTAGGATCATCGTTCCAGTACCCATACGACTTCCCGCTGCCTGTATCGTGCCGTAGTCCATCGCCAAATCAAAATGCTCTTCGACGAGAAAGTCCGTGGACGCGCCGCCCGGTAGCAAGCCGCGCAACTGATATCCATCCTGCATACCGCCTGCGTGCTCCTCGATGATTTCTCTAATCGTCGTGCCGATCGGTAGCTCCCAAAGTCCTGGGTTGTTAACGCGACCCGACACGCCGTAAATCTTCGTACCCGCGTCTTCCGTTAGACCTAAGTCCCGAAACCAATCCGCACCTTTCTCGATGATGCTCGGTACATTGCAGTACGTTTCAACATTGTTAACAATCGTAGGTCGTCCCCAAGCACCGCTTGCAGGTGGAAACGGTGGTTTGTTTCGAGGCTGCGCACGTTTACCTTCGAGCGCATTGAGAAGTGCGGTTTCTTCGCCACAGATATATCTGCCACCGGAAGAGTGAATACGGAAATCCAGCTCGAATTCCGTATTGAATAAACCCTTACCCAAATATCCTGCCGCTTTCGCCTCGTCGATTGCTTCTTCGAGCTTCGCCTTTGGCTCGAAGTACTCTCCGCGTAAGAAAACATACGCTTTTGTAGCACCAATCGCGTATGCTCCAATCAGCATACCTTCGATCAACGAATGCGGATTGTTCGATATAAGCCAACGATCCTTGAAGGTACCGGGTTCCATTTCGTCGCCGTTACAGACAAGGTACTTCACACCGCCATCAGGCGACGGTCCTGGTGGCACAAATCCCCACTTAGTACCGGTAGGGAACCCCGCCCCACCGCGGCCGCGAAGATTCGAATCTTTGACCTCTTCAATGACTTCAGCAGGCGTCATCTGAGTGATAGCCTTTTTCGCGGCGACGTAACCACCACCGGCTTCGTAATCCGCAAGAAAGACGGGGCCGCCGACTTCTTCAACTCGCCCCGTTAGAGGTTTCGTATCCAACAATGACATTACTTGTACTTCTCGAAAATATCGTCCAGCCTTTCTGCAGAGACATTCTCGATCAGGTCCTCATCAATTTGCATTGTCGGCGCTTTGTCGCATGCGCCCAGGCATACGATTGGCAGTAATGTAAAACGTTCGTCTGCGGTCGTCTCGCCAAAACTAATACCTAGCTTGGCTTCAAGATCCTTGGCCAAACCGTCTGCTCCCATGACGTAGCAGGAGACACTGTCGCACACGGATATCACATGGCGACCCACAGGTTGGCGATATATCAAGTTGTAAAACGTTGCGACACCATCCAATTCCGCAGTGGACATTCCCAATAGATGCGCAATCGCTGACAAACTCTCATCTGAAACCCAGCCGCGATGCTTCTGCACAATCATCAGAGCGTCAATCGCTGCCGACGGTCGGTCAGGCAAGTGGCTAATTTCAGCTTCGATCTCCGCCACTTCCTCTTGTGAAAGTACCGGTATCAAATCAACTTCGCTCATCGATCCACATCTGCCATAACGAAGTCAATACTCGCGATGATCGCGATCAAGTCAGCAACCATGAAACCATTGCTTATGAATGGAATTTGCTGGAGAGCCGGAAATGATGGCGTCCGCACTCGCGATCGGTATGCCATCCCTCCGCCGTCGGAGATCGAATAAAACCCCATCCATCCCTTGGTGGCTTCAACCAACGTTTCGGACTCAGAAGGAGGGACGACCGGTCCCCAACTCACGTTCAAGAAGTGATGAATCAATGTCTCAATGTGTTCCATCGTTCGCTCTTTTGGCGGCGGCGTGGTGGAACGGTGGTCAGCCTTGTATGGACCAGACGGCATGTTGTCGGCACATTGCCGAATGATTCGTAGACTCTGTCGGATTTCCTCAACCCGGACTACGCACCGGTCGTAGGAATCTCCGTTGACTGCCGTGGGAATGTCAAATTCAAACTGGTCGTAGCTACTGTAGGGTCGATTCTTACGCAAGTCCCAATCGGAACCCGTTGCGCGCAACGATGGACCCGTGATCCCCCAGTCCAATCCTTCAGCAGTGTTGTACGCGCCAATGCCTTTGGTTCGACGTTGCAAAATCTTGTTTTGAAGCGACATCTTTTCGTAGTGGTCCAATCGCTTCGGCATGTAGTCACAAAAATCGGTGACCATTTCATACCAACCGTCCGGCAAATCTTGGGTCACTCCGCCAATACGGAACCAACTAGGATGCATGCGTCCGCCCGTTATCGCTTCGATGATCGAAAACAGCCGCTCTCGATCGGCGAACATATAGAAAACAGGAGACATCTGACCGACGTCTTGCGCGAACGTACCGTAAAACAACAGATGACTTGCAATTCGAAAACACTCGCTTAGCATCACACGGATTACCTGCGCACGATCCGGTACCGTGATTCCGGCCATACGTTCAACATTCATAACGTATGGGAGGTTGTTCATCACCCCGCCGAGATAGTCAATTCGGTCGGTATACGGGATATATGTATGCCAGGACTGGCGCTCAGCCATTTTTTCTTGGCCACGGTGGTGGTATCCAATGTCCGGTACCGCCTGTACGATGACCTCACCATCTAACTGCAATGCGATACGGAAAACACCATGCACGCTCGGGTGGTTTGGACCGAGGTTTAAGAACATGAAATCCGTGTGTTTTGCTTCACGGGACATGCCCCACTCTTCGGGGATGAACTTCAGTGCTTCTTGTTGCGCATCCTGAAACTCCTCGGTATATCGGTATGGCTCCATTTCGGTCGCACGAGCCGGGTGCTCTTTCCGAAGTGGATGACCTTCCCATAACGGAGGCGTCAAAATGCGTCGTAGATTTGGGTGATCATCAAATCGAACGCCAAACATATCGAATGCTTCACGTTCGTACCAATTTGCGACAGGGTAAATCGATTCGACGCTCTTTAGATGCAGATCGTCGTCTTGGAGCGGTACTTTGACTCGTAAATCGTGATCACCCGCCAGTGAGATAAGGTGATAGAACACCGTGAAGTCAGACGCCGGTTGATCTTCTCTATGTTTGCGTAGCCGTTCGTCGATCGCGGACAAGTCGTACAAGAGCTCGTACGGTGTATCCGCATCATGTTTTAGGAACCGTAACACATCCTGAATGTTCTCGCGCTCGACCCATACCGTCGGGTAATCGTCAACCGTCGTCTGTAGACGCGTTGATTCCCCAAAACGGGTTATGAGATCACTAACTATCCCTGGCGGCTCTTGCGCCGCTTCTTGAGGTAGTGCCACTCGTCTATGTCTTTCGTTTCTTGCCGAGTAACGAGTCCGAGAGTGGTGCATCGCCGACCGTCGTTGGTTCTGCGAGGTCAGTGACTTTCATCCGGTCAGGCGTTCTGATATCGCGCTGGGACGGCGCGTATTTTGCGACACTTCCGTCCTCTTGAATTACCCATGACAGAGGTCGTCGCGTTTTCTTTATGGACTCTTGAAGCAGGGTCAGCCCCTGCATAAATGCTTCTGGACGAGGTGGACATCCCGGTACGTAAACATCTACGGGTAGAAATTTATCAACGCCTTGAACGACGCTGTAGATATCGAACATTCCCCCGGAGTTTGCGCATGAACCCATGGAGATCACCCATCTCGGTTCAAGCAATTGCTCATAGAGGTGCTGCAATACCGGCGCCATCTTGCGGAAGACTGTGCCGGAAACAACAATCAGATCAGATTGTCGAGGGGTCGCTCGAATAACTTCAGCACCGAATCGGGCGATGTCATGGCGAGACGTAAAGCTCGTCGCCATTTCCACATAACAGCACGATAGACCGAAATTGAATGGCCAAACGGAATTTGCTCGTCCCCAAGCGACCAAATCTTCGAGCTTGGCGGTTAGAAAGCTCTTACCCGACTCTTCGTTGTATGCGTCTTCCGCCGCAGCCATCGGCTCGTCGGGGACGGCTTTTACCAGTCGGTATTCCATTACGCCGAGTCGAGCCTTGCGTAGCGTCCTGGCACAAAGACGCGCCCTTTAACACCCCATTCCAGCGCACCCGTTCGATATTCATACAGAAGGGCGATCAAGAGCATGCCGATAAAGACCGCCGCTGCCCCATAACCCAGCCACGCAGTCTCTTCAAACGCGACCGCCCAAGCCACAATGAAAATCGTTTCCAGGTCGAAAATAACGAAGAAGATCGCGACAAGATAGAACTCGATTGAGAGGCGCATGTCTTCTGCTTCCCCAACCGGCACGACACCAGATTCGTACGGTATGTCCTGAGCGCCGCCGTGACGCGCTTTCGATCCGATAAACCATGACGCCACGAGCATGACGCCGAGAAGACCGAAGACAACAACGCAGAAAATAAGAAATGGCCACATATCAGCAGGCATACCCGTAGCCGCACATCGCCTGATTCAGAGCGAACTCCCCCGCGTAAAGAATGGCTCGAACGAGCCATCCTGCGAATTATACGAGCGCAATTTTTAAGTGAATTTCCCCTAGATCATGCACCTCGGAGCCAACAATTCGAGCTCATTTCTCTCGCTAATTTGAGGTACACCGTGATATGTGACCGGGCTCACATTCACCGTATTGGATGTCAAGGACGAGCTCTCAGATCCGAAAATTAACGTCGATGCGTCTCATGAAAGCCCGCCATCTCGGTCACCACTAACTAACATTCCCTGCCCGCTCAGGCTTCTAAATTCCCGTACACGCGAGCACCGTGGCATTTATTCAGTCTCTCTTGCAGCTACCGCGCCCCTTGTTGGTTGGCGCATGCCTGCTCGAATTCAACTCACTAATACTTCTCGCGTGGTGGCTCGTCTTCCCAGAGGATGTACTGAGTAATGGCGCGCAGGTCTTTTTTATCATGCTTTGGTTTAGCGCCGCTTGGGGACTGTTACTCGGTGAAGGGTGGATTCGCATCGGCATTGCTTGCCTTTTAATCGCCTTCGTGTGGGGGATCGTCAACCAACCCTCGATCAGTGAAGCTCTCGACAAGCTCAACTTTGCTGACGTACTTAGCAAACTCGTAGCGTTAGTCGCGGTACTGTTGCTGTATCTACCAACGTCCCATCGTTGGTTCAAGTCAAGAACAACGCTCGAGCTGGACTAACCGACAAAGAATTCCTTGTTCTTTGAATCCCCGTAAGGTTGCAGCTATTTCTTCTCGCCTAACTGAAGGAGAATACCGTGGGTTGACTTCGGATGTACAAATACTTGGGGACTGCCTTCACCAATCAGTCGCGCACCACCAGCTTTCATAGCTTCACAGGTCGCGGCAAGATCGTCCACCTCAAATGCAATCGTATGCATGCCTTCGCCACGTCCCTCTAGCGCTTTTCCAACTGCAGAATCAGGATCAGTAGGGGCAACAACTTCGATAAAACCGCCTCCCGGAAGATTAAAGAACGCTTGCTTGATTCCGAGCGCTTCACTTTCATCTGTGCGGTCGAGTTCAAGTCCTAATGTATCGCGGTACGTTGCGATGCCCGTTTCGAGATCGCTCACCCTTACCACTAAATGATCGTATTTCGTTATTGCCATAGGTATATCTCCTTGAAATTCGCAAAATCATAGCATTGGCTTCATACACGAGATTTTTCGCGAGGGATATTGCCATGAATAAACCGCGGATGCTAACTAATCACGAAATCACTATAGCGTTGGCTGGTGGTTCCGTACTCGGTCCATTTCGGGCAACTTGGAGTACTGAGATAAAGAGCGATGTGCGCGAACTAACCCGTGACTATGACGCGTTCTTGAACGGTGAACCGCAAACCAGGTTCAAATATCATCTCCATGACTACGCTCAAAATCTCAGTCACTCGTTAGTAATTAGATTTGAGAATGTCATGGCGATCTACGACCGAGTAGAGCTGCTTGAACACCAATCCCACAGCAACGACTAATCATCCTATGGAACTTTATTAGAGCTCTATGACCGACCACGCCCCTGTACGCATCGGACTCATCGGATGCGGTGTAATCAGCAACGCTTATCTAAGCATCAGCGAAAGATTTCCAATACTGGACTTTGTCGCGTGTGCGGACATCGTGCCGGAAGCTTCAAAACGTACGGCCGAAACGTACGGCCTCGAGGCTCTAACAACCGACGGGCTACTGGCTCGCGACGACATCGAAGTTGTACTCAACTTGACCATTCCAAGTGCACATGGTGAGGTCAATCTCGCAGCATTAGAAAGTGGTAAGCACGCCTTCTGCGAGAAGCCGTTCGGCTTGGATGTCGACGAAGGCAAAAAGGTCTTACAGTGCGCACACGACTCAAACCTACGCCTAGGTTGCGCACCCGATACGTTTCTAGGTGGTGGTCACCAAACGGTGCGAAATTTAGTCGATGACGGAGCGATCGGGTATCCACTATCTGGGACCGCTTTCATGATGAGCCACGGCGTTGAAACGTGGCATCCGGCACCGGAGTTTTATTACAAACCAGGTGGCGGACCCTTATTCGACATGGGTCCCTACTACATTACCGCACTCGTTAATGCGCTGGGTCCCGTAAAGCGTGTGACGGCAATTACCAGCCGAGGATTCGAACAACGCACCATTACTTCAAAGCCAAAACATGGTGAGATCATTGACGTCGAGGTAGACACCCATACAAGCGGCGTGCTCGAATTTTGCGGCGGTGCAGTGGTGACGGTGGTGATGAGTTTTGACGTGTGGCGTCATAGCAATCGATTTATCGAGATTCATGGCACCGAACGATCACTGACCTGTCCCGACCCCAATGGGTTTGGCGGACGGGTTGCGATGAATGGCCCGGGACGTGAATGGGAAGAACAAGCGCTAACGCACGCCAACATTGAGAACAGTCGCAGCATTGGTTTGGCAGACATGTGTACAGGCATCCGAACCGGTCGAGCACATCGTGCCAGCGGCGAACTAGCATTCCATGTTCTCGAAGTCATGGACGCGTTTGGAAGGTCCAGTGAGACACGACAACACGTCGAATTGAAATCGAAACCAGACCGACCGGCCGCCTTACCCGTCGGACTGGCCGATTCAGTTCTCGATTAATCTAATTTAGACGGGGATCAAGCAGATGGCAAAGAAAGCGTTTATCACTTGGGGCGGCTGGCTCGGACACGAACCTGAACAAACCGCAAACATATGTGCGAGCTTACTAAGCGACGAAGGCTACGAAGTGAACGTCGAGGATTCACTCGATCGTCTTGAGGACGAAGCGTTCCTCAGTGAACAAGATCTCATCGTACCCGTGTGGACGATGTCCCAGATCAAACCAGAGCAAGAGCGTGGTCTCCTTCGCGCTGTCCGTGCAGGTGTCGGATGTGCAGGTTGGCACGGTGGCATGGGCGATTCTTTCAGAAACAACGTTGAATATCAATTCATGGTCGGCGGGCAGTTCATCTGTCACCCGGGCGGGGTTATCGACTACACCGTGAACATCAAGAGCGATGACCCGATTGTCGCAGGTCTCGATGATTTTGCGATGCACTCTGAACAGTATTTCATGCACATTGATCCGTCCAATGAAGTGCTCGCCACGACAACCTTCAGTGGCAATCACTGGAATATCGATTGGGTAAAAGGTGTAGAGATGCCAGTGTGTTGGAAGAAGCGTTACGGAGCCGGTCGCGTGTTTTACAGCGCACTAGGTCACGTCGCCAGTGACTTCGATGTACCAGAAGCAAAAGAAATCATGCGACGCGGCGCGATTTGGGCAACACAATGACTTGTCACCCGCAGCTCTAGGAAACTCACGACACAACTTGTCATAAGCGATCGTATTTTTGAGAACTAAGCATGAACCGCATCCTGGTGAGACATTGTCAGAAGCTACTTTTGAAAGCTCTACTGCAGCGCAACCCGTTCGTTGGATCGATCGGATCGTAAAGAAACTAAGCGGCAAACGGATCTTCCTTAATGGGAAACCGTATCTCACGCGTTACTACCTGAAAGGCGATGGTTCCGGACGGCGCTTTGAGCTCTATCTACACTTCATACAACTAAAAGACCCCTATCGTTGGTTACACAACCACCCTTGGCCTTGGTTCTTGTCGATCGTATTACGGGGTCACTACGCTCAGGAGGTTCTGTGTCCAGCAACTAACACCGGCAGAAAAAGAGTTCATGTGAGGTACTTCAATCTCTTCCGGGGCAAAAATCGCTACCACGCAATTTCTGACGTTCCCGAAAAAGGCGTATGGACACTTGTGTTAGTTCCGCCAAAGTCAAGACGCACTGAACGATGGGGCTATTGGAATGAAGAAGATGAAGTGCACGAGCCGGATACAGGAGACGCATCCTCTGATTGCGATACTGTACGCTTCGGGGCGAAGCGGACGTTCAACTAGGTCGACAGTTCAGCTAGGACGCACCAAATTCAAGAACCGGCGGTTACGCGACAATCGAGTCTGAACTATCAGCGCTATCACGATAGATGTAGTCTTCTGCGTTGACCATTGGGGTCTTGTCAGCGCTAATCTCACCGTTGAGCAATGCCCTTGCAAGCGGATTCTCTAATTCATTTTGAATCGTTCGTTTGATCGGTCTCGCACCATATACAGGATCAAATGCAGACGATGCCAGCCTCGCCAAAGTTTCGTCCGATACCTCAAGTTCTATTCCTTGGCTCTCGAGGCGCTTCGCCACTAACGCTACCTGAATGCGTGCGATTTCTGTTAGCTGTTCGCTTTGCAGCAGGTCGAATACGACCATTTCGTCTATTCGATTTACGAATTCCGGACGAAATTGTGTTTTGACGCGTTCCTGAACCATCGCTTTGATGTTCTCGTAGGTGGTATTACTATGTTCACGAATCGCATCCGAACCAATGTTCGATGTCATCACGATTACAGTATTGCGAAAATCAACAGTACGTCCGTGTCCGTCTGTCAGACGACCATCATCGAGCACCTGCAACAGTACATTGAAGACATCCTGGTGTGCTTTTTCGATTTCGTCCAGCAATACAACCGAATAAGGTTTTCGACGCACCAACTCGGTGAGATAACCGCCTTCTTCATAACCAACGTACCCCGGAGGGGCACCGATCAGACGAGAAACCGAGTGTTTTTCCATGAACTCTGACATATCCACTCGAATTAATGCTGACTCGGTATCGAACAAGAACTCCGCAAGCGCTTTACATAGCTCCGTTTTCCCCACGCCTGACGGTCCAAGGAAAAGGAATGAGCCGTTTGGTTTTGTTTCATCTGACAGTCCAGCCCGATTTCGGCGGATCGCATCAGATACGACTTGCACGGCGGTATCTTGACCGACCACTCGCTTATGTAGAGATGCTTCCATCTGAAGTAGCTTGTCCCGCTCTCCTTGAAGCATTCGAGAAATCGGGATTCCGGTTCGCGCTGAAACTACGTTGGCGATCTCATCTTCCGTTACCTTGTTGCGTAACAAGGTAAGTTGAACGTCTTCCTGACCGTTCTCCGATTCAATACGTTGTTCGAGTTCAGGAATCAAACCGTACTTAAGCTCTGACATCCTCGCGAGGTCACCTTCGCGTTCTGCTCGCTCGTATTCAAGCCGCACTTCCTCAAGTCGCTCTTTGACCTGCTGTACATCAACAACGCTTGCTTTTTCGTGTCGAAGCGCCTCTTCCAGATCAGCGTACTCTCGTTCGAGATCTTTGATTGTGTCTTCAAGATCATTCAAACGCTCTTTTGAAGCATCGTCTGTTTCTTTCTTGAGTGCTTCTCGTTCCATCTTTAATTGGATCAAGCGTCGCTCAAGTTTGTCCATGACCTCAGGCTTGGAATCTAACTCCATACGGATTCGACTAGCGGCTTCGTCAACAAGGTCTATGGCTTTATCTGGCAGGAACCGGTCTGATACATAGCGATGCGACAGCGAAGCTGCCGCAATCAAAGCAGGGTCAGTAATTTGCACACCATGGTGTACCTCGTATCGCTCTTTCAAACCCCGCAAAATCGCGATCGTAGCCTCGACCGACGGCTCATCGAGTTGGATGATTTGGAACCTTCGCTCAAGAGCCGCGTCCTTCTCGATACGCTCGCGATATTCGTCGAGCGTGGTCGCACCGACGCAACGTAGATCGCCTCGAGCCAAAGCGGGTTTCAGCATATTTCCTGCATCCATACTGCCTTCTGCGCTACCAGCGCCAACCAAGGTATGCAGCTCGTCGATAAACAGGATCACTTGGCCATCTTGTTTCTGTAGATCTTGAAGCAACGCTTTCATGCGCTCCTCAAATTCGCCTCGGAACTTCGCGCCCGCGACCATCAACGCCAGATCAAGTGCCAGAAGACGTTTGTTTTTCATGCCTTCCGGTACCTCACCACGAACGATCCGTTGTGCAAGACCTTCCACTACCGCTGTCTTTCCGACACCGGGCTCACCGATTAATACAGGATTGTTCTTCGTTCGGCGTTGTAGAACCTGTATTGTCCTTCGGATTTCATCGTCTCGACCAATGACCGGATCTAACTTGCCTGTTCGGGCGAGCTCGGTGAAATCTATGGTGTATTGAGTTAATGCATCACGTAGCTCTTCAGCGTTTTCCGAATTGACACTAGATCCCTGTCTCATGGTCGCGATCGCTTCGTCGACTTGAGCCGGTTGAACGCCTGCGGACTCAAGTAAACGGGCAGTAGGACCACCTACCTGCAGAACCGCGGGAATGAATAGCTCGTTCGCAATGTAGGTGTCGTTGCGACTCTTTGCTAGTTGTCCAACTTGCGAGAGCACACGACTTAGATCCCGACTAGGTGTGACGGTAACAGGACCTTGCACGGAAGGCAACTCATTCACCGTCCTCGTTAGCTCTGACCGGATTTGACCAACGTCACCACCGGCTCGAGACAAGAGACCTGCTATACCGCTCTTGTCTTCATCGAGTTGCGCTAACAGTACGTGTTGCGGCTCAATAAACTGCTGATTCTTCTGGGTAACGAGTTCATGCGCACGTTCGATTGCGGTTCGAAACTGCGATGTCAGTCGGTCAAACTCCATGTTTTACCCCATACTAGAAGCTTTACTTGGCTTTATTTAGTCCAAGGCCCTACCTTCTATATGAGGGCAAACTAACCGATTTTCAATCTCGGTCGTCAATCCACTGTAGCTACCTGCAATCGCATCGCATCGCAATCGACGACTTCTACTTCCGCTCCCAAATCGATATCCCGCGTGCTTGTAACGACCCACATAGAGTCACCAAGTTGAACTCGTAACTCGGTACCGGCCGCGAGTTTTTCACCGAGTGTAAATCGACGGCCTATCATCATTTGAGATCTCTTTGGCAACACATCTCGATTGCTGGGCTGAGTGGCTCTAAAAAATCGAAAGTAAACCAACGTTGCAATGACAGCAACGACTGCATAGGTGAAGATTTGGGCGGCCAAACCTAAATCGGCAACGAAGTACGTAAGTGCTGCGAGTGCTAATGCGGCGACGGCAGCACCCACTAAGAATCCTGCCGCACCAAGCACCTCGGCGATGAACAACACAATGGCAACTATTAACCAAATCGCAGGTACCCAGTTAGAACCTTCTAACCATTCCATGTCTCTAATCCTCAGTTACGCAGTCGAAGACGCGGTCTTACTACCGATCGTCTTTGTCAACTCGCCGATGCCCGCGATCGTTCCAATGATGCTTGTCGCCTCCAAGGGAATCATCATCACTTTATTGTTGTCGGATTTCGCTAGGTCACCTAACGCATCCACGTACTTCTGCGCCACGAAATAGTTAATCGCATTCGCGTCACCATTTGCGATGGCTTCAGAGACCATGCGGGTCGCTTCTGCTTCAGCTTGTGCCAGACGTTCTCGTGCTTCAGCTTCGCGTTTGGCTGCTTCGAGCTCGCCTTCCGCTTTTAGGATGTCGGATTGCTTTTGACCTTGCGCAACCTGAATCGCTGCTTCGCGTTCACCTTCGGCCTCAAGCACCAGCGCGCGTTTCTCGCGCTCTGCCTTCATCTGCTTCGCCATTGCATTCACGAGATCCGTTGGCGGCGAAACGTCTTTAATCTCGACACGAGTGATTTTGACGCCCCATGGATCCGTTGCTTCGTCTACCTTCGTAAGCAATTGAGCGTTGATCCGATCACGGTTTGACAACATCTCATCAAGATCCATGGACCCCAATACGGCACGAATGTTGGTCATGACTAAGTTGCGGGTCGCATTGTCCAGGTCGTTCACCTGATATGCGGCTTTCGCTGCGTCAAGAACTTGAAAGAAGCACACCGCATCCGTATTTACAGATGCGTTGTCACTCGAGATGACGTCCTGCGGAGGAATATCTAGGACTTGCTCCATCATGTTGATCTTCCTTCCAACCCGCTGCACGATCGGTATCACGATATTCAAACCTGGCTCAGCGGTACGCGTGTACTTACCGAAGCGTTCGATCGTCCAGTGATATCCCTGGGGAACGATTCGAACAATCCGCAAGATCACTACTACGGCCAGTAACAGTAGAACCGCGGCGATGAAGAAACCTTCCATTGTCGTTCTCCTTTTTAAATGAAACCCATAACGGACAAACGTTGCAAATTATACGTATTTGTTGATTAAAAGAAACTAAAACTTGTTTTTCTTGACAAATCAACTACAATAAACACATTCGTGAGCTGAGCGATTGCATGAAATTCTTCGATTCTCCGGAAATGCGAGAGACGCTTCACCGTCTTCTTAGGTCTCAAATGGCACTAAAGGGTATTGACTACAACGGACTCTCGCAGCGTCTCGCAATGATGGGCGTGTCCCAAACGGCTACCAATCTAAGATCAAAAATCAATCACGGCACCCTAGGAGCGCAACTGTTCATATTTATTCAGTTTGCACTCGGGATCGACAAACTCGATACCGACGGTATTAGAGATATCTATCGCGACGTTGAACGTGATTTAGACGCATCCGCTACCGTCGAACCTTCGCATCCAGATAAAGTCTCGATGGATGAGCCACCGTCACCTGAAATGTCTAGGGTCGATCATTAGCCTTTTCGCATGACACCGATGCGGACCAATTCGAAAAAACCTTAGTTTCCAATCCGTTTGAGACCGGGATATTGAAGAAATTGGGACACAAGGTGCAATTTATGTCCGTACCGAAAGATCAGTCCTTTCTGAGATCCAGTGGGATTCGAGATGAATCCGTTCATCGGAGCCCCGGCAGTCGAAGCGTTGGCGTGGCAACCGAACGACTAGTGGAACGCTTGGATAGTCTGAATGAACTAAGTCGTTTGACGCTGTATTAAGTTCGGATGCAAATCAAGTGAGTACACCGCAGCGACCCTTCAATTCCGCGATCGTATGTGCGATCTGAAGATACCTGAAGTTTCTCGATATCTAACTATTCTTTACGCTTGCTCATCCACCTCATCGGATTTTCGGATTCTCCGATATAGGGTCTTCAGATCACTATAAAACCCAATACTCCAAAGACCTAATAGACCTAATCCCACATTTAGCAATGCGGTCGCATAGTCCTCATTGTTACTAATTTCTCGCCATGCGGACCAAAACAAGCTGCACATGATGCAAACAAGAACGACGCGGGCAATCCGAGAGCCTTTCTCGGTTTGAGGTTCGTTACTCACATAACACCACAGAGTCTAGACATGCACTTGATCCTCGCGATCTTTAAGTACAGTCTAGTTGTTCGCGCCAGTCGGAATCTGACTGAATGGAATCCCTTTGTCAGGCCGGATGTCTTGGGGCATGCCGAGTACCCTCTCCGCCAGAATGTTCAACATGATTTCATCCGACCCACCTGCGATACGCCCGCCAGGCGCTCCCATATAAGCGCCTGGATACATGCCATATTCCTCTGCAAGTTCGCCCTGCATTGCGCCTGACAATTCACATAGATCCATCGCGAATGACGCCATGTCTTGCAATTTCGAAGCGCCGACCAGCTTACCGATCGAGTTTTCCGGACCCGGTGTTTCGCCGCGCGACAACGCGGTTAGCGAACGATAGCCAGTGTATTTCAAACCCGTTTCCTGGCAGTACCAATTTGCGAGTTTCGCACGAACGCTCGAATCTTCAATCGCCGGTTTGTCATCGATCGTGACGCGTTGTGCAAGACGATAGACCCGACTGAATCCAACGCCGCCACCACCGCCGCCGATCGCGGCGCGCTCGTTCATGAGGGTCGTTAGCGAAACTTGCCATCCCTGTCCTACGGCGCCGAGTCTCTGTTCGTCTGGTATTCGCACATCCGTAAAGTAGACCTCATTGAAATTTGCACCACCACTTATCTGTTTGATTGGCTTAACTTCAATACCCGGTGACTTCATATCGAGGAAAAAGTATGTGAGTCCTCGATGTTTCGGTACCTCTGGATCTGTCCGTACGACGATGATTCCAAAGTCGCTATAGTGAGCGCCCGACGTCCATATCTTCTGACCGTTTATTACCCATTCGTCGCCATCTTTCTCAGCCTTCGTGCGCAATGCCGCCAAATCTGAACCACCTGCCGGTTCACTGAACAGCTGGCACCAGATATGTTCACCTGAGGCGAGTTTCGGCAGGTGTTCACGTTTTTGGTCTTCGTTTGCCCATGCCATGAGGGTCGGCGCAGCCATGCCTTGACCAATGCCGAACACGCCGCCTGGTACGTTGAATTTGCCTTCCTCTTGACCCCAGATTACGTTTTCGATCGCGGTGGCGCCCCGGCCACCGTATTCTGTTGGCCAACGAATACACGCCCAACCCGCATCGTATTTCCTCTTTTGCCAAAGTTTGGATCTTGCGATTTCGTCAAGCCCTTGCAACTCGTCCGCCGTCGGCGCGTTTGCTTCCAGCCATTCGCGTACCTCTTGTCGGAAAGTCGCTTCGGCGGGGGTGTCATTGAAGTCCATGATCTCTCCTTAAGCCGCGTCGGCTTGGTTGCTTTGTTCGTACGCCGTGATTAATCGATCCTGCCACCACGATTCGCTGCCAATATTGACCGACAACAGTTTCGCGCGACGGTAGAAGAACTGACAATCAAACTCCCACGTAAATCCCATGCCCCCATGGGTTTGGATGTTCTCTTTCGACGCGAAGTAGAACGCTTGGGTTGCACTAACTCGCGACGTCGCGGCTGCCAACGCTAGTTCCGCGTTGTTCTCGTCCAATGCCCACGTACCGTAGTAGCAATTCGATCGTGCAAGTGTGTTCTTCACGTAAACGTTCGCCAGTTTGTGCTTGATCGCCTGAAAACCCGCGATCGGACGCCCGAACGCATACCTTTCCATCGCGTACGCCTTTGCTTGTTCCAATGCCGCTTGAGAACCGCCAACTTGCTCCCACGCAAAAAGTACTGCAGCGCGGTCCAATATTTGGTTTGTCATTCCCCAACCGTTTCCAGCAGATCCTAGAAGTTCTGCAGGAGACCTATCGAATGTCAGCTTCGCATGCGAGCGTGAGGGATCTAAAGTTGAAATCACGTCTCGTTGCACGTCTGACAGATCCACAAGATACAGGCTTACGCCATCCCCACTATCGCAACTGGAAACAACGATCGCCACATCGGCCACATCGCCATCGGGCACGGGATATTTCGTACCGGAGATGTCATGCTCGGTTGCCGCCGTTTGTATCGAACCAGGAGAAGGTCTACCCGCGCCTTCACCGAACGCGAACGTACCGATCGCCTCACCTGTGGCGAATCGCGGCAACCACTTCTGTTTCTGAGCATCAGAGCCGAACTGTAGTATGGCCTCGCTGGCTAGATATACCGAAGATGAGAACGGCACCGGTGCAACTACACGCCCGATTTCCTCGGCGATAACGACTAGTTCGTAGTAAGAAAGCCCTAACCCACCATGGTTTTCCGGAATGACGGTAGATAACCACCCCAATTCCGCAATCGACTGCCACAGTTGCTTGTCATATGGTTCGTCGCCTTCGAGAATCTCGCGCACTTTGGCGGGAGGACAGTTGTCAGAGAGAAAAGACTGCGCCTGATCGCGCAATTGGTTCTGTTCGTCCGAAAATTCAAAATTCAATGTAGTGTTGGCAACATATCATCAAGGGATTCAAGGGCACGATTTTAAGGAGAGGAGGACGCTGTTGTCGGCGTTCTTGAGACACTTAACCTATTGCGCACGGAACCTAAGTGCTTCAGCCGTAGCGTATCCGAAAACGTCGTAAACCTATGAACCGCCATTACACTTCGATCATGAATTACACGGATCATGGCTATTTGCGAGTAGCTGCAGTCGCACCGACCATTGCGCTAGCCAATCCGGCACGAAACGCTCAGCGCATTCTCACTAAATACCAACTGCTTTCGAGTAGCGATTGCGCCGTCGTCTTAACACCTGAACTTTCCTTGACCGGCTATTCGTGCGAGGACCTTTTTTTAACCGCCGATCTTCAACGTGAAAGCACACAAACGTTAGCTGGATTGGCGCGCGAAACCAGTTCGACGTTGCTTGTCGTGGGTGCGCCACTACTCCTAGTCGATGGGCGTCTTGTCAATGCGGCTTTCGTTCTCGCCAATGGTCAAATCCTCGGAGCCGTTCCAAAATGCAGTAACCCAAATCACGCTGAGTTCTATGAGCAACGATGGTTCGCCTCGGGTGCGGGCATCGATGTCGAACACGAAATTGACGAGCTGCCATTCCGAGTATCACCAAAGCAGTTATTTCGAGTTGGTGATACCTATTGTGCCGTAGAAATCTGCGAGGATCTGTGGGCGCCACAACCACCCTCCGCCCAGCACGCGCTAAACGGTGCAACGCTAATTCTGAACCCCTCCGCCAGTCCAGAGCAAGTCGCGAAAGCTGAGTATCGTCGCGATCTGGTTCGCATGCAGAGTGGCGCGTGCATCAGCGCATATTTGTATGCCAGTTCGACTGTATCAGAGTCTTCTAAAGATGTTGTCTACGGTGGCCACCTTCTCGCTGCTGAGAACGCAGTGCTGCTCGGTGAAAGCGACCTGTTTCTCAACGATACTGAGCTCTTGGTTGATATTGACTGGCATCGGCTGCGTCATGAGCGCGCAGTGAGCTCTACGTTTAGGAGCGGCCCCCGAACCGATGGCTATCGAATCATCGGGCAGCCTACTAGATCTTTGCTTAAACGCCTGCGTCGAGATATAGCAAGACATCCTTTCGTGCCGGGTGACGCAAGCACACTTGAGGCTCGTGCGAAGACGATTCTCAAGATTCAAACACAAGGTTTAGTAAAGCGACTGCAATCCTCTGCAACCAACAAGATGGTCATCGGACTATCTGGAGGACTCGATTCAACACTAGCTTTGTTGGTTTGTATGGACGCTCAGCTTGAGTTGGCATGGGAATCTGAAACCGTCCTCGCAGTCACGATGCCTGGACCCGGGACAAGTACTCACACTAGGGAGTCGGTTGCCCTGTTAACAGAAGCTGCTGGTCTAGCCCTGCGGGAAATCCCCATTTCTGCAGCTGTCGAATCTCATCTTTCCGACATTCAACATGAAGCGCTTGACGACGTAACGTATGAGAACAGCCAAGCGAGAGAACGCACACAGATATTGTTCGACCTTGCCAACAAGATGAACGGTATCGTCGTTGGTACTGGTGATCTGTCTGAGCTTGCCTTAGGTTGGTGCACGTTTAACGCCGACCATATGTCTAGTTACAACGTGAACGTTGGGGTTCCAAAGACACTCGTTCAATATTTGACACGTTGGTACGCACAGCATCGCGCTTCAGATAATCTGCGACGAGCGCTTGAGCGCGTTCTAGAGACTCCGATCACACCTGAATTGCTCCCCGCGACGCGTGGGGAAATCGCTCAGCGCACGGAGGAGATTGTCGGTCCGTTCGAGTTACACGACTTCTTTCTGTATCACTTTCTGCGGACTGGCGCAGACGTCGCGAAAATTCGTACGTTAGCGAACCACGCATATAACGATGCTTACGAGGGGAAAGAGATTGATAGGTGGCTACGGGTTTTCATCACGCGATTCCATCGTCAGCAATTTAAACGTACAACCTTACCTCCTGGTCCCAAGGTTGGAACAGTGAGTCTTTCACCGCGAGGAGACTGGCGGATGCCAGACGAAGCAGACTGGCAACAAATCCTTAAGGGGTTAGATGAAATTAGCTAAGAACTCAGTATTCGCCATCTACTACCTAGTGCTCATGTGGGCATCCGCTCCATCGTTCGGGTCAGTCTACTGTAATGAAGAAGGGGTCCGGCTAGAGGTTCTCGGCTCCGGTGAGTTGTCTTATGACACGGCTCGTGCGGCTGGTTCGTATCTTGTTTGGAACAACGACAAGGCTCGTGTCCTCATCAATGCCGGCGCGGGTACCTACCTTCGATACAAGCACAGCGGTGCAGACTTCAGCGATCTCACGGCAATCGTCACCACGCAGACTGGCATCGAGCAAACGGCAGACCTACCCAGCATGCTAATGGCATCTCTTCGTAGTGGGCGTAACGAACCGTTGCCAATCTATGGACCTAGCGGTAACGAGTCGTTTCCCTCAATCACGCAGCTCTTCGAACGTTTGACGAGTGAAGACGGCGTGTATCCAGAACTAAGTTCCTTTTTCTCACACTCAAGTCCCGCGGGTTTTCGCGTGCGTGTACGGGATGTGAACCCTCCAGCTCGAAAACACTGGGGTGAGTTCTCAAATTCTGAGTTGCGGCTTGCGGCGATCGTTGTCCAAAGTGGAAATATCCCTAGCTTGGCGTGGCGCGTCACTATTGGCGAAACCGTCATCGTCTTTGCGGGCGAGTTTTCCAACAAGCGGGACATCGTCGCCGATTTCGCACATGGCGCGAATGCACTCGTCGTTTCGCATCGTTTACCTGCTGGCGCACGTGGACTACCATTGGATTTTTATGTAACGCCTGAGGAAATCGGTCGAATAGCGGCGAAAGCGGAAGTTCGCTACGTCTTGTTAGGAAGCCGCGGATGGCGAACATTCGGGCGCGAGAACGCAACACAAGAGTCCATCGCAACCGCGTTTTCAGGTGTCCAACTTTACGCAAACGAAGAGGAGTGCTGGGGGTTGTAGTTAGTTTACCGCTAGTTCGCTATAAAAACACATCTGATATCAAGATCTCGATCTTCCGATCTATTGATATCCTTTTTTATAAAGCACTTCATTAAAGGTAGATCAACACCCGTATAATCGCGAGCCCTTCAAAATACCAACAACGATATGGGTAAAGGCGACCTTCGAACGCGCCGCGGCAAAATTAATCGAGGTACTACGGGAAACTCTCGAAAGAAGGCATCAAAATTACGTCGCGAAAAAAATAAACAAAACAACGATTAAATTTTTAAACCGAAGCGCTTTCACCCAATGCGTGCGAACGATATGCCGCTTCCATAAGTTCGGTCAATTGAACGGCTTCTTCTATTCCGAAATCAATTGCAGTGCCGTCTAAACATCCACTTATCCATTGGTCGATCGGAGAGGCTGAACGATCAGGTAATTCCTCGACTTTGTTCCATCCACTTGCTTCCAAATGATCTGAACGTATTTCTACGCCGTCTCTTGGCGACAGCATCCTAACGCCACCTTCCGTACCATCTAGCTCTAATGAATAAGAATCTGGATACGCAACGAAGGATGTTTCATTTACTCCAATCGCACCATTTTCGAATTCGATAACAGAAACCGCGTTGTCTTCAACCGCGCGTTCCGTTATATTGCAAAAAACTGAAACCACGCGTTTTGGTTTACCTAGTAACCATCTAGCTAGGTACATACCGTGCGCACCAAGATCCATCATCGCACCGCCGCCGCAGGCTTCAAGATCGTAGAAATGCGCAGGTAGCCAATCGCGACTTGATCCTGCATGAGCTACACGTATTCGAACTAGCGTTACTTGACCAACAAGCCCCTCACCAATGGCTTGTTTTGCATATTTAAGTTCCGGTAAACATCGTCTTGGAAATGAGATGCAAAAAGTTACATTGTTATTTCTAACTGCAGCAGCAACCTCACGTGCTTCACTGACAGTCGTGGTAAGAACTTTTTCAGTAAAAATGTGCTTACCTGCCTCTGCCGCAGCAACCATGATATCTCGATGCATGTTAGTAGGCGCTACGACACATACCGCATCAATATCCTCACGACTCAATAGCGCTACGTAGTCAGCTATAAATGGCACATTTAGTTCCGCTGCCCACGCGCTTCCACGCTCCGGCTGCTCGTCCCACACCGCCACGACCTGTGCTGCGGGATTGCGATTTATTGAACCGCAGTACTCATTCGCGTGAACATGCCAGCGACTTAGCATCGCGACCCGTAATGTCATACTGAATTAGTGCTTATTGAGCGATGTTATTGAGCTGGCGGCCAACTCTTTATTAATTGTGCGAATCCGATCCGAAGCCAGAAGAACTCGAACTAGGTTCATCACTAGACGTGCCAGAGGATGCTGTTCCTTCAGCACTGTCGCTCGGCGATTCTTCGACGGCACTCGATGCAACTTCGCTTGTCTCACCACTGTCTTTAGGAAAGTACACTCTCCCGCGATTCTCAATTCGAGATTCATCTAAAAGGGCGCGAAGTGTGTTAGAGACGTACTGATGGCCGGCTTCGTCCGATGATGCCATGCCGATCTCTTGAATTATGGCGTTTCGCTTAATGCCACCGGAACTAGCATTGATTACGTTTAACACGCGCTGTTTTACACCTTTACGATTTCTTCGTTTACGTCTGGTACCACCCGAAGCTTTTCCTCGCGATACTGCCATTTTTGGTTTAGCGCCGAACGTAGCATCCATGAAATTCTGCAGCATCTCTTGTTTGCCAGCATTTTCCGCGATTTTCTTATCGATTTCCGCAGTTAATTCTGCGCGCTTCTTTTCGAGACTTTTCGCATCGCCTTTCAAGCGCTTCATTTCTGCATTTAAAGCCGACTTTAATGCCATATCAAATTACCTTAAAATGCGTTTCCGTTTATTATAAACGAGCGAACGAAAGCGCTAACGTACCAAATCTATTACGCGCCAACGCGAAAATCGTAATGACTAATTCTCTTCCGATGCTCTCAGATCAACAAATTTCGAGTTTTTTATCGAATGGATACTTAGATATTGAATTAAACCTTGATTGTATAGATCATGAATCAATCTATATCCAAACCGATCGATTATTTCAAACCCTAAACAGTGGAGCGAACCCACACAACAATATCGTACCGATGATACCGAAATTGCACGATGTATTGAATGACGTTAAACTCGAAACCGCTTTAACGACATTGGTAGGACAAAACTACCTTATACACCCGCATCGTCATTGCCATACGAACTTTCCGGGCACATCAAATGCTGGAATCGGCATGCTCCAGGCGTTCCATAAGGACGGACATGCTCACCGCCCCAGACCTCGTCATCGCGAGCCCCGATGGCTTATCCTGTTTTATAGTCCTCAGGATACGCCATTACATCGAGGACCAACGGCGGTAATACCGGGTAGCCACTTGCTCAGTAACCTGAGCGATCAGAAGCCATCTAGAACTCCACCGTCGCTGAAAGAAACTAAGAACGGATTTTTCACAGATTCCTCGTACCACATCAGAAACGTCGAACCGATGGTAGGGCCCCCGCGCGCGGTCTTGTGCCATTTTGATCTAGGACATGGAGCCATGATCAATGCAAGTGTCTTACCGCGTTACGTCCATAAATTCGTTGTAATGAGAACCGAAGAGCCAGAGCCATGCTCCGGACTCGGCACTTTGCAGACGGACGACCCAACGCAATCACACATTTGGCAGTGGCTTGGCGGGACGAGCAAAAGACGCCACGAAACTGATACCGATATCGATCATTGGTGCTCGCGACTACAGTCAATGAACCCAATCGAGTCCACTCGTGCGATCTACGAAAGTGAATTAGTCGCAAGACATGACTACGGCAAAGTGACCGATCTCCTCGACGAGCAGATTAATCAACAAATTGGTGCATACTCGGCCAATGAGGTGCTCAATACAGCAGATGCGGTGAATGGATTAGCACAGATTGGCGCGCTCGATCGTATGCTCGATATGCTCAATGAGGATTCACCGGCACTGATCGCCACCGCTGCATACGGATTAGGTCAATTGCGGAGCGCAGATGCACTACCGAGACTACGGGAACTAATCGATCACCCAAATGCTGGTGTCGTGCGACACGTTATCTCCTCGATTGGGATCATTTCCTCAGCCACACATGCACAAATAACGCCATCACTCGACACGTTGACACGTAAGTATGACTCAGAATCAGATTGGGATATTCGTCTCTACATCATTCAAGCGGTCATTCGTTTCGGTTTTGATGACGAAACGCTTCCTCTACTTTGTCGTGCATCTAACGACGAACACGCATATGTGAGCAGTTTCGCCATAGAGCAACTTTGCCGTTTCGACTCGGATATCGCTCGAAAGGCCGTCATCGAGCCGTTGCGGCGCCAACGTTGGTTCCCAGACCCTTTCTTCGCAATCTAGAACGATGAATGAACTGTTACTAAAGGACGCGCACGAAATACGTGAGTTACTTTCCGCACATACGGTGAGTGCTGTTGAATTACTTAGTGCTCACATTGACCATATCGAAGTCGTAAACAAACAGGTAAACGCGATCATCACGACGTGCTTCGACGAGGCGATGGACCGTGCGAAAGCGATCGACGAGATTGATGGAGAAGCCGGGCTACTGACAGGCATTCCTATCCCACATAAAGACCTGGTTGCCACGAAAAATCTGCGTACGACGTATGGTTCAACCCTTTTCCGTGAACATGTTCCTACGACGAACGATTACATCATTGATCGCATACAACGTGCTGGCGCTATCACCATCGGCAAAACTAATGTGCCTGAATTCGGAGCAGGTTCTCATACGTTCAATCGCGTATTCGGGCCGACCAAGAACCCGTACAACCTTGAGCGCACCTGTGGCGGTAGTAGCGGTGGCGCGGCCGTAGCGCTCGCCATGCGCATGGCAGTCATAGCGGACGGCAGCGACCTCGGTGGCTCTTTACGCAATCCAGCATCGTTCTGCAATGTGATCGGTTTTCGCCCGACTAACAACGTGCTGCCACCATCGCTTGCCGGCGATCATTCACGCAATCTCTCTTCATTAGGTCCAATGGCACGCAACGTCGACAGCGTGTCCTTGCTGTTTGACGTACTCCGAACCGACCAGCCGACACCAGTATCCCCTCGACTCGAACCGATTTCTTTAGAGGGCCTTCGTATTGCTTTCACGGAGGACTTTGGCGGACTTCCTGTCGTGCCTGAAATTAGGACAGTCGTCCGAGATGTTGCAGCGAAGCTAGAGGATGCTGGGGCTCGGGTAGAAGAAGAAGCGCCCGACCTTGCTGGCGCGCGCGACATCTTTCAAACCCTTCGTGGCGTGAGTTTTCGAAATCGCTACGACGCTTTCAATCCGAGAGAAAAAACCGAACTTAAACCGACCATCCTTTGGAACGTAGCGCTTGGTCTTGCGATTGACGATGAAGATCTCCGCCGGACAGAGATAGAGCGGACCGCTTTGCGTGATCGCGTTGAAACATTTTTTAAGCGTTATGACTTACTGGTTGGACCGACGACGCAAGTGCTTCCATTTCCGATTCCTATCGATTGGATTCGCGAAATCGAAGGTGTGCAGATGAATACATACATCGACTGGATGGAATCATGTAGCTGGGTCACGACTACCGAATGTCCCGCACTGTCGATGCCAGCCGGTTTTGCGGATGGCTTACCTGTCGGTGTCCAGCTCATATCAAAGCGCGCATCCGATTCGAGACTGTTACGAATTGCAAAATCCATTGAATCGGTCGTTAGTTCAGCAGCAGTCTTGCCTGAAATACTGTGTGGCGATTAACTTGGCGGCTCGTCTCCGTCGGAATCCCGTTCAAATTTCAGTGTCAAGTACCAGCGGATGAATTGCGTAGACGCGCTCGTCAACGATCCGTATGGCACGCTTTGCGCGCCGAAAAGGCATCTGAGAAAGTTGCGTTTCGAATACACAGTAAGCATCTCATCGCGTACGTAGTAAAAGTGAGTTTTTGGATGTTCGTACGACCGGTGTTCCACGCCGACATCACAACGGTCGGCTCAAGAGCGTCAGTCTCCGGTCGATTTTTCTTTCAGAAACTCGTGCGAATCAAGACTTGGTTGATTCTCTTGTTCGCGCTGATATTCGAGGGAATTTGGCTGTACCGCTTTGTGATCCGAGTTCGCGAAGGCCTTCCTTGGGACCTCCTTCTAGGATATTTCGCGATGCTCCTCCCAAGTTTCGTCGTAGTGGTATTTACATTCGGAGTAATGGTTCATTTCACGAAACGTAATGCTCAGGATATGAATCTAATAATCGACGAACTGAAGGTAATCGCTACTCAATGAACTCCAAATAGGATGCATCCCCATCCTCTAAGGTAAACGAGATCCGACTTTGGATATCCTGAACCGCTTCAGGCGACCCGCTGCGCTTTTGAGGTTGAAATCGCCACGTACGTACAAATTTGATCGCGGCTTCATCAAACACGCCAGCTGGTGATGAACTGATGACACGGACGTTGCTTACCTCCCCTACTTCGCTCACGTCGTAGACAACAAGCACTGATCCTTCGACGTTCGCTTCACGCGATTCGGGGGGATAAACCAGTCGTCCACTCTCCAGCAGTATTGGCGGAACCACCGATGTGCCACAACTAGCCAGCAACAAGAGCGCTACGATAAGCTGGATGGCAACCTTGTTAACGGGCATGATGCGTGATTAGCCGCTTTAGCTATAGCTCTTTATACCTCGTCGAGCGAACGTGATGCCCGTCTAAAATGAATGAACTACGAGGGTAAACAGTATGCAACCAATTTCAGCCGATTCCCACGTTGTTGAAGGTCGTGACGTCTTCACTGGGCTAGCCGATCGTTTTGGCGACGAAGCACCACGAATCATGGATGTCGGCGACCAGGTCGATGCGATCGTTGTGCCAGCGCGCGGTATGCGTGGCGTGAGCGTGGCGCGAATGGGTATGGCTGCGACGCGTCTTCGACGTAACGAACCGCTGAATCGGAAGGCAGGACATAAACCCGACGTCGCACATATGCAAGACCCGGAACTAGTGGCGCTATTTAAAAGCGGGTACGCGGGAATGCGTCGAGGTCTCGTCGATGGAGCGCATCGCTATGAAGACCAAGATATAGATGGATTGGCGGCTGAATTCCTGTATCCCGGCTATTTCGGGATGTTTGGCATGAAGAACACCCCACTCTTGGTCGCCTTGCAGAAAAATTACAACGATTGGTTACACGATTACGAGGTCGCTAGTCAAGGGCGACTACACGGACTACCCGCCATTCCAGTTCAGAACCCTGAAGCCGCCTTCGATGAACTTAGTCGAGTGATAAAACTTGGTTTCAAAGGAGGTTGCATTCCTTGCACGTCACCAGCAGAAAGACCTTACTACGATGAGGCTTATGAGCCGCTCTGGTCCATGGCAGAAGAAGCGGAGTTCCCGCTTTCCATGCACGTCGGATGTGGTTCATACGTTCCTCGCGAATACCGAAGCAAGCCATTGAGACCAGATGGCATCGCAGGATACGCTGGGACGCAACACACCGTTCAATCAACCATTGTCGAATTCATGTGCCGCGGGGTGTGCGAACGCCATCCGAATCTAAAAGTCGTCGTCGCAGAATTCAATGCAGGTTGGATTGCACATTGGCTAGATCGCGTTGAACAAGGTCTGCAACGAGAGCGTCGCAACATCGCGGAACCGTATAAGGGTCCGCATCCTCACGAAGTGTGGCATCGCCAGTTTTACGCGACCATCGAGGACGACCGTCCTGCATTGGCTACGCGCCATATGATCGGCATCGACAATCTGATGTGGGGTTCAGACTACCCCCATACAGATTCGACCTGGCCATGCTCAGTAGACGTACTCGATGAGCTATTTGAGGGTATAGACCCTGACGATCGGGAGAAGATCACGCGGAAAAACGTGGAAAAACTCTACGGGATAACCAGCTAGTCAGGATCGCGCTTATAGCCATCCTTGGATATCGATCGCAGCGTGCATCAGCCGCTCCGATAGCTTCAATTGCTCGATCGCACGTTTGAGGTTGTCCCCTCGTGACTCAACCTTGAAGTAAGTATCACCCCTGAAGTGATCAGCCAAGAAGCGTATGCCAAGCATAAAACTCATATAGGATGGCGCACGGGCAAACGTCCCCTGAGCTCCAACGCTGACTTGATATGCGTCCACGAAACCTTGAGTAGTCAAGCGAAGCCGTTCTTTCTCCTCATCGGCGTTAACCGAACCTGTTAATACTGATCGGATCAAATCGCCAAAATCCCACGCTGGATGCCCCCACATCAGCGTATCTAGATCGATGATCCGCGCAACCCTCGGTGCTTCAAGTTCAAATAAAAGATTGTTGACTTTACAGTCACCATGAATAACTTGGAATTCTTGTTGATCGAACGATTGCGCCGACGAACGACGTCTGTCAATAAATTCGACCCATTCTTGGGCGTCAGATGTTGGTTTGAGGGAATCAAAATCTCTTAAGTACGCATCAAGATGATGAAAACCTGGAATAGCAGACGCTGGTCGTTCGCTACAGTTTAAAAGCTGTGAAAGGAAACTGCCAAATGCGTGACCTGCCACTTCGCAAAGTTCGGTTGGAAGGACATCGAAATTGCGCGCTTCGATGAACTGAGCCGCACGCCAAACTTCACCACTTACACCTACAACGTGATCAGCGCCATCCGACGTCTCTAGGGAATGAGGCACGAAATCTCGGATTACGGGATCAAGCATACGTCGATTACTCAATACTGCATCAACGTCGAATACTTCACGGTTGACGCGCTGAAGTAAGTATTTCCTATCAATCGCAAATGAATCGTTGATATGTCCCTTTTTGATCTCCTCAATATCACTACCATCGGCACCAAATCTCTCCGCTATTCGGTTAAGCGCATCGTTCAATATCGGGGTGGCAATTGGGAGTATGTACTCGCCGATTGGCTCCGCCAACGACATGGCCACAGGCAGCTTGTTCTGATGAATCCCTGCGAGTGCTTTCAGTCCCTGACTCAGCTCTCGTAATTCAGCCAGCCTAGGTTCATGCTTCACGCAGTCCTCGAAAACGATCGCTTGATTCTGCCAGTCGTCGCACCAACTCGTTACCCGCTTTGCGTCTCGCAATGCCGCCGCAACGCGGCGCGCTTCCAGACTCTCAGGCGGTAAATAGTCGATGACACGGTCCAATTCGCTGTTTGTGTCGTACGGTCTGCTAAACGAACTCTCAACCTGACCAGACGTACGAGCACTTGAGCGCGCCATACCGATCAACCTGGTATACCACTTAACGGGCTCAAGTTGATCAATCAAAGGCCGTAATCCCGGTGGCGTTAGCTCAGGAGGTAGGGTCATGAGATTCCCGATGCTTAATTTCCTTTGCCAGTAAGAAATACTGCGATCAAGTCTTGCATACATCTGCGCTTCACCGAGACTTTGGTCGCCGGACCAAAATCGCTCGGCGATTGCGGGCATCCGACTCCAAACTCTTGTATGCAGTGTCCTATCGTCAACAATCTCACTCCACATACATGCTTCACCACCGAGGACGTTTCCGCCTTCGCGATTCGCGACAGAATCGAATGAGCCAAACGCAGCCTGCCACTTTAGCCCTTCACGCACATGAGCAAGACGTGGATCATCTAGTGCTTGGGAGTCGGCATCATTAGCCTCAGTAATCGACATCGATGGGAAATACCGATAGTGGTAATCGGCCGGTAGAAATAGATCCAAGTAGTAAGGCGAGGAAACAATAGTTGCATGACCACCTTGAAGAGCTGTGTCTCGGGCTCTCATTCCACGCCAAGCCTGTATCGTGAACTGCTGTGGTAACTCAGTTGCCAGCACCTCATCCCAACCAATGACCTGCTTGCCTATCGACATAAGGTGATCACCCAGATCCTTTATGAACCAGGTTTGCAGATCGTGCGCCGTACTTATGCCACGCGACTTCATCCAAACTTGAATCCGCGAGTTTCTATCCCACCATGTGGAATTGACCTCGTCGCCACCTACATGAACATGTCTATCTGGAAACACCTCTGCTAGTTCATTGAAAACGATCTTGACGGCTTCTAATACTTCGGGTTTCGTTGGGTCCAAACACGCCTCGTGAACACCGAAACCCGTGGACGGTGCTTTGAGCTTCCCTGCCCCCCACTCCGGGTATGCCCAAATCCAACTCGTCGTGTGCCCCGGTACATCGAGTTCCGGAACGATGCGGATCGCACGATCTGCGGCAAACTCTACGAGGTCCTTTAGTTCTTCTGCGGAATAACTCTCAGCGGCAGCTAGGCGTGGGAAACGTGAGCATTTAAATCGACAAGCTTGGTCGTTTGAGAGGTTTAGATGCAAAACGTTTAACCGATAGCATGCCATTAAGTCCAGAGTTTCCTTTAGCTTTTGGACTGTAATGAAATGGCGACTTGTATCGATCATTAGTCCGCGCCATGGATAAGCAGGACTATCAACGAGATGACAATGAGGGAGCGAGCCGTCACGCCACGAGAGTGCCGCCAGCACACTGCACGCAGTGATTCCTCCCCAGATCGAATCGGATTGAATGTCGATCCCACTCTCGGATACTGCTAATTCGTACCCATAGTCATCTTCAAGCTGCGGTAGTCGATCGCTGTTTTCAGCGATCCGGATTTGCACCGGATATCGATCAAGTCCGAATCGACGTAAAGCACTAGAAATTCGATTGTGTTTTGATCCTTGAGGCTCGATCCTATCCATCGCCGGTCGAAGTGACCGAGTTTCGTCTAAGCGTCTAATCTCACGAACGCTTGGCAACAAGATGTCAAGAGCGGATGACCGCTCAGCCGGATCTGACAAGCCTATTCGTTGGCGCGCACGAAGTTGATCATCTCGAGCGTTGCCGCAGCCGCTTCGATGCCTTTATTGAATTCATCATCAGACGCACGCGTGATCGCGTCAGCAATGTCGTACACTGCAATGATCTCATTTATCACCGGGATCTTTTGATCAACTGAAACGCGCTGCAACGCCTCAGTCGTGGCGTGAACGATCATGTCAAAATGTGCCGTACTACCCTTCTCCACGACGCTTAGACAAACAAATGCGTCATGCATGCGTTTTTCCGCTAAAACCCGCACAGCTAACGGGAGCTCGAGTGTGCCAGGAACTACGTGATCTTCAACGGATTCAATACCGTGTTCTAGCAATACGCGTGTGCAGGCTGTTGCCATGTTGTGCACTAATTCATCGTGCCATTTGGACCTGAGGATCGCGACGTTCCCTCCATCGACATGAGGTATGGTTGACTCATCCGGCGCGGTTAAAGACATCGTCACTCAGCAGTTAAAGTCAGGCGTAGCAAATTCGAACCCGTTGCTTCAAACCCAACGCGACTGAAGAATTCGCAAAAAGGGGCATGAATGAATATTTCGCGACCACCTTTTGATTCGATTATGCCAATGGCGTGCGCCAACATCCAGCTTCCGAGACCTCGATTTCGGTAGGACTCATTGACACCTAGCCGTTCAATTTCAAACGTCAAGGAGGACAATCGTGTGAATTGGTAAGCCGCCACAACGTTATCGTGATGTTTTGCAACGCGGATGTCGTCAAGGTCGACAGACTCGTCCGTGCTCAATCCGAGTAAGGTGTAGGGACATTCGTCCTCCCTAGGTCTGAAGATCGGATAGTCCCGGGGATGGTCTAGAAAAAACGTATCGCTAGCGGATGATTTAGCCATCGAATGTCTAACGCGTACTACCACGCAATGCTAGGACTTGATCTTCTAATAACTGCGCGGTCGCCGAATCTGGCGATATAGGCTCTCCCACCGACACGCGGACACGCTTTGGTAGTTTTCGAGCATTCGGCGCTTTTGAGAAGTAACTTCCCCATAGGCCACTAAGGGCGACCGGTATGACCGGTACGGGAGACTCGCGCAGAATACGCTCAATCCCTCTCTGGAACGGCATCATTTCCCCGGTCGGGGTCAAACGTCCTTCCGGAAAAATGCAAAAGATCTCGTTGCTATCCAAGCCTTCCTTTACTTTCTCGAATGCCTCTTCGTAGACCTCCTCATCCTCTTCCTTGGTCGCGATCGGTACAGCGCCACCCACCCGACAAACGAATCGAACGACAGGTAAGTCATAAAACGATCGGTGCATGATGAAGCGGAGTGGCCGACGCACGGCACCTGCGAGCAACATGAAATCGACATACGTAATGTGGTTTGACACCAGCACGACGGGACCCCGATCCGGAATATTGTCAAGGCCGACGTGATCTACACGATACACCGAGTGTCCCACTAACCATACGATAAATCGCATCACAAATTCCGGCACGGTGACAAAGATGTAAGCAGCTACGAACGCCGTAAGAATGGCGATTAGAAGAAATAAGGAGGGGATGCCATAGTCAAGTACGGTCAACCAGAAAATCGAAATCCCCGCACCTAACACGATTGCAAGAGAATTGAGCACGTTGTTACCTGCGATAACGCGTGCGACTTTCGCTGGCGGCGTCCGGTTCTGTATTAGCGCTTGCATCGGCACGACAAAGACGCCGGCGGATATCCCCAAGAACACCAAGTCGATCAGAAGTCTCGGAACGCCGTCTGCCGCCAGGAAATCGAAAGCACCTCGTACCGATACGGGTTCAATTGCCAGAATGCTGAAATATGCGTCGATCCCCCAAACGCTCATACCGAGCGCACCAAGCGGCACCAGACCGATTTCGATTTTTCTACCGCTCAACCGTTCACAAATCAGAGAACCGATCGCAATTGCTACAGTGAAAACGACCAACAACACTGTCACCACGGTACCGTCCCCGTAGAGATACTCCTTCGTCAAGTTCGGCACTTGTGTCAGAAATACCGATCCGAGCAGCCAGAACCACGACACTCCTAAGACGCTTCGGAACACAGCTTTTCTTTCCATTGTTAATCGGATGAGATTGACCGTCTCCGTTATCGGGTTCCAATTGATTTTCTCGTGATGGACTGGAGGTGCAGGCGCAATTTGCAGACATGCGATAAATCCCACAATCGCTGTCACGATCACGGTAATCGATACCCAGACATTCACTTGAGCCATGTCGCCAAGTAGGTCCGAATTTCCAAGAACTCCGCCCACGACGGTTCCGAGAAGGATCGCGACAAACGTTCCCATTTCGATCATCGCATTGCCGCCGACTAGTTCGGAGGCGTGCAACTGTTGCGGTAAGAGTGCAAACTTGAGTGGTCCAAAAAACGTCGACTGCGTCCCGTAAAGAAACAAAACCGCCAGCATTGCGATAAGGTTTTGCGTGACCAGTGCCACGGCAACCAAAATCGCGATCAGAATCTCCATCGCCTTGATGTAACGAACGAGGGTCGCTTTGTCGTAGCTATCTGCTAATGCGCCTGCAGTGACCGAGAACAGGAAAAACGGCACGATGAACAAACCAGCCGCGACGTTATTAAGCACGTTAGTGTCGTATGACTGTGAAATCGCGCTGAAAACGAAGATCAGCAAGAGCGCTTGCTTGTAAACGTTATCGTTAAAAGCCCCGAAAAATTGAGTTACGAACAACGGCAAAAGTCGTCGCGTACCGAGCAAGCCAAACTGTGTCGTGGGATGCTCGATCGTATCCCCGAATTCAGTCCTTACATCTGTCAATTGATTCACTTTGAGATCGATCTATGTGTTTTCTTAACGAGTTGTCCTCAAACGGTACACTAGCTTATAGTCAAACGCCTACCGCAATTTTGTCAGATCTTTTCTCATGTGCCTCGGACGCGCAGTTCGTGAGTCAAACGACATAATGCGGTGCCACAGCCATGAACTCGACCGATCGCAGCGTCAGGTTTTTTCAACCGTTCCGTATAAACGATAAAACATCTCGGAGAATTGAAATGAATCTAAAGTCGCTTAGCATAGCCGCATCCGCTTTGTTGGTCACCTCGATAACGCATGCGCAGACTCCCGCGCTGCCGATTGACCGAGTCGCGGGATTGGCGATCGAGGATATGCGCGCCGCGATTCAAACGCGCTTTGACCGCATGGATACCAATGGAGACGGGTTCCTGACTAAGGACGAGTTTACGACTCGACCGGGAGCCGCCGCCGGAAATGCGCGCGCCTCAGGTGAAGGGGTTGGCCGCACTCGCGATCGACAACGCGCAGGTGATCGGCCACGCGCCGGCGGTCAACGGGCACAACGTCAAGCGCGTATGCCGCTACGTTGGCGGTCCTTCGATGAATTCGACAGTGATCAAGATGGCCAGGTAAGTCAGGCTGAAATCTCCGCGCCGATCGACGAACTGGTTTCGCTTGACAAGAACGGTGACGGCAGACTCGACAGAAGCGAAATGCGAGCCGCTCGTCAACCGACAGATACTGCTAAGAAAGCACCCAAAATCGAGCAGTAAATTCGATCTGACAGAATTGGTTTGGCGTGAATCAATCGTGCATGACGCAGTTGTTGCCATCGTAGATGGATCAAACAACGTTGAAAGCCAACTCTGACGAGTATCTCATGCAACGTGTTCAGCAGAGAGATGAGTCCGCATTCTCCATGTTAGTGCAACGACATACACTGAGTATCCACGCATTCATCTACCGGCTGTGTGGCAATCAAAGTGATGCCGAAGACATCACACAGGAGACCTTCCTTCGCCTCTGGCAACGAGCGTCGAATTGGACGCCTGACACCGTGCAATTTACGACATGGCTGCATCAGATCGCACGAAATCTATGTATTGATCAGTTTCGGCGAGAACGATCCCGAAAGCGAACAGTAATTCAAGAGAGCGTCGAGTTCTCGGACTCAACCATTGAATCCTTAGAAGACGACGCACAACGACAAGCGATGCGAAGTGCTATCCGAACACTGCCTGAACGTCAGCGTACGGCGATCGTACTTTGTCAGGTTCAAGGATGGACTCAACAGGATGCCGCCCGGGTTCTTGATACCACAGTGGACGGTGTTCAAGCTTTGATTGGTCGCGCACGGCGCACGTTGCGCGACATTTTGGTTAAGAACTATGAATGAACAGAACTTCGAAACGCTACTAGACCTTCACGGGAGTAACCTGTCGGCATGGCCCGAAAACTTGCGGGCGGAAGCAAACGTGCTGCTTGCGCAGAGTGCATTGGCGCGGGCGTTGTTGAATGCACAAATTGACGTCGATAAGCACTTGGTTGATGTCATGGTAGTTCCACAGACTTATGGTCTCGAGCAGAAGGTCATGTCGAGATTCGCCGCACACAAGCGCCGCTCAGAGACTGGCTTCTGGCGCGGACTAATCTGGAATCCAGCACTTGCCGCCGCGTGTTCGCTCGCTTTCGGCTTCTATCTCGGTGCAGCTAATCAGGAATTACCTGTCGATCTCGCCGAAGATCTGACATATATGACGTTTTACGACTACGAATCGTGGTCAGGAGATGTGGACGATGAGTCGTAAAGCGCTGCTAATTACTTGCGTTATCTCGCTCATAGTAAATTTGGGTTTTATCGGCTTTTTCGTTGGAAAGTCGTTTAGTCCGCACTTCCACGGTGATCGGGTAGCGACTTGGACTGGTGCACCGATCGACCGCGTCCTCCGTCCGTTAGGAGAGGAACGTGTCCAGGAGCTGATCCCATCCACGGAAGAGCATCGAAAGCAAATCCACGCACATTTAAGGGAGCTTCGACGCGCGCAAACCGAGCTATACCGAGCAACCGTCGAGGAACCATTCGACGCGACTCGCCTTCACAAAGCTCAAGAAGCGTTCAACGAGCTATTCATGGCAACGAAGGCACGTAGTGACCAGATGTGGCGAGAGGTTGCGGCGAAATTGGAACCAGATGAACGTCGTCGCGTCATGCGTAGGTCTATGCCTCGCCGCTATAACGAGACTCGGAGACATCTGAAGCAAGATGAAACCGAACAGGACGCAGGTACCGCTGCCGAGTAGTTAGTACCGATTACAAGGTTTTCTTCAGTCGGTTCACGACCGGTGCCACGCGGGTATGCGGTTTATCGCTACTAGCCTTCCATTGGTCCGCGATTGTTAGAAGCCGTGCAACTAACTGAGTGTCATATCGAGAGTCCATGCGGCCTTCGGACTTCAACTTGGCGATTCGTTTCTCATTTCTTTCAATATCGGCTGCGAGCGACACATCGGAAGTCGTACCCGTCTCGAGAAGTTGGTAGATCTTCAACCTCATTGCAATATTGGGACTGGACTGCAAGACGTCAGTCCTAGTGCCTTTGTGGCCTCCTTCCACTATAGAAAAAACCTCGTCGTATAGCCCGCGCTTTGAACCAAAGTGATGGTAGATCATGCGCTTATTGACCCCGGCCGCTTTCGCGATATCGTCGACGGTCGTACCCTTGTAACCGCTCCTTGAAAATGCGATTGTCCCTGCGTGCAGTATCGCATCTCGCGAACTTTCCCCCTTATCGTCACCGAGCGTTACACCTTCTAAGTCCAGCAACGAGCGTTTAAAAGGCAAGCCCCCAGCATAACCGACCAATCTTCCACTCGCGCCAATGACTCGATGACAAGGTACCAGAATTGCTAACGGATTTCGGTTGTTCGCAAGACCGACAGCGCGAGCCGCTTTGGCGTTGCCGATTTGTTCGGCTAATTCGCCGTACGTGACGACTGAGCCATACGGAATTTCCCTCAGCGCATCCCAAACACGACGTTGGAACGCCGTACCATGATGTGTATAGTCGAGTGGGGTCTCGAATGAATTCAGAGATCCATTAAAGTAACTATCTAGTTCACTAAAAACACTCGTAAACCTAGATTCATCCTGCTGTATAGGGCCGGTAGGAAATGCTTGAGGATTTAAAACGCACTCTTTAGTTACTATATCACGTCCTGCGTAGGAAGGATCGTTAAAGGCCACAGCAACCAATCCTTTATCCGACGCAAATAACGTCAGCGGACCGAAAGGAGACTGATATCCGGCAGCGTAAACCATAATGAAAGGTAATCGTTTAGTTACTGAACGCTTATTCTAGTAGATATTTAGTTACTATGCAACCATTCGCGGCGTAGAACCACGCGCTAAACCCATTCCGAATCCTCGTGAGACACACTCATGTTTATCCAAACACGATTGGTCTATCTCCTCCCGTCGTACCTAAACGCTATCATTACCGGTTACGCGTTGAGATCCCACATGACATCTAGTCACGATACGATTGCTGTTCGCGGCGCGCGAACCCACAACCTACAAAATGTCGATGTTGACCTTCCCCGTGACAAACTGATCGTCGTTACGGGTCTGTCTGGCTCAGGCAAGTCCTCACTCGCTTTCGATACGCTATACGCCGAAGGGCAGCGCCGCTATGTCGAATCGCTATCCGCATACGCGCGTCAGTTCTTATCGATGATGGGCAAACCCGATGTCGACCACATTGACGGCCTTTCGCCAGCGATTTCGATCGAACAAAAGGCAACATCCCACAATCCCCGCTCAACCGTCGGTACGATCACTGAAATCTATGACTATCTTCGCCTACTCTATGCGCGGGTTGGCGAACCACGTTGCCCTACACACGGTAACAAGCTCGACGCACAGACGATATCTGAAATGGTGGATCATGCGTTGGCATTCCCGGAAGGTACCCGTGCCATGGTGCTCGCGCCAGTCATTGAGGATCGGAAAGGCGAACATGAGCACGTGTTCGCCGAACTCGCCGCAGCCGGCTATGTTCGGGCTCGGATCGATGGAATCGTCGCTGAGTTAGATACCAAACCTAAGCTCCATAAGAATCGGAAACACACCATCGAAGCGGTGGTCGATCGTTTCGTTATCCGGCCTGAAAACCAACAACGATTGGCGGAGAGCTTTGAAACCGCCCTAGAACTTAGTGAAGGTAGGGCACTCCTCGTTGGTATGGATGAAACCGACACCATTCCTGAGACCGTCTACTCGAACCGCTACGCCTGTCCCAAGTGTGGATACTCCATCGTCGAACTTGAACCACGGATGTTCTCCTTTAACAGTCCACATGGCGCATGTAGTAGCTGCGACGGACTCGGAACCGAGCAGAGTTTCTCGGCGGATCGAGTGATCATCGACGCATCCCTCTCCCTTGCCGAAGGCGCTTGTATGGGTTGGAGTCGAAATACGCGCCATTACTTTCACATGTTCCAACGACTCAGCGAACACTACGGGTTTGATGTCGATCGGCCCTGGAGCAGGCTTAAAAAAGATCACCAGAACATCATCCTTCATGGTTCTGGCGGCGAGAAGATTGATTTCAGCTTCAAACTTCGGAACGGTCGCGTCATTAAGCGAGTCTTTAAATTCGAAGGCGTGTTGCCGATGTTGAAAAGGCGGATGCACGAAACGAGTTCCGAAGGCATCCGCGAACATCTTGCCGCACTCATGTCGAATTCACCATGTTCAGAATGCGGTGGCTCACGCCTGCGAGAAGAAGCTCGGAACGTGTTCATCGGAGATCAGAACATTGATCAAATCACCGCATATTCCATTCACGACGCCCTCGATTACTTCAACACGCTCGAATTCAAAGGGCAACGGAAGATTATCAGTGAAAAGATCCTGATTGACATTCGCGCAAGACTGCGATTCTTGAACGACGTTGGATTGACCTATCTCACCTTGAATCGCAGTGCCGGAACGCTTTCTGGCGGCGAAGCGCAACGCATTCGCCTAGCAAGTCAGATCGGCGCTGGCCTCGTCGGGGTCATGTATATCTTGGACGAACCTTCGATCGGACTTCACCAACGAGATAACGGTCGATTACTGCGAACCCTTTGCCATCTGCGGGACATCGGTAATACAGTGATCATCGTCGAGCACGATGAAGAGGCAATTCACACCGCCGACCACATCGTGGACATTGGTCCAGGCGCAGGGGTACATGGCGGTTTCATCGTTGCACAAGGAACGATCGACCAAGTCAAACGGACCCCGGAGTCGATCACCGGAGACTATCTGGCCGGTCGTCGCGAAATTGAAGTCCCGACCACGCGGACGCCAGTAAATCCAAAGCGATTACTGACGGTAACGGAAGCAAGTGGCAACAACCTCAAGAAAATCAACGTGGAGATTCCGCTCGGATTGTTTACGTGTGTGACGGGTGTATCAGGCTCAGGAAAATCGACATTCGTCAATCAAACGCTCTATCCCATTACTGCGAGGGAGTTGAACAAGGCAACGACGCACGTACCAAAACAATATGACAGCTGTACCGGGCTGAAGCACCTGGATAAGGTTGTTGAGATCGACCAAAGTCCAATCGGTAGAACACCACGGTCAAATCCGGCAACCTACACGCAGATGTTCGGACCAATTCGCGATCTATTCTCGCGTACCCAAGAGGCTCGCGCTCGAGGCTACAAGCCAGGTCGTTTCAGCTTTAACGTCAAAGGTGGTCGATGTGAAGCTTGTCGAGGCGATGGTCTGATTAAGGTCGAAATGCACTTCCTACCCGATGTCTACGTCCAGTGCGATGTCTGCGAAGGCAAACGATACAATCGCGAAACATTGGAAGTCCGGTACAAAGGCAAAAATATCCACGATGTGCTGGATATGGACGTCGAAGAAGCCTCTGAGTTCTTCTCCGCGATCCCGGCTATCCACAAGAAACTACAAACCCTCCAAGATGTGGGTCTGTCCTATATCCGTTTGGGTCAGAGTGCAACAACGCTCTCTGGTGGCGAAGCTCAGCGCGTCAAGCTAGCGCGTGAACTCTCGAAAACCGATACAGGTCGGACGCTGTACATCCTGGACGAACCAACCACTGGACTGCATTTCTACGACATCCAACACTTGCTCGATGTCTTACAGCGCTTGCGCGACCGAGGCAACACCGTGGTGGTGATTGAACACAATCTAGATGTCATTAAGACTGCGGACTGGGTGATCGACCTTGGACCGGAAGGAGGATCGGCTGGTGGCGAGGTCGTAGCAGCAGGAACGCCAGAACAGCTATCTGGATTCGAGCAGTCCTATACGGGGCAGTTTCTGAAAACAATCTTGGGTCGAGTCGAACTCAACCAAGCCGCAGGTTAACGCCGCGGTGTCAGGGACTGACTGTACTTAGTCCTTCTTTTTATCTTCTGCTTGATCCGCGGTAGATTCTTCATCTGATGCACTTGTCTCAGCCGCATCAGATTCCGACGACTCGCTGACCTCTTCGGTCGCTGCTTCAGCTTGAACTTCGGTTTCTTCTACTTCGTCGGTAACTTCGAGCGACTCCGTCGTCTCTGAATCGTTCGTCGTTTCGTCAGTGATGGCCGACGCTTCGTCTTCCTCGGCGGCAGCTGCAGCCGGTAGTAACGGCTCCGGTGCTTGTTCAACCGTTTGTTCAGGTTGATCCATCAGCTGCATGTAAGCCACCATTGCGGAATCGCCTTGCCGATATCCAGCTTTCAGAATCCTCGTGTAGCCGCCAGGTCGATCGATATACCTTGGACCAAGCTCTGTAAACAACTTGCCAACGGCCGCTTTATTGCGGAGTTTCGCAAAGGCGCGACGTCGATTCGCAACCGAATCGGTCTTGCTCAACGTGATCAATGGCTCAACGAACCTTCGGAGCTCCTTCGCCTTGACCACCGTGGTCTTGATCGTTTCGTGCTCGATCAAAGACGCTGACATATTCGACAGCATCGCTTTGCGATGTGCTGATGTCCGGTTCAGATGACGTCCACTCTTTTGATGTCTCATATCCGATTACCTATCTACGCCTCTGAACTGGAATCCGTCTTAGCCTTGCTTCGCCATGTAGCTCGGCACTTCCATACCGATATGCAAGCCCATGACCAACAGCGCGTCCTTGATTTCCTGCAGGGACTTGCGACCAAGATTTGGCGTCTTCATCAAATCTGATTCTTGCTTGCTAACCAAATCGCCAATCGTCTCGATTCCTTCAGACCTTAGCGCATTCATTGCACGTACACTCAAGGTCAGGTCCTCGATGGAGAAGAAAAACTCCCGCGGGATTTCCTCACTCGCCGTATCTGTAACCGTTGTCGCAGCTGACGGTAGCAATCCCTCATCAACAAAAGCGCTCAACTGCTGCTGTAGGATGCTAGCTGCGCGAGTAATGATCTCCTGCGCGTCGATGGTACCGTTCGTCTCAACTTCAAGAATAAGTTTGTCTAAGTCGGTTCGCTGCTCAACACGCGTGCTTTCAACCTGGTAAATCACACGTTGAATGGGACTGTAACTCGCATCAAGCATCAAATGACCGGTGGTCACAGTTTCGAAGTCATCGCCCTTGTCACTTGCAGGAACGTAGCCACGGCCTTTCGTAACTGTCGCTTCCAAATAAATCTCGCCTTTCTCACCTAACGTGCAAATCAGGTGATCGGGGTTTGCAATCTCAACGTTCGCATTTTCTTGGAAATCTTTGGCAGTAACCTTGACTTCCTTCTTGGTAGTGCCCTTGGCATTAAGACGCAATAC
This sequence comes from Gammaproteobacteria bacterium, assembly GCA_026707945.1. Classification (GTDB taxonomy): domain Bacteria; phylum Pseudomonadota; class Gammaproteobacteria; order Pseudomonadales; family Azotimanducaceae; genus Bin55. The sequence continues at coordinate 68,287 of JAPOVV010000115.1, read as the reverse complement.
AGCGGTCGGCTGGGTACCGTTGAGGCGAACGCTTACGCCTTTGAGATTTAAAAGAATGTCAACCACGTCTTCATAAACGCCCTCAACATTCGAGTAAGGTTGCTCAACGCCGTCAATCTTTACCTCGGTAATCGCGCTACCAGGCATAAAGCCAAGGATGATTCGACGGAGTGCGTTGCCAACCGTATGTCCCATGCCTCGCTCAAAAGGCTCAAGAACCACCTTCAGCGCGAGTTTGGGATCCATGCCATCGATCGGTTCCACAACCATGGTGGCCGGTGTTAGCAACGTGCCGACCTGTTGCAGAGGTACTAAGCCATCTTGCTCTTCTGCCGAACTAGCCTCTTCAGCTACCGGTGTCTCGTCAGCGTTGTCTACTTCAAGCTGGGTCGATTCTGCTGTCATTGATGTGATGGTCCTCTTATGACCAATGGTGAGGGTGAATTGCCGCCATTCAACGCTGGCGCAACACGCCGCGCTTCAAGCCGGTGCGTCGTTACTTCGAGTAATGCTCGACGATCAAGTTCTCTTGGATTTCATGGGAAAGTTCTTCCCGATCCGGATATCGCTTGAAAATGCTCGACTGGTGTTCGCCGTCAACGTCAATCCAATCAATCGGCGGACGTTGTTCGGCTAGCTGCAGCGCAACCTGGATTCGGACTTGTCCCTTTGCACGTTCGCGTACCGTGACGACATCACCTTCACATACTTGATATGACGGAATATTGACGACGTTGCCGTTGACTTCAATCGATTTGTGGGATACCAGCTGACGCGACTCCGCTCTGGTGCTTCCGAATCCAGACCGGTACACGACGTTGTCAAGCCGACACTCCAACAATCGTAGCAAATTCGAGCCTGTGGCGCCTTTCTGTCGATCCGCCTTCTTGTAGTAGTTGCGGAACTGTCGTTCAAGTACGCCGTAGAGTCGCTTTACTTTCTGTTTCTCGCGCAGTTGAATAGCAAAGTCCGATTGCCGCCCACGACCCGCATTGCGTCGAATGTTCGGTTCGCCAGGTTTTTTACCTTCCTTGCACTTATCACTAAGCGCTCGTATGCCACTCTTTAAGAAAAGATCCGTACCTTCCCGTCGCGATAGCTTTAGCTTGGGACCTAGATACCTTGCCATATTCGAATTTCCTTAGATACGACGACGCTTCGGTGGCCGACACCCGTTGTGAGGCAACGGGGTCACATCCGTGATCGTGTTGATACGCAGACCTTCGGCGTGCATTGCGCGGACGGCCGACTCACGTCCCGGTCCTGGACCTTTAACGTACACATCCACACTTTTCATGTCGAATGTATCCATGACTTGCCTTGCCACAAACGAAGCCGCTTCTTGTGCGGCAAACGGTGTGCTTTTCCGCGAACCTCGATAGCCGGAGCCACCTGCGGTTTTCCAGCCAAGCGTGTTGCCTTGGCGATCCGTGATCGTGATGATCGTGTTGTTGAACGATGCGTGCACGTGTGCCAGGCCGTCTGATACCGCGCGGCGTTGCCGACGTCGGGATGACGAATCGCTTCTGTCGCCTCTCGCCATGATTTAGCCTCTATTCACCTTACGACCGCGTCGCGTGCGTGCGTTGGTTTGGGTGCGTTGACCTCGAACTGGCATGCCTCGTCGATGGCGGATCCCACGATAGCAACCTAAATCCATCAACCGCTTGACGTTCATGTCCTGCTCTCGGCGCAAGTCACCTTCTACGGCTAGTTTTGCGACTTCGCCGCGCAGTAAATCTAGTTCGCCTTCACTAAGGTCCGATATCTTCGCGCTAGCGTTCACACCGACATTGTTACAGAGCTGTACTGCCGTGGTCCTTCCTACGCCGTATACGTATGTGAGTGCAATTCCCGCGTGTTTTTGATCGGGAACGTTGACGCCTGAAATCCGTGCCATTAACCTAACCTTGCCGTTGCTTATGTTTTGGGTCGTCACAAATGACGTACAAAACGCCGCGACGACGTACGACTTTGCAATTTCTGCACATCTTCTTGATGGATGCTCGTACTTTCATGTGTTTCCTCGAGACGCGTTAACGCCGCCTGTAACCGCGCAAATTTGACTTCTCCATGAGCTTGGCGTACTGGCTCGACACAAGATGAGCCTGCACCTGCGACATGAAGTCCATTGAGACCACGACGACGATCAATAGTGCCGTACCACCGAGCTGAAACGTGATATCAAAAAAGACAATCATGAACTCGGGGAGTAAACACACAAGTGTGACGTATAGGGATCCAAACACCGTCAGCCTCGTGCTGACGTCGTCAATGTAGCTGGTAGTCTGCACCCCAGGCCGAATGCCCGGAATGTATGCTCCTTGACGTTTCAAATTGTCCGCAATATCTTTCGGATCGAACACAATCGCGGTATAGAAGAAACTGAAAAAGATGATGCCGGCGCCGAACAGCAGGATATACAACGGCCGACCCGGGCTCAATTCGAGGGCGACATCCTGAAGCCAACCCATACCGACACCCTGACCAAACCACTGCGCCATAGAAGCCGGCGCTAGTAGTAGACTCGATGCAAAGATCGCAGGGATCACACCCGCCATGTTGACCTTCAATGGCAAGTGCGTCTGCTGACCTTGCACGACCCGCCTGCCTTGTTGCCGTTTTGCGTAGTTCACGGGAATGCGTCGCTGGCCGCGCTCAATAAATACAACGAACCCCACGACGACTACCGCGAACAAACCAACCGCAAGCAATGCCACGATATTGGTTGTGCCTTGCCGAGCCGCTTCAAACGCCTGACCAATCGCGGACGGGAACCCCGACACAATGCCTGCGAAAATTAAGAGCGAAATGCCATTCCCCACGCCCCTTTCGGTGATTTGTTCACCAAGCCACATCATGAACATCGCACCGGTCACAAGGGTTGTGATCGAAACGAAGTAGAAGCCAAAGCCTGGGTCAAACGGTAGACCTTGCGCGGCGATACCACCGGTCATAGCTGTACCCTGTACGAGCGCAATCAGGAGCGTGCCGTACCGAGTGTATTTCGTAATCTTGCGACGTCCTGCCTCACCTTCTTTTCGAAGTTGATTGAGCGTTGGATACATCATCGTGAGTAAGTTCATGATGATGCTCGACGTAATGTAGGGCATAACCCCCATCGCCAAGATGCTCATGCGCTCGAGTGCACCTCCCGAGAACATGTTGAACAAATCGAGAATTCCTCCTTGATTTGCTGCGAATAAATCCGCCAACCGATCTGGATTTATCCCCGGTACTGGGATGTGCGTACCGATGCGGTATACCAGCAACGCAAACAGCACAAACAGGAGCCGATTGCGCAGCTCGGTTAACCCAGTCTGTACACCAGCAAGCGTTGGAGGTGGCGGGGGCGTGGCCGCTGTCGTAACCATAGGTATGTGTCGTTAAGCCTCGATCGTACCGCCTGCTGCTTCTATTGCGGCTTTCGCGCCAGCAGAAACTTTTACGCCCTTCACCGTCAGAGCACGGTCTACTTGCCCGGATAGAAACACGCGAGCGCGCTTCACCTGTCTCGAAACTACGCCAGCAGCAATCAATGCTGCCAATGTCACTTCATCACCCTCAACCGAGTTGAGTTCTCCGAGGCGAACTTCAGCCGTAGTTCGACCCTTGCGGGATTTGAACCCATAGGTTGGAACCCGCTTTTGAAGGGGCAGCTGTCCTCCCTCAAAACCAAGACGCACGCCGCCACCGGAACGCGAGTTTTGCCCCTTGTTCCCACGACCACAGGTACCACCTTGGCCGGCCGACGCACCACGCCCAACCCGCTTGCGCGTTTGGCGACTGCCCTTCGCAGGTGCGATTTCGTTGAGTCGCAATGCCATTCGTCTACGCCTCGCCCTCTACCTGGACTAGATACTCAACACGATTGATCATGCCTCGAATCGAAGGCGTATCTTCGAGCTCTACCGTCTGACCAATCCGTCGTAGGCCTAAGCCACGCACACATGCGCGATGCTTGGCTATGCGACCAATGGGACTCTTAGTCAATTTGACGACCAATGTCTTCTTTTTACTCGCCACGCCTCTATCCTATTACTTGCTCTACCGTCAAGCCACGCTTAGCCGCAATCATCTCGGGCGAGTTGATCTTGCGCAAGCCGTTGACGACCGCGACAACGACGTTGACGGGGTTCGTTGAACCATAGCATTTCGCGAGTACGTCTCGAACGCCTGCAGCCTCAAGTACGGCGCGCATGGTCCCACCTGCGATGATGCCAGTTCCTTCGGAAGCTGGACTCATGAAAATCTTCGACGCACCATGCTTTTCCGTGACGGCATACCACAACGTCGTCCCGTTTAGTTCAATGTCAAACATGTTGCGGCGTGCCGCTTCACCCGATTTCGTGATCGCAGTCGCTAATTCACGCGCGCGACCATGTCCAAACCCGACGCGACCATTGCCGTTGCCAACCACGGTGAGCGCCTTATGAGTAACGATCCGGCCACCTTTAACGGTCTTGTTAACTCGTTTGAAGTCGACCAGTTTTTCGATTAAGCCTTCTTCGCGACTTTCTTCGGTATAAGCCATAGCTAGAACACCAATCCTTCTTCTCGAGCTGCATCTGCGAGACTCTTTACGCGACCGTGGTACTTGTACCCAGCACGATCAAACGCGACTTGCTTAACACCCGCTTCAATAGCCCGTTTCGCTACGAGCGTCCCGACCGCCGCTGCCGCAGCTTTATTGCCCGTTTGTCCTTCTCGCAACGAGGCTTCTAGCGTCGACGCGTGCGCTACGACCCTATCTCCTTGACCGTCGATCACTTGTGCGTACATGTGCTGCGAGGTGCGATGAACGCAGAGTCGCGTCGTACCTAGTTCGCGCGACTTCAACCGCACCCGTCGGGCACGACGTAATCGTGTCACTCTCTTTCGGTTCATCGTTCTATTTCTTCTTGCCTTCTTTGCGCCTTACGTACTCGTTCAGGTATCGCACTCCCTTGCCCTTATACGGTTCTGGGGGGCGCAGACTACGAATTTCCGCGGCTACTTGACCCACTTGCTGACGATCAATGCCTGAGACTACGATCGACGTCTGGGTCGGCGTTGTGATCTCAATGCCGTCGGGAATAGGGAAGTCAATGGGTTGTGAGTATCCCAGCATCAAGTTTAAGTTGCTTTTTTCAGCCCGTGCGCGATAACCAGTACCTTGGATCTCGAGTTGCTTCTCCCAACGTTCGGTTACACCATGTACCATGTTGCGCAACAGCGCTTGATAAGTACCCGCTAATGCAAACTCATTTCGTGCCGACGACCGCGGCGTGATCGCTAGGTCACCGTTTTCCTGTGAAACATCTATCCCGCCCTTCAAATCAAGGGTCAGTTCACCGTGTTTACCTTTGACTGTGACAGTCGAAGCATGTAGCGCAACATCCACACCTTCAGGTACGGGAACGGTTCTATTGCTCGATTTGGCCATCGTCTAATCCTAGAAAACCGTACAGAGAACTTCGCCGCCTACGCCAAGCCGGCGAGCCGCTTTCTCTGTGATAACTCCCTGATTGGTAGACAAAATCGCCGTACCTAAGCCGCCGCGCACTCTCGGTAGGTCGGCCGCACCGACATAACGTCGCAAACCAGGGCGGCTTGCTCGGTCGATCGATTCAATCACCGGGGCACCGTCATCCAGATACTTGAGCGTGATAGTCAATACTGGTTTGATGTCTTCAGAAGTTTCGTAACTCTCGATGTAACCTTCTTCCGCTAGAACATTGCAAATGGCGCGCTTCAGCTTTGAGTTCGGCATCGCGACAGTTTTCATGCGCACCATTTGTGCGTTACGGATGCGCGTTAACATGTCTGCTACGGGATCTTGCATCGTCATGGTGATTTACCAGCTCGCCTTGACCAAACCTGGTACATCGCCACGCATCGCTGCTTCGCGCAGCTTATTGCGTCCCAGACCAAATTTTCGATACACTCCGCGAGGTCGACCGGAGATGCCACAGCGTCGTTGCTGTCGTATCGGATTGGCGTTACGTGGGAGGCGCTGCAACGCATGCTGCGCTGCCAACCGTGTCTCGTAGTCAGCGGAACGATCGTTCACAATAGCTTTCAATTCGCTTCGCTTTTCCGCGTACTTCGCACAGATCTTTGCCCGTTTTACTTCTCGCGCAAGCATCGATTTCTTCGCCATTTGGTTCTTAGCTCCTAAATGGAAATCCGAAGGCTCGTAGTAATGCCAAACCTTCGTCGTCCGATTTCGCGGTGGTCGTAACGGTGATGTTCATACCACGAATCCGATCGATTTTGTCGTAGTCGATTTCAGGGAACACGATCTGCTCCGTTAAACCCATAGAAAAGTTCCCTCGCCCATCAAAAGAACGGGGGTTCAAGCCTCGAAAATCTCGTATCCGGGGGATCGCGATTCCAATGAGGCGCTCGACAAACTCGTACATGCGCGCTCGTCTCAACGTGACCATGCAACCCACTGTCCAGCCAGCCCGAATCTTGAATGCCGCTTCCGACTTACGCGCAGTAGTCAATTTCGGCTTTTGCCCGGTAATCAACGATAGATCGTCTACCGCGGCATCGAGAATCTTTGCGTCAACTTTGCCATCAACTATCGCGCCGCCGACACCCATGTTGAGTGTCACTTTCGACAAACGCGGCACTGCCATAACCGAGGAATACCCAAACTCTTCTAACAACTGCGGTCGAATGGCTTCCTGGTACTCGTTCAATAGATTCGCCATGGCTACACGATCCTCTCACCGCTCGACTTGAATGCGCGAACTTTCTCACCATCCTCTTCGATCAATGTCACTTTATCGCGTTTTTGCGTATCTGGGTTATAGATGGCAACGTTTGAGATGTGCAACGGCGCTTCTTGTTCAAGAATGCCACTTTGGTCCCCTTCACGTTGAGCCTTCACGTGCCGCTTGACCATGTTGACACTGCCAATCACGACGCGATCAACGCCTACAAATCGAACCACGTAGCCGATTCGGCCTTTGTCGCGCCCAGCAATCACGATGACCTGGTCATCGACCCGTATTCGTCGCTTCATCGCCGCTAAAGGACCTCCGGCGCTAACGAGACGATACGCATGAAGTTGCTCGTCCGTAATTCCCGCGTCACGGGTCCAAAAATGCGGGTGCCAATCGGTTCATCGCCCTGCAGGAGCACCGCTGCGTTTTGGTCGAATTTGATAAGCGACCCGTCTGAACGTCGCATGCCTTTACGCGTCCGGACAACGACTGCGTTCATCACCTGTCCTTTACGAACCCGCCCATTCGGCGTGGCTTCCTTAACCGTTATCTTTATCACGTCGCCGATGCGCGCATAGCGCCGACGCGATCCGCCAAGTACCTTGATGCACTTTACCCTACGTGCCCCGCTGTTGTCTGCGACTTCGAGCATCGTTTCCGCTTGAATCATGACGACCTATCCCCGCGTTGACTTGACATCAATCGACTTCAGTTTGAAGGATTTCGTCTTGGATATTGGCCGACACTCGATCGCACTCACGAGATCGCCGAGGCCACATTCGTTGTTCTCATCATGAATGTGGAATTTCGACGATTTCTTGATGTACTTACCGTAGACGGGATGCTTTACGCGCCGGTCCACTCGAAGAGTCGCAGTCTTATCTGCGCCGATTGAAACGACTTCACCACGAATTGTTCGCGGGATCTTTACTTCAGCCATCCGTTTTCTCCCGCATGATGGTTTTTACTCGTGCGATATCGCGTCGGGTCTGCTTCATAAGGTGCGATTGGGGGAGCTGATCCATCGATCTCTTGATACGAAGATTGAATCTCTCCTTTAACAGACGTACGTGCTCTGCTTTGAGTTCATCGAGGGTCAAGTCCCGTAGTTCTTCAGCTTTCAAGACGAACCACCTCGACGTACCAGTGTCGTCTTAAATGGCAACTTAGAAGACGCCAGACGAAACGCCTCGCGTGCCGTATCCTCCGTCACGCCCTCCATTTCGTACAAGACGCGTCCAGGTTGGATCTGTGCAACCCAATATTCGACGCTACCTTTACCTTTCCCTTGACGAACTTCAAGCGGTTTTTTGGTAATCGGCTTATCTGGGAATACGCGAATCCATACCTTGCCACCTCGACGCACATATCGAGTCATCGCACGTCGTCCCGCCTCGATCTGGCGAGCCGTCAAACGACCTCGTCCAGTCGCTTTCAAACCGTACTCACCGAATGCGACGCGACTGCCGCGAAGCGCCATACCGCGATTACGGCCTTTTTGTTGTTTGCGGTATTTGGTCCGCGTTGGCTGTAGCATCGTTTATGCAGCTCCGCGCCCTTCTCGATCGCCATCGCCGATGATTTCGCCTTTGAAGATCCAGACTTTCACACCCAACGTGCCGTAGGTTGTCATCGCTTCGACGACCGCGTAGTCGATATCTGCCCTCAATGTGTGGAGTGGCACCCGACCTTCCGCAAATGTCTCGGCGCGGGCGATCTCAACCCCATTCAATCGACCTGCGACGCGCACCTTAATACCCTCGGCTCCCATCCGGATTGCGTTCGTCATGACGCGACGTACCGCTCGCCGAAACGCAACGCGCTTCTCAAGTTGCTGCGCGACGTTCTGCGCTGCCAAATACGCATCAATCTCAGGCTTGCGAATCTCTTCGACATCGAGCTTGACCGGCTGATTCATCATGATCGATAACTCAGCACGTAACTTCTCGATATCCGCACCTTTGGTTCCAATCACCATCCCCGGTCGCGCGCTATGAATCAGAACGTGAATATCACTTCGCGGGCGCTTAATCTCAATCCGGCTAACGTAAGCATCACGAAGCCGGTTCATGAGATACTCGCGTACCTCAAGATCATTTAGCAAGTAACTTGCGTAGTTGCGTTTATCGGCGTACCAAATCGAAGTGTGCTCTTTGACGATGCCAAGCCGCATACCATTGGGATTGACTTTCTGACCCATCCTAACGTGCTCCTTGGTTCTCGTCGCTCACGGCGAGCGTGATATGGCAGGTGCGTTTGAATACGCGTCCTGTTCGACCCCGCCCATGGAAACGCAACCGTTTTAGCGTAAGACCTTCGTTCACGTACGCTTCCGATATCCACAAGTCATCGACGGCAGCATTCTTGTTCTCCGCATTCGCAACGGCTGATTCCAAGAGTCGGCTGACGTGACGCGAGCTCTTTTGCACGTCAAAGCGCAAAACATCGAGCGCCGTCGTTACCGGCATTCCACGAATCTGATCGATCACCAATCGAGCCTTCTGCGGCGATACGCGCAGTCGATTAGCAGTTGCTGTCGCCCTCATGCTTACCTATACCCTCACCTTCCGGTCAGCTGCATGACCGCGGAACGTCCGCGTCGGTGCAAACTCTCCGAGTTTGTGACCTACCAGTTCCTCGGTGATAAACACCGGTACGTGCGCCCGGCCGTTGTGAACTTGAATCGTCAACCCCACCATTTGCGGCACGATCATAGAGCGACGAGACCACGTACGAATTGGTCGCCGATCGTTGGTCTCTTGGGCACGCTCGACCTTCTTCATCAGATGAAGATCTACGAATGGACCCTTACGAAGCGAACGAGGCATGTGCTATCTCCTTCCTCTTCGACGAACGATGAGATGATTGGTACGTTTGTTGCGCCGGGTTTTAAATCCTTTCGTAGGTTTGCCTGTAGGCGATACCGGGTCTCGCCCACCTGAAGATTTGCCTTCACCGCCACCAAGAGGATGATCGACTGGGTTCATTGCCACACCCCTTACCGTGGGGCGTATGCCACGCCAGCGTTTCGCGCCAGCTTTGCCGAGAGATCGGAGGTTATGTTCTGGATTGCTTACCTCGCCGAGGACCGCTCGACATTCGGCCAACACGCGTCGCATTTCACCCGAGCGGAGGCGCAATGTCGCGTACGTGCCTTCGCGCGCCACCAGCTGCGCTGATGTCCCTGCGCTACGAGCCAATTGAGCACCTTTACCGGGTTTAAGTTCGATACAGTGCACCACGCTTCCCAACGGCAGATTTCGAAGCGGCATGGCGTTTCCTACACTAATCGGCGCCGACGAGCCAGAGCGCACGGTAGCGCCCGCCTTTAAACCGTTAGGTGCAATGATGTAACGTCGCTCGCCATCCTGGTACTTCAAAAGCGCGATATTTGCGGATCGATTCGGATCGTATTCCAATCGTTCAACAGTCGCAGATACGTTGTCTTTCGTGCGTTTGAAGTCAATCTTGCGGTAGTGTTGCTTATGAGCGCCACCACGGTGTCGAGTGGTAATCCGACCGGCGTTGTTACGCCCACCGTGACCGTGCTGGCTCTCCAATAACGGCTTGTACGGCGACCCCTTATGGAGATCCGGGTGAACGACCTTCGTGACAAACCGTCGACCGGGAGATGTGGGTTTGGTTTGAATTACCGCCATCAGAATTCCCTTGTAAAGTCGATGTCGTCGCCTTCAGCGAGACGTACGTAGGCCTTTTTCCACGACTTAAAGCGACTTACACTGCCCCGCCGGAGCATGCGCTGCTTGACTTTTCCTTTGACGTTCACGGTCGAAACCTTCAGAACACTTACATCGAACAGTTTCTCGACAGCGTGTTTGATCTCGTGTTTCGTCGCATCTTTCTGTACTTTGAAGGTGTATTGATTTCCCTGATCACCGATGTTCGTCGCCTTTTCCGTGACATGCGGCTCGACGATCACGTTGTACAGTCGGTCGTCGTTCATGCCAACGTTTCCTCACAGCGGCGGATTCCATCGACAGAAAAGAGCACGTGGTCGCATTTCATCAGGCTGATGGGGTTGAGCTGCGCTACGCTCGTTACTTCGACGTGATTTAAGTTGCGTGCAGCACGTTCAAGCGATTCATTGTTTGCGGCATCGACGATTAGGACGTTGTTCAGTTCGAGTTTTTCAAGTGCGTCGACTAAATTTTTCGTTTTGGAATCTGGTGTAGGTAATTTATCAACAGCAGTAAGACGTTGTTGTCGTAATAGTTCCGATAGTAAACAGCGCATAGCGCCGCGATACATCTTTCGATTGAGCTTCACTGCTCGTTTCACGGCGCGTGCTGCGAAGGTAACGCCACCACCTTGCCATATGGGACTATTGCGGGATCCCGCACGCGCACGTCCCGTTCCTTTCTGACGCCAAGGTTTCGCACCGCCACCGCGAACTTCTGATCGATTCTTCTGTTTTCGCAGTCCGGTATGCCCGCGACGAATAAATGTCTCGAGGACTTGATGAACGAGCGCTTCTCGGTATTCGCTTCCGAACACACCGTCACTGATTTCAATATTCTCTGTGGTGTCGCGAAGCGTTACGTTCATGGCTAGTTCCCAGATCCTGCGTCACCGTGGTCCTTGATCGCAGGACACACAAACACATCACCGCCCGTTGGACCTGGTACCGCGCCTTTGATGAGTAGGAGATCGTTCTCCTCGTCTACGGCAACGATTTTCAAGTTCTGAATCGTGACCCTTCGATTACCTAGCTGACCCGCCATTTTCTTACCTTTAAACACCTTTCCAGGTGTCTGACACTGGCCAACCGAACCTAGCGCACGGTGTGAGATAGAGTTGCCGTGCGACATGTCTTGAGTAGAGAAATTCCAACGTTTAACTGCGCCAGCAAATCCCTTGCCTTTTGAAGTGCCTCGTACATCAACGGTCTGACCCGGTTCGAACTGTGAAACCGTTAGCGCTCCGCCGACTGCGGGGAGTTCATCGACATCTACATCGTCGGTTCGAAGTTCGTAGAGACGTCGTCCAGGTGTGTCATCCACCTCACCTTCGGCAGCGGCAAAACTTGCGCGGTAATGTCCGAGTATTGGCTGACTTATGCGCTCCGGTTTCTGCGTGCCACACGCTACCTGAAGCGCAGCATAAGAATCCGTCTCAGTGTTCTTAACCCGCACCACGCGGTTGGGTTTCGCTTCAATTACCGTTACCGGAATTGCACGACCTGCGTCATCGAAGAGACGGGTCATACCTCCTTTGGTACCTACGATTCCTATAGTCATTGCGTTCTCTTAGCGTCGTTAACTTCAGTGGGACAACGGTAAAAAAATCGGCGCACCGTTCTTAACAGTGAACCGATTCAATTTCGGCTGCGAGCGATCAAGATGCTCGCATCAACCTGAAGTTCTTTAAGTGACGCTTACTTCGATATCGACTCCTGCAGCCACATCGTGTTTACTGAGTGCATCGACTGTTTTGTCTGTGTAGTCAACAATGTCGATTAGGCGCTTGTGCGTTCGAATCTCATACTGATCGCGCGCGTCCTTGTCGACGTGAGGCGAAATCAACACCGTCCACCGTTCCGTGCGCGTCGGCAACGGAATCGGGCCGACGAGTCGTGCACCCGATCGCTTGATCGAGTCGACAAGATCGGCGGTGGTTGCATCCAGCAATTTATGGTCAAAAGCCTTCAGCTGAATGCGAATGTGTTGGTTTGTTGCCACGTACCTTCCAAAGGATCAATGCACATACACGCCCCTACCCATTACTAGGGGCGTAAAAATGGCAGCGAATTTTACTTACGCTGCCATCCACTACCGCTGTTTTTATTCGATGATTTTCGTAACGATTCCGGAACCTACGGTACGGCCACCTTCACGAATAGCGAACCGCAAACCTTCATCCATCGCAATCGGGCTGATGAGCGCAACATCGAATTCAACGTTATCGCCTGGCATCACCATCGCATCTGGATCCGGCATTTCCACGCGGCCTGTTACATCGGTGGTTCGGAAATAGAACTGCGGTCGATAGTTCGTGAAGAACGGCGAATGTCGTCCGCCTTCTTCCTTCGTCAACACGTAAACCGAGGCCGAAAACTTCGTATGCGGCGTGATCGAACCGGGTACTGCCAGCACTTGACCTCGCTCGACTTCGTCGCGCTTCAAGCCCCTGAGCAACACACCAATGTTCTCTCCTGCCCTGCCTTCATCAAGCAGTTTCCGGAACATTTCGACGCCCGTACACGTGGTTTTCTGCGTATCTCGAATGCCAATGACTTCAAGTTCGTCACCCATCTTGACGATGCCGCGGTCGACCCGACCCGTCACGACCGTACCACGACCCGAGATCGAGAAGACATCCTCGATTGGCATCATGAACGGCGCGTCAATGGGTCGCTCCGGCTCCGGAATGAAATCGTCCAACGCCTGTATCAGTTCGCGGACGCTGCCCGCGCCGTCGTCACCTTCATCGCCTTCAAGCGCTTTTAATGCACTACCGACGATGATCGGCGTATCTTCTTCAAAATCGTTATCCACGAGAAGCTCTTGGACACTAATCGTGACGAGCTCGACGAATTCTTCCCGTTCTTCAGGGTCGATCTGATCGACTTTGTTGATGTAAACCACGATCTTGCGAACGCCAACCTGTCGTGCGAGCACGATGTGTTCACGTGTCTGTGGCATTGGTCCATCATCGGCCGACACCACTAGGATCGCACCGTCCATCTGTGCAGCACCAGTGATCATGTTCTTGACGTAGTCAGCGTGACCTGGGCAGTCAACGTGTGCGTAGTGGCGCGCCTCACTCTCGTATTCCACGTGAGTCGTCGCGATCGTAATACCACGTTCTTTCTCTTCCGGGGCATTGTCGATCTCGTCAAACTCTTTGACGTCACCCGAACCGCGGTCAGCAGCACAGATCTTGGTCATGGCTGCTGTTAACGTCGTCTTGCCATGGTCAACGTGACCAATGGTGCCGACATTGATATGCGGCTTGGTACGCTCAAATTTCTCTTTTGCCATTTTGAATTCCTCCGTTATTCGGCAAGACGATTGAGCTGCATTGCTATCGCGCCTTTATTGCTTCGGCGATGGTGTCAGGAACCTCAGCGTATTCCGCAAATTCCATCGTGAACGTTGCACGTCCTTGTGTTGATGATCTCAGGTCCGTTGCGTAACCGAACATCTCGCCGAGTGGGACCTTCGCACGCACGATCTTGCCGGCAAAGTTCTCGTCCATGCCTTCGATCATGCCGCGCCTTCGATTCAAGTCACCAACCACCGCACCCATATAGTCCTCGGGGGTGACGACTTCAACCGACATGAGCGGCTCTAATAGCACCGGATCCGCTTTCGCTGCGCCATCACGCAGCGCAGTTGAACCGGCAATTTTAAAAGCGACTTCGCTTGAATCCACTTCGTGATACGAACCATCGAATAGCGTCGCCTTCACGTTTATCAGAGGGAATCCGGCAATAACGCCGTTGTCCATCTGCTCGCGGATGCCTCTGTCGACGGCAGGTATGTATTCTCTTGGTACGGCACCGCCCACGATTTCATCGGCGAATTCGTACGTCCCTTCACTGTGTACGAGCGGTTCAAGACGAACAAAAACGTGACCATATTGACCTCGACCACCAGATTGACGAACGAATTTCGCCTCGGAATCGACAGATTTTCGAATCGTTTCTCGATATGCAACCTGTGGTTTACCTATATTCGCTTCCACGCTGAACTCGCGCTTCATACGATCAACGATGATGTCGAGATGCAATTCGCCCATACCAGCGATGATGGTCTGTCCCGATTCCGCATCCGTCGAGACGCGAAATGACGGATCTTCTTGTGCTAACTTGGAGAGTGCGATAGACATCTTGTCTTGATCGGCGACGGATTTCGGTTCAACTGCAACGTGTATGACGGGTTCAGGAAAGTCCATGCGCTCCAGCTGCACAAAGTGCTGCTCGTCACAAAACGTGTCACCCGTCGTGACATCTTTCAATCCGATCGCTGCGGCTATGTCGCCCGCTCGGACCTCATTAATCTCGTTACGCTCATTGGAGTGCATTTGCACCATACGCCCAACCCGCTCGCGCTTTTCTCGCACAGAGTTGAACACTCGATCGCCTGTCTTCAATACGCCCGAATAAACCCGAAAGAACGTGAGCGTTCCAACGTATGGGTCAGTCGCAATCTTGAACGCCAGCGCTGCGAATGGTTCATCGTCATCAGAATGACGTTGAGTTGACTGGCCGTCGCGCTCGGTTCCTTCAATCGCTTTGACTTCGGTTGGTGCAGGTAGAAAGTCAATGACGGCATCCAACACAGGTTGTACGCCTTTGTTCTTAAACGCCGAACCACAAAGCGCCGGTACGATCTGATTTGCGATCGTGCGCTGCCGCAAACCTGCTTTGATTTCTTCACTTGTTAGTTCGACGCCTTCTAGGTATTTTTCGGTGAGCTCTTCATTCGCGTCTGCGGCTTCTTCGATCAGGCGTTCTCGCATACCTTCCGCATCAGCTAACAGTTCTTCTGGTATATCGGTTCTCGTAACAGAGAGTCCCTGATCCTCCTCGTTGAAATACAGAGCCTGCATCTCGATCAGATCAACAACACCTTTGAACGTCTCTTCTGCGCCAATCGCGAGTTGAACCGGAACTGGTTTTGCGCCAAGGCGACTTTCGATCTGTTCAACAACTCGTTCGAAATTAGCGCCTGCGCGATCCATTTTGTTGACGAACACGATACGAGGTACTTGGTACCGGTCCGCCTGTCGCCACACAGTTTCCGACTGGGGCTCCACACCTGCTGCACCGCAAAATACGACGACCGCGCCGTCGAGGACGCGCAGACTACGTTCAACTTCAATCGTAAAGTCCACGTGACCCGGTGTATCGATGATATTGACGCGATGTTCTTGAAACTGCTGGTCAGTTCCGCGCCAGAAGCAAGTCGTGGCAGCGGATGTGATCGTAATTCCGCGCTCTTGTTCCTGTTCCATCCAATCCATGACGGCAGCACCATCGTGGACTTCGCCGATCTTATAGGAGATACCGGCATAGAACAGAACGCGTTCTGTGGTTGTGGTCTTGCCCGCATCAACGTGCGCGACAATACCGATATTTCTGTAGCGGCCTATTGGCGTGCTACGAGGCATCTTTGCTCCGAATGAGTTTGTGAGATTGAGTTGTTAAGGTGAGAGCGGCGTCAGGAAGTCGTAAACGCTGTCAAGACCGTTCAATACCTGAAGTGAGCGAAGGCACGATTCGCCTCTGCCATGCGATGAGTGTCATCCCGTTTCTTTATCGAAGCGGAATTTGCGCTATTTGCTGCTGCGTCCGCAAGTTCGCTTGCAAGACGTGCGTCCATCGACTTTTCACTGCGCTTCCGCGCGTTTTCCACCAGCCAACGCATCGCCAACGCCTCCCGACGCGAAGGTCGTACTTCGATTGGCACCTGATACGTCGCACCACCGACGCGACGGGATTTGACTTCCGTCGCTGGCGAGACGTTTTCTAGCGCCTTCAAGAAGACATCAACCGGGTCGGACTTCTGGCGCGTCTCGATGATCGATAAAGCTCCATACACGATTCTCTCGGCGACTGCTTTCTTGCCGCTCTCCATCACGTGATTGATGAATTTGGCGAGCGTCTCATTGTGGTACTTTGGATCCGGAAGGATGACACGCTTCTCGGCTCGGCGACGTCTTGACATAGTCTGACCCTACTTCGGTTTCTTAGAGCCGTACTTGGAACGACCTTGCTTGCGCTCTTCAACGCCGGCGAGATCACCTACACCGCGCACCGTGTGGTAACGCACCCCAGGCAGATCCTTCACTCTTCCACCGCGAATAAGCACCGATGAGTGTTCCTGCAAGTTATGACCTTCACCACCTATGTAAGAGTTGACTTCGTAGCCATTGTTGAGCCGTACGCGACACACCTTACGCATCGCAGAATTCGGTTTCCGCGGCGTCGTCGTATACACGCGCATGCATACGCCCCGCTTTTGCGGCGCCGCTTCTAGCGCGGGTACTTTGCTCTTGGTCTGCTTGCGCTTTCGCGGTTTGCGAACCAGCTGATTAATGGTTGCCAAGCATCAACTCCAACATCGAAAATGCAGCCGGTAGCACGCTTTGAGTTTCTGCTCCCGTGCTACAGGCTGCGCAATTCTAGTGACTGAACTCGTCAGATTCAACTCGCGTCACCCGTTTCAAGTGTTTCGAGCTTTTGTTCCGTTTCGTCCTCGGGTAACCCTTCGCGAATGTGCTCGTCGATGATCTTCCTGGCTTCACGTTCCTGCTTCATCTTGCGTTGATGCGCCAAGCCCGTACCCGCCGGAATCAATCGACCGACGATCACGTTTTCCTTCAGTCCACGCAACATGTCCTTACGACTATTGACCGCTGCATCAGTCAGGATTTTTGTAGTTTCCTGGAATGACGCCGCCGAGATAAACGAATCGGTTGCAAGTGAACCGCGGGTGATACCGAGAAGTACTCGATCGAATTGAGCAGGCTGTTTACCTGCGCTTGCGAGTTCTTCGTTTGCACTTAGCGCGGACACGTATTCGACACGTTCGCCTTTAACAAAGTCCGAATCACCCGCTTCCGTGATATCGACCTTGCGAAGCATCTGCCGAATGATGATCTCAATGTGCTTGTCGTTCAGCAACACGCCTTGGGCTTGAAATACCTCCTGGATGTTGTCCACGATGTATTCGCGTAAAGCACCGATGCCACGATAACGCAGGATGTCCTTCGGGTCGAGTACGCCATCGCAGACAACGTCGCCGCGCTGGATCTTCTCGCCAGGGTAAACCTCGATCTGACGCGTTTTCGGGATTAGTTTTTCATGTGCATTACCGTCTTCATTGGTAATCACCAGACGGTGCTTCGTCATGGTTTCGGTCCCGAAACTCACGTCTCCCGACGCTTCTGCGAGAATCGCACCCCCTTTACGCTGCCGTGCTTCGAAAAGGTCAACGACACGTGGCAGACCGCCGACGATGTCCGTCGACATTCGTACCGCCGTCGTTGGTACGGTCGCGACCGTCGCACCTTCGTGCACCTCGTCGCCGTCTTTCACGTCAATCGACGCACCGTCGCTCAATCGGAACGAGTTGATCAGATTGGTGTCGGTCTTAGCCCGTCCCTTCTTGTAGAGCTTGAGGGTCGGGCGAAGCTTGCGTAACTTACCCGTTTCCTCATCGATAACGTCTGTACGATCAGATTCCGCAATGACCGTTATCGACTCGATACCGGTCAACTCGTCCATTACGCGTTCGACGCTTGAACCTTCAACAATGTCCTCGAAGGCGATGATGCCATTTTTCTCGCTGATGATCGGGTGGCTGTGAACATCCCATTCGGCGACGGTTTCACGAACTTCAACGTGTTCCTCTTGTGCCGCTGATGGCGAGAGCCGTGCTCCGTACGGTACGCGATATCGTTCACGTTCGCGCCCGTGCTCATCCGCGATAACGATTTCGGCAGACCGCGACACCACGATCGCTTGGCCGTCTTCTAACTTCAACAACCGCGCATCGCGTAGTCGAACGGTTCCCGCGCTCTTGACAATGACACGATCGTCAACCGACGTTCTGGAAGCGGCACCACCCATATGGAACGTCCGCAAGGTCAGCTGTGTACCAGGTTCACCGATGCTCTGCGCGGCAATAACACCAACTGCTTCGCCCTCGTTCACAAGATGACCGCGAGCCAAGTCGCGTCCATAACAATGTGCACACACGCCATAACGTGTCTCACACGTGATCGGCGACCGTACCCAGATCTCGTCGATGTTCTCGATCAGCTCTTCGTGCTCTTCCGTAATGAGCTCGTTCGCGTCCAACACGACGGCTCCGGTGACCGGATCTTCGACTGCTTTCGAAGTCACTCGGCCAAGTACCCGTTCGAATACGGACAGCGAGACATCCCCTTCCTTCTTGTTGATCAAAGCCGTAACACGCAGACCTTCAGTCGTTCCGCAGTCTGATTCCGTGATGACCAAGTCTTGGGAAATGTCGACCAAGCGACGAGTTAGATAACCCGCGTTCGCGGTCTTCAACGCGGTATCAGACAACCCCTTACGCGCACCGTGGGTAGAGATGAAGTACTCATTGACCGTAAGACCTTCACGGAAATTCGCGATGATCGGAGTCTCGATGATCGTTCCATCGGGACGCGACAAGCAACCACGCATACCCGCCACCTGCCGAATCTGTTCCGGCGAACCACGTGCGGACGAGTCGCAATAGATGAAGACCGAATTGAACGAGTGTTGTTGAACGTCTTCGCCCTCGCGATCTCGAACGGTGATGGTTTCCAAACCATCCATCATGTCTTTCTTAACTTGCGTCTCGGCCGCCGTCCATGCGTCAACGATTTTGTTGTATCGCTCGTTTTCCGATACCAACATCGCCATTGCTTGCTGCTCGATCGTTTGGACTTCCTGCATCGATTCATCGATGATCTTCGCCTTACTATCTGGAATGACGAAGTCTTCGATACAAATCGAACAACCAGAAATCGTCGAGTAGTGAAAGCCGGTATACATCAGCTGGTCAGCAAACACCACGGTCTCTTTCAGACCAACGCGCCGATAACAGACGTTAACCAGATTGGAGATCGCGCTACGGTTGAGAACCCGGTTAACCAGGTCGAAACTCATCGGTGGCGGGAGTAAATCCCGCAGTAGCGTACGACCAACCGTGGTATCGACCGTGTGTGTGTACGGCGTGCCATCCGCTTGGTAGTCATCAATGCGCACTTTGATCTTCGCATGAAGATCTACAACCTTTGACTGGTAGGCGCGTTGGACTTCTGCAACGTCTCGAAAGATTGAACCCTCACCCGGAACATTGACCTTTTCGAGGGTCATGTAGTAAAGCCCCAAAACAACGTCTTGGTTCGGCACGATGATCGGTTCGCCATTTGCCGGCGAGAGGATGTTGTTAGTTGACATCATCAGCGCGCGACACTCCAACTGCGCTTCAAGCGTCAGCGGCACGTGAACGGCCATTTGGTCGCCATCAAAGTCAGCATTGAAAGCAACGCACACCAAGGGGTGCAACTGGATCGCTTTCCCTTCGATCAACACAGGTTCAAACGCTTGTACGCTCAAACGGTGCAGCGTCGGTGCGCGGTTCAGCAACACGGGGTGCTCGCGAATCACATCATCGAGAATGTCCCAGACTTCAGGCGTTTCGTTCTCGACCTGCGTCTTTGCCTGACGGATGGTCATCTCGGCGGGATTCCGCCGCATAATTTCGCCGAATATGAAAGGCTTGAATAGCTCCAATGCCATTTTCTTCGGCAAGCCGCACTGATGCAGTTTGAGGGTTGGTCCGACAACGATGACGGATCGACCGGAGTAGTCCACTCGTTTACCAAGGAGGTTTTGTCGGAACCGCCCTTGCTTTCCTTGAATCATGGCGGAAAGCGATTTCAGCGGATTCTTGTTTCGACCGACAACCGCGCGCCCACGGCGTCCATTGTCAAGCAACGCATCGATCGATTCCTGCAACATTCGCTTCTCGTTGCGCTGGATGATCTCTGGTGCGCTCTGCTCGATGAGCCGATTCAATCGATTGTTGCGGTTAATGACGCGGCGATAAAGATCGTTCAAGTCCGAGGTCGCAAACTGCCCGCCTTCCAGAGGAACCAATGGGCGTAGCTCCGGCGGTAACACCGGCAACGTCCGCAGAATCATCCAGTTTGGTTTGTTGTTCGTTTTAATGAACGCCTCAATCAACTTGAGCCGCTTCGTGATCTTCTTGCTTTTCGCTTCTGACCGCGTGGCATCAAGTTCCTCGCGCAATAACTCCGCTTCGTATTCAAGATCCATGTCCTCGAGAATACGTTCGATTGCGGCTGCGCCCATCTCCACTTCGAGCGCGTCTTCGCCATGCAGATCCTGCGCAGCTTCAAGTTCCTCCTGAGTGAGGACCGTACCAATTTTGACGTCTTCCGGGACATCGCTCTCTACCACGATAAAGGAATCGAAATAAAGCACCCGTTCCAAGTGCTTTACGGTGATATCGAGTAACGTCGCGATGCGTGAAGGCATCGATTTGAAGAACCAAATATGAGCAACTGGACACGCGAGTTCGATGTGACCCATGCGCTCACGGCGCACCTTGCTAGTCGTGACTTCGACGCCACATTTCTCGCACACGACGCCCTTGTGCTTTTGACGCTTGTATTTACCACACAAGCATTCAAAATCTTTGATCGGTCCAAAAATCTTCGCACAGAACAACCCATCTCGCTCTGGCTTGAGTGTGCGATAGTTAATGGTCTCCGGCTTCTTGACCTCGCCGTGTGACCAACTCCGAATCATCTCTGGAGATGCCAGACTGATCTGCAGCATGTTGAAGTCGTCTTCACTCTGCGGCGAACGACCAGGCGGCGGCGCAAACATCGAGCTAACTCGTGCCCGAGAGAATCCTGGCGCCGTTGGATTGAATGTAGATGCAACCATGACTTTCTCCTCTCTAGACGTCCGTACCGAAATCCACGTCCAACGCCAATGACCGAATCTCTTTTCGGATGACGTTGAACGATTCTGGAATGTTCGGCTTCATACCGTAATTACCGTTCACAATGTCTTGGTACATGCGACCTCTTCCCTCGACATCATCCGATTTGACGGTGAGCATCTCCTGCAACGCGTACGCAGCACCATAGGCTTCTAACGCCCATACTTCCATTTCGCCGAAGCGCTGGCCTCCGAATTGCGCTTTACCGCCCAGAGGCTGCTGCGTGACCATACTGTATGAACCAGTTGATCGCGCATGCATCTTGTCGTCAACCAAGTGATTGAGCTTTAACAGATATAGATAACCCAGAGTAACTGGGCGATCAAACGCTTCACCGGTTCGTCCGTCGTAGAGAGTGGTCTGACCTGAAGTCGGCAGTCCTGCTAGTTCTAACATTGCCTTGATATCAAGCTCGCGCGCGCCATCGAAGACTGGTGTCGCAACCGGTATGCCATTGCGCAGATTCCCTGCTAGCTCCATCAGTTCTTTGTCGTTCAAACTCGCGACATCAACAGGCTTATCACCGACGGTGTTGTACGCTTTTTCGAGATATTCACGTACTTCCTTAACCGCTTTGCTCTGATCGAGCAAGCGGCCGATCTCTAAGCCAATACCTTTCGCAGCCCATCCGATATGCGCCTCAAGCAGCTGCCCGACGTTCATACGAGACGGTACGCCTAAGGGATTTAGAACGATGTCGACCGGTTCCCCGTGTTCATCAAATGGCATGTCTTCGACCGGCATGATCACGGAAATCACACCTTTGTTGCCATGCCTACCGGCCATCTTGTCCCCTGCTTGGATGCGACGTTTCGTCGCAATGTAGACGTGGACTTCCTTGAGCACGCTTGGTCGTAAATCGTCGCCTCGCTCAAGTTTCTTCCGTTTGTCCTTGATTTCCTTTTCGTGCTTCGTCTCTAGATCGGCCAAATCCGATGAAACGCGATCCAGCACTTTATTGACGTCGTCGTCCGCAGTACGGATACCTAGCCAAGCCGTTCGATCAAGATCGTTCAGGTATGCGGTCGTGATCTTGTCACCTTTTTTCAGTCCGGGCGCAACCGTCGCCTTCAGACTTTTTAGCATCGTTGCGACGCGGTCAAACTTCGCGTTCTTGACAATCTCGTACTGGTCCGCCAGGTCCTTCTTGAAGCTGCTCAGTTCTTCGTCGCGGATCGCTTTCGCGCGGTCATCTTTTTCAACGTCCTCACGGGTGAAGACCTGAACGTCCACAACGGTTCCGCTGACACCCTTCGGTAGCCGTAGCGATGTATCTTTTACGTCGGATGCCTTTTCCCCAAAAATTGCACGAAGCAGCTTTTCTTCCGGCGTCAGTTGTGTCTCACCTTTTGGTGTGACTTTGCCGACGAGGATGTCATCACCTTTGACTTCTGCGCCAATCGTGACGATGCCATTACCGTCCAACTTTGTCAGTGGAGATTCACCGATGCCAGGTATATCGGCGGTAATCTCTTCCGGTCCCATTTTGGTTTCGCGCGCAGTGCAGTCGAATTTCTGAATGTGAATCGTTGTAAAGAGATCCTCTTCGACGACTCGCTCCGAAACAAGAATGGAGTCTTCGTAGTTGTAGCCGTTCCACGGCATGAACGCGACACGAATGTTGTGACCAAGTGCGAGTTCGCCTAAGTCCACTGCAGGACCATCGGCCAAGATGTCTCCCGCTTTCACCCGGTCATGCAACTTCACCGTCGGTTTTTGATTGATACACGTACTGTTGTTCGAGCGCGTGAACTTTTGTAGGGCGTATATATCAACATCGTCTTCGATCACGTCTTTCGAACGTGCTGTTGCTCGTACCACAATGCGTGTGCCGTCAACCATCTCGACGACGCCGTCGCGCTTCGCAATCAAGCAAACGCCAGAGTCACGGGCGATCACCCGTTCCATTCCCGTCCCCACCAACGGCGCTTCGGGTTTGACGTTCGGTACCGCTTGACGCTGTTGGTTTGAACCCATCAGACCGCGGTTGGCTTCCACGTGCTCCAAGAAGGGGATTAACGCCGACGTGATGGAAACGATTTGCTTCGGTGACACGTCCATGTATTGAATATTCTCAGGCGTCGTCTGCAAAAACTCACCGCGATAACGGCAGTTAACACGAAGTTCTGTCAGCTCGTTGCTTTCGTTCAACAACGCGTTCGCTTGCGCGATATAGAACTGCTCCTCAGCGATGGACGAGAGATAAACGACCTTATTGGTGACCTTACCGTTGCGAACCTCTCGATACGGTGTTTCGATAAAGCCATACTCGTTGATCTTCGCATAAGTCGCTAGGCTGTTGATCAAGCCAATGTTGCCACCTTCCGGTGTTTCGATTGGGCAGACTCGACCATAGTGCGTTGGGTGCACGTCGCGCACTTCGAAGCCAGCGTTTTCCCGATTTAGACCACCAGGCCCGAGCGCAGAGATCTTTCGTTTATGCGTGACTTCTGATAGCGGGTTGTTGTGTTCCATGTACTGCGAAAGTTCATAGGAACCAAAGAACTCGTTGATGGCCGCCGCAATGGGTTTAGCGTTGATCATGTCTTGCGGCATCAGACCGTCAGTTTCGGCGATTGCCAGACGATCCCGCACGACACGCTGGACGCGCATAAGACCAGATCGGAATGCAGTTTCCGCCGTCTCCCCAACCGACCTTACCCGACGGTTACTGAGATTGTCGACATCATCCGTTTCGCGCTGACCATCGCGCGTCCCAACGAGCTTGCGAAGTACCTGTACCAAGTCCGCATGGGTCAGTACACGTGAGTTTGGATTCGGAACATCGATCTCGATTTCATCGATGCCTTGTTCGTGGAGCTCATCGATCTCTTCGGTACCGAGAAATCGTCCTTTCGGAAACAGCGCTTTGCCGTTCTGGTCAAGTAAATCAGTCGAAAGCACGAGACCGTGGTAATAGTGGTCGGCGAACTCGGGCGTCGCGATGCGAATCGTCGACACGCCATCTGCAACTAAACGTTCTGCAACTGCGAGATCAATTTCCGTGCCTTTCTTGAAGAGGACACGACGAGTCTGCGAATCCTTAATACTCTCGTTGAGTACCTGTCCGATCAGACACTCATGATTACGCCATTCCAACTGACGATTAATCTTCATGCGACCGACAGGAGACAAGTCGTAGCGTTCGGCATTGAAGAACGAATTCATGAACAATTGTGTTGCCGATTCCGCGCTAACAGGTTCGCCCGGTCGCATAACGTTGTAGATTTCCACAAGCGATCGGATTCGCCCGTTATTTCGCTCATGGTCTGGTTCGCGCCGGATCGTATCAGCGATGTACGAACCTTTGTTCAGCTCGTTCACTTGCAGTGTTTCTAATACATCGACGCCCGCCTCGATCAACGCATCAACGTCTTTCTCGGTGAGTACGTGGTTACAGTGCAAGAACGCCTCACCCGTCGACGCATCCATATAGCTGGTCGCCGTAACTTGATCGACAAGGTATCGACGTGGCACTTCGAGCCGCGTCAGCTTCGCATCTAACATACGCTTAACGTGGCGTTCTGATATGCGGTCCCCTTCATTCACGAGGACATTGCCGTCTGAGTCCTTGATCTCGATGCTCGAGGTCTCACCTAGCAAACGCTCGGGATAGAGATCGAGAACGATCTTGCCGTTCTTTTGGATTTTGAACGTGTTGACGTCATAGAAGATATTCAGAATATCTTCGTCGCTGAATTCCATCGCACGCAACAAATGCGTGATATGAATCTTCTTCTTTCTATCGATCCGAACGTAGATCAGCTCAGTCGTTTCACGTGGCTCCATGCCAAATTCGAAGTCGACCCAAACGCCTCGTGCAGGTATCACGCGAGCTGAGTAGAGTTTTCGTCCCGACGAGTGCACTTTTCCGCCATCGTCAATAAAGATCACGCCCGGACTTCTGTGGATTTGCGATACGACAACGCGTTCGATCCCGTTAATAACGAACGTACCCGTATCAGTCATTAGAGGAACGTTTCCGAGGTATACCGTCTGCTCAATTACCTTGCGCGGATCCGGACTCGTCGGATCCTTGCTGTTGTCCCAAAATACAAGCTGAAGGGTCACGTGGAGAGGTGCACAGTAGGTCACGCCCCTAACGACGCACTCTTTCACGTCAAATACTGGGTCCTCAAGCTCGTACCCAACATAGTGCAGTGATGCGGCTTGATTAATCGCATTGATCGGGAAAACCGAATTGAAGGCGGCTTGCAAGCCGATATCGACCCGCTCTGATTGCGGTACGTCAGCCTGTAAGAATTTGCTGTATGACTCAGTTTGGATTGCTAGCAGGTTTGGAAATTCCAACGGTTCTGCTAATCGACCGAAGTCCTTACGAATCCGTTTCTTTTCAGTGAAGCTGTAAGGCATTCAACGCTCCGTGTTAACGACGCGCAATGACGTGACGTGCGCATGCGCACGCGACGCCAGTCGCGCGTTTGAGGGTATGGATTGAAAAAGCGTGGGAGGTAGAGCCGCGGGTTACTTAAGCTCGACCGTTGCGCCCTCGGCCTCCAGGGTGGCTTTTACTTCTTCGGCTTCGTCCTTCGCTACGCCCTCTCGAACGTTAGTAGGAGCCGATTCGACGAGCGCTTTCGCCTCCTTGAGACCGAGACCGGTTAACTCTCGAACGGCCTTGATGACTTTAATCTTGTTGTCACCGAAGCTCGCTAGCTCGATATCAAAGGTTGACTTTTCTTCTTCGGCTTCAGCGCCACCAGCATCGCCAGCACCGGCTGCCGGAGCTGCCACGGCGACTGCGGCTGCGGCTTGTACGCCAAACTTCTCTTCCATCGCTTCGACAAGCTCGACGATCTCCATAACAGATTTTTCGCCTATGGCATCAATGATTTCTTCGTTGGAAAGACTCACTGCTTACTCCAAATGAGATGGGTTGATGGGATGGGTGGTTACGACTCGTTCGTGCTTTTCTGGTCCCTAACTGCGACCAACGTACGAACTAGCTTTGTGGGAACGGCTTGAAGCGTCTGTGCCAACTTGGCTACCGGCGCTTTCATCACTGATAGTAGTTGCGCGAGCGCTTCTTCCTTAGTCGGCAGCGCAGCTACTTTCGCGAGGTTTTCCGCGCCGTATAGCTCGCCGTTCAGCGATAGCGCTTTGACCTCGAGTGCAGGACACTCACGACTGTAGTCTCGGAATAACCTTGCACTCGCTCCTGGATCTTCATAACTAAAACCAAGCATCGTAGGGCCGCGCAACACATCATCAAGACACGCGTAATCGGTCCCTTCAAACGCACGTTTTGCAAGCGTGTTGCGGATAACGGTCACTTTCACGCCCTGCGCTCTTGCTTGCTTTCGTAACTCGGTGAGTTCCGCGACTGTCATTCCTCGATAGTCAGCAACAACCGTGGCAGTCGCCGCTTGTGCGACTTCGTGTGCTTCGGTTACTATGGCTTCTTTACCAGCTAGACTGAGAGGCATCGCTACACCGCTCCGATACTTGATTCTTCCACGGGAATACCAGGTCCCATGGTGGTGGAAATCGTGACCTTTTTGATATAGGTTCCTTTTGCCGAAGGCGGTTTCGATTTCCGCAATTCACTGATCAACGCTTCGACGTTTTCTTTAAGTTGAGTCTCGCTCTGACCCACCTGACCGATCGAACCGTGGATGATGCCTGTACGATCAGCTCGATACTGAACCTGCCCTGATTTTGCATTTTTGACGGCGTCTGCAACATCCGGCGTTACGGTGCCACTTTTCGGATTTGGCATCAATCCGCGTGGTCCCAAAATCCTGCCGAGCGAACCAACGACACGCATGCAATCGGGTGCGGCAATGACAACATCAAAGTCGAAATTACCGGCTTTGACCTGTTCGGCAAGATCATCGAGCCCAACGACATCTGCACCCGCTTCTTTAGCAGCATCTGCATTAGCACCTTGCGCGAAAACCGCGACTCGAATTTCTTTACCCGTTCCATGTGGCAGCACGATTGCACCACGTACGTTCTGATCCGCTTGACGAGGATCAACACCGAGGTTCACCGCAAGATCGACCGATTCTTTGAATTTCCCTGTAGGTAATTCACTCAGTATCTTGATCGCTTCATCGATCTCATAGGTCTTACCAGGTTCTACCCGTTCTTGTGATGCGGCCTTGCGCTTAGTTAGTCGTTTACCCATTAGAGACCTTCTACTTCAATCCCCGCACTGCGCGCGGTGCCAGCTAGTGTCTTGACCGCAGCATCCATGTCCGCTGCTGTCAATTCCGCATCCTTTGTCTTCGCAATTTCTTCAAGCTGTGCCCGAGATACCGTGCCGACTTTCTCCGTATTGGGTGTACCGCTTCCTTTTTCAATGTTCGCAGCTCGCTTGATCAGATAAGCCGCAGGTGGCGATTTCGTAACGAACGTGAAACTGCGGTCGGCATAAATGGTGATCACTGTAGGAACTGGCACACCGGGTTCTATGCCTTGCGTCTGCGCGTTAAACGCCTTGCAGAATTCCATAATGTTCAATCCGGCTTGACCCAACGCTGGGCCAACCGGAGGCGCAGGATTAGCCTGACCTGCCGGTACCTGCATCTTCAGATAAGAGTCGATCTGTTTAGCCATATATGGTCAAGCGTTCCAAGTAGATGAAGCGATCCCAGCTGATAACCCAGTTATCAACCTTTCTCGACTTGGGAAAAATCCAATTCGACAGGCGTAGACCTGCCAAAAATGGTGACAGCAACCACCAGTTGCTGTTTCTTGTAGTTAACTTCCTCGACGGTCCCGCTGAATTCGTTAAACGGCCCGTCGATGATGCGGATGAGCTCGCCTGGCTCAAATACGGTCTTAGGCGTGACCTTTTCTCCGCCTTGATCGATCCGATCCAAAATGAGCTGGATTTCAGCTTTCGGGAGCGGCGTGGGCTTGGCAATTGTACCGCCAACGAAACCAGAAATACGTGTCGTCTTTGTAACTAGCTCCCACGTCGTTTCGTCCAACTCCATGTTGATGAAGATATAACCTGGGTAAAACCGACGTTCGCTCCGTCGTCGCTTACCGGCTCGTAGCTCGACGACTTCTTCACTGGGCACCAGAATCGCGCCGAATTTGTCAGCCATATTCGAGTACTTTACGCGTTCTTCAAGCGTAGCAGCCGCGCGTTTCTCTTGACCAGCTTGAGCGCTTACGACATACCACTTCTTGTTAGGATCGTCGAGCACAGCACGATCGAATTGTGATTCCTCGATCGGTTGCGTATCTGAAGTGTCAGACGCGAGGTCAGCGACGGTGGTTTCCTCGTCGGTTGTGACAGCTTCCTCAACAGCGACTTGTCCAACCGTTTGATTCGCCGCCTCCGTTGAGTCACTCGGCGTTGTCGGTTCTTTATCCAATGGCTTGTTTCACTCCCCAAGACAGTGCCGAGTCCAATCCCCAAAGGATCAACGCCACCACCAAAATCAACGCAATCACAATCAACGTCGTCTGTAGCGTGACCTCACGGGTCGGCCAAACCACGCGTCGTATCTCCGCACGCGACAGGTTGGCTAGTTCCCATAATTGCTTGCCGCGCTTTGTTAGGTATAGCAGGTAGGCAGCTAAGAGCGCCAGTCCCACCAATACAAGCGCCCGCAACAACAGCGACGTTTCGCCGAAATACCAATTGCCGACGACGCCAGCTATGAGCAATGCGAATACACCCAACCACTTGACGCGGTCGAGTAGATCAAAGCCCTCAGTTCTGTCTGTGGTTTTCGTTGTTGCCACTTTATTCGTTTCGTCGCAGTTCAGTTAATTTGAGAGCTGGCAGGCCAGGAGGGTCTCGAACCCCCGACCTAGGGTTTTGGAGACCCTCGCTCTGCCAACTGAGCTACTGGCCTTCACTCTCATTTGCTAAATTGTTCCATCATGCGCCATGGGCAAGCTCTCAACGTGCGACGCTCCCCCGGCGCCGACTTGAGCAGCGTCAAAAAGGCGGATGGTGCTCACAATCGGATTTGAACCGATGACCTCTTCCTTACCAAGGAAGTGCTCTACCGCCTGAGCTATGTGAGCCCTGTTACGTGTCGTGACATGACCCACCACTCGCATACTGGTGCGGGTAGCGGGAATCGAACCCGCGCCATCAGCTTGGAAGGCTGAGGTTCTGCCACTGAACAATACCCGCCACGTCCGGCTCACCCTAACAAGCCCACGGTCCTGATTGGTGGAGGGGGTAGGATTCGAACCTACGAAGGCTGAGCCGTCAGATTTACAGTCTGGTCCCTTTGGCCGCTCGGGAACCCCTCCTGCACGTGCAAATGTAGGCGGGACATTTTCGTCATCCGACCCCTCGATGTCAAACGATCCATCCGCAAAGGGTGTAATCCTAGAAGGAATATGGTGCCGCCACAAGGAATTGAACCCTGGACCTTCTCATTACAAGTGAGCTGCTCTACCGGCTGAGCTATGGCGGCACTATGCACGCGTGCGCCGATGATGTTTGGGGAACAGCGAGCGCGGAATTCTAAGGTCATCCGCGCCGACTCGCTATGTTTTTTGTCGACCCGCTGTCCTTAGTAAGGCATGCCTCGCTTTCTCGAGATTCAGCTCCGCATCAGGAAAACGGGGATCCATTTGTTCTAGTCGATCCACAACAATTTCTGCAACGGCTAAACGTGCGAATCGTTTCTGATCAGCAGGAATCACGAACCAAGGCGCAGCTTCCGTGGATGTCGCCGCGATCGCTTGCTCATACGCAAATTGATAGTCGTCCCAATATAGCCGTTCTCGCACATCGCTCATTTCGAATTTCCAGTTCTTTTCCGGATCATCAAGACGTTGGACTAGGCGCTTGAGCTGCTCCTCCCTTGATACGTGCAGAAAGAACTTCAATATCGTCGTATGTCCTTGTCGCGTTAAGTGTCGTTCAAAACTCTTGATATCTTCAAAGCGATCCTGCCAGAACGAATCGTCGATATGTGCGACATCGAATCCACGAAGTTTTAGTAAGGATGGGTGAACTCGCGTGACGACGACTTCTTCATAATGCGAGCGATTGTGCACGCCGATGTAACCTTGAGATGGTAAGTCGCGCCAGTGACGTTGGAAATAGGATTGGTCTAAATCATCCTGCGTCGGCACCCCGTAGGCATGAACACGCACGCCGGCTGGATTCAATCCAGTCGTTACATGTCGGATCATGCTGTCCTTTCCTGACGCATCCATTCCCTGAAAAACAATGAGCAATGCACGTGAATTCTCAGCGAATAAACGATGTTGGAGTTCCGCAAATCGACCCACGATCTCTTTCAGCTGTTTCTGCGCATCAGACTTTGGGAGTGCGAAGCTGGACTGTCGCGTCGAACGTTTGCTTAAAGAGAAGTGTTTATCCGGTAGAACGATAAACTGATCCGGTTTCGTAATCTGTGAGATAGCTATTTCCTAGAGGACGTAAATAAGATGAAAGCTAGACGACTTAGCTGCGACGATTAGACGTTCAAGACAAGCGACTTTAGGTCTGGTTCTAAGCGTCTAGCTCATCATGTAGCCTAACGGCGAAGCTTCAGAACCGGGTGAGTAGAAGTTACGGACGTTCGGCAAAACTCGATCTAAATCGCTTGGCGCCACGCCGAACCACAAAGCCAACTCGGCGAAATACTCCTCAGTACTTGTCGTTGGCATGAACACACCGCGTCCGGTATCCATCGGGTGATTTTGATGAAGCGTCGGGTACGTCCCATACATCTTTCCACCGTTGACGGCACCACCCATAACAAGGTGATGTGCACCCCAACCGTGATCAGATCCCTTACCGTTTGACGTCATCGTACGACCAAAGTCGGAAATCGTGAATGTCGTCACCTTGTCGTACACACCGATTTCGCGCAACGCATCCCTAAACCTACTCATCGCGTAACTAACGTAAGGAAACATTCGCGCTTGATTGTTCAACACCTCGTCGTGATGGTCCCAGCCACCTATCTGAACAAAAAATGTCTGACGAGATGCACCGAGAATCTCTCGCACCGAAATCACACGAACAATCTGGCGCATTGCGTCTGAAAGCTGCTGATTGACAAAAATGGTTTGAAGTTCCGGAGCTTGTCGAATTGCGTCGATGAAGGTGTCCGCGTTATTGATCGCCTTCCGCATTCTGCTAGCGTATTCATTGCGAAGTAGGTTGTCGTGCGTCACGCTGAAGACGTCGTCGATCATCTGTTTGCGTTTGCCGTTGTAGCCACCGTCACCATATGACCAAATGGTCTGCGCACCGTCCCCGGTCCTGTGGATGTTGTACGGTACTGCACGCTCGCCGCTTTGAAATACGTTGGTCCCATTGAGCGAAATATTCATCGAGATGCCATTCGCCAATTCAGGTCCTTGTAGGTCAGCAATACGCCCAGCCCACCCTTGCGTCGCGCTTCGACTATAGCTGACGGCGGTTTGCCATTGCATTTGTTGGTCGGAATGTGAGTAGAGGCCTATTGGGACGCGAGCACGACCCGCCTGCAAAGCCACTGGATCAATTGGCTCAAGCAATGTGCCAACGTTATTGACAATCGCGACCTCGCCTTCTCGATAGAGTTGCTCAACATCCGCCATACCGGAGTGCAGACCATACGTACGCCCTTCCTCGTTCTCGGGTAACGGCAGCAGGTCATCGCGAGATAGCGCGAGATCGGTTCGGAACGTACGATACTCGTCATACTGGTCTTGATCGTACGGCGCTAGCAAGTTGTACGTGTCATTTCCACCCGCCAACATGATGCACACGAGAGCTTTATAGTCGCCACCGTGATGGTGTGCTGCAGCTTGCCGGGCGAAGCCTAACGAGAGCAGTGTGCTTGTGGACGTGGCAGCCGCGACACCAAGTCCACAAGAATGAGATAGAAAGGTTCTACGTGATGCCATGGTTATCCCTCCACCACATAGTTTGGCGACATTGCGAAGAGATAAATCGCATGTCGCGCACGATCTAGCTTGTTGGTGCCGACGCTTTCAATACCTAACTTGATTCGTAGCCGCGTCGCTGCGTCAAGACTACCAGCCGTCATCACGACATCCAAACGATCGATTAACGCATCAGCGTCGTCCGCAATATCCACATATTCGTCAATTTTGATATTCGTCGGCTTAAACGGCTCACTAGGTGAGAACAATCTATCTTCGTGAAACACCCCTAGATCGATCAAGTTGACCATATTGATCACTGTGGTCGCCGTCGTAATCTGCAATTCGGGTGCTACGAGATTGTTCTCTGCCATCGTGCCGGCCGGGGAGTGGAACGGCGAATAGAAGTTGAACACACTCGGAGCATTCAATGGATGCTGCTGTCCGTGATAGTTCATCGTATAGCCGTTGTTGTAGAACAAGCCATCCTCGCATTCTGCGTTGAACTGTCGCGCCAACGCTGCCAGCCTTAAGACTGGTTCGCGCATCTTGCCAAATGCATTTGGAATTGTGGGGTTGGTAACTTCGGGATCGAGCAGAATGGCCTTAATCACAGCCTTCATATCACCGCGCTCACCAGTGGTCTTGCCATTGAACGCGTCAGTAACTCGTTGGATATACGCTGGCGATGGGTTCGAGGTCGTCATGCGCTGGATGAGTTGACGGCCAATGAATGGTCCAACATTCGGATGGTTGAACAAACTGTCAATCGCCATCGCGATATCGTCCATGCCAGACTGACCTTCGGGCACCACGACGCCTCCTAACAAGTGCTTCGGACCAGGAGAATGCTGACCCTCAAACATCTGCATCGATTCGCGAAAATACGGGCGCCATCGACCAAACCAGGCATTTGGACCGCTATACGATAGCCCGGTAAAAATCTTGGCGTATTCGCGAATGTCCTCACTGTCATAGGTAGGAATCAAATTGCCATCATCGTCACGTTTATGGGTAGCGTCGTCATTTAGTTCGAAAAGTCCAATACTGAACAACTGCATAACTTCTCGAGCGAAATTTTCATCTGGAAAAATGTTGTTTTCCGGATCGGCTTTGCGGTTGTTCACGTGGCTTAGATAAATACCCATCGCCGGATGCAGCGACACGTTAAGCAGCAAATCCCGGAAGTTCCCCGTTGAACCCTCAAGCAACACATCCATGTAGCTCGTGAGCGCAGGAGGATTGTCGCGCAGAATATCGATGTCGGAGACGACAAATATCTGACTCAATGCGTACGCGACACGCTGCTGAACCTGATCTGGCGCAGTCATCGCACGATTCCACCACGTACCTCGCCAAAACGTGATCGTTAATAAGATGCCGTCATCTGCAGGTTTGAATTCGCCTGCATCCCGGCGCCGAACCAGCTCGTCCGCAAATTCAAGATGAGACGTTGGCTCGAGTTCGAGCTGTTCGTCCAACCACGCCTCATGGCCCATCTCAGCGATGTCAACAATGTCCTCATACGGCATGCCGAACGTCGCTTTACTTGCAAAGGCTGACGCCGCTTTCAGCTCAGCATTGTTGGGACCGGGTGGTTCTGGTGGTGGTGGCGGTGGAGCTGGAGGGCTTACTGGTGAGGTAGTTGGACCGCTTGAAGAAGAGCCCCCGCCTCCACACGACATTAGGAGCGCACTGAGCGTCAGAAAGCCCAGGATACGCCCCGCGACTCGAAACGACATCGGATACCCAAATGGAGCGTGTCACGGGAGTATACATTAATCGTTATTGAAATTGAAGCTCTCGACCCTCTCAGTATGTAGCGGACGATGCGCGAGCGATTTCAGTTAATGTATCGTCGGTTTTTCTTTTAAATGCGGTGATTCGATCAATCAGAGATCAACTGTACAAATTGCTAAACGTTAGATCGGTTTCTGTGCTACAAAACAATATAAGGGCGTAAAAACACCCTCTTTTCCACCATTTACGTATGCCTCCGCCGTTCGATCCATCATCTTCACGACTTTGTGAGCGTGCGGTGGGAACAACCCTACGAATTCGGTAAGTCGAATCGTCCACTGCATTACACCTCGACCGATCGGTGTTCGGCGAAAGAAATTTCCTAACGAACCACTCTGGCTTACCATCGGGTTATACCAAGGTGTACTCGATTCTTCCGCCAGGTCATTAGCCTCTAAAACCTCAAATCCGACGGCCTCCAACGTGCGATTTACCTCCTGAAACGACGCAATGTCTTTCAGTGCGATCCCGCGCATCAATTCTTTCTTCAATGTCTGATGGCGTTGGTTTGCTGGTTCAAAGGCGTTCGTCAAACACATTTCTTGACCCCACAACCTTGCACCGGGTTTTAGCACACGAAAAATCTCTGCAAAAGCACGCCGCTTGTCGGGGGCGTGACACGTTGACTCAATCGCGTATCCAGCATCGAACATGTTCGGTTGCAATGCACTCATATCCATGAAATTGCATTTCACGTATTCCGCTAGATGGTCCAGTTTCGCAGCCTCATTTTTTAGTTTCGCTTGAGACAGTTGATATTCATTGTTGTTGATACAAAAGACCTTGACACCAGCTTCCTTCGCCACACGCCGCATCGGCCCGCCTACACCGCAGCCCACATCAATCACCTGCGACGACTCTTTTAACTGAAGTTTCTCAATCATCAATCGCTGGTGTCGTACGACAGCTTCTTCTAACGACTCATTAGATGCGATTGGTGCGAAGTGGAGCGAGTCCCCCCAACCGTATTCCATAAATTCGTGGCATAGATCGTAATAATCGTTGACGATTTCCGCGTGATCGTAGTCCTCATCCTTTATTTCACCGCGTAATCGCTTATCAGATCGACTTTCGAGTCGACTTAATCGGCTATCTGCAGACCAATGCGCATAGGCGCTGCGCATCCGGCGAATAAGACTGAAAAATTTAATGTCGCTCGGCAAGTCTCTACCTATGAAGCACGGGTCAATTAGAAAGGTAAGAGCCGACGGATACAGCCTCCCCTTTGCGGGCGCATTGTAGTTCAGAATCGCGATTCTCTCTATCTACCATCAAAGTATCGATCGGTCGTCAATTTCTGCTAAAGTGCAAATGAATGCACGTCTCAAGTGTCCACTGTACAGCAACTTCGTCGTTTGCACTCGGTCTGCGACTAGGTCATCGGAGTTAGCACAGCCACGCTTCGCCGACGCATTTTCCAATAGAGACTTGCATTGCAGATGGCTGTTCAACAAACTCTCGTTCGAATCTATCTGGAACGTACTTCGTAATAAGGCAGAGAACGTTCGAAACTATGTATAGTTCGACGTGAAATTTTGTCGGGGAGTCGTTAATGTTCAGCCTCTCGTCTGACCTAGCGTGGCGGGCGACCGCTACAGCGACCGTATTCGCTCTCGCGCTGATTTGGCTGCTGTCCGGTGTATTAGCCGCAGACGAAACAGAAATTCAGCCGAGTCTCGCGCAGCTTAACGATGCCGCTGCTGAACGGGCGAATGCCCGAAAGCCGGTCACAGTGCGAGCGCGACGTAGCGTAGCTTCGGAAAAAGCGCGTGTGTTAGCTCTCAACGGCAAAACAGAAGTTAAACATGTTGCTTCGGTGCAATCGGAAACGACCGGTCAAGTCATTAAGCGGAACGCGGATGACGGAGCTACCGTAAGAAAAGGCGACCCGATCTGTACCGTTGAAGTCAACGACCGAGATGCTCGGGTAAAAGCCGCCAATGATGCCGTGACACTCGCCCGACTTGAACATGAGGGTGCATTGCGACTACGCGAGAACGACTACCAGCGCGAGTCCGAGGTTGTTGCGGCAAAAGCTAACCTAAGCGCTATGCAACATGCGTTGGTACTCGCGGAAGAAGCACTTGCCAATATTGTCGTTCGTGCACCGATTTCAGGTTTCGTTGAGCGTGTTCACGCAACTGTCGGAGACTTTTTCGTTCCTGGTTCACCCTGCGCGACCATCCTAGACCTAGACCCGATTTACGCTGTCGTCCACATTCCTGAGCAGTTTGTCGATCAAATAACGTTAGGTTCCGAGGTTAGTGCAACTCTTGCGACAGGACGTGTCGTAGCAGGCGAAGTGTCGTTCATAGGCAAACAAGCTGCTGACAGTTCACGTACTTTTCGTGTGGAAGTCGCGGTGCCAAACGAAGGCTACGAAATCAGGTCAGGAGTAACAGCAGAAGTCGGTTTGCCGTTAATGCCGCATATGGCACATCAGGTGTCATCCGCGATATTAGTGTTAGGAGATGACGGCACCCTCGGCATCCACACAGTAAACAACTCTTTAGTCGAGTTTCACGAGGTCGAGATAGTTACCGAGGACAGCGATGGTCTTTGGGTTAGTGGTTTATCGACTAACGTCGTCATCATCACAGTCGGCCAAGATCTTGTCTCACCGGGTCAACGGGTTGATGTCCAGTGGGTCTCCGGTTGACCTCCCCACACACGAGTACTACCCGTCGGTTTTGCTGAACTACTACTAGATGAAAGAAAAACTCATTGAGATTGCAATGGAGCGGAAACGCTCCATGATCTTGATCATGGTCGGTATCGTGATATTTGGCGTCGTCGCGCGCTTGTCGATCCCGACTGAGAGCGAGCCACGCGTTGAGATACCCTATTTCGTGATCACTGTGGTACATGAAGGCATTTCACCGGAAGACGCGACGCGATTACTTATCCGCCCGATCGAACTTGAACTGAAGGCACTCGACAACGTCAAGGAGATTACGGGCACCGGTGCAGAACACATTGCCTACATATCCGTCGAGTTTGATGCCTCCATGGATATCGATGTCGCAATGGCTGACGTACGCGAAGCCGTCGACCGCGCCAAACCTGAGCTACCTGTTACCGCCGAAGAGCCGGTTGTCACGGAGACCGCAAGTACTGACTTTCCAATCGTTCAGATCAATCTAGTTAGTGAAAACGCGTCTGAGCGTCTTGTGTTGGATATTGCACGGAGTCTGCGTGACCGAATTGAAACAGTACCAGGTATTCGTTCGGTCGTGATTCAAGGCCAACGTGACGAAGTGCTGGAAATTACCGTTGAACCGGCGCGCTTGCTCGCAAATGGGATTACCGTCGAGCAACTGATCTTCGCGCTCACGCGGAACAATCAATTGATACCGGCAGGTTCGTTGGACTCCGGGAAAGGCAGCATAGCCCTCAAGATACCGAGTGTCGTCGAAGAGGCAAAGGATCTTATTGATCTGCCTCTCTTTACGGACGGCGAAACTGTTGTGACGTTAGCGGACGTTGCGACGGTACGGCGTACATTCAAGGATCGAACGCACTA
Organism: Gammaproteobacteria bacterium; assembly: GCA_026707945.1. Lineage (GTDB taxonomy): Bacteria > Pseudomonadota > Gammaproteobacteria > Pseudomonadales > Azotimanducaceae > Bin55. The sequence goes on along the minus strand of JAPOVV010000115.1, from coordinate 30,899 downwards.
TGTTCGTGCTAACGGCAAGCAGGCAGTTTCGCTGTTTCCCTATCGGCAAGTCGGTGCCAATTCAATCGACACGACGCGAGCCATACGTGAAGTAATTGACGAGCTTCAACCGACGATGCCAGACAACATCGAGTTATTCATAACGCGCGACGCATCGGCCTTCGATATGCAGCAAGTAACGGAGTTAGAAGGAAATATCGTTACCGCGTTATTCCTTGTGCTTGCCGTCGTTCTCCCGTCTATCGGTCTGCGCAGTAGCGTTATCGTTGCCCTTTCGATTCCCGTCTCTTTCCTGTTCGCGCTAGTCTTCTTATGGTTGTTCGGCCACTCGTTCAACTTTATGGTTATGTTCGGGATGTTGATGGCACTTGGCATGTTGATCGATGGTGCCATCATCGTGACCGAGGATGCCGAACGTCGCATGGAAGCTGGCGCTTCCGGCGAACGAGGCTATGCTGAGGCCGCACGCCGGATGTTTACACCGGTAACCGCGTCGACAGCGACGACGCTCGCTGCGTTTCTACCGTTGCTGTTTTGGCCTGGCGTACCAGGCGAATACATGCGCTACCTACCCCTCACGGTACTCGCAGTTTTGGTCGGATCTCTCGTCTACACATTGATCTTTGTGCCAAGCGTAGGTGCCACGCTTTCAAGGCACATCATCGAACGCGAAGTGACCTCACGCGAGACCAGCCCTTGGGAACGAGATATTGACCAGCTCAAAGGCTTTTCGCGTTTGTACGCTAAACTCATTTCATCTGCGGCGCGTCACACCTTTTTCACGCTCGTGGCGATCGTGTTAACTGTATACGGGATTTTTTCTCTTTATAACGTGCGTGATCTTGGCGTCATATTCTTCAACGAAAACGATCCGGTTTACTCCCAAGCTTTTGTACGTGCGCGGGGCAATCTGAATATTGAAGAGGCGCATGCGCTCGTCAAAGAGGTAGAACGAGCCATCGTCGAGACTGACGGAGTAAAGGAAACAAGTACATTTATCAGTAGCGGCTTCGAACGAGGCGAAGGCCAGCGCCAGACGTATAGAGGTGGCTCAGCAGCCGATGTCATCGGGACCATATGGGTCGAACTACACGAAGCGAATCAACGCACTCGAAATGGCATCGAAATTGGCGAGGAAATCCGAGACAAATCAGCTCAAATAGGTGGCATCGTCGTAGATCTCAAGCCGTTTGAAGGTCAACTTCTTGCCGGTAAGCCGATTTTCATTCAGTTTTCCGCCCGCGAAAGGGAAAAACTTGCGCCTATCGTCGAGAGAGTACGGGAACATCTGATCAATGACGTGTCCGGCCTCCGAAACCTCGAAGACACGCTCCCACTTCCCGGCTTCGAATGGCAGCTGGACGTGGATCGTGCGAAGGCCGCGCTATTCGGTGTCGATGTAACTACAGTCGGACTCGCCGCACAACTAATAACCGACGGTGCCAAGCTCGGTGAATACCGTCCAAACGACGCCGATGAAGCCCTCGATATTCGGCTTCGATTCTCAGCCACCAGTCGCAGTATTGATCAGCTCGATGAACTGCAAATCGCTACAAATGAAGGGTTAGTGCCGATTTCAAATTTCGTAACACGTCGTGCTGTCAAGCGTCAAGACGCAATACAGCGTCGGGATCAACGCGATATCCACGTGATCCAAGCAGACGTCATGCCGGGAGTTCTGGCTGATGCGAAAATCAATGAAATCCAAGCTTGGTTGGATGAGCAAGCGTTCGACCCGGATGTTGGCATTCGCTTTAGAGGTACGGCAGAAGATCAAGCCGAATCGATTGATTTCGTTGCGAAGGCGTTTTCCTTCGCGTTGCTCTTGATGTTCGTTCTACTCGTGACACAGTACAACAGTATCTATCAGTCGTTCGTTACGATTTTTGCGATCGTGCTATCGACAGCGGGTGTGTTCCTCGGCTTGGTGATCACCAATTCACCTTTTAGTGCTATCCTGAGTGGCGTGGGGATCATCGCGTTGGCAGGTATCGTCGTAAACAACAGTATTGTCCTGATAGATACGTTCAACCAAGGCCGTAAAGAACATCCGGAATTTGATCTGGTACGACTCGTGACCTTAACGGGTTTACAGAGACTACGACCCGTCATACTGACTACTGTCACGACGATGATAGGTCTGTTGCCGCTTGCAAGCCATCAGTCCATAGATTTCATCAATCGTACGTGGACGTCAGGAGGTAATCTCTCAACCTATTGGGTGCCACTCGCCCAAGCGATTGCATTCGGTCTCTCGTTCGCGACCATCCTCACTCTCGTGGTAACACCGGCGTTGTTAATTCTCCCGGTTGCCGTCGTAGAAACGGGCACAAAGTGGCTTAAGCGAATCCGAGGCGCCTTGCCAGTGGGTGGTACGCCGCGTACCGACGTCTACCCCGACTAACCTACCGAAGCTAAGTTACGCAGAACAGCACCGAACAGACGGAGTTCTCGTTGACGCTTCCTATTCGTTATGCAGCTGTCGGCAACGGATTGCGAAGGCTCTTCACTTTAAATTTAAAGCTCTTGTTTGGACTAAATTTTGGCAATGGACTCAATTTCAGTTCATAGTCTTTCGGAATCATCTCAAGTTCGCAATGGTGTGCGACGAGCAACAAATTCGATACCAAGTGCAATTCGGTGAAGCGCGATCCTAAACACGTGTGGGTACCTAACCCGAATGGATAGAAAGCTCCGCGTTTTCGATGTTCTTCCCGATCCGGACCGAACCTATCGGGGTCAAACTTATCCGCTTCTTTAAAGTGTTCTTCCAAATATTGGGTTGCGGTAAAGGCCACTAAGATGCTACTTCGTGCAGGTACGAGGTAGTCGTCTACTTCAAATTCGTTCATCGCCATTCGGCTATGGACTGGTATGACAGGATGTAAGCGCATCACCTCCATGATGAAACGATGGGTGAAATCTATGCTGTCCATCGTGACTTCATCCTTCGTAGGATCGCCGCCCTCGAAAAGCGCATCCGCTTCCGCGGCGACTCTGTCGTAACAATCTGGATGCTTCATCATTTCGTACAGCGCGAAGCTCATTTGACTACCTAAGTAGTGGCCGGCAATCAACGTTGCCAGAAACGCAAATTCGAGATCGGTTTGCGGTAGAAACTGAGGATCCGATTTGTGAAGTGTCAGCAAATCGTCGACGAAATCGCGTGGTTTTCCAGCCCGTTCTTCCTCCGTATGACTTACGTGGATTTGACGATAAACTTCCAGTACATCTTTGAGATATCGTTTCATACGTGGTGTCTGAAGCATGATCTTCGGCATCACTCCCATCACGTGCACCTTCAAGGCGCGAAACTCATACTCAAGAAGACCGTCGAGCACGCCAATGGCCGGGTCGATACTTGTAGTGAGCTGAGCAATTTGGCAACCGGTGAGACGCTGGCATTCCATTTCACCCGGTATCACATCGCCGTCTAACCACGTTCCGATGCGCTCTCGACCAATTCGGAATACGTCACCAAGCCGATCCTCCACTACCGCACGAGCAGTGCCCGCACGATAAATCTTGCGCATTCGAAAATGATCCGCGCCGTCCATGCTAGCGATCGATCGAGCTGTACCCCATGCGGTCTGAAAATCTTCGAGGTAGTCGCGCGTTCTTAGATACAGTCGTCCACGTCGAGCCACCCATTGGTTCATGTCGGCGCCCGCTAACACCACATTGCCTTTTCCAAACAGGGCGAGCCTGAAGACAGGACCGTACTCTTCGTACATTTCGGAGAGAAAACGACACATGTCCTTTCGTCGGAGCGATTTAGATTTCAAATAAGCGCTTAGCTTCACCTTCGGTACAGGTAGCCTCTTCGGCCGATCCGGTTGAGCCGATGCGGGGTCCGAATCACCTACTGCCGATCGGATCGCCTGCCCGAACAGATCCATGCTCGCGAGGAGCTGGATGCGTTCCTGTGCCATCTCGAACTCGTCGGCGTCTAGCATGGACCGGAAACCGTCGCAGACCAAAAGCAATCCGATTAACGTCACATCATGTGGGTCTGGTATTTCCTCGTCAAATAAGGCACGACGAATTCGCGCCTTAACCTCTTCCTGTTGTTCTAACCCGGGTCCAATATATTGACCCGTGCGTAAGACCTTGTTGCTCAGCTGCCAGTAGCCACCCGTGTCATGCACGAGGATGCCTAAATTGACGAGTCTTTGCAGTACGAACTCGATGAATACGTCCGCGTTCGGCGCAAAGTACTCAACCCAATACTGGGGGGTGCGCGGCGTTTGCTCATAAGCGATGATCTCAAGCGCGGGATCCAAGACTACATCACCGATGGGCGTCGGATCGATCACAACTAGGTGTTCAAGATCGGCATCAACACGGTTTCGGAACGAAAGATCTAGTATGACGGCTCCGGCAAATCCACACCACATCCGCCAGTCTGAAGTCGGTGCTGCCACGAAACCTAGGTCGTCCTTCAACATCAGCAAGACCAGCTCTTCCGCGATCGTAAGCCGATGAGACTCTGACGATTCTTCTGATTCTGACTCGAGTACTTCTTCTGTCACTACACAACCTTCGAATAAAACTGCTCACAATATCGGCGAAACAAAGAGATGTCCCGATCCAACGCGGAATACGCCGGTCGTGAACGGTAACTTTGTTTGTCCCAAATCACCGCATCTTTCGTTACTTCCCATTCAAGATCGTTCACTGCTAACTTCGCCGCCAACTTCGCTGCAGGACTTCGAAGGCGGCTTCTCAGCCACCACCAGTTAGGCAGTCTCCGTATATCAACAATCAACCACATTTCAATCATCTCGCCATCAATCGGAGTCGACAAAACCCACTGCCGTGCGAGGATACCGTATTCAGTGGCGACGTTAACGGTCGACACACCAAGCCCCCACACGCCGATCGAAATTTCTACCGCGAGTTTAAGTCTGCGCAAACCAAACGTCAGCATGTTGCGAGTAAAAGAGTAGGAAGAAAATAGAAAAGGACCACAAACTTCAGTTTCGCGGAGCTTCGTTAATTCTGTGTAGCCGTGGACTTCCTCTAAATGATGCATGTCTACAGAATTTTCGCTCGTTGTTTGTGGATGAGCTCTGAATTTCATGCGACGGATTCCACGTGCCACAGTGTCCGTAGGGAAAACCGGCGTTCGCCAACGTGGATTGCCTCCATCTCCACCGAAGTACGCAAATATCAATCCATTTGTTTCAGCCACGGCGAAACGTTTTAAACGTGCCGAGCGTGGGGGTTTGACATCACGTGCGCGCACGCATGTCCCGTTGACATCGTATTCAAACCCGTGGAACGGACAAACTAAGTGTCCGTTTTTCAATTTCCCACCGGCCGCAGGACCCAAATACGATCCAAGGTGAGGGCATGTTCCGTCAGCGACGCACACGTCGCCATTTAGGTCTCGCCAGTACACGATTGAGTGTCCGAGCCACTTGCGTTCTTTCAGTTCGCCGTAAGCTAGTTCGCGACTCTCCTCCACCACGTACCAGCCTTCAGGGAACGGGTAGAGTGCGTCTTCCCTTAAAGGCTCGCAATCATCCGATGTATTTGTGCCTTCCATGGCTTCTATGCGCTCAGTCAAACCGTGTTACCAGAGAGCGCGTATAGCCGGACCGCCATTACGCGATCTCTCTCATTGTCCAATACGATAGATTCCAGTCCAACTTGCTAATTTTGGTTCTTTTTTAGCACGTTTTTCCCACCTTCGCTAATTATTAGCGATACGACCGATCGGCAGTCGCTGGTCTTCTCTCCGTTCTCAGCGATCAGTCGTCGGAAATTCTTAGACTCAATTCGCCGCCGATCGCGCGTTGGAGCCCAGTATCGGTCTCGATCAAATACGCGCCTTCATCATCAATTCCTGCTCCAATGCCCGTGATGGGGGGTTCTACGCCTGACAAAACGACTTGCCGTCCGAGAAGCACGTCGTGCAGTGCCCATCGGTTTTTAAACGCACCAAAACCGAATTCTTCAAACCCTCGAACCGTTTCGTGTATCCCGTTAATTAGTCGTGCTACAAGTATGTTGCGCGAACAGGACGCCAAATGGTCGACGACGCGAGTCGCTCGATAATCACCGGTGACGTCGATGCCTGGTGCATCGTTAACGTTCATGCCAATACCTACAACCAGTGACGCCGGACGTTGTGCATCCGCCAATTCGATAAGGATGCCGCCGACCTTGCATTGAGCGATTAATACGTCATTCGGCCATTTCAGTTTTACATCTTCGATTTCGAGAGCATCAAGCACACTAGACGTCATCAAACCAATCGCAAGACTAATAGCACCGATTTCAGCCGTTGAACGATCGATCGAGATACCAACGCTTAGCGCTACATTTTTCGCGAATGGCGATACCCACTGTCGTCCGCGACGACCTCGACCACTCGTTTGCACCTCCGCGGTGCGGACCCAGCCATCGATGTCACGATCGTGCGACAGCTCCAATAAGTCACTATTTGTGCTCTCGGTCCAGGGCAACACATCCAATCGTCGTAGCCACATTCGCGTGGCTTCATTCAACTCGGACTCGATGGTTGCGGAGTCTAAGAGTTCATTTCGTTGAAGTGACAGGACACCTTCTGTAGCAAAGACGCCGTATTCAGCAAGCTGCGACTGTACTGACGGGTCTAAGGCAGCCTCTTTCAATTGTCTCCCACTTGCTAGTGCCTCAAACACGTCTTCTAGGTCCATTTTGTGCTTTCACCCATTTCTCGCTAGTCCACCCGAGATCGGCAATGACTCGACGAAGCGTATCACTACACTTACCTTCCGATAGACGTTCTATGCGACGTCAGATCGTATTTTCTGAAAGGTACTCATATGGAATTCGGAAAGTTCAAATCAACCGACGCTCTCAACAAGACGTTCAATCGTGTCAAATCGCTCGGACTGGAAACGAATATCTACGAACTCGACACATACGGCTTTACGGTCGTGCCACCAGAAAAAGTGGCAGACAAGGCGTTTTTTGAACGCATTCGCGATACCGTACTTCGTCTCTGTAAGGAGCGTACTGGCGTGGATTTTTCGCTTGATAGCAACGGCGAATTCGGTGAGTACAAGGCACAGCCACAAACAGATGGCCAATTCCTCTTGTTTTACCTACTTATGGCGGATCGTGTCTTCGAAGAGTGGGTGATGAATCCCACTCTCTATGCACTCATCGATTATCTAATGCGCGGTCAGCAGCAACTTTCAAGCATGACCTCATTCGTCAAATGGAAAGGCGAACGGGAATCTCTAGGTTTGCACAGCGACTCGCCCCCCGATCGGGATGGGCATCTACCCGCATGCTCAGACGTCGCAAACGCAGCGTACTGTCTCACCGACTACACGCTGGACAATGGCGCGATTGCTATGGTACCGGGCAGTCATCTGTACTGTCGTCAACCAGGCCCTGGTGAAGGAGAGAAGCGAGCAGTACCTGTCGAAGCAGAAGCGGGTTCCTTGATCGCCTGGCATGGCAACACGTGGCATGGCGCGTTCCCAAAGAAAACGGAAGGTCTCCGCCTCAACGTGACCAGCTACCACTGTCATCGGCGGCTTAAGACACAAGAAGCGTACCAATGGCGTGTTACCCAGGAAATGATCGATCGCAATCCACCCGAATTTGCTCGACTAGTCGGTGCAGACGATTACATGGGGTGGGACGAACACGGTCCAGACTACGCCCGTGGTGTCAAGTACATGTCTGAAGCTGACAAAAAACGTCTCGCTCGATTAGCCGATCAAAGAAAGAAGGCGGCATGAAAGCGGTACTACTGAATCACTGACAAACGACGGAGACCGTTCGATGTCTGAACCGAACCTGATCACCACGCTTGACGAGTTCCAAGACGAGTATCGAAAAGGTATCGGTACCGTCCTGCCACATCGTGCGTCGAAACAAGCGACGGTTGACAACTTACGACGCTATGCAGACGGCGTTGGTGACTACAACCCCTTATTTAGGTCTCCTGAATACGCGGCTACCAGTCGCTATGAGGATCTTGTCGCAGCACCGACGTTTCTGTACGCAGTTACTCTAGGGGTTGTCGCTGGCGAAACCGGCGCTATTAACCGAGCACGGGTAAATACGCAGTACCTTCCTGTGAACTACGCCGGTGCGGAGATTGACTTCATTCGTCCAATCTGGCGCGACGACACGATTACCGCAACTGAAACAGTCGGCGAGACGATGCGGAAGACCAGTTCAAGGATCGGACCAATCAATTTCAACACGGGACACGTCACGTTCACCAATCAGCGCCATGAAATGGTAGCCACGATCAAAACCCTCATGGCTCGCTATCAAAATACTGGCGGCACACTCGAATACAACCGCGAAGCGAAGGAGCCGAGCCAACGTAAGGTCGTTCCTGCAGACCCGCTAGTCTTTGAGCGAAGTCGGCAAGGTAACGAAACACTTTTTTGGGAAGATGTCGTTGAAGGGGATGAGCTCGATCCCTTACAGAAAGGCACCTATTCCGTTACGGAGCTGTTTCTATTTACTCATGGCGTACTTGGTACGGGTCGCAGCACACGCGCATCGCTGGCAGCAGAGGGTTCGACCGATCTTGGTGGCGGCGGTCGTTTTGATGAAGAACACGCCCAAAAACGCCGCAATATGCCTGGTCAGTTTGACTTTGGCCCCCAACGCGTCTGTTGGTTAGCCCAAGCTGCGACTGATTGGATGGGGGACCACGGCACGTTAAAGAAACTCCATGCGTCTGTTCGTCATCCGAATGTCGTCGGCGACACGAATACCGTTGTCGGTAAAGTGGGCAAAAAGTTCGTCGATGGCGAGGACCATCTGGTTGAGTTGTCAATTGAAAACCAGAACCAATCTGGGTTAGCTACGGCTTACGCTACAGCGATTGTGGCGCTACCGACGCGTCCGGTATAGGGAACCGTTCACGTCGGCATACGCTCAATTCATTGCGCGCATGGGCAGAGCCGTCGACTTAGACACAACTGGGTCTAGGTGGCGCACCTACCCCAAATTGAAGCCGAACGTCACAACCAACTGTTAGCTAAATAAAGTACCGTGCAACTACGGCTGTGGACGCCATCGCAATTGCGCACCTATTTGTCGAGGTTCCGTCAAGGAGCCCTGTAGGTCGATCGATATCGATTCCGAAATTCCAATCTTGTCGAATACGTTCTGAACGTATACGCTCGTTGACCAAACGCCGTCAGCAGAATCCCAATTCGCTCGCAAGTCTAGGCGACTGTACGACGGGATTTTGTTCTTCGGAATGTTGCCAGCGCGCTGGGGCCAGCGCTCGCCTGTGAAACTCCAGGTCCCGAGCAACTGCAACGAACCTCTTTCCGCTAGAGGGACCAGGTACGCTGCAGTAGCCGCGAACTTATGGTTCGGCATTTGCGGAAGTTCATCGCCAGTGTGATCTCTCGGAATCGGGACGCGATTGGTATCTTGGAAATCGTCAGGCGTTCCTATGACGCCATCCGGACCCGCTGGATCTGCACCTGGGTTCGTGAATACATAGTCTTCGAATTCCTGATCCGGGTCCGCTCGAACGACCGTACTATGCGTACCCAATTCGGATTGAAGGAGGCTGTAGAACCCCGATAACCGCCAACGGTCACTCAGGTGATACAAAAACTCGCCTTCGAATCCCCAGATCACCGTGCTATCGCCAACGTTGATCGTGTGCTCGCGCAAGGGCGTGTCGTCCGTCGGTTGAAGAAATATCGGGTCTACAGGTTGCAAAGCGGTCAACTGGTAGTTTTCAAAGTCTTGAAGGAATACACCACCTGTGAACTGCACCCTGTCGTCTAGGAAGAGTCCTTTAACACCGAACTCGTAGTTGACGAGCTCTTCCTCATCGAAACTACTCTTGACATCCAAGTACTGCCAATTGAATCCGCCTGCTCGATAACCTGTCGACAGACGTCCGTAATACATCAGATTTTCTCTTAGCACATATTCAAGGCTGACATGCCCAATCACCGCCTCCCAGGACGTCGGTGTCGGTGATCCCGCGCTCCCTGTAAACACTACGGGAACGCCTGTGCCAAAGAAATCCCCGACGAAGAGACTGTTCGGTAGCGTGCCTGGCAGCGAATCACCAATGACGTCCACGACGTCGGGCGGCACGACACCAGTCCTGACTTTCTCGTCTTTGGTCCATCTAAGACCGCCCGAGATGTTCCATTGGTCATCAAGCTGGTATTCCAAGTTGACGAACGCAGCGCGTGTTTCGGATACCGTCGAACTGAAGAATGAGCTGCTTCGTACATGGTCAGTGCCCATGGGGCAACCAACGCCAAAGCTGCCGAAAACAATCCCGGTACTAGGATCACCGAATGTCGGGATGAAGAAATCGTCTAGATATGACTGACAGCTCGTTACTTCATATGCACCAAAAATCGGCGAGGCCGCGACGGCAGCTTCATCTGCATCCACGAATCGCCATGGCGCCGCATAGTTGAAACCACCTTGATCCCAGAAAGTCTCATTTTCGTAGCTATAGATTCCAGTTACATAGTTGAATGGCCCATCGAAATTCGAAATTAGCTGGAGTTCATGCGACGTTTCGTCGTTCATAAAACGGTGAATGGTCTCGGTATCTTCAAACGACAAGCCCGATTCCGCCAATGTCGTCCAACACGAATATTCGTCGGTCGTACCAACATCCGGACAGTTGACTTGGGTTGACGTATCAAGATCCGCGGGTACGCTCGGTTCGCCCGTTCGTCCAACGCGCGCTGTGCCATCCCCATCTTGTCCTGCTGCGGTGTGTGTTTCACCGTTACCGAAGGTGTATCGCAGGATAAGCGAATCGGAAAACTCCCAATCGATATTGAGTTTTACGCGAGTCGTTTCGCTGTCCTGTACACCGTTCCGGTTACTGGCAACGATGTTCTGCAGATCATCACAATGAACTTGAGCATCAATCGGCGTAGTTTGAAAGACGCTTGTGCCCGGAACCCCAGTGATCGGTGGATTGTCGCACTCGGTGAGTGACGGCATCGGTTGGTCATACAAGAACCAATTCCCTTGTCTTGGATTGTTGCGCGCGACGTCGGCGAACCGGACTAAAGCCTCCTCTGAACCCTGATCACGCGTGTATTCATACCCAAGATTGACGTCTAGCACATCGTTCTTAAAACGAAGTTGTGGCGCAAATGAACGTTGGTCGGGCGCTCCCAAGTCATTGCCAACGCCGACATTCTCCTGCGAACCATCACCCGTTAGAAAGCCACCACGCAAGCGGTAAAACAGTGAATCCGTAATTGCGCCTCCAAACGCCGCGTTGATGCGCTGAGTCGCTTGATCCGTCATCTCTGCGAGCACTATTGTGTCTCGTTCGGCAGTCGGTTTACGCGTGTGATAGCTAATCGATCCTGCAATCGAGTTTCGGCCATTTAGGGTACCTTGAGGACCACGCGCTACCTCAACACGCTCGACATCGAATAGATTCGGTGCCAGACCGTACGTGTCGACTGTGTATACGCCATCTACATAAACCGCGACGGCTAAATCAGAGTGAAGTTCTCGCGCACTCTGTGTCCCGATTCCTCGGATCGTGATGCCTTGACCATCGCTTCGTTGTTGCAATGCCGCGCTACCGAATTGAAGTCCAGGGACCAGCTGCTCTAAATCGAGAGCGTTAGATAGTCCTAGTTCCTCTAGCATCTGTGCACTGAGTGCGGTCAATGTCAACGGAACTTCAAGAACGTTTTCTTCTCGTTTCTCAGCGGTAACGACAATCTCTTCGATCGCCATAGCTAACTCGTCTTGATCGTCGCCTTCAGCAGTCTGCTCCTGCTGAGCTTGGACGGTAGAAACGCTCAGAACTAGCGCGAGCGCAATACTCTTGTGGAAGAGTGTGAACTTTCTAAAGTGAAAGTCAGACGTGGTTATAGGACAGTGCTTGAACATCTGTCATGCCTCCGACGCCGCATTTACGCGACGAAAACCTTACCAGCGTCAATCTACTATACAAAAAAAGCAATAAAAAACTAATTTTCCGTCGTTCGATGGTCTATATTTGGGACTTATAACCCTGACTACCCAAGTGATAACCAGGGTTCATTTTGACGGATCATCGGATAACCTAACGGTTCAATCCTCCCTCGTCCAGCAGCGCCAGTCGCCGACGCCTTGATGTTCAATGCAGCGTTGATATCTGCGTTTGACTCGTGTCCGCATCGGACACACTTGAAGATGGCCTGTGTTTTGCGACTGCGATTGTCGACATGCCCACAGACGTGGCATCGTTGCGAGGTGTATTTCGGATCAACCGTCACCAAGCGACCCGCCTTGTACGCCAACATCGCGCGCAGCTGACCCCATCCCGTTTCTTGGATCGAACGATTCAGTCCGGCTTTCTGCTTGACGCGCTTCCCTGGCTGGGCTATGGTGCCCTTCGCGGATTTGCTCATACGCTTGACCGGCAGCGCCTCCACCGCGACGGTATGGGCTTGGTCGGCAATGTGCCGGGACGTCGCGTGCGCCCAGCGGCGTCGCTGGTTGGCGATCTTCGCACATGTTCGATTGAGTTTTCGCTTCGCCCTGGCTCGTCGGTTGCTGCCTTTCTGACGCCGCGCGATCATGCGCTGATAGCGTCGCTTGCGATACCTTAGACGATCGAGCCTCGCTTGATGCAGCAACTCCCCTTCGCTGGTCGCGACCTGACCGACGTTCATGTCAACGCCAATGACGCGACCGTCGTCCGGCAACACCTCGCGTGCCACGGCGTAGGTGACGACCGCATACCACTTGCCATGCCGTTGGATGACCCGCGCCTGCTTCGGTGTGCCGTCCGGATACGGGTTACCGCCCCGACGCCTCAGCTTGCACCAGCCGATCTTTGGTTCATAGAGTTGCCCGTTAACAATTTTCACCTGGTCTGGATTCGTGAAGCCATCGTCCTCCGCATAGCGGCTCTTGAACTTGGGCATGCCCACGTCGCCGGTTGTGTCGTTGAAGAAATTGCGCCAGGCAATCGCCTGGTATTTCAGCGTATAACGAACGACACTGAATGCGTGGTCTTGAAGCCATGACGTACGCTGGCGCAGGGCGGTGAATTCTTTGCCGAGCCAAAAGAAGTTGGTCGGCTGGTTGGTTGACGTCGGTTTGAAGCCGTACGTGTCGGTGAAGCAGCGGTCGAACTGGTAGTCGTTCAGCTGCTTGGCAAGAAAATGATTCCAGACGAATCGACAGGTGGACGCCAGTCGTTCGAGTTGCTTGGCTTTGGTGCGCGTGACGGGCAACAGGCGATAGGTAATCTGGCGGTGCGTCGGTTCCATGGACAGAAGTATAGGAAAATAACTATGTATTTGTTCATATATATTGGCGTAAGGGGTAGTCGAGGTTATAAGTCCCCTATATTTCGTTCAATTTTTGGTATTCGCAGACCTATCAAATCGGCTAATCAATTGCGATACGTCGCTTGTTCCCTTATCAACCTAGTGTTCCGACAGGCAATTGAACGGAACCAGCCAGTGTCCTGCTTAGCTCGAATCGAATCCACCCGTAGCGCCACGAATTAGCGATATGACAGAGCCGATGGTTCTCCCTTTGATCCATGATGCGCCAGTGGCGACCGTAGGCGGCAAAGGTCAGTCGTTATCTCGTCTGTGTCGTGGCGGCTTCCCAGTTCCGAACGGCGCAGTCTTGACCACGACGGCTTATGACACGTTTGTCGACACACACTCGATCCGCGAACGGATACTCGAAGCCGCTTTGCCCGATGTTCAGTCGGGTAAGGTCGCATTTGGTGAAGCAGAGGTACGTGTCAGAAGGCTGTTTGACAGCCATCCACTGTCAGGCGAGCTGGAAAAAACGATCGCTAGCGTCTACGAAAATCTAGCAGGAAACCAGCTACCACTCGCGGTCCGATCGTCGGCAACATTGGAGGATCAACCAGGTCAGTCGTTCGCCGGCCAACACGCCTCCTACCTAAACGTCAACAGCTTCGACGCTTTAACCAAAGCTGTAAGGGACTGCTGGGCGTCCCTTTGGTCTGAATGCGCGCTTAGTTACCGGTATCAAGTAGGGATCGACAACGCCACTGTCGCGATGGCTGTCGTGATTCAGCGCTTGGTTTCAGCGGATGTCTCAGGTGTCATGTTCACCGCCAACCCCGTGACGGGTACACGGCATGAAATTCACATCAACGCGAGTTATGGCTTCGGCGAAGCCGTTGTAAGTGGCGCGGTTGATCCTGACGAATTCGTACTCGACCGTCCGACCTTTGGTGTCAAAACCACCCGGCTGGGTACGACGTCCGACCAAGACAAAGAGCACAACGCCGACGTTGGCAGCGATCAATCTGACGACACAACTCGATCGGCCGCGGCGTGTTTGACGGCTGCTCAGCTAACGACGCTCGGTCAACGCGCAGTCGCAATCGAACGACTATCCCGCGATAACCCCCAAGATATCGAATGGGCGTTTGGCGAAGGTGAGCTCTGGATACTGCAGTCTAGACCCATTACACGGCTGCCACCCGAGCCACTCGACAACGTCCGTTGGGATCCGCCGGAGCCAGGCGCGTACTTGCAACGTTCGCAGTGGGTCGAGCATGTGCCGGATCCTGTTTGCACACTCTTTGAAGATTTACACATGCGTCGCTCGTTGCAGGAAGCATGGGGTCGCAATCTGACAAGACGCGGGAACCACGATTTCGAGGACACGCAACCGCCCGCCAGCTTTGTTTTAACGACAACCGTAAATGGTTTCGCATATCGACAAGTAGGTGAACCGCCTCGCACGGGAAACCCCGTGCCAACTCGTCGAAAACGTTCTTTTCGCCTCGCGCGGTTCTGGTCTCAACTGCGAATCTACCTTACGTTCACCCCTAGGTGGCGATACGTCGCGTTACCCTGTTATTTGAAGCAGATTCGGCTGTGGAGCCAGCTCGATCCATCCTTAGCTTCTATTGAGCAACTCTGGAAAGGAATCCGTGCACTATCACAAGCCGACGCCGCCTATTGGTTCAAGGGGGGCGTTTGGAACGCGTTTTCGCTAAGTCGCGGCACCGAATCACAACTGCAGAACTTTCTTCACGAGTTTGGCGATCATCAGTTTTCGAGTGGTCAATTCTTGAGTGGCATGAAGTCTCCTGCGTTCGATGCCCAACGGAGTTTGTTTCGCATCGCAGAGTTGATCAAAAGTGACGACGAGCTATTCCGCTCGGTGATCACGCATTCACCTCACCAGACGTTCGACATATTGACGTCGAAGTCGAACGATAAAGTCATTACCAACGCAATCGATGACTATTTCGCACGATTCGGCCATCAGCTTCGTACACTCGATTTCTGTGAACCGTTAGAAGTCGAAAATCCTCTCAACACGCTAAACACCCTACACAACTATTTACTTCGACCCGATCTCGATCCTAATGCAAATCGTCAGCGACTCAAACGCGAGCAACGTCACACCCGAAAAAAAGCGGAGAGATACTTCAGCGGCAAGCTAAAGCTGAAATTCTGGTGGCGATTGTGGCTTGCGAAACACTACTACCCCAATCGCGAGATGGCGATGTTCCACCTGGGTAGGGCGTGGACGGTGCTGCGTCCGCTCGCTCTCGAGTTAGGTCACCGATTGGTCGATCGAGGCACGCTACACGATGCGGAGGATGTCTTCTATCTGAACTCTGAGGAACTTGGTCGTGCAATTCGCAGCATCGTCGCTGTCGATCGTTTGCCAGAGACTCACCGCGAAGCCCATTACCCCGATGGGGCAGCGTTACCTGAATTAAGGCAAAAAGCAACAGCCCGGCGAACGCTCCGGTCGCGTCGCAAGAATCTGAAACCGCCTTTTCTGATTCCTGGACCGCCTCCTTGGGCTCGCTTACATTCACCAGCCGTCGATGAAAAAACAGAAAACGTACTTAGAGGTTCACCAGTTAGTCCCGGGCGGGTCTCCGGTGAGGCATGTGTCATCCGGTCAATAGACGACTTAGCTGAGCTTCGCTTCGGAACCATTCTCGTTTGCCCTACCACGACGCCTGCATGGACACCGATATTCCCGCAAGTCATAGGTCTTGTAACTGATATCGGCGGGATTCTTGCCCACGGTTCGATTGTCGCCCGAGAGTTTGGCATCCCGGCCGTACTAGGGCTTATTGACGCGACCGAAAAGATTCAAGACGGACAGATGATCACCGTCGACGGAGACGCAGGTACGGTTCACATCTGAGAACGCGCTTTATGTCAGGCAAGCTGCGAAGCGACGTAACTCTTCGATTTGTATTTACGCTAGCGCTTAGACGACAACTAGATCCAACGAACTAGCCCTTCCGCTTCGCGCCGTTTCCTTTACGTTTCTCACCACGCGCAGCGTCGATTTTCTGCTTCATCTGGTAAATCCAAAGACCATTCTTAACCTCGTCCGATACGGGTTGATCTAACGCCGGTATACGCTTGTATTGGCCACGCTCCATGGCTAGCCTGGTTGCAACCGTTGTCTTCGGTCCTGAATACGTACCGATCTCGATGAGTCCCGACGAGTAATAGCCCATGCGCTGCAGTAGCTTTTCTGACGCGTTCTCCAATACGTCCGGATCGATCGAAAGCTGCCAGTTTTCCTGTTGTCTCAACCAAGGCTTGACGTTTGAGTTCGTCATGATGTAGCGCCACTCATCCGTGTGATTGACGCCTGTTCCGTGTAATAATCGGCCATCCATCAACACAACCGTACCGCCTTTGGCTTCGATGTTCACTGCCGGAGGTAATGGACCTACCTCTTCTCCTGGTTTTGTGTTAGAAACGATCCGATGGCTTGTTGGAATGACCAATGTACCGCCATTGACCTCACTCATGTCCTGCATGATGTAGACCGTGTTTACCAGGATTGGGGCGTGCGGTGTTTGAATAGGATGAATCGCACCGGAATCTTGATGAAGGTTTTGTGGATAGCTTCCAGGGCGAGCGATATTCGAGGCAAATGAATATGCGTAATGTCCGGGACCCAGCAATTCTTCGTTGAGTTGCTCGATCACCGGTCCACCTTGTACCCATTCTGGGTCGAACTCGATGCACTTGGCGAAACACTCACCTTTGTTAACTAACGTCCACATGATGTGGAAGTGTGGCGTCATATCTGCTAAACCACAAGCACGTTCTGCCGCAGCCTGCTTCTCAAGACGATCCCGCATATAGGAGCATTGGTATTCGCTCATCGCATCTTCAATCAAGCAGAAACCGTATTTCTGAAGATCGCGTCGTGCTTTGTTGATGTCTTTCGTTTCTTGTGGAAGATCGTCAAACTGCTTCCAGTAGTTGTGCTTACGCGGTACCGTTGTATCGTAGTACGGAGTACCGTTTAGCCCACCGCCTTCTGCGCTACGTCCTGCTTCGAACAGTTCGCATTTGAAGGGTTCTGTTAACGAACCGTCCGGCCGCGTCGCTCGTATGCCATTCCCGCCAACTGGTGGTTTCAGCCAGGGGTTATTCTTGTGCATCGAACGAAACGGTTCGCCCGAGCGAAACCATTTGGCGTCCTGCAATTGAGCCTCTTCAGATGACAGAGCTTCCACGTTTTCCGGTAGAAACTCGGAAGGAATTTCAGACTGATCGTGTCGATGAGATGCTTTCATAGTGGAGATCGAAAAACAGTAGTGCGCGTTCAGGAGACTGCTTCGCTCAGCTGTCGAACAGTCAATTCAATGACGCAGGACTTGAACGTTCTTCCGCAGAAACGTATTAATCGCATCTCATTGTAAGCGATGTATATTCCTTGTGATAGATTCAGATTGGGCAACAATACGAACTCGCCGAAACACGGAATCGATCAGCAGTTATTTTCTTTTTAAGAGTCTATCGAGATTGATCGAGTGCCGACGATCAAACACTCGACCTTGTATTTACTTTGTCCGAATCAATCCCTACACCGTCTTCTGGTTGCACTTCCCATACCTCTAATTCAGGATTCGTTAACAATTCGTCAATCAGGCGAGAATTACCGCCAATGTAGGTCGTATCTAGGTCTATATCGACCATCAACCACCAGGAAAGATCATCAGCCCAGACGATATTCGCTGTGTTATCTATTACAGTCTTGGAACGAGACAATGGTGCGAATTCCGGTATTCTCTCGTCTAACTTATCAGTCCACCCCCAGCTCTTAAATACGACGACGTTCTTATCCGTTACGGTAAAAAACCTTGTATCGATCATGGATAGGGGTGCTCGAAATAGATCGTATATCCGACCCGAACCTCCATGGATACCAATCTTTTGGGTTCGAGGGACATGTTCAAAATAATCCCACCCCCACCCGACCCAAACTGCGAGCCAACAGTCTCGGTGATTGGTATGGCGCGTCAATGTTTCTTTTAGTGGAACCGAAACAACGCGTGGTATCAATCCCTCATCCGGCGGCCTGATTTCATCGTCGAACACACTAGATACGAAGATCTTCTCCCATTGCATTGAAGCGTGAGCTACAGTGCCGGTACGCTCCGTAATTTCGCGCCACGACGTCGATTTATGGATTCGACTACGCCCTTCGATTCGCCAACAAGGGTGAAAGATGCGAGCGTAACGCTCAAACCCTTTAGGTATTAGTGTCGCAACGCTATTCGTGTTGAACGCGTCGAGTCTCACGATACCCGTCAGTGCGGTCTGTAGATTGGATACTGCCTTTAACACACCTGAAATATACGTTGAATTACCTAAACACGAGACGATTATCAATTTAAATACGATGACGCGACATTGTGTTGACTAAATGCAGTGGCGATGTTCGTCCGCGCTACCTTCCCTTCGTTTACATTGCTGATTCGAAGAAAACGCTCAAATTCACTATTGAAAAGATGCGGGGGCCTTCTCGTGGTGATTCCGTTCGGCGCTAGATTACTTTGCGACACAACTTATCGCATGTCCCTTCACAATTCACTACCGTTTACTGAAAAGAGGTAATCCGATAAACCCAGCGATTCGCGAATTCATGTTACTAACCCTTTAGATGGAGATCCTTCATGACTACTTCAATCCCAACTTTTCTTAATGATTTGCGGTTCGGCGAACCAGATATTCATAACAATCTAGCTTTGGTTCCGATTCTTCGAGATAAGCACGAAAGGCTAAACTACATTACTCTAGAAGAAGGGTTGGCTACTAAACTACTGGAAGTTCAAGAACTCGAAGACGGCGCGAGTGTTAACGATATTCTGTTGCGTAATAAGTCCGATCAACTCGCTCTGTTGTTTGAAGGGGAAGAGTTTCTAGGAGCGAAGCAAAATCGTGTTCTAAACGTCTCAATACTTGCCAAAGCAAAGAGCAAACAGATATTGCCTGTGTCATGCGTTGAAGCCGGTCGCTGGCATCACGAACACCACGACCCGGACCAGCAGAGGTTCAAAGTCGCTAATCGAATGCACTATGCGCGGGGTCGGGCATCGGAAAACAGCGCGGTCTCGATGAATCTGGACACACAGAGGGCTTATCGAGGCGACCAATCGAGCGTTTGGCACGATATCGAACAAAAGTCGGATCGGCTGAACGTTCATTCGCCAACGTCAGCGTCAGATGCCATGTACGTGAACACTAAGGCTTCGATCGATAGCTACTTGCGCACGTTTACTCACACACCGTCGCAAGTCGGTTCGATTTTCGTTATCAATGGCGAAGTAGCAGGACTCGAGATTTTTGCAAGTGCCAAAACACATAAACAGCTGCTTCCACGATTGATTCGTAGTTACGCATTGGATGCGATAGACGCCGATGGCCAGAGAGCAGAAGCCGAAGACGCCTCAGGCAAATCTCGTTCTGAACACATCGGTAGAACAGCGGAGGCGTTCGTTAAACGACTTGAAAACTCATGGATTAAACAGTTCGATGGGCTTTGTTTGGGTCAGAACATTCGATTCAAGGATAGCCGCATCACCGGAGGCGCTTTGGTACATCTCGATCGAGTACTTCATCTATGTGCATTCGCGACACAAGATCCCGACGATGCGCCGATCGAACTGCACTATTGATTTGTACCTATTTTTCGCGAGCAGATGTTGTGGAAGCGGCTGTTCGCTAATCTGCAAGCGTCGCACAAATTAATGAAAAAACAAGCGCCGAGAATATCGGCGCTTGTTTATTGTGTAAGTGACTCAAAGGTCGCCACTCCTTCTCCACAGTAGCGACCCCAAATCAATGACGCTCAGAACCGATAACGAAGTTCTGCGCCCCAATAGCGCCAACCGGACACAAACGGATCGTCAACGATCACGAATACTTCTTCGCCAGTCTCTTCATCTTCCCATTCAAAATCTATGTATTCAAATAGCTCGATTTCTTGATCATTGAAGATGTTATGACCAAATACGGATACCGACCAATCTTGGCTGGCTGCCGTCCATGTCAGATTCAAGTCAACGCGGTTGTAAGAATCGGCTTTCTCCATTGGGTTGTTCGATACATACGCATCGAACTCACCACGCCACGAATATACCCCGAGGATGGCAAGATTTGACCCACCGTCGAATGGGATGGTGTATTCAGTCGACAGATTCCACTTCGTTCGAGGGTTGTTGGGAAGTTTGTTCCCGGTGATACTATCACCGGAAATGTACTCATACTGTGCATCTGGCGAGATGTCTTCGTTTCCAGTCCATTCGTATTCCGGTAGTACATATGGTTCAAGCACTTCGCCGTCATTCAAGGCATAGAACCCGAATAACGTCAGATTCTCGACCATCGGCACGTCCCATGCGAATTCAAAGTCTATCCCGTTGATTCGAACATCACCGTAATTGATATTTGGCTCGCCCGCACACTCCCAAGGATCGTCCGGGCACAGTGTGATCGCCGCGTTGGCGATGTAGTTGTCGTAGTTGTAGTAATAGGCGGACGTCATCAGGCGCAGACCTTGGTCGGGCAGGCGCACCTTCAAGCCTGCCTCCCACGTCAGGAGTTCCTCAGGATCAAAATGCAAGAACGGAGTGAAATCGTCGGCCGCTGCTGGAATCGCGTTAGTTCCACCCGAGCGGTAACCAGACGCGACCCGTCCGAAGATGAACACGTTCTCGGTCGGCGTGAATTCCAAATCGAAATTAAAGACGGTTGAGCCGTATTCAAGCACGGTTGGTTCGTTGCGCAACACGTGCAACCACCGCGGCGCATCCACATCATTCAGCTCGTAAAACTGATCCCAGAGACATTCCTCTAGGCTGATTTCCTCATCGTCGAGGAATGCTTGATCGTTGCAATCACCGCGATCATCGCCCGTCACCAGTGACCCGATGTCGGCGCTCGTTGCGAAGGGGTTGAATCGGGCGGTCAAAATCCCTGCGTTAGTGAGGTGCACGAATTCATAACTTGGTTTTTCGTCGTCGATGGTACGCAACCCTATGGATGCGCTAAATTTGTCACTGACTTGCCATGCCAATTCGCCAAAGATCGAAAACTGTTCCTGACTGATTGCTTGCCTTCCAGCCCAACCCACGCTGTTAAGACCACCAATCCCACCCGAATGGCCGTCTTTGTCGACACATATAAGATAACCGGGAATCCACCCCGTCTGATTGTCTTCCGTATGTGGTTCTGCTGACGAAACCTGAAATACTGACGCGCCTTGCCGTTCGTCTAAATTCGTTTGGCCGAACTGCTCCATGAGAATGTCATCGCACGAACCAGACGGAAATGTAGAGCCTAGATCTGGTGCTCCGCCCACTGCGTGCAACGCACGCAAATCTTCGAGCGTCGACGTATAGAACGCCGCGTTTTCATAGTGTTTTTGGTCGAACCGGACGACACTGGATGCATTCAATGTGAAAAGCCCCAAGCGCATGTCGACGTTGTCACCGAAAGACCCAGTCAGTGTCAACTCGTGCTGGTCAATGTCGTAATGACCACCCCCTGTAGAAACGCGATCGCGAAATGGACCCCCATTGTCATCGGCTTTCGGCCACACACTTGGATCGTCTGGATCCATGAAGCCTGGTTCACCCGTGCGGTCGGTTAAGTCGCGATCGCGATGTCGAGTGTCTTTGTATCGGGAGGCACCGGTCTGATAACGTAGTCCGAACGTATCCGAGAGCGCCCACTCGAAGGTGAGGACGAGATTGCTTGACTCTACCGAGTGGGTATTGTCGCGGTTGAATTGAACGGCGCCATCTTCGGTCGGAATCTTGGCATCCCAGCCGTAAAAGGAAGCCATTCGACGCACGCCACTACCGCTCACGCCGTCATTGACGTGGGTCGGAAAGATCAATCCGGCTGGTAGCACGCCAGGGGGAAATTGACCTGGCACATTACGCCCCATGAGACGGTCGGATTCATACATTCCTGCCAACAAATTCAGTTTCCACGTTTCACCACGCCATTCGAGTTGTGGCGAAATGGTCCAGTTGTCGACACTATCGAGACCTGCACCAGTGCATGAGCCCACGTCACAAATATCAGTTAGGTCAGTGCGACCAAGATTACGTTGTTGGCCATCGCGGTGATTCGAATGAGCCGTTATCCGGAAAGCAAGTGAATCGCCAAGTCCGAAGGCTTCGACCGGTCCGGTGTACGCCAATCCGAATCTGCGATTCGCAGAGGTTCCCAGTTCAGAAAGGAATTCGCCGCTAGCTTCCCACTCAGGACGTTTTCGTACGTAGTTAATGGTGCCGCCAACGCCGTTGCGACCGTAAATAGTGTTTTGTGGTCCGCGCAAAACCTCAATCCTATCGATATCAAAACCATCGGTATCGATTCCGGCCGTACGTCCAGCCATCGCAGCAAGACCGGACTGATATACCGCCACGGCAGATTCGTTCAAATGTGCGGTAGAAAAAGGTGTACCGACACCACGCATGGTGAAGAGGTTGTTGGTAGCGTGAGTCTGGACTTCGAGACCTGGCGTCATCAGCGCTAAATCGTTCACGTTTTCGATTTTCAGCTTTTCAATCTTGAACGAATCGAATGCCGTGATTGCGAGTGGCACCGTCATTTCAGACTCTTCGCGCTTTTCAGCCGTCACGACGACTTCCTCGATGATCGAGCGGGTTTCTTGTTCAGGCTCGTCTTGCGCGTTAACGGCATTAGCACTGAAAAATGTAAGTGCGGTTGCAGCTCCGTAGCCAAGTAAGCGATGAATCATGTCTTGTGTACCAAGCAGGTTACATGGAGAAGTAAGACACGTGTTTTTTATCACGTGACACTACGAAATATACGGATTTGGCTTTTCTGGCATTGTCAGAGCCCTAAGCCACTTCTCGTTCCGCACTTCGCGTACGAGAGCTAACATCACGTTGCACCCTTGCCATGTCGCTTGTTTTACTCGGGCGTAACCTTGAACCTGACGACACTACGTTCGAAGAAGAAGCGAACGCGAACGATATTTCGCGGTTAGATGGTCGTAATCGAGCATTTGATCAAGACGCCAAGTAGTTAGGCTCGTATCAATGAACGTGCGCGCATAAAAGTGGACCACTACATGCTTATTAGATAGTCTGAACTGGATAACGCTCTTAAAAAACCAATTAAGCACTATCCATCAAATCGATGCTTTATTAAGAACTCGACGATTTCCTTTGACACGTTGTGAGCCTTATCGTAGCTGACGTAAGGAACGCTGGCAGTTGCGTACTTCAATCTACCTCCGGCGGTCGAAATACTCAATGTTGCAACGCCGTGACTTGTATCGAAGAAACTCTGACTCAAACGGACGCCTTGAACTTTCCGTAGAGGGATCGTAGTGGACTTTCTTACCCACCATCCACGTTCTATCAAAATCGCATCCGAGGTCAATCGATATCTCAGCCCCATGACAAATTGCTTGGCTTCGAAAACTAGCAACGGCAGCACTAAGCATCCAGCGATCAGAAAATAAGGAGAAATCAAAGCTAAGACGCACAGGATCGGAAACAATACCATTAAGTGCTTCTTAAACCGTCTACGCCAGGAACTCTCAACTACACCGCACCACGCACCGTCGTCTAAAGAAATGTGACTAAGAACCTTTCCGACGATTCGCATTGTTGTTTCAGGCCGACCGATAGGCACTAGCCAATCTAATAATCTGTTCGCGACGCTGCTTTCCGAATAACTTGACGAAGTCGTATAAAACGAAGCCGATTCAGAGTTCAAAATTCGATGACGTAACGTCCGAATTCTCTGAATGAATTGAATTTTCTTACGAGGGATTTTGCGACTGGTTGTAATAAAGCCGCGCGTCACGATTTCTACATGGTCTGTAGAAGCTGATATTCGAAAGCCGGAGTAAAGAAACCAAATCAAAATAAAACTGCACGCGACAACAACTGTTACGAACAACAGGAACAGAAAACTTAAGAAAACTAGAGGAGGTATCCAACTCACATCATGATTAAATCGTAGCGCGATCCATGGGAAAAACGTGTACGCTAATTCAATATCGATATATGAGCTCCAATCTAACACGTCGACACCAGTCATCCGTTCTACGAACGATCCTACGAAATCGCTATGGCGCTCAGCGAGATGCCTGTAAACGGTGACCACGAATGTGAAGATTGCGGCTAACGCGACATTGCGAATCAATCCGAGCTTGAGACAGTCAGTCAACGACAGCCGATGCAGTACCTCGTCAGTCGCAGACGATCTCAGTCCAGTTTCTTCCTCATCCGCCGATGTGTTTGCCGGTTTCTGTCCTCTCCTGGCAGCGAAAGATTGGAGTTTATCGTCCAGTTCCTCATAGACTTCTTGCTTAACGCCTGGTAGGTCGATCGCGGAATCGGAAGCCGCTTGCACCTGCAAAGTCATCAATCCGAGGTACTTCTGGAACGAGGTCTGAGTCGTATTGACATTCACCACTCGTTCAAAAGGCAAAACTTTTAGATTCGTGCTATAGAAACCAGATTTTCGAAGCAAGTGGTCTTCCTCGATACGATAACGTTCACTGTAGTGTTTCCTTACCGTTGCGCCGATGATCCCAATAATCGACAAACCGGTGAAAATCCAGGACGAATACCCATCTCGCGAGGATCCGAACAACACTATGACGACGACTCCCATTAAGTAAGGTGCCAAATTCGGTAAGGCAGCAAGCAAACTGCTCGTCCAGTGGAAATGCCGAAATGACTGATCAATCATCGGCACTCACGTCACGATTCCGATTTAGTTGCTCGATGATCTGTTCCCGAACGTGGTGAGCTCTACTCGTCGGAATATGCTCGATCGAAATACCAGATCCAGCGGCGCCAGCGTGAAGAGTCGTCAGCCCGAGCAATCTTTGAACGTAAGTCTGGTTGAGTGTCACCTTTTGAATTCGATTTCTTGGTAAGGTTTGGTGCGAGGTCATCCATACGCCCGACAGGACATAGATACCTTCATCGTCGATCCGATACCGATACCGATTTACATAGAAGAACCCCAAGATTGACTTCACGCTTGCACTAGTGAACGCGTACACCAAGTACAGGTGGTAGAACGAAACCGACACAACAAGCCAAGGATTCGGATCCGTCAGAACGCTTCGTCCAATCGCGAGAGCATCGACAAAAACCATTGGAATACAAGCAATCAAAGGTAGCAAGAAATTCCGCAAGCGGATTGAAACTTCCGCGATCCTTGCTTCGTCAGACAATCGACTATACGACCTAAACTCTGATGCGCCAGAATCTAGTCCGCTGTACTCGGCAGAACTCACACTTACTCTGGAAATCTGTATTTAGGTGTAAATAAACGCTTCGCGCCGTTAAAAGAAGAGCATCGGGACGAAGCGGTATTACTTGGCCACGGAGAAGCTACGATCATCGTATTAAAAGTCTGTACCGTCAGATCTTCTTGCGATCGCAGGTACTGAAAAATTAACTCAGATGTTCCTGCAATCGTCGGTGTGTTCGACATTAAACGGTTTGCTCGAAAGATATCCAAGCAGGTCAAGGTTCAATATGTTGATCACTCTAAGTCCTATACCCGAAATGAGGTTATGAAATTAGGCGATTTGATCGGCTGGATAGCCGTGGTGATAACCTGCGTATCGAGTCTAGCAGCCGTTGTTTTCTCGCCCGCGCTTTTTCTTTCCGATCTCGCTCTAATTCTCGCTGCGGTCGCAGCTGCGAAACGATCCTTCACCCCAGCACTAGTTACCTACGGTCTGTGGCTGTTATTTCATTTTGGATTGTTCCAATACCATCAAGCACTATTCAATACCACCAATCAAGCACCCGGATTCGTCATCTTCGAGTTCATTCTTGTCAATGCGATATTCACATTAGGATTGTGTATTGGCCTAGTATCACAAATAAGAAAATCACTTTCGGGCGACGGCAACTGACCGTAGTGTGATTCGCGCCATTCGCCTTAGTAGCTCACGAGAATCACTACAGAAGACGCACAGCTAGCACCAGATTTCAGCCTTGAGATTTCCTCTAAGCTCGTCCATAGTAATAAAAAACCCCAGTACAGGATCACCTGCCTGGGGTTCTTAAGAAGACCTGACAACGACCTACTCTCACATGGGGAGACCCCACACTACCATCGGCGCTGAGACGTTTCACTGCTGAGTTCGGGATGGATTCAGGTGGTACCGACTCGCTATGGTCGTCAGGCGAACCGTTGCGCCAACGCGCGTTTTCTCGCGTCAAGCGCTCTTGGACAATTCGTCCTCGATGAAGCGACCCAAAGTCAATCGTGCGCCCGATTACCGATCATTCAAAGACTTGCGTCGACCATGGTCCGGCAAACGCGGACTCGGTTATATGGTCAAGCCTCACGGGCAATTAGTACGGGTTAGCTCAACGCCTCGCGACGCTTACACACCCCGCCTATCAACCTCGTCGTCTACGAGGGCCCTTCAGAAATCTCGAAGATTTGGTGAGATCTAATCTCGAGGGGGGCTTCCCGCTTAGATGCTTTCAGCGGTTATCCCTTCCGAACGTAGCTACCCGGCAATGCCACTGGCGTGACAACCGGAACACCAGAGGTTCGTCCACTCCGGTCCTCTCGTACTAGGAGCAGCTCCTCTCAAATCTCAAACGCCCACGGCAGATAGGGACCGAACTGTCTCACGACGTTCTAAACCCAGCTCGCGTACCACTTTAAATGGCGAACAGCCATACCCTTGGGACCTGCTTCAGCCCCAGGATGTGATGAGCCGACATCGAGGTGCCAAACACCGCCGTCGATATGAACTCTTGGGCGGTATCAGCCTGTTATCCCCGGAGTACCTTTTATCCGTTGAGCGATGGCCCTTCCATACAGAACCACCGGATCACTAAGACCGTCTTTCGACCCTGCTCGACCCGTCGGTCTCGCAGTCAAGCACACTTCTGCCTTTATACGCATTGCATGATTTCCGACCATGCTGAGTGCACCTTCGTACTCCTCCGTTACTCTTTAGGAGGAGACCGCCCCAGTCAAACTACCCACCACACACTGTCCTCAACCCAGCTAATGGGCCCAAGTTAGAACCCCAACATAGCAAGGGTGGTATTTCAAGGACGACTCCACGAGAGCTGACGCCCTCGCTTCAAAGTCTCCCACCTATCCTACACAAACTAAGTCAAAGTCCAGTGTGAAGCTGTAGTAAAGGTTCACGGGGTCTTACCGTCTAGCCGCGGGTACACGGCATCTTCACCGCGATTTCAATTTCACTGAGTCTCGGGTGGAGACAGTGTGGCCATCGTTACGCCATTCGTGCAGGTCGGAACTTACCCGACAAGGAATTTCGCTCGGTTATTCTCCGTT
This sequence comes from Gammaproteobacteria bacterium, assembly GCA_026707945.1. Classification (GTDB taxonomy): domain Bacteria; phylum Pseudomonadota; class Gammaproteobacteria; order Pseudomonadales; family Azotimanducaceae; genus Bin55. The sequence continues at coordinate 3,294 of JAPOVV010000115.1, read as the reverse complement.
GTTTCCAGCGGAGCCGGACTCTATCTTGAACTTCCTCGATTCATCTGGTTCGCGATTTGGCGAATTTCTTCAACCCCTTCGCTCGTCAAATGAACTCCCTTCTCCATCTTCAGAAGAACCGATCTGAACTTCCTAAAGTCCACGTTCTTCTTGGTCTTCAAAGGGTGCTTCATGAAAAATGGAACGATGTTCTCAGTTAGATTCTTGAGTTTTCGCACCCGGTAGGCCATCCGGTCGCCATGGTTCACGCGAACCACGCCGCATCCGAAGTAATCCTTGAGTGCGTAAAGAATCTGAACATCGCGTTCGTGTTGTACGACCGTGAATTCCGGCAGGACTTGGAATCCTGCTTTCATGTCCCCGTGCGTGCTGATGCCCACATGGAAACATCCTTCACCATCCACGAAACCTGTGATCCATTCGGCATGAAGATTCATAGGAGGTTCCTGAACGTATTAGTCTCTGAGGGTTTTTGGTACATTCAAATCTTCCCTGCGGATTGTCCCCATGTTCGCCGGATTTTTACTGAATGACAAGCGAACTTGCCAAACGAGTACCGAACGATTTTCGAGGAGTTTCCCGCATTTAGTTCAGTTTTACTAAGGCTAGCGTTACTTAACCTTAGGACCGTTATAGTTACGGCCGCCGTTAACTGGGGCTTCTGTCACTAGCTTCGACCGAAGTCTAACAAGATCAATTAACCTTCCAGCACTGGGCAGGCGTCACACCCTATACGTCCTCTTGCGAGTTTGCAGAGTGCTGTGTTTTTAGTAAACAGTCGCAGCCACCTGGTATCTTCGACCGCCATCAGCTCAGGACGCGAAGTCCATCACCAACCGCGGCGCACCTTCTCCCGAAGTTACGGTGCCATTTTGCCTAGTTCCTTCACCTGAGTTCTCTCACGCGCCTTGGTATTCTCTACCTGACTACCTGTGTCGGTTTAGGGTACGGGCGCCGCGTAATTAACGCTAAGAGGTTTTTCCTGGAAGCATGGCATCAACGACTTCACCGACCGCAGCCGGTTCGTTATCACATCTCAGCCTTAAGGAACCCGGATTTACCTGAAGTTCCAGCCTACTTGCTTGAACTTGGACAACCAACGCCAAGCTCGTCTAGCCTTCTCCGTCACCCCAATTTGCCATACGCGCCGGTACTGGAATATTAACCAGTTGTCCATCGACTACGCCTTTCGGCCTCGCCTTAGGTCCGACTCACCCTGCGTCGACGATCGTTGCGCAGGAACCCTTAGTCATTCGGCGAGGGGGATTCTCACCCCCTTGATCGTTACTTATGTCAGCATTCTCACTTCTGATACCTCCAGCGCGCCTCGCAGCACACCTTCACAGGCTTACAGAACGCTCCTCTACCACCCCCGACCTTCGAAAAGGTCGTTGATCCGCAGCTTCGGTATGTGATTTAGCCCCGTTACATCTTCCGCGCAGGCCGACTCGATCAGTGAGCTGTTACGCTTTCTTTAAAGGATGGCTGCTTCTAAGCCAACCTCCTGACTGTCTGTGCCTTCCCACATCGTTTCCCACTTAATCACAATTTGGGGACCTTAGCTGGCGGTCTGGGCTGTTTCCCTTTCGACGACGGACCTTAGCACCCGCCGTCTGTCTCCCTCACTGCACTCAACGGTATTCGGAGTTTGCATGGGGTTGGTAAGTCGGGATGACCCCCTAGCCCAAACAGTGCTCTACCCCCGATGGTGATATGAGAGGCACTACCTAAATAGTTTTCGAGGAGAACCAGCTATCTCCGAGCTTGATTAGCCTTTCACTCCTAACCACAGGTCATCCCCCCATTTTTCCACATAGGTGGGTTCGGACCTCCAGTCAGTGTTACCTGACCTTCATCCTGCCCATGGTTAGATCGCCCGGTTTCGGGTCTACTCCTACAGACTGTATCGCCCTATTCAGACTCGGTTTCCCTACGGCTCCCCTAAACGGTTAACCTCGCCAGCAAGAGTAAGTCGCTGACCCATTATACAAAAGGTACGCAGTCACAGCCGTCGAAACGGCCGCTCCCACTGCTTGTACGCATCCGGTTTCAGGTACTATTTCACTCCCCTAAAAGGGGTACTTTTCACCTTTCCCTCACGGTACTCGTCCACTATCGGTCAGTTGAGAGTATTTAGCCTTAGAGGATGGTCCCCCTATATTCAGACAGGATTTCACGTGTCCCGCCCTACTCGACGTCACTACGGAGGCGTTTTCGCGTACGGGACTGTCACCCTTTGTCGTGCTTCTTTCCAGAAAGCTTCCACTAACGCTTCCGCAGCTTGATGGGCTACTCCCTTTTCGCTCGTCACTACTAAGGGAATCTCGGTTGATTTCTTTTCCTCCGGTTACTTAGATATTTCAATTCGCCGGGTTTGCTTTACGTGCCTATGAGAATCACTTCCTTTCAGCACGTAATAGTGTCCTAAGACACTGGGTTCCCCCATTCGGAAATCCCCGGATCAGAGTCTGCTAATCGACTCCCCGGGGCTTATCGCAGATTGCAACGTCCTTCATCGCCTTCAACTGCCAAGGCATTCACCAGATGCGCTTCGTCACTTGACCATATAACCGGATGCCCAGCCAAAGCCAAACACCCAGGTAAATTCGATCGTGACGACGATCTTATTCGCCAGACACCAATGAACCGTTCGCACGGTTCGAGGAACAGCCAAATCCAAAAGCGGATTTAACCATTCCTGGCATTTCTATTTGCGGTGAATCATTTGATTCCTGAATTGTTAAAGATCAAAAACGCGACCATTCCGTCGCGCATCACTCATTGTCATGACATCATGGTGGAGCCGAGGAGGATCGAACTCCTGACCTGTTGCGTGCAAAGCAACCGCTCTCCCAGCTGAGCTACGGCCCCATCTGCTCTAGCGTAATACGCTATATATGGTGGGTCAGGGTGGACTTGAACCACCGACCTCACCCTTATCAGGGGTGCGCTCTAACCAACTGAGCTACAGACCCCACTTTGTCGGACGATTCAGAACAGAGCCATTCGTGTGGACGCTCAAACGCATGAGCGTCGAGCTGGACCGTGCATCCCATCGCCGAGCGACAGTTGCCGGCCGTTAGGTTAAGGAGGTGATCCAGCCACAGGTTCCCCTACGGCTACCTTGTTACGACTTAGTCCCAGTCATGAACCACACCGTGGTGACCGTCCTCCCGAAGGTTAGACTAGCCACTTCTGGTGCAACCCACTTCCATGACTTGACGGGCGGTGTGTACAAAGCCCGGGAACGTATTCACCGCGACGTTCTGATTCGCGATTACTAGCGATTCCGAC
>JAPOVV010000074.1 GCA_026707945.1 Gammaproteobacteria bacterium | reverse complement strand
GCAGCTAGAGGGGAACACCCTTCTAGCCTCTAAACACCACTTTAGGCTATATCTCCATAAAGTATGGTGGCCAATAGTTTCTTATCAGATTGGGGATATTTCTAGAACCGCGATCGTCGATACGGGGACTTCTACCTCCGTGCTGCAGGATGATGATGACTTTCCCGAGGATCAGTTTGAGCATTCAGGTGAGGATGTGCTCGCAGTGGGAATTGGAAACGATCTCTTTAGCGTTAGCTATGGCTTACTTCACGAAATCCACATTGGTGGTGACGTGTTTCAAGACATATTAGTAAATATCCTCCACCCCGAAGTATTCGTAGACGCACAAGATATCGAGAACCTAGACGTACTAGGTATGAGTTTGTTGTTGTTGTACGACAGCGTTTGTTTCGCTTGGAAAGAACGACGTCTCTATTTAGGTGAACTGGGACCCTGTGCCGATGGTTTGGCAGTGTCCGCGGCACTTTCGGGTAGAAGCGAACTCTATATAGAAATTGGTACAGAGTACGAGTCTAGACAGTGGAATGCTTTTTTCGACACCGGCGCTAAATTGACCTATTGTTCACCAGAGATGTATAGAGACAACGATAAGCGCGTTTTCTTTGCAAATTTAAACAAGAAGCTAGTAGGGACCTGCGAGCTAGCCGACGATTTACTCGCTGGTGACGACGATTTCATGAATCCGTCCTTACAGTCAGGAATCATCGGACTGGATACATTGCAGCAGTTTGAAGCATGGGGATGGAAACGTGATCCCTTGACCAGCTACTTTGTACGTAATAAAACTCAGCGCGAGACAGACTGACCCAGTAAGCTATTCCTGAACGTCAGTGAACCGCCGGCGACAACACCTTCTAAAACACATCGGGCGGAATCCATGACAAGATTTGGTCACGCGGATTAATCCTCTCCGTTAATGTCACGAACGGTGCCTAGATTCGTTTTTTTATCATTGCGACAAGCGTGATGGCCGTTAATCGTAGTACGGTTATTGCGTCGAACTTCGATGACGCGGTTTGCGAATAAATGTGTTTTGATTCGGTTCCGCAGGTTCCCGCCAACGCACTAATTTATGAACGATCTGCCGTGTTCGAAAGTTGGATCCGTCAGATCTGCCTAAAAGCACTTACCGTTCGCCGAATCTATCGCTAGCATTTGAGGATGTGCACGAAGGAATAGAGAAATGTCGATAGAAAGTGTCTGCGAGGACATGTCCGAAAAGGCGAGCGGAATCGATCCACTAGGAAAAACACTTCTGTTCGATTTTGACGACGAACAAATGCTCATTGATGGGACAGGAGCAACCAATGTGGTGTCGGTGGTTACCGGTCAGGATGTCGAACCCGATTGTGTCGTTCGAATGTCGCTTGATACGTATGGCAAGTTGCAGCGGAACGAAATCAAGCCATTCATGGCAGTCGCGTCGGGCAAGATCAAAGTGAAGGGAGATATGTCAATCGCGTCAAAACTCAAGAAGCTAACCTGATCGTGCCTGTTCAACAGGTACACATAAAGAGCCCGTTCATACTGAAAACGGTAAACAAAGTTGGAGCCTTAATCGAGGCTAGTGGCTTACCTTCACTGCGTCTAGACGTAAAGGAAATACTCGACCACGCGCAAACCCAAACGGGACACTCACTTGACGATCCGGTGCCTCGTCTGGGACTTGAAACCCTCGTACGGTCCTTAAACCTTGAGGCGAAACTAAATCTATTCGGTCGCTTCGCGATTCGAAACCTGGTACGCCGTTCGGTGGCATCGCGCTTGAACGTCGAAGGAGCACTTCCTTCTCTGGCTGAAGGGAGTCCGTCAGCTATCCGAGAACCTGTGTTCATCATCGGTATGCCGCGTAGCGGTACGTCAATCCTCCACGCCCTCTTGCATCTTGACCGAAATCATCGAGCGCCGCTATCTTGGGAGTGTCTTTTACCGTTTCCCGCGCCTCGCGCAAAAGACTATGAGTCGAACGCTCGCGCTGAGACGGTCCGTCGGGAGTTCGAGCAGCTCTTTCGCCTCGTTCCTGACTTTAAGAAAAAGCACTACATGGAAGCAGATTCGCCGCAGGAGTGCATTGGGATCACGGCATTGAACTTTGTCAGTTATCAATTCCTTGCGATGGCATACGTGCCGACTTATCTTGAGTGGTTCATGTCAGCTGACCAATCACAGAACTTGCGCTGGCACAAGACGTTTTTGGAGTTTCTTCAATCGGGTGGCGTGGTCGCCAATAGATGGCTACTGAAATCACCTGTGCATATGATGCGTCTTCCCGCAGTTTTTGATGTCTATCCAGATGCGAAAGTGATCGCAACACATCGAGACCCGGCTCGGGTCGTACCATCGACCGCGAGTTTGATCTCTTCAATGCGCTCGCTATATTCCGATCAGGAAGACACGAAACGAACGGGTCGCGAGCAACTCAGCACCTGGTCTGATTACCTAAACCGCTTCCTCGTTGACCGTCAACGATTGGACAAGGAAGGTCAGATTGTTGATGTGCAGTTTGAAACGTTTCAGCGTAATCAAATGGCAGTTGTAGACTCAATTTATGCGCGGTTTGGTTGGAAGCTGCATCCAGAGGATCGCGAGCGGATGGAAGAATTTCTTCGTGAGCAACCGCACGGCAAGCACGGCGTCCACGAATACTCACTTGAAGAATTCGACATCGAGCAGAAGGAGATCAAGACGTACTTTGGAGACTATCTGGATTTCTTAGAGAATGCAACAGACGCAAATCATTCACTAGTACGAGGACCAGGCAGTGGAGAGTAGACAGGCGCTTGATGAGTTTCTCGAGGTCATTCGGAATGCTGACCAGACATTCCTCGACCCCGAAAAGGAACTTGACGAACAAGGGCGCGTCGACGGATATCAGCACATGTTTCATTTGCTGCAAGTGGCGGTGGACTTCTATCTGCACAACGACCCATTACGGCCGAGTTTGATGCCGCTGGCGGATGAACATCGCAAGTTGTATGGAGATAACGTCGATGCGGTTTACTACTTTTCGCAAGTTCTAGGCGATCAGGAATACGTGATTACTGGCCAACGATTCGATAGCTGTTATCTCAGTTTCTGCCTGTACGGAGGTGATCCAAATGGTGAGCTGGCAGATCGCGTCTCGTTGAATGTGAACCATCGAGACATCGAATTTGAAGAAGACGGTTCTTTCGAGATCAAGTTGACTCAGAATCCCCAAGGAAAGAACGAATTTCGAATTGATTCAGACTCTGTTTCACTATTTACGCGTGAGTATTTCTTTGATCGGCAGTCTTCTCGAGAAAGCACGCTAAGTATCAGAAACGTTTCACCACAATCGGCCGCGATGCCACTCGACGATGAACAGCTCGCTCAGCGCATTCGCAACATGGCGATGTTTTTCCAGTGCACTACGTGGATTGCGCCACTACCGGTTGAGTTTCCGATCAATGAATTTTGTCCGCCATTCGAATTCGACGCCGAACAGGGCGGGTGGGGAACAGTGGACAACATTTACTGCTTCTCACGTTTTCGACTTCAAGAGGATGAGTATCTCAAGGTCAAATTCACTTCACCGGAAGCGTGCTATTGGGGATTACAAACGTGGAACTACCTCATGCAGTCGACTAACTACGTTGACTTTCCTGTTTGTATCAACAGGGAGCAAGCCGTAGCATCAGACGATGGCAGCTTTGAGATTTACCTAAGTCACCGTCCGGCGCCGCAAAACTGGATTAGTACGGCTGGATACAACGAAGGTATTTTGTTCGCGCGATGGTTGCTATCCGAGGCGTTACCTGAAACGCCAATCGTTGAAGTTCTGAAGTGGGATTAGGTCCTCTAGAGCGATAGGAATTGGATTCGCGTCGCTAGTGGGCTAGTCGTGGCTTTGTAGTAGCGAGTACACAGATTTATTCTTGATGTGTAAATGTGGGTCAGAGAAATATCGACCTATAGTGTGACTCACTCAAAAATCGCGCAAAGTCGAGCAAGTATCTCATCCACGAGCTCGGTTGGAACACTTTCGAGTTTGATTCCGTTTCGTGCCACTAGATCTAGTGCTCGAGGCTGATCGCATCGAATGACTCCTATGGTACGAGTTCCTACTCCTTCGAGCGAGATCGTGAATCCGTGACGACGAGCAAATCCTCCTCCTGTGGTAATCGGTAGGACGATGGGAGTGTTAGTTACATTATTGAATGACTTGGGTGACACTATGATGACCGGGCGATCACCTTGTTGCTCACGACCGACAACAGGTTCAAGATCTACATTCCAGATTTCACCGCGCTCCACTACAGTATTTCTCGACCAACCGGTTTTGAGTCAAGCCATTGACGATCTTCATCATCAATTGGTATCGTCTCCTCGCATTGGGCAAGGAGCTCTTCGAGTGTGTAGCGAGGTTTTAGTTTCTTACATACAACAATGCGATCATCCTCAACTCCGATGTCGACTTTAGTACCCACACTGAGATCCAATGCGTCAAGGAGCGCGGGCGGTACCGCTAGCATGACAGATCCTCCAACTTTTCGTAGATGGGTTGAACGCATCTCATCCTCCACTTGTTTAATTAAAGTATAACTCAATTCGTACCATGGAATACAGTTGGGCATACATAAGAGTCGCTACGAGTAAATCGAACGCTGTGATCGGACCGAACCGGTTATTAGTCGAATGACCGGATAAGTGAAGAGAGTTCTTGGAAGTCTATCGTTGAGGTTTTTGGACCCACATCAGTATCAAGCAGAAATCGGACGATTGTTTGAAGTGGTCGCGAAAGAGGTTAGTCGCCTTCTTCCGAACGCGAACATAGAACACATTGGCGCTTCTGCAATTCCTGGCGCAGTTTCCAAGGGTGATCTAGATGTATTCGTAGGAGTCGATGAGCACGAGTTAGAAAAAGCCGTGCATTGCCTCGAACGGAATGGGTATCGTGTGAAGACGGATACTCTGAAAAATGAATCGTTGTGTATGCTCGAGTCTAGCTCGTACGAGTATCCGGTGGCATTGCAGGTAGTCGCAAATGGCTCTGAATTTGAGATGTTTCTCACCTTTCGCGACGCGTTGCGAGCAAACGATAATCTTTTGAAAGAATACAACCAGATGAAGCACTTATGTGAGGGAATGAGTGAAACTCGCTATCGTAATCGGAAGAGCGCGTTTATCGAAAAAGTACTAGCATCTCTACAAGATTAAGTAGGTGTTAGCACTTGATCGAAGAAACTCTTAGGGCGATCAGCACACTTCGAAGTTCTCTCGAGACAACCAGTTGATGTGTGCAGCAAAATTACCGAATCCTTGTTTGCGAAAATGAGCGCTCGGGATTGTCAGTTCGAGACCCGCACGGTATCGGGTAGGAGAAAAATCTATGGCACGACGCATATTGGTTCTCATAGGGTTAGCCATTCTCAATACCTCGCTCGTTGCGGAGGATCAGCCGTCCAATCGACAGGCTTTGTTTGGGGATTTACATGTCCATACGCGACTCTCCTTCGATGCCTGGGGTTTTGGCGTTCGGACCTCGCCGGACGACGCGTATCGTTTTGCGAAAGGGGAAGCGATCGACCATCCGAGTGGGTATACGATCCAACTCGACCGACCGCTTGACTTCTATGCGGTCACAGACCATGGGATGTACCTTGGCGTACTCGATGCTGCCGCAAATCCGGACCACCCGATGTCGCAGCGTGAAGGAGCGGAGAACATCAAGGTGGAGATGTCCTACATCGAGCGACGTCAAACGTACGGGGAGAACTTTGCGTTTGCTCGAGAAAATCCTGACGAGGAGGTCCAAAAGAGCGCTTGGCGACGAATCATCGATGCTGCCGAGCAACACAACGATCCCGGCAAACTCACAACGTTCATCGCATACGAATTTACGTCCAGTATCGGAGGTAACTTGCATCGAAACGTGATCTTTGCCGGATCCAATGCGCCTGAGAAGCCGTTTAGCAGGCTTGACTCGCCAAATCCGGAAGATCTCTGGCGATGGATGGACGAGCAACGTGGGAGCGGTATCGAGCTAATCGCTATTCCGCACAACGCGAATAAATCCAATGGGCGAATGTTCGAAACGACGACATTCGATGGCGAACCACTGACCGCCGAATATGCTGACTTTCGCATGAGGAATGAACCACTCGTCGAAGTCACACAAGTGAAAGGTACGTCAGAGACTCACCCATTCTTGTCGCCTGAAGATGAATGGGCGGGCTTCGAAATCACCTACTATCGAGTGGCGAGTTGGTTGCTAAGCCAACCATCTGGAAGCTATGTAAGGGACGCATACAAGAAAGGGCTCGCGATGCAGAACGATTACGGCTTCAATCCATACCGATTTGGCTTGGTAGGCGCTTCGGACAGTCACAACGCTGGGTTTCTGTTTGAGGAGGAGAATTACATCGGCAAGATCGGGCAATTTGACGGCCTTCCGGTACATCGAGGATCCGTTCCGGTTACCCCTGCATCAGATGAAGCGCCGGCTGCGTATGCTCGTAACTACTTCGGTAGGTGGAGTTCGGCGGGCCTAGCGGCCGTGTGGGCTGAAGAAAACACGCGCGAATCAATTTTCTCTGCGTTTCGACGAAAAGAGACGTTTGCCACGTCGGGTCCGCGTATCCGTGTACGACTTTTCGCAGGGTACGGTCTCCCGGAAGACTTGAACTCCCCAGATCTCTTGGACGACGCCTATGAAGGTGGCGTACCTATGGGCGGTGATTTGGCACTCCGCGAGGAAGGCGTTCCATCGTTGCTAGCATGGGCCGCGGCAGATCCACGCGGCGCTCCGTTGGCTCGGCTACAGATCGTCAAGGTTTGGGTAGAAGGTAACGATCAGAAAGAGGCGGTGTATGACGTCGCGTGTTCGGATGGACTTGAAGTCGACGCTGAGACGAACCGCTGTCCAGAGAACGGTGCAGAGGTTAATCTCGAAGACTGTTCGATCACAGAGGGAGTCGGCGCTGCCACCTTGCTGACACGATGGGAAGATCCAGACTTCGCGAACGACCAACGTGCCGCTTACTACCTTAGAGCGCTTGAGAATCCAACGTGTCGTTGGTCGACTTGGGACGCGATTCGAGCAGATGTAAGCCCTCGTCCGGATTTACCTCGAACGCTAAGCGAACGCGCGTGGTCCTCACCGATTTGGTTCGAACCGAGCGACTGAGACTGAAAACCGACGATCGATTTCATGGTCGTTCATCTTCGTCATGGCAGCTCGTCGTCTGGCTCTGAGCAATTCACACGAGCCTAAACACAAGGCTTCGTCGACCATGAGTGTAGAGCGCGACTAATCGTTCGGTTTAAGCTCTCAAGACGACGAGTTCCTTCGTCAGTAGCAAATCCAAGGCGCGCACCTCATTGAATTCGCTAAAGCGTTTCCTTCGCGAACCAATATTTATTTGCCTAGCGATCGGTCTACTGTTGTTCTTACTAGACCGATGGTTGGATTCTGGTGATGCTAAGACCATCACGCTTAGCAAAGAAGAAGTGGAAGGAATCGCGGCGAGATGGTTTGATCAGATGGGTCGTGAACCCCTACCTGCAGAACTTGCGGGGCTCATTGAAGAGCGTGCGCAAGAAGAAATGCTCCTTCGTGAAGCTCAGCACTTAGGTCTAGCCGATGCTGATGTCATAGTTCAGCGACGTTTGATACAGAAACTGCGTTTTCTCGTTGAAGATTCAGCTGTCGTAGAACCAGCTTCGATAGCGTCACTCGAATCCTACTTCGACATGAATCGTGCTCAGTATGGACAAGCTGCCACGATCTCGTTCACACATCGGTTTTGGTCGTCAGATTCAATAGATGACGATACAGATTGGAATCGATTACTTGACAGACTGAACAGTGCTGACGATGACGAACTGATAGGTTCAGCGTTCATGCTCGGAAAGGATTTCGTGGCGGTTCCTCTTCAACGTGTTGCAGATGACTTCGGTAGGGCATTCGCGACTGAGATCTTCCAACTTGATGCGGATGGGGAATGGACCGGTCCCTTGACTTCCCACTATGGCGTACATCTTGTTCGCGTCGAGCGTGTGACGCCAGCTCACGACGTAGATTTCGATTCAGTCGTCGATAAGGTCCGAAGCGATTTTGACTTGGTGCGTCGCGAAGAGGCATTTCGCGAGTATCTCGATGAAATAGAAGAGCAATACACCGTCGTTTTACCGTAGGCTGGATGAACGAATTGATGTGAATAAACGTCATGTTCTAATCGTGCTCGCAATCATGATGTTGACTGCTCCTAGCACAGTCCATGCCCATGAAGTGCGGCCAGCGTATTTGCGTATAGAGATAAATCCGCAACAGCCTACGTCTCAGGCTGGAGGAGAGTCTTACGACGTAATCTGGAAGCGCCCAATAAACCAGGATGGTGCACGACTCGAACCTGTTTTCCCTGATCAGTGCATAGAAGTCCTCCTAGCATTGGACGAAGTTGCCGGACCAGTCGTCGTCCGTCAGCTTCGACTAGACTGCACGAGAGAGTTAGTCGGTAGCACGATTTCAGTTGCAAGGCTTGAGTTGACGATAACTGAAGTTATGGTGCACGTTACGCTCGATGACGGTGAGACGACATCCTATCTGCTGAAGCCGACGCGTCCATCCGTCGTCATTCAGGCGTCGGGGGTTTCTGTATGGAGTTACTTACTTCTCGGCTTCGAACATTTGCTGTACGGTGTGGACCACATTCTGTTCGTCATCGCATTGATGTTCTTCTTGAGCCGGTTAAGCGATCTCATCAAGACCATCACGGCATTCACGATCGCTCACAGTATCACGTTGGCGTTGTCAGCTCTGGAGTTAGTGTATCTGCCACAACAACCCGTGGAGGCGGTCATCGCGTTGTCGATTTTGTTCTTTGCCGTCGAACGCCTACGCGAAAATCCTGATCGTCCGGTTCCCGAATCGATCGTGCGAAATCAAACCTGGATAGTCGCATTTGCATTTGGACTGTTGCACGGATTCGGTTTCGCCGGTGCGCTGGCGGATATCGGACTTCCGAAAGGGAATTTAATCGGTGCGCTTTTCTTATTTAACGTCGGTGTCGAAGTGGGTCAGCTGCTTGTAATCGCCGTCGGGTTGAGCGTCGCTTGGCTCGCCCGGAGAATTTGGCTCACGGCGCCGCAGTTTCTCTTACGAGCGCCGCTATATCTTGTTGGCTGTACGGCGGCTTACTGGGTTGTCGAGCGTAGTGCGGGAATTATTCTGTGAGAAATTTCATTGAGATTGGACTTGCGAACTCGAGCTCTGTTTACAAGTGAACTTCAGTCTGCGCTTTGAATAGTCCATCCTTCGCCGAGTAGTTGTACAGAGGCATATATAGGTTGTCCATCGGGTCTGGATGCCTGATATTGAGCAATCAAAATACGGCCAGGCATTGTCGCGCCATCGACGATGGACCAGTCAATGCCAGCCAGCGGTACTTTCACACGACCCGACCATTGAGGGTCGCCCGCATCTACTACGGTACCGATACATACGTAGAAGAATCTTCCCCCCGACGGACCTTGCGCGAACGGTCCGAAGAAATCGGGTTCAGGACGATCTTTGGCTTTTCGAACTGTTACCTCTAATTCAAACGCCACAGGTCGATCTTCGCCTTCAAGGACTTCAATGTAGTCGAGTCGTTCAGCTTTAGAGCCTTTCCCGCGCTGCAGGCAGAACGCATAGTTAAGCGGTGGCTCTACGAGTTGGATTTTTAGTTGAAGCACACGGTCTGTCATGGCTCTAATAGAAGCTACTCGGGAGATGTAGAGATTCGTTTTCAGATGGCACTTATAGTCGCACACGCTTGCCGTATTTGCGCGTCTCGTTGTGCAGAACGCCATCATATTGAAGCAGGTGTTCTAAGTGTGATTCGATTTATTAGACGCGATAATCTCCTCGTTTGAAGACGCCATCGGACGAATACCGAAGCAGTTACATTCGAGTACGTCGATTGAACCAATAATCACTTTGAGGAACGAATAGTGCCTGAAGCAACGAACGAAAAAGTCAAGCTAGTTTCAGATTGGCAACAACCGATTAATCGTTGGGCAGAACTCCCAGATTCAATTCACAATGACGCCGTTGCGAAAAAAATTGGCATGCGAGGCGGCACGATCCCCGGCACCGTACATCTGGATCACTTCGTACCTCTTATTCAAGCCGAGTGGGGGATGGCTTGGTACGAGAGAGGCGCGATCTCGATGTATTACACGTTCGCCACGACGCACATGGAGGACGTGCGAGCCGTTATGGTGAAACCTGCGACCGGCGAATCGACCAAAGTCGACGCTTACGTCGAAACTCCGGAAGAGAAGATCGTATGCAAAGGTTCATTGTCCGTCGGCGACCCTCTCGAAGAAAACTACGTTGCAAGTTTGCCACTTGAAGATTCGCCGCGATCTGAATTGCGGATTCTTGATCGGATGGAAACTGGGATGGAGTGCCCTGAGAAAGTCGACGTAATTGCTACGGAAGGGAAGGGTAGCGGCGCTTACGAAGGCATAGTAGAACTCCCGACCGGCATTTTTCAAATGCTGCAAGCGGGCGCGCCGACTGGAACTCTCAAGAAGGCTGTCGGTTTTTACGGCGCAACGGAAATTCGCACAGTGAAAGGTCCGATCTTGGTCGATACAAAATATCGTCGCGTTGGGAAAGTTGTGTGCGTCGGCGCGAGTCCAAAGACTGAGTACGCGTGGATTGACTCGCAACTTTTTGACAAGTCATCGGGTGACGTCGTGGCTGAGATGCGCCAATTTACTCGATTTATGAAAGCATCGTCAGACTTATGGAAATAGGTTCGAGCCGGACTTGAAAACGTGATTTACATTTCGACGTCCAGATGTAAATTACGCTTTCCAATTAGACTCAGCAGTTCACATTGATTGGGTGAAAACTCTCATGGCACGAGAGTGGCTCACTTTTGTGGATTGAATCGCGCCGTGCCGTCAAGTTTTCAGTACACCGTAAGATCATCGGGAACTTAAGCCATATTGGATGACGGTTGCAGTTCTCGTGTTTGACTGTATTCAAGGAACAGTATTCGTCATAAGGATCAATCCATTCTTGTTCTGCTCTCGAATAGTGAGATAGACGGAATCGATCGATGACACGTCACTACGGAGACGCGCAATGGAAATTATTTTGTATGAGCTAGGTCCTACAAGATCCGCGCGGTGTCGATGGGCGCTATTGGAAGCAGGTCTTGAATTTGAATCGAGGGGAAACAGCGCCGAGATCTTTGACGGGGAAGAGCTAGAAAAGGTGCATCCCCTCCGAAAATTACCCGCCGCAGTCATCGATGGCAAACCATTGTTCGAATCCGCAGCGATCTGTACCACGATAGCGGACTTGGCACCCGAACGAAACTTGATTGGAAAACCAGGAACGTGGGCACGAGCGCTTCACAATCAATGGACGTTATTCGTATTGACCGAGCTGGAATCTTGGCTCTGGAGTACCGATCTCAATACTGATAAAGAGGGTTTCTTAATGCCCCTTGAAGAGCAACTCCCAGATATCGTGAACCAAAACCGAAAACTAGCGGAGCGTTCTGCCGCTGTCTTAGACGCTCATCTAGCGCAGACAGATTACCTCGTAGAGCATCAATTCACAGTGACCGACATCATTTCTGGTTACACCGTATCTTGGCTAGACGAATTGGGGTGGATAGACGGATTTTCGAACTTGGAAGCGTATCTGAATCGTCTACGCGAACGCGAACATTGCACTCTAGTTCCACATACGTAGTTGAGAGAAAATACTTGTAACTGATTGTTTTATTTAAGTATTCTTATAGATATGAGAACACTCTCAACGTTCGAGTGATATCTTTCGTAGCAGTCGGCTTATTCTTCCCACAGAACGTTCAGAACAAATCTCGGATCGTCTTATGTCAGAGCAAGGTGCGCTAAATTTTGATACACGTTTCCGTGATCAGTCTGTTACGTTCGCCAATGGCATCGAGGGTCAGGACGTTGAAATTGCGTCAGCGTCCCCAGTTAACTATCACGAAGTGATCAGTGAACCTGGCGAAATGACCAAGACGACGATCGACGGTAAACTCTTCATGCCCGTTGGTCGGCAACCTCCGTTTCCGCTTGTCATCGTTGCACCTGGGAGTCTGGGTGTTGCGCCATCGCACATTCAACATGCGGAAACGATTAATAACCTTGGCGTCGCCACCTTTATCCTAGATAGCTTCGGCGCGAGGCAGGTTACGTCAACCGTTGCAGACCAAACGCAGTTCTCGTTCGCGGCAAGCGCTTTCGACGTACTAGCTGCATTCCAATCGCTCTCGGAGTGGGACGAATTTGACGCAAACAGAATCGGAGCACAAGGACACAGTCGAGGAGGGTCTGCGGTTATTACCGCTGCGACTCGCAGGTTTAGCGATGCAGTTATCGGTAAGGAGAAAGGTCTAACGGGAGTGCTAGCGGCCTATCCGTGGAGCGGGCAGCAATTCCTAGATCCGAGCGTAGGCGGTGCGGAAGTCCGGGTCTTGATGGGCGACGCTGATGAATGGTGTTCCGTTGCTCAAGTTCAAGGACACTGCCAAGCGATCCGGTTGACCGGTGGCGCAGCAACGATACGAATCTTCCAAGGCGCGCAACACAGTTTTGACCGCGATATCCCGATCGCTGAAATAGAGGAGGCCGCGGTCGCTAGAGACGCACCGGTCGTTTATATTTCAGAAGATGGTGCCATGATTCACCCGATCGACGGTGTTCCCGACAAGGCGCTCGTCGACCGTGACACAATGGTGTATTCGATGAAAGCGGGATATGGCAAGAAAGGCGCACGCGTCGGGAGCCATGAAGGGGAAGCGGCGATGTTTCGAGATGACATGATCCAATTCTGGTCACGCGTTCTTGAGTTACCGACGCCTACCATATAAAAAAGAGTTTTCTTACGACTTTTCGCCCTGGTCGTATTGCTTCGCTCGTTTTAGCTCAGCGAGCACTTCGTGAAGCGAGTCGACCACCATGTGACCAAGTCGACGTAGTTGTGGGGATGGCTCAACTAGGTCAGGAACTTGAAATACGGTACAACCCGCACTAACCGCAGAACGTACCCCGTTCTCAGAATCTTCAATCGCCCAACATTGCGCCGTGCTTACACCAAGCCGATCGGCTGCGAGGATATAGGGCTCCGGATGTGGCTTGCTTTGTTTTACGTCATCACTGGTTACAACGACGGAAAAGAACCTGTTGAGTTTGGCGAGCGAGAGTTTTGAGTCAGCCGTTGGCTTATGCGAAGACGTAGCGACACCGCACGGTATTCGCTTTTCTGACACATACGTTAGAAGCTCCGAGGCGCCAGGTTTGATATCCGCGGCTTGGTGATCGATAAACTCATGATAGAGTCGTTGGCAGAGTGGTCCGATTTCTTCCCAGGGGAAGTCCGACCCATAACCCTTTTTCAGAATCTCGCCGATCTCCGGTCCATGCCTCCCAATGCACTGAACGTAGACATCCATATCGGTTCGATACCAACCTACTTTGTGGCAGGCTTCTACAAACGTGTCGCGCGCAATCGTTTCCGTGTCAAGCAGCAGACCGTCGAGGTCAAACACCAATGCGACTGGCGACTTCAGTGAGGAGCTTGGATCCATTCCAAATTTTGGCGTGGTGTGGTAGGTCCTACGACCTGTATGTATTCGGATCGTTTCATTAGTTACGTACTAATTGACACCGTTAGGCGGTTAGTTTGACGCTGCCTCTCAAAACAGTCGGATGCGCTCAATCGCATTCATCAATTTAGTGCAAACGCGATGAGCGAATCTCCTAAGCGAGTGCCTGCCCTTGAGTGTCCCCCTGCATAAATAAGCACGTACTGACGACCGTTCAATTCATACGTCATCGGTGTAGCTTGACCGCCTGCAGGAAGCTGCCACTCCCAGAGCAACTCGCCTGTTTCGACGTCGAACGCGCGCATCATTTCGTCCATAGTCGCAGCGATGAAGATCAGTCCCCCTGCGGTCACGACCGGTCCCCCAAAGTTCGGCATGCCGATAGGCACGCCGACGCTCGACCCAAGTGGCTTGCGCCAAACAATGTTTCCATTCGTTAGGTCGATCGCTGCGAGGACACCCCAAGGCGGTGGCGTGCATGGGATACCTAGAAACGAAAGAAGTACCGTCCGTTTCATTCCGAAAGGAGCGCCTTCCTGAGGAGAGACTTCGTCGAAGGGAAACTGTCTACGTACTTCGTCGAAATCTTCCGTTGGAATCAACTGGATATGGTTGGCGATATTGCTCATGTTCACGATCAAGAGATTGCGCTCCGGATCGTATGCCGCGCCGCCCCAATTCGCGCCGCCACCTGTAAATGGGTAGAAGATCGTTCCTTGCGTCGAGGGCGGTGTAAATAGACCTTCTGTGACGGAATTCCGGATTTGACGACGACAGTGCAATCGATCGAAAAGCGTAATTCCGAACGCGTCGTCCGGAGTAAGCGTGCTCGGCACAATCGCGGGTGGATTGACTGGGAACGGCTGAGTAGGAAAGAGCCATTCCCCTTCAGCACCATTTTGAGGTACCGGTCGCTCTTCAATTGGTAGGAACGGTTTTCCGGTATCACGATCGAGTACGAAGACGAACCCCGTTTTCGTAACTTGGGCAACTACGTCGTGGAGCGCGCCGTCGCGCCAGACTGAATAGAGACCGGGTTGTGCCGGTAGATCGTAGTCCCAGATATCGTGATGTACGGTCTGGAAGCTCCATACGACTTCACCCGTCTCACCATGAATTGCGACGACCGAATTTGCATGTCGATTTTCGCCGGGGCGTAGCCCACCAAAAAAGTCAGGACTGGGACTACTCGTCGGGAGAAAGAGAAGACCGCGTCCTTCATCGGCGGTCATGGGCGCCCAGACATTGGCGTGTCCTTCCTGGGGTGGTTGAACGCCCTTCCAACTTAATGCTGCTGGATCGTTAGGTTCACGTGGGATGGGATCCCATTCCCATTTCGATTCGCCCGTTCTTGCATCGAATGCGCGAACAACGCCTATAGGTGCGGCAACTCGAGCACCGTCGCCGATGGACGAGCCAACGACCACTGTATCGCCGATCGTGACAGGCGGGGAAGTAATCTGAAACTCACCTGCCCAGCGCAGAGGCATTCCGGGATCAGTTTGGACTTCACCATCGATCCCAAAGTCTTTGCACGGCTGACCATCTTTCGCGTCAAGCGCGATGACCCGTGCATCGTTCGTTCCCATAAAGATCCGACTTGAACACGCGTCAGTTGAGCGTTCGTCCTGCCAGTGTGCGACGCCTCGGCAGATGAATTGATTGCTGGGGTCCTGATTGATGTCGATCGCTGGATCGAATCGCCAACGAAGCGTTCCTGATTCTGGACTAAGCGCAATGACTTCATTGAATGGTGTACAGAATATGAGGGAATCACCTACCAAAATCGGCGTACCTTCGGTCGCGGATTGCGACATGTAATCCGCTCTGTGCGTCATATCGCCCGTATGAAATTCCCATGCGGGTACTAGCTGCGCGACATTACTCGCATTGATCTCATCAGCTTTGCTGTAGCGGTGTCCACCTGCATCGCCGCCGTAGTGGTTCCAGTCGTTTCCTACATCGACTGTGTTTGGTGGTCGCGACGCGATTTCGGCGTTGCCGTCTACGTCTAGTGCGGTCGCTCCACCGATGAGTGAGATCGTAGAACCGCCTAGAACGGCGACAATGCCTACAAGAAGGATGAGCGCCAAGGCAGTTGCCAAGACCTTCGATCGGGTAGAAATGGAACGCACGCGATTCCACCAATAAATGTGATGGGCAATCTTATTGAAGGCTAACGACCTTGAGTTACCGATCGAGTTTGTCGATTTGTCGCTTACCCGGAAATCTGACAATAGTGTGCGTTTGGATTCAGAAATTAGTGTCTAGAGATTACCGCTTTTAGTGCGCCGACTCTGCATGAGCTTCTCGGAATAGAATCGCAAGAATCAGATTTGACTACGCATGAACGGAGGTCAACGATGTCAATGAGTCACGTGCGACAAGGGTTTGGAACGGTGCGACCCTATCTATACGGTCCGTACGAATTACCCGAGTTTTTAGCAGCCGTGTTTGGCGCGAAAGAGATTGAGCGACATGAACAAGGCGAGCGACGTGCGGCTCACGTCGAATTGGCAATCGGTGATAGTGTTCTCGTGGTCGAAGCAGGAGAGCAACTACCCGGACACGAGATAACCCAAGCGTCGGTCTATGTTTATGTAGAGGACGTAGACGACGTGTACAACAGAGCAATTGAAGCTGGCGCTGAGACGATCTCTGCGCCTGAGGACCAGTTTTATGGTGAACGTAGTTGTGGGTTCAACGCCTTTGATAACACATGGTGGGTATCCACATATACAGGTCCAAGTTGAAGAGGCGTTCGAATAACTGGAATTTGGCTGTTCCGAACGTTAATAACTCTTATAGAAATGGTGCGACCACGTCCCGGAATCACTCACCGGTAACGAAGGGATCGAACGGAATGGACTTCGCGGACAGAAACCGGAACTGAAATATTCGTTATCTGCTTCATACGGAATGTCAGCGTAGCCGATTGTCCGAGCAAGCGGAAATGAATACTGACGTTCTAGATTGATATGTACTTGAACAGCCTTGATTGGGCGGTCTTAGCCGTCTACGGGATCGCTACCGTCTCCCTCGGATTGGCTTTCGCACGACGTGCCAGCGAAGGTACCGGACAATTTTTCCTAGCTGGGCGCCATCTGCCTTGGTGGATCCTTGGCACGTCAATGGTCGCGACGACCTTCTCGACGGATACGCCTAATCTGGTAACCGATCTGGTGCGCAACAACGGCGTTTCTGGAAACTGGATGTGGTGGGCGTTTGTGATAACGGGAATGTGTACCACGTTCTTCTACGCGCGTCTGTGGCGACGATCGGGCGTGTTCACGGATATCGGTTTTTACGAGCTGCGTTATTCCGGTCGGCCCGCCATCTTCCTGCGTGCGTTCAGGGCTATTTATCTCGGCGTCTTCTTCAACGTCGCGATCATGGCCGCGGTCATGCTCGCAGGTATCAAAATCGCGGGCGTTCTGCTCGGTATTGAACCGTACGCGACGGTTCTGGTCGTCGCCATCGTGACCGCCGCATACTCAGCATCGTCGGGATTGAGGGGTGTTGTTGTTACGGACGTCCTTCTATTTATCACAGCGATGGTCGGTGCTGTCGCAGCTGCTTGGTACGCGCTCGACCATCCGTCAGTCGGAGGTTTAGAAGGTTTGGTGTCGCACCCTAATGTCGCGGAACGCCTGAGTTTCCTTCCAAGTTTCGCCAATTGGGAAACTGTCGTGGCAGTCTTCCTGATTCCGCTCGCGGTCCAATGGTGGTCGACTTGGTATCCTGGCGCGGAGCCTGGCGGTGGTGGATACGTCGCGCAACGCTTGCTCGCTGCACGTAACGAACGACACGCGGTGGTTGCTATGTTGTGGTTCAACGTGGCGCACTACGCCGTCAGACCTTGGCCTTGGATTCTGGTTGCGCTCGCTTCGCTGATCGTTTATCCGACGCTGGACTCGATGGCTGAGGCGTTCCCACACCTCGATCCCTCCCTCGTCCGACATGACCTTGCGTACCCTGCGATGCTGGTGTTTCTTCCGCATGGCTTACTGGGGTTAGTCGTAGCTTCTCTCGCGGCCGCACTCATGTCAACTTTGTCGACGCATCTCAACTGGGGTGCCTCCTACGTTGTCGACGACGTGTATCGACGATTCCTTGCTCCGAAGCAGAGTGAGGCACACTACATTCTGGTGGCTCGCCTCTCGACGGTCGGTCTTGTGGCGTTAGCCGCCGTGGTGGCACTTTGGTTAGAAAACGCGCTGCAGGCGTTTCAGATTCTTTTACAAATTGGCGCTGGTACCGGTCTCATCTTCCTACTGCGTTGGTTTTGGTGGCGTATCAACGCGTGGTCCGAGATAGCGGCCATGGTCGTCTCGTTCTCCATCGCAATATGGTTTCAGTTTGTGCATGAAGCTGTTGGTTTTCAGCTGCCGTCCGCGGTCGTGCAGCTACTGTGGGGAGTTGGCATTACGACGGCCGCGTGGTTCGTTGTCACGCTGTCAACTCGCCCGACCGATACTGCGGTTCTCCAAGCGTTCTACTCTCGAGTACGCCCATACGCCCGCGGATGGCGTCGCTCGGTCCGGACGGAAGCGGATTCACCTGGCAGCGTCACTTCAGCATTAGTCGCGTGGATGCTTGGCTGTGCTTTGGTGTACACCGTTCTGTTCGGGACAGGTTTTGCACTTTACGGCGATATGTTTCAGGCTACCGTGTGCGCTGTTGCTGCTTTCTTCGTTGGAACTGCATTGTTCAGGGTTATGCGACGTTGAGGATGGGAGTCGCAATGACGCGTTTAGCTAATAACGAACCGTCCGGCGCATCTTCAGGCAAGTTTTCTAATAAGGTTCAGTTTTTTTGTCCGTCGTGCTCAATCTTCCTTGATTTTGTTGCTGCCGGCCCTCCGTTATCGAATTTTGTTTTTATTCTGCTGGCGCACGATAATCATTCGTGATGATGTGTTGATACGCTCGCTTGTTCACTAGAGGCAGTAAATCTCGCGCAATACTCGGCTCGATCCTATTCTTCTTTGTCGCGCCGTTTGTTGTCGCTGGTGTCCTTCCATTCTTGCTGTTTGGTTGGTCCATAAAGCAGCCTTTCTTTGGTTTGTTCGATACCACGATAGTCGGGATCGCTGCGATTTTGATTGGGTTGGGGTGCCTTTTGGAGTGTTTCAGTCGTTTTGCGCTAGAAGGTCGAGGAACGCCTGCACCAGTGGCACAGACGGAGATACTGGTTGCATCAGGTTTGTACCGGTTCGTGAGAAACCCAATGTACGTTGCCGTGCTTACGATCGTTCTAGGCGAGGGTCTTCTGTTCAGCAATGGTCTGCTGTTCGCATATGGTGTCTCACTATGGATGGTATTCCATTTGTTTATTAGGTTCTATGAGGAACCTCAGCTTGAAAAGAGATTTGGGAACTCATACGATACCTATCGGAAGCATGTACGACGCTGGTGGCCGCGACTGTCGCCTTGGAACGAGTCCCGTCCTCCAATTGGCTGAGGAATTTGATCCGAGCGATCGAAAGCGTCTCACCGCATTACGGTAAGTAGCGATCTACGATACGGTGGACATGATGCAGATCAATTGTGACTGCGGTTAATTACGCGATGAACTAAAGGCGGATTTTTCGTTGACGCTACACATCGATATCTCGAGATTTCTACCAAGTGACGTTGCTTCAAAAGAAGTGATGGCATTGCTCGCTGAATCGGTTGGCAACCCCACTGACAGTGAACTTGAGAAACTAGTAGCGACTTGTAACCCAGCCGATTATCCAGCGTTGTGGATCGCTAGCGTCTTTCATCGGCCGATAGGCGTCATGCGACTTGATTCCCAAAATCGATCGAACTGTACGATCACGCACATTGCTGTCGACGCGAATTTGAGAGGTCGAGGTATCGGTCGAAAATTGATCGAGTTCATTCGTGATGACTTGGACTTTAGACAAGTTGAGGCGGAAACGGATAGTGATGCGATTGGTTTTTACCAAGCCTGTGGGTTTAAAGTCGAATCAATCCAGCAGAACAGTTACAGCATTCAACGCTACAAATGTACGTTTCGTTTCTAGTGAACAAAGTAAATTAGAAAAGACTACTCTTTCGAGACCGCTAAGTCGATCAAACAAACTAACCAGCAAGGTCTAGCAAGTCGATAGGATCGGTTTTCCTGAATTCGAGGAGCTTTCTGCTTCGAGGATCACGCTTGACGTCTATTTCGTAATGTAGCAGGGGATTCCAGATCGGATCGCCCTGTTCAGGACGCGGGTTCAAATCCTTGATGTCCTTCTTCAGGCAGCGCATGCCGTAGAAGTCGAAATCTTTTGCGTGGTAGTGGAGATACCAGATCCACGTTCCCCCCTTCTCGGCGCATTCTCGTTTGGCGCTCTCGTACTCGATGTCGTGCTCGGTAGGTGGCGACGGTGCCAGGTTGTATTTTGGATACTCCGGTTCAGGTCCAGCACCATGTTCTGTTTCGTACTCTTCTAAGGATTGGTATCCATCGTAGACTGTGTGTAAGAGTTCTTCGAATAAAGCGCTTGTGCATTCCAAATACGTTAGCGAGCTACGTTCGGGTTTTGCTACACAATCCGTTTTGACCGACGATTCATACTCATCCCGCTGGTCGTCACTTACTCGGGAATGCGCAGGCTTTAATATCGATTCTTTCCAATGCCTGTATGTGGCTCGACGCTTGTTTAACCATTTTCCGTAGTCTTTCCAATATTGTTCGACCTTAGCATCGTAGGTCTCGTGAGTGTCGTAAATCGGTGGAACGTCCTCGGCGGAACTAGCGGATTGCTCCGTTGTCAGTGAGCACCCGAGATTTGCGAATGCGATAACCACCACGCTATTAGTCAAGCGCGACACTACTATCCCACGCCATTGCTTGACCAGCCAGTATCTTGCCTTCATGCTAAAGCCTCAGCGGAACCGAAAAGCGATCAACTGATTTTGACGAAGTGAACACTATCAAGAAACTGGATAGAGATTTGGTTCTATTATGTAGCGTGTTCGTGATACACGACAGAGCATAGATGACTTTGTTCGATTTGCGAGAGAGTATCACGGATTCGCGCACGAGGAGGAGCGGACGGTTAGCTTCGACTGACAAGTGCTTCTTCCGCGATTATTAGGTAGTCTTGTCGAAAGATGTAGTAACGACGATTCGTTGAACGAACTGCTGCAGTAACTCGCGCGACTAAATTTTGAATGCCACGGAGGGACTGTCGTTGTTGGATCTATATCAGGCTGGTCAGAGCGCACATACCTACCGAATCCCTGCACTGATCGTCAGTAACGAGGGAACACTTCTTGCTTTTGCCGAAGCGCGTCGGGACGGAGACGGCGATGCGGGTGATATCGACTTGGTGTTGCGGCGTAGTACCGATGGTGGCGATACATGGAGTGAGGTCATCACGGTTTGGGACGACGCCGCTAACACCTGCGGAAACCCCGCGCCTGTCGTTGAAAGGGAGTCTGGTCGTATCTGGTTACCTATGACCTGGAACCTTAGTAGTGACCGTGAGCGTGACATCATCGCGGGTAGAAGCGCTCAGCCGCGCCGGCCATACATGACCTATAGCGACGACGATGGGCAAACTTGGGCACCTGCACGGGAGTTACCGGAACTTCGGCAACCGCACTGGGGCTGGTATGCAACGGGACCAGGTAATTCGATTCAGATGACGCTCGGAGAGTTTGCCGGGCGCATCGTTGTCCCCGCGAACCATTCGGATACGCAGTCAGGTACCGGGCACTATTACCGATCGCATGTGTTCTATTCGGACGACCGTGGCGAAACTTGGGTACTTGGTGGCACTGCAGGACCAGCGACCAACGAATCAGCAGTGGTCGAGCGAGACGACGGTTCGCTCATGCTCAACATGCGATCCTATGCAGGTCGAAACCGACGTGCGGTGTCGTTGAGTACCGACGGTGGCGCGTCATGGACGGAGCCCGTGCTAGACCAGGCGCTAATTGAACCTCTGTGCCAAGCTAGCATGGTCAGGGACGGTCGCGCGGAAGGACACGCAGGAAGCGGACAAATTCTCTTTGCGAATCCTGCATCGACTGAACGTGAACGATTAACGCTCCGCGTAAGTTACGACGAAGGGGATTCGTGGGATGACGAAATCCTCGTTTATTCGGGTTCTTCAGCGTACTCGTCGATTGTTGTGCTGCCAGACGACAGCGTCTGCATCCTATTCGAAAGAGACAACTACCAAACGATTACCTTTACGCGTCTCGCCAGCGAAAAAGTACGGGGCTTCGCATAGTAAGGCTTGAGTTCCAGATCTGTCTTGAGTTCAACGAAGGTTAATTTGATCGCACCTAGTGACCTGCATCGGCCTTTACAAGGTGCACCAATCGCCTTGACGATACATCACCTCCTGCGTGTATGACGTGCGAAAATACGTCGTTACACTTACGAATAATCTATTGTATCTCATTGTTTTTAAAGACTATTTATGGCTTTCTAGGTAGAGTGGATAAGCCTTCGCGATCTACGCTTCAATTGGCGGAAGAGGTAGGAGTCGAACCCACCAGACCTCGATTAGAGGTCTCAACGGCTTTGAAGGCCGCGCGCCCCACCGGAGACGATGCTCTTCCGAGTCGATTGAAATTTACCTCTTGTGACATCCGCTAGAAAGAGATTCCTACACCTAGTAAGATCTGGCGAGGTGGAATTAACTCCTCGGAACTTGCACCCACACCAAATACGTCCGTGAATCGAGCGTTTACGCCGTCGGTTTCCGTTGCATTAATTACCCGTAGCGTCACGTACCAATCTCCATCCATAGGCTCGAATCGTCCAATCGCATTTACTGTCGTGTATTCGGGCACGAAATCGGTGTCCGGGTTATTGAATATTCGATATTGGTACGACCCGCGCTGGTTTAGTTGGACAGAAACGCGAAGCTGACCTAAAGACAGTAGCTCTCGCTCGTAATTCACGCCAAAACTGACCGTAGAGCGCGGAGATTTAGCGAGCTCGTTACCAAACACGTCGACAATATTCTCGGCACGTGCACGTTGGATTTCAGGACCGAAAAGTGCGAACCCTTGAGACAGAAGGGCATTCGTGGTGGCGTCGGAAGCGACGTTGTCGAGCGAACGATGATGGCTAGTGATTTCGGTATTCAACATTGAAACCCGCAGATCAACGTCAAGGTAGTCGGTCAATAGCACGATCGCCTCGAACTCCGCCCCAGTGACTCGCGAGTCCGGAATGTTGTTCACACCGCCTTCAAAAACCTCTGGGTCAGTCGCTTGATACTGCAGATTGCGATAGTCGTATTGGAAAATGGCGCCGTATAGGCGCGCGCGTCGTTCAAAAAAGTCTGATTTCAGTCCGACTTCGACTGTATTAACGATCTCTTTCTTGAAAGTAGGTAGAACAACAATCGGTGCAATTTCGTTTTCTCGCCCAAACGTGAGATTACTACCCGCTGGCTTGTAGCCTCGAACTAAGGACAGATAAAGCATGGATAGATCACTCAGATCGCGCTCGAAGGAGAATCGACCTGTGAGCGTTCGACTGGATGTTGATTGGGTATCTACCCCGCTACGACCATAGAAGTTACTGATTTCACTATCTACGCCGTCTTGTGACAGTCTTACACCAGCAATTGCACGCGTGTGTGCGTCGATGTTGTAGTTTCCTTCGAAGAAGACGGAGTGTGCGCGTCTTTGTCGATCAGAGTCGGTGATAAATCCATAGTCGCCTAGTGCAAACGCGCGTACTTCTTCAACGGTGATCGGATCGAAAACACCATCCGCACCGAAATCAATGAACTCCTCGAGGACGATCGCAACATCGGTTTGAAAGTAAAAGTAACCTGCGATCCAGTCTATCTTGTCATATAGTGGAGTCGTCGAAGTGAGCAGAAATTCCTGCGTGAGCGTCCGTTGACGGTTATGCCAAGGATCGTATGCAGCAGGAAGAATCGTGAACGGCGGGAGCGCATTCAGATCATGTCTGTCGTTATCTCGTTTGAGATCGAGCGTGTCGTCCTGAAAGCTGGATACTGACTTAAAAGCGCAATCATCAAGCTGGTATTCGATCGTAGCGCTCGCAAAGTTCGCCTCGAGTTCCCAAATCTGGGGAAAGTCCTGAGCCAACTCACGAGGATCTGGAGTAGTGTCCAAAATTCCTTTCTGCGCTGGGCCGTTTCGATTGTTCGTCGCAATTTGTAGTGCAAAATCCATAGCGAACACATCGGATGGCTCAACATAGATTCGTCCTCGTACCGCGACATTGCTTCCGTCATCAAGTTCTTGATCTAGCGTGATATTTTTGCTAAATCCGGCATGATGATCGGTGGCAACGGAAAGTCGAAACGCTGCCTTCCCTGATAGAGGAAGGTTGTAGACGCCTTGCGTTCGAATGCGGTCATATGAACCAAACTCTAGACCTAGGTTGCCACCGCTTTCCTCAAAACTTGGTTGCGTAGTGACCACATTAATCGCGCCACCAGTCGAGTTTTGTCCGAACAGCGTACCTTGAGGTCCTCGAATGACTTCTAATCGTTCGATATCCAATAGCTTTGCTTGCATGACATGGGGAGAAGCCATATAAACGCCATCGACGTGATAGGAGACCGCGGGACTCGCGATGACGTTTTGGTTGGCTTCATTGCCGACGCCGCGCATCGACATGACCAGCTGTGTACCTTCGTTTTTTAGGACGTTTAGCCCGGGAACGAGCGCGTTCAAATCGACCATCGAATGGACGCTATATTGTTCCAGGTCGTCACCGCTCATAACGGTTACTGCTTGCGAGGTTTCTTGAAGACTAGCGTCGCGCTTCTCGGCGGTTACGATCACTTCTTCAAGTCGTAGTTCAGATTGCGCGTGTCCCCATGACGCGACGAGAGAGGATAGTCCAAGACACGCCAAACCGATCAGTCTTTGGCGTTCAAGTTTGTTCATGTTGATCTAGGTGAAGCGTGCCGGATCGCCGATCGATCCATCTGTGCGAAGCGAGTCAAGTTCCTCTGCGCTAAGTCCTAACTCTTCCGCCAAGACGTCGTTGGTATGTTCGCCAAGATGGGGTGGACGAGTCATTTCGACATCTGACTTCGACAGCCGGGGCGCGAAACCGAGCATCGGCACCTTTCCGTGCACTGGTAGTTCCATTTCATGAATAAAACCACGCGCCTTCAGGTGCTTGTCGTGGTGTAGTTCCGCAGTGTCAAGGCACGCTGAACATGGCACACCTGCGCCCGCGATCGCTTCCATTGCTTCATATTTTGTTCGTGTGCTGCACCAATCGGTGATTTCCGTGTAGAGATCTGCTCCGTTCTGGATGCGTGAACGCATATCCTCGAAACGAGGATCGACGAGCAGGTCAGGGCGGTCCATGCCCGCACATAGTGCGTCCCAGTGACCAGCATTCACCGGCATAAGATAGATGTAGTCGTTGGGTCCAAACGGTTTGCACGGATATATGTTCACGGGTGGTAGGCCACCTGCATTGCCGCTACGTTGCGTTGCTCGAGTACCCCACGCTGATCCGATGTATGCTCGCGTGCGAACGTAGTAAGCCATTGCTTCCTGCATCGAAAGCTCAATTTCCTGACCTTCGCCAGTACGTAGCCGCTGAATGTATGCAGCAAGAATGGCCATTGCTGCTTGTACACCCGTTCCAGAGTCGCCGGTGGTTGGCCCGGGCATCATCGGCGGACCATCCGCTTCGCCTGTGATCGAAAAGGCACCGGCGGCTGCCTGGGCGATCATGTCCATGCATCGATAGCCGGAATAGGGACCGTCGACGCCAAATCCTTTGATCCTCGCGTAGATTACGGCGGGATTGACTTTGCGCAATACGTCGTAACCGATATCCAGCTTTTCGGTCACACCGGGTCCATAGTTTTCTATGAATACATCAAATTTCGGTGCAAGCTGAAGTAGAAGTTCACGGCCGCGCTTGCTCCGCAAATTAAGTGCGACGCTTCTCTTATTGGCGTTCCATGCACAAAAATACTGGGAGTAGTCGATATTTGCACTTCGCCCGACACCGCGCCCTGGATCGCCATACTCCGGAGGCTCAATCTTGACGACATCAGCACCAAGCCACGCGAGTGCCTGTGTGCACGAGGTTCCGGCCTCGTATTGCGTCATATCGAGAATGCGGATACCGTCGAGTGCGGGCATGTGTTCGAGACCGAAAAATGAGGGTTTATCTGGACCAGACAAGTGCGTGAATTTCTACTAGAGATCGCGCATTTCTGACGCTCGGATTTTATTCAGCGAGCGGTTTTAGCGGTGATTTACATTGGCCGATAGAACTTTTCTAGACGCGATCTCACGAACGAACGTTGGAGTTTAGAAGCTCAGTTCGCGACGTGAGAGACGACCCGATCATCCGAAGGTCGTGGCGCAAGATCGAGGCTATACGAACGGCGGATTTTTTGCACGTATCGACAGGGCGCTTTGAAATAACGTTGTGGATGGAACGGGTACTTAGATCTCCGAACCTGATCCGGCGATGCATATTGTCAATCTTCGTTAGAACCGCGCTGCGAAGATTTGCCTAGTCCTTTCGCTAGCTTAGTCTGACACAATTCGAGGAACTGGGTGATCGTACTTGAATCCCCTGTATCGTAGTAACGCAACATAGCCTGGTCGTATTGCTGCTTGTCTTTCGCTGGGATCGTCACGATATGTTGACCGTTTGATAGGAGTATTCCGTTCATAAGAAACTGTCCCATTCGTTTATTACAGTCAAAGAAGAACTGACTACGAGCACACTCTAGGAACACACGAATCGCGCGGTCGAGAGAGTTACCTGATTCATTCGCGTCGGTAATTAAGGAATCGAATCGGTCTTCGAGTTGAGAGGGCTCGGGTGGCGTGTAATGTGTCCCGGCGATGCGTACACGACCAGACCGGAATACACCCCATTCCAGCGCTTCGTGTTCACCTAAGATCGCATGGAGCTGGAGCGCCGTACTTTTTGATAGATCAAAGGCGTTGCTCTCCACCATTTGAAATAACTCATCCCATGTGCGTCGTAACCTGAGGATTTGATTTTGATCGGATAGCTTGTGACCGCCTACCGTCACGCCATCGAGCAGCGTCTTGACTTCCACAAAGGTGAACGGATTCCCTTCATAGCTCGCCATATTGAAAACTGCCTCATCGACTATCTTGCGAGCTGAGAATAAAGCGAACTCTTTTTCGGAATAGCCTTTATTCACAACTAAGTGCCTCGTCTAATTCGTAATGTCATTCTGGAACAATGCGCCGTTTTCTGCGCCCGTGAATCCAAAGTTGCTTCACTGAAATCCAGCGGATGACGTTCTTCCTTCACTGATTTCAGGGTAAATCGCAATCGCACCGGTTTAGCGTGATTAACCAACCGTCCATTTCAGTCCGAAATGAGCCTTCAAAGCAACCCATTGCTCAAGATTGAGATGTGGATTTGCTTTGTTGGCATCGAACGTGGTTCAATTATCGAATAGATATTCATTTTGCGTCAATGAAATGCATAGAAAGGCTGGCTGTGCAAGAACTTGGAGACTATCACCATCGTCACCTGATCCAGTAAACGCTCGAAATAGCGATTTCTGAAACTTCTGAGCGATAGCGAACCGTTACTAGCTGCGACGACACGCTTAGAAACTCGGATTAGTGCGTTTTGACTAAAAAGCTTGCCACGAACAAAACCTATTTCACAACGTCCGGCTTCGTTCGCCGCCGAGCCTCCTGCAAATGGAAGAAGCACGATGAGCACACGGGCGATTTCGTGCTCGTTGTTGGGTCTCAAGGTGCGTGGATTAGGGTACAGTAGATAATAGGGTTCGATATTTCAAGCCACCTCAAGACTGTTTTCGTCCAACGCCATCTCCGAAGGCTGGCGTTCAGGAAATGACACAAGATCTTCCGTATGCCAGCGCATTACTCGAGTGCGTGGAAAGCGTCAATGAGCATTTACTACTTGGCGTAAAAGCAGTATCTCGAATCCTAAATCCTGAGTCGGACCTAGATTGGGTCGACACTCAGTTACTCCACTTAGCTGGAGAAATCCAAAAGCGTGAAGAAACCGTGGAGATGATGCTGAAGGTATTCCACGAAGAAGGATTTCAAGGGGTAACCGAGAGTGACTTCCACGAATACGCAAATAGCGATATAGAGCACGTGCTCAAATCGCGCCACGGAATTCCGATTACGTACGTTGCGATCATTCTCGGAGTGAGTGATCATCTCACAATGTCAAGTCATGGCGTGAATTTCCCTGGCGTGTTCCTAGCGCAAGTTAACGATGTCATCGTTAATCCCATCGACTTCAGCATCTTGGATTACGACACATTTACTTCGAATCTAAAGAAGAAAAATATCAGCGTACCAAACAATCCCGAATTAGCAAGTAACGCGGACATTCTCAAGCGCATGTTCAATAACTTACAGGAAGTCGCATCGGTAAAAGGCGATGTCGTACGCCGTCTGGAGTTTGTGGACTACATGAAATTAATTGATCCTGATGACTGGTTCACGCACTTTAAATGTGCTGAAGTTTGGGCTTCGATGGGTGACTATGGTGCCGCGAGGTCCGAACTAAGAACTGCTAGAGACTTAGTTTCCGACGAAGCGACTATTGAGATGATCGATAGAAATCTGGCGCAATTACCGAAGCCATCTGACAATGATCAGGTAATGAACTGACTTCGGTTTCAAATACAAGAATACAGCAAGTTCTATACATTTGACCATAGTAATTTGCGAATATAGATTTGTAAGTGGTTCGGTAGAGCTATTCGATCTTCATATAGAGCGAATTGCCATCCTTCGTTCGTTGAGAGATGCGAATTTGTGGGTTCTCGGCACTCTAATCGAAGGTCGGCGGCTCGCGTAACGGCTCGCGCTCGGGTATTCGAAGGTCTACGCCGTTAGAATCGCCGAAGCGTTCGCGGAATATGCTCACGAGGTCTTTAGTCTCGTTCGATCGCACTAAGGCGTGACTCAGGATTGCTGTTGCCTCCTCTTGGACGGATCGTGTATTTCGTGCTGCTCGCGCTCGCAATAGATCAAACGATTGCGTCATCCAAGTCGTGGATTTCTAGTGAGGTCATAATCAGACTCGCTTTTCGCAGTGATTAGGGATGTAATCGTAGTCTCCGATACCGTGGGCGCTTGATTTCTTTGGTAAGTGCGAATTTCTAACGGAAGCAGGAATCAGCTCCTAAGCATCGCAAGCGTATTTTTTGGTTTGACACAAGGTTTACACGCTTAGCACCCATGATCTTCTTATGTGCGAGAAGCGATGATATCTCGTAACGTAAACCGTCGAATCCAAGAAGATTCGCTATCTAAATCCCTGCTGCAGCACCTCTGAAAGCGGTATCTAGCTCCGAATCTTCATTTGTTATGTACGTCGCAATCACGCCGTTGTACGTTATCGACGGTCGACGTGAACGGTAATGACGTCTGTACCGAAGTACTGCTGATGTCGAACCGACGACGCTAGATGTCGAAGAAGTCGAAGTGATAAATCACGTTCAGTCGAATCGAGAGTACTGGCGTCAGCAAGCATGGCCATTCGATCTTGCACGTTTTGCTCACCACTCGAGGCGATGAATTCAAGTGTGACTTGCTCGTTTTCATTGGTGACACCGACCAGAAGGCTTCGAGGTTCTTCATCCTGTTTAGATTCCTGCTCTTCGAGTAGAGTTAACAAAGTCTCTTCACTGACCGCATCGAGGCGCGCAACCATCGACTCGTCCCACGCGTATCGCTTGGCCAATCCGACAATGAAGTCCCGAATGGTTGGCAATGCGGAGCGATCCAATTCTGCATCTAACTTTTGCCTTCGCGGCTTTGTCAATTCAATGAATCCGGTAGCTAAGAACGCAATCAATCCTCCAGCCAACATCCCATTCACTGGTAGATTTCCTAACAAACCAGTCACGAAGTCGGGAAAGATCGACCCATACTCGAACCCAACACCCACCCAAAATGCAATCCCAACGATAGCGCCTTTGCGGTAGTCAATTCCATCTTGAATGACCACCTTCACACCTATGATGAAGATCGATGCCATCACGATCGTTGTGAAGGTTGCAGTAACGGGTCCTGGTATGGCGAGAACTATCGCTAGAGCCTTTGGTACACACGCAAGGACGAGCAAGGATGCGCCGAGTATCAGACCGAGACTGCGCGAACCGACACCCGTTATCTCCACCATCGAGGTACCTGTCGGGCGAAATCCCACAGGCATCGAGCCGAGCACTGAACCGAAGAGATTTCCTACCGAATCGGCGGAGACGGCACCTTGCACTGAGCGAAAGTCAACCGCCTTAGTTTCGTTCCAAGTCACTCGTTGAACTGCGATCGAACCGCTTACCGTTTGAATCGTGCAGACGACCGTAATGAACAAGAACGCGGGTAGTAGTGCCCAGAATGCGACATTGAATTCAAGATTCAAGCCAGGCCATTCAAGCGTAGGAAATCCAATCCACCCCGCGTTCACGACACGCTCGATGTCGTACAAGCCGAAAGCAACCGACATGAGCGCTCCAGCGATCACGCCAATGATCGGCGACCATAACCGCCAAAATCCATGAGCCTTCAGCATGATTCCTATCACAACGGCTAAAGTGGTCAGTGCACATATCGGACCAACCATGGGCGCTACGCCCTCTGGTACGTTGTTTAGTTCCTGAAAGATCACAGGCGTTACCGTGACAGGAGTCAGCATGATGATGGTTCCTGTGACGGTCGGCGTAAGAATGCGTCGAAATAGCTCAAGGCGGGTGGAGAATAGGAATTGCACGATCGCCAAGCTAAGTACCAGTGTCGCAAGTAGCGCGGGACCTCCGGCGTTTAGGGCTGCGACGCTGACCGCCATTGCGGCACCGGACGTGCCGGTCGCGATGAGGTAGCCTGCACCGAAACGACCGAGTCGAGCTGCTTGCAACATTGTCGTCGCACCGCAGACAACAACGGAAGCGAACACACCCCACAAGAGAATCTCTTCTGGCTGACCGGCGCCGCGAAAAACGATGGTAGGAATTAGTACGACGCCAGGTATGACTAACGCGACGAGCTGAATGCCTAAACCAGACGCAATAGGAACTGAGAGTTGCTCATTGGGTCCTAACATCCTCACATCCGATTCTGATGTCATACTGACTCGCAGCTAATGCCTAAGACGATCAGCACTTGAATATGGTCTCGTGATGGAACGACCCATCGAAAGTCTATTCGTTTAACGCGATAGTCGGCCGGCTTTAGTAAACACCTCATCGCATCTTCAACCTACATTCTTTAAAGGAACATCGAAATCAATGACTACTAATGTGTACGAAGCAAGACTACTCTATCTATGTACCGATGGAACTAGCGGCGCCGTAAGTACGGTGTCCGATCTGACGATTCCCCCAGGTCGATCTACGGTACCCTGAGGTCCGTTCCGATCGTAAAACCAATGTGACAGTGGACGACCATCGAAGCACTTAAGCCAAATGCGAAATAGGTGTCGTTTACGATCTACTTCAGTGTAGTCCTCGTAAGCAGACCGAGAGTGGAATGTGGTGTGGTTGTTGATAAATTGAATATCGCCCGGTAGAAAATCCATAGACAAGTGCTTTTCATCGCAAATTCGCTGGATTTCCGCAATCGCTTCACGTTCCAACGTGCTTTTCTTGGGAACCTCGTCAAATCTCTCGACTGAGTCAGTCATGGCGGGTTCGAGGTTTGCACTGAACCAACCGTCGAATACGTTAAACACAGGAATGGCATACCACTCGTCCATGCCCTGCGGTGTTTCACCACGCCGGTCTCGATAGATTGGATGCGTCAGCGCCTCAACGAGATCTGGGCTATGTTCGAGCATTTCGTTATAGACGGTCACCGAGGACATGATCGAATTCAGACCACCTTGTTTTGCTGGATTCAGGCAGCAGAGCCCAGTCAAATCGCACCAGTCACAGTGAAATGGAATCGCCTCACGGGAGTAGGGTCCCCGTTGTAAGGGATTTTCTCTCGTTTGACCAAGATCGTAAACGTGACCCAGCGCATGACCATTTGCATTTTGCGAAAGCGCAACATCGCCTAAGTGCATTGAGATGCCCCAGAAAGCAAGTGCTGCTCGACGTCGATTGGTGTGGTCGATATCGAGTCCGCGGAATAGAACAAATCCTCGCCCGTATAGGAGTTCGTTTCTGACTTCCGTCAATCTTGCAGTGAAATGAGGAAGTGGAAAGGCATCGCGGTCGATATCCAGGAAATCTAAGCGCTCCCTCTCTACGTTTTCGACAGCTTCATGGATCTCCGTCAATTCTCGATCGGTGAAGTTGTGAAGCCAGACCTTATCGGCTTCCATTTCTTCTGGGATCCACGCCGCACGATCTGACGAAGGTTGCATCAGCGCGTCTGCGGCGTCAGGTAAAGCCTGTGCATTCACATCATCTGCATTTCTCATGATGTTCGTGGCGAAGTGCGCAATAGACCAATCAAAGCTCTAGCTTCGAAACGCTGCTTGTGGGTCGTTTCGTCGAAATGAACTAGCCAGCTAGTCGGGTCTACCGGTCAACCAACGCCATGGCCGCACGTGAACTTCTGCGTATAAATCTAATCGCCCAAACGGGCTTGCTTTAATGAAGTTCTCAGCAGCCTCTATGGAAGGCGCTTCGACAACCAGCTGGGTCCCTATCGGCGTCTCACCGTCGGCGGCGAGAAGAGGTCCGCCGTGGTGTAGCTTCACGTCCGGAAATTCTGGATGGTCGCGTAGAAATTCGGCGAACGCATCGAAATTAGCGCTGCGAACTTCGGCCATTCCGGGCTTGTCGGTACCGATTACTGAAATGTACATGTTGAGATCCTTTCCAGTTCTGCAAATATGGGACAGCACTCGCCTATGTATTAGGCGTCAGGTTCACGATTACGAGTCTTAAGTCCGCCAACCTACTAGCAGCTTGAATGATACGAGTACGAGTGGAATTGACCATATGGGACCGCACACGTTATTGCGGACACCTAAGCGATAGCTTCGCGTACATTTGATGCCTATTTGCCGTCATCGTATTCCGGTTGGCGACTGACTAGAACACTCTGTAATTGGCTAGCACCTGCAAAAATACTACGTCGTGAGTGCTCTTGCGCGAAATGCATCCCGAGCTACCAATACACTAATTGCCACGATACGCCAAAGCGGTCTTCAACCCAGGTGAATTTCTTGCTGAACCCGTAAGAATCAATCGGCATCAGCACTTTTCCCGATTCCTCAAGTTGTGATGCAATCGCTTTCAATTGTTCTTCCGACTCGCACTCGATCAGAAACGAGAATGATGGCGTGAAATCGAAAGCATGCTTAATAGGGCTGTCGCTGAACCTGACATCCTGCCCACCAATGCTCACGGTTGCGAACATAATCAGATCAGCAAATTCTGGGTTCGAATCGCCGTAGTGTTGAACGTCTTCAATACGACTACCGGGAATCACGTCTAGGTAGAAGTCGATGGCTTCTTGGGCGTTCTTACCTTGGAACATTAAAAAAGGTGTAACTGAATGTGCCATTGGTTCCTCTTTGCTGGGATCATGGTTGTCTATATCAACACTTGGATGTTGAGTGCTTCCATTGCCGACGGTACTGACGCTATGCGCACAAGCATTCGTCATAGAAATTGCGATGAGCATACCAAACGGGGTAAGAAAGCTAATTAGAAGATTTTTCGTTTTGCTCATGCGGCGGAAAATAGAAAGATGGGTTGATTTGATTGTATGTGGGGCACAGACTCAATCTGCGCAGGAAACAATTAGTGAGTCGTATGTACTGACATTTCAAACGATTGCTTTCCGTTTCTACGACTTCGTTTGGCGAGGCTGTGAACGTGTGACGTGTCCACGGCTCTCTCAAAACTCGCGAAACCTATAACGATAGTTTCGACTCACACGAAGTTCGTCGTCACGATTAGAGATTTTTACTACAAATACATCACTGGTAATGCGATGCACGGTTTCGATAAAGTTCGCGTTAACGATACAGTTGCGGTGAATCCGCCAGAAAACGTCGGCGTCTAATTGTTCTTCTAACGCCTGAAGACTCGACGAAAGCACATATTCGTTTGACGCATCGAATGCGAGTGTGTATTTGGCGTCCGCTTTGAAATAGCGGATGTCCCCCACCGAAACTAACTTCGTTTTGCCACGATGATGAACAGGGATTCGGTCGAGCCGAGGCTTCGATTTGAGGTTCTCTATTTCGCGCCTGATTGATGCAATGGCCATGGTCGTATCAGATCTCTCAAGTCGACTCTCAAGCCTATTTACAGTTTCTTGAAAACGGTCTTCCGATATCGGTTTAAGTAGATAATCGCAGGCGTTTTTCTCAAACGCGGCTACAGCGTATTGGTCGTACGCCGTGACAAAAACGATGAGACTCGGTTCGTCCGCAAATTCCTCAGCCAACGCCAAACCGTCTGGTGAAGGCATACGGATATCAAGAAACGCGACATCAGGGCGTTGTTCTTGCAAAGCAATTCGTGCCTCCGCACCATTCGAGGCAGAAGCGACGATGCGAGCCTCTGGCCAAATACGATTGACTAAGCCTTCGAGCTGTTCACGCAACAGCGGTTCGTCGTCAGCGATAAGTACCGTCGGACTCACACCGCGACTTTCTCGAGAGGCAATTCGATGGTGACGCGGAATAGGTCTTTGGTAGGGTGACTAATCTGGAGTTTCGCTGCGTTGGAGTAGAGCGAATTCAAGCGCTCCTTCACGTTTTCTATTCCGACACCGTCTCCGTCTACATTCACGTGATCCGGTTCCCACGTATTGGTAACGACAATCTGAATCGCGGATTCAATGTGCGCTATCTGTACTTCGAGACTTCCAGGTTTTGCGGAAGGTTCGAGTCCGTGCTTTATTGCATTTTCAATGAGCGGTTGTATCAAGAAAGGCGGTAGCTCGAAATCGTTGAGATCGTCTTCAACATCAATTTTGAACGTCAAACGCTCTCCCATCCGAACCTCCTGGACAGCCAGGTAGCTCGAAATCAGCTCAATTTCTTTTTTTATAGTCCCGTTGCTTGAACGAGAGTAGTCCAGTGATACCCGAAATAGATTTGTGAGTGAGTCTACGAGTTCAGACGCTGTCGATGGATCTCTTTCGATGAGCGCTTGCACGTTCGCGAGGGTGTTGAACAGAAAATGCGGTTCGATTTGCGCTTGTAACGTTCTTAGTTGAGCAGTCGCTAGCTCTCGCTCCATGACAAGCTCTTGCTGGCGCACGGCGTCTCGTTCGGTTTCGAGGTCACGAATGTAACCCATTAGGAGTATGACGAACGCGGCAACAACGCATGCGATACCACCGATCACTAAGCCGATGGGGTTTGAACGGTAGAAGAAAAACGGGTCAAATGCCCCGAGCGCTCCGCCGAGTAGCAAGCCGAGCGCCAAGCTGACAATGCCGGTTATGACAGTAACCCATTCACGATTCCACGATTCCGGCCGACGCTCGTGTACCCAGAGTTGGAGCGACATGCACGTCATACCAATTGAGTAACTGGCGACGTAATTCAGCCAAATTTCACCATTTAGAAACGTCAGGACGGTTGCTACAAGCGTGCAGAACGCGACGGTAACTGCGACGATCCAAGCGGTTGCGTGTTCTCGGGTGTGAGATAGAAACGACTTAAACATCTACTTCGTCGTGACGAATTGCCCGTGCAACCCAAGTGGCATCAGACGAGGTAGCGTCGCCCGTGCGATTGGCTCCGGTGTTGCATTACCAATATCAAAAACGTTCAAATACGTTTCTTGTTTTACGTAATCGAGTGATGTCCCCAAGATCCAGCCATCTGATTCGCTGGTACCCTTAGGATTAGGTACGAATACGTGCTCCTCGGGGATTTCATATTCAGGATACGTGAAACGGCCTATCGCGCCAGTTGAGATATTCATCCGAGCGACGCTGTTCAACAATCCGAGTCGCATCGCAGAGTTCGAGCTTGAATCGTTTGCGAGCATGGTCAACCATTCGTGACGTTCGGTAGAGCGCCGTTGATCTACGGATGGGAATTCGCTTGCCTCAAATTCATTTGCCAAATCCTCGACAGTAGCCGTGCGCTTCTTCGTGTCGATCCGAAATTGAACTAGCGAAGACAAGGAAACGCTTGTCGGCGCTTCCCCATGCATTACGTTCTTAAACGCGTCATACATCAAGCTTGGATCGTCGTACTTAAAGCCTTCGAACCTAATGACTCCGTTTTCGTCTTCCCAGGCGTTTGAGTAGTGAAACAACCACTTGGCAGGTAGTTCGACGACAAAATGACTTTGTGGATCGTCCTTATCTAAGACCAAGAGGTCGAGGCTCCGATCCGAATGCCAGACATGCATGTCGATGAAGCTCTGCTCGACGGAGGGATCTGGTTCGAAATGGAGTGGTGGAAGCGGAATCACGAGATGCTTCGACGTCACAACAAAATCATGTGGAATCGTCATCGGGTTGCGACGAATGATTGAGATTTCGGGTTTTCGAACGCCGGCATCCATTCGCCATATCACCAAGGCACCCATATGACTGACGTACCCGAAATTCCACACCGTGCCGTTCGGTTCGATGCGAGGGTGTGCCGAAAACGGCAATCCGGCCGACTCCGTGGATAGTTCTACGATACCTGTTGTTTCGAGTGACTCCGGGTTCAATTGCCATGCGGAACCGCCTTCCCAAAGTGCCCACAGCTCCTCATCCCGCGGCAATACGCTGATATTGCCGACGTTCAATGAATCGGGACCAGTAATACTCACCGAGTCATCGCCGAGGGTGCCGAATCCAACGAGAGATAGCTCGTTTTTTGATTCGTCGCGCAAGTACTTATGCGTTCGCACCAACCGAGCACGGTGCGTCACGTTCGGTCCCGGACCAATTGACCACTTTTGAACTAATCCATCGCCATCGAACCAATGCTGATATCTTCGACCAGCGCGTTCCATGCGACCAGGTCCGTTACGGAACAAGGCTCCAACCAGGTCGGATGGCCAATTGCCTTCAATCTCACATTGCGTGATACCAGTGTCCGTATCGCTAACACCGGCATAGAGGCGCAACCATGGATGTCTAGAGAGATTCTCGTGAAAGCGCTCGTATGTCGAATCGGAGGCAATTCCACGAATCGGCAACATTAAGCCGCACAGGGACCCGCCACTTCCGAGTACCAGCTCTCGTCTATTAAGCATTAGTGTTTGAGGCTAAGCTCGGCAGTGAATGGTTCTGAACCTACTTCGAAGATCATTCTTTTCCATTTAGGTGGTCCAAAACGGGCGGGCGCATCGTTTGAAACACCCCAAGGTTCTTTCGGCATGCGGAGTGCGTTATAGTCCATTTCCCCGTTGTCATTAACGTCCTGGTAAACGCTTACTGCGTACGTGCCTTCTGGAATCTCGACACGAACTGTCGTGACATCTAGTTCGGCCGTCGTATTGAGCTCGCGGAACGGTTTTCCATCGGGCCAGCTCTCTTCATCGGTCCAAATCGCGATGTAGACCGTACCGGTGTCATCTTTGACGTTTTTGATTTTGATGACGAGCTCCGCCGCAAATGAGCTTGTTGCGACAAGCAGCGTAAGCAGGATGGCGATGGATTTCACAATTCACATCTCTATTTGAATTTATCGGCTGCGATTATGGTGTTAAGTCTTCTTTTCGCGAGCGGGATCAGACGAAACGCAGAAAAAAGTGTACGAACTGCATATGAAAGCGACGAATGGTTTTCTTCGTCGTTGAGGCGTGACAGGTGCCTGCGGTACGATATTAGGAACTGGCAGTTGAAGCGCTCACGTGCGCTCGAAGTAAATCATGAAGAGCT
The DNA here is from genome assembly GCA_026707945.1 of Gammaproteobacteria bacterium. GTDB lineage: Bacteria > Pseudomonadota > Gammaproteobacteria > Pseudomonadales > Azotimanducaceae > Bin55. The sequence goes on along the minus strand of JAPOVV010000074.1, from coordinate 176,317 downwards.
TGCACGTTTGGCCCTGTAAAGACATCGACTTTTCGTGGACTGATGTTGGCTACGCGGTACGCATGTGCTTATCGATCTTTCCGGAACGGCGTCAAAAAGCCGAGCTTCCGATTCAAACTAACGGTAATTCACTTTTCTGCTTATCGGTCCGAGCGGCATTCGATTTGTACCTGAACGCGCGGTCATTGGAGGACGGTGACGAATGCATATTCGTCGGCGTCAACGTACCTGACATGATTCGAATCGCGGAGTCCCATCGTTTACGTGTTTGTGGGGTGGACATAGACCCGATTACGACAGAGTTAGATCTGCCACAACTTGAATCGAATATCAATCCTCGAACACGCTTCGTTGTCGTTCCTCACCTTTTCGGTCATCGGCTTGCTCTACGTCCTGTTCTGGAACTAGCGAGTCGTTACGACTTGGATGTCATCGAAGATTGCGCACAAGCCTTCGCTGGTAAGTGTTGGTGGGGCACGCAAGGAGTCACGCTTTCGCTTTTTTCTTTCGGTCCAATGAAGACCGCGACGGCATTGCAGGGCTCCGTTGCGATCGTACGGAATCCGGACTTGTATGAATCGATGAAGCGAAAGTTGTCAAGCTATCCCGTGCAGTCTACTTGGCGGTACTTTTTACGGATCGTTCGATTCGTAGCCTTGAAAATCGCAACTCAGCCATCGGTTTACGGTGTATTGATTCGTGTCATGCGAGTACTCGGAATTAACCACGAAAACGTCGTTCACGCATTTACCAAATCGGCCTCAGTGTCGTCATTTCAGCAATGGCTACATACTCAACCGTGTGCGTCACTCAAGCGTGTTATTGAGTGGAAAGTCAACCATTCGGATGCCGACATCGAATTGAGGATTTCAAAAGGCTCGTCGCTTCATGAGACGATTGGGGAAGGTGTACCGCTCGTCTTGCGAGACCAGCGCCCTAACATGTTTTGGATGGTTCCCGTATTGGTGGACAATCCAGACAGTCTTAAAAACGCATTGCGGAACAATGGTTTTGATGCTGTATCGGGACGCTTAGTTACCGTTAATTGTGAAGAAACTAAAGGTGCAAAAAGGCTCTCGAGCGCCGTTATGTTGCCGTTCTCACCTCAAATGTCGGACAAAGATCTGCAACGAATAGGAATCGTAACTACGAAATACCATGCCGGCTCGACTAATTCGGTTGAATTCGATAGCAGAGATCTATCGAATTGAGTTAATTTGCTCGCTAGCCAGCGAACAATTTCAACTGCGAAACTCAGATTTCATCACTAATCGCAGATCAGATGTCACCACGCTCGACGTCCGCATAGGTGTTACCGTAGAAAACACCATGAGTTAGACCTTGTTTGATTCGTTTGAATTGGGATTTGAGTTGCTTCTCCACGTCACTACAAGTGTTAGTACGCCCATAACCACTATCAATACAGAAAGTGAATCGCGTATTTCAGGCCATATCAAATATGCGATACCTATTACGATCCAGAGAAAAAACATGCATCGCCGTACCCACCGAAGCAAAATACGAGCTGTTGATTCGGCGTCTTCTAACCCCATACGTCAGCGGATCGATTCAGTCGCACAATGACAATGAAGGCACAAGTGTTTTAATGCATCGATATATGAATGCGTAGCAACCGGATCTCGCGGGACAAAGAATAATCTCGTTGTTTACTCATACGGATTCTTGACGTCAAGGTCTACATCTCTTGCGTAGCCAGGAACGTCAATCGAGTCGGAATTGATACCCAGCTCCTCTCCCTCGATTACGCCGTCACCAAAGCGATAAATCGGTTCTGGAATTTCCTCTAGTGCCTTCTCGTCATATAACCGCGCTCGTTCTATAACTCGCTCGCGCTTCGTTTGATATTCCGTAAATGCGCCGTTTCCGTGACGCGCCTTAATTAGTTCCTTTGTCTTTGAAGGCGATAGGAGAACCCCAGTAGCGTTGTTACCGCCGAATCCCTTCGAATTGACTAACGCGACGTCCATGCCGTCTGCTCCAACCTCCAGATGGGTAGGTTCGATCCGTAGATTGTCACTGTAAACGTCGTCAGCAAGATGATCGATCGTTGCTATACCGGGTATCCAACCTTCCTGCCATGTACCGAGCGCAGAAGTGATTTGATCGCCCGATGCAGGCGCAAGCGTGTGGCCAAGATATGCCTTGATGGCAGCGACAGGCCACTTCTCGATCTTGAATGCCTTAGCCATCTCACTAAGGATGTGGGACTCGGTCACCCGATTTTGTGGGGTTCCGGTGCCGTGCGCGTGAATGAACGAGCGCCGACTCACTACATCGTCGCCCACGATTGACCGCGCGAGACCAAGCGCTTTCCCGACCGTAATGTAGTTACCGATTCCCGGACCCGGAATTGATTTCTTGTAGCCGTCCGCGTTCACATAGATGTCGGCAATCGATCCATAGATTTCTGCGCCGCACTCAAGTGCGGTTTCTTCGTCCATGAGCACGACGAACACGCCAGCTTCCGAAATCGTGAATCCCGCGTTTGAGGAGAATGGTCGGCACGCACGACGGTTATCGGGCTCATTCGAACCATCCAATGCCATCAACGCTTCGTCTTCAGCTAATGCGCCCATGGTTCTAAACGCTTCGACAAGCTCAGGCGTGACGGGGGCTTCCGTACTGCCGACGACAGCGATCTTTTTACCGCGATAGCGAATTTCGTCGATCCCTTGCTTCGCGTTGTAAAGAAACGTCGCGCAAGCCCCAATTGCACCACCGGTGCTGCCCAGCGACCCCGTTACGTACGCGTTTGTGAAATCCGCAGCCATTTCGGCAAGACACAATGCGGCTTGTTTTGAGGTGGGGCGTCTACCAAGAAACGGAGCTTGTAATAAGCCGCCCGCACCGTGCGTATCTAGCTGTCCCATGGCACATCCGGCATGGACTGCGAACTCATCAGGTCGTACGAGATTCTGTAGTTCGGTCCAGTCGATTCCAATGGAATTCACCGCGTCCGAAGACGCGATGATCGCTAGCTGCAACCCGCGGGGATGATTTCGCGAGGCATAAAGAGAAGCGGGATCGTAGCCGGTTGGCAGTTGACCGGCGGACGTGACTTTCGATGATCTTGTGTCATTGAGCAGTACCTGTGCCGCGTCATCAATCGCGACTTCAACGTCACCGTTGTCGACTGGATTGACTTGCCAGCTTTCTGGGATTTCCGTGGGTAACTGCTTTTGTGACATGCGAATAACCAGCGGCGAACCATCTTTCGCCTTCAAGTTCGCACGACTATGCACGTCGATGTGGTCCGGGTCCCAAAGTTCGATACGGCGAATTAATGTGTGGTTTTCGATGTAATCCTTCGTTGCGTCAGGCGCGTCGCGCAGTTGCTTCTGTAGCCCCATGAGAACGGCGAGAGACTGGTATGTCGTTGCTTGGCCTTTCGCGTCGAGTGCATCCAGAATGGTGCGCCGATACGAGTGATGAAACGACACACGTCCAGCGGGATTAACTCCGCCAAAACCAACGATAACTGGTAGTGGAACCATCACCGAAACCTGTGCCTAGTTCAACGTCTCGAAGCTAAACTCGCTCGATCGCGATTGCGGTGGCTTCCCCGCCACCGATACAGAGGGCTGCAACGCCTTTCTGTTGGTTCGTCGCGCGCAACGCGTGTGCGAGAGTTACTAGTAGCCGACTACCTGTCGAGCCGATCGGATGGCCTTGTGCACAAGCACCACCGTAGATATTGACTTTTTCGCGATCAAGTCCTAGTTCGGAAATTGCCAACATCGTGACCATCGCGAATGCTTCATTGATTTCGAAGAGGTCGACATCGTCTGTACGCAAACCTGCTTTGTCGAGTACCTTTTCGATTGCGCCGACGGGTGCGAGCGTAAACCGCGATGGGTGAATCGCATTTGTCGCGTGAGCGACAATGCGTGCAAGCGGGTCACCATTCGCATCCCTTACCCCTTGTTCGCTCGCGAGCACGAGTGCTGACGCACCGTCACTGATGGAGGATGCATTGGCAGCCGTGATCGTTCCATTCTTTGCAAATGCAGGCCGAAGCGTAGGAATTCGATCAATCTTTGATCGTCGAGGCTGCTCGTCCTCGAAAACGTCCTCTAGTGGCTCAATTTCAGCCTTCAGTTCACCGCTGTCCATCGCCGACAGCGCTCGTTTTACGGAACTGATCGCATATTCGTCCATCGCCTCGCGACCGAGTTGATGCTGATCGGCAGTTTCTTGCGCGAAACTACCCATTGATTTGCCTGTTTCGGCATCTTCCAATCCGTCGCAGAACATCGTGTCGGAGAGTTCGCCGTGACCCATACGGAGCCCCTGGCGAGCTTTTTGCACGATAAAGGGGGTATTTGTCATGCTTTCCATGCCGCCGGCAACGACGTAGTTGGCGTGACCGAGGTTAATTTGATCTGCCGCAAGCATGGTGGCTTTCATGCCGGAACCGCATACCTTGTTGATTGTCGTTGCCGGTGTTGAATCGTCGATTCCAGCTTTCCGCATGGCTTGTCGTGCGGGCGCTTGACGCAACCCTGCACTCACGACGCATCCCATTAACACCTCATCAATCTGATCTGGCGCAACATTCGCGTGGTCAAGACTTGCTTGGATAGCGTGCGCGCCCAAATCCGTCGCACTTCGATCACTCAGAGAGCCTTGAAAACTACCGATGGGGGTGCGTTTCGCGCCAAGTAGGTATGCCGTCATTAATGGTTTCCGTTTTCTAGTTTACGGTGAATCAATTCCGCAAAGTTACATGGCCGAAAACTCGCATCTAATTGATCGTGAAGGATTTTTTCCCATCCTGTACGACACGCGCCGTTGGAACCGGGAAGGGCAAATATCAGAGTGTCGTTGGCAATACCACCGACGGCACGCGATTGAATGGTCGAACTGCCGATTTCCTCATACGAGACTTGGCGAAACAGTTCTCCGAAGCCTTCGATCGTCGTATCGAATAGCGGCGACAGTGCTTCAGGTGTGGTGTCGCGTCCGCTAAACCCGGTGCCACCGGTCGATATGACGACTTGAATATTCTGATCAGCTATCCAAGCGCTTACGATTTTGCGTACCTCGTAGATATCGTCCTTAACGATGGCGCGTGCAGAGAGCCGATGGCCGTCTTGCGTTAACAAGTCGGCTAGCAGATCACCTGACGTATCAGTCTCGGGAGTTCGTGTATCGGATACGGTCAAAACGGCGATGGCCAAGTTTGACATTGTTTCACGTCGCCGATTTGTTAGAGGAAATACCGATTCTGCGGCTATTAGCCGCTCCGGTTACCATGCAATTATCACGGTAGAATTTTACCGTTAGCGAGTTTGAGTCTCCACCAAATGGATAGCGCAATAAAGGAAGGCGATCGGCTTTATTTAATAGCCGAACGGCTCGCTAAGGAATTTGATCTGTTCCCCTCGGCAGACCCGGAAGCGGTTTTCAGCGTTCAAGGGCTGCTGTCCGCCGACGAGATTGCTCGAGAAGCTGCGGCGCTTGATCGACTAGATATCGACTCATATATCGAACGCGTCGTAAGCCCAGGGGAAAACACGCGAAGAGCCAGTGCATCAGAAATCGTGTCGCAATTGGGTGAAGTCCGCGAACTGACGGAAGAAGGACCCTATCTCGACGCTGTGCTCGAAGTTGAGTTTCCGAACGGCATTCGCCCATTGGGGGTCGTCGCTCAAAACCGCAGGGAGCGAAACGGTGAGTGGATGCCCGAGCACCATCGACGCGCCGCTCAATTCGTTCGCGGGTGCAGTCAACGCAACATTCCGATCGTCAGTCTCATGGATACCCCAGGTGCAGCCGGGGACGAAATTGCGAATCGCAACAACCAAGCCCACCAAATCTCCCTCTTAATCGCAGAGATGTCGGCGGTTGATGTCCCCAATCTTGGCATCATCTTTGGCGTCGGCTATTCCGGGGGTGCGATTCCGCTTGCCGCAAGCAACATGATCCTCTCGGTGCGGGATGGCGTCTTCAGCACCATTCAGCCGCAAGGTTTGGCGAGTATCGCACGACGCTTGAATCTATCGTGGCAGGAGTGCGCCAAGCAGGTCGGACTTTCACCATTTGAGTTGATGAACCAAGGCAACATTGACGGCATCATCGATTACGTCCCTGGCGAAGAGCACAAGTTCAACAATCTCAAGAAGGCGATCGTCACGGGTATCGACTCGATCGAGAAAAGTGCGCGTGCGTTTGTCGGCAGCAATCCATATATCGTGGAGTACCACCGACAGGCATTGACTCGGTACTTAGAGCCTTCGTCCCGTGCGAAAAAACGTGAGAACTTCGGTGAGCTTGGCGGTTTTGGAACCCCCACGGAATTTAGCAATGTCTTCGGCGATGCGTTGCGCTATCTTCGCTATTTACGCGTTCGCCGACGTATTAAGGCAGCGAGTAAACAGCAGTACGGTCGTCTAACCACGCGCCGAAAGACCGTCGGAGACCTGCAATCGCGTGTGGAGCGGGAACGCAATCGAATCTATTTCAGATGGTTACTCGACCCCGATCGATTGATGTACGACACGTCGCTCAATTCTGCGTGGAAGAACTATATCGCCCGAAAATCAGGAAAGGATGAGAGCCGGGGCACCCTTCTGAGCTTGATTCGCGGTGAACCGAGGGCGAACTTCGAGGCTGCTCGACAAGCCCTACTAGCGACATACGTGAGCTACCTATACAACCATTGGAAGGTTGAGTCTGCTGGGAATTTAGCGCTACTGCACCAAAACTTGTCCAACGCCGTTGATTCAGCGTTCTATGTGACGCCTAGCGACATCGCCGATGTCAATCAGTTGATGAACGCGATGACTGCCGACAATGAACTGATGCCGACTTTGATGGAACGGTTTTCCTATGACGGCAAGAAGATGTTCTTACGTTCGACGGACTGGCTCCACAGTTACTCGCAAGACCAACTGCGCATGCAGCTTTCCGTCGAACTCAATCTCGCGCTCGTGTCCGGTCCTTTGGAAGAGGGTGCGAACGAGAACCCGACGTCCCCGATTGAAGCCAATCGACGTGTCCTCAATGAGCGATTTGGTAGCCACTTGCGACAGCCCCGCGAACTCAGAGTGCTTGGTGAAGAGGCAACAGACCTCAGCATCGTGGACGTATTGCTGAATGAGGATTTGCGCAGAGATTTCGTTGAAGAGATTCGGAATTTCCAGCTTTTCGATGTCATCTACGACGAGTTACTAGGTCGTCTCGTACAAATCGCCGGTCAAGCTCAGCGAACCCAATCGCTTGACCGCCAGACGGTTGCCGATTTGATCGATGAAACGTTTACGGCAGGTCTACATCAAATCGAACCCGACAACGAGCTAGATGAAGCCGCCTTGCGCGAACGTCGCGACGCGTTTCTGGACTGGTTCCGCCAACTTTCAAAAACTCGCTTAAGCAAAACATTTTTCGCAACAGTCGAAGAGTGGAAGAAGCTCATTCATACAGACCTGTCTGACACGTTGTTTGTGGTGGTGAAAGAGTTCTTTGAGGGTCTGCTAACAACCTACGTTGACAGTGAACGCGGCGACGGTAAATTCACCGGCAACATCCGACCAAAAAACATCGGTCGCCGGCGAGATTTTTGGAATCGTTTGCAGATCGCGTATCGCGACTTACAGATTCAGGAAACGCTGAACGAGTACAAGCGGTTAAGACTCACTAGTCACCAAGCTTTTATCGATCGGTTCTTTACTGAATTTGAAGAGTCGGGTCGCGACATGTTGAGTAGCGATCCATGCGATTTCCCGGGTTTCCGCGAATCCATCGAAAAAGCCTTGGACAAGGACGAACCGCCTGCGGGCGTCGTCACGGGTATCGGCAAGTTCAAACTTGCGAAACGCGAAGTACGCGTAGGCGCTGTGATTTCGAACCCCGATTTTCAGGCTGGCGCATTTGATATGGCAAGTGCGGAGAAGTTCTGCACGTTGCTGGTCCGTTGTGCCGAGCAGCAACTGCCTGTTGTTTGCTTTATCTCTTCTGGTGGTATGCAAACGAAGGAAGGGGCGGGTGCACTGTTTTCAATGGCAGCCATCAACGATCGTATTACCCGCTTCATCTGCGATTTTGACCTGCCTGTCATAGTGTTTGGGCACGGTGACTGCACGGGCGGTGCCCAGGCAAGTTTCGTTACGCATCCGCTGGTTCATACCCATTACTTCTCTGGTACGAGCATGCCATTTGCTGGACAGATCGTGATTCCGAGTCACCTTCCAGCGGAGTCGATACTCGCGAATTACCTCGCGAGCAATCCGGAGTCAATGCAAGGATTGGTCAAACACCCGTTTTACGGTGAGCTGGACACTGATTTGCGTGCAATCGATCCCGATATACCTACACCGACCGCGACCGTTGAAGATGCCATCGCAACCGTACTAAGCGACGACTATACCTTCGGTACCGCCCTGCCGCTCTCTGCACCGCGACATATCGATGATCAAGACCTTTATCGCCCAGTGAAACGGGTCTTAGTCCACGCCCGTGGTTGTGCTGCTTCGAAAATCGTTCGAATTGCGCAATCTCAGAATATCGAAACTGTTTTAGTCCAATCTGACCCCGACGTTGAATCGGTCGCTGCGGACATGCTCGGACCAAAGGATCAGCTCGTGTCGATTGGCGGTAGTACGCCCGATGAAAGTTACTTGAACGCTCGTTCTGTCCTGGTGGTGGCCGAAAATGAACATGTCGACGCACTGCATCCTGGGATTGGTTTCCTATCTGAGAGCAGTCAGTTTGCCTCTCTGATTAGATCTCACGGGATTAATTTCGTGGGACCGCCGGTCAGCAGTATGGAGACGATGGGGAACAAGTCCAATGCGATTAAGTCTGCAATTGCTTTTGGCGTTCCTGTTGTGCCAGGTAGTCACGGAGTCGTGACGGATGTCGATGCCGCGGCGGAGATGGCTGAAGAAATCGGTTATCCCGTTCTGATTAAAGCAGTACACGGTGGTGGCGGTAAAGGTATACAAGTTGTTGAATCAGCTGCGAGCTTCTACGAAGCGTTTCAGCGAGTCACGGTCGAAGCCCGCGCGGCATTTGGCAACGGTGATGTGTACCTTGAGAAATTCGTTACGAAATTGCGTCACATCGAAGCACAAGTGTTGCGCGATAGTCACGGCAACACGAAGGTTCTCGGGATTCGAGACTGTAGTGTGCAACGTGACAAGCAAAAGGTCATCGAAGAATCTGGTTCGACGATGTTGCCTGAGAATTTACTGGAAGACGTTATTAAGAGCAGTGCCTCGATTGCGGGTGGCGTCGGCTACGTTGGTGCGGGGACGGTTGAGTTCATCTACGACTTGGATTCAGATGCTGTCTATTTCATGGAAATGAATACTCGCCTCCAGGTTGAACATCCTGTAACTGAGCTAGTATCGGGGGTAGACATCGTTGCTGAGCAGTTCCGCATCGCCGGTGGTGAGAGTATCAAGGAACTTGAAGTTGGGTCTGACGGTTACGCGATTGAGGCACGCATCAACGCGGAACGATTGGTTCGAGATAGCGAAGGTGAATTGGTCTTGCGCCCGAGCGCCGGTGAGATTACCAAGTGGGATTTCCCGGAAGATGATGACGTTGAGATCATCAGTACGGCAGGCCAAGGCAAGTTCATTTCACCATACTACGACAGCATGATCATGCAGGTCATCGCCCATGGTGAAGACCGTGAATCTACATCGAAAAAACTGGTCGACTATTTGAATCAGGTGACACTTGAAGGGATCTATACGAACATCCCGTTACTGCGCACGATCCTGACAGACAAGGGATTCCTCGACGGAATCTACGACACAGGCTACTTACCAAATCTGCTCACCAATATCGATGCGGACGCGCTGATTGAAGAAATCGACGATATGGCCGCAGTTGATGCTCAAGCGGTCGGGTGGGATGCCATCCAGATCGAAGATAGCGACGAACTAAGGGTTTTAGCGCCTTCGACCGGCATCTTCTATATCAAACCTACGCCTGGCGACCCTGATTACGTGAATGTCAACGACGTGATCGGAACGGACGATGTGGTGTGTCAGCTAGAAGCGTTTAAGGTCTTTACTCCCATGCGCTTGCGCGACATCAATACCGTTGAGCAAGTCTTCTTCTCCGACAGTACAAGATATCGCGTCAATCGAATCAACGTAGCAACCGGACAGCAAGTTAACGCCGGGGACCTCTTATTCGTCGTAGAACCGGTATCGAAGGAACCTGAATCGACGGAGAACTAGCTCGTAACAGACTACCTGGTGAGTAGGTCTATCGCACCGCCGACGGCGACCACTGCGCCTAGTCCTAGGATGAGAACGTTTGTCCATCGTCGGAAACGCGCTTCGGAGACTTTTTCAAGGACTCGAGTACCAATGCGAGTTCCAATCAGTGATACGACGATCGCGAGTCCAATCACCCACCAGCTCAATAGAGCGTGCGTTCCATCCGTTACAGTAGCGCTGATAAAGAGGAAGTAGATGACTTTTACGACGTGACCGATCGTTTGTGTTACGGCTTTTGTCGCGACGACTTCGAATCTGTTCAAGTCGGTGCGTTGATAAAAAGCATCTAGAACAGGTCCGGAGGCGCCGGCTATGAGTTGCACGCCGGTTACCACGATGCCGCAAATGAGCGCGATCGAGGGTCGAGTAATGTCTAGACTGAATCGTGCAGGCGTAAATTGACTTAGCCAAGGCAGGCCACCTGCTGCAATGAGTACAACCGCAGGATCTGCAACGATTAAGAAGACACTGAATATAGCGGTGATGAGAATGACGCCGATGAAATACCACGGAAGAATCCGCCAAGCCGTGTGTTGTCGTAGGAACCAGAATCGTGAACCATTGGCAACGCCCTGGACGATACCGTGGAGGATCATGGCACTGGGAACAGGCATAAGTACGACAAGAACCACGATCAGGACGAATCCGCCCGCCATACCAGCCATACCTGAAAGAAGACTCGTTAAAAAAATGGCGGGTAGCGCGATGGCAAGCGCGACTAATGTGTTCATCTGCGTTGAGAGCTAGTTGTCAAAACTAGCTATAACTAAGCTAAGTAATGCTTGAACTGTCGACTCTTGATCAACGTCCTTCGAATCGAGAACATAGTTTCTGAAAACTTTTTTTGATTTATTCAACAGCAGCCACTTCAATTGATTAAGAATCTCGAAACTCTCGTGCAACTCGCGCAAACGGGCACCATGAAGGAAACTGCGACACGCATGAACATCTCGCAAGGCGCGGTGAGCAAGCGTATCGCGGCCATCGAGCACTACTACGGCAAGAAGATTATCGAACGGCACGGACGACGAGTTGTGCTTACTCAGCACGGCAGGAAGCTCGTCGACCGTACGATGCCGTTGTTGCAGGAAGTACGAAGTGTGTTCCTTGAAGACACGGCACTGCAGAGCGGCAGGATCATCGTCGGTGTGTCAGAGTCGATTCTTGGCAGCTGGGGTTCGCGGCTCTTCGCGGCCGTTAGAGAGGATATGCCTGAGGTTATCTTCGAATTTCACGCACAACGCTCTCCCGTGGTGCTTGATCGATTGCGCTCCGGTGAACTGATGGTCGGCATATGCACGGGATCCGCGGATGCAGAGTCGGATCTTCAATCCGATATCGTCTACGTTGAACCGATGGTTATCGTGCCGTCTGGGCTTAACGATTTGGCTTACAGCATCGGCGATCCACTTCAGGTCATGACGATTGAGTCTCGCTCGGGTGCGTGGGCGGCGATGGAGGACGACATGCAGCGGTTGAACCTAACCCGCGCAACGTCGTTGGAATCGTTTTTCTCCGTCGCCCAGATGGCACTAGCGGATTTTGGTCATGGCTTGATTCCACTTGGCGTCGCCAACGCGTTGTCCATCAACGCAAAGAAAACGATCGATTTAGGCGGCAGTGGATTGAATCGGCCGGTTCGCTTCGTGGCACGCAAGTCGATGTACTCGCGCTCGCTCATCCAGTCTTTTTATGACTCAATCAAGACCCACGCGACCAAAGGGGGTCTACGTCAAATGAGATGATCGGTAATGCGATATCGCATATTCACCGACAACAGTAACCTATTAGCCGCTAGTATGGCCTAGTAAAAGCATGCCTCGTCCGAACTAACAGACGAGGCTAGCTCTATCAAATTGATGTTGTGCTGCTCGGCGAGAGCAACTAGGTCGAAGAGTGGTTACTCTGCGGGCGCTAATTCAGTAGCAGGTACTTCTTCGCCGCCTTCAGCCGCTTCGCCTTCGCCGCCTTCAGCCTCGACTAGCTCTGTAGCTTCTACAGTTTCTGCTGCTTCGGCTGGTTCGAGCTCGGTCATGGCTTCTTCGCCACCTTCCTCATCTGCTGCGGCCTCTTCGCCGCCTTCAGCCGCGACCAGTTCTGTAGCTTCGACAGTTTCTGCTTCTTCGGCTGGTGCAGCAGCTTCGCCGCCGCCGCCCGTGTCAGCACATCCAATTGCAACAAACGTGCCCAACAGCGCGACTAGCGCAACACGAAGCCAGGATTTGAGTACATCCATTAAAGTAGACCCTCGTACTTGATAAACGAAGTTTGTGCAGGAATTTATATCACGCTTGCGCTTGATTGTGCCGAAATAACGGAGGTTTTTTATGGGTCGTTCAGGATCGTGTGATTTTCACCTTCCCCACACGCCCACTTTTGGACTAACGCGACCCATTTTTCGGACTCGTTTAAGCATGGCAGAACGTCTAATCGACTACCGCCAGCATCTAGAAACGCGTCGCGAACTTCATACGCGATCTCATACAGTGTCTCTACGTTATCTGATACAAAGGACGGACAAGCGACTGCGAGATTGCGGATGCCACATTCGGCTAATCGCCTAACTTCGTCGATCGTGTACGGTTGGAGCCACTTCGCTGGCCCGAGCCTGGACTGAAACGAGATGGAAGTTGGCATTGAAACGGCCTCCCCTAGTAACTTCGCAGTTCTTAAACACTGAAATCGATAGCACGTGGCTTGGCAAGGGTGTGGGATTCCGCAGCAATCCTCAGCCTCTAGGCAATGGCTGCGTGACTCGTCAGCCTTTCGAATATGGAGCTCAGGCACGCCGTGGAAACTGAGCAAGAGATGTTCGATGTCGGCCTCAAGATGTTCATTCAGTAGCTCGATGTGAGCGTTGATGAACGCGGGTTCTTCAAAATAAGGTTGCGTGATGAGCGTTCGGATATCTGTGAAAACTTCCTTCAGACGTTCGACGGTGCTCTGATATGTGCTGTCTGCGTAATGGGGGTAGGCTGATATCACCAAGATTTCGTCACATATCTCCTTCATTGCCTTATGTGCGTCTTCGAAACTTGGTTTCCCGTAACGCATTCCGACTTCGACCGGTAGCGAGGTTGCCTCGCGAACGTGTTGTGCCAACGATTCCGCGTGGTCCCGTAGAGGTCCACCGCTTGACGTCCAGATCTTTGCATAGGCAGCGGCAGATTGCGCACTCCGACGCATTGCGATTGCCTTAACGACTAGGTACCGCAACGGTCCGGGTAACGCAATAACATGCGGGTCCATGAGGAATTCTTGAAGATATTCCTTCACATCGTTTCGCGTAGGAGCCGTGGGAGTTCCTAGATTCGCTATTAAAATCCCGCGTCTTCGCAAGCCCACAAAAGTAACCTAATCCAGCAATCTAGCTGGTGTTATTGACTCGTTGAAATATTCGTTATGACTGTTATAGTCGATTACGACGCGGGTAATCTGCGTAGCGTGCAAAGAGCGTGCTCCGAAATTGGCGTCGATGCTGCGATAACATCGGATCCCTCGCGAATTCGGCAGGCTGATCGCATCATTTTTCCCGGTGTCGGCCATGCGGGGGCGGCAATGCGCAGTATTCAGTCTCGTGGCATCGATTTAGCGCTATTGGAAGCGTTTGCTGAGGGCACACCGATCCTGGGTATTTGTATTGGATTGCAGATCTCGTTGGATCGCTCTGAAGAGGGAGACGTTGAGACGCTCGGGTTGATTCCGGGTCACGTGCGCCGCTTCAATATGCAGAACACTGATTTAAAAGTGCCTCACATGGGTTGGAATGACGTTCAAGTCGCCAAACCCCACCCAATTCTTGAACATTTAAAACCAGGTGATGAGTTCTATTTCGTCCATGCGTATTACCCGGATCCAGCGAATGAGGCGTGCGTCTACGCGAGCGCGGATTACGAGTCGACCTTTTGTTGTGCCCTTGGGTTAAGAAACTTTTTTGGTACTCAGTTCCACCCAGAGAAGAGTGGTCGAGTCGGATTGGAGCTCATTCGTAACTTCACTGCCTGGGACGGTACCGTTGCTTAGTAAGCGCGTTATCGCGTGTTTGGACGTTCGCGACGGCAAACTCGCCAAGAGCATCAAGTTCGTCAAGACCAAGGATATTGGCGATCCGGTGGAGAAAGCTCGAGAGTACTATCTCGATGGCCTAGACGAATTGGTGTTCTACGACATCACTGCATCGAGCGATCGTCGCAACATCATGCTTGATGTCGTCGAGCACGTCGCACAAGAGGTTTTCATTCCTCTCTCCGTCGGAGGTGGTGTGCGCAACGTGCAGGATGCGACGGACCTTCGGTTGGCGGGAGCGGAAAAGATCAACGTAAATACCGCGGCAGTAGAACGACCTGAGCTAATCGCTGAATGCGCAGAAGCGATCGGTAGTCAGAATGTTGTATTGTCGATGGACATCAAACTCGTTGGCGAAAATAACGACCAACCGTCCGGATATGAGGTCGTGACGCATGGGGGTCGTACGGATACAGGCTTGGATGCGCTAACATGGGCATTGCACGGAGAGAAACTAGGTGCTGGCGAATTCGTCGTGAACTCAATTGATGCGGATGGCACGCTTGATGGTTATGAGATCGATCTGACGCGAATGATCAGTGAAGCGGCGAGAATCCCAGTCATAGCGTCGGGTGGCGCAGGGAAACCAGAACACCTACGCGATGTACTCACTCATGGCAAAGCCGACGCAGCACTGGTGGCTTCGATGGTTCATTACGGAACCTATCGGGTGAGTGAACTAAAAGATTACCTTCACAATGAAGGCATCAAGGTGCGACGCTCATGGTGATGCATGCGATTGAAATTGTTGACGAGAGGCTAGTCTGGCGACAAACAGATAAACCATCACCAGGATTCGGAGAAGTCCTGATCGAAGTTAGCGCGACAGCGATCAATCGTGCGGACTTATCTCAAGTTGCGGGTGGCTATCCGCCCCCACCCGGCGCGTCGAACATACTTGGACTCGAGTGCAGCGGGACTGTTGTTGAGGTTGGTTCCCAGGTCGGTACGTTCGAGGTCGGCGACGAGGTGTGTGCGCTATTGTCGGGTGGTGGGTATGCTGAATACGTCAATGTACCCGCTGGTCAGGTGTTACCCAAACCCGAACGCCTCACGTTAATCGAAGCGGCAGCATTACCCGAAGTCTTCGCGACCGCTTACCTGAACATCTTCATGGAAGCTAATGCGTCCGTCGGCGAAAGCGTGCTCATTCACTCGGGCGCAAGTGGAGTTGGAACCGCAGCGATTCAACTCTGTAAGGCGTTCGGGAATCCGTGCTTTGTTACGGTTGGCTTTGACGCAAAGGTCCGGGCTTGTCAGAAGTTGGGAGCGACCGCAGGGTGTAATCGTCGTGTCGAGGACTTCGAAGCACGCATACTTGAATGGACGGGTGGTATGGGTGTCGACGTCATACTCGACCCGGTAGGAGGTCGCTATTTAGAGCGGAATTTGCGCAGCCTAGCGGTTGATGGGCGAATAGTGATTATCGGCTTGATGGGAGGCGCGGATGCGACGTTACCTCTCGGCCAAATGATGGTAAAACGGCAACGGGTCATTGGATCCACGCTTCGAGCTCGTTCAATCGAGGCGAAATCGAAGGTCATGGCGCAGTTGCGTGAACGCGTCTGGCCTCGCATCGAAGCGGGCGACGTGAACGCGATTGTCGATCACACCATTCCTATTGAACATGCGCAAGAAGCTCACGATCTATTGCGTACAGATCAAACAATCGGCAAGGTTGTACTCGTCAACGAATCGGCTTGACTAGGCCGCTCACTTTAGAAACGGTCTTCTCGGAATAGTCTAGCTCAAAAGACGATCAATCAGCGCCGATCGTATTCAGCTGCTCCCGAAGTACTCGTAGCTGCGATTCATACGTGGATTGACGCTCACGCTCCTTCTCGACGACATCTGCTGGTGCTCGGGAGACAAAGTTCTCGTTATTGAGTTTATCAAGGGAACGCGTAAGTTCTGAATCCAATCGGTCGACTTCCTTCTGAAGTCGTTTAGATTCTGCTTGACGTTCCGCGTCGTCTTCGAAAGGCAATGTGATACTCAGATTGCCTACGACTTGCGTTGATCCAATCGGGGCGATACCGCCGTCGATAAGCTCCAGCTCGCGAACTTTGGCAAGCCGGGCGAGGGGTACTTGAGTGACGTCGGCGAATTCGCGATCCGAGTCGTTATGACCCGTAATTTGGACTGTAACTTGGTTCCCCGGTGGTATCTGACGTGCACTGCGTAGGTTGCGGATTGCGGTCACGACTTCTTGGAGCCAAGCGATCGCTCGTTCCGCTTGTTCGTCTAGTTGAAAATCATCTTCCGCTGGGTATTCGGCGAGCATGACACTTTCGGAGTGATTGTCGCAAAGTGGCGCGATCTGTTGCCAAATGGTCTCAGTAATGTAGGGGACTAACGGGTGAAGTAACCGAACGAGCGACTCGAGCACGACGACCAATGTGGACTGTGCTGCAACGTATGACTCCGATTCTTTGTCTTCATTGAATAAGACAGGTTTTGTGAGTTCGAGATACCAGTCGCAGTATTCGTGCCATGCAAATTGGTAGAGTTGTTGCGCATATCGGTCAAACCGATAGCTAGTGAGCGCTTGTCTAGACGCTTGGATGACGCGCCTTAGTTGCGACTTGATCCATCGGTCTGCCAAACCCCCGTGATTCTGAGTCGCACGAAAATCGGCATCCACGTTCGAGAGAACGAATTTCGTCGCGTTCCACAGCTTATTACAGAAGAAGTGATAACCCTCAACTTGCTGAAGGTCAAATGGGTAACTGCTTTGTCCAGGTGATGCGATCGCACTGAATGTAAAGCGAAGTGCATCCGTACCGTATGCGGGAATTCCGTCTGGGAAATCTCGACTGGTATCGCCAGCGATTTTTTCGGCCAAACTTGCTTGCGTGAGATTTGCCGTTCGCTTTGAGACGAGGTCGTCACACGTGACGCCGTCGATCACGTCGATCGGATCAAGGCCGTTGCCTTTAGTTTTCGTCATTTTTTGGCCGTGCCTGTCGCGCACTAACCCATGAACAAAGACCTGTTTAAACGGCACGTCACCGGTGAATCGAAGCGTCATCATGATCATCCGAGCGACCCAGAAGAAAATGATGTCGTGACCTGTCACGAGTACATCGGTTGGGTGAAATCTGCTCAAGTCCGGCGTTTCATCAGGCCAACCCATGGTGGCAAACGTCCATAAAGCGCTTGAAAACCACGTATCGAGTACGTCGGGATCTCGCGTGAGCGACGTCGCGTCATCAATCTGATGTTTTGCGCGAGCGTCCTGCTCATTACGAGCAACATAGACATTGCCTTCATCGTCATACCAGGCTGGTATCTGGTGACCCCACCATAGTTGGCGACTGATAGCCCAGTCCTTGATTTCTCGCATCCAGCTGAAGTAGACGTTCTCCCATCGTTTTGGTTCGAAACGTATTTGACCGCTTTCCACCGCTTCGATTGCAGGTTCTGCGAGTTCCTTAATTGCGACGAACCATTGGTCAGTGAGCCATGGTTCCAAGACCTCGCCGGACCGTTCGCCGCGAGGGATTTGGACGGTGTAGTCTTCCTGCAGTTCTAACAACCCAAGTGAGTCGAGCTGAGAAATGACCTCTTCACGGGCAGTAAAACGATCCATTCCTCCGAACTGTTCGGGAACGTTTTCGTTCAAGGTAGCAGTACTGGTGAAGATATTGATCAGCTCAAGATCGTGTCGAGCGCCGATTTCGTTGTCATTAAAGTCGTGTGCAGGTGTGATCTTTAGACAACCTGTACCGAATTCAGGATCGACGTAGTCGTCGGCGATGATCGGCAGCTCGCGACCTACGAGAGGCAGGGTCACCGTCTTGCCAATTAGATCTTGATAGCGTTCGTCATCGGGGTGAACTGCGACCCCCGTGTCACCCAACATCGTTTCAGGACGGGTAGTGGCTACAACTAGGTAGTCCTTGCCATCTTTCGTATGCGCGCCATTCGCGAGCGGGTAGCGTAGATGCCATAACGAACCTTTCTCGTCCTCGCTGATGACCTCGAGGTCCGACAAGGCGGTTTCCATACTTGGATCCCAGTTAACCAGCCGCTTGCCTCGATAGATGAGTCCATCTTCGTAGAGCCTTACGAAGACTTCAAGGACGGCACGACTAAAGCCTTCATCCATGGTGAACCTTTCGCGAGCCCAGTCGACCGATGAACCGATGCGCCGCATTTGCTCTGTGATGGTCCCGCCGGCTTGGTCGCGCCACTCCCATACCCGGTTGGTGAATTCATCACGACCTAGTTCTGTGGGGGAGGTGCCGGCCGCACGCAGCTGTTCGGTAACGACCATTTGGGTCGCGATACCCGCGTGATCCGTACCTGTTTGCCAAAGCGTTTCACGTCCATCCATCCGGTGAAAACGAATCAGCAGATCCATGATCGTGTGCTGAAACCCATGTCCCAGGTGCAATGTACCGGTGACGTTCGGCGGCGGAATGACGATGGAATACGGTTTTCCGTTTCCGCGTGGAGCGAAATATCCCTTCGCTTCCCAGTCTTGGTATATGTCTTGTTCGATGCGCCGTGGATCGTATTTAGGATCCAGCTGCGGCTGTTTGCTCATGTTTCGTGCAACCAGTCGTAGCCTACAAGAAAGCTCCTTGTGGGAGCTGGTCGTGAGGCGTGTGTACTAAGGATGTTGACGCGAATAGTCAACAAAGCGCTTCTATTCTATCAAGCTGAATAGCGACGCTTGTTAGTTAGCTTTTATGGAGTGCCAAAAAAACGAAACCGGTCCGCGATGATGCATTCGCGGACCGGTTTCTAAAGCGTTAAGTTACGTCGAATCGGTCAAGATCCATGACCTTCGCCCACGCTGCGACAAAGTCGTTCACGAAGTGTTCGCCAGCGTCATCACTGCCGTACACTTCCGCGAGCGCTCGAAGCTGTGAATTTGAGCCGAAGATCAGGTCTACGCGCGATGCCGTCCACTTAACGTCACCGGTCGAACGATCGCGACCTTCAAACGCCACACCGTCGTCAGAAGTTGCTTCCCACGCGGTTTCCATGTCCAGAAGGTTCACGAAGAAATCGTTCGAAAGAGTATCCGTACGACTCGTCAGTACGCCCTCGGAAGATCCTTGGTAATTCGCGTTCAACACTCGCATGCCGCCTACTAGCGCGGTCATTTCCGGTGCGGTAAGACCAAGAATCTGCGCTTGACCAATGAGACGATGTTCGGGCGTCGCCCCATTCGAATTCCCGGCGTAGTTTCTAAAGCCGTCGGTCGCCGGTTCTAGAACCGCGAAGGATTCCTCATCCGTCTGCTCGGCGGAGGCGTCGTTGCGTCCAGGCGTGAACGGTACAACAACATTGTTTCCACCGTTGCTTGCAGCTTTTTCAATTGCAGCACAGCCACCCAAAACGATCAGATCGGCCATCGATACGCGCTTGTTGCCCTCAGCTGCGTCATTGAAGGACTTCTGAACACCTTCAATGGCGCCTAAAGTACGAGCAAGGCGATCGGGTTCGTTGACTTCCCATGCGTTTTGTGGTGCGAGTCGAATACGCGCACCGTTAGCGCCTCCGCGCAAGTCTGTACTTCGGAACGTGCATGCGGATGCCCAAGCAGTCGAGACGAGGTCAGCAATGGATGCGCCGGATTCAAGGAGTTTGCTTTTTAGCGAATCAATGTCTTGCTGATCGACTAGGGGATGGTCGACCGCAGGGACGGGATCCTGCCAGATCATGTCCTCGTCCGGGACTTCTGATCCTACATAGCGGGAACGAGGTCCCATATCTCGATGCGTTAGCTTGAACCACGCGCGAGCGAAGGCGTCCGCCAATTGATCGGGATTTTCGTGGAAGCGGCGCGAAATCGGCTCATAGATCGGATCCATACGCATCGCCATATCCGCAGTAGTCATGATGGGTGCGTGACGCTTGTCGGGATCATGTGCATCTGGTACCGTGTCGGCACCGGCGCCATCCTTTGGAATCCACTGGTGTGCGCCAGCTGGACTCTTGGTCAATTCCCACTCATAACCGAACAAGGTATCGAAATAGCCGTTGTCCCACTGGACCGGATTAGGCGTCCATGCTCCTTCGATGCCACTGGTGATGGCGTCGCCGCCATGACCGTTGCCGTGTTTGCTCGACCAACCTAAGCCTTGCTCAGAAATGTCGGCACCTTCAGGTTCTCTGCCAACGAGCGCTTCGTCTCCCGCGCCGTGGCACTTGCCAAACGTGTGGCCACCCGCTACAAGTGCGACGGTTTCCTCATCGTTCATCGCCATACGTCGAAACGTCTCGCGAATATCGCAACCCGAAGCGACAGGATCAGGGTTTGCGTTCGGTCCTTGAGGATTGACGTAAATCAGACCCATTTGAACTGCGCCGAGGGGTACTTCGAGATCACGCTCGCCGGTGTACCGTTCGTCCCCGAGCCATTCGTTCTCTGAACCCCAATAGATGTCTTCCTCGGCTTCGTAGATGTCTTCGCGACCGCCGCTGAATCCAAAGGTCGTACCACCCATTGATTCGATGGCGCAATTACCCGCAAGAATCATGAGATCGGACCATGAGAGTTTACGACCGTATTTGCGTTTGACGGGCCAGAGAACTCGTCGAGCTTTGTCGATATTGGCGTTATCAGGCCAACTGTTCAACGGTGCGAACCGAAGCGTCCCAGTTCGTGCGCCGCCCCGCCCGTCGCCAATGCGATAGGTTCCGGCACCATGCCATGCCATACGGATGAACAACGGTCCGTAGTGTCCGTAGTCAGCCGGCCACCATGGCTGCGATGTAGTCATCACATCGATGATGTCTTGTTTTACCGTTGGTAGATCGAGTGTCTCGAACTCCTTTGCGTAGTCAAAGGAATCATCCATTGGGTCGGATGCCGACGAGTGTTGGTGAAGTAGATCCAGCCGTAACTGGTTTGGCCACCAATCCCGGTTTGAAACGTGCTGGCGGCCTGTTGATTGACCGCCAAATGGGCACTCAGCTTCACTCATAAATTACCCCTTAAGTTGATGTTATTCAGTTTGACATGTTAAGCATAGAGGAAGCTCTCGTTTTAGTAAAACGATTAATAATTGTTGTATCAATCGGAAAAAACGAACGTAGAAAGGAGTTTCAGGTGAAGCGACTGCCTACTCTGAAGCAGCTTCAGTATTTGGTTGCGCTAGCAGAAACACGCCACTTTGGGCGAGCGGCAGAACGTTGCTTTATTACGCAATCAACATTAAGCGCTGGGATTCGTGACCTCGAGACCGTCCTTGAGATTGAGGTCGCAGAACGCACGAATCGTCAAGTGATGTTGACGCGCGTTGGTGAGAGGATCGCCGAACGAGCACGCGTGCTTTTGCGCGATGCCGAGGACGTGATGGATATCGCGAGAGCGAGTCGCGCACCCATGTCCGGAGAGATTCGGTTAGGCGTCATTCCGACGATCGGTCCATTTTTCCTGCCGAAAGTGATGCCGCCGATCCGTTCGAATTTTCAATCTTTGAAGCTGTTCTTAAGGGAAGACCGGACGCTTCAATTACTTGCTCGACTCGCAGAAGGCGAACTGGATCTTGCCGTCATTGCATTGCCGTTCGACACTCGCGATTTTTGTGTCGAGATTATTTTCGAAGATGAACTGCTCTTCGCTTGTGCTCGTGATCATCCGCTGGCTGGCAGATCGGTCGTAGATCTTGATACACTCGACATGGACCAGCTGATGTTGCTAGAAGAGGGTCACTGTCTGCGCGATCAAACCCTTGAATTCTGTCATGATCGTAATTTGGGTAACTCTAGTCCGTTTGAGGCGACGAGTTTGCATACGTTGGTGCAGATGGTTGCAGCGGGTATTGGTGTTGCGCTAATTCCGAAACTTGCTGTTGATGCGGCGATTACAAGTGGTGCGAACGTGTCGCTATCGCGAACTAAGTTACCCGCGTTCCGCCGGATCGGTGTTGCTTGGCGTTCAACATCGTCACGCACGCGAGATTTTCAAACACTCTCGCAGTTCTTCCGCAAATCATTCACCCGATCGAATTAGTCGAGATTTGATACCGGTCTTTAGTCTGCAGCCTGAGTCGGCGATGGATATGAGGCTAACTCGGTCCCGCTACGACAAGGCGTTTTTGAAGATTTTGGCCTCTTTGCGCGCGATTTCGAAGGCGGTCTTCCCATTCTTATTCGTGACACTTGGGTCAGCGCCGTTAGCCAATAGCGCTTCGGCGGCTTCTACCTTACCTTCATAGGTAGCACGGTGCAACGGTGTGCGTCCTTTCTTATCTTGCGTATTCAAGTCCGCATCTGCTTCTGCGAGTAAGTTCACGATATCCGCTTGATTCATCTCTGCTGCAAGCTGAATCGGGGTCCTGTGTGAACGATTGAGCGCGTTTGGATCAGCGCTATTCTTGAGTAGCAACCGCGTGACCTCTACTGCGCCGGCTCGTGCGGACCAATGCAACGCGGTCATATCAAACTCCAACGCTTTGTGCGCTATGGTTGCGTCTTCCGCTATCAGCGCTTCAACACGCGTTACATCATTTAAAGCGCTCGCGGAACCAATGTCGTAGTACGCACCATCATCGATCAACAGTTGCGCGACTTTAAGGTGGTCCTCCTGCGCTCCGAGTTTTGGCGGCGACACGGATTCCTGTAGCGATGTTTCCCCGCGTTCGCCGTTACTCTTCATTCGTAGTTCATGGTGTTTGCCAACACCGTACTTGATGAGCAGTTCCGCCATCGGTACAGAGCCGCGATATGCAGCCCAATACATGAGCGAAATGTTGTCTGGCCACCCGAGGTGAGGTTTCTCGACGGACACACTCGTTGCGTCGACGACGCCTGATTCGAATAGTGCTTGTAGCGAGTCCACCGCATCGCACCATGCGCCTTCGTGCATTGGGTTGTAGACGTCTTGAGCCATCTCAAACGGCACGTCGTGCTCAAGAAGAAACGCGATGGCTGGGCCACAACCTTTCATGCCGACAATGGTGTTGAGCAGACGTGGTCCAATCGTCTCTAACACACGTGGATGCTGGCTGAGAATCTCACGCATCCGTTGCGTGTTTGGCGAGCCTTCCCACTGTAAAGGCGCTTTACCTAATGCCGCAACGATCATTTCACGTTCGGGACTGTTTAAATCGAGTTTATGTTCGTCTCGAAAGAAGAAATCGCCTTGAACTCGATTGATTGGATCGACAACTCTCATGCCAAATAATCTCTCTTTCAGATTTTTATCGAGTGGGTTTGAACAGTGCAGTTTAACTGTTCGTAGTGATTCTGGCGAGCGCGTGCGGAATCAGCTTCACTAGGCATCGTAATCTCAAAAATGCGTTCGAGTTTTCCGGCGATCGCGACCGCTTGATCAGTTAGGTTAATGAGCACGTAGTGACTGTCTTCGGGTAACTGATGATGAATGCGCACGAGATTGTGATGGGAAGGCTTTTCCGCGCGTTGTACGTGCGGAATGAAGCGATTGGAAGGGAAATCCCAAAGCAACTGATCCATTTTCTGGGAGTCTTCCTCGTTAGCCGTCAAAATAAACACCGACTTTGACCTCTCATACGCCTGCGATGCGAGACGACAAGCAGTTTTGAACTTCCCATCTAGGTCGACCCGATCGAGTCGATAAAAACTCACGTTTGCGAGTTCGACGTCATTCTTCAATTCGTTGGTCTAACATGGCAACCCGGATTCGTTAATTTTCGCTAATGGTCGCCGCTATAGTGAAGGACAATTCGAAGTTCTACACCAAACGTTACATCGCATTCGAGATAGATCGACGTGGTCGGTAACGATCCAGCTTCTAAATTGAACAAGGGAGCGTGCTATTCGACATGATTGACGTTGGCATTGCGCCAAAGTACTGTCTCCGCGAACTCGTGGCTGTGTTCGCGGTAGTGTTCTTCGTCCTCATGCTCATCAGCCTTGGCAGTCGCTTTACAGGCTATTTACAGGACGCTGCAGCAGGCGAGCTTGCTCCGGAGGTCTTGTGGTTGGTGCTGGCGCTCAAGATGCCTGACTTCCTTCAAATCGTTATCCCCTTCAGTTTATATCTTTCCATATTGCTCACGATCGGTCGCTTGGATGCCGATAGTGAGATGCCGATCTTCCAGATCGCCAATGTGGGTCCGTTGCGGTTACTCTCGTGGCTCGGGTGGGTTGTCATACCGGTCGTTGCGTTTATCGCTTACTTCAGTTTCGTGGTGACCCCGGACGCCCGCGCGACGTTTCTTGAGGTCATTACGTCACAGGAGGTCGTCAGCGAGTTTGACGTCATCAAACCCGACACGTTCCGTACCTTTGATGACGGCCAACGCGTGAGCTACATGGGGCAGGTTGACCGTGAAGCAATGACGGTAGGCGACGTATTTCTGCAACAAAGGACACCCACGTCTGACACCACGATTTTGGCTGATCGAGGTCAGTACTACGTTGATCCCGAAACTGGTGCACGCTATCTCGAACTATCGTCGGGTCGACGTTACACACAAGATGAATCAGATCGAGGTTATAGCGTCGCGTCATTCGATGCCATGACGCAACGAATTGAAATCGAAGCGGTGACCCAGTTGCGAGATGACCCTTCGCGCATCCCTTCGACACAACTCGATCCCAACGATCCAAAACAACGCCTGGAGTGGCATTGGCGATTAGCCATGCCCACCATGACCTTCATCGTCTCCTTTATCGCTGTGGGTCTCGGGCGCATCAAGCCGCGCTCTGGTCGTTTCGGAAAGATCCTACCTGGGTTGTTGATTTTTGTCGCGTATTACGGATTGATCTTGGGGTCGATGAATCAATTGCAGAATAGCGCGACGTTGTCTGTCATTGGATTCTGGCCCGTTCATCTATTGATGGGTCTTATCGGAATATACCTCATGCGCAGGAACTGGCGACCCGTATGAATACGCGTTTGATGGACTGGTACATCGGCAAGACGACCTTTCTTGCAATGGTCGTCGTGACCTTGTGCGGCGGCTTGTTGATGTTCGTGTTCACATTGCTTGATGCACTTCCGGACGCAGAAGAGCAAGGCGGATTCCTCGCAGCGCTAGACCAAACGGTAAGGACCATGCCTCGAAAGATCGAGGAACTTGCGCCGTTTGCTGTCTTCCTAGGTGTCCTGATTGGGATGGGCAGCCTGTCGTCGAATTCCGAACTAACGGTATTCCGAAGTACAGGCGTCTCAGTCACGCGTCTGTTCGCATCGGCTTGTATACCGAGTGTGCTCATGATCATCCTCGCCCAGACGTTAATACCGTTGATATTCGCTGCCGATGAAAGAGGTGCTTCGTCCATTGATGGCACGATTGACGCCGCCTGGGTGAGGGAAAGCGACACATTTACCCGGATCGGTTCGATTACTTCGAGTGAGACCCTTCGAGAAGTCTCGCAGTATCGACTCAACGAAGAAGGAAACTTAACGCACGTGCGAGAAGCTAGATCCGCTCGACCAAAAAATGCAGAGGGTGGTTGGGAACTTGAGGACGTAACAGACACGTCAATTGAAACTCGAAGGATTGAGGTAACTCGACCGCCAAGTGCAACGTGGGAAACGCCGCGTTCAGCGGATTCATTGATGAGTGCGTTCACGGTTGAACCTCGAAAGATGTCGCTAGTGCAGCTGTACGAACAGATTAACGATCTTCGTGAAGCTGGAGAAGATGCGACGGAGTATCAGATTGAGTTCTGGTTGAAGCTGACGAAACCGTTGAGTGTGTTGGGGTTGGTGCTCATCGCAATTGGATTCGTGGTGGGTTCCACTCGAGAAATGGGGATGGGCGCTCGTCTAACCTTCGGAATTGCGGTAGGTTTTGCATTTCACTATTTCCAAACCTTGGTCGCCCCCGTTACGGTCGTATTCGCACTCCCGCCAGCAGTCGCCATCAGCGTTCCTATTTTGATGGTTTGGACGATCGGATTGGTCTTACTCCATCGAATCCGATAACGTCGAAAATCGAACCTCTTTCTATAATCGGTCGCCACCGTTAGACCCGTCGTATGTCCGTTAGAACGCGCATCGCGCCGTCGCCAACAGGTATGCCTCACCTAGGCACCGCATACATCGCGCTGTTTAATAAAGCGTTTGCAGAGCAGCAGGACGGGGACTTCATCCTTCGCATTGAGGATTCCGACGCGGCACGAAGCTCTAAGCAGTCAGAAACCGATATTCTGGATGCTTTGAAATGGCTGAACCTACAGTGGAATGAAGGGCCAGATATTGGCGGGGCACACGGACCGTACCGCGTTAGTGAACGTCTAAAGACATACGAAACCCATGCAAATGAACTGATCGAGACGGGTGGGGCGTTTAAATGCTTCTGTTCGCCAGAACGACTGGATGAAGTACGGCGCGAACAACAACAACAAGGAAAAACGCCTAAATACGATGGTCATTGCCTTACGCTGGGTGAGGACGAAGTCCAGCGCCGCGTTGATGCGGGGGAGTCGCACGTTATCCGGTTGCGCGTACCCGAGTCGGGTGATTGTGTCTTTACGGACCAGATACGTGGTGAGATTTCGATCCCTTGGCAGCAAGTTGATATGCAGGTTTTGGTGAAGTCGGATGGCTTTCCGACATATCACCTTTGCGCTACGGTCGACGACCATCTGATGGGAATTACCCACATCCTGCGTGGTGAAGAGTGGATTTCGTCCTGCCCGAAGCACGTTCTCATTTACGACTATTTTGGTTGGCAGTTTCAGGAACTGTTCCACTTACCTCTCTTGCGTAATCGCGACCAGTCAAAAATGTCGAAGCGCAAGAACCCAACTGGAATTAATTTCTATCGAGACCGCGGTTATTTACCTGAAGCGTTACTGAACTATCTTGCAACGATGGGTTGGTCAATGCCCGATGAACGCGAGCAATTCAGCTATGCCGATTTCGCAAAGAACCTAGATCTTGGTCGAATCACGCCTAGAGGTCCAGTATTCGATGTTGAGAAACTCGATTGGCTCAACGGGTGTTACCTTCGAGATCTAACGGACGATGAATTCCAAAGACGCTTCGCATCATGGGCAGGAGATGCGGCACGTATTCAAAAGATCGTTTCGATGCTTAAAGAGCGTACCGAACGATTCGACCAAGTACTGCCGCAGGTCGATTACCTCGTAGGCGATCGGCAGGCCATCGACGTAGACGATTTCGTTCACAAGTCACTGTCCGAAGAAGATGTAGTGAAGATATTGGACTTTAGTGCGCGATCACTAGAAAACGTCTCGACGTGGCAGAGCGATGAAATTGGTATGGCATTGCGGGAAATGGCCGATCGGTGTGGCTATAAGGTTCGCGATTTTGTTTCACCGCTCTTTGTCGCGTTGTCGGGCCGAAAAGTTGCGTTGCCGCTATTCGATTCGATTGAAGTATTGGGTCCGGAACTCACGCGCGCACGATTGCGTTCGGCGATTGAGTGCCTGGGTGGGATATCGAATAAGAAACTGAAGAAACTGGAGAAGGAGTGGGCTGCACTCTCTAACGTGTAACCCGCTTCTTTGCTATCGGTGCTCTATAGCAGCGGTAAAAGCTCTCGGAGTCCTTCCATCGCCTTAGTTTCTGCTGCCTCAGCTACGCGCACGGCTTCCTTTTGCGTTTCCTTCTCCTGCTGAATATCGGAAGCTCTCAGCATGCCGTCGGATGCTTCACGAAAGTTCGCGGCAATGGTTGTAATGAGTTCTGACGCGTCTGGCATCTTGGTCGCTAAGGCGTCAAAGTAGCTGGCTGCCATAGCTTTACACTCGCCCCAAACGACGCCGTTCCACCATGCGCCATGTTGGCCACCGTGGCCGTCTTCGATAGCTCTTATCCAGTTAGGATAGGAGGCTGCGCCGATTCGATAAAGCTCGTTATGAGTACTCTCGGGAGAGCGATCCCATACATCGAGCGCATACTGGATAGCCGGCTTGAGGACTTCATGGGAAAAGTCTCGGACTGAGTCATTTTTAGATACTGCAAAAGCAGTAAGCGGTACGCCGGAGTCGAAGCCTTCCCAAGAACCATACTTCAGCTTCGGCGGCGTCGTATCCATCGTCCCACCCCATGGTTGGGTGAGGAGAAAGCCTTCTTCGTCAAAGCCATACACCGTTTGATGATCCATACACTCGAGCGTGCATACCTTTCCATCCATAAGCGCTTGTCGAATGGAACTGTCAAATTCCTCGCGTTGCTCCTTCGTTGCCATATGTGGTAACACGAAACCGAGCACCTCAATGTCGAGATTGAGATTCGAAAAGAGTGCCAGCATAGGTTCAGTTTCCCAAACATACGGTCCGCTAGGGCAAAGTTCTCCGTGTATGTTTGTAATGAAAGCATGGCCCGATCCGACGAAGAGCTCCGCAGTAGACCAAGGAAGCTCGAAGTACGAACTCGCCGACTGCATAACGCCAAGGTGAGAGGTATTCAACGGCGGTTGCGTTATGTCGATTTGTTGAGAACTATGGGCATCCATAATCAAACTCGTGGTCGTTGCACTTGAACTTTGAATTCTATAATCGGTCTCGACGGCCGGGGCCATAGCTCAGCTGGGAGAGCGCAACAATGGCATTGTTGAGGTCGGCGGTTCGATCCCGCCTGGCTCCACCACCGTTTTTCCGCTAGCTCAAAGACTACTTGCCTTCGACAATTTCGATGCTGACGCCATCGGGCGCGGCAAGATAGCAGAGCCAGTTATTCGGCGTGAATTCCCACGGTTCGACAGCGAATTGAGCGCCGCGTGAACGAAGTTCATCGCAGTAGGCGCGCAAGTCACCGTGGTAGGTGTAGCCGAAATGATCCGTTCCCCATTCATTGTGGCTCGAGTAGTCTGCGTACTCGCGCATGGGAGATGCATCAGATGGCGCTTCCCCCGCCCGTTGCCCCCGAACGAGCAATGTCATACCCCCGAGGTTGACGTTGATTTGAGGTGCATTTCGGGTCTGATAACTCGCCTTGATCTCTGCGCCAAGCACATCGACATACCACTTTGCGGTTTCTTCCGGATCTTTAGCGATCAAATGAATGTGATCAAATGTGAGTGTTCCGGTAGCCATTGGCGTGTCCTGTTGCTTATCTTCTTAGTTCGAAATTGTGCCTCATACAGGATTTCCATATCCGAGGTATGTGGCAGTATGCGCTTGAGTCACGAAAACGTCTTTTGAAATGACTTGTGAAAAACGCATAGGTCGCTAACATGACGAAGAGATTTTTAACGAAGTAAGGCACACGACGTGATTGAATGGCTTGGGATTGGACACCTATTCGAGCTGTCTCGCGCGGAAGCGATTGCGGGATTCTTCACACCGTTCGCGATTCTCTTTGTGTTTTTTATTGCACAAGTGATCTTGCCCGCACGCAAAGTTCCGGGCTATGTCATTAATGCGCAGACAGGTGAGCCTCGCAACTATCGACTCAATGGCTTGCTTGTGTTCGTTCTCGCATTGATCGTTTGGGCTTTCGAAATTGGTGGGATGCCACGTGATTGGTTCTATCGATCATCGATCTATGCCGTTGCGGGAGGAACAGTGCTGACGTTCGTTATGGCGCTCATCACCGTGTACGGTCAACCAGCCACGGATGGGAAAAATCCACTATACGCGTTGTGGGACGGTCGCGTCCAGGAACTATCGCTATGGAACGAACGCTTCGATGTGAAGATGTACTGCTATGTCGTAGGTGGCGCCATGCTTGCGCTCAATGCGCTTTCCGGAGCTGCTTACCACTACGAGACGTTCGGTAGTAATGCCAATCCCGGTATCTACCTTTACGCAGGGTTCTTCACTTTCTACATACTGGACTACTTCATTTTTGAGCGGGTTCAACTCTATACGTTCGACATCATCCATGAACGCATGGGTTTCAAAATGCTCTGGGGCGGTTTGATCGTATACGGCTGGATGTTCATATTGCCATTGTGGGGGATGGCTGCGTATCCACATCCAGGTTTTTCAGAAGGATGGACCTATGTCTGGCTGATTGGGTGCACTGCGCTCTTTGCGTGCGGCTGGGCAATTTCGCGCGGCGCCAACATGCAGAAGTACACGTTTAAGCGCTGGCCGGATCGTAAGTTCCTAGGCATTTTTGAGCCGGAATACATCGAGGCAGGTGAGCGAAAAATCCTCTGCAGCGGCTTTTGGGGCGCATCTCGCCACATGAACTATTTTGGCGAAATGCTCTTGGCGCTCGCTGTTGCGCTCTCGTTCGGTTATTTCACCAACTTGTGGGCATGGACTTACTTCATTTTCATCGTCGGTCTATTCATACCTCGTGAACGATTCGATTACAACCTTTGTGAAGAGAAGTACGGTGCTGAAAAATGGACCGAATACCGGCAACGCGTGAAATACCGCATTGTGCCTGGAATTTACTGAGGGAGACGCTCCTGACCGCGGACTTTACGCCAGAATTACCAGCGTTCAATCACTCAGATGATTTGGAAACGGATCGCGTGTCCGTGTTGTCCAATGACCAACGAACCAAACTTTCACGATACCGAATGACTCTGCATATGCGAGAGATGCAATGACAACTGTGAAACTCGTTCTGTTCATGGCGTGTGTCGTCTTCCTTTCATGGAATATGGCGCACGGAGCCCCGGTACGGAGCGACAACAGCACGGTCGAATTAGTTGCTGAAGTGCAGTCCGTCGTTCCTGGCGAGGAGTTTGCGGTCGCATTTCTACTAAGACCTGACCCAGGCTGGCATATCTATTGGATCAACGCTGGCGATGCTGGTAAACCAGCGAGCTTGAAATGGGATCTGCCAGATGGATTCGAAGTCGGCGAACTTACATTTCCGTCGCCGAATTTCGTCCCATTTGGACCACTGATGTCCTATGGGTATGACGAAGAGACGCTACTTATCGCGAATGTCAGAGTACCGACAGTTATCGACGATACGATCCGATTAGCTGCGAACGCGAACTGGTTGATCTGCGACGACAACGTGTGCATTCCTGAACGAGCTAAGGTCGAGCTCGCGTTACCGCGCGGCGACGGATCAATGAATTCCGACTGGCGCAGTGGCTTTGCAGCTGCCCGTGCGAAACACCCGATTTCAGTTCCCTGGCGTGCGACGTATACGTCAAGCGACGAGGCGGTAATTTTCGATCTCAAGGTACCGGAGGATTTTGACGTCGATGGTGACGTTTGGCTCTTTCCGGTTGCCGAAAAGTTCATCGATCATGCCGCACCGCAGGTTTTCCGTGTGTCGGATGGCGTTCTTAGAGTGGAGACCCCATCGGGTCCCCGACACGCCCGGTACAACGAGACATCGCTCGTTCTCAAACTATTCGATACTGACGCTTCAGGAGGACACGATCAGGCGTTCTGGATGGAAGCGACTCGCGTGAATGAAGTTGCGGCCGTTGAGTTCAGTCGTTCGTTCGAACGTGCACCGGGTACCACCGTCACACACACGAGCATCGACGAATCGGGGACGTCGAATTTGATGGCCTTCTTGCGAAACTTGCTATTCGCTTTCTTAGGCGGATTGATCTTGAACGCGATGCCGTGCGTATTGCCTATTCTGAGTTTAAAAGCTTTGGCAATCGTCGAACTCTCGAATTCAAGCGCTAGCTCCGCAAGAGTTTCTGGGTTGGTCTACGCCTTAGGTGTCTTGGTTTGTTTCTTAATTCTGGCGATCATCATGTTTGTCTTGCGCGGGGCTGGCGAAGCGGTAGGGTGGGCTTTTCATTTGCAGAGTCCAACGATCTTGGTCTTGCTTACGCTATTGATGGTGGCCGTCGGTTTGAATTTCTCAGGGGTGTTCGAGCTGCGCGGTTCGATCGCCAACATAAGCGGTGGTTTTATCGTGCCATCTGGTGGGAAGAGCGGTGAATTCTTCACGGGTGTTCTTGCCGTCATCGTGGCTTCGCCGTGTACTGTTCCATTTATGGGCGCGGCACTCGGCTATGCGCTTGTACAACCGGTCATCGCGGCACTTGGGATCTTTCTCGGATTGGCGCTGGGGTTCGCGTTGCCTTATTTAGTGATCTCATTCGTTCCTGCTGCCAAGAAAGTATTACCGAAGCCAGGAGCATGGATGGGAACGATGCGACGGGTTATGGCGTTTCCAATGTATGCGACTGCGGTTTGGCTGATGTGGATCCTCGGCGGTCAGCGGGGCATCGACGCATTGGCGATGTTATTGGTAGCCGCAATTACGCTTGGGTTTGTGTTGTGGAGCGTCACGCGAGCACGCGAGACCAACCTATGGCGATGGCGCGTTTCCGGCATCGTTGGTCTGTTGGTACTACTCGCCGCCGCGAATGTCGCGCGAGACGATGAATTAGTTCCCTCGCCTCAAACCGCAAGCACGGCATACGCACAAGAGATGGCATGGTCCGTTGAGACCGTTGAAACGCTTCTGGCTAAAAACAAACCTGTCTTCGCGTATTTCACCGCCGATTGGTGTATTACGTGCAAGTACAACGAACGCGTCGCGTTGCAGTCAGAGCGTGTCCTCGACTTCTTTGAACGCGAAGGGGTTCAAGTGTTAGTGGGTGACTGGACGTCCGAAGACCCAGCGATTACCGCTGAGTTGGAGCGACACGGTCGCGCCGGCGTGCCGCTCTACCTCTTTTACGAAGTAGGTGGGTCGATTGACTCGCCGGCGATCCTGCCCGAGATCCTAACTCCCGACCTGGTTATCAGCCGTCTCGGTGAGGTCTGAAACCGCTTCCTGAGTGGAACTAGGCACATCAGAACTAGAGAATTGAGCTGCTAGAAGCTTGTCGAGCTCTTCAGTACTCAGATCTTTTCCGACAATGCAGGCATCCTTATTCAGTATGTAGCCTTTCGGAATGAAGGTCACGCCGTAGGCGTTGTATACGGGTCCCCGCGAACCGTCTATTTGCAATTCTTCGAGATTGAGCCACGGCAACTCGTGCTCTTCGGTCGCCTCTGCCCATTCTTCACGTGTACCGTCAATCGAAATCGCGACGACCTCGAAACCATTCTCCCGGTATTCGCCGTACATTCGCTTCAATTCAGGGAAGGTCGCGATGCAAGGTCCGCACCACGAGGCCCAGAAGTCAACCAGCACGACTTCGTTGTTCTCCAGAACGCTCGCGAGTGAAACGTCCGCACCATTGAAATCGGCAAGTGTGAAATCGGGCGCAAATTTACCGGGGGCTAAGCTCTTGTCAGCATCAACGCGCTTGAGGTAGTTGACCAGACCTTCGCGGCGCGGCGTGATGCGCATCGCGACGATGTCGTCGCTGAGGACGCCAGCCAGTTCATCAAGTCGTG
Organism: Gammaproteobacteria bacterium; assembly: GCA_026707945.1. GTDB lineage: Bacteria > Pseudomonadota > Gammaproteobacteria > Pseudomonadales > Azotimanducaceae > Bin55. Next base: position 142,835 of record JAPOVV010000074.1, on the reverse strand, counting down.
ACACACCTTCCTGAACACGACCAAGTCCACCGAGTTCCATGGCGAGTAACGCGTCCATCGGATCTTCGGAATTGCGCGCGAGATCGTCCAACGCGTCGTTTTGAATGCCGACCACCTTGTCATAGAGTACGTAGCGTTCAGGTCTGTCCGCGTCGTCCTGTTCTGCCTCGTCAGCTTCTACGACGTCTCCTGCACAGGCGTTCGGCGGCGCTTCTTCGTCGGACGCGGCTAGTACTGGCGAAGCTGCAGAATCGATTTCTTCATCCGCAACGGTCTCAGATTCACTGTCCGCGACCGTGTCTGAAGCGACAGTCTGCGTTTGATCGTCAGTCGTTTCGTCGGAAGCGTCGGCACTCGCCTCAGCCTCCGCGGCTTCTTCGGCTTTCTTCTTGGCTTCTTCTTCTGCCAGCCACGTTGTCATCGCATCGCCGTATGCGTTTAAAGACGAGACAAAGTCATCGCTCATCATCCAGCTAGCGACCAGTTGCGCGTGCTTGCCGGAACCGTCTGAGATCATTCCTTTGTTCTTGCCGAGATCGACGAGGCGAATTGCCGCGAGCGGCTCAATGACTGCCGCAACGGAATCTTTGGTTTTATCGCCATCGAGAAGATAGATGCGAACAACAGTCGGCTCGCGAATTTCGCCTTCGAGTTCAATCTTCCCGTCACGAACTTTCGCCGATGCGATGTCTTCCCTCTTCGACTTTCCGTCGACGTAGACGGAACGTCTTACGACGATCTCCGGGTCTTCTAACCCTTCTCCGGTGGCTCCGAGCTCTCCCGTTACGGTATACCGATACTGCGGATCGATACCGCACCCAATCAATCCGAAACAAAGTAATGATGTTGCGGTCAACAACGCAGCTGATTTGCTCAAAGTAGCTCCTCTTCTAGTTTTTCATCAAGTTTGTGTTGGCGTAAATCTGTTGCCATGATGACGCCTGTCTCGGCGTCGACAAGAAAGTTCTTAGGCACGCCCGTAACGCCGTAGGCGACTGCGGCTGGTGCTTCAGGTCCCATCCCCAAATCAATCCAGGGAATAGCTTGTTCTTGGGAAGCGAGTTCCCAATCTTCACGTTCTTCGTCAATCGTGAAAGAAACAATCTCAAAACCGTTCTCTTTGAACCGCTCGTAGGCTTGTTTCATGTGCGGAATTTCCGCAATGCACGGGCCGCACCACGACGCCCAAAACTCTAGTAAAACCAGCTTGGATTGATCGCGTACGTCTGAAAACTTGTAGGTAGTACCGTCCAGCGTAAATGCGTCGAAATCTTGAATCTGATTGCCTTCGGAGAACTGCGCTTGCTGCGCACGACGTATATCCGCAGCGGCTTGGCGAACGAGACTTTCTTTTACCCAAGGATCGTCTGGCAATTCATCACCTAACTGACTCAGCGCATCGCGATACCACTGACCTGTTAACCATGCCGTTTGGAGGGTGAGCTTGCGGACCAGCAAATCGGAATGAGTCGTCGCAACGAGATTGCGCCCTTCCGTTTCCAGTTCGAGAATGTGGTTCATCTTCTCAACCGATGCGTCCACCCGTTTTCGTCGCTCTTCCTCAGACTCGCCCTCGACCGATTTGATTAGATGGGAATACTGTTCGTTGGCTTCGATGTACTCAGGCGACGTACGCCACGTATTGAAAACCGCGTCGTTGTAGTAGCCGCCGTCAATCACAAATCGTGAGCGCGCATTCATCGTCAAAGATAGGTTGCCAGGCTCGAGGATGAAATGCTGTCCCTTAACGGGGGCGAAGTGTGCCCCAGTTTCGCTTGTGGCGTAGAGGACGTAGAAGTACACGGGTTGTGGGTTCTCGACTTCAGCCGTCAAAGAGAACGTACCATCCTCCGCAATTTCCGCTTCGGCAACGATACTGAGGGACTGATAGATCGAGTCACTCGGGTGCGGTTTTGGTTCGTCTGTGGCGTCGTTAATCGGAGTTGCTGCGCTCATGCCAACCGCCCCAGTTGCTGCACTCATGCCAACCGCCCCCATCGAAGACGCTGGCTTGCTCGTAGCAGATGCTGGAGCGACTGGCGTCGCGGTCGACATCCCAGTTGCGGTCGACATCCCGATCGATGAGCTGGGTGCTTTCTCCTGACTTGGGTCGAAGATGACGAATCGACCGTTCGTATACGCAGCTGAGACATCCCCCGTAAGGACCATCGTCGTAGACGCAGCTTGGTCTGCACCGCAGCCCGCAATAAATGCGCAGGCTGCGACGCAGATAGTTCGTAGAGCTATCCTCACGATGTTAGAACGTCGTATGTAGCGATAGACTGAACGCCCGACCGTAGAGTGGCGACGAATCCGGTGAGGTCTGTTCAAGTATGCCGCCACCGGAACCTCTCACGGTTGTTTCTCCGAATTTGTCGGTGAGATTCGAGATCGCCAATGTAAAGCGGCTATTGTCTAGAAACGCTGGCGCGCCCCAGAGCGAATCAGCTTGCATGTGGTAACTGAACGTCAAGTTCATAAGCGTCGGCGGGCTGTACGAACGTTCCACCCCTGTCGAACTCACGGTCGTAGTTTTAGACTGACCGGACACCGACAGCCCAACTTCAAAGCCGCGATAAAAATAGCGACCGACCAGCGAACGGCCGGACTTCGGTACTACGCCAATGGCGGTATTACCCATTGTCGTACCAACCACACTGATGGCTTCATCGTCTACAGCAGGATCAAGGACGAAATCGTAGTTGCGAATATTGGACAGCTTGTAGGACAGATCGAATTCGCCTCGATCTGAGGTCGTGGTCCAAAGCAACTCGTAGTCGATCCCGTCTCGGTCAATGGATGACACGTTGATCCATCGACGTTCCTGAAAGTACGTGTCGCTTGCCGCGTCGTAGATCGTATCGGAAGGTAAGTCGTTGGGATCCACAATGAAATTGCTTAGCCTCGAAATGCGGTTCGCGTATGCCACATCGCTGTAGGTCATCTTGAAACCAAGATCGGGTAATGCGGTGGGGAAGATCTCGATTCCGAAGCTAAGCGTATCGCCTGTTTCTGCTTGGAGATCGGGGTTTCCGCCTTCCTTGACGATGACGGGCGTTTGTACGAGACTACCATCGGGTTGTTCAAGAAAGATACCGCGGAAAGGAGCACTGGGTCCTTCGGCTGCCTGTCTAAGCAACTGATTGAGTTGCGGGGCGACGAATGCAGTTTGGCGACTGAGTTTGAATCTGACACTTTCGACCGGTGCGTAGACAAGCCCCATCCCCCAGGTTGTTTCCGCGCCTGGGTCTGGGAGATTCTCTGCGTCCATCCCTACGTCATCTTCATAGTAAGTGACGTCAGGGTTGGCATACGAGTCACGCCTCGCTGAGAATGTGAGATTCACGCGGTCTGCTCCGGGTCGTGCGTTCTTATTGGAAATCAGTGGGACTGCGCCTTCAACGAACAGAGCCCAGTTTGAACGGGACGCTTCCGTATGGAAGTTTGAAATATCGCCAAGAGGAGTACCAAGCACGGCGACTTGAAATTCTGACGAAGTTTCGAGTCCCGTGGATTCATTACTGGCACCCACCAAGAGGCGTACCGGTCCTGCTGGCATCTGGTACACGTCGCCTTTAATCAGACCGCTGAGGCGTCGTTGCGTATTCAGACTTGTCGCTAGGAGTTCGTCTTCTAAATAGGCGGAGATATCGCCGAAAGGATTGATCGCAGGTGGCGGATCTATTGAGATTTGACACAGGCCAAAGAAGAAGCGGCCACCTCGTTCGGCACACTCGTCCGGTGTCAAGCCTCTTAGAAATTGTCGAATAGGCGTTACGCCATCCGAATTCAAACCGGCGCGGAGGCTTGCACGATCAAGATCAAAAAACCGGGAACTGTCTGCATCTTCGCGAGACGTACCAGCGCTGACTTCAAAGCTCCAAAGCTCACTAAGGTCACCTTCCAGATCGAAGCTCACATCCAATATGTTGGCGTCTGTTTCCGTGTATGGCTGGTCCATGTCCCGCCGTTGTCCCCGTACGTGTACGCTACGTCCGAACGGATTGAAAGGGCTTCTACCCGTGAACGTTTCGCCGGTAAATGAAATGTAGCCGCGGCGATTAATCGTGTTCCGCAGCTCGCCGCGAACTTGTGCGTCCAGTGTTATCGAATCGGTCAACTCAGTGGAAATACCAAGGTTGTAGCTGTCACGCGTGGTTTCTGGAAGCACTGAATATCCTGCCTGAGTTTCTGCACCCCAATTGGGCAGACCGAATTGCGTGATGTCGGTAACCGACGAGTTTTCATTGAACCCGTCTGGCAGTACTGCATAGTGAATTTCTTCAGCCCGTGCCTTGTCTTCGTCGCTAAGCGCTTGGAAATCCGGGAAGGAGATGACGGTACCGTCCAATCGATACATGATTGGGAACGAATCGCCTTGCTGCGAGCAACAGAATCTGACATCAAGTTGCGGACCGGAGAAGATCGACTGTTGGAACAACGTGACTTCCCGGTCAGCTGCATCCAAGCCGGTGTGACTCGCGCGTTGAAAACCAGCGCGCATTTGGACATTGCCGAGTAACTGCGATGTATTTATCGCTGCTCTTGTTTCGCTGTAACCCGCAGCGTCAGGTCGGTCGTAATTAAGGGTTAACTCAACGCCTTCGTAGTCTTTCCGCAATATGACATTGACAACGCCACCGACGGCATCTGACCCATAGATGGCAGATGCGCCGTCTAGAACGACTTCTATCCTCTCAACCATGGTTAGTGGAATCGACGATATGTCAGTGACACCGCCTAAGATACCGTTGTAGCCAATACGTTTCCCGTCGACGAGAATGAGTGTCGATTCACTGCCTAGGCCGCGTAGGTTTACGGTGGAAGCACCCGTCAGGTTACTTGCCTGATTCAGATCTGACCCAAATCTCTCGCTGGTTGAGTTCGCATTCTGCGGCAATTGTCTGAGAATGCGTTCAAGAGTGACTTCACCCATAGATCGGATGGTGTCTTGGTCCAATGTAATGACTTGGCTCGCCTGATCGCCAGGTAATTGTTGGAGACGACTACCTGTAACGACCACTTCTTCAATAGGTGTTGCAGGAACGACTGGTGCGTCCTCCAGTTCCGTCGCATCTACTTCCTCTTCATCTCCCTCCGCTTCCTCTTGAGCTTGGGTTACACCCGCCATGAGCAGTGAAGCGAACAGGAGTATGAAAGCGCCACGTAAGAAAGAAAAACTGCCAGCGAAAGAGTCGCCGCGTATTTGGCTTATCAATTGCATCATAGTCACCCCGATCCATGAGCATTTAGACACGGCTATTGTAGTTTGAAAAACTGATTCGTTCGAATGTTCCATCGACTGATTCGCAGCAATCTTGTCGACCGAATCCTTGCGGGTTTCGACTAGTAGACGAGGCTATGTGCTCTTGCGCTTTGCGTTAGCACGATATGCGCTAAGAACTTTACGGTTGCGAGCGATTCTGCAAGAGTCAATTGAGAGCAGCGCTGTTTGTTTTGGTCCCCGAAAAGCGGCAAAGTCAAAGCAGGTTGCTCTTCAGCATGCCGGGCATTTCGTGAGCTTGGTTGGCCGGTGTCGTAGTCGCTATGCTCGCATATGCGTTGATGCATCGAAAGTACCGTGAGCTAAACGAATTTAAGTTAGAAAACACCGACACATTGATTTGGGTTTTTACGATCCTCAGGCTACAGGGAATTACGACGATCGTTATCGCCGCTTCGGTACCCGGTGAATGGGTACGGTCCGAGAGTTATCAGTATTTATTACTGGTCTGCTTATCTCTCGTGAAACGATTCAAACGTATTCCTTGGACACGGCGTGCGCATAAACAATAAGAGCGACGATTCATTGAATTGAAGATGACCGATAGATTCATCCGGTTCGTTTTTACTGAATCGAGTTTATAGAATGTATATAAAACAATTAGTTAAAGAAACTTCTTATCAGTCAGTAGTGGCGAAATAAAACGGTACAGAGGCTGTATTCAAAAGCCCACCAGAACGGGACTCGGTTGAGATTGAAGCACTAAGATCGCTAATCTATGAGGAGCTATGGTGCCTATAAATCGGGTGAACGTCTACGTGAACTAGCATGAGTAATTTCTACATAATCTTAATTTACTCATGAGCATTTTAAGGTTTACCTCAATTTGCTAATGCTGCTAATAGCTTAGGGAAACGTGATTTGATGCGATCAAAATCATCGAAGCTCGCTCGATACTTGAGACGTCATGTGGATGACGATCTCAAGCAAAAAATGGTTTTTGTCGGTGGTCCGAGACAGGTCGGGAAGACGACGCTAGCGTTGGATGTTCTCGGGACTGTTGATCGAAATCACCCAGCATACCTGAATTGGGACGACATTCACGCACGTACGCCATTGTTCGAAGCTAAATTTCCAGGCGGCGAATCCTTGCTCGTATTCGACGAATTGCATAAGTTCCCGCGTTGGCGCAATCTAATCAAAGGACTTTACGACACGCAAGGAGATACGACAGCGATTTTGGTGACTGGATCAGCTCGGCTAGACCACTTTCGCAAAGCAGGTGATTCGCTACAAGGACGATATCACTACTACCGTTTACATCCGTTTTCTTTAAATGAAATTGCGTCCGAGCCGAATTCAGGCGATCTGGATGACCTCATACAGTTCGGTGGTTTCCCAGAACCGCTTCTATCCGGCAATACTCGTATGTGGCGACGGTGGCAGTGCGAACGTATATCACGCGTTGTTTATGAAGATCTAAGGGATCTTGAAAGTGTACGGGAGGTCGCCCTAGTCGAGATCTTGGCTGAGACGCTGCCTGACAAGGTCGGTTCCCCGTTATCAATCAATAACCTCGCAAAAGACCTCCATGTTGCTCACGAAACCGTGAAACGGTGGTTGGAGATCCTCGAGAATCTGTATGTCTGCTTTCGCATTCTTCCATTTGCCGCGCCTCGCATACGTGCAGTCAAAAAGGAAGCGAAGCTCTACCTATGGGACTGGTCGCAGGTTCCTGGGAAAGGTGAGAGATTTGAGAATTTGGTCGCGGGTCATTTGCTCAAGTATTGCCACTTCATTGAAGATACGGAAGGTTTCAAAATGGAACTTCGTTACATTCGTGATACCGATCGTAGGGAAGTCGATTTTGTTGTCATGCGTGAACGTGAAGCGTTGTTCGCTGTTGAATGCAAGTCAGGGCCGAAGTCACCAAGTCGGGCGATCGAGTACTTCCGTGAACGTACGGCTATTCCTAATTTCTACCAAGTACACCTAAGTGACCGCGACTATGTTTCTAACGGTACGAGGGTCTTGCCCTTTACGACTTTTTGTCAAGAAATAGGATTGCCCTAAGGTCGGCTTGTCGTTGCTAGTACGAGCCCAACCTAAAATCGCCGGTCCAGACAACCCAAGAAACCATGCCCGAAGACCGTACATCTAAAGTTCCGTTTACGCAGTTTCCCACCAGTTTATTTGAACAGCGCGCGGCGCTTGAGTCGAATGAACTGCTCAACCGCATGAAGCAGTCTAGAAAAGCGCATCAAGATCCGCATCGCCCGCAGTATCACTATGTGAATCCAGAAGGCAGGTTGAACGATCCGAATGGACTGTGCTACTGGAAAGATCATTGGCATTTGTTCTACCAGGCGTATCCGCCTGAAGACACACGGCAACATTGGGGGCATGCGATCTCGCGGGATCTTATTCACTGGGAAGACTTACCTTATTGCATCTACCCAAATCCTGAGGATTGTTGCTATAGTGGCGCGACATTGGTAGAAGACGATCGTGTCATCGCTATGTATCACGGCACGCGTGCGGGCAATATGGTCGCGTTGTCGTCCGATCCGTTGTTGCTGAATTGGGAGAAGGTCGGCAATCGACCTGTGATTCCAATGCCAGACGGAGAGGTGCCGTACAACGTGTTCGACCCTTGCGTATGGAAGTCCGGCGGAAAGTACTACGCGTTGTCCGCAGGACAGTCGAGCGACGGTCCGGGAGGTCAAATGGTTGCGGCCGATTTCTTGTTCGAATCCGACAACCTTAACGATTGGACCTATCTGCACAACTTCATCGAGGGAGATCGCTATTCGCGTGTAGGCGACGACGGCGCATGTCCGTACTTTTGGCCTATTGGTGACAAATACATCTTGCTTTTCTTCAGTCATTCGAGTGGCGGGCAATATCTGCTCGGTGACTACGACGAAGAACGTCAGAAGTTTGTCGTGACGTATGGCGAGAAGTTCAACTTCGGTCCGCCGGGACCTGGCGGTCTGCATGCGCCTTCAGCGACACCCTTGGGGGACGGTTCGGTGATCGTTGTTTTCAACATGAATCCAGCTAAAAGTTCTGAAGGCTGGAATCAGATCATGTCGCTCCCACGACAATTGACGCTTGCAGAAGGAGGGAACGATGTCAACGTTCAACCGGTTGGAGATATCGAGTCGCTCCGAGGTGATTTGATCGAGTTGAAATCCTTAACACTTCCAGCCAACAAGGACGTCTTAGCGCGCGAGCTCGACGGCGCACCTGAAAGTGGGCTGGAAGGCAACGCCTATGAACTGCAGGTCGACTTACAACCAAGCGACGCATCGATGGTCGAACTGAATGTCCTGCAGTCGCCTGAGAGAGAAGAATCTACTCGGATCTCGGTCTATCGTGAACGAGGCTATCCTGATCGCGCATCCTACTCTCGGAAGACACGAACGAGCTTTGTGACGATCGATAACAGTTATTCGTCCGTGGATCCTGGTGTTCTATGTCGAGCTCCCGAGACGGTCGAAGTACATATCGAACCTGACGAGCCTGTTCAACTTCGTGTATTCGTCGATCACAGCATCGTTGAAGTATTCGTCAATGATCGAAAGGCGGTGGCATTGAGGGTGTATCCATCTCGATCGGATAGCTTGGGAATCGCGTTCCGTTCGCAGGGGTCGGATACTGAGATTAGGCAGCTTAAATTTTGGTCGCTCGGCTCTATCTATTAGTTGATTGCTGTGCCGAGGAATCTAAATGAGTGAATCGATCCGTACCTTTGACGCCGTCGTGGTCGGTGCCGGATTCGCTGGTATGTATATGTTGTACCGCTTGCGCGAACACGGCTATCGAGCGGTTGTATTTGAGCGTGCAGACGGCGTCGGTGGCACATGGTATTGGAACCGCTACCCTGGTGCGCGGTGTGATGTAGAAAGTCTGGAATACTCGTACTCGTTTTCTGACGCACTGCAGCAAGAATGGGAATGGAGTGAACGGTATTCCGGTCAACCAGAAATCCTCAAATACGCCAATCATGTTGCTGATCGCTTCGATTTGAGACGGGACATTGAATTTGAAACGTCGGTCATTTCGGCGCACTACCAAAACGACGAAGCGAACTGGCGTATCGCGACGGATCGAAACGAGACCGTCATCGCGAAGTATCTGATCATGGCGACGGGTTGCCTCTCATCAACGAATCTCCCCGCAATTGAAGGTATTTCAGATTTCCAAGGGGAGACGTATCACACTGGTCAATGGCCGCACGAACCGGTGGATTTACACGGCAAACGTGTCGGGATCATCGGGACTGGATCGTCCGCGATTCAAGCGATCCCATATCTTGCAAGGGAGGCCGGCGAGCTTGTAGTGTTTCAGCGCACGCCGAACTTTTCAATCCCGGCACGAAATCGTGAGGCGGATCCTGACGAAGTGGAACGTGTCAAGGGTGACTATCAAGGATTTCGCGAGTTCAATAGGAAAGCACCAGCAGCAATTCGGGGGACCATGCCGGGGCGCAACGAATCCGCATTGGACGTCCCTGAAGACGAACGTAACGAAGAGCTGCACAAGCGGTGGGAACATGGTGGCTTCGCGTTCATGGGCGCGTTCAATGATCTCGGCTTAAACAAGGAAGCGAACGACATCGCGGCGGCGTTTGTACGTGAGCAGATTCGGGAAATCGTCGACGATCCAGATGTTGCAGACACACTCTCACCCGATAACGTGATTGGCTGCAAGCGATTGTGTTTGGACACTGAGTACTACGAGACGTACAACCTACCGCATGTCAAGCTGGTTGACATTAATAAGGATCCGATCCAACGCTTGACAAAGGTTGGCGTTAAGACGGATTCGACGGAGTATGAGTTCGATGTCGTAGTCTTCGCTACTGGGTTTGACGCCATGACGGGGACCCTTTTGCGTGTCGACATTCGCGGCAAAGACGGGTTAACGCTTCAGCAGAAGTGGGAAGAAGGACCCAAAACCTACCTAGGTTTAACGACCGCTAATTTCCCCAATATGTTCATGATTTCCGGTCCGGGAAGCCCGTCGGTACTGACCAACATGATCGTCTCGATCGAACAACACGTCGATTGGATTACCGCGTGTCTCGAGTACATGCGTGAGCATGAACACGCAGCGATCAACGCTGAATCGACGGCGGAAGAGGAATGGGTTGCATACGTGAATGCGATCGCAGGAATGACGCTCTATCCAACCTGTAACTCATGGTATCTCGGCGCAAATATCCCAGGCAAGCCGCGGGTATTTATGCCGCATGTCGGTTTCCCCAACTACGTGCAACGGTGTGAAGAAGTCGTGAACAACAACTATCAAGGATTTGAACTCACATGAGTAATGCAGCAAGCGACCCTCAACAACATCTGATTGAGACACAACACGGTCATCTAACGGTGTTGACGATGAACCGACCTCAAGCGCTCAATGCATTCAGTCCATCAATGATGGCCGGGTTTAACGAGGCGTTACCAAGACTTGCAAACGACCCGGACTGTCGGACACTCATGCTGACGGGAGTAGGTCGAGCATTTTCAGCCGGTGGCGACGTCAAGGGGTTTGCTTCGAACGCGGAGTCATCAGATGGCGAGCGCAACTCGCCATCGAAACACACACAAGCGCCTAATGAGGCGGAACGTGCAGCTGGACTTCGCCAAAGTACCGAGATCGTTGAGTTGCTTCATACGATGCCTAAACCCACCATCGCGGCGATTCCTGGCGTAGCTGCTGGGGGAGGCTTTTCGGTCGCCTTAGCTTGCGACGTTCGTATTGCATCTTCGGATGCCCGATTCACAACAGCATTCAACAAGCTTGGCCTATCTGGCGATTACGGTGGTACGTACTTTCTCACTCAGCTCGTCGGCACAGCGAAAGCGCGAGAGCTCTATCTCACATCGGACATCATTGATGTGGAAGAGGCGCACCGAATTGGTATCGTGAACCAGGTATTTGAGAAAGATTCGTTCGCTGACGAAGCGTTGGCGTTCGCGAAGAAGCTCGCGGCCATGCCGCCCATCTCGTCTCGACTCATGAAGCAGAATCTGAACTCCGCGTTGACGTTAGATCTTGCGGGCGTGCTGGATATCGAAGCGACCAACATGATCACCTGCTTCGACTCGAACGACCACAAAGCTGGAGCGCTGGCATTCGTTACGAAAAAGCCGGCTGTTTTTACAGGTACTTAGTAGCCGTTACGCTGCTTCGACAACCGCCCACTCGTTGTCTGGCGCGTCCCCTGCGACTGTAGAACGAACCATTTTTCGCGCTTGGTCGGGCGGCGACGCGCGAGCACGATGCAAAACGCAGCGGTTATCCCAAATCACAATATCCCCCACATCCCACCGATGCCCAAACGTTCGTGGGGGCTGAGCCGCTTCGAACGTCAATTCTCGCAATAACTTACGACTCGACTCGAAGTCCTCGCCAATGATGTGGCTTGCGTGTCGCCCTACAAACAAAACGTGTCGCTTGGAATCTGGATGAACTTTTATGATGGGGTGCTCTACTGGTGGAAGTTGTCGCAATCCTTCCTCCGGCATAACGCGCAAACCATAGTGCCAGGAGTGACTAAACGCATAGCTGTGTACGGCAATCTTGTCAGAAAGAAAGCGCTTCATGTCGTCCGATAACGCGTCGTATCCTGCGCGCATATCAGCCCATTCAGTTTCACCGCCCTCGGTCGGTACTTCGTGTGCAGCGAGTAACGATGCCTTAGCCCCGACTCGTTTATACGAACTGTCGGAGTGCCAGAGAGAGTTACCTATGTTGAATACACGACCGATGTGTTCACGTGGCAACACCTTACCTTCATTGTCGGTATTACCGATATTCGGACGCATCTTTGTATTGATCCCCGGTAGCCCTTTCTCCAAACGTCCGAAGCGGCGCGTGAAAGCAAAGTGGTCTTCATTTGATAGGTGCTGATGGGGGAACACCAGTACGGCGTAGCGAAACCATGCCTGCTCGATCGTTCGAAAATCCGGTTCAGAAAGCGCATTGAGTGCGATATCTGTGACGACTGCGCCGAAGTTTTCGGTAATTGATTCGATCTTCATTAACTGTCAACGCTGGCTTTAGGGAGCGTGAAAACCAAGTGACGGCGATTCTACAAATTTGAACGAGCGAAGCTCAACGACTTAATATCGCTTGAGCTTATTACCGAAAAGCGAGTATGAGCTTAGAGTCTTTGTATTTCTCGGTCGAGCCTTCGTTTATCGTCCGTTACGATGGTTTCTAACGCACGAACTCGGTCTTCTAAAGATCCATCGCCCATCAAACCCTCAAGTCTCTCCACTCGCTCCCTAAGGTCTGGGTCTGAACGATACTTATGTTTCGATTTGAAGTAGGTCGATAGTACGCCCGTAGCACAACCAATCAATACGATCAGCACAATCATGGTGAAAGGTTCGCCTATCATTGATCGAGTCCTTTTTGAGTTGTTTTTTGATTATAGGCAACATTCATGCCAATTCTAACCTATTGATTTATTTATATTTATTATTGAATAGATAGCAGAATTTAGCGTTATACGTCAATTCGTGGTCTAAATCACTATCTAAAAGAACGTCATCTCATCTGTCGATCGAGTAGGCGCATTCGCACGAACCGGCGAGTGTTTACTCCGCTGAACCAATGTCGCGATTAAATATCGCCTGTTGGTGGATTTGAGGTACTGGAAAAGTTCGCTTGCTCGTACCTATGACAGTAGGTCGAGCTGACTCACTCCTTTGCATCTAGAAATCAGTCTAGCATCCACTACAGACTTCGAATTTCGCGATCCAGCCGGCGCTTCTCATCCGTGAGGATGGCTTCTAGCGCCTGTACTCGTTCTTCTAGCGGATCGTCAGATATCCGTTTCTCGATTCGTTCAATGCGTTTCAATAACGTCTGGCTCGCGCGTTTCTTCGACTTAAAGTACGATGTGATGACGCCGGTCGAACAGCTGATCAATACGATCAGTACGACAAAAGTCGTTAATTCCATGTCGACTCCATTTTTGCTTCCTTTTATATAAGACAATATGCGTGCCAAAGTTAAGTTATTGATTTAAAGAAATAAACTATGTGATTAGGAAGGTGCAAATAGCAGATTGCATTAAATCGTGGTCTAATTCACCATATCTGAATTTTCTTAAACCGCTTCACTCAAAGAGGCGAAGAACGTGGAAGGGTCGACTGTCTTGTGTCCTAGATTGATACGCCGCACCGTTTTTGCCTTGGCATTGTTGATTTTGCTGCCAAGCGCTACAAACTTTGCGCAGCAGCCTGACAGCATACAAGTACCGACCTCACAACCCATGGAAGAGATTGTCGTTGAAGGACAACTTCCTGACATTGAAGATATGAACAAATTCGAGGTGATTCACTACTACAACGCGAACGCTCGAGGAGGTCAACTCTACAAGATGCGTCGTTATGACGACGCAAAACCTTTTCTTGAGGTCGGCGCGCAGTTGGGCTTCAAGATGAGCCAGGCACGCTTAGGCGCAATTTATGCATACGGGCTCGGTACCACTGAGCGCGATGCCGTTAAGGGCATCACGTGGATCGGCGTTGCTGCCGAGCCAAGAACGGACCCGGCCATCAGTAAGCAGTATCGTGCTTTGCTTCGCGAAATACCGGAAAGTGCAGTTTCCAGAGTCGAAGCGTTAGTTGCGGCTGAACGCGCCAAGTACGGTTCCGACGCGACGGGTACTAAGTGTCAAATGATCCGGAGTGCGGGGTCTCACATGTCTTGGCTCAATTGTGAAGTCAAGGATATTTATCGGTTCCGTTCCGCGGCCGACAACTACGACCTCTGTCTCATTCAAGGCATCGAAAGCCTTCAAAGCGAGAGCGGTGGCGAAATGGGGATCGCAGCCATTTCGGTAACGCCTTGCATCTAGGTTTCAATATGAATAGCTGCTGCTCTTATCGGTATACGAACATCGTTGTGATGACTAGTAACGATCAAAATCGCATATGGACTTAGATGCGATACGAGAGGCATTCTCTCGAGATGGTTGCGTGGTCATACCCAACTTTTTAAACCATGAAGAACTCGTGGAGTTAGACGCTCGAACTGAAGCGTACCTGGACAAGGGAAAGCACCGCGAGCGATTTAAAAACGCGAAGGCATTCGCCGGTACGTTAAAGAACCTAAACGTCCATGACGAGTGGTTCGATCAGCTACTCCGCAAAGGTCGACCTGCTAAGGTCGTCTCACAATTAATCGACGATGAATTGCACCCAGCCACGGCGGCTTTTTTTGATAGATTGCCAGGCGAGGAAATTGGGATAGCGCCACATTTTGACGCATTGGGTCACCGAAGAGCGGGCGCAACACTATGGATCGCACTGGACGATACGAGAAAGGAAAACGGGTGCCTGTATTACGTAAAGGGATCACATAAGCATCGGTACGAGAGCAAGGTCGGACTGTCTGGTTTTGACGAATCGACGGAAGGCGCGTTTGCGGTTGAACTTAATCCAGGCGATGCCGCAGTTCATAGCTCGTTAACAATCCACTGGTCTTACCCGAACCAATCCGAACGAAGTCGACGCGGCGTGTCGTTTTTTTATTCAGCTGCCTCATCGAAAGGTGAGGAGTTTGCCAAGAAAGACTGGGTGCGTCGCGCCAAATAATCTTCGATCACTACCGATTCACACGTGAAACGTCAGCGAAGATTCAGTGCCTCTAAACACTTGGTAGGACAGATAATCGATCATGGATTACTCGTAAAAAGATTGCAGATCAATGAGTTATTACTGAGGGACTGGCTAATTTCGATACGCTCTTTGACGATGTCAATTCAACCGCTACCAAGCGTATTCATCAAGCCTAAAAACTAACTATTACGCTGCGATCCTGTCTATTTGGCTAACTGTTCGTTCGAATCTGTGATGATGTCTCATATATCAACTCTAACACGCACGTTTTTAGTCGTCGCACTGATTTGCTTTTCGGGAAGCATTTTGGGGGATGAACTCGACAAGAACGTGGCGGAATTTACCAAGATAAATATGTCAGTGAGCGGAAACATCGAACTCGTTCAGAGCGATGAGCATCGAGTCTCACTGAAACTCGTTAGAGGAAATCAAGACGAGCTTGTAGTCGATGTGAGACGAGGCGAACTAGAGATCACACGGGATTGTGGCTTCGGGAAACGTTGTACTCGACCTCATCTCCAGGTCGAAGGGACGATCTACTTCCATTCGATAGACACCTTGAAGATGCTTGGGGGTGGTCAAATGTCCGCAAAAGACCTGACGATGCCTGAATTAGAAGTTTCGATAAACGGCGCAGGTATCTTCGATTTAGGTGCGATTGATACCGAGAAAATTGAATTCAAAATAAATGGTGCAGGTACTGTCTCAATCGAGGAAGGTGAGTTTGATCATTTCTCAACGTCTATTAATGGCGCAGGAGAGATTGCCGTCAAAGAAGGTACGACGACATCATGCGAGGTGACTATTAATGGTGGCGGAGACTTTAGTGGAATTGGACTGAAGTCTGCGGTAGCCGAAGTAAACGTGCGCGGTGCAGGTGATGTTCGGATACATGCATCGGATGAACTAAACGTCACCATCATGGGGACAGGAGACGTGACATACGACGGTACTCCGGAAGTCTCAAGCAGGATTCTTGGCACTGGGAATATCTCAAAGCTCTAGATCTATCGACTAATCCACGTTCGATGTCTGAGTCCAGTCGTGATTTGATCGGCACGCTCATTCAGGAAATTCAATGTTTCTAAAGAACGAGGTTTGCTGAGCGCCGCAGTACTTGCTTCGGCGTTCGTCCTTGGCGATTTTCTACAAGCAGACTAGCGCCGTTTTCAATCAATAGATCGATGACTTGCTGTAGGTTCTCGTGGTTCTTGATGGACGACCGACATGCGCAATGTAGCGGCGTATCACCATCGCGATCTTGAGCGTTTACGTTCGCGCCATGAGCTAACAGAATTCGAACCGGTTCGACAAAACCCGCTTTTGCAGCGCAGTGGAGAGCGGTTTGCCCTTTGTAATTAGTGACATTGACGTCCGCGCCTTGGTCGAGCAGATCGTGAACGATCTTGGGATTGCCACCTCGGTCGCCACGGCAGATGTATACCAATGACGGCCAACCGTTCTGGCTCGCGTCAATCTCGATTTTTGCGCCGAACGATTTAAGCATTTCTATAACACGAGTATCGCCAACATCGCCTTGAAGTAAGGTTTTCTGAGTCACATCGAGACCAGCTTCAAGTAGTAGCCGGAGTATCTCCGCATTTCCACGCCAGAGCGCGAAGCGCAGAAGTAGATCACTGTGAGGTCGGATCTTTGCACCTTGATCGATGAGCAATTCCACGATGTTCTGATGAACACCGCTGACCGCGTAGTGCAAGAGCGTCGCGTTGAAGTGCGGGTCGTGTTGGTAGAACTCTTCGTTAACGAGACTTGGTTTATCGCTGATCAATTCTCTGACTATGTCGATTTCGCCAAGAAATGTTGAAGTAAGAACATCACGTCGTGCGCCAGCGTCTTCGAGACGACTCACAACCGAAGCTCGTTTTTTAAAAATCGCGGCACAGAGTGGGCTGATCTCGACGAGCAGCGGCGTATAGTGGCATCCTCTTGCTTCAATATCGATGTCGTCGTACGTATCGAGCAGATGCGAGACGACATTGAGACGGCCGCGAAATGATGCTTCCCACAACATCGTTCTCCCGTGTGAACCGATTCGAGTGCGCCACTCAGGACATTCGGAAAGAACCTGCTTGAGCGTATCGAGGTCACCGCGACCCGCGGCACCGACGCCGATCTTCAGGAAGTCACTAGCCTTACCGGTGAGGATTGATGTCTTGGTCACGATGCGTCTTCTTGCGTTGCTTTTTGCGAGTGTCGTTAATAACGCCCCCGTTTTTATAATTTTCCCCGCGGTTCATCAACCGGTTTTCTCGTTTCTAAGCGCCAGTCATTAGCTATGTGATGGTTCATATGGTTGGCACGAGACACATCACTTCTAGCTAAAAATCTGAATGGGTTTCTTTAAAAAAATCCTGGAAAAGCCCTGGCTTCCGCCAGAAGGCAACGTCGTAGATCTTCATACGAGCTACTTTACGGCGACGAATCGCAAAGTCGCATTGGTACTGTTCCTGTGCGTCGTTGGAGTGTTGTTTTTCCTCCTATTCTCGGCGTACCACATGCGGAAAGCGTTCAGTACGGATTGGGTTTCGACCCCGGAACCTTGGTTAATTTGGTTCAACACGCTAGTTCTGTTTGTAGTTAGTGGCGCTTTTGAATGGGCACGTGCCGCATTGCCGAAAGAACAGATTGACGCCGTTCGTGTTCGCTTCATCACGGCGGGCGTCCTCACGTTCGTATTTCTCGTGCTACAGCTAGTTGCGTGGAAGCAACTCTTCGATCTCGGATATACCGCTCAGAGCAACCCAGCGAATGCATTCTTCTACACGATCACAGGCATTCACGGCGTTCACTTACTCGGTGGACTGATCGCGTGGTATCGTGCGATCCGATACATAAAGGTCGACGGCTCATTCACTCGGATGAAGAATGCGATAGATCAGTGCGCGCTATATTGGCACTTTCTATTATTTGTTTGGGTTGCGATGGTAGGTTTATTTATTACCTCCTAACGAATGGTCGCCACGGCCACAGCGCGGAAACGCGTATCTATAGATATCCGAGGTATGACGTGCGGCGCTTGTGTTGCACGGCTTGAGCGCGCGTTTAATCGAGCCGACGGCATAGAAAAAGCTAACGTCAACTTACCTTTAGAAAAAGCGACGCTCGTTTTAGACCCTACCATCATCGCCTTCGATGACTTAAGGTCGATCGTTGAACGCACAGGTTTCAACGTTGGGACCCAATCGCGCATCTACTTTATTGAAGGTATGACCGATCCTGGTCATGCGAATTTGGTGGAGGATGCGCTGTTCAACGTTCCCGGTGTGCTATCGGTAGACGTGAACTACGCTGAAGAACGGGCGCAAGTCACGTTTGTCGCGCGCAGCCTCGCTGACGTTGCCTTGGTTGACGCGATTGCGAACGTGGGGTTCGTCTTGCAAATCCCCACTGAGAGTGTTGCGACGTCGCGGGACGCCGAACGCGCCGATGATCGTGAAAAGTTACTGCTCATCGTGTCGTGTGCTATCTGCATTCCCTTCTTGGTGCAAATGTTTGCGCAGTTCTTCGGCTGGGAAGAGATTCACATGATGCCGGCCGCAGAAGTCGTGCTTGCGAGCATCTTGCAGCTCTTGGTCGGTGCGCGTTTCTATCGTGCGGCGTACAACGCGCTACGTGGTGGTAGCGCAAATATGGATGTGCTCGTAGTGCTAGGTACCACCGCTGCGTATCTCTACAGCTGGTATCTGATGCTTCAACTCGGTGAAGCGGCAGAAGGCGAAATGTACTTCGAAGCCGCCGCCTTGATTCTGACATTCATTCTGCTCGGCAAACGACTAGAGTCTCGTGCTAAACGGGCAACGATGGCGGCAGTGCGTGAACTCATGGATTTACGGCCCAGGACGGCGCGACTTCGCGACGAGGCGGGTCGATGGAGCGAGCGTCCGGTAGACGACCTCGAGCTTGGGAGCGTGTTCGAAGTCAGACCGGGAGATCGAATACCGGCGGACGGACTTATCCTGGAAGGGGCGACGACGATCGACGAAGCGCTCTTGACTGGCGAAAGCACTGCAGTCGCTAAATCAGTTGGCGACATGGTATTCGAAGGCTCAATCAACGTCGATGGTCGTGTCGAAGTTGAAACGACCGCCTTAGGAGAAGACGGCACCCTACATCAGATCGTCGAAGCCATCGAGAATGCGCAGACTGGCAAGATCGCGGTTCAACGTCTTGTAGACCAAGTTTCTGCGGTATTCGTACCTGTAGTCATCGGGATCGCCGCTGTTGTGTTTGGTGCCTGGTGGTTCACGGGCGGTGACCTTGAAACATCATTGATAAATGCGGTATCAGTTCTTGTGATTGCTTGTCCATGCGCGCTCGGTCTGGCGACTCCGACCGCAATCATTACCGGCACGGGTGCGGCCGCTCGTGCGGGCATCCTGTACAAAGACATTCAATGTGTCGAAGAAGCGCAACGCATATCCGTGATTGCGTTCGACAAGACGGGCACCTTGACAACAGCTTCTCCGATGTTAGGTGACGTCACGGGTTCATCTTCGATCGACCCATCACGAGCGATACAACTCGCTGCGTCGATTCAGGTAAACAGTACACATCCCATCGCAGAAGCGTTTACTGCCGCCGCACAATCGCATAGCATCGAACTGTTGGTTGTGAGGGAGTTCCTGAATCATGTCGCCGAAGGCGTCGAAGGACGAATCGACGGTGCTAGGTATTTTGTTGGCAATGTGCGATTCGCTGAGAGAATGGGAGTCGCGATCGGCGAGTCGCATGCGCCTGATGACATTCTGCTCTTTGACGAAGCTAAATTGCTTGCTACTTTTGAAATTGACGATACGTTAAGGCCGGAAGCTCAAAACGCGGTGAAAACGCTACATGATTTGGGTGTGCGAAGCTGCATGTTGTCTGGGGATAGTGCTGCGAAAGCTGCCGATGTCGCGAAACGACTTGGCATCACCGAAGTCCTTGCCGAGTTGACACCAGAAGGCAAGGTGAGTGCGGTCGAACGAATGAGCGAGAACGATGAGGTTGTTGCGATGGTGGGGGACGGCATTAACGACGCGCCTGCACTGGCGCGCGCAAATGTTGGGATCGCAATGAGCTCAGGGACGGACGTTTCACTCGAAGTCGCCCCGATTACATTGATGAGAAATGACCTCAATCTCGTAGCCGCGGCGATTCAAGCTAGCCGCGCAACGTTTCGCAAGATTAAGCAAAATTTGTTTTGGGCGTTTATCTACAACGTGGTCATGTTGCCGTTGGCCGCTTTAGGGGTTCTGACACCCACAATAGCGGGCGCCGCGATGGCGCTGTCGAGCGTAAGCGTTGTGTGTAATTCCCTTTGGTTACGTGCGTGGAAACCTGAAGAGGATCACCGTGAATCAGATCATTGAGATTGGTGTCGACGGCATGCACTGCGATGCGTGCGTACAAAGCGTGGAGAATGTAGTCGGGCGATTAAGCGGCGTTGAGAGTGTAAGCGTGGATTTGGATAACGCGCTGGCCACGATTACTTACGACGACGAGTGTGTCACGATCGCGGATCTCAATGAAGCGATCGAGGATGCGGGTTTCGACGTAGCACTCGTTTAACTCGACGCGCCGTGGCGAGCACACCAGCCGCGCCAAAAGATGTCCGCGTGCGCTAATCCCATCATAAACCACATGAGGTTATGCGCGGTTAGGTTTACTCCGAGAATACTCAAATGGATGTGGGGTTCGTTTAGGCTGATGACTCCCATCACGATAAATGCGATCGGCCAGAAATACGGATACACCTTACCGAACGCGAGGGCAATTTTCGCAAACATATGCGTACCGTGAAGGTTGAATTGGCAGGGCGCTTCAGCGAAATGTGACTGCTTCGAAAGCGTTGTTTTGCAACGCTTCAACTAGGTCCTGCATAGAATGTATGTCTTGATTAAATCGGGTCGCACACCGACCTATGTGACTGACAATGTGAGCGTCGCTCCCGCCGATACCAGCGTAACCCTGTTCATCGGCTAGCGAACACGCGATCTCGTCTTCATTGTTGCGGCTCCCTCCGTTGTAAATCTCGACGATCTTTACACCTTCGGGAACACCATATTCTTCAAGGTGTGCTGCCATCCCGACGCGAGGTCGCCCCGGATGGCACGGTACTGCCACCGCGTTATGTTTGTCGCACGCTTCGATGACGTTCGCAAGTGGCAAACTAATGCTCGCAAAGTCAAACTCTTGGACGAGCTCAGGTGTTACGCCGAAAACGAGGACATGACCGTATTCGGTTTCGACTTCGCTACCTTTGAGAATCAATAAGCCATACTCGGCACCGAGCGGCGAATAGTCAGATTCGTCATCGAACTGGCGGTGCTCGGTAAGAACGAAGCCATCAAGCGGCAATTCGCGCGTTTTGATCCACTTGCAATAGTTTTCGACTTTTGCGCGACCATCGTCGGATTTAGTTGAGTGAGCGTGGAGATCGATGATCATTTACGCCGCACTCCGGGTTTCGATCTCTTCGAACTTACGTGCAACTTCTGCGAGTAAATCTGCTTCAGTGCCGGAATTGTCGAACACGACATCCGCTGCAGCGATCCTCGCTTCGTTTGACAGCTGTGCATCGATGCGACTCTGAACAGCTTCTCGATCCAACCCATCTCGTTTCATTGTGCGCGTAATCGCGGTTTCGACGTCAACGACAGCTACCCAGACTTCATCGACAAAATCCTGCCAACCCGCTTCGAGTAGGACTGCGGCTTCAAGCACAACCGTCCGATCAGGTTCGCTGCGTTTGACGTTCGCTATCTCGGTTTGTGCCATTTCTTTGATCGCTGGCCAAACAATGTCAGTCAGACGTTTGAGCGATGATCCTTCCGCGAAGACCTTCCCACTCAAGGCGCGCCGATCGATGGAACCGTCGTTCGCCACGATATCGCGTCCAAATTCACTAACGACGGCGTTGAAACAAGCTGTGCCAGGTTCATAGGCTCGATGACCGAGCAAATCCGCGTCAATCACGTGTGCGCCTCGATCGCGTGCAAAGGCACTTAACGTCGATTTACCTGAAGCAATGCCACCGGTTAGACCAATGACGGTCAAGATATACCCTCAATTTTCCGGTGGAGAATGATAGATACGCACGGCGATCGCAGGTGGATATCCTGAACGATCTCTTCGTTATTCGTTCTTTCACTAACGGAGAATTGCGCGAAATAGCCCCCAATAAAATTGGTTTTCCTTGCTGAACCCAATCGGCGACCATCGCTCCCTTAACGACTGATCCTAAAGAAGCGACGGTTCATTTTGTACAGCCGGACGGCACATCGATCTCCGTAACGGATCGAGTAGGGCTTTCGGTGATGGATTTCGCAGTTGACCATGGAATAGCGGGCATTTTGTCGCAGTGCGGCGGTGCGTGCATATGCACCATGTGTCATTGCTACATTGACGAAGAATGGTTCGATCGAATTGGACCCATCTCGTACGACGAGAAGGAAATGCTTGAGTTTGTACCTGAATGCCGTAAGACAAGTCGTCTAGCGTGCCAGGTTATTGTCACACCGATGTTAGATGGGTTGACCATCCATATTGAAGCAGAATCAGGAAATACGACATGAAAGATTTCAATGACAAGATCGCAGTAGTTACTGGCGGCGGAACAGGAATGGGCCGAGGGCTTGTCCTCCAGCTCGTTGAAGCAGGATGCCACGTCGCGACATGCGATGTACTGATGGACAACCTCGATGAAACGCTAAGCCTAGCGAAAAAAGCGAATCCGGAGGTCACGGTCACGGGACATACATGCGATGTCGGTGTCGAAGATGACATCAAACGTTTCGCAGAGGAAGTTCGAGAACAACACGAAACCGAACATATCAATCTGCTCTTTAACAACGCCGGGATCGGCGGTGGCGGTGGCTTCGTCGACGGACCGCGGGATCAATGGGAACGCACGTTCGCCGTCTGTTGGTATGGCGTCTACTGGTCCGCTCGAGAATTCATGCCGATGCTCGTCGCAAGTGAAGAAGGGCACATCATTAATACGAGCAGTGTCAATGGATTCTGGGCAAGTTTAGGTGGCGGGATTTCGCATACTGCTTACTCGGCAGCGAAATTTGCAGTAAAAGGATTCAGCGAGTCGTTAATTACCGATCTGCGCCTTAACGCGCCACACGTTAAAGTCAGTGTGGTCATGCCTGGACATATCGGAACCTCGATTGCGATCAACAGTGCGCGAATCCTTGGCAATGCCATAGAACCAACGTTAAGTGATTCGGATCTTGAGCAAGTCAAACAAAATTGGATCGACCGGGGTATGCCGGTTCACAATTTCACGCCAGATCAAATCCGCGAACGTCTCCGCGAAGTTCGCACACAATTCCGAGACAACGCGCCAACGACCGCAGATCAAGCGGCAACGATCATCTTGAATGGCGTTCGGGAAGAACGCTGGCGGATTCTTGTCGGAGATGACGCCCATCGTCTGGATGAAGCCGTTCGAGCTGCGCCTGAAGAGGCTTACGAACCTGATTTCACGCAACGGCGACGTTTGCTAGGAAGCTTGTCTAGCGAGGATGAGTGATCGGTTTCTGACTTGATCGAGATCCAGTCGCTACGAGTGTAGTGGTCTTACTCGGGAATTCGGGTGGTAAGCGCTGGCTGGAATATCGCGAATAGGCGAAATACGAGCGGTAAGTAGCCATTGGTCCAGATCTCGCGATCAAGGAACGCGGTCATCAGGTCATATTCACCGACAAGAACTTCATAAAGACGGCTCCAACTTACGCAGTGGATCGTGAGCAGATCGGGTTCATCGGGTGTGGTCTCGCGTCGCTCGATGAGGTTTTCGCCGGGCGTAAATTGAAGTGTGGCTGAATTGACGCTGAATAGAATTGGCGACGCAAATTCTTGCGCCACTTCGAGTCGCGTTTTCTGTTTCAGCAAACGTATGAACTCGGTTTCGGTCATCCCTGTTGCGCCCTTGGCATACCCTCGATTCTCGTCGCGTTTAGCGACCAATTTTGCTCCACCTGTCAAACCGGTAATTACTTAATGGAATTTCTTTTTGAGCTCGGATTATTCATTGCGAAGAGCTTCTGGGTTGTTATTTGCATCGTGTTTGTACTGATTGCGCTCGCTTCCATTCTTCCAAAACGACGTCACCATCCAGATATCCCCGAAGGTCATCTCGTTGTAAGGCACGTCAATGAAATGTACCGGGATCTACAGCGCGGCATTGACATGGAGGCATTCGATCCGAAATCTGCACAACGGGCGCGAAAACTCGAAAGAAAGCAGCGCCAAGCAGAAGCGAAAGATCGTCAGCGCGAAGCCAAAGCGGCGGCGAAAGCAAAAACCGAAGGCGCAACGGACACGACGAAGAAGGACGAGAAAAACCATGTATTCGTGCTCGACTTCAACGGCGAAGACATCGAAGCAGCGAAATCAGAATTTCTCCGCAAGGAGATTACTGCGGTGTTGGTGCGGACGAAACAACCGAGCGAAGTTGTGGTGCGCCTCAAGAGCGCGGGTGGCTACGTACACAGCTACGGATTTGCGGCGTCGCAACTGTTACGAATTCGCGAAGCAGGCATCAAGTTGACCGTCGCGGTTGATCAGATTGCGGCAAGCGGCGGATACATGATGGCCGTGGTTGCCGATCAAATCATCGCAGCTCCGTTCGCTGTTGTGGGCTCGATCGGCGTAGCGGCCGAACTGCCGAATCTTCACCGGTTTCTCCAGAAGTATGACATTGATTACGAAGTTCTAACCGCTGGAAAGCACAAGCGAACGTTGACGATCTTTGGCGAAAACACTGATGAACATCGTGAGAAGTTCCTGGAGGAAATGGAAGAGACTCATGAGCTCTTTCAGGATTTTGTATCTAAGTACCGCGAAAGTGTTGACGTGTCTTCCACCGCAACAGGCGAAACGTGGTACGGGTCGAAAGCGCTTGAACTCAATTTGGTAGATTCGATTCAAACGAGCGATCAGTACATTCAAAGTGCGTGCAATGACTCTGAGGTATATGAAGTGCAATGGGTCATGCCCGTAAAACCTCTGAATCAGCTGGCCGCACGATTAGCGGCTTCGGTAACTGCACTCTTAAGTTGGCTAAAGAACGGTATACGATCATTCTGATATCCGTCTTGGTACATCAATCAGTCTCAAATAGAAACGACCTGATATAGGAGCGACACGATGACGCAATTCAAGGCATTCGAAGTAACGAAAGAAGAAGACGGGTCATTCACTCGCGCGATCGTTGAACGGGATACGAGCGATTTACCTGAAGGCGATGTGTTGATACGCGTTGCATACTCATCTTTGAATTACAAAGATGCGTTATCGGCGACAGGTAATCCCGGTGTCACGCGAAATTACCCCCACACGCCAGGAATTGACGCTGCTGGCGTAGTCGCCGAATCGAGCGATGCTTCGATCGCGGAGGGAACCGAAGTGATCGTTATCGGTTTCGATTTGGGCATGAACACCGCGGGTGGATACGGCGAATATATCTCGGTGCCATCAGGTTGGGTCACGCCATTGCCGGCCGGCTTAAGCATGCGAGACGCGATGATTTTGGGTACGGCCGGATTTACGGCCGCGCTGTGCATTCACAAGCTGGAGAGCGCGGGGATGTCGCCGAGTGGCGGTCCTGTATTAGTGACGGGAGCGACCGGTGGGGTAGGTAGCGTTGCTGTTCGCCTACTCAGTCAAGCAGGCTACGAAACACACGCGGTAACGGGTAAGGCGAGTGAGCACGAGTTTCTCCGCAATCTTGGTGCCTCCGAGATTCACGATCGCAGCGAATTCGAAGATGAATCATCTCGACCATTACTTCGTGAAACCTGGGGTGGTGTCGTTGATACGGTGGGAGGAGCAATTCTGTTCAATTGCATCAAAGCACTGAAGTACGGTCAAAGTGCGGCTGCATGTGGTTTGGTGAGTTCACCCATGATTCCTGCATCGGTGTTTCCATTCATCTTGCGACATGTGAATCTGTTGGGGATTGACTCGGTTGAGTTGCCACTTGATGAAAAGAACGTTATTTGGTCAAACTTGGCGTCGAATTGGAAGATCGACAACCTCGAGGATTTTGTCGCGCCACTAACCATTGATACGTTATCTGATGCGATTGATCGTATATTGGCTGGCGAGATGGTCGGTCGCGGACTTCTTACTCACTCAAGTTAGTAAATGCTCTTGAGTCGATCGTCTGGCGCTCGATCGATGAAGAAGACTTGGTATTTCGGTGTGTGCGGTAAAAAAGTGACTTAGGAAACCGCACTAGACTGCTAGGGAAACTTCCGTAACAAGATATGCGTTCCAAGCGTGGGTAGGGTGATCGTTGCGAGTACGAGGACTACAAAAGACGCTATCAACACAGCAGATATGTTGCTATCTGACCCTTGCTCAAGATCGATGATGCTGAACACGATTAGCCCAATTAGCTTATTTAGAAAGACAAATGTTCCGACTGCCAAAATAGAAAAGACGGTAGTGCCTACAAAGAGTCCTCTTCTCCGACTCATGCGTACCTCTGATTCCCTGTACTACGTGTAGCTGCGATGAGTTGAAATTATTAAACACCTCGCGGATGGGACGAACAAATCGAGCGCCTTCAACGATTATTGGTTATCTGACTGATGCGCTAACTTGTGTCAAACGGACCGACCTGGAAGGGTGGAATTTTGTGACTAGGAGTGTCGTATATCTGACAAACGCAGCATACGGAAACAAACTGACATTTCGTTTTTACGCAGCTTCTGGTAGATTAGTCCCCTCTGAATTGAGCATTTGGCTCGAGACGTTCAATGTCCTCAGTGTCGGAAACGCCGTCGATCTTCTCTGAACACGCTTGGATTCGGGACCTAAACACGAAGCGGCACCGATACCTTGATGCACTCGATGGTGCAATCCCGTGGCGTCGACTTATCCGAGCCCTAGTACCGATTTATCCGAAAGGCGTACGGGGTCGGACCCCGATCCCTCTTGAAAGCATGATTCGATTACACGTGTATCAACTCAGCTGTTCTCTTAGTGATCAACAGGCAATCGATGACATGGTGGAAAACCGTCTAGTCGAAGCCTTTTGCGCGTGGGACATCACGCAACGGTCGTCGCTTCATCGATCGACGTTGGGTCGATTTCGCAAGCGACTGAAATCTCACGCTCAGGATGCACTGTTTACGGAAGTCGTCGCTGAAGCACACCGGTCCGCTAATCTGGAGAGACCGACTCACTAAACCACGTGTAAATTTTTGGGTCCTATGTCGCTATTCTTGGTCATTCATCGTGACTGAATCACCAATCTTCCCTTGTCTCTTCGGTCGTACTGGACGAGCGTTGTGTACCTTTCCGGTCAAAAGGCTATTTAAGTGAATGACTAGACGTGTGAGCTCGTCAAACTCTATGCGAGTCGGTGTCCGGATCGCCATGTTGGGGCTGATTTCAATTGTTCTTCCTCTGGATGCACAGGACAGGGTACTAATCGAAGTACTACCGATAGAAATACACAAAGTCTCGACGATCGACGGCGAAGATGCGATTCCTCCATCACCCACGAAATTGAATTCGGCAATGCAGCAAACTCACGAAGCGCTTGCTTTATTGGGTGTAGCACCAACCCATTACAACCTTGTTTTGTCCGATATGGACCCGATAGTTCTTAGATGCACGATGGCGAGCGGTGACTTAGACGATAGGCACGAATGTGAGAGTGATGCGATTGATAACGTATTGGACGACATGAGTGATTTGATGATCCGGTTAGGATTTGTGCGGAACGAGCCACATCACCAAGGTACCGTACTTCTAGGTCTGATTCTGCTGCCAGACGACTTCTATTGGGCTCATTCAAGCTTCGGTACAAACAATTGGTGGAGTTGGGTTGGATGGGATCCCGAAGATTTGCACTGGACTACGACAAGCTGTAGTGTGTGGTCGATTTCGTGGCTCCACATTGTTGCGCACGAACTGGGTCATTGCTTTGGTTTATGGCATCTCGAAAACGATTGGAACTATGATGGCGATGATCGTTTAGACCTGATGACAAGCCACTCGGAGGGTGGTAATTTGACGATCAATTGGTTGAAACCATCGAACGTTAATCGCATACAACAGCACTTTAGGGATTTAAGCTCGGAAGACATAGAGAGTCGGACTGAACAACGACCGAGTGCAGGCGTTTCTTCCCGATATTAAATTCGGTCAAGCGACGCGCAAACGTTCGGAAAGCGCGAGTGGATTGCGATAGTTAAGGACGACCATATAGGTCGAGACCAGCATCGTCAAGATCGTTGCCAACAGAATGACATGGTCGGTTTGTTTACTCAGTAGCGGCGACGCGACGAATAGAACCAAGAGAGAAAACTCACTGCACTGTCCTAAACGCACGCCGACCTCCCAGCCAATTGGTCGCCGCACCCTGGTAAGAGCAAGCAGATAGCGAAATGCGACCGGTTTCAGAGCAATAAGAAGCGCAGCAAGCAAAGCGGCTTGCCATATTGCGTCGGGTACGAGCATGATGTCGACCCGAGCGCCGACCGTAAAGAAAAACAGTATCAGGAAAAAGTCTCGTAGAGGCTCTAACGTTTCGGCGACGCTTTGCGATACCGGCGAATTCGCAAGAGATACACCCGCAACGAACGCGCCAAGTTCAAATCCCAAGCCGCATGCGTGTGCGATCCCAGCGAGTGCAAGACACCAGCCGATATACAACAGAAACATATACTCGGTGAACACGTCGAATCGCTGCATGAGAGGCCAGATAAGGAACTTCGGTCCGACGTATGCGACGAGTAAGAGCACGGGTCCAGCCGCTAACAGAAGTCCAAGATCAATGTTCCCTTGTGGTCCGACTTTCGCAAACAGATATAGCGCGACCAACGCGATGACGGCGAGTAGATCCTGAAGCAGCAAAATGCCAATGACGATTTCACCGATCTTTCGATGGTGCAATATCGTGCGAGGTAGCAACTTAATTCCCAATACTGTGCTTGAGAACATCAGCGCAACACCGAGTACGATGCTCTCAATCCAAGTGAAGCCGAAGATTTGTCCGGCACCAAGTCCAACCACAAAAAACAAGACTGAACTTAGCAATGCTGCGATAAGAGAAGTGCTAAACATCGCGACGAGTTTGCTCGGAGGTAATTCGAGTCCGACGATAAAGAGCAGGAACAGAATCCCGATTTCTGAGACTTCGCTGACCAGCGTGGTATCGCTTATCCAGCCTAGCGCAGACGGACCCAAGGCGACGCCGAGGAATACGTAAACAATGATCAAAGGTTGGCGGATAAACATCGCCAGCGACGCGAGGATAGCCGCGCCGACGAAGATGAGAATGAAGCTATCGATCATCGTCGCGCAATCGTACGATGGAATTCAAAGATGCGAATTAGTGGCTGTGTTTTCGGCGATATGCCGGTTCTGGTTGGATAACGGAACCTTGATAAAAGTCGCTCATACTGGCCATGCATTGAATTGCAGTTTTGGCAGCTAGCTCATTTTCTAGCACGAACGCATCAAAACCGCAACGATGCATAAATGGGGTGAGATCTGGCTGAACTTCGCCAATCGCCCGCAACTCACCCTCAAATCCATATCGACTTCGTAGGAGTGATCCCAACGACAAACCGCGTCCATCCGCGAACATCGGAAAATGCACGGCAACCAGATCTAGCTTCGCGAGTTCCTCGCCAAAGTCATCGACTTCCAAATCGCCCTCGACCCACGCACCATTCGCGTTGGTATTCGACAATTGGTTAATCGGTACGATCGCATTGTCCGGCACGTAATCCGGAATCGACTCGAGCAGCTGCCATGGATCGGCAACGATCTGCTGGTCCTTAACCAGCACGGGCATACGACTGACTCTCTGGTTGCTCTAAATAGACCCGTTCCTTGAATGGATCCATGCCAACACGGCGATAGCAGCTCAAGAACGTTTCACCTTCCGCGCGGTAATCAACGTACACGTCTAGCAACCTTTCAATGACGCCGACAACTTCGTTGCGAGAAAAAGAGGGGCCGATGATCTTGCCGAGTGATGCATCGTTCGTCGCGTTGCCACCGAGTGAGATCTGATAGAACTCGTCGCCTCGTTTGTCGACGCCTAAGATGCCGATATGACCGACATGGTGATGACCACAGGCATTCATGCAACCCGAAATGTTCAGATCAAGCGGACCTAGATCATGAAGGTAGTCGTAGTCGTCGAACCGCTGCAGTATTTCTTCAGCGACAGGTATTGATTTTGCGTTCGCCAATGAGCAATAGTCGCCGCCAGGGCAGCAAATCACATCCGTGAGCAAACCTTGATTCGCAGACGCTAACCCTTCCGCACGCGCTAGCTCGAATAGCTCGAACAACTGATGCTGCGGTACGTCAGGCAGCACAAAGTTCTGTTCGTGACTGATGCGAATTTCGCCAAAACCGAATGTTTCCGACCAATCGGCAACAGCGTCCATTTGGACGTCGGTCACGTCACCCGGCGGGATACCAGTGGCTTTCGTCGAAAGCGTGACGATGGCGTAATTAGGTTGCTTGTGTTCCGCAACGTTTTGCTGCACCCATCGGCTAAACGCCGGATCCTCAAGCCGTTTTGAAGCAAGCGCGGAAGTCGCGTCCGCGACAGCCGGGTAGTCAGGCGGTTCAAAACACGCGACGATACGATCGATTTCATCCCGAGTGAGTTCCTGCGGATTGTCCTTAATGAGATCCCATTCCGCGTCGACCTTCTCGCCGAATACTTCCGGCGTCATGGCTTTAACAAGGATCTTGATGCGAGCCTTGTATTTGTTGTCTCGACGACCGTATCGGTTGTATACGCGCAGAATCGCCTCGACGTACGTTAGCAGGTGCTTCTCGGGCAAGTTCTCACGTATGAGCGCTCCGATCGCCGGTGTACGGCCGAGTCCACCTCCAACATAGACATCGAACGTCGTTCGCCCGTTTTCGTCAACCTGTAATTGGATACCGATGTCATGCACCGCGATGGCTGCGCGATCGGAAGCCGCACCGTTTAAAGCAATTTTGAATTTACGAGGTAGCCATTCAAATTCGGGGTGATACGTGGACCACTGCCTCAGCATCTCCGCATAGGGTCGAGCATCAATTTGCTCATCCGCCGCGACGCCCGCAAATTGGTCGGTGGTCACATTACGTACGCAACTACCGCTGGTCTGGATCGCATGCATATTGACATCTGCAAGTTCTGCCAGAATGTCTGGAACTTCTGCCAGCTCGGGCCAGTTCAATTGCATGTTTTGTCGCGTGCTAAGGTGACCGTATCCCTTGTCGTAGTCGCGAGAAATAGACGCTAATTTGCGTAGTTGCTCTGCATTAAGCGTCCCGTATGGCACCGCAATTCGTAGCATCGGCGCAAGCCGTTGGATGTAAAGACCGTTGCGTAAACGGAGCTGCTGGAACACATCGTCAGGAATTTCTCCAGCGAGAAAACGGTCAGTCTGGTCGCGGAATTGCGCAACTCGTTCCTTCAGGAAGTTGCGGTCAAAGTCGTCGTATTGATACATCGGCTCGCCTGCATTTGACTACAGTCAAGTGCTTATGGGCGTCTAAATTGAGGCGCTAACGCCTGCAAGTGCGAATTCGGGGAAGTGGGAATTATGCGATAATCGTCTTGTTAACCGCACGCACACGTCGTTCATCGGGCGGTTTTATGAGTGTCGCGGTTATCGGAGCCACTCGCGCGTATAGCGGTTCAAGCGATTTCTGGCGTACATATCGCCGTTTCTCATGCAAGCAATTGTTGATTTTTGCCTGAACCTCGATCTGATGCAGGGTTCTGCCCTTCTTAGCTTCTGAGTCTGGGAGATACGGTTTTGGAAATTGGCGATTGGAAGTCAACGGGATCAGTCGCGCCTCTCTACAAAGAACTCGCTGAGCTGGATCTGCTGAGCAACATGACTGAACTCGAAGCGTTCGGATTCACGGTTGTACCGCCAGAAAAGGTTGGTCCACCAGAATTTTGCGAGGAAGTCAAAGCCGCTCTTGAGCGCACGATGTTGCGGCGTTATGGCGAAGACGGACTGTCGGTAGAACGCTGGTCGAACGTGAACGACATTCAACGTTTCATGTTGTGGGAAGACCAGATATTTGAAAAACTGACGTACAACCCGGCTGGTTTAGGCTTGGCGCAGTGGCTTCTCGGTACCGATTGCATTCTTAGTTTGTGTGCCGCGTGGATTAAAGGACCTGGCGAAGTTCGTACTGGAATTCACGGTGACTATCTCGACCCAGCGTTGCAGGCGCAACCGGAACAGGTTAACAACTGCAACATGCATTTCATGCTAACCGACTACACCAAGGACGATGGTTCGATTTCCTTTGTGCCTGGCAGCCACAAATGGCGACGCCAGGTAACACCGGATGATTCAAAGTACTGGGCCGACCGTGCAGTTGCGGTGGAAGCGCCGCAAGGATCAATGGTCATCTGGGGCAATCACACGTGGCATGGTTCGTACCCCAAGAAAACGCCCGGATTACGAATGACGCTGCAATGCGAATATATGCGGCGAAGACGACAGGCTGAAGAGGCCTATCGCGAAACAGTGACCCAGGAAGCACTCGATCGCAACCCCGTACGGTTCGCAGGATTAATGGATGTCTACAGTTTGTTCCCGTTCGGCGCGAGTGACTGGGATATCGAAAGGGTCTCTGGAGCCGAACCAGGCTCGAAGAGTGGCCAGTCGATTGAATCGTATCGCAGTCTGTTTGACATGGACCCGGCGAATGGCAAAACGACCTTGCGTCCGAAGTATGACTACATGACACATGACGGCGTAATGACGTCGCAACGAAACGCCAGTCGAATTCGTCGAGAGCAGAAAGCGAAGGAAGAGAAGGAACACGCTGAACCAGTAAAGGAAGCGGCAACCGCAAAATGAAGCAACCCGTACAGGCGTCCGAAGGACCACAGATCATCGACGGACTCGACATCACCGAGCGTGTCGATCAGATATTGGATCGGGGCTACACAATCGTTGAAGACTTTATCTCATCCGAGGAGGTCGAAACGATTCGGCGTGCGTTCATGTCAGAGGTCCACATTACGGAAATGCGTGCCATTGGTACGCAAACAGGTAAGACGTGGCGTGCACACAATCTCCTTGCGAAGACAAGAGCGGTTGATTACTTATTTCTCGATAAACGAGTTCGTGCACTAGTTGAAGGCGTACTAGGTCCTCGAACACAAATTAACGTTACCACGTTATTCAATGTTCTTCCGGGTGAAACGAGACAGTTCCTTCACCAGGACGATGGCTTATGGCCTATTCCGCGACCACATCCGAGCTTCGTATGCAATGCACTAATCGCACTAGACGACTTTGAAGTCGAGAACGGCGCGACACATATTGTGCCCTACAGCCACCGTTGGCATGATCGCCGACCTGATCAATCCATCGACACGTTGCAAGTTGAAATGAAGTCAGGCACGATGCTAATGTGGGAAGGCGGACTATGGCACGGCGGCGGCGCGAACGAATCCAAAGACCGAGAGCGGCTTGGATTCTTCATGAGTCACCAGGTTGCGTATTTGAGACCTCAAGAGATTCAACTCGTGTCTGTACCGCGAGAGGAGGTCCGCAAAATGCCTGAGAAATTGCAGCGGTTGTTGGGGTATCACCGATTCGGGTTAGGTGTGGATAGTCGCGATCCGATTGACGTGATCAACGACGAGATTTACGTTCACGAAACCTCAAAACTTGCGAAGGACTGGTACGCCGACTATCGGAAAGAGAGCGAAGCAACCACTGACGCATAGCGTCGAATCCTCGCAGTCACACCTCATAAATTGAACCTTCACCATATCACAGAAATTAAAGGGAAGCTATGCCAGCAATTAGTCAATCACAAGGACCCGTCGCAGTGACCGGATGTTCGGGTTTTACCGGTGGCCACATGGTGCGCGAGATGGCGTTACACGGGTATCAAGTCCGTGCGTGCATTCGTGACGCAAACAGCTGGCGAGGTAAGGATGCGGTGGATTACTTATCCTCTCTACCGAACGTCGAGGTCATCGACGGTTGTGACCTGTTCATCGAAGGATCGTACGACGATGCGTTTGACGGTTGTAGCGCGGTGTTCCAGGTTGCGGCGGTGCTTGGAAATTCAGCGGACGGCAAGTCCCAGCCGCTTGGTTCCGGCGATGTACCAACGGATATTTACGACGGCGGTTTGAAAGGCACGCAAAACGTCATCGATTCAATTAATCGAACGAACTCCGTGCGCCGATTGGTATACACGAGTTCGATGGCGGCTGTCGCGGGTCGGAGAGCCATGACAGTCACGCCAGGTTACGAGTGGACCGAAGAGGACTGGGCGTCCGACGGTGTAGAGGAACAACGTTGGCAACATCCAGCGAATTCATACGCACGAAGCAAGGTTGAAACCGAGCAACTCATCAGCCAAGCAGGCGTTGCAAGTGGGGGTCGGTGGGATGCGGTCACGATGTGCCCGGCGATGATCTGCGGACCCGTTTTGTTTAAGGCGCAGGTCGGGCAGTGGATTGAACAGATTGGTCGTATGGCGAACAACGAGGGTCCGAATTGGCCATCGCCATTTGACATGTACTACAACATCATCGATGTGCGAGATTTGGTCAAAGCCCACCGTCTAGCGGCAGAAATCGACATTGACCACTCAGCGACCAAAGGTGGTGCTCGTTATCTCATGCACGGCTCTGGCGGCCGATCGACGTTGTTGTTTAGTGAGGAAGTCCGCGGGATCATCCACGATTATTTCCCGGCGTTTGAGTTAGGACTACCACAACCCGTACCAAATCGTGAAGGCGATCAAGACTCGGATGGCAAGCCGCCTGCACCACATGCGGTAAACGATTGCAAGAAGGCCAAGGAAGTCCTCGGCGCGACGATTCGCCCGATCGATGACACGATTCGTGCTGTGGTGGAAACGTCGATAGAGCTTGGCGTCATCGAGCCTAAATTAGCCGCCTAAAGACAACCAAGGGAATCGCTCGATTCCCGCGAATGGGCGATGCATGAGTCGAAGGTACGCTTGAAACTTCCTCGATTCAGATTGACGAAGGTCGTTTTATGGTGCGTCCTTGCGATACCGCTTGCGATCCTAGTCAACGACATTCGCGTCGAACTAGCTGCACCTACACTGGGACTCGGCGCTGATCCAGAGGATGCGATCGTTGATCATCTGGGCATCTGGTCTATTCGTCTGCTCTGGTTTACGTTATTTATTTCGTCGCTTGCACGAATCACACGCAAACCTGTTCTGATCCAGTTTAGGCGGATGGCGGGACTGTGGACGTTTGCCATGGTTTGTCTACACGTTTCCAGCTATGTACTGTTACTGGCGCGCGTCGATCTGATGGTGATCCTGAGCGACTTCACTGAGCGACCCTACATCATCGCCGGGTTAACCGCGCTATGTTCTCTGATCCCTCTAGCCATTACTTCCACGCGCGGCTGGCGGCGAAGGTTACGTCAGAACTGGAATCGACTGCATCGACTCGTTTACGTTGCTGCGATCGCCGCGTGGATACACCTGTTTTGGCTAGAGCGAGCGACGTTCGAGGAGTCAGCCCTCTACGGCGCGATCCTCATCCTCCTCTTCGCAGAAAGAATCGTCAATACAATCCGAACTCGCAAGCGAAGTCAGACCGTCAAGGCGGTGTAACACAGCATGAAACATCGCCAGTATTGGATTGCCAATCTGCGCTTGGTCGGCATTCTCCTCGGCATCTGGTTCATCGTTTCGTTCGGGTGCGGGATTCTTTTCGTTGACGTGCTTAACCAGATTCAGATTGGCGGCTTCAAGCTGGGCTTTTGGTTTGCGCAACAGGGAAGCATTGTCGTTTTCGTTGTGCTCATCTTCGTTTATGCGGTGCTCGCAAATCGACTTGACCGCACGCATGATGTCGACGAAGACGAAGTCGAATGAGTCAACAGTTACTCATTTACTTTGTAGTTGGAGGTAGCTTCCTCCTCTACATCGGTCTCGCGATCTATTCGAAAGCGAATTCCACCAGTGATTTCTACGTTGCTGGTAAACACGTCTCACCCATTGCTAACGGTATGGCGACTGCCGCAGACTGGATGTCCGCAGCTTCGTTCATTTCCATGGCTGGTTTGATCGCGTTTCTCGGTTACGACGGTTCCGTCTACTTGATGGGGTGGACGGGTGGCTACGTAATTCTCGCTCTGTTGCTTGCACCCTACCTGCGCAAATTCGGTAAATACACGGTCCCGGAGTTCATCGGCGATCGCTACGACTCACAGATTGCCCGTACGGTAGCGGTAATTTGTCTGATCGTAATTTCGTTCACGTACGTTGCCGGGCAAATGCGCGGTGTCGGCATCGTGTTTGCGCGATTCTTGAACGTCGACGTGACGGTCGGCTTGTTGACGGGTATGGCTGTCGTATTCGTTTATGCCGTGTTTGGTGGGATGAAAGGTATTACGTATACGCAGGTCGCCCAATACTGCGTGATGATTTTCGCATACACGTTACCCGCAGTCTTTATCACTTTTCAGGTCACCAATATTCCGATTCCCCAGCTTGGATTCGGAAGTGAGCTCGCGGATGGTTCAGGCTATTTGTTAACCCGCCTAGACCAGGTCGTGACGGAATTGGGGTTCGCTTCCTACACCGACGGATCGAAGAGCATGACAGACGTGTTCTTCATCACCATGGCGTTAATGATTGGTACAGCCGGACTACCTCACGTCATCGTACGGTTCTTTACGGTACCTCGCGTTAGAGATGCGCGTGTATCGGCGGGTTATGCGTTGCTGTTTATCGCAATTCTTTACACGACCGCGCCTGCTGTTGGATCACTCGCCAGGTGGAATCTGACCGCTACGATTCAAACAGGTGAAGTCGGTGTGCCAACTGCAAATTTAGAGTACGCAGAACGTCCTCAATGGTTTAAGACCTGGGAGGAAACTGGACTCATCAAGTTCGACGACAAGAACGAAGACGGGCGCATTCAGTATTACAACGATGCGAATGAGGAATTCGTACCGGTTGCGGAATCGTATGGATGGGAAGGGAATGAACTAACGATCGACCGGGACATCTTGGTCCTCGCCAATCCTGAGATTGCAGGTTTGCCAGATTGGGTCGTTGCGTTTATCGCGGCGGGTGCCATAGCAGCGGCACTGTCTACGGCTGCGGGCTTGTTGTTGGTGATCTCGGCAGCGGTATCCCACGATCTGGTCAAAAGCGTTTTTAACCGTAACATGTCGGATCGCCACGAGCTGATGGTCGGTCGGATTTGCGCAGCCGTCGCGATCTGCTTCGCTGGCTATCTGGGATTTGATCTACCGGCGTTTGTCGCGGAGGTCGTTGCGTTCGCTTTTGGGATTGCCGCCGCGAGTCTATTTCCCGTCATTCTGCTTGGTATTTTCAGTGTACGCGTCAACGGAATCGGGGCGATTTGCGGCATGCTGACGGGTTTGGTATTCACAACGCTCTACATAAACGCGTTTAAAGGTATGCTGTTCTCACCGATGTTTACAAACGTACCTGAAAATTGGTTATTCGGAATTTCACCGGAAGGCATCGGCGTCTTAGGCGCCTTGTTAAACTTCGCAGTAACGCTGGTAGTTAGCTACTGCACAAAAGCGCCGCGACAAGAGGTTGTTGACTTGGTTCATAACCTGCGAACACCTCGAGTTGTGCGCCCGGAAGTGAGTCATGGATAAAGCAAATCCGAACGCCAATCAACTATCTTCTAGTGAACTGGATCAACTCCAGACCGATTTGCCAGAGTGGCAAGTCGATACGTCCGGTGATACTCCGAGACTCACGCGAACATTCTCATTTCAGAATTTCGCAGAGGCATTAGCTTTTACCAACAAGGTCGGCGAAGCTGCTGAAGCGGCAGACCACCACCCACTCATTAGCTTGACGTGGGGCGAAGCGCGGGTCGATTGGTGGTCACACTCGGCGGGTGGCATCACTGGGAACGATGTCAACATGGCACGCGCAACCGACGGGATATTTTCGGCCGACTAAAACCTGACATGCTTCGAATGACACGTAACCTATTGTCACGCGAAGTGCACACTTTGTCGCACAAATTGTGTGTGGCATTTTTACGCGGGGGGTCCTTGTGAACCGATGAAAACCAGTTTCTTCTCTCGACTGGTCGTGGCGATTACTACCGTTTTCGTCCTATCCTCTATGTCTGTTCTTGCGTCGAGTACGTCTTCGAGCATCAATGGACGAATCGAATCGGGTGAAAACAACCCAGTCGCTAACGCAACCATCACGATTCGACACGTGCCGTCCGGCACTACTGCCGTTGCGACGACAAACGCAAACGGTGTGTTCTACCAAGGCGGCTTACGCGTTGGTGGACCTTACACTCTTACGGTTGAATCTGCAGCCTACAGAAAAGTTGAGCTGTCTGATTTGCACTTCTCGGCAGGAGCGCAAATACCGTTAGTACTGCAGCTGCAGCCCGCCGACGTTGAGGAGGTCGTCGTAACCGCCTCACGAGTCATATCCGAGCGTGACCTAAACAATGGCGTGGGCTCGGTTTACACCTCATCCGATATCTCGAATCAACCTTCGGTTACGCGCGATGCGTTGCGAACGTTACTCAAGGATCCACTGGCGCACTCCGATGGAACGGGTCAGTTGTCTATTGCTGGAATTAATCCTCGCTTCAATGGCCTAGCCATCGACGGTTCGTTACAGCAAGACGACTTTGGGTTAAGCGATAACACATATGCGACCAACCGATCTCCGATTAATGTCGATGTCATCGAATCAATTTCACTCGTCGCGTCTGAATACTCGGTCGAAGGCGCAGGTTACACCGGCGGTTTGGTCAACATCACGACTCGATCGGGTGACAATGACTGGAGTGGTTCCGTATTCAGCTATATGAAGAACGATGGATTTATCGGCGACGAGTATGACGGTGATAGAAGTTTCAATCCGGGTAATTTCGAGGAGAACGAGTTTGGCGGCACGATCAGTGGACCGATTGTCGAGGATGAAGTTTTCGTCTTACTGTCCCTTGATAAGTACGAGTCGACACGGACCGTTGACTTCAGCAATTTTGACCGCAACGCCGGAATTCAGCCTGGTTTCTTTGACGCACTTCGTGATGTCATCATTGATACCTACGGTTTCGACCCAGGATCTCGGCCATCAATCGCGGCTACACCCGTTACGACCGAACGCATCCTAACTAAGTTAGATTGGAACCTCACTGATACCCAACGGCTATCGCTGACCTATCAACGGACGGAAGAAGGAAACACAAGCTCAGGCGCAGACGATTTTGAATCTGCGTGGATCGATTTTCCGGTTGAATTGACGTCAGTTACAGCACAGATCTTTTCGGACTGGAACGATCGGTTCTCGACAACCGCCCGGATGAACATCAAAGATTTCTCACGTGGCCAAAACTGTCGAGCTGGACCTGGCGTAGGTCACCTTGAATTGAACAACATCAGCGCTGACGATGTGGTTGGCACGCCATTGGATGGATTGATCACTGATGAGGTCGACCTTTTGGCAGGATGCGACCGTTTCCGTCACGCCAACGACTACAGCGACACGCGGAGTCAGTTCTTTATCAGTGGCGACTATCTACTTGATCGTCATATTCTCAAGTTTGGTTACGAACACGAGCGGTTTGATCTATTCAATCTGTTTGTTCCTGCGTCCGCAGGACGATTTGTTTTCAACAACTATGACGCCATCGTAAATCGAACGGCTCGCATTGATTACGTTAACGTACCGAGCAACATCGCCGCGGAAGGTGCGGCAGCGTGGGAGTATTCCAAGCACACGCTCTTTGCTCAGGACACCTGGCAGATTCATGACGCGGTCGAAGTCACGTTTGGCGTGCGTTACGAGCAATTCCGGCAGTCTGACCAACCCGCGTTTAGCGGTGCCGTATTCGGCAGGTTCGGTGAGCGCACTGACCACAATATTGATGGCAAGCGTCTCTTCATGCCACGGTTGAGCTTCCGGACCACCGCGTTAGATCAATGGGTGTTCAGCGGAGGCTATGGTCTTTTCTCTGGTGGCGATCCAAAAGTATGGACGTCAAACGTGTTTCAAGTTCCAACAACCTTTGCTCGCTTGAGCCGTGCAACCAACGTGAATCCAACGGCGGTACCGCAGGAGCTCCTTGATAGGGTAGCGGACTCAGCGGGAACGCCCATTGACGTGCTCGACCCGAACTTCAGAGTGCCCTCGGACTGGAAGACGTCTCTACGCGCTGAGTACGAGTATCGATCATCAAACTTTTTGGACGGGAGTGTGTTAACGGCTCAATACCTTGGTACTACACCGCAAAATGGTTTTGGCTGGCGCAATCTCGCGCATCTCGAAATTCCCGAAACCAAACCGTTTGGGGTAGCGCCTGATGGCCGACGGATCTACGCGGATCTTGATGCACTAGATATCGGTAACTTGACGCAATTGACGAATTACGACGGTGGTTTCAGTCACATTCTCACGGTCGCGTGGAATAAAACTTGGGACAACGGTATTGACGCATCGTTGAGCTATGCTCGTCAGGATATTGACACAGTGATCGAGGGGGTTTCTTCTCGTGGAATCTCAAACTGGCGCAATATCCAAGCCCTTGACCGTAACAACCCTTCGCCACGCAAATCACCCTATGAGATTACGTCTGCGATAAAAGGCAGTTTTGGATATGAGCGAGAAATCGGTGGTTCGACTGCACGCGTTGACGTATTCGCGCAACACTCAACTGGTAGTCGTTACACCTATGTGTTTGACGTGCACTGGCGTAATCCATTGTTCGGTCGGGCGGGTTTAGGTGAAGGGCCGTATGACAACGATCCACTGTACGTCCCGACTTCACAGGACGACCCGCTCGTTGTATTCTCGTCTAGGGTTGATGTCGCAGCATTCTTCAATTACTTAGAGGAAAACAATATCAAGTCGGGTATTCAAGCACCGTTTGCTTTTGATGCTGACCCATCAACGATCATAGACCTGCGTTTCCAGTGGGAGCTCCCACCGATTCCAGGTATGGGTTTCTTAGATGACGGACGAGCAAAGATCATATTCGACATTGAGAATGTTCTCAATCTGCTGAACAGTGAATGGGGTGTTTTCCATACTGGGCCGAGATTCCGAGCCGTCAACATCATCCAAGCTGATTTGGTAACTCGAGCCGACGTTGCAGCGAATGGCGTTGATGGCGCAAGAGCACTTACGGGAGATGCGCCGCGTGCGGCGTGTCCAACAGCCGAAAGCTGTGTGTACCGTTTCCGTGACTTCGATGCTGACAACGCGAGTTTCAGTAGTGCAACGCGATCCGTGTACCAGATGCGATTCGGTATTCGTTTTGACTTCTAGTTGAACGAATCAACAATCTAAACGATTGAACAAATTAGCGAGCGGCGGGTGTGACCCCGTCGTTCGCTTTTTTTTCGCGTTATTGTTAGCAACAAGCCATCAGAATCCTTAAAATTAGCGCTCGCATTTTGGAGGCTATTCATGGCACGACGGCCTAACCCACGAGCCATTACCAACACGATACTTACCGCGGACGTCATTGAAGACAAACTGAAGCTGTATCTTCAATCAGGCAAAAAGATCGAAAAAGTCCAACCCGGTGCAACGGGTCAAGACGAGAAAAACCGCAGTAAACACATCGTCATTTCAAGAAAACCGCCCCAAGCGCCGCCAGGACTCCCAGTCTCTTCGTAAGATCTTCCGGTCTTCGGGACCTGTCTTAACTTAGTTCTCAATAATCGATTCGCGAACGTCTTAGCGATAACGTCGCGTCGGCTTCTAGCCTAGATACACCCGTGTTATTTCGATGCGGTTGTGTCCTAATTCGCGGCTGATCTTTAGTCGTATTTCTTGGTCGATTTTTTGCTGAGTCTGCGTAAGTTCTGAGAACTTCGGACCTCCTGCTGAAGGGGGATACCACCCGGTTAGTCTCAGGTATCGACGTTGGGCATATCCATGCCGAAGACCGTGTAGATTGTTCAATCCCGCTCGTTGCACACAGTGGTCATAACGTACTGATTGGTGCTTGTAGAGGTCTGCGGAAGGTATCAACGAACCGGAACCTACAAATTCGTGGACTTGATCGAGTAGCTCGCGCTGAGACGGTTCGTCGATTGGAATGTCGCGTGGTCGTCCACCCTTGGTCCACGAGCCTTTGAGTCGAATGAATGTCTTCTGATCGGCGTAGCTCGGTCGGAATTTGATCGACTCTTCACGACGTAGTCCGAAGGCTTGTTGGAGTCGTACGCTCGTGCGTACGTAGTCGTTCTTGATGCGCAGGAACGCATCTTCACGCAGGAATTGTGCCTTGTCTCGTGGTGTATGGTCTCGTGACGGTATGCCGTAGAAACCATTCGATGGATGCATGATGTGGGTCTTACCGATTTTCTCAGCCCACCAGCGGATATCGGACATGTAGTTCTGTAGTGTTCCAGGTGCGATGCTATTCGCAATCCAGTGTTCGACCAATGCCGTAACGTGCTTGGGTCTTAGGGAGGTTGCATGCATGTGAAAAAATCCGAGTTCATGGAGCGTGTTTGCATGCCTTTGTAAACGGGCGTAGCGAGTTCCACGGGTGGAGTAGCTGCCGTCGCGATTGCGACGGCAGATCGTCGACAGCTCGTAGTTCAGATCTTTCACGGCGCAATTTCAATGGTGAGTGTAAATGACATCATTGGGAATCGTTTCCTGCAATGATCGCGTCGAACGCGAAAAGTCATAGGACGCCAACCCCCGATCTGAACGGTCCTGAATCGGACGGTACGCCATGCTCCTGTTGGAACAACGGGTGTACTGGTTTCGCCGTACGCGATGGTGTTCACCGACGCGCGAATGTAGAAGCCAACTGTGGTTGGACCTTGCCGAATGGCGACGTCGAAATTGAGTTCACGTGATTAACACGCATCAGCTTCAAGAACTCTTCGCTGCCCTCGCTACAGATTACCGTGCAGCTCGGTTAATTCGTTCACGTGCGCAACGATAGGGGATCTCTGTGTAGCTCGAGCAGAAAACCATGTCAAAGGTTGAATTGGTTTTCGCGAAGAGTGGTGCGCCCGGCACTCTAGGATTGTGGGACGTCGGTGCGTGTATCAGATGAGTAGCAACTTGATAACCGGGTTATCAAAGTTTGTGTTGCGCTTAAAGATGACGCCGGCTAAGAACCGTTTCGGCGTTTGTCGATAGCGTTAGCTAGATGTTCAAAGCAGATTTCTGTGTCGTCCCAACTAAGGCAAGCGTCGGTAATACTCTGCCCGTACACCAACTGAGTCCCATCGCCAATTTTTTGATTGCCTTCGACCAAATGACTTTCGATCATGACTCCCATGATGTGCGAATCGGGTAGCGGAATCTGCTTGCACAACTCAGTACATACGTCTATTTGGCGCTTGTGCTCTTTCTCGCTATTCGCGTGACTCATGTCAACCATCAGGCGAGGAGTAACTGCTGCTTTTGCGAGACGCTTGGCCGCATCGCTAATCGATGCTTCATCGTAATTAGTCTGTCCGCCTCCGCCTCTTAAGATGATGTGGCAATCCGGATTACCGGTCGTCGAAAAAATCGCTGCGTGGCCCGACTTGGTTACTGAGAGGAATATGTGCGAATTGAGCGCTGACTTGACTGCATCCGCTGCAATTTGTACGTCGCCTTTCGTACTGTTCTTAAAGCCTACTGGGCACGACAATCCCGACGCGAGCTGTCTATGTATCTGGCTCTCTGTCGTCCGAGCGCCAATCGCGCTCCAGGATACGAGGTCGCCGAGGTATTGCGGCGTAATTGGGTCCAGATATTCTGTGCCGGTTCCCAGTTTCTTTTCGGCGATGTCGCACAACAACTGTCGTGCAGTCTGGAGGCCGTCGTTTATTTCGTATGAACCGTTGAGATGCGGGTCGTTAATTAACCCTTTCCAACCAACTGTTGTACGAGGTTTTTCAAAGTACACACGCATCAAGATGCACAGTTGATCACGATATGTGGTAGCTGCATCGGCCAATCGATCAGCATATTCGAGAGCGGATATCGTATCGTGTATCGAACAAGGACCGACGATACAGAGCAGTCGATCATCCTCCCCATGAATGATGTGCGCCGCTTCATTGCGTTTTTCAAAGACGAGCTGCGAGGATTCCGACGAAACGGGAAATTGTTCGATGAGCTGTTCAGGCGCTAATGCTTCGTCCATGCCGTTGATCCGCAGATCGTCAGTTTCGTAACGCATTGCGTGGCTACGTCAGGTTTGAGGGGCGCAAATAATAATTAGGGCATGCATGAGAATGACTTGCGTCAGTTACAACGCTTAGGCATAGATATATGGGTCTCGCCACAAAGAGCACGTGAATTGATTGCCGCGGGACAAGCAAATTCGTTGGTAGACGTAGAGGGTACACAAACATCCAAGACGGCTAGTTCCCGTAGAAGAACCGAGCGGAACTGGGGCTCTCGCACGTCGACTGAATCGACATCACCGTCACGCAAGGGAAACTCGGACGTGCCTAATCGACGTTCCGAACAAAACCGGGTTAGCGAATGGCGAGAAGGTGTGGAGGAAAAGGCAACGCTGACGCGGTTCGATGTGAAGCTTCGGGTATACCTTTATGGTTCCGTTGCCATGCTGATTGAGCATTCGGCGCCGTGCCCCGATCTTCTGATTAGGGATATTTTGGTTGCGTTGAGTGGCTTCGAGGACCATCAGCTCAACGAGTTGCACTTTAAGTTTCCTGTCGTCGATTTATCTAAGAATGAATCGTCGATACCGACTCTTGCGGGCGCACAAGAAGGGTTTCAGGCTTGGTTTGAACAGCGTGCACCTCATTGCGAATCATTGCTTTTGATCGGATCGCCCGCGAGCGACACAGCAGCTCGCCTGAAAAAGAAAATCGTGCGTACTATCTCCATTAACGAATTACCTTTAACTCGAGCTGGAAAGCAGCAGCTTTGGAATCAAATCAAGA
Source organism: Gammaproteobacteria bacterium (assembly GCA_026707945.1). GTDB lineage: Bacteria > Pseudomonadota > Gammaproteobacteria > Pseudomonadales > Azotimanducaceae > Bin55. The sequence continues at coordinate 98,040 of JAPOVV010000074.1, read as the reverse complement.
ACTTGAGCGTCTGATCGTTCGACGCATGGATGTGACCGATATCGATTCGGTCATGCATGTTGAACATAAGGCCAACTCTCACGGTTGGCGTCGTCGAACGTTTGAAGACAGCTTGCAGCTCAATCATGAGTGCTGGGTGGTGGTTGATCCGTATACCAGCTCCTACACGATCGCGCACTCGGTACTCGGCTGTGAAGTCGATTCGGCTGAGCTTTACAACATTTCAGTTGATCCGGCTTATCAAGGCCGTGGTGTTGGTCGCATGCTGCTAAATCACATGCTCACGAGAAGTCGTACGATGCCTGTTGATCGCGTGTTCCTCGAAGTACGAGTCTCAAACGAACGTGCAATAAAGCTCTATCAATCGGTTGGTTTCAAACAGGTTGGGGTACGCAAGGACTACTATCAGCATGACAAGTGGGGTCGGGAAGACGCCTACGTTCTTGCACTTCGCCAGTATGCAGAGCCCGACGAACGTGACATTTCGATTGAGTCAGTAAACTCTTGGTGATGGGAGAGGTTTGTAGTAAGTAGTAGCGACGAGCATCCCAGACACGCACCAGAACGTACTTGATGCGGCTACTTCGTCTTAAATCACAAGTTATCGATCATCCGTGGCGCGCCTCCTCAGTTGATTGATTCCCAAGTAAGTTAGATGCATCGCTACGTTATGTGAGCAATTCGACTTACGGTGACGCTGGTAAAGATCTCGGTCGCAACTATGTGCGATACGACCACATCGCGGGTCCTAATGCTTCCTTAAGTGGGGACAACCAAGGTTCATAGTGTTTCCACTGTTCAAGCGCTTGTCGGTAGATTGGTTGTCTTACCTGCTCAGAACTTGGTGTACGAACGGCACGTGGATTTCGATGGAATTCCACGCATGATGGTTCGAAGGGAAGTTTGCAATAGTCCAGGATACGATGGACTTCGCGCTCGAGATCGTTCACTACGTCGTCGTAATTGACGCGCAGTACTTTGCCTGGTAAAACGGAATCCCAGTGATTCATGAGCTCGACATAGTCTTGGTAATACGTCCCGATTTCATGAAGTCCATAGGTGAATTCCTGGCCAGACGCGAATAGTTGCTTGAAACCACTGAAACAACAACTCATAGGGTCCCGACGGGCATCGATGATTTTCGCATTCGGAAGGATTAGGTGGATCAACCCGATATGCCTGAAATTGTTAGGCATTTTGTCAATGAAAAATGGTGCGCTACCACGATGTACGCGTGTTTCGGTAACGAACTGCTCACCGACCGTACAGAAGGTCTCTTTTTGTAGCTGACCTAACGTACCAGGGTATCTGGGTGCATCGCGACCTCGTCGCCGACTGTCGAGTTTCTGTGCGATTGAGCTGATGTGATGCAGCTCAAGCGTGCCATCGACTTGCGAATGTGACGCGAGAATTTGTTCAAGTAGCGTCGAGCCGGCTCGAGGTAATCCGACGATGAAGATCGGATCCTCTGCGTCACAACCAACGCCAACGCGTTCCGCAAAGAACGCCTCGTTGCAAACCCATCTTTGAAGTTTCAGCCGTGCTGACATAACCGACGCGTCATATCGCGTTTGCTTCCTACGAATCTCGTTGCCCCGCTCATAATGTTTGAACGACGTCTCGTACTCGACACGATCTTCAAGCGCTTTGCCCAAAGCGAAATGTAGATGTGCGAGGTCGTCCTGTTCAACGTTTTCATCGTCGGCTAGCTGAGCCATGCGCGTGAGCTCCGCGTCGGAGAACTCATAGGTTTTCAGATTTGCGAGACTCCAGTATGCATCACCGAAGTCGGGCCTCATTCCGTAGGCGTGCTGGTAGGAATTGATGGCCTCGTCGACTCGCCCATATGTTTTAAGAGCGTGACCACGTGAGAGCCAAAGACGGGGACTGGCTAGTGCGGATTGTGGATGACGCTTCAGAATGTCATCGTAAACAGTAAGCGCGTGTTGATAGTCCCCTAGTCCTGCGAGTTGATTCGCATGCGCGAGACGGTAAGTTTGATTCTCTGGATTGCTTTTCCGAAGTAGCTCGGCTTGTGCGAGTGACTTGTCGTATTTCTGTCGCTTGTGCAATACATCTACATAACTCAATCGCACGCGATCGTTCGCTGGTTCGAACTCGATCGCGCTTTCGAGCATGAATTCTGCGTCGTCGAGCATACCTTGCTCACTTGCGATTAAGGCAAGTAATCGCATACCCTCGACATCTTTCGGGTGTTCCTGCAGATAGCTCCGACAGGTCTGCTCGGCTTTCCTTCGTTTCTGCTCGCTACGCATACTGACGACTGAACGGAGTTGTGGAGGCAGCGATTCGAGATAACGCAAATTGGCATCTATTCGCGCGCTGAAGTCACCGTTGTCGCTTGGTACTAATTTACGAAGATGCTGCCAGCTCGTTAACAAACCGGAGTTGTGCTCAACCGCGCTACGAAAGGCAAGTACGGCGTTTTCGGTTTTACCGCGCGCGAGGTAGATATACGCTAGCTCTTGATATCCGCGCCCATAACGGGGGGCTTGGTGCAGCAATGCTTGCGCTGACTCGAACGCGTGTTGAAGTTGCCCTAGTAGTCGTTGCGATACGGTTAAGCAATAACGCAGCTCGGTGTGTATTGGATGTTTCGTAACGAGCGGCTGAAGGTAGTCGTGAGCTTCGAGCACCTTTCCCGTTCGCAAAAGGTCTTGTGCCTTTTGAACTTGCGAACCAAGTGATGCACCGGACCTGATTCGTCCGGTGCTGCGTTTTAACGGCGCCGCCCGAAGCGTACCTGCAGAAGAGGTACGCTTTGAGCGCGTGTGGCTGTCGCTAGTAGTCGTAACTGACTCTAAAACCTATCGTACGTGGCCGATTGGTTGTGATCCGCTCCTTGAAGTCGAGGCGGTTGATGTGCAATTGAGCTAACGTGTTGGTAAGGTTTTTTGCATAGGCTTCGATTCGCCAATTGTCTTCGGAGACAACGCCGAGAGCCGCATCGAGAATTAGATGTGAATCTTGCTCTTTACGCGGATCAGTATTTGGAATGTCGACCAATGAGTTCCAACTCTTACCGGAATACACAGCAGAGAGATGGACGTACGCTTGTCCAAAACGACTATCCCATGTGTACCTAGTTCGTCCTGTCAATTGCAATGTCGGCGTGAGTGGCAACTCGCTTCCGACATCCGCGACCACGAATGCGAACGTTGGATTTACATCGACAAGTTCGCTCTTGATGATGGAAGCGCCGCCCCATAGCGTTAAGTTGGCGTTTGGCCAAAACTCAACGTTCGATTCGATTCCCCTAATCTCGGCATCACCGCCGTTATCAACGATCGTGAAAATCGAAATGTTCTGGGAGTCGAAGTGCGACACTTGGATGTCCCGCCAATCGACGAAGTATGCGGATCCGTTCCACGCTAATCGTCTATCCGCTGACGTCGCCTTCCACCCGATTTCATAGTTGTCGATCTCATCCGAGCGATACATTACTGGAATGAAGTAGTCGGGAAATCCGCCAGGCCCGTCATTGCCACGCGCTGCGACACCTTCTGCGGTCGCTTGACCTGCAGCCGCTGCTCGGTTAAATCCCGGAGGTCGATAACCTTGCGACGCGGTTGCGTACGCGAGAATTCGATCGGTCACATCCCAAGCAAGGGTTACCTTGAAGATGGTGTCGCTAATCGAAATTGGCTGAAAATCGCCTAGGTTGTCGATATAGTCGCGACCACCCGTACCCGTCGGACTGATCCCGTCGACCCCGAGTTCATCGATTAGATTCGGCACGGGACGAGACCCATACCGGAACGCCGAAAACCCTTCAAACCCGGTCTCGAGTTCATACGAACGAAATCCGAACGTCGCTTCGACGCTATCGCTCAAGTGAGCAGTTAATTCGCCGAATACGGCAATTTCCTCCTCCGGTCGAGTGATATCGTTTACAAATTGAACGCCTGGTGGCTTTATTTCAAGGCTGTTAGCGGTATGCCGAGAAATCCGTGACGGAACCAGAGGCGGCCAGAAATCCTGACTGTAATCGAAATCCCCGATATGTGTCGTCGTATTGTTTTGGTAGAAGATTCCAGCTGTGAATTCGTACCCGTCACCTATCGATCCTTGAGCACGAAACTCATGCATCATGCGCGACATGGTATTGGTTAGACGCGTCGTAGCTTGAGGAACGCCGCAGTCAATAACCGATGGATCCCCGCTTAACGTAGGATCAAACACGTACCCGACACCGCCACCACCGTGATAACCGGGTGTGTTGTATTCACATAAATAACCCGGAATGTAGCCGCCCACATTGATGTATTCGGTGTAATCCGTGATTTGCTCGATGTCACGCGACAGGTAAGCACCAGTGTACAGTAGGTTCAGCTGATCTACGCGACCTTCTAACGTCCACGAAGTTTGACCGAACGCTTCGTCAAGTCTCTCAGGAATGAAGCGCATGACTTCGAGGTCGCCAACTTCAGCGTCATAGTCGAAAACCCCTTCAACTTGAATTTTCTGCTGGTGATGAAGAACAGTGATGTCCCACTCGTCATTGACTACGTACTTTGCTCCCAGTCGGAACCCGCTATATGTGGCATCGTTGTAGTTATCCGCCGCGAAATCCCCGTTATGGAACGACTGATAGCCTACTTCATAGACCCTCCCAGGTTCGGCGTACGTGCCATCGGCGAATTCATGACTCATCGGATCGCCATCAGCAGGGACGAACATGATGCCGTCCGTGGGCGGTAGCCTTGGATTGAGATTCGGATTGGGTGAGAATTCACCCGCGATGTTATCGATGTACCCTCCCATGTTGTCATTGAAAAGCACACCGCGAATCGCCAATTTGTTGTCGATGACGGGAATGTTGAATACACCTTCGACGGAGTTCGACGGATCACCGCCTACCGTCATGCCTGATGTCGCAGCGAAGCTGAATTCGGTCTCGTCGATCACGGGTTTATTCGTAATCAACCGTACGGTGCCCGCTTGAGAGCTCGCGCCATACAACGTTCCTTGCGGACCCGGCAAAACTTCGATTCGTGCGAGGTCGGTCGCATAGACGTCAAGGTTTCGGCCACCTGCGGTCACAGGTTGATCATCGAGATAGAGTGCGACGTTGGGTGCGGAGCCTTGCGCCTCAGCGACCGTTAGATTGATTTGGTCGACAGCAAGTCCACGGATATACACCTCGTTTTGAGCTGGACCTCGACCGCCAGCCGTTACGTTTGGTAGATATTGGACATAGTCCGTAAACAGGTCTACTTGCTGATCGTCAAGCGCGTCTTCGGTCATCGCCTGTACGGAAATCGCAGAATCTTGAAGCGATTCACTCTTCTTTCGAGCAGTCACGACAATTTCTTCAATTTCAGCTGCATAAAGTTCAGCTGAGACGCCGATCAAAGTTGCAGTAAGACCAGCGGCGATCGCTTTACTTACCTTCCTTTGTATGGGGTGTCGTACGGTTGGCATATTGACTACCTCTCGCAAGCCGCGATAGAGTCGTAATAATAAATGAGTTGTTAGCGAATTAAGAACGAAAAGTTCGATTCAGGGTACTCTCCTCAGAACAGTATTTTTTCAGTCAAGCACTAAGGCAACAATGCCTGTACGTTCTCATCGCAAAGTTCACGTAAGGGGACGCCGTCATCGTCACTTATGTCTGATTCCGCACCGCGTTTCAACAGGAGCTCAACCATTTCTGTAAGACCCCTAACCGCCGCATATGCGAGTGGCGTTTGCCAGGCGTTGTGATGTTGTTTAAGTTCGTCATCGACCGTATCGCTGAGCGAGGTTGAAATCGCGTGAGGATTTGTGTCTAAAAACGCTTCCACGCGGTCAGTGTCCCCCACTCCGATCAAGTCGAACAGGTTAATCTCAAGCTGTTTGAGATAGTCAACGATGTCATCTTTGCTGCCTGCTTGAGCCCATCCTACGGGCGTTGAAAAATAGAACGCGTCGCGTTGCTGCAGAATCGCACCGTGATCTAAAAGACGTTTTACGAGCTCAAGATGCCCGTTATGTGCAGCGTGATGGAGTGGCGTATCAAAGGAATTACCGTGAACGCTGAAGCCAAGTTCGATCATGAGCTCGATGCCATCTAGATTTCCGAGCGTGGCTGCGTCGTTCATGACATTCGGTCTTTGCTTGTTTGCCCGCTTAATCAGATTCGGATTGTCCTCAAGCATTATTCGTGCGCTACGTTCTTCCGCATTTAGACAGTGGTTTAGAAAGAGCTCAAGTTTTTTAAGTTTGTACGCCCTGCCTCCATGTTGTTCTAAAGAATCGGCGACTTTGTTGAAACCACGAGTTCGCGCGATCTTCGTGAGGCGACCGTCGTTCTTGAGTTTTTGTTGTGGATCAGCACCATGTTCAAGAAGTAAGTCAACGCGATCGGCGAAGTTATTTTTGACTGCCCATTGGAGTTGGTAGTCGAGCGTTTTTTCGGGATTTGGAATCAAGTTTCCGTTAGATGACGCCCACCAGTTACAAACGTGGTCTTTCGTGAGCCCGTAATTCAGGAGAATTTGAAGCGCGGTGTTATCAGGTCGGAACATTCGGTTGTACAACGCTTGACTGTCGTTCGGATCCGCACCGGAATCAAGTAGAAACTTGGCGAGCGTGCGAAAATCTTTGTGTTCGGGTTGGTTTACTGGTCCACGTTCACCTTCGCCGAATATCCCGGTTAAAGCAGAGAAGGTGTAAATACCTCCCCATCGATAGTGCGCGTTTGGATTTGCACCGCGACTCAGTAGAAGCTGGATCACATCGGAAGTTGAGCGATCTTCTAACCCCAAGCGCGAGTAGCATGCGTAGAGTAACGGTTCCCAGTCGAAGTATCCTCCTCTACAATCGAGGAGCTCCGGGTCGGAATCTATAAACGCTTCAACGAGTTTCACGTTTCCCGTCGAACAAGCCGAATAAATGCTCTGCCGTTCTAGGCTTGGATCTTCCTCTAACATCACTCTTGCCTGTTCTCTTCGGCTGGGATGATCCCACCACACATAGGTCAAGCAGGCGAGATGTTCGAAATCGACTCGTTCACCTTTTGCAATGTCTAGGTGAAGGTCAAGCTGCCGCCATGAAAGAAAACCATATCGTTCGGCGATTTGCTGCTTGGCGACGTCGAGATCGATCCCCGTTTCAGCAAGTACCTCCGCCGCGTTAAGGATAGATTCGTGGGTTTCGTCGTGTGGTAATTCTTGAAGCATGCCGGAATGCTTGGGGTGCGGGGGACACTATTAAATAAGAAGACTCGTAAAAATACGAGCCTCAGGTCGTGTACAGTCTCAAAGCCTATAAGCGCTTCAAAGGGTACAGTCCGGTAATATTCGATTGGTCTTTTCGCTCTCTTGGCGATACAGATTCGCAGTCATAAGAACGAATACTTGAACGATGACTTCTCACGGGTTGCCACAAGCGACGTCTGATCTAACGCTAGCAAAGTCTGATATGGCTGAGTACGGATATTGCATCGTTATGGATGTCTTAACCACTCTTGAAGTCGAAGCGTTGCGAAAACGCCTCGCTGAACAAACCAAAGCCGAGTCAGAGATGGGTCTGAGCCATCATTTGCCGGACAAAAAGCAACTCGTGATGTTCCTCCTAAACAAAGGTCAGGTGTTTCGCGATATTCTGTCAAAGACTGCGGTGCATGAAATAGTAGAAAGCGTCTTAGGCGAGGCATATTTGTTATCGGCATATCACGCGCATATCGCACATCCTGGCGGTGAAAGAAACTTCCATACCGATCAGTTTTGGATGCCACCACCGACGACAATGGAGAAGACCACGCTGATACGACCGGGCTCTATAACTCGCGCGGGAAATCGAGGTCATCACGTAGGCGGAGAAGAATTGATGCACGCACCGACGATTTCACCGGCGGTCGTCTGTAATGCAATGTGGATGCTAGATGAGTTCACGAATGATAACGGCGCAACGATTGTCGTACCCGGGAGTCACCTCAGTGGTCGCCAACCAGATGCTACGATGGATGAAGATGCAAATTGGGTACCGGCAGTGGGTCCGGCAGGATCAATTGCTATTTTTGAAGGACGAACTTGGCACTCGACAGGCGTCAATAGAACGAGGAAGACACGCATCGGGCTCACCACGAATTTCTGTGCGCCACAATTTCGTCAACAAGAGAACCTCTTACTAGGTACTAGACCGGAAGTCCTTGAGTCTATGTCCGATGAACTAAAACGGCTCTGCGGTTTCGCTCCGTGGCAAGGATACGGCGCATATGAGAACTGTGGAGAGTTCATAAATCGGGATGAATATACGGTAGGTGAACTACGACCTTTGAACGGGTAAGTATCTCCTTAAAACGGAAGTTGATCCCTAATTTCAATATTCCCGAAGAAACCGCCGTAACTCTTCTGCGCAAAACAATGCACGATCCAAGATGGCAAGCGAGTCATTTAGTCTAGTAGCAATATCCAGAAAAAGCTCTTTATAGATCGTAAGGCTCTCGTGACGTGCGAGTCCATGCAATGCCGCACGTCCAATTGGTTGTCAAAATGTATATCTAAGCGAGCGAGTATTGACGAACTCATATCAACGCTTTGAGTTTTTGTTCTTCTTCTTCAAAAGTAGCTCGTTCGCCGACGTTACTGGATAGCCACCAAATCTGTTCTCTCGTCGCCAAACATCAGCTTAAAGTCACGCATATAACACAGGTTAGTTAAGTCTAGATACGATTAACACACATAAGATGTGTATAGTTCCTACCCTAGAAAGGGTACATAGAAACCTTGAGACCGAGACTATTTGCGGGGTCAGGCGAGTGAGCGACTCGAAGCAGCGTCCAGAGCCGACCCCTACGCATTACCAAGCGCACTCGGCGGGTATGCCAGTCCCGCTAGCGCATGCGTCCCCGCCGCAAGGCGGGGACTGCACTCGGTTTACATCATCCAGATTCGTCAAAGCACATGACGTGAGTGCGATACGCGTGTTATCGGAGTCCGGTACCGGAAGCGACTGTTCAAATGAAGCGCTTTACTACTTGACCCGGCACGAACGCACAGAACGAATGTAGCTCTGACAGTTTGATGTTAGCTCCCGATGACGTCGTGCGCCGCGAGCGCGGCCGAGGGGGCTGGCATCTTGGCGAAGGGCCGTTTTAGCGATTGCTCAAGTTATCGCGAATCGTTAAGTAAGTGATTCGCCCGCAAAACTGAGCCAATTTGAAATCTCGTCTACACTTAGACGCTTACGCGCTGCCAAGTCGATAACTTGATCTCGTTGCAGTCTCACTGGGAAGTATTTAGATTCGGGGTGTGAGAAGTACCATCCCGCGACGGAGGAAGCGGGTGTCATCGCGTAGTTTTCAGTAAGAGTTACATTCACTGTTTCTCGTGCGTTAAGTAGGTCGACTAGGGTTTTCTTTTCGCTATGGTCCGGACATGCGGGATAACCCGGTGCAGGTCGAATACCTTGATATGCCTCGTCGATTAGTTCCTCGTTTGACAAGGATTCAGTGGAAGCGTAGCCCCAATACGCAACTCGAACGCGTTCGTGCAAGTACTCCGTAAATGCTTCGACGAGTCGATCGCAAAGCCCTTGTAGCAGAATTCGCTCTCCGTCGTCTTGTGTGTTTGCGTAGTCCGATCCTTCTCGAACCGAGACCGCTGTAACGAAGCCGCCGATGAAATCAATCATGCGTTTGGGGGCGATGTAGTCGCTGAGACACAGATTCGATCCCTCAACCACTTGCTGTTGCCGTACGTGATAGAGCGTCGTCAGCGGTTGTGTTCGCGAATCATCTAACCAAATGGTGATGTCATCATCCGATCGATTCGCCGGCCAGAATTTGAAACATCCTCGGACATGCAACGCTTGGTCGTTTGACAACGCATCAAGCATTACTTGTGCATCGTTGTAAACCTCGGTGGCCGAAGTTCCGACGACGGCGTCGTCCAAAATGTCTGGGAACTTTCCAGCGAGTCCCCAAGTCTTGAAGAAAGGTGTCCAGTCTATGTATGCGCGGACCTTTTCGATCGCGACGTCGTATAGGCGCTGAAGTGAGAGTGAGGTCGGTATCGGTGGTGTGTACGTCTCCCAGTCCCATTGGAATGCATTGGCGCGCGCTGCCTCTATGTCTAAGAGTTCACGTTTTGGTGCGGTGGCTCGACGTTTGCGCACTTCCGCATATTGATCTCGTGTATTTTTGACGAGTGTGTCGCGCCGGTCGGCTGATAGTAAATCTGCGACAACCCCCACGCTTCTCGACGCGTCCGGAACGTAGATGACTGGTCCATCGTAAGCTGGTTCGATTCGGATCGCGGTGTGTGCACGTGACGTCGTCGCACCACCGATCAGTAACGGTAGCGTAAACCCTAGTCGTTGCATTTCGGACGCGACATGCACCATCTCATTCAGCGAAGGCGTGATCAAGCCTGATAAACCAATAAGATCGGCGTGCTCTTCTTTAGCGACTTCAAGGATTTTCTCACTCGGAACCATCACGCCTAGATCAATGACCCGATAGTTGTTACATTGCAGTACGACCCCGACGATGTTCTTGCCAATGTCGTGAACATCGCCTTTCACGGTCGCGATCACGATGGTTCCCTTGAACCGTTGAGCGGCTTCGGTGTCCTTTTCGGCTTCAATGAAAGGTTCAAGGTAAGCGACGGCTCGTTTCATCACCCGTGCGCTTTTGACAACTTGTGGGAGAAACATGCGACCACTCCCAAACAGATCTCCGACCGTATTCATCCCGTCCATAAGAGGTCCTTCGATGACATGGATAGGTCGTTCTGATTCGGCACGAGCCTCTTCGGTATCTTCGACGATGAATCGATCGATTCCATGTACAAGAGCGTGTGACAGACGTTCGCTTACTGAGTCATCACGCCATGCTAAGACATCTTCTTCTGTTACACGAGTATCACTCAACGTAGTTGCGAGCTCGAGGAGTCGCTCGCCAGCGTCTGGGTCAGTGTTGAGTACGGTGGCTTCAACGACGTCACGCAATTCCGTCGGCACGTCGTCGTAGCTCGTGAGCTGACCTGCGTTCACGATACCCATCGTCAGGCCAGCTTCGACGGCGTGGTAGAGGAATACCGCATGAATCGCTTCACGAACCTGGTTGTTGCCACGAAACGAAAAAGAAATATTGCTGATACCCCCCGAGGTCTTCGCATAGGGTAGGTTTTCTTTTACCCAGGCACACGCACGGATGAAATCGGTCCCGTAGGTGCGTGACTCGTCTTGTCCGGACGCGAGCGGAAAAATGTTTGGGTCGAAGACAATGTCTTCAGGCGGGAAGTTGACTTCGTCTACAAGCAGGCGATAGGCTCGTTCCATGATTGCGATTCGTCGCTCGTATGATGCCGCTTGACCTTCTTCATCGAACGCCATCACGATAACTGCAGCGCCATATTGCAAACACTTGGTCGCACGGTCGATAAACGCTGATTCGCCATCTTTTAAGCTGATTGAGTTGACGATGCATTTACCTTGTGCGCACTGCAAACCCGCCTCAATAACCTCCCAGTCGCTCGAGTCGATCATGATGGGTACGCGCGCAATGTCCGGTTCCCCTGCGATGAGATTCAGGAAGCGTTGCATACACGCAGCGCCATCCAGCAATCCTTCATCCATATTGACGTCAATGACTTGCGCCCCGTTTTCAACTTGGTCCCTGGCGACGTCAATCGCCTCGTCGAATTTCTCGTTCTTGATCAAACGCTTGAATCGCGCAGAGCCTGTGACATTCGTACGTTCACCGACGTTAAGGAAGAGACTGTCATCCTTCCAGACCAGTGGTTCCAATCCGCTGACGACGAAATCTCGCCTAGGCGTGGGTTTTCGACGTGCGTTTGCCCCCTGGATACGCTCTGCTATTGCTTCAATGTGTGCGGGTGTCGTTCCGCAACATCCTCCTACTAAGTTCAACCAACCGTCGTTGAGCATTTCACCTAGAACTTCGGCCATGTCTTCGGGCGTTTCTTCGTACTCGCCGAGTTCGTTTGGCAACCCCGCGTTGGGATGAACTGAAACCATCGATTCAGAGCATTGTGTGAGTTCGTAGATGCGAGGTCGCAGATCGTCGGCGCCAAGCGCACAGTTCAAACCAAGGAGTAAGGGATTTGCATGGCGAACGGAAGCCCAGAATGCCTCGGTCGTCTGCCCAGTGAGCGTTCGTCCACTCGCGTCGGTGATCGTCCCAGAGATCATGAGCGGAGTATCTGTGCGCCGTTGCCGTACCGCATGTTGGTATGCGTAGATTGCCGCTTTAGCGTTCAACGTATCGAATATCGTCTCGACCATGACTAAATCGATACCGCCGTCGAACAGTCCTTCGAGAGATTCCGCGTAGACGTCTACGAGTTCTTTGAACTTAACGTTTCGATACGCGGGGTCGTTTACGTCAGGAGAAATACTCGCCGTGCGATTGGTCGGACCGAGCACACCAGCCACAAACCGGCGTTTCGCATCGCTCGACCACGCATCTGCTGCACGCCGTGCAATCCGCGCGGACTCCAGATTTAAGTCGTATACACGATTTTCTAAGCCATAGTCCGATTGTGAGATCGCATTGGCGTTAAAAGTATTCGTCTCGATGATCTCCGCACCAACACGCAGATAGGCTTCGTGTGTTTCATAGACGATGTCCGGTTGCGAGAGACTGAGGACGTCGCCATTCCCTTGCAGAGGATGGCTATGGTCCGCAAACTGCTTGCCGCGAAAGTCGGCTTCGCTCAGTCTATAGCTCTGCTGCATCGTGCCGGTTGCGCCGTCGAGGAGTAGGACTCGCTCGCGCAACTCAGCAGCGAGGGGATCGGGCATGATGGATAGTGAGGTTTAGCCGGAATTATGGTTTGCGTTCCGCATGAATGTGCGTTGACGCTTACGCTGTTTCAGATGAACAGCCTTCAACATGCAAACGCCATTACGTAAACTTACTTTATGAACGCTGAATCCCCACACGCTGTTGCGTACGTCGATATATCGGAATCCGCCGAAGGATATCTTCGCGAGTTATTGGCGAAGCAAGAAGGCGAATGTGGCATTCGAATCTACGTCGAAAACCCCGGTACGCCGCATGCGGAGACGTGTATCGCGTACTGTCGGCCGAATGAAGTGCAGGAAGGGGATCAGTCAGTCGCGTACGAAGGGTTCACAGCTTGGTTTGAAGAACGAAGCCTCGCATATCTAAAGGATGCAGTCGTCGACTTTCAGCAGGACCGCATGGGCGGGCAATTGACGATCAATGCACCAAACGCACGGGTTCCGAGTGTTAGTCCTGATTCGCCAATCGAAGATCGCATTAACTATGTTCTCTACAACGAAATCAATCCTGGACTTGCCGCACATGGCGGTCAGGTTGCTTTGCTCGAAGTTGTTGAAGACAACATTGCGGTGCTGCAGTTTGGTGGTGGATGTCAGGGATGTGCGGCGGTTGACATTACGCTAAAGCAAGGCGTCGAGCGTGCATTGCTCGAGCAAGTTCCAGACTTGGGTGGTATCCGCGACGCTACCGACCATACCTTTACCGATAACGCGTACTACTAGTCCAATCAGCTCTCATACATCTCGTTGCGCTTGAACGTCTGATCGTTAAGCCAACGTGAGTCGATTGCGTGATGTCCATCAATCAACGCTTGACGGGAAACCGTCGATACATCGACTTCAACTAACTCCGCTACATCGGTGAAGAAGATCGCGGCTTTTATCGGCGTTGCATCGAATGCTTCGAAGAGCTCGGCATAGCGAACTAGCTGGGGCTGGAAATTCAGCGCTTTTTCGTCTAGTGGAAGGTCTCGATCGTCTGGGATCATCGAGGTCTTGTAGTCGACGATCCAACGATAGCCTTCGTGGATGAATGTGCGGTCAACGATTGAGATGCGTTGGTTAGAACCCTTGTTCGCCGTATATGCGGCTTCAACCTCTGACTGCACATGGTTTGCATTCAACAACCAATGTCCGACGTCGCTAGATACGGTCCGTCGCAACTGGTCCTGGACGGTCTCGAGCATATCGCCAATTTGACGAGCACTAAAGCCTTGAATCCGCAGATCGTTGCGCCACATCTCCACGCGTTGCGAATCCGGCAGTTCAAGTGAACCTACTTCGACCATGCGTTGCAGTTCGCCGTGAACGAGCTGACCAATCGCGATCGGACTAGACAAGAGCGTGTTGATTTGATCTGCGAATCCGTTTTCGAGCGCTTGATCTAGCAAGATATTTGCCTCAAACACGGGCAATTTGCTTTGGGGTTTGAACTTAAAACTAGGATCAATGCGCTGCCAGATCTTAGCGCCGGTCAGCTCGTCTTCGATTTCTTCCTCAGACGGTAGCGTTTCCCAGGCGTCAGGTCCCGTCACGTCCCAGATTAATCGTAAGAACGAGTTAGCAGAGGGTCGCTTTTCGAGATCGTTTGTCGTGCCGTATAACCACAAAGTGGTCTTGGCGCGCGTTGCGCCGACATAGAACAAGCGAGAAATCTCGTTCTTATTGCGCTGCGCTTCGTCGTTGAACAAGATTGTGTGTAAGGGATCCGGTTCGAGAGGATTCTGCGCAGCCATCGCTGTGCCGGTGTCGGTTTGTTTGATGTAGAGTGGCAATCGTTGCTCAGGTCGGGTGAGCTGGCTGAGCGCTGGCAACACAATGTGGTCGAATTCAAGCCCTTTTGCATTGTGGATGGTCATGACTTCAACATAGGCGTTAGGGTCATTTTCGGTGGCTAACGCTGACTCTAACCGATCCCAGAGCATGTTCTTGTCAAGATAGTCGTCCTCGAATCCCTCAAGGATGTCTAGATAGTGTTGCGCGTTATCCTTGACGGCGGTTTCTCTATTTGGGTCGCCGGTAAAGGCGTAGGCGTTTGCGCCGCCAAGTTGATACCAAGCGCGTTCGACCCGAGAGCGAAGCGATCGATGCTGATTGTTGAGCGCTTCGACGATCGGTCCTCTAACACGCTTGATGATTGCAGAGGCGACATCGCTCAGCGCGTTGGTTGGCTCGGCGAGCACCATGTCGCGGGCACATTCGTGCTCTCGGAGCGTTTCTAGATCAAGTAATTCGACACCCGCGAGCGGTGAAAGAAGCAACGCGCTCCAAGCTAGTTCGTCGTCGAGATCGATGAGCGCACATGTCAGACAGAAGAGGTCGCGTACTTCGCCAAAGTTCGATAGCGATTCCATGTCCACACCGCGCCAGCGCACGCCGTGATGTCGAAACGCCTCGAAATAGGCACCGATGTCACTGCGCGTGCGAAACAACGCAGCGATGCTATGGCTTGGGTATTTCTGATGCAGCTCACGAATCTTCTGAGCGACAAGGTCGGCCTCGCGCTGCCGGTCACCGGATTCGACGAGCGTTAGGCCATGAGTGGAGCCCTCTTTAAATTCGTCGATCTCAATAGACTTGGCGAACGCAACCTGACCGAGCTCGGCATCATTCGCCTCACCGAGAATAGGTGCAAACACTTCGTTACACCAGTTCACAAGATGCTTCGAAGAGCGAAAGTTGACCGTTAGCTGGAGTTTGTCAACTTGTCGATTTTTGATTCCGCCGGTATCGGCCTTTAGGAAGTTACTGAGGTCGGCGTCGCGGAACTTGTAGATCGATTGCATCGGATCGCCAACCGCGAAGAAGGTGTTGCCGTCGTCCGGCTCCCACCCTTCCATCAACAAATTTAGAAATTCGTTCTGCGCGATCGACGTGTCTTGATATTCGTCTACAAGAATGTGGCGAATCCGATAGTCGAGCGCCAATGCGAGTTCCGTAGGAGCGCCGTCAACGCGAAGGGCACGACGTGCGGCAATAGCGCGCTCGGTAAAGTCCACGACCTTACGACTATCGAAAAGTCGAGTGAGTTCCTGCACGCATGCTAATAGTGTCAGCGCGTAGTTGGCTAGATCTTGTTTTTGCGTTTCGGTAAGCTCCTCAGCGGGTAATCCTCGGAGTTTTCCGAGCTTGTCCATCGTTACAGTTGCCTGGAGCGCTCCGATGGTGGATTCCCATTTTTCTTTTAAGACAGAGTCTGTACTCGAAATACCCTCGGTCTTTGATATTCGTTTGCGCCAGGTACCTGATTTGGTCAGGAATATGTCGACGAGGTGATCCCAATCGGATGGATCCTTCATGTCATAGAACTGACCTGGCGATTTTCTAGCCGGCTTGGACTGTCTTACCAGCGCGATGCAGTCCGGCCAGAGCCGATCTTTAGCAGCGATCGCGTCGATGAACGCTTGTTTCCGTTCATCACAGAACGTGGTACGTGCTGCTTGCAGTTGTTGGGTTAGTCGTTCCGCATTTACCCGGCCGAGTACACCGCTGGCTAATGCAGGGATGTGTTCGAGCCATTGATCCCGTTTCGTCAACATGCTCACGAGCAGCCCGCGAACATTGTCCGGGTTGTTATCGAATGTCGCGACCATAGCGGCGATCTCATCCCCGAAACTGGCCTTCCGAGCCGCGATTCGTTCAAGCGTGTTCTCGACTGCTTCTTCGTATAGCGACTCGGCGTTATCGATGGTCTCATAGTCGAGACTAAGCCGACTCTGGTACGGTAACTGTTGCACCAAACCCTGCTGAAAACTGTCGATGGTTTGGATGCGCATGCGTTGCGGCGTCGCGAGCAACTGCCAATTAAGGTCAGCGCTTCGTTGCATGGCAGCGCGAGCTTGCTCTCTTGAATCGCTCTTAAGTTCCTCAATCACGCGAGCGCGCATCTCTTGCGCGGCTTTACGTGTGAACGTGATGGCTAGGATTTCTTCCGGTTCATTCACCGTAGCCAGCAAAGCCAGATAGCGCGTCACGAGGAGTGTTGTCTTTCCGGAACCGGCCGGTGCTTGAACGATGAATGATCGAGTTGGGTCGATCGCAGTATCACGTTGATCCTGGTCGGGTGGTGGATTAAGCGCCTGGTTCAGGTAGGTATTGGTATCCGTCATAACTACCCCTCCTCTCCGCTTATGTACCTTTGATTGGGGTCTTCATAGATTCGACAAAGATTGGTTAGGTGGCAGTATTTACAGACGTCGGAGTCCACTGGGTCCACATCGGCCTTTCCGTCAAGGTGATCTAAGACGATCTGCGAAAGACGATCACGCCACGCAGCCTTTAGCGCAGCTAGTGATCCGTAATTCCCGAGCTCCTCGTCCAACTCGATTTCAACGTCTGGATTTGTCGATTGTCCAACGCCTTGCCAGCGGGTTACCAGACCATTCGAGGTTCGGAAGATGGAGAGATAGGCTATACCGTCACAGGCCGTTTCCGCAGTCGCGTACATCGGCATCTGAGGATCGCTTAACGCGTCTGGATCCCAACTCTTCGGCATGTAGCTCGAGCCAGTCTTGTGATCGATGATGAGTCTTTCCATCTCCTTCGTACGATCGATCCGGTCAATGTATCCTCTGAACTTGAGCCCTTCAATTTCAAAGTCGACCTGCTTCTCCACAGCGATCACCTCAAAGGGTTGACGTTTGTTAGTTTGGAACTTCAGCCATTCACGGATCCAACGCTGAAGGCGATCTCTCTCATGCTTTAGAAATCGAGTGGGCATGGCCTTCGACTCATCGCTGCTCGCCAGGACGTCGTCGATCGCTTCAAGAACTGTTTTGTCGTCGAGCAGTTCGAGTTGTTCTTGCGTCTTGGCGATACTAAGTATTTCGGCGACAACATAGTGGAAGAGCGAACCACGTTGAGCTGGATTCGGGAAACGCGATATTGGCGCTGCTTCCTCTTCAAGATGGGCACGATGTACCGCCCATGCTTTGAATGGGCAATGCGCTTGATTTCGCAGTAGTCGCGTCGCGGCTTTGACATCCTCGACTGCAATCTGTGAACCGTTTGGTTGTTGATATTCGCGGATGACGTCCGAGACCGAGTACGTTGACCAAGGATGTCCGTGTTGGATAAGTTCGACGTGGTTGACTAGTGCTAGGCTGGATTGATCTTGTTCAGCGTCTTTTTTGCTATTCAAGTCAGAGAAAAGACTGCTGGGTTGAGCTTCTACCTTATCGATCTGACTCACGTAGCTGAATACGATCTCGTTCGCGCACTTTCGCCAGTGGTTCGTCAATAGGCGAGCTTCTTCAAGCATTTGCTCATGTGACACTCGAGGAAGGTTCGCTTGCTTCTGCATATGCCGCGGTACGAACGGATTCGGTCGTGGCACTGCAGGCCAATCGACATCCGATACGCCTGTGACCCACAATGCGTCAAATCGCAAGAGGGTTGACGCTTCGCGACCCATGACTTGAATCGCCGCATCAGCTCGCGATACGTGAATAGTCTGGTCCGCTGCAAGGATTTCAATCAGATCGATGAACCGAGCCCACGACGTACGAGGTCGGATCGTCGCGGCTTGAGCTAGACGCAGCACCAGATCATTGAGCACTTGGACCGCGTTGGAGTCGACATAGGCGAACCGGTCCTCCGATTCCTTCGAATAGCCACACGTCCGCATCAACTCCAGCATCGCTTCGGCAACGTCACTGAATGCCAGTGGCTGATTTGCGTTTTTTGGTGTGATCCGAATGACCTGGTCGAGTGCACTGCGCTCCCCTCTTGGCAAGCGACTCCGGTATTGCTTGATCGTCATGCGTTCTCGGAACCACCGTTGTGGTTTGCGACGAAGGTTCAGACGTTGAAAGTACGGCGATTTGGCAAGTTGTAAGAGCACGTTGACATCAAGCGGACTACACGTCCACTTCAGAAGGTGGATGAAATCTAGATAAGCTCTGTGCTGGGTTAGCGGTTGCCCACTATCTATTGATACGAGACGTGTAATGTCCGTAATTTCTGGGAATACACTTTCGAACGAACGTTTGACGGCTTGAAAAGAACTGCCAAGTCCATTGATGACGACGCCTATCGTGGCGTCCGATCCGTATTTAGCGAGTTTTTCACGCGTCCACAAAGCAAGCGTGCTGAATTCTTCGTTCGCTTTCTCAAAGCCATGTAGGCGATGGATTGCACATTCATTCTCGACGGAAATGTCGCCGACGTCTGACGAAAGATCTAGCGCTCGTAAGGATTCGAAGAGATTTCGCTGTGCTGTACTAACGTCGCTAAACCCGTACGTCAAGATACGTTGCGGGTGCCAGTCATGTCGTTCGATCGCGCGTTGTAAGAGGATGGGAATCTCTGCTACCGTGATGAGTTGCTCTCGGTCAAGGCATCTGCGTATGCGCTGAAACCAGTCGTCACACAGTCGACCGTTTTCCGTCGAACGAATGTCCTGAAAATCAACCCAGAGATTTGCATCCCATACGAGTTGCCATGCGTCGACGATGGCACGCGCATGCATTTCTACGTCTTCGTTAGGCGCTTGCTGTTGCGCTAGCAGCATCAGTGTTTCATGCGATACCACGCTGCGAAGTGCGAGCTGCGGGTGAATGGAACCTAGTTGCCTGTAGCTGTTTAGGAGCCACTGCGTATACGACTGGATCTGCGGTCGTTTCCAGACTTTCTCGTTTACTTGTACCTTTTCGTAGTCGAAGGCGTAACGAAGTTCACGTGCAAGTCGTGAACTGGCTGCGACCAATGTAACGGTATCTTCAGAGGGGTCGTATTCTTCAGGTAAATTAACAGCGGGTTTTCTCAAGCGAATTCCCTAACAAGTCATTCAATTTAGGGGCACCAATCTTAAAACGATATGGACGAATTGCACGACTAAAATTCACCGCCGTTACTTCTCGTCACATCGGATAAATGATCAAAGCGTTGTTTCGACATTTCATGGACTCAAACTGGGTGATGAAGATCGTATTGGTTTGGGCATGGGTTTCCGCGCTGATCATGGTGCTAGCGCTTTTCTCACCTTACTATCAAGCCGTAGTCTCCGCTTGGCACTTCTAGAGTTGAGACTCGATTTCTACGATAAGACTGTTCGCTAACCAATCAAACGCTTGCTCGACGTAGCTCGGTCGCAACAGATTTCGAAACGATCCTACCTTATTTCGCGACGAGCTAAGTCGCACTCGTCTTAGAGCAGGTTTAACAATACTCGCTTCGCCTGATTTATCTCTGAGGCGATGTACTCCGAGCCGCCGCGGTCTGGATGATTCTTCTGCATCAATCGACGATGGGCTTCGATGATTTCGTCTCGTGTGGCGGATTCGGCGACTCCCAAGATCTTTCGTGCCCGTTCTGGCGTGATGGTGTCAGAACTACCTTCGTTTCCACTGTTACTTTCTTCAGAACTTTGTGCCCCTAGATTGGGGTGATAGCGCTGGATGTATGCCGTTAAGAGCCGCTTTGACTCGTCGCTCACGTAGTTGTATAGCTCAACGATCTCCATTTCGTCCAACGATTCAAGCGATCGATTGGCGAATTTACCTTCGAGTACGGTTCCTGTCATTTTTCCGGAGGTGTGTTCAAGCGTCATCCGAATTTCGTCGGTCGTCGTTTCACTTACATTCGGCGCTTGATTCGAATCGGTGTCGTTGTATTCACCAAATGCTTGGCTGAATGGCGATGTGCTGCCAAACTGCTGCCACATTCGCGTCGCAAACGAGCCGAATCGGAATAAGGTGAATGCTCGACGCAAGAAGGGTAGTACCGCAGTACCGGTAGCTGCGACCCAATGCATTCGCCCGGAGGCGGCGAGCAGTCCCAGAGAGCCTAGGAACACTAGGCTTGTGATCACGATCACGTTCGTCGAGAGCTTGGGTTTTGCCTTAGTCCAAAGGACCTTCATCAGGAGTAAAAATGCGAACGCGGCAAGGACGCCGCAGATGATGATGACCATCAGCGTTTGATTTGTGTCAGCAGTTTCTTGGTCATCGGCGTTCCTAACCGCCTGACTGCGTCCAATCCCTCGGTCGCGTACACCACAGCTGCTTTTAGCAGTTCGCGGAGCTGTGCAGCAGAACCGGACTCAAACGGCATGTGAGCGCCACCAGAACGTTCCGCAATCGAACGGAACACCTCCGTAGCATATCGCTCGGTTCCTTCCTGAAATACAAACACGGGTACCTGCCTCAAACCCAATTGTCCGGCCGTGTTGACGATTTCAGCCATGGGTTCTTCACACATGTCACCAATATATACAGCTGCCTTTACCGATTGGTCAGCCGAAGCCTCATTCAGAATATGTGACAGCACACGGCGAATTTGAGTCATTCCACCTAAGCACCGTACTTGCTGCATATGGCGTAGTAACTGTTCGGGTGAACTATTCCACGACGACGCTTGAAACTGATTGAAGCCGCCGAAATGAACAAGTTGAACCGCTAGGTTCGCGGATTTCGCTGCTTTAAACAGTTCAGCGTGGAGGCTCGACGCGAGATCCCAGGTCAATTCCCGACTGGCAGTCGCATCGAGTGCGAAGATCAGGCGATTGTCACTAACAGGTTGAAGAGGATGTTTTTCAACTTGCTGTAGGAAACGATTAACATCGTTCGTGCGTTCGACTGGAACTTTGCTTGTCATTTTAGTGAGGAAAGTTGAATCACAAGGTGGGTCAAAGGGCAGCACCCATCGGGGCAAAGCTTGATGAATTCAACCTCAGCTACATAGCTTGTGAAGCGAATTCATCATTTATCTTTCATTTGTCCTTGACAGTTTCGTTTGTCGTGCTTAAATTAGAACAAATTAGTCACATCTCATTGCGAGGTAATTTTTTGGCAGGAGTCAGTAACGAAGAATCATTGGCGCATCTACGTGTCGAACATCGCGACTTAGACACCGTAATCAACTTTCTCGTTGAAAATGGACATCCAGATCAGGATTTAACACGACGCCTAAAACGACGTAAGTTGAACCTGCGCGATCGGATTACACGACTCGAGCACGCCGTCGCCGTATCGGCAGGATCTTAGCTTCGAGACAATCCTTCGCGTTCAGACGCAACGCTGATTTCGCGAAGCCTTGCTGAAAAACTCGCGGACGAAAGTTCGGCGAGACTGAAATACAGTTGGACGCTCAGTCTATACACCGAAGTACAACCGTTTTCTGTACACCTCATATTTTTGAACGATGCTCGGTTGAGCTAGGGATACTGAATTCACGGCATAGGAAGCTGGTGCTGTGTAAAACGTTTGGTTTCCTTGTGCGCGCCTATTTCCGGAGTTCTTCGTGAAACTGAAGCAACTTGAATACCTGCTCGAGACCTACAACCACGGCCTCAACATGTCGGAAGCTGCCCGTGCGTTGAACACCACGCAACCGGGTATTAGTAACGGTATTCGACGACTTGAGCGAGAACTCGGTGTCGACCTGCTGACGCGTAAAGGCAAACGATTAGGTGTGACACCTGCGGGCGAACGAATTGTCATGCTCGCCCGTGAAGCGCTACAAAAAGTGGAGTCAATCGAACGCGCCGCGGAAGAATTCTTGCATGAAGATCGTGGTTCGTTGCGAATTGCGACGACGCACACGCAGGCGCGCTACGTACTACCGGACCACATCAAGAACTTTCGAGAGAAGTACCCGCAAGTTAGCCTACACATTAATCAGGGAACACCAGCACAACTAGCGGAACTAACCCTCAACGGGGAAGTGGATTTCGCAATCGCAACCGAAGGATTCGAGTATTTCACAAACTTAATCTTGGCACCGTGCTATACATGGAATCGCTCGATCGTCGTACCGAAAGGTCATCTGCTCACACGTATTGACAAGATCACGTTGGCGGATGTTGCCCGCGAACCCCTGGTCACCTATGTGTTTGGTTTCGCCGGCGGGTCGAGTGTTGCGAATGCGTTTGCCGCAGAGGGGTTATTCGCGAACGTTACGTTCACCGCAACCGATACCGACGTCATCAAGAAATACGTGCGTCTTGGTGTCGGCATCGGCATCATCGCGTCTATGGCACGGGAGGAGAGGGTCGATGACGACCTTGAATTTATCGACGCATCCCATCTATTCGAACCAAGCGTCACGCACATTGGCTTGCGTCGAGAGGTTTTCTTACGAAGCTACATGTACGAATTCATCGAATCATTTGCTGAGCACCTGAATCGACCCCTTATCGAAAAGGTACTGACGACTACACAGCGAGATGAACAAGATGCGTTGTTGAGCGGATTCGAGTTGCCTCGAAAATAGATGGCGTTTACGATGAGGGTGACGATGCAATTTCAGTTTGATTAACGAGTTTACATAACTTATTGAAATATAACGAATTATTATGCGTCTACGAGTCGATCTAATAACCTAAAAACAAGAACCAACGAGCTAGTTGTTCGGTCGCCAAGATGGTGATTCCGTTACATTGGATATGCGTGCGACTAGGTCAAATGTAGTCTAAGTCTGGGTTCGCACGCAGTGTATCTTCAGCGTCTTGACTTGTTGACTTTAACGATCTTTCGAGTTCTTCTTTTACAAATCTGAAATAGACGGTGTAGATTCGCGTCTCCTCTCCGTCCTCAACGACAAAAAACGGCGCGAGCTCGACGCCATGTTTCACCGCAATGAGCATCCCAGGCGATTGTTCATCGCGCTCATCCGCGACGACAACTTCGTCGACCGCGCTCATATAACCGGAGTTATTGAGACGTCGTTCAACATCCGCGCATTTTCGACAGGGGCTGCCGTCCTTTAGGATCTTCTTAACGAACGTGACCTTCACGATGCGTCGTTAGTCGTAGGAGACGTTCTGGACATGAAGACCACATTCTTTGTCGTCTTCGTGCTCCCACCACCATCGACCTGCACGTTCTGGTTCACTGTCTTCAATTGGACGTGTGCACGGCGCGCAACCGATGGATTTGTATCCCTGTTCGTGCAAAACGTTGTAAGGAACATCATGCTCGCGGATATACGACCAGACGTCTTGAGATTCCCACGATGCGAGAGGATTGAACTTCAGAATCTCGTGATTCCTAGTCGAGAATGCCGTATCCACCTGCTCATGCGGAACATTCGTTCGCGTCGTACCTTGGTCGCGCCGTTGACCCGTGATCCAAGCGTCTAGATCACTAAGTTTTCGCTCAAGCGAAGCGATCTTACGAATTCCGCAACATTGCGTGTGCCCATCTTTGTAGAAACTGAAGAGACCTTTCTCTCGGACAAGCTCCTCTACATCCCAGTTATCAGGCGACAAGACATCAATCTCAATGTTGTAGTGGCCCCGAACCTTTTCGATAAACTCGTAGGTTTCCGCGTGCAGACGACCCGTGTCGAGCGTGAACACACGGAAGGACGTTCCGACAAGCTTGAATGCCATATCAATCAGCACAACATCTTCCGCGCCGCTGAATGAGATTGCGATGCGGTCTTTATCAAAACGCTCGAGCGCCGAGCTGATCACCTCTTGAGGCGTACTTTCGACTTCTGTGGCTAGAGATGGCATGTGGCGAATTTTAGGTCGCACAAACTCCGAGAACGAATTGACTTCAGGAATCCGTATACACGTGGTCGCAGAAAATCATGTGTGCCACTCTTTGGAACGTGCGCGAGGTGTTTCGTTTGACTGGGCGTTAGATTGGCATTTATCGTACCAAAGTTATTTGATAACTGATTGATATTCAATACATTTTCTATTCGAGGTCGATCTTAGAAGGTTGATGTTTAGGGTTGGGATTTCGAGATTTCAACGATCTAATGTCCAGAATGGCGCGCGTTGATTTCCGAAGTGAGATCGCGGAATTGGTACAACTATTTTGACGGGTCTTAAAATCACACGTCGCCGTTCTTGAACCGACGACCTTCAACATTTAATCAGTTATACGATAGCCAAATGAATCCCGGCAGTCGTTTTCGACGAGCAATTCAGGAAGAAAAGCCACTACAAATTGTGGGCGTGATCAATGCCTATGCGGCCATGCTCGCAGAACGCGCCGGATTTAACTGTATCTACCTATCCGGCAGCGGAGTGGCGGCGGCTTCTTACGGTTTACCTGATCTTGGTATTACGTCGATGGACGATGTGCTGGAAGACGCTCGTCGTATCACCAACGCTTCGAAACTCCCACTATTGGTCGACATCGATACGGGCTGGGGTGGTGCTTTCAATATTGCGCGCACGATCCGTGAGATGGAGCGTGTGGGTGTCGCGGGAGTGCATATCGAAGACCAGGTCGCCCAGAAGCGATGCGGTCATCGACCTAATAAAGTAATTGTCTCTGTTGACGAGATGTGCGACCGGATTAAGGCCGCGGTCGATGCGAAAGGAGACAGCGACTTCATCGTCATGGCACGGACGGACGCGTTGGCTGTGAGCGGTATGGACGCGGTGATTGAGCGCGTCCAACGATTTGAGGACGCGGGTGCGGACGCGATCTTCGCCGAAGCCATGACCGAACTAGGCATGTACCGTGAAATTACGTCGCGAGTCGCTATTCCAGTGTTAGCAAATGTGACGGAATTCGGAAAAACACCACTCTACACGACCGAGGAACTGCGTTCGGTTGATGTCGCGATGGCGTTGTATCCTCTATCAGGTTTTCGAGCGATGAGTCAAGCCGCAGAGAATATGTTCACTAGTATCCGAGAGAAAGGGACACAGGTCGATGATCTGGGTTCGATGCAGACGCGAGATGAACTTTACGATGTCTTGGGTTACCACGATTTCGAGCAGAAACTAGACGACCTATTTACTAAGGAAGAAACGAGTGGTTGATAAGAAGCTGGGAGGTGCTGGTCTACGAGGTCAATCCGCTGGAGAGACAGCGTTGTGCACCGTTGGCAAGACCGGTACAGGACTTACGTATCGAGGTTACGACATATCGGATCTTGCTGACTCGACGACGTTCGAAGAAGTCGCGTATCTCATCCTGTACGGTGAACTGCCAAATGAGACTCAACTAACGCAATATCGAGCCAAACTAACGTCGTTACGAGGGTTGCCGGATGAACTCGTAGCAACACTTGAGAAGATTCCGCAAACGGCACACCCGATGGACGTCATGAGAACTGGGTGCTCGATGCTCGGTAACTTGGAACCAGAAGGTGATTTTGAAAATCAACAGGAAGTCGCGGATCGACTCCTAGCCGTTTTTCCGTCCATCATCAATTACTGGTATCGATACTCTCATGATGGCGTGAGAATCGATGTCGAGACAGATACAGACAGTATTGCTGGACACTTTCTCGCGACGTTGCTAGGCAATGATGTCGACCCAATGTTCCAACGTGTTATGGATGTTTCGCTGATTCTGTATGCAGAGCACGAATTCAATGCGTCAACATTTACAGCGCGTGTATGTGCGTCGACGCTATCCGACATGCACTCATGTGTAACGGGTGCAATCGGTTCGTTACGTGGACCTTTGCACGGTGGCGCAAACGAAGCCGCGATGGCACTGATCGAACAGTTCGACACCCCGCAAGAAGCGCGAAATCGAATATTGGAAATGCTTGAAGCCAAGGATGTCATCATGGGATTCGGGCATGCGATCTATCGAGAATCGGACCCACGCAATGCGATCATAAAGAGTTGGGCAGAAAAGCTGGCAGAGAAAGTGGGCGATACATCGCTTTATCCCATTTCGTGCGAGGTAGAGAAGACGATGTGGGACGAGAAGAAGCTGTTTGCAAATGCGGATTTCTTCCACGCTGCCGCATATCACTTTATCGGTATACCGACCAAGTTATTTACGCCCATTTTCGTATGTTCGCGAGTAACGGGATGGACAGGTCACATCATGGAACAGCGTTCAAATAACCGAATCATTCGACCGAGTGCGGACTATATAGGACCTGAACCTAGAGACGTAGTACCTCTTGCCGATCGTTAGATTCGTTGTGCTGTCATCGAATTAAGTTACTAAGGGTTATTTGTTGAACCAAAACGTCGATATCAACGTTCGCCCCGAACCTGATGAGGAGTTGGTGGCGATCGCTGAGTTCGTGAATGGTGCTGCGATCGATAGTGAAACTGCACTGAATACAGCGCGCAACTGCCTTATCGATACACTGGGTTGTGGGTTTTTGGCATTGCGCTTCCCTGAATGTACCAAGATGCTGGGGCCGCATGTCCCTGGAACTGTGGTGCCAAACGGTGCGCGCGTGCCCGGTACGTCATACGAGTTGGATCCCGTGAAGGCTGCGTGGGACATAGGCTGCATGATTCGCTGGCTAGATTTCAACGATACGTGGTTAGCTGCTGAATGGGGTCATCCGTCGGACAATCTAGGCGGAATTTTGGCGATTGCGGATTTCCTAAGCAGGCAGCCTGATCGATCACCACTCGTAATGCGGGATGTCTTGATCGCGATGATTAAGGCGCATGAAATTCAAGGGTGTTTAGCGCTCGAAAATAGTTTTAACCGAGTCGGTCTAGATCACGTGCTGCTTGTGCGTGTTGCGACAGCAGCGGTCGTCATGGACATGCTAGGTGGTACGAAAGAGCAAGTGGTCGATGCATTGTCGCATGCCTTCGTAGACGGCTCGAGTCTTCGTACTTATCGCCATGCACCGAATGCCGGTCCGCGCAAATCATGGGCGGCGGGCGATGCGACGAGTCGTGGCGTTCAACTCGCGTTGTTCGTGCTCAAAGGGGAAATTGGTTATCCGAGTGCGCTCACTGCACCGCAGTGGGGTTTCTACGACGTTAATTTCAGAGGCGATTCGTTCAAATTCCAGCGTGAATACGGGTCCTACGTGATGGAAAACGTGCTATTCAAGATTTCTTATCCGGCCGAATTTCATGCCCAAACTGCGGTAGAAGCAGCATGTCAACTGCATCCATCAGTCGTTAATCGAATCGATGAAATCGACCGGATTGAATTGACCACCCATGAATCTGCGATTCGCATCATCAGCAAGACCGGTGCACTAAACAATCCGGCGGATCGTGATCACTGCCTTCAATACATGACAGCGATTGGATTGCTAAAAGGTGATCTTGTTGCCGAAGACTATGAGGCGGATGTCGCCGCAGACCCGCGCGTCGATCAGCTGCGTGACCTGATGGCGGTGAGCGAAGATGAACGGTTCAGCCGTGAATACCACGAACCCGATAAGCGATCCATTGCGAACGCAGTACAGGTGTTCTTCAAAGACGAGACCTCGACCGATCGAGTAGCGATTGAATACCCTCTCGGACACCGTCGCAGACGCGAGGAAGGCATACCAGAGCTAGAGGCGAAATTCAGAGCGAATCTCGCGACACGTTTTTCGTCAGGACAGTCTTCGGCTATCGAGGAAGTTGTGTTTGATCAATCGGCGTTAGAAGCCATGCCGGTAAACGAGTTTGTCGATCTCTTTGTCTGAAATTTCGACGGTACCTCAACTGAAATGAGATGTTTCTGTGAAATTTGAACTAGAAGGAAATCAGGTTCAGACGGAAGGCGAGGTCTTTATCGCCAGCACCGCGATTGTCATTGGCAAGGTGCTTATGAAGCATCAATCGTCCGTTTGGTGGGGTGCCGTTTTACGTGGCGACTACGAACTCATAACGCTTGGTGAGCGCAGCAATATCCAGGACAACTGCATCGTTCATATGGACGAGGACTATCCGGTCACAATCGGTGATCGCGTCACGGTAGGACACAAGGCAGTTCTACACGGGTGTTCGGTCGGTAACAACAGCTTGATCGGCATCAATTCTGTCGTGATGAACGGTGTTCAGATCGGTGACAATTGCCTGATCGGCTCGAATACGCTGATTACTGAAGACAAGGTTATTCCTGATGGCAGTCTCGTGTTGGGTTCGCCCGGGAAGATCGTGCGCGAATTGACGCTGGAGGAGATTGAAGCCAATACTGATTTCTCTGATCGATATGTGCGAAACTCGGCGCGTTATCGAAACACGCTTAAATCGCAGGACTAGACCCTAATAGATGGTCACTATCGGTACACCGGGATCATCGAGTGCGAAGCGCGTCATGCTGCTTGGTAGCGGCGAGCTTGGCAAGGAAGTTGCGATTGAGCTTCAGCGGTTAGGTTGTGAAGTTATTGCGGTTGATCGCTACGCAGACGCACCCGCAATGCAGGTGGCGCACAAAGCGCATGTCATCAACATGCTTGATGAGAAAACGCTATACGAGCTGATCCGTTCCGAATCTCCGGATCTTGTTGTCCCGGAGATCGAAGCGATCGCAACCGAAGCGTTGCTCACCGTTGAAGCAGAAGGCACGACGGTTGTGCCGACCGCACGTGCGGCTAATCTCACGATGAATCGTCGCGGTATTCGGGAGTTAGTGGCTTCCGAACTGGAGATTCGAACGTCGCCGTATCGTTTCGTTGAGTCGCTTGAAGAACTTACGCAGGCCGTCACCGAAGTCGGTTTACCTTGTGTCGTAAAACCAGTGATGAGTTCATCCGGTAAGGGTCAATCAACGATCAAAGATGAAGGCGACATCCGTGCGGCTTGGGACTACGCACTTGCAGGAACGCGCGGTGGTGCGGATTCTCTAATCGTTGAAGGATTCGTTGACTTCGATTATGAAATTACATTGCTCACGATTCGACATGCGGGTGGCGTCTCGTTCTGTGACCCTATCGGTCATCGACAGGAAGCAGGTGACTACAGAGAATCGTGGCAGCCGCAGCCGATGGCTGACTCCGTCTTAGCTGAATGTCAGTCCATAGCGACTCGCGTCTCTAAGGCATTGGGAGGGTACGGTCTCTTCGGAATGGAGTTTTTTATTCAAGGAGACACGGTTTACTTCAGCGAAGTGTCTCCGCGCCCGCACGATACCGGTTTGGTGACGCTGATCAGCCAAAACCTATCAGAATTTCAGTTGCACGTGAGGGCTATTTTGGGGTTACCCATACCGCTTATCCAGCAGTATGGTCCATCCGCTTCTTGTCCTGTTTTAGTTCGCGGCGAGTCCAATGCAGTCGAGTTTGTTGACGTTGATCAAGCATTAGTCGAACCACATACGGATTTACGTTTGTTTGGGAAGCCGGAAGTTCATGGCTCGCGGCGTATGGGCGTCGTGATAACGCGGCGTGATACGGTTGAAGATGCCCGAGCTGCTGCTGTTCGACTTTCCGATCGTGTGCGGGTTGGTCCGTCGTCAGACGTTTCGCGTCAATCTGGAACTGTCTTAAAGTAGGCGTCCGACAAATAATGTATCATTATGATACATGTCAATTGGATAGTCGGATCGCTGGAGCATCTCGGTAGCCTAGACGCGTCTCCACGAATACGCCGCTCTCGGGAACGACGAACTTGAGTTGGCCTATACGCGTCATGCAGCGGAACGCATGGCAGAAAGGGACATCATCGTTTCGGACATACTAGGAGTCCTGGCGACAGGTTGCATTGACGATGAACCGACGGCGTCCACTCGGCCAGAATACCGCAAGTACAGAATTTGCGGCGAATCTCCCAACTCAGGTAACAGAGAAATCTGCCTCGTTGTGATTCCGGACCCAGGCAGACCCGCCATAAAGCTGATCACTGTAATGTGGAAGGATGTGAGATGAACAGCGAAACCAATGCCTATCACTACACGGAGTGCGGTTTACCCAATGTGTGGATTCAGGGTGCACACGCTGTCGACGATGCCGGTGAAGAGACTATCCGTATTCCTAACATTCGCGGGCTTCACCGATTGATTGCTAACGCCATCGTCGAATGTGACGGTCGCCTGACTGGCGCTGAGATGCGATTCCTGCGTTCCGAGATGGGTATGACCCAGACAGCGCTTGCTAGGTTGGTTCACCGTACCCGGCTCACCCTTTCTCGGTGGGAACGTGAAGAGAGCGCAGTGGATGGCGCTGCGGATGCACTGATTCGTATCTTTGCTACGTACCGACTAGGGTTGGAGAGCGTGGACGAAAACGAATTGGAGGAAATCAGCGCGAGGTGTATCGCCAAACCGAATGCAAAAAGCGCCTTGTGGATCGATGGATCGATCCCAGGATCCTATCGTCTCGCAGCTTGATGTGCGCCGATGTTTAGTTGACTGACCAACGGTGTTCCGTGATCGCGAAACTTGCTGGGTTCAACGGTCTACAGGTCGCACAGCAACACGCAGTGAACGCATTCTTTGTCGAACGCTCAATACGGTTCCCACGGAGACTAGATATCGTCAAAATTAAACGGCAGTCAGGGACTAAGAGGCTAGGATAGTGGTTCCTTTCTATAATTCGCTTGTGATGAATCTATCCAACTCTTCGGTTCACGGACGAACCCACTGGTCCTACTTAATTTCGCTGGCGCTGCTGCTGCCGGTCTAGCCGGCGTATTACTTCCTTTCGGGACATTTGTCCCACCTCTAAACCCCAAACAGCCTTCTCACCTTTGAGAGTTCGAAGATGTTGACATCACCCAATCCCGGTCGCCGCGCCGGTACGATGCCATTCCAGAAATACCGCGCTTTTCCCCGCGTTGAGCTAGACGACCGGACGTGGCCCAACAGTCAGATCGTTCAGCCGCCCCGGTGGTGCAGTGTCGACCTGCGCGACGGTAATCAAGCGCTCATCGATCCGATGAATGTCGATGAGAAGATGGAGATGTATGAGCTCCTACTTGAGATTGGCTTTACCGAGATTGAAGTCGGGTTTCCGGCTGCGTCACAGATGGACTTCGACTTTTGTCGCACCATCATCGAGGATGACTTGATTCCACCGGGTGCGCTCGTACAGGTGCTTTGTCAAGCGCGTCCTGAACTCATTGAGCGAACAGTAGACGCACTTCGTGGTGCGGAAGGGGCAATTTTCCATCTATACAACTCGACATCGACGCTTCAACGTGACGTCGTCTTCAACATGGATCGCAAGGGCATCATCGATCTTGCAGTGAAGGGAACGACACTAGTCCGAGACATCACACGTGATCTAGGTGATACGAAGGTCACATTCGAATACTCACCCGAGAGTTTTACGGGTACTGAACTCGATTTCGCCATTGAGATATGCAACGAAGTGGCGAACACCTGGGGCGCGACATCTGAAGACCCGGTCATCATCAATCTGCCGTCGACCGTTGAGATGGCGACTCCCAACATATACGCAGATCAAATCGAGTATTTCTGCCGAAACTTCCCGAATCGCGACCGTGCCGTCATCAGCTTGCACACGCATAACGATCGAGGAACAGGAATTGCAGCTACGGAGTTGGCATTAATGGCGGGCGCAGAACGAGTCGAAGGCACGTTATTCGGAAATGGCGAGCGGACCGGCAACTGCGACATCATGACGATGGCGATGAATCTATTCTCACAAGGAGTGGACCCGCAGCTCGACTTCCGTGACATGCCGCGCATTCGTCAGATTGCAGAAGATGTCACAAAGATTCGAGTACACGAACGACACCCCTATGCTGGAGATCTTGTGTTTACCGCGTTTTCGGGGTCGCACCAGGATGCGATCAAGAAAGGTATGGCCGTCGTCAAGAAAGATCGTTGGGAAGTTCCGTATTTACCGATTGATCCCGCTGACGTGGGTTCTTCATACAAGGAATCCGTTCGCGTTAACAGCCAGTCTGGAAAGGGTGGCGTTGGGTTCATCCTCGAGCAGCATTACGGAATCTCCTTACCTCGCGAGATGTTGCAGGAGTTCGCGAAACAGGTTCAGGTGCTTACCGAAGATCTTGATCGAGAGGTTAGACGGGACGAGATATTGCAAGCGCTGTTTGATACATTCGAAGCTCAAGACGGACCATATGCGCTTCTCAATTACGATTTGAACAATGCAGACAACGATATGCTCGTTTGCGACGGGTTAATCCAGGTATCCGAGAATGAAGTTTCGATCTGTGGTAAAGGATCTGGACCAATCGAAGCGTTCGTCAATGCGATGGTCGCGACATTGAATGAACCGCTAAATGTTGCGGCTTATCACGAGCACGCGCTACGTGAAGATGACGTCGTAGGAAAGGACGCGCAAGCTGTCGGGATTGTCTCGATCGAGTTTGGTGAAGGCTCCGTGTTTGGGGTAGGTCGAAGTAAGAACACGGTGACTGCCTCGTTATTGGCGATTATTTCGGCAATCAATCGGCGATGGTCTCAGCGGCGGTAGTGAAGAAGAAAGGTTGATGCGCGATCCGACGTAGTTCTTAGTTGGATATTCCCGTGAAGGGACGTAAGACTAGACTAGAACTAAGATGTGCAAGATGCTATGAATACACCGTATCGCACTTCAAATTGGAACTCGATTGCATTTGACTGGACTCCAGTATTCATGGGTTATTGGTAGTATGAAATTTGTCCGCTAGTAAGCCGAACGATGTTTCGATCCAATTTTGGTACATGTCGTCTCGAATGGCGCTCGTAGTGTTCTCCAACAATCTCTTCTCGCCTTTTGTGAGTCGATTTGCGGTTTCGGCGTCAATGTTCGACAGAATGTTAGAAGCAGCTTGAACCTTGCCTAATTTGTGGAGACGTTTGCTCAATCGTGATGCATATACGACCATAGATTCGTCTAACGCTAGTGCTCGTAGAAACCTCTCGTCGCTTGATTCATCAAGTAGAAGATAGGCTTCCAACACTTCTCTCTCCGCACTCGTTCCAAATTCCAGAAATCGCTCTAGCAGTCCGATAATGTGTGATACTAGCGCGTCGTAATGTGTTGAGAGGCAGGGCCGATCACTCCACCACATCGGCCAGTGACCCAATAACAGATCCGCGTGCTGAGAGCAATCTCGCGTGAGCCCAATCATGAGCGAAATGGCAGCTCGCGTCCAGTCGCGCTCGGGATATTCGCGCGACTTGGAATCAAAATAACCGAAGTGATTGAGAAGCTTGGTGCACTGATCGAGAAGTCCAAGATCTAAAGCAAGGCTACTACACATCAGAGTGAGAGACTGGGAGCGACCATGATGAGAATCGACGTCGTAATCGCGAGAGAATCTTCGAACCAGCTCCTCACGTCTATGCGCCTTATAGTCATTCAGTCCAATTTCAACGTGACGAGAAATTTGCTGGAAATTCTCGAACTTGCGTCCAAGTATGGCATCGTGTACGGAATCTAGTGCCGAATCGAGTTTTCGCGTACCTTCACTATCTTCAATCATGAAGTCATACGCATCGAGCAACGTCTCCTGAAGTCGCAGAAGGAGATCTCTAATTTCGTCGATAGTTAGTTCAGATCCAGATCCTTGTCCCACTAGCCAGTTATCTACGATTTCATTCGGAATACGGGAGATGAAAAACAAGAAATTTCTAGTGGACTCTGGACAATCAGGATCGAGTCGTTGAATTTTCAATTTCAGATTCAATTGCTCGACGAGGTCATCTGTAAACAAGAGTGTCCAGTGAAGGAGTTTTAACGCTACTGGATTGTTTGGGTCGTCTTCGAGCAAGCTACGAATGCTCTGTAACGACTCATTCCGCTTGAACACATCGATCTCGGCATCGAACTCATTCCTACTCGAAAAATAGTTCCTTAACAAGACCAATCGCATCAGCGACTCACGATCAGTGGTTGCGCGGGATTCCAGTTCTTCCATGTATGCAGGACAGGGACCATCGAAATCTGGATCCATGGACAGCGGAAGTCGCCAACATTGATTTTGAGCCTGATCCTCAGTTTCGTTGAATCGTGACATTCGTGCTTCAGTGCACTCATTCACCTCAACGTCGCACGGCCGGAATGCGTTCTCGTCGAACGGTAAAAAGGCTTTCGTGATCTCGCAGCGATCGTCAATCGGAGGTATTGACGACTCCGCAAATGTTTGAAGGCACAGAATCGACAACAGAATTGCGATCTTTGCGGAAATCGCATCACGGTTTATCCGCGGGAGCGTACTAAGTGTGAGGATCATGCGTAAATTGTGATTCGGCAGGTCATCTAACGGACTAGTCAATGTCGCGTATGGTCACGTTACTCACCAGTAGACTTTCTAACGAGGTTATACGGTCGGCGAACCATCGTACCTACTCTCGATTTTGCTCGCTGTGATCCTCCTGTTTAGGTTCTTCGACACCAAAATCATCGTCGAAAGGCAACTGCGTAATAGTGGCAGACTTTATGGCGTTGTCGACGATTTCAATGATCTCCACGCGGTAGTTCTCGATGCTAATCGAGGTCTGACCAGAAGGTACTCGTCGCAAATGATCAAGTACCCACCCATTGACGGTTCGTGGACCATCTTCTGGAAGTGTCCAATGCGCGATGTTGTTTAACTCGTGCAAGAGAGTATTTCCCGTAACACGATAGGTGTTTTCATCGATCGGCGAGATCACCCCAGTATCTGTTTCGTGCGAACTTAGCGTGAATTCGCCGACGATTTCTTCGATGATGTCGTCGATCGTGATCAAGCCTACAACGACCCCGTACTCGTCAACTGCGATGCTGAAGCGTCGTCTGCGCTGTTTGAAGTTATTGACGAGCCGAGAAAGCGGTACTTGACTTGGTGTGTAGTACGTGTTTTCGAGTGCAGCAACCAAATCTTCCTTAGACGCATCGGGATCTTGGAGGAGTCGATTTGCCTCCCGCATGTGGAGGATGCCCTGAATATTGTTGATGGTACCGCGATAGGCCGGAAGTCGTGTGTGATCCGCCGCGGCAATGCGTTCCCGAATCTCAGACATCGAATCGTTTAGGTTGATACCGTAGATTGCTTCTCGGGGTTGCATGACATCACCGACAGTCTGTTCCTCTAAATTCAAAATGTTTAGGATCATCAGTTGGCGATTGCGAGGCAGTTTGCGCGCTTGGTCGAAAACTCGACGCAATTCGTCCTCAGAAAGATCTTCATCGTCCACAACACCACGTGTGAATGGCTTAACGACGAACGCCCCACAGAAATTCGAAAACGACACTAAGTACTTCATGATTGATTGAAGTGGTAGGAGTACATACGCACTCGGGTACGCAATCGATTCGGGTCGTACAGCGCCGATCGTTTTTGGGGCGATATCAGCGAAGATGAGAAAGATGAAAGTAATCGAAACAGTCGTAATCACGCCACCGAGCTCTGTTCCGAACCAGCGGACGAAGACCACGTTTGCGACGACGGCGGCGGAGTAATTTACGAGGTTATTGCCAATTAATATGACACCGAGCAGGCGATCTTTGTGCTGAAGCAATCTGAACGCACGACGTGCGCCACCGTGACGCTTGCGCACAAGCGCTCGCATGCGATAAACATTC
The DNA here is from genome assembly GCA_026707945.1 of Gammaproteobacteria bacterium. GTDB lineage: Bacteria > Pseudomonadota > Gammaproteobacteria > Pseudomonadales > Azotimanducaceae > Bin55. The sequence continues at coordinate 62,166 of JAPOVV010000074.1, read as the reverse complement.
AATTTCATCATCGCTGTTTCGGCGCCCGCAAAGAACGCGCTCATCAACAGAAGAATGAATACGGAGAGGATCAATACCCAAGCGGGTACTACAAAGGTTTCCATTTGATTTGAATTGGTTAGTGGTTAGGTCCCATAGCCGAATACGAACTGAAGTCCGAAATAGCTGATGAGCAATATGGCAAAGGCGAGAAGCGACAACCTTGCAGATATTTGTCCTCGCCATCCGAACCAAAGCTGGCCACAGATGAGAGCGAGATAGAGTACCCAGCAAGTTAACGCGAGCCCCATGTGCAAGACGTAATTGCCTTGCTGTACGAAATCCCAACGGAAGATCAGACCTGTAACGACGGTCAGCGTCAGTAGTGAAACACCTAACCACAGCAAGTGCATAGCAGTGGCTTCAACGGTTTGAAGGGGAGGCATCAATTTCACAAACGCCGTCGAATCATTCTTCTTTAGTCGTTGGTGTAGCACGATGATGGACGCCGCTTGAACCGCTGCTAATCCCAATGTCGCGTAGGTAAGCATGCTGATCAAGACATGCGCTATAACCGTCGCCTGATCGATCAAGGTTCCGTCGGCTGGCGTTAGGAGCAGCCCGATGAAAAGTGAGATGATCGCGAGCGGCACGGTGACAAGAGCCAACACGCGATAGCCTTGGACTAGATAAAGATAGAACGTACAGACCATCGCGACGAAAGTCATGACGATCGCACTCGACCAGATTGAAAGGATGATTCCAGAACCGGTACTGACGATCAATACCGTGTAGATTAGGTGCATACCAATAGCCGGCGCGATTAGCGCCGCTACGCGTCGATTGGGAAACGATTCAATCGCCTCCGAACGCAGCTGCAGCCATAAATAGAGCAGATACAACAGAGCCGCGAGGCCGCCAAAAAGGTCAGGTGCGATCTGCTGTGAAAAGAGATTAAGCGACACTAGGTTTTCAAAAATTAGAATTCACGCGCCGAAATCCAGCGCAGCTTTGCGCGATTATGTTTGACAATCTAACGACCAAACTCACGCAGACCTTCTCGGGTATTCGTACTCGAAGACTTACTGAGAACAACGTTGCCGAAGCGATCCGTGAGGTCCGCACGGCGTTGCTTGAGGCTGATGTTGCCCTTGAAGTCGTTATCCCGTTCGTCGAAGCCGTCAGGAAGAAGTCTGTAGGGCGAGAGTTCGTCGCGTCGGTGCGACCAGGTGACATGTTCGTGAAGTTCGTCCACGACGAGCTGGTATCGCTCATGGGGACGGAAGTTTCCAGCCTCGAGCTCAGGGCGTCAAAAAAACCAGCTGTCATTTTAATGGCTGGATTGCAAGGAACGGGTAAAACAACTACGGTTGCCAAACTTGCCCGATATCTCCAGCATGAGCAGAGCCAACGGGTCGCGACCGTATCAGCGGACGTATATCGACCTGCGGCGATTGAGCAGCTACGCGTTCTCACGGCATCGGCGAAGGCTCATTTCATTGAGACATCGCCTGACCAACAGCCTCTAAAGATTGTTCAGAGCGCGCTGTCTACAGCCAAGGATCTTGAGAGCGACACGCTCATCGTTGATACTGCTGGGCGCCTCGCCATCGACGATGAAATGATGGCTGAAATCCGGCAACTGCACGATAGTCTGCAACCCACTGAAACGTTGTTCGTCGTCGACGCAATGACCGGCCAGGATGCTGCTAAAACAGCTCGAACGTTCGATCGTGTACTACCGCTTACGGGCGTTGTCTTGACGAAGGCTGATGGCGATGCTCGGGGCGGTGCCGCACTTTCAGTGCGGGCGATTACTCACAAACCGATCAAGTTTCTCGGTACCGGGGAAGGTCTGGATGGGCTTGAGCTGTTTCATCCTGACCGTCTGGCGTCTCGCATTCTTGGGATGGGTGACATCCTGGGATTGGTTGAAGAAGCGGAAAAGAAAGTCGATATTGATGCTTCCGAGCGTGTCGTTAAACGAATGCTCCGGGGTGCATCGTTCACATTTGACGATATGCGCGAGCAGATCAAGCAGATGACCGATATGGGTGGCATGGCCAGCGTACTTTCGAGGCTGCCCAATGCGCCGAATGTGAAGGTGAAGGAAACGGACGATGATGTCATCCGAAAGCACGCAATCATCATTGATTCGATGACCGCGAAAGAACGTGCGTTTCCCAACCTGCTAAACATACCGTCTCGCAAGAAGCGCGTTGCAGCCGGGAGCGGCACGCGAATTCAGGATGTGAACTTCACGATCAGGAAGTTCAAGCAGATGCAGAAAGCCACAAAGCGACTCAGCCGAATGGGCCGGTCGAGCAAGATGCTGGCGCAGCTAGAACAAATGATGGCTGAGAATAAATAAAAACGCGTACCAACATTCGTTGTTGATCTCGACTTTATTAACAAATAGTGGTCAATCGACCCTTTCCCTAAGTAAAATCCGCCGCTCGCTCATCTAGGTGATAAGCCTTTTTCCATGGTCGTAATCCGTCTTGCCAGACACGGCTCGATACACAAACCGTTCTATCACGTGACCGTCGCCGATCGGCGAGCGCGTCGCGACGGTACGTTTATTGAGCGTGTCGGTTTCTACAACCCGATTGCAAAAGGTAAGGCAGAACGTCTACGCATCGATCTAACACGCGTCGACTACTGGCTTGGTCAGGGTGCACAAACGTCCCAGACTGTCTCGCGACTCGTCAAGGAAGCTCGGCGAGCGGAACAGATTGGTCCCGCGGAAGTAGCTGAAGAAGCGGAAGAAACTGTGGAGTCGGTTGCAGAAGATGCGACAGAATCCGTCGGAGCAACCGCAAACGAAGCGCTAGCTGAGGCCGAAACAGAGAAAGCGCCGGTCGAAGTAAGAGACGATGAAGCGTCCGCGGCCGAGGCTGAAGTAGAGGAACCTGCGGCCGACGCAAAAGCAGCTGACGAGTCCGCCGCGGAAACCGAAGCCGAAGAGACCTCCGCCGAAGAGCCCTCAGCCGAAGAGGTTTCCGCCGAAGCGGCGTCAGGCGAAGATTCGACCGTTGAAGCAACCGCAGAAGAATCACCAGACTCGGAATCGGTCGCAGATGCTGAGTCTGAATCGGATGCAAGTGCTAAAGAAGAAGAGAAACCAGCTTAACGGTTGGAACCTAATCGAATCGTTGTCGTAGGACGTATCGGTTCCGCATATGGCATAAAAGGTTGGACGCACGTCCATTCTTTTACTGAGCCAATCACGAATCTTCTTGAATTCGAGAAGCTCTACGGAAGAAGAGGCGACGAGCATTGGGAACACTTGGTAAGCGTTGAATTTCAGCGCCATCGCGGAGAATTGATTGCGCGGATCAACGGGTGCGAAGATCGAACGATTGCCGAGAAACTGCGCAACTTGGAGCTTGGTGTGCATCGAGACGCATTGCCGCCGCTTCAGACAGACGAGTTTTACTGGGTAGATCTAATCGGTCTAGTTGTCGTGAATACTGAAGACATCACGCTTGGGAAGGTATCGAACGTAATCGAAACGGGAGCCTCGGCGGTACTTGATGTCAAAGGCGAGAAAGGCGAGTACCTCATCCCGTGCGTTAAACCGGTGTTGGATTCCGTCTCGCTAGCTGAGAACGTGATAGTTCGGTGGGACGCAGATTGGATGGCATGATCTGACTCATGTGGATTGGTGTTGTAACAGCGATGCCCCAATTGATTACGGCAGGGTTGAGTGATGGTGTCGTTGGTCGAGCGGTAGCAAAGGATCAACTTGATATCGAGTTGTTCAACGTCCGGGACCACGCAACTGACAGTTATGGATCAATTGATGATCATCCATTTGGCGGTGCGCCTGGGATGCTGATGATGGCGGAACCTCTTGCAGCATGTACGGAGGAAGCAATAAGTAAGTCGCCGGCGCGAGCGCCGAAAACGATTTACCTCAGTCCTCAAGGCAACACGCTCACGCAGGCGATGGTACGCGAGCTGTCGCAGTTGGACGCGATGGTGTTGGTCAGCGCGCGCTACGAGGGTGTGGATGAACGCTACATTGAGGAGTACGTCGATTTCGAAATTTCTGTCGGCGACTACGTGTTGTCGGGCGGAGAATTACCTGTGCTGTTGGTTATCGATGCCATAGGACGATTAGTCAAGGGCACGTTAGGTAACGAAAAGTCTGCGGATGACGATTCATTCGGGGATAATTTACTAGAGGGACCGCAGTTTACGCGACCACGTGAGTGGCGCGGTAAGTCGGTTCCTTCGGTGCTGACATCGGGTGATCACGCGGCAGTCGCAAGGTGGCGCCACGAGCAAGCATTGTTGCGCACGTGGCAGCGACGTCCAGAGTTGCTGACAGACCGACGATTCAATTCAACTGAAAAAGCATGGTTAAAGCACCATGTCAACAAGAAACACTAGCAGAGGGCTACGCGATGGGCAGGAAAGGATTCGTTGAACTGGTAGAGGAACGACACCTCCGCGAGTTAACCGCGCGCGGCTCGACCGTTGAAGGAGGCGGCAAGGAAAAAGCCGCGATTCCTGACTTTTCAGTCGGCGACACGGTCGCGGTGCAAGTAGTTATCACCGAGGGTGAGAAGACCCGACTCCAGCGCTTTGAAGGAGTCGTCATCGCCAAGCGGAACCGTGGACTGAATTCTTCATTCACGGTGCGAAAAATATCTCACGGCTTTGGCGTCGAACGCACCTTTCAACTTTATAGTCCCTTGATCGACAGTATCCAGGTCAACCGTCGCGGCGATGTGCGCAAGGCGAAGATCTACTACTTGCGTGAGCGATCTGGTCGTTCAGCGCGGATTAAAGAGAAAATCTAAAGCGACGGAGTCTAACGTGGTCACGCCTGAGTCGGCCACTGTGACTGTTTCAGACGATATCCAGACGTACCTGGATACGATCTGGTACGAAAGAAATTTATCTTCGAACACGGTCAAGTGCTATCGCCACGACCTGCAGGCTTTTGAGAAGTGGCTCGGGAAGCGGATTCGAGATTGCACGCGTGAGGATTTGCAGGCATACCTCGCTGAGCACGTAGTGAATGGCAAGGCGTCGAGTAGTCGTTCCCGCTTTCTCTCGAGCTTGCGTGGTTTCTTCAATCATGCCCTAGAGCACGGATTGGTTTCAGACAACCCGATCGCGAATATCGAGAGTCCCAAACTCGCGAAACGCCTGCCAGATTACCTTTCGGAAGGGGAAGTTGAAGCGCTGTTAAACGCGCCTAATCCAGATAAAAGCGCCGTCGAATGGCGGGATCGCACGATGCTTGAAGTGCTTTATGCGACGGGTTTAAGAGTGACTGAATTGATTGAACTTACTCGCGAAAGCATCAACATGAATCAGGGAATCGTTAGAGTCGTGGGTAAAGGAAACAAGGAGAGGATCGTACCCCTTGGAGAAGAAGCGCTCAATTGGGTCATGAGCTATACAGAGAACGCGCGTCCCATGTTGCTGTCTAACATTCCGACAAATGTGTTGTTTCCAAGTAAACGTGGCCAATTGATGACCCGTCAAACCTTTTGGTATGCAATCAAACGCTATGCAGAAAGGGCGGGGATCGAACGGCATTTGTCGCCACATACGCTCAGACACGCGTTCGCGACACATTTGCTTAACCACGGCGCTGATTTGCGAGCGGTCCAAATGATGCTAGGGCACGCAAGTCTCTCTACCACGCAGATTTACACACGCGTTGCGAACGAACGATTAAAGTCGTTACACGCGATTCATCATCCGCGTGGTTGACGTAGTTGGTGTTTACTCCATTCAGATGACGGACAATAGCAAAAGTGACTAATACGAATTACCTAGTGGCGATGCTCGTCGCATGCTCGATGATGATCGTCGCACTCCCACTTAGAGCAGATGACAAAGTTAAGTCGTTTGTAAATTCGCTCATGGGTGAAAACAACCAGGTGCTGAGCATCGAGCCAGCAGAACTAGATGGTTTTTATGTTGCCACCTTGCAGGATTACTCGGTGCTCTACGTATCCGAAGACCGCCGCTGGATTTTGCGAGGTGATTTGATTGAAGTAAAGACTGAACCCGAGTTGTCTTTGATAGCACACACCGACAGACACATCGGCTCAATGCGTGAAACACAGCTGAATGCGCTAACGACGAAAGACGTGATTGCGTTTGCGCCACCGTTCGAATCGCCAAAAGCGGTTGTTCATGTATTCACCGACACGACCTGTGGCTATTGCCAAAAACTGCATGCCGAAATGGCGGACTATCATGGAAAAGGCATTGAGATTCGATATTTGGCGTTTCCCCGTGCGGGGATTGACAGTGAACCCTACAGTGCCATGGTGTCTGCATGGTGCTCCAACACACCCCATACCGCGTTGACACAGCTAAAGCTGGGTGGTGAGATCGAACCTAAGACATGCGAAAACTCGGTCGCTGACCAGTATCGGTTGGGGAAATTGTTTGGTCTGCGAGGTACACCCTTGCTTGTTTTGAGCAATGGCAAGACGGTAGGAGGTTATGTCAATGCAGAGGAACTAGAACAGATACTCAAGGGTGAAGGATTAATGTAGATCGGAATGATTAAGTCCTTGGTAAATATCTCTTATAACCTATTGATTTTAAAAAATAATATTTTAGATCATATCTGTCGTCCAAGCGATCACGATGGATCACTCCGCGCATAGTTTTCGAACAGTCAGCCGATTTGAAAACGACAAGCTGCGTATCATTCACGTGAGCCGATGTTGCCGCTTGATGGAGGCTTGGTAACGCTTTGCGGCGACACGTATGACACGACCCGTTAATTTAGACCTAACCGCGTTTCGCTTTCCGATTGCAGCAATCGCGTCGATATTACATCGCATCTCAGGTGTCGTTCTCCTTTTTGGTGTCGGCTATTTCACTTATCTACTAAGTCTGACGCTCGAATCGCCTGAATCGTTCGATTGGGTTTTCAATGCAGTCGGCACAACGTACCACGGCGTACTTGCATGGACCGTATTAACTGCCGTTTCGTATCACTTTTTTGCAGGTATACGACACTTATTAATGGACTTCCACATTGGGATATCACTACGTGCAAGTAGCAGGTCCGCGTGGACGACACTGATTCTTACAGCTTTAGCGTCGATTGGATTCGGACTATGGATCGTTACATGAGCGAATCTCGATCATCGAAGCGTGGATTAATCGACTTCATCGTGCAGCGATTAACGGCGGTGATCATTGGTATTTACGTAATCCATCTAACAGTAATCTTTGCGCTCAATGGCGATATGGACTATATCGCCTGGCGAAGTTACTTTACATCGGGCTACTCTCTCTTACTGTCTTCACTTACCGTGCTAGCAATCGCCATACACTCGTGGATCGGGATGTGGACAGTCGGTACCGATTACATTCGAGGGCAGGGTGTCGCGAAGGGACTCCGTTTGGCGTACCAGCTTGTCATCGGTGCAGCATTGTTAGTTTTCCTAGTTTGGTCCTTGAGTCTTATTTGGGGACACTTATGACCGACATTCGCACGATGGAATTCGACGGAGTCATTATTGGTGGCGGTGGTGCTGGTATGCGCGCGGCGATGCAGATCGCACAGTCGGGTTATCGAACAGCGGTAATATCGAAAGTATTCCCGACTCGTTCCCACACTGTATCTGCACAAGGCGGTATTACTTGTGCGATTGGCAGCGACGATCCAGAAGACGACTGGCGGTGGCATATGTATGACACCGTGAAGGGGTCAGACTATATTGGCGACCAAGCAGCGATCGAATACATGTGCAGTGTTGGTCCGGAAGCCATCTACGAACTCGAGCATTTAGGCTTGCCGTTCTCAAGAACTGAATCGGGTCGGATCTATCAACGACCGTTTGGAGGCCAATCTAAGGATTTCGGCAAGGGTGGACAAGCGGCTCGCACGTGCTGTGCTGCGGATCGTACAGGTCATGCGCTTCTGCACACGTTATATCAAGCCAACATTAAGAACAACACAACGTTTCTTTCTGAATGGTTCGCCGTTGATCTCGTCAAGAATCAGGACGGTGCTGTGGTAGGGTCACTAGCGATCTGCGTCGAGACAGGCGAGCTTGTTTACATCAAATCCAATGCAACAGTATTGGCAACAGGCGGGGGTGGGCGTATTTACTACAGTACGACCAACGCGCTAATGAACACGGGCGACGGCTTGGGCATGTCCCTTCGAGCTGGTTTTCCAGTTCAAGACATTGAAATGTGGCAGTTCCATCCGACTGGCATTGCGGATGTCGGCATATTGATTACCGAAGGCGCTCGCGGCGAAGGTGGCTATTTGATCAATAGTGACGGTGAACGATTCATGGAGCGGTATGCACCTAATGCGAAGGACTTGGCAGGTCGAGATGTCGTTGCACGTGCCATGGTCCTTGAAATCGCCGATGGTCGCGGTTGTGGACCTAACAACGATCACGTTTTGCTGAAGCTGGATCACTTAGGGGAAGATACCCTAACCGAACGGTTGCCCGGCATTACCGATCTCGCGCGGTCGTTTGCGCATGTTGATCCGGTGCGAGAACCTATTCCAGTTTATCCGACTTGTCATTACATGATGGGCGGTATACCGACGGACGTCTCCGGCGAGGCGTTGACGCAGGACGAGTTTGGACGCGATGTGATCATTGAAGGTTTGTATGCAGTCGGAGAAGTCGCATGCGTATCTGTCCATGGGTCAAATCGGTTGGGCGGTAATTCGCTACTGGATCTCATCGTATTTGGTCGAGCCGCGGGGATACACATTGAGGAAGTGATGAAACAAGGTGTTTCGTACGCTGACGCTTCTGCTGACGACCTCGATCGAGCGATGTCGCGTTTCCGAAGGTGGGAAAGTTCGAATGAAGGTGAGGAGCCACTCCAGTTAAAACGAGAATTACAGTTGACGATGCAAGAGAGCTTCGGCATCTTCCGCACAGGTGAACCGATGGAGCGTGGTCGCGCGAAACTTGAAGAGTTACGACAGCGTATCCAAGAAGCACACCTCGCCGACAAGAGCAAAGCGTTTAACACCGCGCGTATCGATGCGCTCGAACTAGACAATCTGTTGGAGATCGCAGAAGCGACAGCGTATGCCGCGTTGGGTCGAACGGAGAGTCGAGGAGCCCACGCACGTGACGATTTTCCGGAGCGAGATGATGAACAATGGCTTTGTCATTCGATGTATTACCCTTCTGATCATCGCGTCGGTAAGCGTTCTGTGAATTTCGCACCGACTCAGATTGATGCGTTTGAACCTGCGGTTCGGGAGTACTAAGTTGAAAGTAAGCGTCTATCGATTCGTGCCGGAGCAAGACGACGTGCCACGCATGCAAGACTATGAATTCGAATTGCCCCAAGATCGCGAATTGATGGTACTGGATGTACTAGAAGACCTTCGTTTGCAGGATCCGACAATCGCGTATCGACGTTCCTGTCGGGAAGGTGTGTGCGGATCGGATGGTATGAACATGAACGGGCGTAACGGTCTTGCGTGTAAGACGACCGTTTCTTCAATCGTCAGCCGAAATTCACTGACGCTTCGACCGTTACCAGGATTACCGGTCATTCGCGATCTCGTGGTCGATATGTCGCAGTTTTACGCGCAATACGAGAAAATCGATCCGTTCCTGATCAACGACGAAGAACCGCCAGAGAGAGAACGAATCCAGAGCGTTGAGGAGCGTGAGAAACTGGACGGGCTTTATGAGTGCATCCTATGTGCGTGTTGTTCTACTTCCTGTCCGTCGTACTGGTGGAACCCAGACAAATTCATTGGTCCCGCAGGGCTTCTACAGGCTTATCGATTCTTAGCAGATTCGCGGGACACGGCGACGAGTGAACGACTCGATAAGTTAGGCGACCCGTACAGTGTGTTTCGGTGTCGCACGATTATGAATTGCGTCGATGCATGCCCGAAGGACTTGAATCCAACGAAGGCGATTGGCAAGATTCGTACGATGCTAATTGAAGGTAGCTGAATATTTATCGGTGCGTGCTCTCACCATTGTTTATTGGCGATGGATTAAAGCGATGGTTCCGCTCGATATTCGGTCTCGGTAGTCATTAAAGTCGCTAACATATTGAGTCTAGAGAGAGCAAATTCGTGGTGTGCTAACTCGATGTTTGTCTTATTGAAGGCTCGCAAGCGTTACGTGGTTCATGGATTACTCGTAGTTTTGTCACTTTTGCTTCTTCAGTCTTCTCAAGCGATTAACAGCACAAGCATAAATCAGCATTTATATCTCAGTCAAACTGCCTTTGGTTTTGGGGATATAAGCGCGATGAATATTGCGATTATCGCGGTTTTAGGTGTCGCCGCGCTCGTATTACTTGCATGGCTGATTAGAAGAACGACTCGGCGCAGCCGGCTATCTTCGTTGCGAGCGCAAAGGCATGATCCAACTGGTCTGGACGGCATACTATCGGACGGAAATCTATTTGCACGGCCCCGCCCGGAAAAGACTGAGGTCATTCGCATCATCGTTATAGGTAGCGAACACGATGTTGATGTGCGATTTACAGCTGAGGGTGTTTCGACACGCCATGCGGAGATGTTGGTACTTCGACAAGTTGATTCGAGTCCTCTAATGCCACTCGAACCCATCTTCTATATTCGCGATATGGCAAGTGCACGCGGGATTGAAGTTTTGCGGGGTGGAGATTGGAAGCAATTCCGCGCCGATATCGTTTTGGACGATGAGCAGCTAAGAATCGGTGACGTTGAAACCACGGCTGGTGAAATAAACCAGCTGGCAATCGAATCGAAACTTGAAATGCAGAAGGCAGGCGAATCTTCATAGCGAGGAACAAGCCGTATTTCTAAAGTAAGCGATTGAAGGACTTACTACATTGAAAATAGGATTTTTCGGTATCGGATCAGGCGCTTCTGCAGAACCGACGATCGCAATAGAGCTAGCGCAGCATGCTGAAGCTGCCGGGATGGAGTCCATGTGGACTGGCGAACACGTCGTGTTTCCGTCCCCTCGTCAGCCGCCATCGCCGGCTGAACCGGACCATCCAATGCTCCATCCGAGTACGGTATTGGCTTTTCTCGCCGCCAAAACATCCAAGATTAGGTTAGGCACTGGCATCGTACTCATTGCGCAGCGTAATCCGTTAGTCCTATCAAAGGAAATGGCGAGTTTGGATGTGCTGTCTAATGGTCGCTTGATATTGGGGATTGGCGCAGGTTATCTACACCAAGAATTTGCCGCGTTAGGGATACCTTTTCATGAACGAGGCGCTCGAAGCAACGAGTACATAGAAATCATGCGCGCATTGTGGAATCAAGCTCAACCGACGTTTAACGGTCGCTTCTATCAGTTCAACGACATCGACGCGCAACCTAGACCCATCCAAGATGGTGGTCCTCCCATCGTTGTCGGCGGTACGAGCCTTGGTGCTCTAAAACGCGCGGCTAAATATGGTCAAGGTTGGTATGGGTTTGCGATGAATGTTGATCAGACTGCCGCGGTTGTCGCGAGGTTACATGAACTTGAAGGCGGCGATCAGCTTGAGATCAGTGTTACACCATCGATGCGCGTCGATGCCGCTGCGATTGCCGCTTTTCGCGATGTTGGCGTTGATCGGATTATTTCTCTCATCCCGCAGGATGAATCGCGCGCCAGACAAGCGATGGACGCGCTTATGAAGGAAAGCGCTGAAGCCTAGCGTACGATCAGCTTTAAATCGTTCGAATGGTGCCGTTGGTCTCTACGACCACGCGAACCGATATCGTCGGACGCTCGTTAAGCATCGGTTGCGCTTTGTCGATCACTTGATACTCGCCTACTGCATCGAAAGGCCATGTGTGCGAAATCCTTCGCAACTCCAAAGTATGCGGTCCAGGGACTGGACCATGCGAAGCAGGAATCTGTACTAACCCTCCCGCATTTGGATCAAGTCGTACTCTTGCGATAGGCGCATGCGGATCGTCGGGAATCAACGTGACCCAGAACATGCCCAATGGATGCTCGATCGTATCGTGAGTTGGCAACGTCTGCTGGATGGGTACCCGCGGCATTCGCGTAAGGAATCCCGACCGTCGCATCCACCGCACGAGCAATGGGAACCACTGGCTTGTATCGGGATCACCCGACGCCAATCCGACGCCATGTTCACCATACCCAAAGACGTGCATTTCGGCAGCGACTCCCGCTCGTCGTAGTGCGTTGTAAAACAGCGTCGATTGTTCTGAAGAGACGATGTCGTCTTCATGCGTATGCACGAGAAAAGTCGGCGGCGTGTCGGCATTCACTTTCGTGTCAGTCGCTAGGTATTCGGTCGCTTTACGACCTCGTATTTCGCCGTTGCTGACGCCATAGACTGGTACCAGGAAATTGGGTACAGACGATTCTCGATCGATTGGATCGTTGGCGCTTGGTTGGGTACGAAGATCGCTAGTACCCACCGCAAACGTTAGATGGCCACCTGCAGAGAAGCCGAGCATGCCGAGCCGGTTTGGATCAACGCCAAATCGTTCTGAGTGGTGACGCACGAAACGAATCGCACGCTGCCCGTCCAGCAACGAGATGCTAGAGTGGTACTTAGGACCAACACGGTAGCGCAAAACGAACGCTCTAACGCCCACTTCATTGAGTGCAGCAGCGACGTGCAGCCCTTCATGGGTCGACGCAAGTATGCGATAGCCCCCGCCAGGGCAAACAATGACGCCAGCACCGGTATCGCGTGCTCCTAAGTCGGTATGAACTGAAAGCGCTGGAATATCGGTGGGATCGGTGCCTTCAGCGTGAGGAGCATCTTGCGGCCACAGCCGCTCTGTGAAGTCGCTCAGGGTATCAACTAGCGCTAAGCGCTTGCTTGTGCGAGGTTCGCGGCGAGTCTTTGATATCGTTCGGGTGCGGGAATGCCGTATGAATTACGAACGCTTTCAAGCGGTTGTTCCAACAGCGTTTCCCAGTCAGCGCTTAGAAGCCAGCCCGCCTTTTTGCCGTCGCGATAACCACGCCAGAGCGCACCAAATACGGTAATGCCTGCCCCTTGATACAAACGCCGAGCCGCTGACAAGAGGATGAATGGAAAAGCGATGTTTTTGGTTTGACCATACGTAAACGCGAGCAGACATGCTTCTCCGAGAGGATCGCGGCCATAGCGTGTTAAAACGTGAAACAGATCGTGAGAAGCTCGAGTTCGACGAATGAAGAGGTCGAAATCCGCATTGCTTTGTTGATCTGTAGCAACGGGTGAATATCCATCTTCTTCGTTCGCTTCGGCGCTTGCTTCCTCAAGACCCCCTGCGGAGATTTGTTCGCGGCTAATAAACCGATGGTACGTATGCCCGAGCGAATGCTCGGGTAAACTCGTTAAGTAATCGGGGTCGTTCAACTTAGAAACCAGATCAAGCCGTTCATTCAGTACACGATTGCCGGTTTCGGTGGCACAGAACTTATTGAAATTTCGAGTCAAGGAAGGACCGCTCAGAGCCTGAAGGACCCGAAATACCTGAGAAGTCTGCTCTGGATCGTTCAGCACATTACGAACGGCTTTAAGCGCGGTCAGCGGACGAGTCTTCATACGCCGCATAGTCTGTCTTTTGTTCCGGGTCATGTGTGTATCGCACGAGCTATTCCGCTCGTGAAATTTTAGGGTTTTGCGCAACTCACACGCATAAGGATCGTGATTTTTCGCTCGAATTTAGAACCCGCGCTCGGCACATTGTCGATTGATCTCGTCGATGATCTCACAGACTCGAATCGACTCCGCGGTCGTCCACTGGGGCATTTCGCTCAATCCCGCACCCATGCAACGATGCACCGCTTGCGCTTGGTACGTAAACCCATGTTGGTTGCCACCGTGCCACGTCCAGCCTTTGTACTTGATCAGCCGTTCGCCGTTCCAACGTGCAGCTGGGGGCTGCCCTCGCGTTATCGGTGCAGGTGTTGGTACAGGGTATTCGAATCGGTCGACTTGATTGAATGGTCCAGCGCTGGGATTGCGATCCTGCTCCCAGTGTGTTTCGATCCAGTCTCCGGTCCATCCTTTATGTGGATCCAGTTCCATAACCGGCTTGCCTTCTTCCCGTCGTGTTCCGCGACGACCCGGTCTGCCCGTACGAATCGTTACAGCGCTTGGATGATGCGACGGCGTCTCGACCGTTATTCGACCTTTTGTACCGATGTATTGTGATTCTTCAATGAACCGACCGTTCGGGAAGGTAATCACTGCGATACCTTCCTGATCGGAATATTGAAGGACCGCTGCACTCGGTGATGAACCGTGTGCGGAAAAAACGTCATTCTCGTAGGGCTGTGCTCGCGCTTTGCGACCTGCTGCTGCGATGACTGGCATCTCGCTTGCACCGAAACCAGTGATCGCAGGATTTAGTGCGTAAACTCGGTCAGGGTAATCGGCCTGTACAACACGAATATCGCCAATATCCCCTCGTTCCATCGAAGCGCGAGCATGCTCGACGGCGGGAAAGAATCGTAGCCACATGCCCTCCCAGCACACGACGCCGGCTTTCGCCGCCGCGTCGAAGACTTCCTTCGCTTGATCTGCCGTATCAGTAAAGGGTTTCTCGCAAAGGACATGTTTACCGGCGCCGATCGTCCGCATCAAATCGCGGTGGTGGTCCCATGTCTTTGATGCGATGTACACGATGTCCACATCTTCGTCGTTGACAAGATCGTCATATGAGTCGTACGCGGTAGGGATTTCATGAGCGTCGGCGAACGCTCTAGCGCGATCCATATCACGAGCGGCGATTGCAGTGAATTTAGCGCCAGGCACATCTTGTAGCGATTTCACCCAGTCGGACGAAATCGACGAAGCACTGATGATCCCCCATCGAAGCTCGTGATTGATATCCTCTTCCCGTGTAAGACCCAGGCGAATATCCATCGGGGTATTCATCGGAAACCCGTTGTACATATAAGGATCGGCGTTAGCGCTTTCGTCAGCCATAAGTATCTCTTCGATTAGCAGGCGCGATAGTTTAAAGGCGATCTAAAAACAAACTAAATCCGCGTATGAGCTAAGTCAGCATCTCATGAAACTCAAGAAACGTTCGGAGCGCTAACGTCGGGTGCTCGAGAATCGCATTGTGTCCGACGTGCTCGAATTCGATGAGTTGTGCGTTGTCGAGACGAGACGCGATGACGCGACTCGACATTAAATTAGGGTCGTGGCTGCCAGTACCGATCAATATAGGCATCGTCAATTCGTCAATCACATCGGCTAACTGGATTTTTCGAAGTGCGCCTGCTGCGAGTTGCGCAGCTCGCGTACTACGATGTTCGTTGAATCCGGTAGGCGGAGGTGCTGAGACTATCCCTAGTGAGTTCCGTTCGTCGGCTGCGTCTTTTGTACCTCGACGTTGTGCCGCGACATCTGGCAGATCGAGATTGGCTGCGTAGAGTGCCGCGGACTTTACGTACGCTTGGTTTTTAGCACAGAACACGATGGCCGCGCGTGTACCCCAGGACTGTGACCAGACATGTGTTGCTTCAATGTTGAGCTGATCAAGAACGAACCGCGCATCGCGTGCGTATTGATGAAAAGTGAATTGCGCCTCGTCCAAGTGATCGGGTTCGCTCTTACCATAACCACGAACATCGATACGGATCACGTGGAAGCGTGTTGCAAGTTCGGGAATTAGGTGATCCCACACCCGCAGGGTGCTACTTCCAGGTGGCCAAAGCAGCAACGCGTGATGCGATGAATCACCATCCGTTTCGACGTGCAGGTTTGCGCCTTCAAATCTAATGCTATGCGTCGTCATGGATCAGGATTTTGCACCTCGATACCTTCTACAATGGCGATGAAGTAAGAGCTCTAGCGCATTTGTCATCATTTGTAGCTGTAATTTGGGCTACAGATGTCGAAATCGGCGAGAACTCTTGGAAAATACGCGGAATTGCAGATGAGGACGTTGGCTCGTGGCGGAATCCCTACTTGAGCGCATGCTCAGCAGTTCGCACTTGTCGGGTGCGAGTGCTTCATATATTGAAGCCATGTACGAGCAATACCTCGAAAATGCGAACTCGGTTCCGGAAGAGTGGCGTGACTACTTTAGCACCCTCGCAGTTCGCGCATCACAAGGCGCTGACATCGCACATAGTACGGTCATTGACCACTTCGAGCGACTAGGTCGCAATCGGTTTAAAGCGCAGGTTGAACGCGAAAGCAACGAGTACATATCCGAGCACGAAAGAAAACAAATACGTGTCCTCGAATTGGTGAACGAGTACCGAAGTAGAGGGCACCGCCGAGCGCAGATTGATCCGCTCGGGTTGCTCGAGCGGTCGCCATGCGACGAACTGACTCTTGAGTGGCATCAACTATCAGCGGCGGACCTGGATACTGAATTCAGTACCGGTTCTTCATCGTTCATCGAGCGGGAAACTGCGCCACTCCAGGAGATCATTGATGCGCTTGAGGAAACCTATTGCGGCTCGATCGGCGCTGAATACACCTACATCAGTGATGAACAACAGGAACTGTATTTACGACAACGCCTGGAAACTGTACGGGCGCATGCCATATTCGAATCGGAGAAACGGCTCGAGATTTTCGAACGCTTAACTGCTGCCGAAGGGTTAGAGAACTATCTACAAAATCGATATCCAGGTACGAAGCGGTTCGGCTTGGAAGGCGGCGAGAGCCTGATTCCAATGCTCCACGAAACGTTACAACGACTCGGGCACTGGGATGTGCAAGAGGTCGTGATTGGTATGGCTCACCGAGGCCGGCTAAACGTACTAGTCAATATTCTTGGTAAGCGCACCGCGGATTTATTCGATGAATTCGAGGGAACCAGGCTCGATGACGCGAACACCGGTGATGTGAAGTATCACCAGGGTTTTTCTTCCAACGTCATGACATCGAAAGGTGAAATGCACGTCGCGCTCGCATTTAATCCGTCCCACCTCGAGATCATTGGACCCGTTGTCGAGGGATCAGTGCGAGCTCGACAAGATCGCCGGAATGACCCTACAGGCACAGTAGTTGCACCGATTCTGATCCACGGCGATGCGGCGTTCGCCGGACAAGGCGTCGTAATGGAAACGTTCCAGATGTCACAAACGCGTGGTTACTTCACGGGCGGAACGATCCACATCATTCTGAACAATCAGATCGGTTTCACCACGAGTGAACGTCTAGACGCTCGTTCAACGGAGTACTGCAGTGAAGTTGCGAAGATGGTGCAAGCACCGATCCTGCATGTCAATGGCGACGATGTCGAGGCCGTCGTGTTCGCAGCGCAGCTTGCGACCGACTACCGCAACGCGTATGGGCGCGATTTTGTAATTGACTTGGTGTGCTATCGAAGGCGTGGTCACAACGAAGCGGAGGATCCGTTTAAGAGTCAGCCGCTGATGTATGAGAAGATCCGCAGTCATCCCACAACGCGATCTCTCTATGCTCAACGATTAGAGTCGGAAGGGATTCTCAGAACCGGGCAAGCCGTCGAAATGGCGAATACGTTGCGAGATCGGCTGGATAACGGCGAAACGATCGCATTGTCATTGGTGAGCGACCCGGACGAAGCGCTGTTTGTCAATTGGAGACCGTACATAGGCCACGATTGGGATGCGCCAGCTGATACAACGTTTAGTCGAACGAGGTTGCGAGAACTTGGCCAAGTACTCGCTTCGACGCCGACGGGTTTCGTCGTGCACCGCCAGGTGACAAAAATTCTTGAGGATCGCGAAAAGATGCTTGCGGGGGCTGCGGCTATCAATTGGGGTGGTGCGGAGATCGCGGCGTATGCGACGCTGTTGGACGAAGGATTCAACGTGCGCTTGGCGGGACAAGATGTGTGTATCGGCACGTTCAGTCACCGTCATGCCGCACTGTATTGTCAGCGGACGGGTGAAGAACACGTTGCGCTTCATGACGTTGCGAAAGATGATGTACGTTTTTCGCTATACAACTCGCTCTTATCAGAAGAAGCAGCATTGGCATTCGAATACGGGTACGCGACGACGACCCCAAATGCGCTGGTCATTTGGGAAGCCCAGTTCGGGGACTTCGCGAATGGCGCACAAGTCGTGATAGATCAATTCGTTTCAAGTGGTGAGGCGAAATGGACGCGGCTTTGTGGTTTGGTGATGTTGCTGCCACACGGTTACGAAGGTGCAGGACCAGAACACTCTTCCGCGCGCTTGGAACGCTATTTACAGTTGTGTGCCGAACACAACATACAGGTATGTATACCCACAACACCCGCCCAAGTCTTTCATTTGCTTCGACGCCAGGCGATTCGGATGATGCGAAGGCCATTGGTTGTGATGTCGCCGAAAAGTCTGTTGCGCCACAAACTCGCGATGTCGACGCTTGAAGAACTTGCAGATGGACATTGGCAGAATGTCATCGGCGAGTGCGATGATATCGACGTGAGCAACGCGGAGCGTGTGGTGTTGTGTTCCGGAAAAGTTTTTTATAACCTGCTCGAATCTCGACGTGCCGATGAAATTGAGGACACTGCGATCATTCGAATTGAGCAACTATATCCGTTCCCAACCGCAGAATTAACGGACCATCTGAGCGTCTTCGAGAAGTTGAAAGACGTCGTGTGGTGCCAAGAGGAACCG
Source organism: Gammaproteobacteria bacterium (assembly GCA_026707945.1). GTDB lineage: Bacteria > Pseudomonadota > Gammaproteobacteria > Pseudomonadales > Azotimanducaceae > Bin55. The sequence goes on along the minus strand of JAPOVV010000074.1, from coordinate 43,663 downwards.
AAGAACCAAGGCGCTTGGTATTCGCTCAAACATCGGCTTGAAGATGTCATTGCACAGACCCATCCTAAATTGACGCTTCGGTATGCAGGGCGAGACTCATACGCAGCTCCGGCTAGCGGATCGCAAGTAATTTATTCAGTACGTCAAGAAAAAGCAGTGCAAGACGCATTACACGGTAATTAGGCATGGAAATTAGAGCACCCAAGTTCCCGGAGTCGATTAGCGAAGGGGAACTGACGAAGTGGTACAAGCAAGAAGGTGATTTCGTAGAGCGTGACGACTTACTTGCTGATGTCGAAACTGAGAAAACGACGATTGAGATCGTGGCTCAAGCCAGCGGTTGTATCGAGCAGGTCTATAAGCAAGAAGGCGATACCATCGAGAGTGAGGACCTACTTTGCTCGATCGACGAATCAGCGGAGGTGCAGGCAAGCGAACCGATGGACGTCACCGCTGCCAGCGCGAGCGAAGCGACAGAAGTTGCGGCATCACCAGCGGCTCGTAAACTCGCATCGGAGCACGACCTTGACCTTTCGATCGTCAACGGCACGGGTCGATCAGGCATGGTCACAAAAGGCGACGTTTCGAAAATGCTCGACGAGATTCGAGCTGTGCCGCCCGCACAAACGAAAGCATCGCCTGAAGACGATGCGACTGGTGAAGCAATCGAGCCGTTAGCGCCACTCGATTCCACAGCACGCGTCGAACGGCGTGTGCCGATGACGCGGCTGCGAGCCACGATCGCGAAACGCCTGGTCGAAGTGCAACAAACGGCCGCGATGTTGACGACGTTCAACGAAGCGAACATGGATCCGATCATGCGTATGCGACGTCAATACCAGGACGAGTTCGTCGCTCGCCACAACGGCACGCGGCTTGGATTCATGAGCTTCTTCGTCCGAGCATCCGTGGAGGCTCTAAAACGCTTTCCGGCGGTCAACGCGTCGCTAGACGGGGACGACGTGGTTTATCACGGTTTTTACGACATCGGTGTGGCGGTGAGTACGGAACGCGGCTTGGTTGTACCGATCGTCAGAGACGCCGACGCATTAGGTTTACATCAGATCGAAGATCAGATCGTCGAATACAGTGAAAAAGCACGCGAGAACAAGCTATCCATTGATGAAATGACCGGTGGTACCTTCACGATTTCCAACGGCGGTGTATTCGGTTCTCTGATGTCGACACCGATCCTCAATCCACCGCAGACAGCGATATTGGGTATGCACAAGATTCAGGATCGTCCTGTGGTTGAAGATGGCGAGATCGTTGTGCGCCCGATGATGTACTTAGCGCTTTCATACGACCATCGGCTTATCGATGGTCAGGAAGCGGTACAGTTTTTGGTGACAATCAAAGGGATGATTGAAGATCCTGCTCGAATTCTTCTTGAACTCTGATATAGGTTTATAGTGTGAGTGATTCTTACGACATCGTGGTCATCGGCGCCGGACCTGCCGGCTATCACGCAGCAATCCGTGCTGCTCAATTAGGTATGAGCGTTGCTTGCGTAGACAAGACGCAGGACGCTGACGGAAAACCCTCTTTAGGCGGCACATGTCTCAACGTTGGCTGTATTCCGTCTAAGACACTACTCGACATATCGCACCGCTACGTAGCGACTGACGACTATGGCGACCTGGGGTTAAAAGTCTCAAAAGTCGAACTGGACTTAGCTGGTGTCCTCGCGCGCAAGGATGAAGTCGTTGCTAAGCTGACTGGTGGCGTAGGGATGCTGTTCAGCGGTAATGGCGTAACACCATACCATGGTGTCGGTTCGCTCCTTCCCGGATCTGACGTCAAAGTGACCAAAGATGATGGATCGGAGGAAATACTTAACGCCAAGCACGTCATACTGGCGACAGGTTCGGAACCCATGCGTATCGGGGCGGCACCTGTCGACGACGATCGCATTGTCGATTCCACGGGGGCGTTGTCCTTCACGGAAGTTCCAAAGCGTCTTGGCATCATCGGCGCCGGGATTATTGGATTGGAACTCGGGAGCGTTTGGGCGCGATTTGGATCGGAAGTCGTGGTGCTTGAAGCGCTTGAGAAATTCCTACCGAACGCAGATGAACGGATTGCGCGCGATGCGCTGCGGTCGTTTTCAAAACAGGGCATGGACATTCGACTAGGTACGAGAGTTCTTAGCAGCGAGAACCATGGTGACGGCGTAACAGTTACCTATCTCGTCAACGATGAAGAACAGACGCTCGAATGCGACAAACTCATCGTGGCGGTCGGTCGAGCGCCGTACTCTGAACAGCTGTTGAGCGCTGACAGCCCGGTAAAACTCGATGAGCGAGGATTCATTTTCGTGAATGAGCAGTGTGAGACCGACGCGTCGGATGTATACGCAGTCGGTGATGCGGTTCGTGGCCCGATGTTGGCTCACAAGGGCATGGAAGAAGGCATCATGGTCGCAGAACGGATAGCGGGATTTAAACCTGCTGTCAACTATGACTGTATTCCATCGGTTATTTACACCCATCCTGAAATCGCATGGGTCGGACAAACCGAACAGGAATTGCGAGATACTGGCGCAGATTACAACGCAGGTACGTTTTCATTCGCTGCAAACGGGCGTGCGCTTGCCGGGTCCGATGCGGAAGGCATCGTCAAGGTGGTGTCCGACGCTGAGTCAGATCGATTACTCGGCGTTCACATTTTCGGTCCGCAAGCATCGGAATTGGTCGCACAGGCGGTTATCGCGATGGAGTTTGGTGCGACCGCTGAAGACTTAGGTTTGATCATGTTCGCACACCCAACGCTTTCGGAAGCGGTACATGAAGCCGCACTAGGAGTAGCCGGGCATGCAATTCATACGGTCAATCGCCGCAAAGGAAAATAGTCATCGGGCGTCCGTTCTAACCTTTTAAGCGATACGAATGAATCTACACGAATATCAGAGCAAGGAACTATTCGCCAAATATGGTTTACCTGTCTCGGCCGGACGGGTTGCGAGGACAGCTGATGAAGCCGTTGCCGCTGCATTGGAGCTGGGCGGAGATAGGTGGGTAATAAAAGTCCAGGTTCACGCAGGCGGACGCGGTAAAGCAGGTGGGGTTTTGCTCGTATCCAGCGAGGCGGAGATTCGTGCGTTCGCCAATAAATGGTTAGGAAATCAAATCCATACTGTGCAGACTTCAGAGGACGGTCAGCCAGTTAATCTGCTATATGTTGAAGAACTAACGGCTATCGATAGGGAGCTGTATTTAGGTGCTGTTATTGATCGTGCGTCTTCCCGTGTTGTCGTCATGGCATCAGCGGAAGGCGGCGTCGAAATTGAGCAAGTCGCAGCAGAGACGCCGGAAAAGATATTTCGCGCCTCGATCGATCCCGGCTTAGGACCACAGGATTTTCAAGGTCGACAACTCGCGTTCCGTCTTGGTATGCAAGGACCACAGATTGTTCAATTTACGAAACTCTTCCTTAACCTGTGCCGCATGTTTGACGATCTTGACTGTTCGCTCGTTGAGATCAACCCGCTGGTGATCACGACCAACGGTGACATCCACTGTCTGGATGCGAAAGTCAACATCGACAGCAATGCGCTCTTCCGGCATCCTGAGCTCGTTGAACTGAATGATCCGACTCAAGATGATGAGAGAGAAGCGCAGGCGGCTGAGTATGACCTCAATTACGTCGCGCTTGACGGCAACATCGGGTGCATGGTCAATGGCGCAGGGTTAGCAATGGGCACCATGGATTTGGTGAAACTGCGCGGCGGGATGCCAGCTAACTTTCTTGATGTCGGTGGGGGTGTGACTGTTGATTCCGTGTCGCAAGCATTCAAGATCATTTTGGCAGATCCCGAAGTTAAAGCCGTACTAATAAACATCTTTGGTGGCATTGTGTCATGCGCAGATATTGCGGATGGAATCGTGAGCGCGGTGCAGGATGTTGGCGTCGAAGTCCCCGTTATCGTTCGTTTCGACGGCAATAGCGCGGAGAAAGGTTCGCGCATTCTTGCGAATAGCGGTCTCAACATCATTACGGCAACAACACTTCCTGAAGCGGCCGAAAAAGCCGTCGCCGCTGCCGACTCGATGGTACCCGCATGAGCGTTCTTGTCGATAAGCACACGAAAGTAATCTGCCAAGGGATCACGGGTTCTCAGGGAACACTGCATACTGAACAAGCCATCGCCTACGGTACGAAAATGGTGGGCGGTGTGACCCCAGGAAAGGGTGGTACGCATCACCTCGGTTTACCCGTCTTCGATACCGTCGCTGAAGCCGTCGCGATTACAGGTGCTAAAACGTCGGTCATCTATGTGCCTGCACGATTCTGTTATGACTCGATTCTTGAAGCGGCGGATGCGGGTATCGAACTGATCGTTTGCATTACCGAAGGCATTCCGACGCTGGACATGCTTCGCGTGAAACACCATATCAACGGCACATCGACGCGAATCGTGGGTCCAAATTGCCCAGGCGTCATCACACCAGGCGAGTGCAAGATTGGCATCATGCCTGGCGAGATTCACCTACCTGGAAAGGTCGGTGTGGTCTCACGTTCAGGCACATTGACCTACGAAGCCGTCAAGCAAACGACGGATATTGGGCTTGGCCAGTCAACGTGCGTTGGCATAGGTGGCGACCCGATCCCTGGTACACACTTTATCGACGTTTTACGGCTGTTCGAAGATGATCCTGCGACTGAAGCGATTGTCATGGTGGGTGAAATTGGCGGTACGTCGGAAGAAGAAGCGGCTGAATTCATCGCCAATCATGTAACGAAACCGGTTGTCGCTTACATTGCCGGTGTCACGGCACCTAAAGGAAAGCGCATGGGACACGCCGGCGCTATCATCGCCGGGGGAAAAGGTACCGCCGAAGAGAAATTCGCAGCACTAAGAGAAGCAGGCGCTCAGACTGTTAATAACCTGGCAGAAATTGGCGAGCTACTCAACGACTTGAACCTTCAATCAAGCTAGACAAAATTCACCGCTGGTCAACTTGTGGTTGATCAGCCGAACCCACTCACTGCTCACTCTTACTTGATCTATTCGCTATCGTGACGACTGAAACTCATTCATTTCAAACAGAAGCTCAAAAACTCCTCAAATTGATGATCAACTCCCTGTACTCAAACCGGGAGGTGTTCTTGCGCGAATTGATTTCGAACGCCGCCGACGCGATCGACAAATTGCGGTTTGAGTCGTTGTCAGACGCGACGTTACTAGACGACGCAGGCGAATTAGGGATCCATGTCAAGTTCGATAGCAAGTGCAATGCGCTTACCATCGAGGACAATGGCATTGGCATGTCCAGAGATGAACTGGTCGAGAATCTTGGCACCATTGCGAAGTCAGGGACCGAGCAGTTCTTCGAGATGCTCAACGATGATCAACAGGAAGCATCGCAGCTGATCGGCCAGTTCGGTGTCGGTTTCTATAGTGCGTTTCTGGTGGCCGATCAGATCAACGTGACCAGCCGTAGGGCGGGCACGACCGAAGCCGCGAAATGGACTTCCTCTGGAGAGGCAGACTTCACAGTAGAAGATGTCGATGATCACGCGCGCGGTACGACGATCGAATTGATCTTAAAAGAAGACGCAGGCGAATTCACCGACGAATTCAGGCTCCGAGACATCGTTAAACAATACAGCGACCATGTCGACGTGCCAGTCTGGATCGTCGACGTTGCGGGTGAGGACTCGGAACCGAAACAGATCAATACCGCTACAGCGCTTTGGAGTCGTCCGAAGAACGCGATAAGCGACGACGAATACAAGGAGTTCTACAAGAGCGTTTCACACGATTTCCAAGACCCGTTGTTATGGGCTCACAACAAGATTGAAGGCAAGGTCGACTACACGAGTTTGCTCTTTGTTCCCGCCAAGGCCCCGTTCATGTTCGCGATGACGGAGAAGACTCATGGCTTGAAGTTGTACGCACAGCGCGTGTTTATCACGGATCAATTGGATCTGTTTCTTCCAGACAATCTCAATTTCGTGAAAGGCGTAGTCGACATACGCGACTTGCCATTGAATATGTCACGCGAATCGATTCAAGAGAATGATCAGATTCGCACGGTTCGCAACGCGGTTGTTAAGAGAGTGGTCGATAGTCTGCTTAGCCATGCTAATAAGGACGCGAATAGCTACAACGCGTTCTGGACTGAATTTGGTCACCAGATGAAGGTAGCCTACGACTGGGACCAGGCGTACGATGCAAACTATTACAAACTCATGCGTTTTGCTTCGACCCAAAGCGACGGTTCGGACCAGACGGTAGGGTTAGAGGAATACGTCGAGCGAGCGTCCGATGGACAAAAGGAGATTTATTACCTTGTTGGTGAGTCTGCATCGAGCTTGCGCAACAATCCGCTGCTTGAGCACTACACGGATGCGGGTATCGAAGTGTTACTTTTGAGCGATGATTTCGACTCATACATCGTTGAGCGATTCAAAGATTTCGACGATCACGCATTTAAAGATATCTCTCTATCGGACGTGGAGCTACCGCAGAAGCCTGATGATGACGCTACCGATCAAGTCGAATCGACAGACGAGGATGACGAGGTGCTTCTGCAGCGAGTCAAGGACCTTCTTGAAGACGAATCGCTTTCCGACGTGACAGCGTCGCAGCGCTTGCACGAATCGGCATCCTGTCTCGTTCGAGAGCGCCCGTGGATCAGCCGGGGTGTTCGCAACATGCTGAAGGACACCCATCAGATACTCGGGGAAGAAAAACTGAAGCTTGAACTGAACATGGTGCACCCACTCGTGCAACGACTCAAAGAGCTTGAGGACGAAACAAAGTTCGAAGACCTCACGCGTACGTTGCTTGATCAAGCGCGACTCGCATATGGATCGTTGGACGTGGATACGGCGGTATATGTACGTCGTGTCAATGGGATTTTGGCCGAACTCTTGGAGAATCGCGCGTGAGAGTCGCAGTGATCGGTGCTGGGAATTTCGGTACCGTCATCGCAAACATCTTGGCACGTAACGATTGTGAGACGTATCTCTGGTTGCGCGATGAGCAACAGCTGCATGACATGTTGAGCGATCGTGAGAACAAGCGCTATCTACCAGGTCACAAACTGGCAGAAAGCGTTCAACCAACCTCAGATCTCAACTTGGCAGCTTCTTCGAGTGAGCTCTTGTTCATCACGGTACCGAGTGCATCGTTTCGAGAAGTCGCGAAGGCAATGTCCGAATATGTATCCCCTGGCGCATACGTGGTCAGTGGCACCAAAGGCGTTGAAGCCACGTCGTTCCGCTTGATGAGTCAGATTGCCATGGATGAAATCTCACACGCGATAGTCGGTGTGTTGAGTGGACCAAACTTAGCCGAGGAGATCGCAGCGGGTCAGTTTGCGGGTACCGTGATTGCAAGCGAGGATGAAAAGCTAGTCGCGACCGTACAAGAACATCTACAGAGCTCGAGGTTTAGAGTGTACGGTAACTCGGATGTCTATGGTGTCGAACTGGGTGGGGCACTGAAGAACATTTACGCAATCATTTGTGGTATGGCGACGACGCTTCAAGTCGGTCAGAATGCGCTCGCCATGGTGATCACGCGAAGTCTCGCGGAAATGAATCGATTCGCTCAATCAATGGGAGCTAATGCGATAACGTTTTTAGGTCTTTCAGGCGTGGGTGACTTAATCGCCACATGTACATCTCCGCACTCGCGGAACTTTCAACTTGGCTCTGAATTAGCTCAAGGATTGAGTCTGGATGAAGCGCAAGAAAAACTCGGTAAGCTGGCGGAAGGTGTAAATACGCTTGAGGTGGTGTATAGAAAGAAAGAAGAATTGGAGGTATATATGCCTCTCGTTGATGGTGCGTATCGCGTGCTTTTTCGTAATGAGAATATATTGGCTGTTATTGGTGAACTGATGACGTCACAGCAGCAGCCGGATGTGGAGGCAGTCGTTCCAACGTGAGTGCTCGTCACCTGTCAATTCAGAATCGCTATCTATAATCCAATGCAACAATGAAACGCCTGATTACGTGTGTCCTAATCGCAGGGTCGTTCGCACTTTTTGCCGACGTTCCTGGTTCTTCCGACAGTAATATACTGTCTAGATATACAGCATCAACAATCATTGAATACGATGTAATCGAAGGTTCATACGACTTCATTTATGCGTCCGTCGACAAGATTAAGCGCGATGTATCGTTTGAGAGCTCTGTCCGGTTTACCGGTACGGGACAGAAAATCACTTATGAAATGCCGAGAGGCGTAAGTCGAGAAGAAGCATTTCGATGGTACACGGCCCAATTGGATCGCCTGGGTGGAACCATGTTGTTCTCGTGCGAGGGACCTGATTGCGGTCGCGCTACGATCTGGGCTAGTCAGATATTTCGCATACGAAGCCTTTCCGCACCTGACCGTCAACAGTCATACGCGGCATACGTGTTAGGCGAGGGATCGGATCAAACGCTTATTGCGCTGTACGTCGTCGAGCGAGGTAACAAACGAGTCAACGCTCATATTGAGGAAGTCAAGCCAAATGGACCGGTCACGTTTGACGAAAACCGAGGATTCGCCGATTCGCTTAACGCGACAGGCATCGCAGTGATCCGCAACGTGACGCCGAAGCGGGATGGCTCGATTGACGCCGATGCAAAGAAGGTCATCAGTGCCATCGCGAAGCAGATGTTAAATCTGGTAAATCGCGATATTTATGTCGTGTGTCATTTGCACGCGTCAGGCGGCGCGGACCCGCTTATCGAAGCAAGCGGACGCTGTGCAGAGGAGGTCGCGGGTCAGCTAGCTGCAGAGGCTTCAATCGAACCGAAGGCGATGGGTGTCGGACCGCTGCTCCCAGTGGAGGGGCGAAAGTTGAGTCGCGTAGAAGTAGTCGTTCCGAGCCTGATGCGCCAGGTTTCTCGTTAGTCGACGTCGTCGCAGGCGGCTGTAGTATGGCTGGCAATACATTCGGACAACTTTTCCGCGTAACAACGTTTGGCGAGAGCCACGGCTTAGCGTTAGGGGCTGTCGTTGACGGATGCCCACCAGGACTAGAGCTAAGCGAATCCGATTTGCAAGGCGATCTCGATCGTCGAAAGCCCGGTCAATCTAAGTACACAACCCAACGGCGCGAAGACGACCGCGTTCGTATTCTGTCAGGTGTTTTTGAAGGTAAAACAACGGGAACGCCTATCGGGTTACTTATTGAAAATGAAGATCAGCGCAGTCGTGATTACACGGCGATTAAAGACGTGTTTCGACCCGCCCACGCCGACTATACCTACACGAAGAAATACGGGTTTCGCGATTACCGCGGTGGCGGTCGTGCGTCCGCACGAGAAACGAGCATGCGGGTAGCTGCTGCCGGAATCGCGAAGAAATACCTTCGCGAACAGTACGGTACGGAGATACGTGGTTATCTCGCGCAGATCGGATCGTTGAAAGCGAAGACCTTCGATGCAAATGAGATCGAAAACAACGCTTTTTTCTGTCCCGATGCAGCGCTCGTTCCTGAGATTGAACAGCTGATTGACGAGTTGCGAGCCGATGGAGACTCAATTGGTGCGCGAATCGGTCTGATTGCAACCAATGTTCCAGTTGGATTAGGCGAGCCGGTCTTTGGTAAATTGGATGCAGAACTCGCATCCGCCATGATCGGGATTAACGCAGTAAAAGGTGTCGAATTCGGCGAAGGGTTTGCGGTCGTTGAACTTCGTGGTAGCGAAAACCGCGATGAGATGGATAAATCTGGATTCGTTAGCAACAATGCGGGTGGCGTATTAGGCGGAATCGCCTCAGGACAGGACATTACCTTGAGTGTTGCACTGAAACCAACGTCGAGCATTACAAAAGAAGGTCAAACTCAAAATAAAAGCGGCGATGTGACAACTGTCAGCACGACAGGTCGGCACGATCCTTGTGTTGGCATTCGTGCGACGCCGATCGTCGAAGCAATGGCAGCGTTGGTGCTCATGGATCATTGTTTACGCGATCGAGCACAGAATGCTGATGTCGTACGCTAAATACTGCTGAATCTTGACGATTTATCAACTTAAAACACTGAACTGCTACTCCGACTTCTACTGATAGAAAACGCTACACGGTACCTTCTTGTTCCTAAGTTTGAGCGTCGCAGGCTAGACCTAGAATAGCGGCATCGACTCGACTTGCGGAGTGAGAATCAAATGTGTGGAACAGGCACTGTGAAACGTGTACTGTCAGTGTTGTCAGTATTCGTTGCGGGACTTTGCTTTGGTCAAGGCAACTCAAATATCCTGCAAGTTATTGAAGGTGGCGGCGCTGAGCCTACTGGGAGCACGCTGGAGTATTACGGTGCTGCCCAAGGGTACCTTGCAGAACCGACCGGCGATGGACCACACGGGGCTGTCATTTTGATTCATGAATGGAACGGACTTGTTGAGCGCGTCAAGCAGGTTGCAGACGCATTGGCAGCACAGGGCTACATTGCTCTCGCCGCGGACTTGTACTCGGGTCGGACGGGATCCAATCCACAAGAGAACATTGCTCTGGTTCGGGAGACGCGCGCTAATCCAGACGAAATAATCGCGAACCTCAATGCCGCCGTTGCTTACCTAAAAGCTCGATCTGATTCGAACGGGCTAGTCGCGACCATTGGATGGTGCTTTGGTGGAGGTGTCGCACTCTCGTTTGCGTTGGGTGGCGAACACCACGACGGCACAGCGATCTTTTACGGGCAACTACTAGCGGATCCTGCTGAATTAGCAAAGATTGACCATGAGGTCTTCGGCGCGTTTGCAGGTCAGGATCGAGGGATTCCGGTTGACCAAGTACATGCGTTCGTCGCCGCTCTCAACGAAGCTGGAATTCCAAATGACGTGCATATATACGATCCCGTTCAACACGGTTTCTGGCTTTACGTGGAACGCGACGCTGATACCAATCGTGAACCGGCGAAGGACACGTGGGATCGATTGAGCGCGTACTTTGAGAGGGTACTAGGACGCGCTTCAACAAGCAACTGACCTGCGAGAATCGAGAACACTCCTTGAAGTGGATAAATCCCGCTCAAGGTAGCTGAGCTATCCGTGCTGTCGTTGAATGCCTGTAACGGAACGGTGTTGCTGCGACTAGAGAGAAGTTAGATCCTCGTAACACTCGGGTCGACGGTCTCGGTAGAACTGCCATGTTGATCGGACCTCGTCGATCAGGTCGAGATCGAGGTCAGCAATGAGAAGTTCGTCTTTGTCTTCAGACGCCTGGGTGAAGATTTTGCCGCGGGGATCAACGAAATAGCTCCTGCCGTAGAAATCACCAAGGTTCCACGGAGATTCGATGCCAACGCGATTGATACAACCCATGAAATAACCATTCGCTACGGCGTGAGCGGGTTGTTCAAGTTCCCATAGATGGGAGGAAAGCCCCCTCACTGTCGCTGAAGGGTTGTACACGATTTCTGCTCCGTTAAGTCCTAGCGTTCGTGCACCTTCCGGGAAGTGGCGGTCATAGCAGATATACACCCCGATCCGGGCGTACGCGGTGTCGAAGACGGGATAACCTAGGTTGCCTGGGCGAAAGAAGAACTTTTCCCAAAAACCGGAAGTATGGGGAATGTGGGTTTTACGGTACTTGCCAAGGTACGCGCCGTCAGCATCGATGACTGCGGCAGTGTTATAGAGGACGCCAGCTGCTTCCTTCTCGTACACAGGAACGACCATGGCCATCTGATGCTTGCGGGCATACTCTGCTAGACGCTCGGTCGTCGGTCCAGGTACGGGTTCGGCAGTTGCATACCAGGTTGCGTCCTGGCTTGGACAGAAATATGGGGTGCTGAATATTTCCTGCAGACAAAGAATCTGCACGCCTCGGGTACCCGCTTCTTCAATGAAGGGAATGTGTTTGTCGATCATGGCATCGACTATTTCGGACATGGAAAAGTCATCGATACCTTGCGGCAGCGACATCTGGATTAATCCCGACTTTAGCAATCTCGGCATCTTGGTTTCTCTCGCAATGGTTGAACGGACGGGAAACACGCAGTTAGGTGTCCGTCGAATTGGACTCAGTTTGGACCGCTAAACAGGGCTCGTTTGACGAATTGACCTGCGCCTGAACGCCCGTGCCATTCGTTGTCGGAGACGATCACCTTTCCGCGGCTGATCACCGTCTCGCTGAAACCCTGCGTCTCGATACCTTCGTAGGCGTTGTAGTCGACGCGCATGTGATGGGTACAGGGGTTATCAGCACTGATGGTTTCCCTGCGTTCGGGATCGAAGATCACGATATCCGCATCGCTCCCGACGGCGATGGTTCCCTTCCTAGGAAATAGGCCGAACAGTTTGGCCGCAGCCGTCGATGTGAGTTCGACGAAGCGGTTCACCGAGATGCGACCTGCGGCAACGCCCCCGTTGTAGACGAGGCTCATGCGGTTCTCGACGCCCGGAGCCCCGTTGGGGATCTTACTGAAATCGTCGATTCCCAGTGTCTTCTGGTCTTTGAAACAGAAAGGGCAATGATCGGTCGAGATACTCTGCAGATCGCCGAATCGCAGACCCCGCCAAAGTTCATCCTGGTTCCAGCGCTCTCGGAGAGGGGGCGTCATGACGTACTTGGCGCCTTCGAATTCCTCCTGATCATAGTGACTAATGTCCAGGAACAGGTATTGTGGGCAGGTTTCTGCGAACACCAGAGTGCCTCGGTTGCGTGCTAGTGTGACCTGCTCTAAGGCGTCTGAGGAACTCAGGTGCACGATATAGACTGGTACCCCGGCGACCTCGGCGATGGCAATCGAGCGATGTACGCCTTCCGCCTCCATTCGTGTCGGTCGGGTCAGAGCGTGGTACTTTGGCGACGTCTTCCCTTCCTTTAGAGCGAGCTTGACGATCTCGTCGATGACGATGCCATTCTCCGCGTGCATGCAAACCAGAGTACCGTCTTCACCGGCCTTGCGCATGGCGCGAAAAAGGGTGCCGTCATCCACGTACAGTACGCCCGGGTATGCCATGAACATCTTGTAAGAGGTGATGCCCTCATCCGCAAGACGCCGCAGCTCCCAGAGTCGTTCATCCTCCATGTCCGTAACGATCATGTGAAAGCCGTAGTCGATAGATGCCTTTCCCTCGGCTTTGCCGTGCCAAGTGTCTAGCGCTTCCAGCGTAGAGTCACCCTTGGTTTGTATGGCAAAGTCGATGATCGTGGTGGTGCCGCCGAAAGCGGCGGCGCGGGTGCCGGACTCAAAATCGTCAGCGCTGGTAGTGCCTCCGAACGGCATGTCCATATGTGTATGGGGATCGACGCCGCCCGGGATCACGAGTTTGTTGGAGGCATCGATTTCTTGATCAGCCTTCACGTCAAGGTTGTTACCGATTAACGAGACCTTGTCGTTCTCGACGTAGAGGTCGGCGAGATAGTTATCCGTGGCGGTAACGACCCTGCCGTTACGGATCAGTAGAGACATCGTACGTGGATTCTACTACCGTAGACACTCTAGCGCCAGTTAGCCGAGTCCTAAGTTCTCGCACTACCGCTGGTCCTTGAGTCTTTGTATCCACTCACGGATGTTGGCTTTTCTGATACGAGGCATCGAACCGTTTCCGTCGATATTTTGACCGGAGCTCGCGTAGTGCGTCATTGTGGGGAAAGACGTTCCCCATTATTGAGAATTAAGACCGTTTTTGTAAACCAGTCCTGAACGCAACTTATTGATCTATCAACAAAATTAACGTGATTGTGCACTAGAAGCAGGTGACAGAAGGATCGAGAGTTTCTATAATCCCGCGCCGCAAATCCACCTCTGAACCATCTTGGCAACGCTTTACGACAAGATCTGGGATGCACATGTCGTTGGTCAACGCGATGATGGTCTCAGTCTGCTGTACATAGATCGTCACCTTATACACGAAGTGACGTCGCCACAGGCGTTCGAAGGGCTCCGACTCGCTCGACGAGTACCTTGGCGCTTAGACGCGAATCTAGCAACACCTGATCACAACATTCCTACGAGAAACCGCGCGCTGGGCATGGCTGGGATCGAGGATTCGATCGCAAAGGAGCAGGTTGTAACGTTAGACGACAACTGTCGAGCGTTCGATATACAGCAATTTGAGCTTTTGGACGTGCGACAGGGTATCGTGCATGTCATCGGTCCGGAACAAGGCGCGGTCTTGCCAGGCATGACGGTAGTTTGCGGTGATTCTCACACGTCAACACACGGCGCATTAGGTACGCTCGCGCACGGCATCGGAACGTCCGAAGTTGAGCATGTATTGGCAACCCAGTGCCTAGTTCAACAGAAAAGCCGAAACATGCTTGTTGACATCACCAGTTTTCTTAACGAAGGCGTTTATGCAAAAGACATCATCCTGGCGCTGATACGCAAGGTCGGAACCGCCGGTGCGACAGGCCACACCATCGAATACGCAGGCGAAGCCATCCGATCCTTGAGTATGGAAGGACGCATGACGATCTGCAACATGTCCATCGAGGCAGGCGCGCGTGCGGGATTGGTCGCAGTTGACGAAACGACACTCTCCTACGTTGAGGGAAGACCTTTTTCGCCGCAGGGCGCGTTATGGGACGCAGCTTGCAGAAAGTGGCGAGATCTTAAGTCGGATGAAGACGCGGTCTATGACACCGAAGTCACACTCGATGCCGCCGCTCTTAGCCCGCAAGTTTCATGGGGTACCAACCCGCAACTCGTCGTAAGCGTCGATGAAGCAATTCCAGACCCTGCATCGTTTGACGATGAGGCGACCGCCGAAACGGCAGAGCGCGCGCTTAAGTACATGGATTTGCGCCCGGGCGACTCGTTGATGGACGTACCACTTGATAAGGTCTTTATCGGTTCGTGTACCAACGCGCGCATTGAGGACCTTAGAGCAGCAGCCTTGGTGGCAAAAGGTCGAAAGGTCTCAAGTCATCTCGATGCAGCGCTCGTTGTACCTGGTTCTGGGCTTGTAAAGCAGCAAGCCGAAAGCGAAGGCTTAGATGAGATTTTCATAGATGCCGGATTTGAGTGGCGTGCCCCGGGATGTTCGATGTGCTTGGCGATGAATGACGACCGTTTAATGCCAAAGGAGCGGTGTGCATCGACGTCGAATCGAAATTTCGAGGGTCGACAAGGGCACCTCGGTCGAACGCATCTAGTCAGCCCTGCGACTGCCGCTGCGAGTGCAATCGCAGGTCATATCGCAGACGTTCGGGAGTTTCTGCAATGAGCGTAAACCCATTACAGTTCGTGCGTCACAGCGGTATCGTCGCGCCTTTAGATAAGGCGAACGTTGATACTGATCAAATCATCCCGAAGCAATTTTTGAAGTCGATTAAGCGGACCGGTTTCGGTGACAATCTCTTTGACGCATGGCGTTTTGAAGACGAAGGCACGATTGGCAAACCACTATCGTCACGACAACCGGTATCTGATTTTGTATTGAACGATCCACGGTACGTCAATGCGTCGATCCTGCTCGCACGCGAGAATTTCGCCTGCGGGTCAAGTCGTGAACATGCTGTTTGGGCACTGCTTCAGTACGGATTCCGTTGCGTAATCGCACCTTCGTTTGCCGATATCTTTTACAACAATAGCTTTAACAATGGCTTGTTGCCTGTTCAACTCTCGCATGAGCATGTTGAGGTGCTATTCGCACGAGCAACTCAGCAACAACCCATCGAGTTGTCGGTTGACCTAGAGGAACAAACGGTGACTGCGGGAAGCGATCTGGGCTATCGATTTGAGATCGAACATGTACGGAAGAACCGGATGCTCAAAGGTTTGGACGAAATCGGTCTAACGCTCGAACACACCGCCGATATCGAGGCGTTCGAAGCTCGTCATCGCAAGGCGAACCCCTGGCTATTCAGCGGGGGTAATGTGTGAAATCAGCGCAAATCCTCGTACTTCCTGGCGACGGTATTGGTGCGGAGATCATGCCGCACGCGGTGCGGGTCATGCGGAAGGCCACTGAAGGGGTATTCGATCTTCACGTCGACGAAGCCGATGCAGGCGGCATCAGCATCGACAAACATGGCGTCCCGCTTACCCCAGAGACCTTGCGCGCCGCGCAAGAGGCGGATGCGGTCCTCCTTGGTGCGGTAGGTGGTCCAAAATGGGATAACCTGCCTGTCGACAAAAAACCTGAGAAAGGTCTGCTCGGACTTCGATCAGGATTGGATGCTTACGCGAACTTGCGTCCAGCGATTTTGTTTGAACCGTTGGCTGCCGCTTCGACACTGCAAGCTCAATTTGTGAGTAATCTCGATCTATTGATCGTACGTGAGTTAACGGGCGGCATCTATTTCGGTGAACCTCGAGGGGTTCACGTCGAAGGCAACGTGCGACGGGGCGTGAACACCTACGTCTACGACGAGACTGAAATCCAGAGAATTTCTCGGACCGCATTTGAGTTAGCTCGAAAACGGAACCACAAGCTCTGCTCGGTCGACAAGGCAAACGTGTTAGAAGTCACCCAGCTGTGGCGAGATGTTGTCAACGAGGTTCACGCTGACTATCAAGACGTCGAATTGACGCATCTGTTGGTCGACAATGCAGCCATGCAGTTGGTACGGGAACCTAAGCAGTTCGACGTTATCGTCACAGGGAATATGTTTGGTGACATACTTTCAGATGTCGCTGCGATGTTAACTGGATCGCTCGGCATGCTCCCGTCGGCGTCTTTGAACGCTGACAACCGGGGTATCTATGAACCAGTTCACGGAACCGCGCCAGATATCGCAGGCAAAAACCTTGCGAATCCGCTTGCGACGATCCTTTCGGTCGCCATGATGCTTCGCTACGGTCTTGATGCTGGCGATTTGGCGGATCAAATTGAGCGAGCGGTCGATACAGTGTTGTCCAAGGGATATCGGACAGGTGACATCATGCCTTCGACACCAGATGAATCGATCCAACAGGTAGGCACCGACGCGATGACAGAAGCCGTATTGCAGGAACTGGGTTAGATATGAAATCTGTAAACGTAGCGATCGCCGGCGCGACGGGTGCCGTTGGTGAAGTTCTGCGCGAAATGCTCGAGGAACGCGAATTTCCTGTTGATCAGATCAGTCTGCTAGCTAGTTCGCGCTCGGCGGGTAAGTCGTTCGACTTCAAAGATCGCAAGATAAATATTGAAGTTCTGGATGACTTCGACTTTTCTGACACGCAGGTGGCTTTTTTCTCGGCAGGCGGATCCGTTTCCGCGATACACGCCCCGCGGGCCGCAGAAGCTGGTTCGATCGTGGTAGACAACACGTCACAATTTCGCCAGGAGGCTCACATTCCATTGGTCGTCCCGGAAGTCAATCCTCATCGAATCAAGGATGGCTTGGAGACTGGCATCATCGCTAACCCTAACTGTTCGACCATTCAGATGGTGGTCGCGCTTAAACCGATCTACGATGCAGTTGGGATTGAACGCATTAACGTCGCGACCTATCAGGCGGTGTCCGGTGCTGGAGCTTCAGCGATCCGCGAATTAGCTGAGCAGACGACGAACATATTGAACGGCAATGGCGCAGAAGCAACCGTACACCCGGTTCAGATCGCATTCAACGCGATTCCTCAGATTGCCGAGTTCGAGGACAACGGCTACACGAAAGAGGAATGGAAGATGGTTCTTGAGACGAAGAAGATCTTTGAGGATGAATCCATTAAGGTAAATCCGACATGCGTTCGCATCCCTGTGTTTTATGGGCATTCCGAAGCGGTTCACATTGAAACGAAAGAACCCATCAGTGTTGACTTCGCTCGCGACCTGCTAAAGAGCGCTGAAAACGTAGTACTCGTCGACGATCGGCAACCGGGCGGCTATCCGACGGCAGTTGAACACGCGGCCGGTACAGACCCAGTCTTTGTTGGACGCGTTCGAAAAGATGTATCACACCCTCGCGGCCTCGACATGTGGGTTGTATCCGACAATGTACGAAAGGGCGCAGCATTGAACAGCATCCAAATCGCGGAAGAGTTGCTTCCCATCCTTAGCTAACGACTGTTCCAGCACAGTCCGATCGACAATGAATCACTACGCACTCGGCGTCCAATATGACGGTACGAGCTATAGCGGATTTCAACGTCAAGCTGAAGCACGAACCGTTCAGGAAGAACTTGAATCGGCGCTAAGTTCTATTGCGGCAGAGCCTGTTTCAGTTACTGCGGCTGGTCGGACAGATCGCGGTGTACACGCGACGCAGCAGGTTGTGAGTTTCGAGACGTCCGTAGATCGTCCCGACAGAGCATGGATAGTGGGCGTAAATTCGCTTCTCCCTGAGACGATTGGAATCAATTGGGTACGGCAAGTCAACGCTAAGTTCAGTGCGCGATATTCGGCGTTGTGGCGAAGGTACATCTATGTCTATGGTCATCGCGCAGACTACCAGGTTTTCCTTCGCGATTTCGTGAGCTGGACTAATGCGACACTTGACGTCGTGAGAATGTCAGAGGTTGCGGAGCTTTTTCTCGGCGAACAGGATTTCAGCTGTTTACGAGCGGCAAACTGCACATCTCGAACGCCGTTTCGACATGTCTACCATCTTGATGTCATTAGTGCGGGTCATTTTGTGATAATCGATATTGCAGCTAATGCGTTCCTACTTCATATGGTTCGAAATCTGGCTGCGGTGCTTCATGATGTAGGTAACAACAAACTAAATCGCAGTGATGTCGAGAAGCTGCTCGAATCTCGCGACCGAAATCTGAGCCCACCGACCGCGCATGCGTCGGGTTTGTATTTAGCAGCAGTTGGCTATGAACAAGAAATTAGTCTTGATAGCTCCATTCGTGTCCCAGCGATACTTGGTCGCGTTCATGAGTTGTTTCGACCCGTGACGTTGCCTTGCGACTACTACCGCAGGCCGATCAGTCCATGACGGCAGTAAAGTTCTGTGGCCTGCGCAGTGACTTAGACGTTCAGGCAGCTATCCATGCCGGATGCGATCTGGTCGGCCTCAATTTCGTACCGCTTAGCCCGCGTTACATTGACATCGATAAATCAGCGGAGCTTGTTTCCTCCTTCGGGTCGAAGATGCTATTTGTTGGCGTATTCAAAAATCCGACTGAGTCAGAGGTCCACCTAATCTTGGAGCGCATCGCGTTAGATTTTTTACAGTTTAGCGGCGACGAAACCTCAAACTTCTGCGATTCGTTCGATATGCCGTATGTGAAAGTCATGCATGTGACTGAAACGTTTGATTTCAATCGTGAGCGTGACCGGTTTCCTAATGCATTCGCATACCTCTTGGACTCTTCGTCTGAACTGGGAGGTGGCTCTGGTAAAACGTTCGATTGGGAGCGATTTCCTACAGACTCTGATGCTAAAGTGATCCTTGCGGGAGGATTGAACCCGAATAATGTCGCGGATGCAGTCAATCAGCTGCGTCCTTGGGGCGTCGATGTTGCATCAGGAATCGAGAACGACGATCACTCCAAAAACCGTGAACTAATGGTCCGATTCATGCAAGGTGTGAGGAATGTATCGGCATAGGGCAGGAGACAACGAGCTCCCTGACAGCGCAGGACATTTCGGTCCGTACGGTGGCAGGTTTGTCGCCGAAACGCTGATGAGTGCGCTGGACGAATTGACGCAGGTTTACCAAGATGCGTTAGACGATCCTACGTTCGTGGCAGACTTCAAAACCGACCTTGCGCGTTACGTCGGACGACCGTCGCCGCTTTACGAGGCGAAACGTTTCGCGGCGAAGGCTGGCAATGCCCGTGTCTTCCTAAAACGCGAAGATCTAAATCACACTGGCGCACATAAGATCAACAATACGATTGGTCAAGCGTTGTTAGCATCGCGCATGGGCAAGCGTCGAATCATTGCAGAGACAGGGGCAGGGCAACACGGTGTCGCGACGGCAACCGTCGCTGCAAGGTTAGGTGCCGAATGCACAGTCTACATGGGTTCGACTGATATCGAGCGTCAGAAACCCAACGTATATCGCATGAAAATGCTAGGAGCTCACGTCCAGGCGGTCGACTCGGGATCCAAGACGCTGAAAGATGCCATGAACGAGGCGATGCGTGATTGGGTGACCAACATCGACACGACGCACTACATCATAGGCAGCGTTGCGGGACCCCACCCATATCCGGTCATGGTGCGCGATTTTCAAGCCGTAATCGGGGAAGAATGCCGTGAACAGTGCCTCGAACAGATCGGTCAGCTGCCCGACATCTTGATAGCGTGCGTCGGAGGTGGTTCTAATGCGATGGGCTTGTTTTATCCATTCTTGCATGACAGCACCGTATCCATGATCGGGGTTGAAGCGGGTGGCGAAGGCATGCATACGTCGCGACACGCGGCGCCGCTCAATGGAGGGACTCCCGGCGTACTGCATGGCGCGAATACGTACCTTATGGCTGACGAGGACGGTCTCATCCTTGACACGCACTCAATATCAGCGGGTTTGGACTACCCAGGTGTAGGACCGGAGCACGCCTACCTTAAGGACGCGGGTCGTGTCAAGTATGTAACCGTTACGGACGAAGAGGCGTTGAACGCATTTCGGCTCCTTTCGGAGTGCGAAGGCATTGTGCCAGCACTTGAGTCCGCGCATGCACTTGCGCAGGCCGTGAAGACCTCTGAATCGAGCGATGTCGAAGATGTGATTGTTGTAAATCTCTCTGGTCGTGGCGACAAGGACTTGGAGACGGTCGCGCGTATCGATGGAGTATCACTTTGAGCCGACTTGGGGCGACGTTTGATCGGCTACAGCGACTGGATGAAAAAGGCTTGATCACGTTCATTACCGCTGGTGATCCTAATTTGTCAGCAACGGTACCCGCGCTAAAGAAGCTAGCGGATGCGGGTGCGGATGTTCTGGAACTAGGTGTTCCTTTTACAGATCCGGAGGCCGATGGTCCAGCGATTCAACGATCGTCTGAACGTGCACTATTGAATCGCGTGACATTGCGAAAAACGTGCGAACAGGTGGCGCTATTCCGCCAGCACGACGAGGTTACTCCTGTGGTCTTGATGGGTTACATGAATCCCATCCTTGCACTTGGAATCGATCCGTTTGCACAGCTCGCAGCGGATTCAGGCGTCGACGGATTGATCGTAGTAAACCTACCTCCCGAGGAAGCTGCGGAACTGAACGCTGCGCTGAGTCCTAGGGGAATCGACCTAATTTTGTTAGTCGCACCTACGACGCCGATTGAGCGCATAGAGGCGCTAGCTTCGAGCGGTTCGGGATTCCTTTACTATGTATCGATCAAAGGGATCACTGGCGCCGACCACCTTGACGTTACGGATGTCGCGCAGAGAGTCGCATCGATAAAAAAAACGACTGATCTACCGGTCTCAGTGGGCTTCGGTATTAAGACGCCAGAAGCTGCAGCGGCGGTCGCGAAGGTTGCGGACGCGGTCGTTGTAGGAAGCGCGCTAGTTGATATTCTCGGTGGTGAGAATGCGTTCGAAGAATCTCTGAAAGAACTACATGCTCTCACTTCCGCATTAAAACGTGCAATTCGTGCGTGCTGATCAGGCGGCAAACCCGACGGGAAAAACCGTCGAAGCACTTGTAACCGAAATCGCGAGACAGCGCGCCCAACTGACTCAATCCCGATCATTCTCCTCGATTCGCAAAGTTGCGCAGGAGTTGGGATTACACCGCGTCGCCTCCAAACAGGTTGTTGTAGGAGGAACTAACGGAAAAGGCAGCACAGTTCGGTATTTGCAACAACTACTGTCGCATCAGGGCATTCGTGTAGGGACAACCACGTCGCCACATGTGCATAACTACCTTGAACGAATCATGCTCGACGGTGTGCAGGTTGAGCCTACTCAGTGTTTGAATGCCATTCATGCAATTGCAGACGCCACGCGGGATATTGCGTTAACCTACTTTGATCTGACGACGCTCGCAGCGCTTCATGTATTCAATCAATGGAAGGTCGACGTGGCAGTCGTCGAAGTAGGGTTAGGCGGACGACTAGACTGTGCAAATGTTGTCGATTGCGATGTTGCCGTTATCACGAACGTGGACCTAGACCACTGTGACATATTGGGCGATACGATCGAAGCGATCAGTCGTGAGAAAGTGCCCATTGCACGACCTAGCAAACCATTAGTATTCGCTGATAATCGGGTCAACCAGGTCGTCCGCGAATACGCAAATGAGCATGGCAATCCATTGTTTCGATTCGGAACCGAATTTGGCGTAAGTGACGCGCGCTCCGTGTTCTTCACCGAAGGGTCAGGATTGCGCACGATGCCTTTACCTTCGTCGATTGACTACCCTCTCGAGAGTTTTAGCTCCGCTTTGCAAGCAGCCGCATTAATGAACCGTGCGCCATACGATAAGCAACTGGAGACGATGCGATTTTCGATACTCGCAGGGCGTCTCGAGCGCCGATTTGTAAGCGACCGTCATTGGATCTTCGATGTCGCACACAATCCAGCTGCAATCGTGTATCTTCGTCGAGCTATCGCTAAGCGAAATTTCGCCAAATGCGTCGTCGTATTCGCATGTTTCTCCGACAAAGACGTAGAAGGTATGCTAGAGAGTATTGTGAATCCTGGCGTCAGAGACGCAGCCAAGGTGATCGGTATCGTACTAACGGATTCCCACGGAGAGCGTGCACTGAGTGCAACCGCGGTTCAACGAATAGTGAAGGAACGGCACTGTCCGGTTCATGTCGAATCGAAACTCGACAGTGCATTACGAATTGCGTCAAAGCTAGCGACAGATCAAGACGTCCCGATCGTGATACTTGGATCGTTTGATGTCGTCGCCCGTGCGCGGAGAGCGTTGAATATATCGACAACAGAGAACGTTGTTCCGTAATGGAAATCAAGACTCGTGATCGTATCGTTGGGGGCGTGTTCTTGGGGGCACTCGCGATCATTCTCATTCCCATGCTCTTCGACGAAGCCCCGGGACCAGCCCTCGAAATCGAACCGATGGCCGAACTCGATATTGAAAGGGTTCCCGAAATACCGTTGCCGAACGCAAGCAGTGCCGAGTCGAAACGAGATGAACTACGGCAAATCGTTGATGAAGATGGCTTTCTGGTCGAATACGGTACCCGCGTAGGAGACGTAACAATTGATGAAAACTTGGACGATTCCGGGTATTGGGCTGTTCAGCTTGGCAGTTTTCGTGAGGAAGAGAAGGCGGATGCGTTACGTAGGCAACTTCAAGACGATGGACAGCGAACCTGGGTTTCGCAAGCTAAGATCGACGGGGAGATCATGACTCGTGTTGCAGTAGGCCCGTTCAATGAGAGGGGCGCAGCAGAGTCGTTTCGAGACGACGCGGCAGATCGCTATGAAGTCGATGGACTGGTCGTTGGTTACAAGCCGTGAGCGATTTCAATTACTGGGATATCGGCTTCGCGGTGCTCTTATTGATCTCGACGTATCGAGGCTGGACAAAAGGCGCGGTCATCGACACGATTGCGACCGTTGTGTTGTTAGTCGCTGTCATCGGTGGCTTGATATTCGGAACGGAAGTCGGCAATCTCATCTTAGGTGCGTCCGAGGTAGATCAGAATCCTTGGGCATTGCCGCTCGGATTCGTGATCGTGTTCATAGTGATGACGTTAGTTGGCGCGTTCGTTAGGAAAGGGATTGATTCTGCGTTAGCCGAGTCAGCGATGCGTCCTGCTGATCGTTCGATCGGCTTATTGTTGGGTGTAGTCCGCGGCTTGCTAGTAATCCTGCTCATCATCGCATGTATGCTGAGATGGTATCCTGATTCACCGGCGCTCATACATTCGTTTTCGTTCGACTTACTTCAACCTTTTATTGATGACGTGAGCAAGTTTGTAGACTTGTTAGTGCGATAAGCCTTTTCTGTCCGGTCATGTCTAGAAAAAGAGAGACATAAGCGTGTGCGGCGTAGTTGGCATCGTTGGCAGTACTGAGATTAATCAGGAGCTCTACGATGCATTGCTCATCCTGCAACACAGGGGTCAGGACGCTGCAGGAATGGCAATCTCTGATGGGGAAAGACTAGCGCTGCGGAAAGCGAACGGGTTAGTTAGCGAAGTCTTCCAAGAGCGTCACATGTTGCGTGCACGCGGAAAACTCGGCGTTGGACATGTTCGCTATCCGACCGCGGGTACGGCTACGTCCGCCGAAGCTCAACCAATGTATGTGAATTCACCTTGTGGTATATGTATTGCTCACAACGGCAACATCACGAATTCGAAAGCGCTACGGGAGGATATAACAAGTAAGTACAACCGGCACTTGAACACTCGATCCGATTCTGAAATCCTGTTGAATGTATTCGCGCACGAGTTACAGAACAGCGAACAGGCGGTCAGTGAACCCGCGAGTGTCTTCAATGCTGTCGCGGCGGTGCACCAACAGTGCATTGGTGCTTATGCTGCTGTTGCGCTCGTTATTGGCGGCGGGATCGTCGGTTTCCGTGATCCGCGAGGTATTCGGCCTTTGGTCGTGGGGGCGCGCAACAGTGCCAGAAAAAGTACGCCTGACTACATGATTGCAAGCGAAACGGCCGTGCTCGACATTCTCGGGTTTAAGCCGATAAGGGACATCGAGCCAGGTGAAGCGTGCTACATCACGGAAAGTGGAGAACTCCACATTCAGCAATGTGCGGAACAACACACCCACACACCATGTATTTTTGAATATGTCTATCTAGCAAGACCAGACTCTGTAATCGACAAGATTTCCGTTTACAAGGCGCGGCTGAGTATGGGTGAAGCATTGGCGGATACCTTTCTTGAGCGATTCCAAAATGGAAAGCATGACGTTGATGTGGTCATACCCATTCCGGAAACGAGTCGAACTGCCGCCCTCCCATTGGCGCACCGACTACGCGTCGACTATCGGGAAGGATTCGTAAAAAATCGATACATCGGACGAACTTTCATCATGCCGGGTCAGTCGATTCGGAAAAAGTCAGTTCGTCAAAAATTGAATGTGATTGAACTCGAGGTTCGCGACAAAGTCGTGCTGCTTGTTGAGGATTCGATCGTTCGAGGAACGACGATCCGTGAGGTAATCGAGCAATGTCGTCAAGCGGGTGCGAAGAAGGTCTATCTAGCGAGCGCTGCGCCACCTGTGCGATATCCGAATGTGTTTGGCATCGACATGCCGAGTACGGATGAATTTATCGCGACGGGTCGAACCGAACAAGAGGTTCAAGAAAGCCTCGATGTCGAGTTGCTCGTATATCAAAAGTTGGAAGACCTCAAGCGAGTAGTACGTAGCTGGAACGAGGACATCGAGGAATTTGATTGCTCGATTTTTGATGGTCGTTACAACTGCGTAGGTGTCGATGAGTCATATCTCAGTCAGTTATCGCTCGAACGCAACGACTATACACGTTCTATCGAGGACGTTTTCGAAATCGAATCAGATGATGAACACACCACGAACGCCCGCGTGAATGCCTGAAGAACCACGGAACAAGCGCAATCATCCAGCGCGCTCCGAACATTTCTTAAAACCGAAAGCGCGTTCAACCCCTTGCGTCGGTATCTGCTCGACATCGCATGGAGATTACGTATGTCGGGGGTGTAAGCGGTTTTTTAACGAGGTCCGAGATTGGCAGAATTTCGCACCAGATCAACGAGAAATGGTTTTTAATCGGCTAGCAAAACTCAAACGGGACAGTATTCTGGCCATAGTGGGCATAGTTGATGAGGCTCAATTACGGTCGAAGACGGACGCGTTTGTCGGAAAAGAGAGCGATGACCTGGCTCTGAGGGTATACGAAGCACTCGGTCGTTGCAAGGGTGCCTACGCCGGATGGGGATTGAATCCACCACAAGACCTGGAAGGATGGGAAGACCCATTGAACGTGCTCAAGCATATTGAAGATTTCTATTACGAGACCTCTCGCGGAGCATTCGAGCAGTTCTACAAAATCCGCGCGAATTAGCCGTGCTCTCAGCACCGATTCAGAGTCTATTGCTGTGTGAAACGCCCGCGGCATGGCTTGACGAAGCATCTAGCCAAATTTCCACCCTTCTACTCGATCAAGCAAACTGTGAGAAAAAAGCCGCCGCCACTGCGGTTTCGCTTTTGCATCGGTGCGGGTCGGATGAACGTTTCGCGTTGGACCTCTCCCGTATCGCACGCGAGGAGCTCAAGCACCTTGAGCTCGTTTTAAAAACGATCAAGCGACGAGATATTCGAATTCAGCATTTGTCTGCGGGCCGGTACGCAGGTGCGTTGCACGCATGGATCAGTAAGCGCGAACCGGCGCGTTTAATCGATCAGCTGTTGGTGTGCGCAATGATCGAGGCGAGATCTTGCGAAAGAATTGGCGCGTTACTCGCTATCCTGGATGGTGATTTGCGAACGTTGTACGAGAAGTTGCATGATGCGGAAGATCGCCATTTTGAGTTCTATCTCGCGAAGGCGTCGGAGCTAGACTCCGATCACTGTGATCAGAGACTGCATAGTCTCTGCCGATTAGATGCTGATCTGGTGACGCAACCTGACAGAGAATTCAGGTTCCATAGTGGCATCCCGACCTATTAGTGAGATTGAACGGCAAAGCGCTCGAGGTTGAATGCCGACGCGTGTTGGCGTAACAACCATCCACATCGATCCCAGTCCCCTAAAACCATGCGCTTCATGCCGTTGCCTAAGGCATGAATTCCCGGTCTGTGCGTGTGACCGTGAATCATTGTCGTGCAGTAATGTTGCAATAGGTCCTTTTCAATTTCAATCTCGACAACGTCAGTTATGTTCTCGGCTTTCAACTCGTTCGAGGCCTTGCTTTGCTCACGAAGTGATCGAGCTAGTTCACGACGTTCCACGAGTGTCGAACCGAGTATCTGATTCTGCCATTCAGATGATCGGAAAAGGTTTCGCATTTGCATGTACGCGCTATCACTTGTACAGTACGCATCGCCGTGGGACAGGAGAATCCGCTCCGGCAGATCGTCACGTGCCAACACGTATGGGTCTGTAAGCAGTACTGCGCCTGTGAGATTAGCGAACTTTTCACGGTACAAAAAATCTCTGTTTCCATGCATTACATGTAGGGAGATTTGAGCCGCGCAAGAGCGGAGGTCGCTGATCAATTGTCTTGCGAAGCTCGAGTCGTCGTCGTCGCCTATCCACACATCGACGAGATCACCTAGAACAAATACCTCTTCGCCGTTCTCACATGCATTTCGAAGGACTCGCTGAAATGAACGGTATTTCGGCGTCTGTTCCGATTCGAGGTGCAGGTCCGAAATAAAAACGCGACTCAACTAGTTGCTCGATTGACGGAGTCGAGAAGGTTCTGAAGAAGCGAAACGCGGGTCATGGGCCCTACACCTCCCGGTACTGGTGTGATCCAGCTCGCAACCTCGGACACGCTCTCGAAGTCCACATCCCCACGTAATGACCCATCCGGTTGTCGGTCGATCCCAACGTCGATGACAATCGCTCCTGGTTTGACCCAATCGGCTTCGATCAGACCAGCTTTCCCGGTCGCAGACACGAGAACATCCGCTTCGCGTGCGAGTTCCTTCGTGTTGCGCGTGAATTTATGCGCGGTCGTAACGGTGCTGCCAACCAGTAGTAACTCTAGACCCATCGGACGTCCGACATGATTTGATGCACCGATTACCACACTATGGGTACCTAGCAGGGTCTCACCCGTGTGTTCTAAGAGTGTCATGACCCCCTTGGGTGTGCAGCTGCGGTGCGCGGGGTGTCTTAGCGATAGTAGACCCATATTGTGAGGCGACACACCATCAATGTCCTTCCGAGGGTCGATTTCGCTAATTACGTTTAAGTCGTTGAGATGCGAAGGTAGAGGTAGTTGCACCAAAATACCGTCAACTAAAGGGTCCGAGTTGATACGGCGGACGAGCGCACAAACTTCGACCTCCCGAGCGCTTGCAGGTAGGTGGTAAACATGGCATTCGATGCCGGCCTCTTCACAATCGCGCTTTTTCAGGCGGACATAGAGCTCAGAAGCAGGATCTTCGCCGACAAGAACGACAGATAGATTGGGAAGTCGGAGACCGCGCTGGCGGCGTTGTTCAAGCTTCTCCTTGACCTGTTTGCGAATGTCTTTGGCGATTCGCTCACCATTCAGAATCTTGGCGGTCAAGAGTAGCTTCGCAGTGCCTAAAAGGCGAAGATCGGAATTTTAGATTGCCTATTCGCATTCCTCAGAAACTTGATCGAACAGGCTGATATGAGAGCTCTAAGATTGCCGAGCTATTCTTAGTTTGAAGCTATAGGGGCTAATGATGGTCAACGCGATACCGATTATTGGTTGGGTCGTCAGTTTCGTACTCGCGACGTTTCTTGCCATTCCGTTTTGGTTCATTTGGTCGTTCTTGGGTATCGGTGCGATGTTCGGTTTTCTACCGGATGCGCTCCAGACTCCCGGTTTTTGGTCAACCGTCGGCATATTCATGTGCTTGAGTATTTTCCGTGCTGTAGCGTTACCTCGCGGTTTGCATATAGGCGACAAAAACAGCGATTAACCCGGTTAATACGGCATACCACATCGGGCTATTCTTCTTGCCATGGGAGGTGGCTGTCCGATAACCGAGCATCATCGCGTCAGATTTGGATAATTTTCGCACCGGGGTATAGCGCAGTCTGGTAGCGCACCTGCTTTGGGAGCAGGTTGTCGGGAGTTCAAATCTCTCTACCCCGACCAGTGAAAGAACGTGGTGTAATCGCATGCTCGCAGATGCAATTACGCCCTAGGGGTGAGAAGTTGCCAGCTGTCCGAATTCTTGGTTTCAATCGGGTGTCGAGCGCGTACTAGAGGTGACTTTAGCGGCGCGTGACAGCGGTCCAGTCTGCGCCTGTAGCTCAATGGATAGAGCATTGGCCTTCTAAGCCAACGGTTGAAGGTTCGAATCCTTCCAGGCGTGCCACTTTGAAAAACGTTCGTAAAATCGAATTGCGTGGTGGATGTAGCTCAGTGGTAGAGCCCCGGATTGTGGTTCCGGATGTCGAGGGTTCAAATCCCTTCATCCACCCCACTATTTCAAATTAGATTTCAATATGACGTACGAGTACGAACAAATCGGTGAATTCACTCGGGAATACACCGTTCCTATTAGTCAGGAAGCGTTGGATGGGCGTATACACGAACTAACGAACGAAGTGGCGTCGAGCGCACATCTTAAGGGATTTCGCAAAGGTAAAACGCCCCGAAAAGTTATTTCCCAACGGTACGGTTCCGCGATCGAAAACGATGTACTCGAAAAGATCGTGAATGAGAATTGCACTGAGATTCTTTCTGAGGAGGGGTTGCAGGCGGGTTGGATTGGAAGACCATATCTCGCGGCGCCAGTTGATTCGCCGTACACCTACAAGGTACGCGTTGAAACGATGCCCCAGATCGAGATCGGCGATTTATCAGAAATTACTATCAAGCGTCCGAATGTGAATCTGAGCGACGAAGACGTAAGAAAGCAGATTAACACTGCGCGTGAGCGCTGTATCGAGTGGTACGAACTGGATGGCGACGAGATCGAATCTAAGAGCGGAGACAGGGTCTGGATTGAGTTTCAACTGAATGCTGCGCGCACCGACGAAACGGATGCTGAAGACCGTGACGCCGCCGATCCTAGGACCGAACGTTTTCCAATCGTACTTCGCTCGCCTAAGGACGATGTCTCGGAATCACTTCATGAAAAGCTTGTAGGCTTAAAGGTAGGTGACCATCTTGATGTTTCAAATGAAGAACTGAGCAACGAGCTTGGTATAAACGAGGAAGCGGCGCCGAACGACTCGTCCTTGTCTGTTGTTCGAATTGACACTGGCGATCTGCCACATATCGGCGAGGCTCTTTTTGCGCGGCCCGAATTTCGGCATCTTGTAGATTCATCGCCAGACACGAAAGTCGAGAGTATCGACGATTTGATACCAGTAGCCCGTGATTCAATCGAGCAAGCCATTGAACGAACGAGCGAGCAAGTGCTCCAGAATCGTGCGATGTGGGCGCTTGCGAAACAGCACATTGCCTCTATTCCGCGGGAGGTGCTCCGGCAACGGTTTCTAGAAGGTACGCAGGTTGGTGAGCAAAACCTCCAATCTACCTTCATGGCGTTTCGGCTTTTTGATCCGATTGTCGATGGCGAGGTACTGGATCAAAACCTACTAATGGCGCAACCTCACGCGGACGATCATGATCACGAACATGATGATGACCACGATGACGATACATCATCTTCTGGCAATGGGGAAGAAGGATTACTGCCAGAGAGCCTAAGGGTTTTCTGGACGAGCGAGGTAAATCGTGCGATTCAGCGTGTTGCGTTCACATTAACCCAACAGGCCTTGATCGAACAACGCGATATAGAAGCGGATCAAGAATGGGTTGCTTCGCAGATTCAAGCTAAGGCTGACAGTGTCAGTTTGGTCGAAGACCAGTCTCGAGCGCAAGAGTATCTTGATTTCGTCTACGGCGAACAACACTATCAAGATTTGGTCACGCAGAGCCTATTGGAACAGGCAACAAAGGTCTTGCTAGACGAAGCGACGATCGAAGACGAGGATGTTGAATTCGATTCGTTTTTCTCGCAAACGGCCGGAGAGGACGCGGAAGAGGCTTTGGATATCTTCACGGTAGCGCCAAGTCTTCCAGATCCAGAGGGATATATCGCTAGCGCACCAGAGTCCAATGAAGATAAAGCAACTGATGCGGATGCACACTCGACGAGCGGGATCAGCGACGAATCGATGGCAGCTGACCAAGCGAACCTCGACGTAGGGGAACGTGGTGCCGAAGAAGACAGTAAACCAGGAATTTTCAAAAAACTGTTCAAGAAGAACACGTAACTACAGGAGTAACTTGCATATGGCGCTTGTGCCTATGGTGTTAGAACAGACGGCTAGGGGCGAACGCTCCTACGATCTATTCTCACGTCTCTTAAAAGAACGCATCATTTTCATCAATGGGGCGATCGATGATGCGGTCGCTAGTGTGGTCGTTGCACAACTGTTATGGTGCGAGTCTGAAAACCCCGATAAGGACACACACCTGTATATCAATTCACCAGGTGGCTCTGTGACGGCGGGACTGTCGATTTATGACACCATGCAGTTCGTAAGGTGCGATGTTGAGACAACGTGCATCGGTCAAGCAGCAAGCATGGGTGCATTTCTACTCGCGTCAGGCGCTGAGAACAAGCGTTTTGCATTGCCGAATTCGAGAATCATGCTTCATCAACCATCGGGCGGTTCAAGAGGCGTGGCTGCAGACATCGAGATCGCTGCACGCGAGATCTTGGCGATCCGGCAGCAGCTCAATGAATTGTTGGCAACGCATACCGGAAAATCGGTCGAACAAATCGCAAAAGACACGGATCGAGACTATTGGATGACCCCCGGCGAAGCGGCTGAATACGGCTTGATCGATAAGGTTCAAGAGCCACGTATCAAGCTGCCAAAAGCGGTCAATGAATGACGAATATAGGTGAAAATCGAAACAAACCGGAACGTTCCGTCGGACTGTCTAGCAAGGCGTGCAACATTACGAATAGCGTTTACAGTCATTAACGTGCTATTCTTTGACTACGGAGCACACGAACGTGCACGAGCGAACCGAAGAAAATCAGCGACATGAATGACCTAGAAAGCAGTTCCGGTGTATTGGTCCAGTGCTCATTCTGTAAGAAGGACAAACGAGAAGTCGACCTACTCATCGCAGGCCACGACGACGTGTATATTTGTGATGAATGCGTCGCAGTGTACTCCGATGAACGCGTCGAATGTTCATTTTGTTTTCGGAAGTATCGAAAAAACGAAATGTTCTTCTCTAGCGAAATGCACAAGAGCATTTGCAATGATTGCGTCTCAATCTGTTCTGGCATCGTAAAGAAGCACAAGTAAGTGCTCAACAAAACTGTATGGAAGCAATAACATGAGTGATCGAGAAGGCGGCTCAGACGACGTCGCTGAATGTTCCTTCTGTTTTAAGAACGGTCAAGAAGTCGACAAGCTCATCGCAGGTCAGGATGACGTTTACATATGTGATGAGTGTGTTGCGATTTGTGCTGGCATTATCAAGCAACCCAAGAAGCCAGTAGAGCAAGAGCGACCTGAGGCCGACGATCTGCCGGTGCCGAAGAAAATCAACGAGTTCCTTGATGGCTATGTGATCGGACAGGACTACGCCAAGCGCATACTGTCAGTGGCGGTGTACAACCACTATAAGCGACTTCGCAACGGTGCCAAGCAGTCGGATGTCGAGCTCGCAAAATCCAACATCCTGCTTATAGGTCCGACGGGCTCCGGCAAGACCCTTCTCGCTGAAACTCTTGCGCGTATGCTCAAGGTACCGTTCGTTATTGCGGACGCGACAACCTTGACTGAAGCAGGGTACGTCGGCGAAGATGTTGAGAACATCATTCAGAAGCTTCTTCAGACGTGCGATTACGATGTCAAGAAGGCCGAACGTGGGATCGTCTACATCGACGAAATTGACAAGATTTCACGCAAGACCGATCATCCGTCGATTACACGTGACGTGTCGGGTGAGGGCGTGCAGCAAGCCTTACTGAAACTAATTGAAGGCACGACCGCCGCGATTCCGCCTCAAGGCGGGCGCAAGCACCCACAACAAGAGTTTATTCAAGTTAACACGTCGGATATCTTGTTCATCGTTGGTGGCGCGTTCTCGGGTTTAGAGAAAGTTATCCAAAACCGTACATCGAAGAGTGGAATTGGGTTTAACGCGACGGTACAAGGTGAAGAGGACGCCGAGCAGATCGGAGAGATCTTGCGAACGGTTGAACCTGAGGACCTCATCAAATACGGGCTAATCCCTGAATTGGTCGGGCGTCTGCCCGTCGTCACAACACTTCAGGAACTTGACACAGACGCGCTCGTCAAGATTCTTACTGAACCAAAGAACTCGCTGATTAAGCAATATCAGGCGATTCTTGGCATGGAAGACGTTGACCTGGTATTCAATGAAGATGCTCTGGAGGCTATCGCGGAGCGCGCTGTTGAACGAAAGACTGGTGCTCGCGGCTTGCGTTCAATCCTTGAAGAAGTGCTTCTCGATGTCATGTATGAGATACCATCGAAATCTGACGTTGTTGGCGTTGTAGTCGATGCCAAGATGGTTCGTGATTGCGAGGCGCATAAGCCGATGCTGAAGTACAAGCCGCTGGAAAAGAAAGTAAGCGGCGGAGATACGGTTTAGATCGAGTCTCGGCGATAGGAAGTTGTTAGGAACAGAGTTAGATCCAATGCGATCTGATCGCTCGAACATCGGAAGTTCGAGTATTTACGGAGTAGTTGCGTTGCAACACGGAGATGCGGCATGATTGTCGCTGACACGATGTGCGCCCGCGGGTGCTCTTTTCTCACATACGTTCATGGAGATATGTAAGTGAACAAAGCTGATTTGATCCGCGCGGCTGCTGCAAAGGATGACTCGCTAACGCAAGGCGATGTCGCAAAATCACTTGACGCGATTCTTGAGTCAATCGCTGAATCGCTGTGTAGTGGGGATCCGGTGATGCTGATAGGGTTTGGAACCTTCGAAGTTCGCCACCGCGCAGCAAGGACTGCACGTAACCCGCAAACAGGAGAACCGATTCAAGTCGCCGCATCGTCGAACGCTGCTTTTAAAGCAGGTAGTCGACTAAAGCAACGACTAAACAGCTAACCGTTTGGGTGGTATTGGGACCACGCGGTCGCGTGAGTCACACCAGCCACACAAAAAACAAAGTCGCGGACTCGCTTGTCGGGTGTCCGCGACTTCTCTTTAAACCTAATCTATAGGCGCTTTATTCATCATGTTGGTCAGAATGCGCAACGCATCCCAGGGGTGGATCGCTAAATTCGTCGCGGGTGTGATCATTGTCGTGTTGACGATCTTCGGTTTCGGTGCGTTCAATCTCTTTGCCGTAAACGAACCTGCGGTCGCTACGGTCAACGGCGAAGACATTACCGAACGTCGTTTAGCGGGTCAAATCGAGAATTCAAAGCAACGGTTTCGAAGTACTTACGGCGACTCTATTTCAGAGGCTCAGCTCGATGAATTCGTCAACGAAGAATTCGCGCTTCGACAACTGATCGATATGGAACTCTTCATGCAGGCAAGTCGTGATCTTGACCTAACGCTGTCAGATTTGGCGTTTGAACGGGTGCTACGCAACGACCCACAGTTCCAAACTGAAAGTGGCGCGTTCGATGAAGAGCTACTGCGAGAAACACTTGAACGAGGCGGTCTCTCTGTACAGACGCTTCGAGGGTTGCAGGAAGACGCGAGCGTTCGATCCCAGCTACTACGTGTGATCGAAGATACTGCATTCAGTACAGCATCGGAAACGCGTCTAAGCGCGAAATTTGACAAGCAAGTTCGTGACATCTCGGTTCTTGAATTCGACCTTGATCAGTTCAAGGAGTCAGACAGCGTTACGGGCGAAGACGTCGCGTCTTACTATGAGCTAAATACAGATTTGTACATGTCTGAAGGTACGTTCGACTTTGAGTATGTGGAATTGAAGCGGCACCTATTCGTTTCCGATACGGAGCTGTCGGAAGAAGAAATTCAGGACTTGTACGATGCGGACGTTGCTGCTCGCGAGTCGAACGCCAAACGGCGGGGTCGACATCTTCTCATCAAGATTGATGACAACCGTTCCGACGAAGAAGCACTAACTCTGATATCTGAAATTCGAGGACGTATCGATGCAGGTGAATCACTGGGGGAACTAGCGAAAGAACTTTCCGAAGATGAAGGCTCAAAGCGGGACGGAGGCGATCTCGGGTTCTCCGAGCGCGAGCAATGGGTTAGGGAGTTTTCCGACTCACTGTGGTCGCTCGAACTCAATGAAATCTCACCACCAGTCAAGACGTCGTTCGGCTATCACTTAATCGAACTGCTTGAAGTCGAGGAGCTTGATCTCCCATCGCTTGAGCAGCGGCGCGAAGCGCTCGTGGAAGAACACCGTTTAGCACTAGCGACGGATTCGCTTAAGGAAGCGCTTACCGAAGTCGATCGATTAGCGTTCGAACAATCGGACTCACTACAACCGATTGTGGACGAATTTGGCGTCGAGATTAATGAAATCTTAGCGGTCGATCGGTTCAGTAACGACGGCGTATTTGCAACACAAAGTGTGCGCAATGCGTTTATGGAGAGCGACGTGATCGACAATGGCTTCAACAGTCGCGTCGTGGAAATTGGCGATACCTCAATCATCGTGGGTCGATTGTCCGGTCGCACCGAACCGACATTGCGCCCATTCGAGACTGTATCCGATGAGATTCGTGAGAAGCTGGCCGAAGAAGCCGCAATAGCGGCTCGAGACACGAAACTCGACAGTGTGATGACACAACTATTGGATGATCGCAACTACGACGCAGCGTCGCTTGCTGCGGGATCAGATTGGGTCGTCTATGAGCGTCAGAAGCGAGACGATTTCACGGTCGATCCGGCCGTTTTGGAAGCAGCGTTCGCGAAACCACTTCCAGTTGATGGTGAGCGTGTCATCGTTTCTGCGGAATCCGAGTTCACACCGACAAAGTACATCGTTACCGCTTCCCGCCAAGATTTGGCCGATTACGCGTTGCTTGACACAACAGAACAAAACACGTTGATGGAATCCTCACAAAACGAAGCTAAAGTGCTCGCGACCTCGGCATTCGTTGCTAGCTTGAGATCTGAGGCTTCGATTAAGACTGAACTCATTGAGATCGAGTAGTCAGACCGTAACAAAGTCCAAGGTCGTTCTTTACACGGACGGTTCCTGTGCACCTACAAATCCCGGACCTGGTGGCTGGGCTTACCTGCCGGTCGTCGACGGCGAAGCCAACGAGCTCGTAAAAGGCAGCGAAGCGCATTCAACCAACAATCGCATGGAGCTAACGGCAGCGATTGAAGCGTTGAAGACGTGTACAGACGGAGAGAAGGTCGAACTATTCACCGACTCCGAGTACCTTCGCCGTGGTATTACCGAATGGATGGACGCCTGGATAGCTAATGGGTGGACACGACGAAAAGGTCAACCCGTCCTTAACAAGGATCTGTGGCTTGAACTGCATGCACAGAACACGCGTTTACAGGTTGATTGGCGTTGGGTCAAGGCGCATGCCGGACATACCTTCAACGAGCTAGTCGATCAAGCAGCCCGAGATGCTGCGATGTCTGCCAGTAAAACCCACGCTGCTTCAACTATCACCGAAGAAAGGACGATAACGACAGCAGCTACGCCGCCACCTAACGTGAACTTCTACATTTCTGCCGCGAATATCGGCGAGAGTCATAGTGCATGGGCGATCGTGCGAGAAAGAGAAGGAAAGGTAGACATCTCTCAACGCGTTCAAGACCGAATGAGTGTGAATCGCTGCCTGCTCACAGGCGTGATCGAGTTGATGCGTTCGATACCTGAAAAAGAAGCCGTGAGTGTGACGACAGATGCCGAATATCTGTTCAAGGGCGTCACACAGTGGTTGGAAGGATGGCGACGACGCGGTTGGCGTAAATCCAATGACAAGCCCATCGCTAATAAGGATCTGTGGATGCAGATACATGGCTTGCTCGGGCGCGCAAATATCGATTGGCAACTTGAACGTCGTTCAGATGAAAACTCCCCAGCTTCTCTTGTGCATGCTGCAGCCTTAGCCGCGCGCGATGCGCAAGAGTTGTCCCGACCTTGACAGTGAGGATTTTCAGTTGATTCAAGTTTTTCTTGATACCGAAACGACCGGAATCGACGTGTCAGCTGGGCATCGAATCATTGAACTCGGAGCGACTGTGGTTCGAGACGGCATGCACACGAATGAGGAATTTCATCAATTACTCAATCCAGAGCGAGAAATTGATCCGGAAGCCTCAGAAGTTCATGGGATCACAATTGAGATGCTCGCTAATGAACCGCGGTTCCGCGATGTCGCGGATCGTTTCATCGACTTTATTCGCGGTCGCGAGGTGTTCATGCATAACGCCACTTTTGACGTGCGGTTTATTGACGCAGAGTTTCAGCACGCAAATCGAGCCGAGCGAATGGCGGATCTTTGCCGAATCACAGATACTATGACGCTTGCTAAACAGATCCACAAGAGCGGGCAGGTTAGTCTGGATGCGCTGTGCAGTAAATACGCCGTTGACCGTACAGATCGAGATAAACACGGCGCTCTTTTGGACTCACAGCTACTGGCTGAAGTCTATCTTCGCATGCTTGAGTCGAAGAATAGTCTCCTAGGAGAGCTTGAGGAATCGGAAGAAGTCTACGAAGAGCCTCGATTTTTGAAGATCCAACGACAAAATCCACTCGTTATCCATGCGACGGATGCTGAACTAGCTGCGCACGAAGAATACATGCGGAAGCTAGCTGCCGAGACGTAATCTACATCAGGAACCAGTTCACACAGATCCAACCAACGGTTCCCATCGTCACAAAGTACGGAATCGCCATGTAGACCATCCGCCCGTATGACAGGCGGATCAACGGGGCAAGGGACGAAGTCAGTAGGAAGAGAAAAGCCGCTTGTCCGTTGGGCGTCAGGATACTAGGAATATTCGTGCCAGTATTTATCGCGATACCTAATGCATCGAATTGCTGACGCGTTATTTCCCCATTTGCGTACGCGTCCGCGACGTCTTGAATGTAGACTGTTGCCACGAATACGTTGTCGCTAATCGCCGAAAGCAAGCCGTTCGCAATGTAATAAAACCCAGGCTGCGAATCCACTGGTAGACTCAAAACCCAATCGGAGATAGGTGTAAAGAGGTGAGCACCATGGATCACGGCGACGATTGCAAAAAACACGACGAGCAATGCCGTGAATGGCAACGCTTCCTGAAACGCTTTGCCGATGTTGTGCTCTTCGGTTTCGCCGTTGAACGCAGTCTGAAGCACAATGACCAGTAAGCCGATCAAACCAACTTCCGCTACGTGAAATGCGAGCGCGAAGATGAGCGTTAAAGCGGCGATCCCTTGTACGATTAGTGCGCTGCGATCGCCGTGCGTCAGCTGCCTCATTTCCTCAGAGTGGGCTTCGAGCAGAATTCTGTGAACAGAATGAGGAATCCTCGCGCCGTATCCAAAGATGCGCGTGATTTCCAGTAAGACGCATGTCGCCAGACCGACGATTAACACCGGGAATGTCACGGGTGCCATTTGGAAGACAAATTCCATGAACTCCCAACCGAGGCGATCCGCGATCAGTAGATTCTGTGGTTCGCCAACCTGGGTTGTTACGCCGCCAAGGGCGGTACCCACAGCACCATGCATGACGAGATTTCGGAGGAATGCGCGAAACTCTTCGAGGTCCGTTTGATGTTCTTCGCTCAGCTCCGGGATGTCGTGAACGTCTTCCGGTACCTCTTCCAATCCTGCAGCGACAGAGTTGTATACCGCGTAAAACCCGAGCGATACAGCGATGATGACCGCCATGACGGTAAGTGCGTCCAAGAACGCCGACAGAAAAGCTGCGACGAACGAAAGTAGCAACGACAACAAGACTTTGGAACGTACGTGGATGAGTAGCTTGCTGAAGATGAACAACAGCAAGTCCTTCATGAAATAGATGCCCGCCACCATGAATACCAGGAGCA
This sequence comes from Gammaproteobacteria bacterium, assembly GCA_026707945.1. Lineage (GTDB taxonomy): Bacteria > Pseudomonadota > Gammaproteobacteria > Pseudomonadales > Azotimanducaceae > Bin55. The sequence continues at coordinate 5,289 of JAPOVV010000074.1, read as the reverse complement.
GAATCACCTTCAGGTTCTGTTGCAACTCTCCGTAGATGGCTTCTGGGGTTGTCAAGCCGATGACAACCGCCTCGAGTGCAAGCAGGCCACCTGGGAGCAAGGGATAGCATGTGAGTGCCATAGCGAGCGTAAAAATGAACTCTAGAACAAGAATCCACCCAACAACCGTGACGCCTATGCCTGGAATAAAAAGCAGGATTGGGTTGATGACCAAGAACGCGATGATCGTGTACTTGTACCAATCGGGTGAGGAACCTAGAAAGCCTTGCCAAAACGCTTCGGGTAGTGATTTGGCGTGGATGGTGGGTGCGGATCGAGAGCTCACACTATTCCTTAAAAACTAAGTAGACCGGTCGTGCGATTACGCGCCGATAAAGTCGCTAATTTTGCCTATGCGCATGTCGATAGATTGGCAAACTAACGCGCTCTGTCGCGCCTCCTAAAATCACGCCCTCCAATCAGACCGTAAGTCATATGTGGCCTTTCGACCCTGACGATTTCTTGTCCCATCCGGTGAACCATGAAAATCAAAGCGCAGAGAACGCGCTCTATTTTTGTTTGATGGGTGATCAGTTGTTGTCGATAAGCGAAGGCGGCATTCCTCGTCCCATCGAAGCCGATGAATTTCGTTGGCTTGATGTCGAGACGCGTAGCAAGAATTACTTGGGCGCTTGGCGAGACAACCCATGCTTTGCGCTCGATATTAAAGGCGAAGTACCTCCGGGATATGCAGTATCGGACCTTCGAGGCTGGTTGGGTCGAGTTGAACCCGGAATGTTCTATCTGGCTGGTCGCGCTAAGCAGATCGTTGAGATGGTACGGACGAATCAGTACTGTGGCCGGTGCGGTGATCCTATGGAAGATCACCGGTCGGATCGCGCACGATATTGCCCTTCGTGTGGATTGGTCGCTTATCCTCGGTTGAGTCCTAGCATCATCGTGCTGGTTCGTAAAGGCGATGAGATGCTTCTAGCGCGTAACTACAACTGGCCTCAAGGTATGTTCAGCACGCTCGCGGGATTTGTCGAACCGGGTGAATCGATCGAGCAGACGGTGCATCGCGAGATCAGAGAGGAAGTCGGTCTCAAAGTCAAGAATCTACGTTACCTGGGTAGCCAGTCGTGGCCTTTTCCAAACTCGCTGATGTTGGGGTTCCACTGTGACTACGATTCAGGCGACCTTACATTTCATGACGAGGAAATTGCTGAAGCGCGATGGTTTCGCTACGACGAATTGCCGAATGTTCCAGGAGCGACCGCGATTTCTCGCTGGCTAATCAATAGTTTTATCGACGAGAAGCAAGACACCGCTTAACGACGACCAGAACTGTAAGTTATTCGCAGCTTATCCAGATTTGCTCGTAAGTTATCCCGACGAAATCCCGTTTGTTTCCCGACATTTACGGGTGTATATCGCCTCTGGCGAAAATAGCTTCTTATAGATTCCGTCGAAAAAAACACCGAACGCCACATCGTAGCGCTCGGTGAATTTAAAGAACGGACCGTTTAGCTTTTAACCGCGCCGCGAATGAGTTCCTCGATGTGGGACTCAGGCGTACCGCTCGCGTCGTCTTCTTGTGTGAACTGCTCTTCTTCCGTCGAACCCGTCAGGGCGGTGACCGAAGATTCGCCACCTTGGATCACGTTGGCAACTTCATCGAAGTAACCCGTGCCTACTTCCTGTTGGTGACTGACGAATGAGTAACCGCGGGACTCTGCTGCGAACTCTTGTTCTTGGAGTTCGACGTACGCCGTCATTTGGTTCTTAACGTATTTCTGCGCCAAGTCGAACATGTTGTACCACATGCTGTGGATACCGGCTAGCGTGATGAATTGGAAGCGATAACCCATGGCAGCGAGTTCGCGTTGAAACTTCGCGATAGTCGCGTCGTCTAGGTTCTTTCGCCAATTGAAGCTCGGTGAACAGTTGTACGCGAGCATCTGGTCAGGGTAGTCGTTGTGGATCGCGTCGGCAAATGCTTTTGCTTCATCGAGGTCCGGTACCGCTGTTTCGCACCAAATCAGGTCAGCGTAGGGCGCGTAAGCCTTCCCCCGAGCAATCGCTTGCGGCAACCCTGCACGCGTTCGATAAAACCCTTCCGGCGTCCGTTCACCCGTAATGAAAGGCTTGTCATGTTCATCGATGTCAGTCGTCAGCATTTCTGCGGCGTTCGCGTCAGTCCTCGCCATCAGCAATGTCGGAACATCGCATACGTCTGCGGCGAGACGGGCAGCGATCAGCTTTTGAACGGCCTCTACGGTCGGTACGAGCACCTTCCCGCCCATATGACCGCATTTCTTCACGCTTGCAAGCTGATCTTCGAAGTGGACGCCTGCGGCCCCAGCGTTGATCATTGCCTTCATGAGCTCGAATGCGTTGAGAATGCCGCCGAACCCAGCTTCGGCGTCCGCGACGATGGGTGCGTAGTAGTCAATACCATCGTCGATCCCTTTCGACCACTGAATCTCGTCGGCACGTCGAAAGGCGTTATTGATGCGATTGACGACGGTTGGAACAGAGTTAACAGCGTACAACGACTGGTCGGGGTACATCGTCTCTGAGGTGTTTGCGTCTGCGGCAACTTGCCAGCCTGACAGATAGATAGCCTTGATGCCCGCCTTGACTTGCTGGACCGCTTGACCACCAGTTAGTGCGCCCAGACAGTTCACGAAGTCTTCCGATTGCAGTAGGTCCCAGAGCTTGTCGGCGCCGTGTGCGGCCAACATGCTCCGATGGGGAATGGTGCCTCGTAATTGCACGACGTCTTCTGCGGAGTAACCGCGCTTAACGTCGCTCCAGCGAGGATTTGTGCGCCATTCTTCCTCTAATTCGGCGATCTGTTCAGAACGTGATTTGCGAGGTTGGTAGTGAAGAGCCATGAGTTTATCGGTTGCGCTATATAGAAAGGCGCGAATTCTAGGAATCAGATTTGAGTAAAAAAGAGAATAGATAGCATGAATTACTTTCTTTAATGGAATGTTTTATTTTTTGCTCCCAACATACCGCATTGCGCGATGCTCTATCCCTGCGTCGAGAAAAAGTTCGCCAAACGCTGAAAAGCCATTTTCTTCATAGAAGCTGAGTGCATGAGTCTGGGCATGAAGAAATGGTTCCACGTGACCGTTTTCGAGCGCTTCGTTTACCGCAGCGCACAGCAGCAAAGCGCCGATACCATTTCTTCTGTAGGGAATGAGCACCGCCATACGGCCGATCTGCCCCGATGGCATCAGTCTGGCGACGCCGACGGGATTTCCGTCTAGTGACGCTATGAAATGGGTGGAAACCTCATCCATCCCATCCAGTTCTTCTTCGATCGGTACCGCTTGCTCTTCTACGAAGACCTTGAAGCGAATTTCTTTAAGTACTTCGCACGCGTCTGCCCACGTGACGCGACGGACAACGGGTGTCATAGATTCTTAAGCCGGGCCGAGAGCTCATGTACGCCTTTGTCTGCGAGCTCCTTTGCTAAACCGATGTACGTCGATGGATGCATCGCTCGCAATTGCGAAAGCAATTTCTCATCTAGAGGTAGTTTTCCCAGCATTTCGGCGTAGAGTGGTTCAGTCAGTTGCTTACCGCGTGTGATCTCCTTTACCGTTTCATATGGATCGGAAAGACCGTGTCGACGCATAACAGTTTGCACTGCTTCACTCAATACTTCCCACGCTGCGTCCAGATCCTTCCCAAGCAGCGCTTGATTCACTTCGAGTTTCTTCAACCCTCGACTTGTGCTTCGAAGTGCGATCACGGTATGTCCAAATACCGAACCTACATTTCGTAACGCCGTTGAATCAGTCAGGTCTCGCTGCCAGCGCGAAATAAGCAACTTATCGGCGAGGTGTTTCGCGAGCGCGTTTCCTATACCGACGTTTCCTTCTGAGTTTTCGAAATCAATCGGATTGACCTTGTGAGGCATCGTTGAACTACCTACTTCGCCTTCGACTTGCTTCTGCTTGAAGTAGCCGAGTGCGATGTAAGCCCATATGTCTCTATCAAAATCCAGTATCACCTGGTTGAAACCCGCGAGCGCATTCAGGTATTCCGCGATCCAGTCGTGTGGTTCGATTTGTGTCGTGTACGGATTTGGAGTGAACCCTAACGTCCCAACAAACGTAGCCGACGCTGTAGGCCAGTCAATTTCGGGCGCGGCGGCGACGTGCGCGTTGAAATTACCTACTGCGCCATTGATCTTGGCTTGTATCGCTACATCATTGAAGCGCTCCGCCCATTGCGTAAGACGAGCCACAACGTTCACGAGCTCCTTCCCTAAGGTCGTAGGCGATGCTGTTTGACCGTGCGTACGTGACAACATCGGGGTCTCGAGGTTTGAGGACGCGAGAGAGAGGATTTCACGCGTGACTTCAACCATTAATGGCAGTAGAACATCGCGACGTACATCTCTAAGCATCATCGCGTAGGCGAGATTGTTGATGTCCTCAGACGTACACGCAAAGTGCACGTACTCCTTCAGCGCGTGTAGACCAATCGCTTCAAGTTTCTCTTTGACGAAGTACTCGACTGCCTTGACATCGTGATTCGTTTCCTGCTCAATCGCCCGAACTCGCTCGGCATCAGATATGGTGAATTCGGTCTGAACGGCATGTAGTGCGCTTACTTGCTGCGAATCTAGACGGGTATCGCCGACCAATCTGAGATCTGCGGCGAGAAATTTCAACCATTCGATTTCGACAGATACACGGCGTCGGATCAACCCGAACTCGCTACAGATCGTTGAGAGGTTAACGACATGTCGTCGGTACCGTCCATCGAGCGGCGAGAGGGCAAGCAGCTCGTTGATCGAGGAATCTGCAACGAGGTCCGCCGGAATTTTTGGATGGTTCTTCGTCATTTCGTCTCTACTAACTTAATTTTGGCACCACCCAGGCATTGACTTCCTTCGTAAAACGCGACATATTGACCGGGCGTAATCGCGCGTTGAGGTTCATCGAATCGAACTTTTACGTCGGCGTCGTGGATTTCGATCGTACAAGGCTTCGGCGTTGAACGATATCGAACCATCGCGTCACATCGCTCGATTGCTGATGGATTCGCGACGAACCAATTCGTTTCATCAGCGAGCAAGACGGTAGCCTCTAGCTCTGATTGATTTTGTGTCACGACGAGTTCATTCGTCTTCAGACGTTTACTCTGAACGTACCAGGGGGCTTCCTCGGCGTGGCGCATACCGCCGACTCTCAGTCCTTGTCGTTGCCCGAGCGTGTAGTAGGGGAGTCCGATGTGCTCTCCTACGATAGTCCCGTGAGTATCTACGATAGGTCCTGGGTCTTC
>JAPOVV010000101.1 GCA_026707945.1 Gammaproteobacteria bacterium | reverse complement strand
CAGCACGGCACAGGTTGAAATCGCCCGCCAGTCTTTCGAGCGTGTCCTTGCCGCCTGTGGGATTCCGCCTTCGCTTTTCGCGGGCAATGCCGATGGCACCAGCCAGAGGGAGGGACTGCGGCGTTGGCACATGTCAACAGTCCTGCCACTGGCGCGGATGCTCGAGCATGAATTGACCGCGAAACTCGGATCCGCGGTCAAGCTGCGATTCGATGGCTATGCCATGGACATGGTTAGCCGGGCTTCGGTGGCAAGCAAACTGGCGGCGGTCGAAGGCGTGTCTGTGCAGCAAGCCTTAGAAATCGCCGGGCTGATTGAGAATGAATAACCGGCCGCATTTATGCATTTCGTCACGAGGGCGTTATTATCGCCGCACCCATACCGGCACGGCATTCACGCAATGGCAGCCGCATGAAGATGCCTTGCTGATGAAGTGCCAGCCGATGCCTCTATCAGCCCGCAGAAACGGCGCGGGCAAAAGCGATATGCAGAAACTCGCTGAAAAGTTAGGGCGGTCACCCGTTGCGGTGCGTTCCCGCCGCTGCAAGCTCTTGCGGGGGCGGAAATGACCGGCTGGCACTTCATCGGCAATCCCGATTCGGTCTGCTGCGACACGCAGGCGGCGCACCAGTGGGAGTCCAAATATGGGGCGGGATTGACAAGCCTGCCCGGAAAAGCGCAAGATATTGAAGCAGAAAGAAGAAAACCCTTGCCGGGCGTGGCTGCCCATAGTGGCAAGGGTTCACAATACGCAGGCACAATGTCAGACATAGCAAAGAAAATGTCAATACTGTTTCCCTGCCCGAAGGCGGGACACAGTGCTTCAACCGGCTGACACTCACAGATTTCCACGATGCGGCGGTGGATCGAAGGGCAAAATCTGGTCTGGGCGGAAGCCTTACAAAACCGCAATGCGCCAACGCTACATTGATTTGATGGACGCGGGCAGCGCGTGGGCGGGCTTCACCCTGGATATTGACGATCACAACCATATCGCGGCGGCGATCTCCGACTTCCCGCCGCCAAACTGGCATGTGGAGACAAACCGGGGAGCGCACTTGACGTGGCTGCTCCGGACTCCGGTTCACAAATACGATCACGCCAGACCGCACCCGAAGCAGTATCTGAAATACATAAGCAACAAATACGGAATCGCCTTCCGGGCTGATCCCGCGTTCAACGGCATGGGGCGCAACCCGTTTCACCCCGCCGCCCGAACCCTCCCCGGTGCGCTGAAACTCTACACGCTCGATGAGCTGGCCAGCCCGATCACCGGCGACCTTAAAAAGAGGCCGGTGCCGAAGGCGAAGATGCAGATTATTGGCCGCAACGACGCTCTTTTTTATGATCTCTGTAGATACGCGGGCAGGAACAAACATTCGGACGAACCATTGCAGCCGGTGGCCGAGCGCATGAACAGCGAAATGTTCCCGGATCGCCCGTTGCCGCCCGCGGAGGAGTCATCGATTGCAAAGAGCGTTGAGAAGTACCGCCTGAAATGGCGTTACGAAGACGATACATCATTCATAGAGCGGCAGAGGGAGTTAGGGCGGATGGGCGGCGTAGCATCCGGAATCGTACGCCGTGACAGCACCAGAGAGAGGGACGCGGGGATTGTGGCGGCGCACCGGGCTGGCAAATCGGCGGCGCAAATCGCCCGCGATACAGGGCTGCACCGGAGTCAAATTGGCCGCATTCTGAAATTGTTGCATGAAGCCAATACAGTTAGGGCACCGCTTTGCTGCCACCAGGAAGCAAAGCAAAGCGGTGCAAATTTCATCGTAGATGAAAAAATCGCCCTGAAAATGGAACCGGAATTAGCTGCGACATATGCCGAATGGGGCAAGCGGCTGGAAGCGAGAGAGGGAAAATCATGACTTGGAAATGCGGAACCATGGCCGAATTGCGCGAGGCGGTGACCGAGGCAGTCGGTAAGCCGGTCGAATTGGATGCGGAGGAAACATATGAGGGGAGAAGGCGGGAACTGGAAGAAGAGTTCAGGGGTTCCTATTCTGATCTCTGCGACATGGCGGGAAAACCGGAAGCGAGGGATCCGGAGATCGTAGGGCTGATGAACATGGTAATTGAGCGGTATAAACAACTGTGGAGCATGTCACGGCAATTGCCTGAAAGACCGACAGTTAAGGCGATGCAGAAGTTGGAGGCGATCGAAGGCCGTGCCTTCGGTGCGGATATCGCACGTATGCAGATCCATGAATTTATAACAAAAGACGAAATTCTTGAGGCGATAGGCGAAGCCTACGGCGAGACCGGGGAAACGATTAAGGCTATTGTTGCTGCGTTCCGTGCAGGTGAGACCAAAGCACAGATTGGCCGCGATACGGGGATCTATGCCCAGAAGATCGGCAGGATTCTCAAAAGCACCGATTTTGCGGAGAAGCATGCATCCTTCGACCGGGTGAATGAGGCGGAGCAAATCAACGCGCTGTTCCGAAACTATATTCCACAGTACATCTTCGATGCTGATCCGGATGCGGTGGACAGGATTCGCCTAAAGAAAATCCGCGGGCAAATGTGGCATCGGATCGAGCAATTGAAAGAGAGATTAGCGGAACTGACAGAGAGGCTTGATTACTACGCACCTAAGCTGAATGGCGAAAAGGTTTCATGGGAAACCACAATGGAGCAGGGAGCGGATGGACTGTCTAGGGAAACCTGTGAACTCGGCATGGATGTTGAGGCTTACGTGCAGAATCTGGCGGCTACAGAGCCGAAGCTGTCTGCCATGCTCAAGGAAATTCCCTGGTGGCCGCAATCGACAGCTGATGTTGGGGTGCTGAATTTTCATCTTGATAGAGCCGAAGGCGGCTTGCTCAACCTAGGGGTTGCCGCGGATTATCTGTTTGATCTCATGGATTACGAACTGAATGCCGGAAATAGCGGCCAAAATGCCCGGAAAAGGGATGCTGACATACCCGGAACCGAACCCCCTACTGAAAACGGCTAAAAACGGCCTCTACGGCGAAATGCCTTCCGGCGGCAAATACAGGACAAACGAAAGGATCAGATCAGAACAAGGAGATTGACCATGCCAAGACCAGGGGGAACGCTGAAATTCTTGCGTGAGGCGCGGGCGGCGCAGGCGGCCATGCCGAAGAAAGTGCAGATCGGATATTTCGGAGATTCGGCAATCGATGCGCTCATGAATGAATTTGGCATACCGGGGAAAATCCCGGAGCGTCCGGCACTAAGACCAGCATTCAGGCAGAGCCTGAACGAGATCAATAAGGAGCTCGCAAAGATGCTGATTGACAGCCGCACCATGAGCATCACCGAAAAGGATGCGCTCAAGATTGGTCAAATCATGGCCGACAATCTCCGGTTAATCATCATTGCCGGTGTTAAGCCACAGAACGCGGCATGGAAGAACACAGGCACACCTCCCTTGGTATTCACCAAACGGCTGCTCAAGTCCATTGATGTGAAGGTGATCAAGTAGGGCTGATGGCACCGGCGGACTAAATCCGGCGCGGGTGGACCGTGGTGGGGGTATCCTTCTCACACGAATCAGGATTTTGCCGTGAAACTGATGGGTTTTCAGAATGAGTTTATCCGGTCTGCGACCGCGCCGGACACTCTGATTGCCGCGCTTTCCGGCCCTCGCGGTTTGGGAAAGACAACGCTTGTCGCTCACCTGGCGCACCGGTTTCTTACGCCGGGTGATCAGCTTCACAGGCCGGGCGGTGAGGCTCACATAATCGCGGCTTCGATGGGGCAGGCGCGGCGCACGACATTCAAGCAGCTTCGGGGCATGATTGGTGACGATCCCCAATTCAAGATTGCCGAAA
>JAPOVV010000043.1 GCA_026707945.1 Gammaproteobacteria bacterium | reverse complement strand
ATCCAGATCAAGCCAACGCTCACCTTCAAAGACCGAAAGCTTTGGAGATGTCGCATTGCCTGAAAGTTGAACTAAGATATCTTCACAATTCGGACCTTGCAATGGAGTAGCAGTCCCGCCGGTAGCTGGAGCACCATTGCCACTGTCTGCAGCAGGATCCCAGCGATTAGCTTTTGTAGTGTTGAACATACACTTAATCTGTCCAACAGGTGGTAAGTTGATGCCCGGAGGCGGTCTCGTACCACGGGGAGCATAATAAACCTCCCCTGTACCCTGGATAACATTTTTACCCAAGTTACTGATATCTGTGTCGGTCATGGACTTTCCTTTCTATAGGAGAATTGGTTTGGGAAACTAAGCCTTTGGAAGTTTAAAGAATCGTCCTGCTCCTGGCTGTCCTTTAGGTATACGACCAACAGGACTAGGAACATTAGCTCGATATGTCTGAGCAAATATCTCAACATCTATTTCTGACTCATCTCCATAGTAGAATGATTCATAGAGTCGAGATTTTTGAATTGTGGCGAATTCCTCTAAAGCAACTTCAATGCCTTGAGTTAAAAACGGACGAGGATAAGCATTTCGTCCTCTACCGCCTCCATTGTGAACAACCTGAGCATAGTGAACAAACTTATTAGGTCCAGGAATACCACCGGCAATTATCTCAACATCATAACCTTCTCTCTCAGATCTTATCGTTGAGACGAGATCACCTTCATCAACCGGACAAAAACCTTGCGATTCCTCAACACACATATCAGCTAAAACATCCATCTCGTCGATAGATGCTTCAAGAACATCTTGTGTGTTTGGAACTCTGCGAACGACTGCATAGCTCATGGAGACTTTACCTCCACTAAGAAATCTGCATTGAACATTCTCATAGGAGGAGATCCAACTAGACGCTGTTCATCCATATTGTTGCGGATTGTGCCACGAGGCTGAGCACCTCGGATTACGCAGTAAGGCGGGTTCTTCCTCCGCACAGGTACTAATTTGGGCTTACCGTCGGGATTCAGAACTTCGCAGCCGTTAGAATCCAACTCCGGAACTAGCTTGATAGTTAGATCTTCATTTTCTTCAAATGGTGTAGGCCACTCAAACCCTAATGGAGTTCTGAATCCTTGAATAATCTGCCAAGAGACAGCATTTATCTCTGCCCACGGACTCTCTCTACGCCATGCTTTGCCACCAACAACTCGGAACCAAGTTTGACATTTATAGCCAAAGAAATCTCCTGCGGACACTCGACTGTACTGGCGGATATCTACTATCACACCGATATCTCTATCTGTGTCTAGATCACCTATAACAAGGCCAACGAATTGTTTCTTCTGCCTTATGCAATCAAGTCGTCTAGTCCATTCCACTATAGCTATATCTATAGACTCTCCATCATAAATCATCGCACACCTACTCCGACATTACGACGACTTATCGTCAACTTACATGAAATAGGATATCCAGCTACAGATACTGGTTGGTGAACTCTGTTCACGCTCCATTCTTCACTTGCTCCATAGCCGTCCGGAGTCCAATCTAGCTTTATATCTCCAGCATCCTTAAACTCATCAGGAAATCTGTCAAGTCTTAGGTTTGCCCATTCTCTAGTTTGATCCATATCGTTGATAGAAGGATCAGTTACCCATCTTTTTGGCCTAGACAAACAGGCTCGTTCTGTGACAGTTATTTCGTCATCTTCAACGCAAACTCCACGTTCTGTAAGAACAGTGCTTCGTATTCTAAATACTGCTGTGCCATTACTAGGAATCATGCGCCCACATCCAATACTTTCCACTCCAGCTCTGCATCAGGTTCTGTATCTTCCTCAACACCTGCATTGGCAGGACCGGCTGTAAGTCCTGTCGCACCTCTAGTTCTCAATGATCGTACTCTGCCTTGTCCACCAATTTGCAACATACAAGTCACTGCTCGTCGATCCATGTCGATCATGCCACGTTGACGAAACACTTGTTGAACGTCATCTGCCCTTACACTTTGATATACACCAGCTGTAAAGAGCGATGGATTGTTCTTGACAAAAGAAGCTTGCCAATCTGTAGCTCTAGCAAGCCATGAGAGACGAGATTCTGTCCATCGAGACAAATCACGTCCAACTAAACCTGCATACACTTCAATCATGGACGAAGCTACGTCAATGTCATTCGACGTAACTTCCACACCAGTGTGTGAAAGTACGGTAAGTGGAGTGCTTCCCCAAGGACGTTTCATAGTTCTAAGAGTAGGAGTAGTGGCTTCGGAACCCCGTAAAGGCATAACCGGAATAACGAAGCCACTACTCTCTACGATTTAGGAATCTTCTACGATTCCAACAGCCATAGCCTCAGGACGGTACACGCAGAATGCCTGACGCTCTCGGAACTTCACCGCCACTGAGTCGTAAGCTGTGAAAGCATCCGAAGTAGACATCATGAACTGTGTCTCCATACGAGGACCAATCAAAAGATGATCTCTATGAGCGTACAGACACATTAACAGGTCTGAATCCACATCGTAGATAGCTCCTGCAGCCGCACTGCCGGTATATTCGAGAAGCTGCTTCTGCTGCAATCGAACCATGAAGCCACCCTTCTCCATATCACCAGTGCCATTGAGATTAGTTGCACTGGGTCTAGTGGCACCTTGCTGACTGATATAGTTGCCAGGACCGATGTTCTTATTAGAACCTGGGAACGTTAGTTTCTTCCAAGTCTTAGAAGCATCCTCACCTTGTCTCTGCCAAATACCAAAGTTATCGTTAGGAATAACTCCGGAGTTTTGGTATTGAATGGCGATGTCACCTTCTCTACCGAGACGATCAGGAGGATCACTGGTTCCTAATCCTGTGACGGGAATGTAATCTCTTTGCTCCCAGTCAGAGTTAGCAATCGTCATCCCCTTGACAAAACGTGAGGGAGAACCAAGAATCCTCGGACCGCCCTGATTTCCGTCACTGGCACCTTCCGAAATGGAAGTAAGCATCGGAAGGCCATTACCGTCTAGTGAATTCTCCAGAACATGCTCCCAGCCCTCATCAAAGAACCACACCATGCGATCACGCTGATAATAGTTGCCGTAAAGATTAGCCTGAACAGCTTTCTTAACATGAGACAGGAACGTATATGCTCCACCTTCTGTTGCAATGAGTCCAGATGTAGTTGAAGCAGCATTGGCTCCTGAAATGGTTCCAGTCATAGTACCAGTTCCAGCATATTTCTTGCCAGAACCTTTACCGGGCTCAAGAATCATGTCAGTTTGAGGCAGATCAATAGTTCCTTGACCACCTCGACCCCAACGCTTGACATTCAGCACTGACTCATACGGTGCACCAACACCAAGCTCCGAATCTTTGCCGAGAGCATAGTCATCTGCAAAACCTTGTTTGCCGACATCTGTGGCAATCATTGCCCGAACTCGTCTAGTAGTAGCCTCTACACGAGTCTCAGTAATGTTAGCCGCAATCACATCAGCATTCAGGTCAGCCAGATCATCCTCATCGTAATCATTAATGAGGCCCATCTTCTCTGCCGTCAGTGTGACAATATCACCCTGACGAGTCTCACGTGGATAAGCAGCATTCTGACCGCCACCACCTGAAAGGAATCTCGGATGCCGGGGAGCCGCACGTTTCTTAGTGCGCTGCTTAGTTCGCATAGGAACCTTGCGAGCAAGCTCTGCAATCGGATTCGCTTTTTGAATCTGAGTAAGAATCTCAGCATCATCTTGAGGCATTAACCACTGATCAGTGGGAACACCCTTATACTCAGCCATTAGAGTTGTCCTTTCTATACGCTAGACAATGGCTTGCACTGTCTCGCATCTAGTCGACAAC
>JAPOVV010000082.1:885-3840 GCA_026707945.1 Gammaproteobacteria bacterium | reverse complement strand
CGCGTCAGGCAAAACGATGTTGAAAAGCCGCGCCACAACTGTCGCGACACCGCGAAAGTGCCCGGGCCGGACTTTCCCGTGCAGCTTATTGGCCCTGTACGCACGAAGGGCTTCAAAACGGCAAGATTTTTTGGTGGTGTAATTTGAGTTGACAGGCTCAATTGTTCCGTATGTGTTATCCGTATAAAGATAATGCGGAGCGGATACGGAGCAACTTTGGTCAGATGAGGCGCTGCGGGCGCATTGGGTTTTATCCTCGGAAGAATTGGGGTTACTCAAAGGGATGTCGGCCCGTCGGGGGTTGGTCCTTGGATATTACCTGAGGTTTTTCCAACTCCATGCGCACTTCCCTCAGCTTTCTGATCCTGTGCCTGACACTGTCGCCGATTTTTTGAGTAAACAGATCGGATATGACGGGCCTCTGCCATCGCGCGTTCCGGATCGCACCGACCGCCACTACCGTAAGTTGGTCTCGACACATCTGCGGCTTGGGCGCTTTGACCGAGAGGCTTCTGCCAAGTTTCTGGATTGGCTGGTTACCATAATTCTACCGGCCGCACCGCAAGTGTCGGCGCTGGATGCCCAAGTGACATCGTGGTTTCTAGCGAACCGTGTCGTCCGGCCTAATCAGGCTCGCCTGGACAGGCTGGTAGCCCAGGCGGAGCGCAGGTTCGAGCACATGTTGTGCGCGATGATATCGGTAAAGCTGTCGCCGCAGCATAAGCGCGACCTGGACGCATTGCTGACAACTGATGAAACGACATCCCAGTTTGCCATGCTGACCCGCAGCCCGAGCGGGGCGAGCGTGCAATCCGTTCATGATGCCGTGACGCGGCTAGAGATCGCACGTGACATTGGTCTGCCCGCTGGCCTTTTGGACAGCATTCACCCTGAACACATTGCCAGTTTTGCGCGGCGCGCCGCCAGCGAAGATGCGTGGGATATGCGTCGTCGCCCTGACGCGGTGCGGTATGCCTTGCTCAGTTGCTTTTGTGCTATCCGAACGACTGGGCTGACAGATGATCTGGGCGACCTGGTCATCAGCATCACCCACAAAATCTCAGCCCGCGCAGAAAGTAAGGTGATCAAGGAATACGTGACTGATTTCCGGAAGGCGGAAAGCAAAGACGCCCTTTTGGGCAAGATCGTGGTCGCTATCGATGAGCAGCCTGAAGGCAGCATTCCGCAGGTTATTTTCCCTGTTGTTCCGCGCGAGATGATCCGCGATCTGGCACAAGCCTATCTTGCGGACACTCCCTCGTTTACGACTCGAGTGCACCACACCATCCGACGATCTTATGCCCGGCATTATCGGCGGATCCTACCGGTAATTTTGAGCGCTTTGACATTCCGTACCAACAGTTCAAGCGCGCAACCGTTGTTGGTCGCGCTTACCACACTGAGAGAAACACCGGAGCTAAAGCCACAGTTTTATGCCGAGGGCGAGGTCCCGGTCGAAGGTGTCATCCGCCCCAAATGGCGCGACATTGTTTTGGAAGCCGGCCCTGGGGGCACCGTTCGCATCAATCGGATCAACTACGAGATTTGCGTTCTGCAGACGTTACGCGACAAGCTACGAACAAAGGAAATCTGGATTGAGGGCGCGAAGCGCTATTGCGATCCGGACCAAGACTTGCCTGCCGACTTTGACACACGCAGAGAGCATTATTTTGCTCTTCTTGAGCAACCTTTAGAGGCTGCCCAGTTTGTCCAGTCATTGCGAAATGACCTGCGTGATGCCCTGAGCGCATTTGATCAAGGTCTCCCGACGAACAAGGATGTCAAACTCAAATCTCGGGGTGGAAAGGCGCGCATTTCCCTACGACCACTCGGACCACAGGTTGATCCCGCAGCCCTTGAAGACCTGAAAGCTGAACTTGCCCGCCGCTGGCCAATGACCAGCCTGTTGGATGTGCTGAAGGAAGTTGATCTGCGCACAGAGTTTACGCAATTGTTTCGTGCTGCCAGTTCCAGGCAAGCCTTGTCGAAGGATGAAGTCTCCCGACGTCTCCTGCTGGCCTTATTCGGGACCGGGACCAATATCGGGCTCAAGGCGATTGCAGCCGGGCCCCATAAGGTAAGCTACAAGGAACTGCTCTACATCCGCCAACGCTTCATTCACAAGGCGGCGCTTCAGGATGCAACACGGCGGATTGCAGATGCCACCTATCGTATTCGGGACGTGGATGTCTGGGGGGAAGCTGGCACAAGCTGCGCGTCCGATTCCACGCAATTGGCCTCCTGGGACCAGAACCTGATGACGGAATGGCACCAACGCTATGGCGGGCGCGGAGTGATGATCTACTGGCATGTCGACAAGCAAGCCACCTGCATCCACTCGCAGCTCAAACAGGTCTCGTCTTCGGAAGTTGCGGCGATGATCGAAGGCGTGCTGCATCATAGCACCGACCTGAATATTGATCGCCAGTTTGTTGATACCCATGGGCAAAATGTCGTCGGGTTCGCCTTTTGCCATCTTCTTGGCTTTGATTTGATGCCGCGGCTGAAAGGCATTGCCAGCCAAAAGCTCGCCCGCGCGGACAAGCAGTCCGACCACTGCTTCACGAATATCGAGCCGATCTGCATGGCCAAGCCCATCGATTGGGAGCTGATTGCGCGGCACTATGATGAAATGATCCGGCTCGCGATTGCACTCAAACAGCGCACCGCAGATGCGGAGACTATCTTGCGGCGCTTCACACGAGGCCAGACGCATCCGGTTTTCTCGGCCCTTCTGGAATTGGGCAAGGCTGTCAAAACAATCTTCCTGTGCCGGTATCTCGGCAATGCGGAGTTGCGGCGTGAGATTAATTCCGGGCTCAATGTCATTGAGCGTTGGAACGGTGTGAATGGATTCATCTTTTACGGCAATGGGAACGAACTGGTCTCCAACCGGCGCGACGACCACGAGATATCCATCCTTTCGCTACATCTTCTGCAAGCGGCGATGGTCTA
>JAPOVV010000082.1:0-875 GCA_026707945.1 Gammaproteobacteria bacterium | reverse complement strand
AATAGCCTCATGATCCAGGAGGTCCTCGGCGAGCGTGCCTGGCGAGAAAAGATGACGGCTCGTGACATGGCCGCACTCAACCCGCTGCCGCACAGCCACTATAATCCATATGGCGTCTTCGATCTCGACATGGCCGCACGGCTTCCTCTTGAAGACATGAGGATGGCAGCATGATTCGTTCCGCAATTTATAAATTACGGAACAGATTTTTTTGCACGCAAAATCAACGACTTGAAAAATCCGTATATTTGTTCCGTATTAAGGCGGCCAAATCGTGGCAAAACCCATGCTGATCGGCTACGCTCGGGTTTCCACCACTGGACAGAACCTGGAAAGCCAGATCGAGCACCTCCAAGCCGAGGGCTGCGACACGATCTTCCAAGAGAAACTGACTGGGTTTGACCGCCGTAGACCTCAACTCGAAAGGTTACTCAGTTCGCTGCAATCCGGCGATACGTTGCTGGTCACCAGCCTGGATCGCCTCGCCCGCTCGACAAATGATCTCTTTGCGATCACCCAGAAAATCGAGGCCGCTGAGGCATCATTCCGATCTCTGCGAGAACCTTGGGCCGACACAACCAGCTCAATGGGTAAGTTCTTATTTACTGTTTTTGCGGGGCTTTCCGAGCTGGAACGCAACATCATCAATGAACGGACCGAGGAAGGGCGCGCTTCAGCCAGAAAGCGCGGCGTGAAGTTCGGGCGTAAGTTCAAGCTTACCCCCCACCAACAGGATCAAGTCCGCACCATGCTCAAAGACGGCCAAGCCATCCGTGCCATCGCACGACATTTCAACGTTGGCGTCGCAACAATTGATCGCATCAAGCGGAAAACAGCGCTCTCATGAAAATCTTGCCGTTTTGAAGCCCTTCGTG
>JAPOVV010000063.1 GCA_026707945.1 Gammaproteobacteria bacterium | reverse complement strand
TGCCGTAGAGTGTACCAGTGTAACCCATGTCCCCGGTTTAAAATGTAACCCATGTGCCCGGTCTGTACCCCGCAGGCTCTCTCCCACCGGGGGAGAGAATTCCCGATAACGTGCGGGGTGAAAAATCGTATCATCTAAGAACACTGACCGGAGACTCTTGGAGGGATTTGTGTATTTATATTTAACTTGACAAGGCCCTTCATGGTGTGAAGTGGGTACCGCTGATCGTATGAGGGCACTGTTCCTCGCTATGGTGGAGAAGCGGATGACGTATTGAGAGTTGACGGCATAGCCTAGAAATTCGGTGATTAAGGTGCCGTCTCCTGGGCCCCTCGCAATTTCGCCAGCGTATCTTCGATGATGCGCAAGAACCCTTCTGAGCGTACCTTGTCCATTTCAGTCTCCCAGTTCCGGGGATCAGTTCTGACAGTTTCCTCGATCTTGGGGAGCACTTCGATTATTGCGGCCCTCACGTTACGGTCCGCCGCGATTGCCATGACGAGTACCGTATGAAGGCCATGCATTTCTCCAAAGAGTCGGCAAACATCTTCGTCCATTTTAGTCTCCTTACGTTTGACAGTGCCTCTCAGGGGGTGCAAAGCAAGGGCGAAATAAAGAGGGAACAATCACAGACCAAGAAGCCATCCAACAACTCATCCCTCTGCGTGAGTGGGCGTTAGACAAAATTCATCACATTCACGACACCGCCTAGGCGCATTCGGCTTCCGCGGCATTTTCCTTTATGAAACTTGAGGAAGCCTGCCTGAAGGCGAAAGCGGCACTGCCCGGACTCACTACCATGGACGATCTACCTCAATTGGCTCCACATCAATTCTCGTCCACGTGACAAACAGCCCATCCCCAAAGGTGGCATAGTGATCGGCAAGCCGTTCTCTGATCACGCCCGATCCTGACCGAATCGCCCCCCTGCGCCCCTGTTCGGTACGCTTCCAAATGAGATAGACCCCACGAAATCTCACGTTCTCTAGTGGTACACCTTGTAACGCGTAATACCGTCCATTGCTATTGGTTTCTCATGTCACTGTCATCCAAATTTCTCCTCTGTGGCTTGAGCCTTCAAGCAATTCTCCAGCAGTAATGACACAGGGGCTGTTTTGCAAGCCAACGGGCAATCTCGTCGGCGGTGCGAGCGGTGTCCCAGTGACCATCCTGCCGATTGTGTGGTTGCACGCGAGGATACACCGAGCAATGGACCACCCGGTTCTCTGGTCGCTTCCCTCGATTCCCGAAGGCCGCGGTCACAGGGGCTGGGGGATGGTCGTGGTCACAGGTTTTGCATCGCATTTCCGTCTCCCATTCGACAGGGAGAGGATAACAGGCAGGAACTAGATCAGCAAGTTAAATACACAAAACGCCTCTTGGACCTCTTGCATGGGGCGAATCCGAGGCGTTGGCAGAGGGCATCCATCAGCCAGAAAATGACGGACGACGTCTTCGATGACTTCGCATAACTCGCTATAGAGCCTTACTGGATTATCTCCGTAGATGCCCGTTATTGAATCAGGGCATTTGCCGATATAGGTTTGGTCTTCTTCACTCCACTCGACCCATTTATGATATTGGTCACTCTGTTTCATCGCTGTTCTCTTTTCCTCCCTTTTGTAAGGGGAGGTCAGGTGGGGTAGATCCGAAGCTCATGAGGCACCGAGCCGCCCTGTGACCCGAGATCGGTCTTTCTCCCCGTACCCTCACCTTAATCTTCTCCCATTAAGGGAGAAGAGATTACCTTCCCTGCTTCAAGACGAAGCAACGGCCTCTCGGGCCGATTACGAACCCCATAAGTAGGGTCTGAATCCGAAGCAATCTCATTCTATTATTCAATTAATTGACATGCTTGACTTGTTCCCATTCTCTCTTCAATAGCACGTTCGCGAGCCGCATGGCGTTAGACCGCCATTTCAGGTAGCTGTCCGTAGCGATCTTTGGATCGAGTGCTCTCCATTCACATCTGTTTCCGTGAATGCCCAGTTTACAGCTGGCCATTTCGTCCAATTTCGCGTCATCCATGCCGTACAAAAAACGAAGAACTGTCAATAAAGCCCGGTGAACACGTTCATTGGGATTGAGAAGCAATTCTAAACGCGTGAAATGCGGTCTGGCCTTTAGAATAGCAGCGTCAATTTCTCGACTGTATGCCTGCGGCGGCGGAATTGTGGCAATCAGATCACTGATCTCCTCACGAATAGAGTTGATCCATATTTGCCGATTTTCTGATCGAGACTTCAATCTTACATTGTACCATATCGTAAGGCCTGCAATGAGCGCACCAGATAAGCCTACGTATGTGCCGACGGCGTTGGCATCCCGGTTTTGGTAGTCCTGCATGAGGAGCAAACTTGTGAGGAAGAATGTAATGAAAAGTATGGCGATGGCGATATCGGTGACAAGGAATCTTTTCGGCCAACGCGAATCTTCTTGATGCTTTAGCGGATCCGATTCCATCAGTTGACGAATTTGGCACCATTTCATTTCCTCATTTGGTCCTTCTTCGGAAAGGTCGTACCACGACTTCTTGTATACTCGCTTTCTCCGTTGGCGTGTGAGAACACAGACCAGAATAAGCACACCAAGCCAACCAAAGAGCAGCACCCAAAATCCCGGGGTGCAGTGTGCAAGCCAGAAGTGGTTTACAAAATAAACCGGACACATAGTTTATATCGCCTTCGGGTCTTCTGATTCATCCCAGTGGCGACCGGATGATGGTCCGCGTCCGTTCCTCCCAAGTCTCAGTCGATGAAAACTATACTGCACGGCCCAGTCCGTTACTCCCTGCGTGTGATCCCGCACCAGCCACTTGTCTCCCGTCTGGCGGCTGATGCCATCCACCGCACAAGGCCCCTTCAGGCACATTCCCGGCAGATAGTCGCGCACAACGTGTTCCCGTAGGCCGTGATCTTGGTCTCTTTGCACGGCATAACCAGTCCCTCCTTTGCCGTGTCGTCTACCACTGCAAACCATTTCCCCGGTCTAAATGTAAAGGATGCACTAGGTTAGTACCTCTCCCGCCAAGGGAGAGGGGCTTGTATCACCTTAATCCTCTCCCATCAAGGGAGAGGGTTCTATAAGAAGCGAGAGGGAATTTCTTCAAGACGAAGCTGCCGCCTTTGCGGCTTTATGTTCTTCGACGACTTTATTGACAACTTCACGGGGGGCCTGCTCGTAGCCGGAAAATTCCATAGCATAGGAGCCCTTTCCCGCGGTAATGGAGGTCAGGACGGGGGCGTACTTCAGGATTTCCGCCAACGGGACCACGGCTTTCACGATTTGATTGTGCCCATTGGTATCCATGCCCAGAATGCGGCCTCGCCGGCTGTTCAGATCGCCGATCACTGCTCCCACCATGTCGTCCGGGGCCGTCACTTCGACGTTCATGATCGGTTCGAGAAGCACGGGTTGTGCCGATTCCATGGCTTTTCTGAATCCCATCGAAGCCGCGACCTTGAAGGCCATTTCCGATGAGTCCACGGGATGATGAGACCCGTCATAGACTCTCACTTGCACGTCCACGACCGGGAAGCCGGCGAGAATGCCTTCGTGCATGGCCTCGACCACGCCCTTTTCCACCGCGGGGATGAAATTCCTCGGGATTACGCCGCCCACGATTTTATTGAGAAATTCAAATCCGCCGTTGCGCGGTAACGGGTCGATTTGAAGCCAGCAGTCGCCGTATTGCCCGTGGCCACCAGTTTGTTTTTTGTATTTTCCCTGGGCCTGGGACATTTTTTGAATGGTCTCGCGGTAGGCGACTTTCGGCGTATGCAGGTTGACGTCTACTCCGTATTTGCGCCGGAGCTTTTCCAGGGTCAACTCGATATGGGTCTGGCCGACTCCGCTCAACAACATCTCCTTGGTCTCGTCGTTTCGGATGAA
>JAPOVV010000024.1 GCA_026707945.1 Gammaproteobacteria bacterium | reverse complement strand
ACACAGAAAGCAGCCTGACGGATGCTGCTTAAACACCACTTTTGGTTATACCTCTACTTTATGAACTAACTCTGACTTATTGGGAATGTATGTAGATCGGCTTTCGATAGGGGTCGCGCCTTGCAAGCTCACTCTAGTTAGTGGCAAAACGGTTGGGTTCGTCGTTCGAGCCACTCGATCTTTAGATCCACTACGCTCAATACGTAGCGCCCAGTCGCTGCACGATTCGTCATATCCGTTAAATTTATGAAGTCCAGCTCTTGCGTTGAGAAACACCTTCTCGAACTCTTCCTCACCTAGACCTGAGAAACTCGTACTAGCTCTTATTCGATTCCTCCAACTGCTGAAATGTGGACAGAAACCACTAATCGACTCTTTAATATCACTACGTGACTTTCCAAGAATATTCGATAAAGTATCGAGATGGAAACATCCTGACATACGGAAGCATGAGAGAAAAAGTCCGCCGTCTACGTCTTGGCGGTTCGGGTGATTGAACAGCTTCTCGTATGCGTTCCAAACGGAAAGGAGATTGCCACTTCTAGTTGCCTTTATGACTTGCTCCAACGCTGCATCGGCAGAATCGAATCGTTGATCAGAAGCATGCGTCTGAAAATTGCAGACGCACGCAATGTTAAGGTAGACTAAAAAAAAAGCGCACTTCAAAAGGGCATCCAAACACTAGACACTTTTTTCTCGTCGTCTTCGCCGCCATGTTCGTTTCCGGCGTCAGAGTCGTTATCGTTACAGTCGACTTCGACTTCAATCGAAGAGTTGTTGTTCTGTCCATTCGCGGTGACACCTTTTATACCTAATTTGACGCCATCCCTGTCATTGTTTGTCTGTACGGTTACCTTCTTGCTGTCCACACCTGCTCTGCAGCATGAATTCGTTGCAGCATTTGTCACTTTCTCTGTAGGTATCGCCATCCAATGAATACGGATCGTCTTGAGCGTTTATAGAACCTACGTCGACGTAATGAGCTTATCTTCACTCTAAAGCATCCGTTGCAATATCGATACAACCTCCTCGCTGCGTTCCTCTTCGTCTTCGAACAGATATATGAAGAGAGTCGTGTCCCAGAAGAGCCTGCTCACTTCCAACCGGCGCGCAGGGTAGATACGTATTCATCCGCGTCCTCACTTGCCCAAATCTCTCTACCTAGCCCACGAAGTGACGTTAGTGGATCTTGGGAAGAATCGGCCTCTGCATGAGCAAATTCTTTCTCGTACCATTCAAGTAGACCATGAAATGCTTGCGGTATTTCTTGGCGTCGAGGTTCGACTTTCCCACCTTTCCGGTCTGGATGGTAAACGTCTCTCGGGCGGAAGAGCCTTCTATAGCCAGGCTTTGTTTCGAAGAGCATTCGATAGCGTCCAGGGTTCGGCGCTTTATTAGCTACGCAGTGAAGGTAAGCGTGCATCTTCAAACTCGACCTCAAAGGCAGGACTTCAGAAAAGTTGCGCAACTCAGCCTGCTTCATTATTTCGCCAATTGAGAAATCTTCCCGATCGGCGTGTTGTTGATGCAGGGATGCCACAACGAGCCACACTTCATCCGCGACGCGCATCTTGTTTGGCATGGATGCAGTCACTAACTAAACCGAGTTCACTTAGTTTAATTCATCGCGTCCAAATGGCTGTAAAACGTGTTGCCTTACAGCTATGTCTTCGAGACCGACCTTCGGTGAAGAAGCAAGAGCAGACGAATATTCAATTTGCAAAAAATCGCCTTATACAAATAATATTTGGGACTGTCAACTCTCGCGATACCCAATGTTGGCATAGACGCGCATCATGCCTATTGGAAGTTAGGTTGCGTCGAGGTTTTCCATTCAGTTCAATTTAGGGGGCTGGAAAATGCGGAAACAAAACTGGCGATCAAAGCGAAACCACCGAGAGGTACTCGATCCTTTCCTTGCGTACCAAAAGCAGGCACTATTGCGGGTATCGAGGACCTTTGCGTTAACCATCCCTCTCTTGCCTTCACAGGTCCGCAATGTAATCGGTAACGCATATCTGCTTTGTCGCATCGCAGACACGATCGAAGATGAACCAACGCTCGATCGTGAGTACAAACGTAAGTTCCTTGGTCGTTTTGCAGAGGTTGTACAGCAACAAAGCGCAACCGATTCGTTTGCGCACGAGCTTGCGAGCCTTCTATCGGACGCGACAAACCCAGCTGAGCGAGACCTCGTATTGAATACCGGTGCCGTTGTTGACTTTCACGGCAAACTTCCTAGCGGTCAGCGCAAGCCGATTGAACGGTGCATCGACATCATGTGCAAAGGCATGGCCGAGTTTGTCGGAACCGACGCTACCGGATTGCCGACAATGGAACATGTCGAGCGCTACTGTTATTACGTCGCTGGCGTCGTAGGCGAAATGATCACGGATGTCCTTAGCGACTATTCAAGTGGCATCGAAGCACAACGTGACAAGCTGAACAAGCTGTCAGTGCAGTTTGGTCGTGGACTTCAACTCGTAAATATCCTGAAGGACCATCGCGAGGATCGTCGAAGAGGTGTCACTTGGCTACCACGACAGATCTTCAATTCGCGAAGTCGTGGTAACAATGGTGAAATTGAAACGAGTCTTGAGAACAGAGTTATGCACGTGGTGCGAGTTGCCCAACGTGATTTTGAAGCAGCGCTTCGATATGTGCTACTGATTCCGGTCAGGGAGCGCGGCGTACGAAGTTTTCTCGCGATTACGCTCGGTTTAGCCATTTTGACGCTACGTCGAATCAATTCTAACCCAGGTTTTCGACGTGGCGACGATGTAAAAATCTCGCGTCGTCAAGTCTATGCCACTGTCGCAACGACGTCCGTAGCGGTGCGCTCAAACTCGACATTGAGATGGTTATTTGATCGCGCTCGACCGAGTTTTGTGGCCGGTCCTGAAACGATCTAGCGAAGAAGGAGTTTTGCGCCGTCCGCGCTCTAAGCCTAACTAACTAGCTAGCTGCTTCTGAGATGAATGCGCTGTCGCTCGTCTTGCTTTTTACAGTCGCCGTTAGCGCCTTAGGGATAGCTGCCCATTATTTACTTACCGGTTCGCTTAGCCTACTTCACTCGACACTGTGTGTGTTTCTCGCCACTCACTTACTGATTTGCTATTGGGAAATCTGCCTATTTCGTTGTCGAACGCTCATTGAAGAAAGAACGAAATATTGGCACAATCGACGAAGCGAGACGGGTAGATTGCCTCACGTCGAGTTTTTCACAAAACGAATTGCTTGGCGAGATGTCCTCTCATTCAAAACGTGGGCGGACCTTTGGGCAACCTACGCTCAGTACGATCCATCATTCGCAGACCGCCGAACATTTGGATTCAACGTCGATGTTGTCAATGGCTACGTTACGCTGATCCCGGCTCTACTACTGTTCGTTACATTCACCATTCATGTTCTACCCGCACGCCTAGCCGGCGTTCTCGGACTGATGCTATTCTGGCAGTGGTTTTATATGACGACAGCTTATTACGTGAGTTTCTTCGTCGCGAAGCGACATTTGCAGCTTCGTCGAAGCGACCTCCTCATCTACATTGTGTTGATGAATTCACCATGGGTCCTTGCACCATTATTAGGTCTGTACGCATCGTTTCACCTCGTGATCGGAGGCGACTATCGAATCTTTATGTAAGGCTAAAGAACAAATGCAATCGCGAACATCAACAATATCAAACCTTATTAGCTAGATAGTGGTTTCAACTCTCTCTATATCAGATTCAAATCCCGTGGAATTACCGTCGGTTAGTCGTTCACGATGACGACGACGTTGCTCGTAGAGCCCGAGCGCGTGAAGCGGGAAATACTGCCGATACAGAACGTAATCCAATAGCGCCGTCCTAAAGAAAACTCCGGCCATATCCTGTCTGGGCCACGCACCATCCGCACCTTGCGCACATAAGAGATATTCGATGCCGCGCGAAATCGCGGCCCAGTTTGAGTCATTCGATTCTAGGAGTGCGATTAGTGCCCACGCCGTGTGAATGACCTGACTCTCATGATGATCAACAAAGCGACCTTCGTAACAACCAGAGTGGTGTTCTCCCCACCCGCCGTCTGAATGTTGTCGATCCAATAACCAATTAGCTGCGGTTCGAACAGCCGGATCACTCTCATGGGCGCCCGTCGCGAGCAAACCGCGAATTCCGAACATCGTTCCATAAATAAACTGCACACCCCAAACGCCTCGCCAAGATCCGTCATCTTGTTGTTCCCGACGTAACCAAATATGACCTCTGCCCATCGCGTTTTTCGCTTCGCGACTCACTAGCTTGGGATCGTGCGAAGCGACCGCAGCAATCGCAGCCAGGCATGATGCCGTACATTCGACGTACGATTTTTCAGTCATCGATTCACCGAACATCTCCGCCGGATTCATCCATTCCAAATCAACTTTCGATCGCTTCGATTCGTAGCTGCCAAACCCGCCATCTTGATTTTGACATCGCAACATAAACTCGATCGCTTCACTGATTGTGCCTGAATCACATGCACGCGGATGCGTCGAAAGTAATCCGAGTGTTGCTTCGGCGGTACAGTCGGACACAGGCCATCCGTGCCAGACGCCCGCAAAGCACCATCCCCCTTTGGGGTCATTTCGATATGCGTCGTCGATCCCGGTAAGACTCTCGCGTATCTGCTGAGTTCTCAAGAAGTCCGCACCGCGCTTCATCGATTCCGCCGCACCATCGAAACTCTGTACTGAGGAGAGCGCTTGCAAACTAAATCCTGTATCCCACGAAGCGCTTCGTGCGCCGGTCACGCGCGTGCCACATTCTTCGTCCTCCCAAATCCAGTCTTCCAACTTACTCAATGCATGTCTTGAGTCTCGATCGTCGTGGTCGTAGAGCCACAAGGCGAGAATGTTTAGAAACCCACTAACCGGCGAAATGCTTGTATGGCTTGAGCTCGTTAGTTCCCATCGAATCCGATCTTGTATGTCCGCAACACAGTTGCGACGAATTTTTTTTACGTGAATCTGTTCATACAAACGTGTAAGTCGATAGCCTATGCGAAGTAGACGAGTCGGAGGCGTAAACAAGTCACCTTCGCGTAACTGATTCCGGGAACGTCTGAAATTCGTGTTCTCGAATCCATGCGGGTACAGTTCATCGCGTAGTTCTTCAATCACTTGCGACTTCGGTACTTGGTACTTGCTCGCAAAGACAACGGCCATCGCCATGTAGATGAGCCTCGTATGGCAGTACCAATTTGAAGGGTGTATGGGTAACCACTTCGGAATCCGCCAAAGTTCGGGAAGTACGGCGTTTAGTCCTCGCCATTCATATAGATTCAAAATCGCCAGCCAGAATTTCCCCCAGCTGGGAATCGACACTATCCCTTCCTTCCTGATAAATTCACCAGCGTTAGCGATCAGTTCATCGTCACACGATAGCCCCAAAATCCGTGAGGCGACATAAACTAACGTCGTGACGAAGAGGTACGGTTGTGAATGATCGTGCAATCCCCATATGCCTTCCCTATCTCGCGAGTGTGCGAATTGACGCAGCAGCAGCCGACGTCGTTCGGCACTGATTGGCTCGCCGAGAACGCAGTGCAATAGCACGTATTGGGCGCTTAGCATTGGACACCAGACCATTTCTCCTTCCCAGCTGCCATCGCCAGCTTGCAGGTCTATCAGTCGGTGTAGTGCAGCGTGAATCGAACCGTCTACATGGACCGATGTCTCTTTGCTACTAGAAGCAGTTGAGCGAGTCGTATCTTCGATGGATCCCATCGACGTTAACAGCGCACGGGTAAGCTGTTCTTGCGCTTGCACCCGTCGCTGCTCGGACGTTAGTTTCGATTTCCGCAAAGCGTGCGAACCACGAAGAAAGCGGCTAATCCGATCCACTAATACCGTGACGAGGTGTCTCATCTGACGCCACGCATTGACATTTAAAGAGCTTGGGAGCGACTTAAGGATTGCGCGCGCGACGATGCCAAAGAATGTGAATCCGAGGTGAAATACTGAAGTGTCCTCGCACGCTAGCAACTCCATAGTGCGATCACGCTTGGAACGACTCTCACGCCATATCCGATATACCTCCTGCCGCACGGCAGCCGCTTCCGTGCGATGGTCGACGAATACTTCGTACAACCCCATTGCCAAAAGCTCGGGGGCACGTGTCGCTTCAAGACGACGCGTCTCGTATCCGCGAAAACTCTCACCAGACGCTAGCTCAAACGCGTCACCAAATCCGAGTGTCATACCTACGGCAGTTAATGGGTGGTAGTTGCCCGCGGCATCGCCGATGAGCACTCGTTTCGAGTTTCCATAGGTGAAGCGAGGTCGAATTTCGTTACCCGCTGCTTGGTACTGACCGTCACGCAGCGCAGCGACGAATGCTCCTCGAATATCGGTTGGAAGCAAATCACCGTAAGAGTCGGTCAAGACGCCAATACGATCGCTAGGGGTCCAGAGGTCCAAAGGCACGTCGACGATGATCCTAACGCGACCCTCACCCAGCTGAAACATCAGGATCGGTCCAGGTCCACCCAGAAGCACGTGACCGTAATCTGTGAACGGGACGTTCACACCTTCTGCCAAAACCCCGATCATTCGTGAACATACGATCCGCTCCGGTGAGAGACCCAGCGATTTCCGAACAATCGACGCACGCCCATCAGCGCCGACGATTCGTTGAGCTTCAACTTCATCCGTCGACCCGCGGTGGCTGAATGCAATTCGACCGTCTTCCACGTTGCGAACTTTTGCAGGATGAAAGAAATCGATGTCGTCAAGTTCCGCGATCGCTTTGTGCATCGCTGCAACCAGCTCGGCGTGCTCGTACGTCAAGCCAATCGACTCTTCGGAATACGGCAGCACAATCGGCTCGGATTTATCCTCCGGCGAGACGACAAACCCTTTACCCACACTACTGTGATCACAGGGCTCGAGCGTTACACCTGCATCCTGCAACATCCGCACGGCGGGAGGATGCAACCACTCGCCTGCTAAGCGAGTCGACGCTTTGGGATTGCCTTCGAATAACGCGACACGAGCACCGCGTTGCGCATGGGCGATCGCGCACAAACTTCCGATCGGTCCTGCGCCAACAACGGCAATGTCATAGCCCACTGTTCGACCTACTAACGAAAGACGCTAGACTCCGTTCGGCGCTTATAAGCAACTCGGCACGGTTCCTGCGGACCCGTCACCCAACTGCCATAGTTCGGCACTGGAAAAGTCGACTGTAGGGAGAAGTCGAAACGATCCAGCAATACCGTCCACAGTGCCTTGATCTGCATGATGGCGAAGTTCTTCCCCATGCATCGATGTTTGCCACCGCCGAACCCTACTAACGCGTACTGATGTGCTTTGTGTTCACTTCGCGGTGCAGCAATTCGATCCGGGTCAAATCGTTCAGGCTTCGCAAACACATCTGCTAGCCGATGAGATACTGCTGGCGACACCATCGCCAAGGTTCCCTTCGGAACAACCTGACCTCGATATGTGAGAGAATGAACGACTCTGCGAATGAGAAGAATCAATGGCGGGTGTAATCGCTCACTCTCACGCACCGCATTTTCAATCAATTCTTGCTGATTGAGCGTTGCGAGCGTCATGCCATCACCGGCGGCGTACACCTTTTTCAATTCGGAACGAATCCGATTGAGATAGCTTGAAGCTCTAACGAGCTCGAGACCCATCCACGTTGCTAGGACTGCGCTTGTATGCTGCCCAGCGAATAGAGCCGTTAGCAGGATTCCAGAGATCTCGTCGTCGGTTAACGCTCTTCCGTTCTTGTATCGCGCTCGCATCAGCGCACCCATGAAATCTTCAAATTCCGCACCAGTGGCACGTCGCTCCGCCATGATACGGCCGAAAATCTCAACCACCTTCTCACGCGCTCGATCACGACGCCGATGCGCGGGAATCGGGAAGCGGGGGAAGAAGAAACCGAGCGTATTGATACCGTTTTGTAGTTCGTGATAAGCCGCAGCGAAACCTGCATCGACCTCGCGTCGTGCTTCTTCACCCAAAAGGCAGCGGCTAGCGATATTGACGGTTAACTGATTCATCGCAACAGGTAGATCCAGTTCACCTTCGTCGCCCATCCGATCCGCAAAACCTGAAGCCTCATCGAACATAATCGACGCGAATCGAACCATGTTGGACTGCCGAAGCGCAGGGAATAAAAAGCCCAATTGTTCTGTCATCACTTCGGGGGCAACGTCGTAAGCCACGCCTCGCCCAAATATTGGCACGGTAAACCGATACACTGATTTAGGGTCTAGCTGATCGTCCGACGCGCCGAAATATGCATCGTGCGCGTCCGGTCCGCTGAATAACGCGAAGCGTTTGGGTCCGAGCTTGAATTGATACAAATCGCCGTGTCGATCGACGCCTTGGCTCAGCATTTCGACCGGATCTTGCTGGAACTCTCGGAGATGCCCTACGAGCGGCCAGCCTCCGGATAACTGCGGCATCGCAGCGAAGACACTGCTTGTTGCGGATTCCAGATAAGGTTTAAGCTCCACGGTCGCTTCACTCAGTAAACATATGGAAACATCGCGAAGCGCACGCGTTGGGTGTACCGGTCCCAAAGTTCACCGTATTTTTCGCGACAGCGTTTCTCATCCCGGCGCGATCGATGAACTAGCAGCACTATCAACCACATCGGCAAGAGATAGGGAATCCAGGATTCGAACCCGATCGTCAATGTGAACGCCAGATAGACGCAGATTTCACCCGTGTAATTCAGATGCCGCCCGATTCCCCAAAACCCCGAAACTAGCAACCGACCGTCGAGCGTTTCAGCAGGCTTGCCCCATATCTTGGTATCCGAATCCTGCTTGAATCGGTGTTTCTGTTCGTTCGCACCACGGAACATCCAGAATCCAAAGGCAAATAACGCGACCAATCCGATTGCTGCACCGATCGACAAATCGTGCTGCGCGTGCACCAGCCACCAACCACCTATGCAGTAAAAAAACGGCACGAGGACGTAATCGCCCCATACGAGCATCCAACCGAATCGCTCGCTCACGATATCCCAGGTATGCACCATGCCGATCTCAAACTGAAAGTAATTGAAGATGTAAATCAATGTAAAAATCTGGTATAGCGTCATCGCGAGCGTTATTCGGTCATACGTTTCGTATTGCAGAACCGCGAACGACAAGTTGAATATCGCCAATCCAATGAGAGAAGGTCGATAGCTAAAGAACTTAAGGTCAATCCCGAAGGAAACGGGGTTTAGATCACGACCTAGGAAAAAGTCCCTCCAATCACCTTTTCCTTCACTCGGTTTTGCTGTTACAAACAGATAAGCGGCGAGTAGAAACGCAAAGATGTTCGCCGCAACAAACAGTGAAAGAAAACGAGATGGGATTTCACTGATCGCGATCCACCCGAGCGCGTGGAGCGCTCCTACAACGAGCAGTGTGACACAGAGTAACGCGAAACCGTTAAGGCGGAAATTTCTAGTCGTGCCGTCGGCATTCGCTAGGTCGACACGCCTACCTGGAAGAACCATTGAGCCGATAAATAAGGCTACGACGAACACCAGCAAGATGGCGATCGCCTCCAGCATGCTTTGTAATGAAAGAACGAACAAGCCGTTCATCGAGTCTCGATGGTGATATTTAAGGATGGATCTTCGCGCTTGAGAAAGTCATGCCACTTGCGAACGGTGACCTTTTGAAACTCTCGAACGGCAGGATTCAACTCGATGGGCGGTGCATCCCAGTGACGGTCGTAACCTGACTGTTCGGCTTCTACAGCAAAGCGATCCTGATCAAGCAATGGTGCAATCAGCCAGCGATTTGAGAGTTTCATGACAAATTCCATTGCGAATCGAGGAAATCGAATAGGGGTCAATGGAATCTTCAGCGACTTGAAATAGAACAGAAAGAAAACGCGGGTCAAACGTTCATTGATTGGCAATACGAACAGCCAGTGCTTGATCGCGTTATCAGTGTTCGACCACTGGTACGGATACTGGAAACACAACTCGATGTGACCCGTGTCAATCTTGTCGTGCTCCACGAACCGACCGGATATCTTCCCTCGTCCGACGTTCGTATCGTACGCGACATGGACGTCGTCACCGATCGTTTCACACCGCGTTAGCGTCGCTTCTTCAAACGGTTTGTATCGGCGGTGTAAGTGCGCATGAGTAAAGTCGCTGACGTTGTCGATGATCATGGAATGGTGCGCAGCCCAGTTAAAAACCATGGGCACGCACGCCCAACGACCTGGACCTTCCAGTTCCGGGATCTCCGGAATTTCGCGCTCATCTGCAAGTTCCGGATCGCCTAAAAACAGCCAAACCAAGCCGTACCGTATTCGTACTGGATAGCTCCGCAACCTGAGTTTTGGCACCGAGCGACCAAATTGTTCGTGAGGAATTTCGACGATCTGACCTTCGCCATCGTACGTCCAGCCGTGATACGCACAAGTTAGATGGCATCCATCAACTTCACCAAGTGAGAGCTTCACTTGACGATGCGCACAACGATTGTCGACAGCGTGAAAATCGCCATCAGAGGTTCGAAATAACGCGATGGATTTCTTCCAAAAAACGACCTCTACGACACTACCTGGTTTGACTCGCGCGACTTCTTCTACCGCATACCAGTAATTTGGATCCATTCCTGCAGCACGTGCTTGTTGGCGCAATCGTGTCGCATTTTCGAACGAAGGAGGGCTCGACGTCACTGCATCCATACTAGTCACCTCACGAAGCGACTTCCGGTGCGCTTGAAATGTCCGATTGGTCCGAATCTTCCACAAATGCACGAGGTCGTTTCGCTTCTGGATTCAAAATCGCATTTCGGCCGTAGTGAAACGCGTACGCTTCATGCACCGCCTCTCGAATAGTCGTGGGCCGAAAGCCGAGTTCCGTTTTCGCTTTGTCGATGTTGGCGTGTCGTCGCTTCTTGAGTAATCGAATCGCGCCAGGCGTGAATCGTTGCGGAAAATTAGGGTGAAAACGGCTCAAGTAAAAACTAGCGATTTCAGAAAACGCATACATCAACGGTGTCGGCATACGACGATTCGGGCGCTGTAGCCCAGTAACTTCTTCATACAACTCAAGTATGTCTGAAATAGTCTTATATTCGCTCGCGAAAATGTACTTCTCGCCCGTTCGACCGTGCCGCATACATAGCAAGTGACCCTCAACGATATCGCGCGCTGCGACGAAGGCAAATCCGCCGTCTACATAAGCTCGGAGCTTGCCATTCGCAAAGTCGCACATTGTTCTGCCCAGTCGAGACGGCACGTAATCCGCACCTCCAACCACCGCACAGCATGTTGCGATCACGACATCCTGACCTAATGCGACACCTCGTAAGCACTCGTGTTCAACGAGCACTTTGCTACGTTCATAAGGCATCGTTCGTTCCATCGGATAGAACTGCATCGTTTCGTCGCTTGGCGCCGATGGGTCATCAAGATCGTAGCCCACCGCGCTAAATGACCCGGTGACAACCACTCTACCGGCATCGACATCTCGAGCTGCTTGAAGTACATTTCTCGTACCTCGCACATTGCACTCATATATCTCGCGTTTATGGGCAGCGTTTCCATCGATCGTCGACACCTTGGCAGCACAGTGATAGACGCCAAGGCAACCCTCTAGCGCCTTTCGCGTAGCCTTGATGTCGCGTATGTCTGCATACACCCGCTCAACGTCAAGATTCTCCAGTGCTTCATTTCCGCCTCTACTTTGCAACAGAACACGTACCTTTATTCCTTCTTCAAGAAGCTTGCGAACAAGATTCGCACCGACGTGCCCCGACGAACCAGTCACGAGGACAGGTGCGTCTGAGGCGTTGATCGATGTATCACTCACTAGAAAAGATCACTGTACATTGGGGTAAAAACGATAAGATTTTAGGCGAATGCGGTATCGAAACCGTGTGTTGAGTCTACGTTAGAACATCTTTCCGTTAGTCCATCGCGACGGGTCAACTGAATGATTGAATGACTTGAAATGATTTGAAATGGAAGAGGCGATTCCAAATCGAGATACACCTGAAAAGCACACTCTGCATACCTGCCTTCAAATCCTTACAGGACTCAAGTGCCTGAATACCACAAACAACGATCAGCTCCCAAACAGTGATCCAAAATAGACTAATTAAATCAATATTTTAATTTAATTAGTTAGCTTGAGTCCGAGTTGCTTGAGTTTTTCTGTTCCAGAGAAAATCCTAGTTCCTGACCGTAATTTCTC
Source organism: Gammaproteobacteria bacterium (assembly GCA_026707945.1). Classification (GTDB taxonomy): domain Bacteria; phylum Pseudomonadota; class Gammaproteobacteria; order Pseudomonadales; family Azotimanducaceae; genus Bin55. The sequence goes on along the minus strand of JAPOVV010000024.1, from coordinate 36,505 downwards.
TTCAAGGTCATTCTCCGAACTACCTTCGAGAAAAAAGATGCCGGCCCGCTTGCAGGCATCGAACACGCGACTTCGAGCAGCTTCGATTTCAGGTCGTTCGATGTCACTCAAAGAACCGCGATAGCCGTGCGACATCGACATATCTGCCGGACCCCATTCAGCAAACGCAACGCCTGGTACAGCAGTCGTCTCGTACGCGTTCTCCAATGCTCGCTGATTTTCGATTTTAAGACCGATAAGAAGCTCGCCATCCGGATTCAATGGCCATGGGTCTGCGACGTCCAAGTAGTCGTTTGGCGAAATACCCCAAATCTGTGATGCAGCTCCTTGCCCTCCTGCTCCGCGAGTACCTCCGCGAAACGTGTAACGTATTGCCTTGATAAGAGCTTCAACTGCCTCTGGACATTCAGCGTGGCAAAGAAGAAAGCCATGTACCCCAACGGTGAGTAACTGCCGAACTTGCCATGCATTGAATTCGATAAATGCGGCGCTTCTCCCCTCAAAAGGTAATTCCGCAAGTACTGGGGGAGTTGGTGCGCGAACCGACGCCATGCCTTTCATGAACTGATCAATGCCTGGAAGATCAAGGGGTCCGTGTTCGAACCCTATGTTGATATAGTCAGCCCACGTGTCGGCCATCGCGACACCGGCATCAAAGGTCAATTCCGCTCCAGTATGTCCCCCGAAGTAAAAGACAGGTTTGTCTGCAGCTAACTTTTCGATGGCGCGATTTATTCGTCCCTGCATTTAAGGCTCCACTATTTACGTACCCTGTTTAGAGGAAACTCGAATCGAATCCCTCTTCCAGTTTCCTAAAGGTGAATTGTGCTAGTCACCGTTTGTGATCGTCATCGCCATTTGGTAGGTGCGGTCGGCTAAATCTGAAATTTGATTGTCGTTGAAATCGCGTACCACGGACATGAGTCGGTTGCTGAGAACACCAATCCATTTTTCAGGCAGCGCTTCGGCCCCCATCTTAGTTCCAAGAATGGAACCGACCGTTGCGCCATTGCAGTCGGTATCCCATCCTCCACGAACTGACAACACGATGCCTTGCTCGTAATCCGATTGCCCAAACATGAGCCCCATCACAACCAAGGCCGCATTGTTGATGGTGTGAACTCGGTGATAGTGTCCGTACTTTTCGAATATGCGATCCCAAACAACCTCCCAGTCGTTGGATTCTTTGCACCAACTGACCGTGTCATGGACCGCTTCAGCAAGTCGACAGTTCGCAGGAATTTCAGATAGGCCAATATCAATGATCTGCTCCATGTCATCGGTCGCAAACGAAGCAGCGATCATCGCAGCCATCAATATTTCGCCGTAAATCCCGTTCTTTACATGAGAGATGCATGCATCCTGATACGCGAGTTCTGCGGCTTTTTCCGGCCAGCCTGGCGCGACGTAGCCAAAAATATCTGCACGAATCTGAGCACCAATCCATTCGCGGAATGGATTACGCCAGCTTGCCGATTCAGGTGGCCAACGACGATTCACGAGATTTCGATAAGCAACATTCTCGGCCGTATACAGCATGTTGAAAGGCATGTAACTCAGCCATGTATTCGCCATGTCTCGCGGCGAAAGTTGTGACCCACTGCGTTCGAGCGAAATCAGACCGAGAATCGGATAGTCCATGTCATCGTCGCGCGCCATGAACTTGATATTGCCGCGGGTACTCGCTTTTAGGTATTGGCTGATCGCGCCTTCACTGAAAGGAATGTAGTCGTCCAACGGAAATGCGTTCGTATTCGCCAGATATTCATCGATGCGCTCCCTAGGCCAGCCTTCAACAGGTTTTCCAAGTGAGCACCCTGCCGCGCGACCTAGCCAGCCGCCGAAAATACGATCACGTAGCGTCTGTTCCGAAACAGTGCCATCCATGCGGCGAGGTCCCGGCGGTCGAAGCGCTTTGATCTCGTCCAACTCGCTAGGCTCTTCGTACGAAAACGAAGGGTCTGGTTTGAGCGCAATGAGTTCATCGTATAGTTCAACAAATGTCTGATCTTGTGTGGATTCGTCCTCAATCGCCGCGAGTACTTGTGGCTCGAGAACGGAAATATCACACCCTTCTTCCTGCCGTTGAACCATTTCTGGTTGGATTAGCTGACGCTCGACAACTGCCATCTACCGATTCCTTTCCTCAGATGCTCGTCAAGTGTAGTCCTGTGGTTTGCTACGAATTTATGAACAAGAGCAGCGATTGACACCACGTCACGCTTTGATAGCAACACGAGCTCATACGTATTCGCTGATTGACAAACACATTCGATGTGCACGCGTTTCAAAGATCTACATAGAAAATTGCGGTCCAGATCAATCGAGAACCATTCACATACAAAAGCTCCAAACAATCCTCGACGACGTGCGCCGCTGCACGCTCTGTGCAAATGAACTACCACTTCCACCAAATCCGGTGCTTCAGGTATCCACTACCGCTCGCGTTCTAATCGTCGGACAGGCACCCGGCATCCGTGTCCACGAGACCGGTTTGCCGTTTAACGACCCGAGTGGCGATCGTTTACGAGACTGGTTGGGAGTGACCCGCGACGAGTTTTACGATTCACGAAAATTCGCACTGCTACCCATGGCGTTTTGCTATCCGGGTACCGGTAATTCGGGAGATCTACCACCCCCAAAGCGATGTGCCGACACCTGGCGTCAGCGGTTACTCTCGGAACTAGCGGATGTACGATTTACGCTCCTCTGTGGTCGATACGCGATCAATTGGCATCTTCCTGACACGCGCGGTCAAGCACTAACCACAATCGTCAAAGAAACCAACGAGCGTATCGTGCGTATTGTTGCAACACCACACCCGAGTGGACGAAATAATGGATGGTTCGCAAAAAATCCCTGGTTTGATGCGGAGATCGTCCCGAAGATTCAGAACCACGTTCAACGCGCCTTACAGAATAACTAGCGGCCTACAAAGAAATCGAGCCATTCAATTGCTACATCGGAAGAGGTAGATTCACACCCCTAGGGTATAATCGAAATTCAGAACAGGACTCTCATTTCGGCAATAATCTCGGGTATTACAAACAAATAAATCACATTGGTGATTGAGTCAACGGTGGATCGCGGACATTTGACTCCTTTTGCGTCGAACTTCCAAGCTATCCCCTAACCCCCCAATTCACCATCCACATTCATCAGAATCGTTTCGATGTTTGATACAGTCACACAACATTTAGAAGCGCTTTTAAGTGAGATGCATCCTGTTGAGCACACCATCTTGGACGAGCGTCTGTGGCTATCGCGACCTCGTACGCTCGAGGATATTGGTCAAGCGTATGGTCTAACGCGAGAACGTGTTCGTCAAAAACAATCTGAGCTGGAACGAAAAATCGATTCGTGCTTCGGTCGAGTGGGTCGGGAGGCGGCATCGCAACTCGCCCAAGATCTAGACCTGATCGATTCCTATGTCAAAATCGAATTACAAATTAGAGCCGCGACGCCACATGTGGGCGACCGCGTACGACGTGTCGTCACTCATTCTCTCATTGATTTGGCGGGCTATAAGATTATTGACGGCTCAGTGGTTAGCAGACGCGCTTTTTCTTACGTTCAGCAGCTTAAAAAACTCGCTAAAACGTACGCAGACACTTGCGGGCTGATTGATCCAGATCAACTGATCGCAGCTCACCCAGACGACGAACTTCGGCATCATTTCGTGTGGTTTCAAAAGCAATGCGGATTTCATGAAATGTTCGGGATGCTTGCGTTGCGAAGCACGAGAAAAGCGAAACTCAAAGCGGCGTTACTTTCGTTGGGTCGCCCTGCTACACGGCCTGAATTGGCTGCGATGTGCGGATTGACAAATAAGATCGCGTCGGCCGCGTTATCAAGCATACCGGAGATCATTCGCATCAGCCGTACCCAATGGGCTTTGCGAGATTGGGGACTGCACGAATATCGAGGCATCGTCGAGGAGATCGTCAACTACATAAATCGCGACGGCGGGATCTCCAAGGTGGAACCTCTGATCGAAGAAATCGCACAACGATTCGACGTCAAAAAATGGAGCGTTCGTGCCTACATGCAGACACCGAAATTCGATATGCGCGACGGCATCGTCCGGGTTTCTGAAGAGACTTCCACGACCCTGCGACCTCTTTCCGATGTGGTGCATGGGCACGACGACAAACAACGACCGTACTGGACATTTCCCGTGCTCGAACGGTACTTCCGAGGGTATAGCGTAGTCGGCTTGCCGTTCGAAATCGCAGCGTATCTAGGATGCCCGCCAGATGATGCTACGACGTTGGAAGTGCGGAACCTCCCTGGGTGCCACAGACTCACGATTCAGTGGTATCTCTCCTCTACAACCAAAGCCTCGATCGGTTTCGTACGTGATGCCTTGGAACGCCAGAAGCTATCTGAAGGACAATGTGCTCGGCTAACGCTTATTCGCGAAGGCGTTGTCGAATTGAATTGGCATCCCTCATCGTCTTGTGGTCGTGTCAAGACCAAGAGTGATCCAATGCTCGCGGACGCATAGGCAATCGCGAGTTTCGCTAGGCCATCACTCAATTTAGAGCATGACGTGCGTTTGTCGAAATTAATGTGGGCGTGACACCCTATGATTAGCTAAATCCTTCTGAATCATGTCATGTCAACTGATCTCTATTTCAAAGCCGCTTATCCATTTTTGGATGATGTGACAACCCTACCAGTCAAAGACCTTGACGAAGCAGCTAACTGGTATGGAAAAGCCTTCGGTCTTACCGAAGTTGAACGCTCGTCTGATCCTATTCCACAAGTCATCATGAAGAGGGATGATGCCAAGATTGGCTTTGCTATCACTGGCGAGGATCCGACGCAGGACGGCGCTGCAATTCTTGTACGCGATATTCAGAACGTTCGTTTGGAACTTGAGAGCAACGGCGTTGAAATCGGCAATTGGCGTGTTGATGAAAGAGACGGCGAACAACTACAGGTGTTTTTCGTGGTAGCACCGGACGGTCTCTGCTATTACTTCCATGAACCGATCGAATAGACCTAGATCTGGTTTCACAAAACACTAATGTGCACACTCGAGGGCACCCGCGTACTATCGCACGTCTGACTTAAATAGCCTGAATTACGACAAACTCATAGCCATAAAACGCACCATAGGCATGCCAGATATCGATTTCGCGCTGGCATTGATCACACAGATTCTGTGCCTCCAGATCATCTCCATATCTCTCGCGAAACGCGTTTAGATTGGCCTGCAATGGTTGGTAGTACTCGTCCCACCATGCAGACTCATCTAGTGGGAAATGATCGATGAGCTGATATCCACACGATTCGATCACTTTCAATAGCTCTTTCTTGGTACTTATCGCCGGATATTCGTGCTCCCAAAACAACCTGCATTCGTTAGGCGGATTCGGTTTCTGCCAACAGACCTCGGTGAACGCAATGAATCCTTTATGTCGTAGAAATCGTCGCCACTCCCGCAGAGCAGTTTCGATACCTACGTTGTAAATGGCTCCTTCGCACCAAATGAGGTCAAACGAATCGTTCTCGAATTCAAGCTGACGCATATCCGCCACGCACGCGACAACTCGGTTCGCAATAGACAGCGCGGCTGCTCGTTTGTTTAACGCTTCAACGTAAGAGACGTGGTTGTCTACCGCGACTATCTTCGCACGAGTGCGTTTGGCCAAAACAAACGTTTGTGCGCCCGTCCCACAACCGATATCAAGGATACGATCGTGCGGTGTGAGTTCAGGGACGCATCTGAATGCACGACCCGTACTCTTTGAATCTCCGGGACCTTGTCGAGGCAATCCGCTAAATAGTTCAAAAAAGAGTGCTCGAACCCGAGTCGAAGACACGCCGATACCTACACGGAACCAATCGCGCTGGTGCGCATTCGAGATTGCACGATTCGCGAAAAACCTGCTATGGATCCCTTATAACGCAAATACCCAGGATATAGCTAGCAGACCGATCGCAGCGATCGCACTCAACTTCTGTCCAGAACTACCTAGTCGTCGAATGTCGTAACTTCCGACCAACGCACCGACGCCTAGTCCAACCGCGAGCCCCATGAGGTGCCCAACCACGTCCGTGTTTTCTCCTTCCATTCCCATGAACACGAATAGCGCAATCGCGCCCGCGAGCGGTAAATAGTTGAATCGGGCACTTGCTCCTTTGACGAAGCTCTTTCGCCAGGTAAAGCCACATAGCACCCCCGCCGCAGCGAAGCAGGCGGTGGAAGCACCGATTGCATAAAACGTATCCGGTCGCATCAACGCATTGAGCAAGTTACCGAACGCGCCACTTACCAATATCAAGAACCAGGCAAAACCGTCGCCGAGATAGCGACCTGTAGCGTATCCGAACAGCGCACCAGTAACAGAATTCGCAACGATGTGACTCAGATTCGCATGCAACGTCAGAGCGGTCATAGTTAACCACCAAGCCCCATCATCGACTGCGGCAGCGGAAAGTACGCCTGACCGACCAATGAAGTTCGCTTGGTCAATCAAGAAGAACAACCAAATAACGCATAAATAGACCAACGCGCCGTAATAGCCGGCCCCTAACGTCGGATAGATCGTATATGGCCGCTGGCGCTGCTTGTTTTCCTTGTAATAGAGGTCCAACTGGACCCGTGCATGCGTCGCTAATGCATCAAGCGTAAGAAGTCGCCACTCGAACAGACGTCGCTCGATTCGAGTCTCGATCCCCATCGATGTCAGCACCAAATCTGACTCAAGAATGGAGCGGCGACTCACCGAACTCTTGACGCACGTCCAGCGTTCATTCGACTGTCCATCCGGATACCAATCTGAAGACATCATTTAGTATCCCGAAGGATTCCTCCTGATCTCACACTCGGCTCATAAAATGACGCCTCGCTGCCGTGAATGGCAATGGTATGGGCGACGAAATCGATCAACGGCACTTTGAAGCCGACCACTTTAGTCAATTTAGAGCTCGGCTTGAAGAGGAGACACACCAGCTTGATTCTCTATTCAAGTACGAGCAATTTAGCCAACGCGGGGACATTCTTGGGTTTGAATTAGAAGTCTGCATTATTGACCAAGAAGGCCATCCTTCTGGTATTAATCGTCAGTTCTTAGACCAATTAAATGATCCACTGGTCGTACCGGAACTTGCGGAATTTAACGTTGAGCTCAATGGTAGTCCCGTCTCCCTCACCGGTCGAGTATTTTCTCGCCTCCTCGACGAACTGAGCACGACCTGGCATAAGTGCGTTCAAAACGCCGACGACTTGAACGTTCGGTTGATCACAGTCGGTATTCTCCCGACGATCGATCCTGCAATTCTCAACTCGGACCATATGTCTGACATGGTGCGTTATTACGCGCTGAACGATCGAGTCATGGCATTGCGTGATGGTGAACCACTGTCAATAGAAATCGACGGCGACGAGCGATTAAGCATGAAGCATGCGGACGTCATGCTCGAAAGCGCGGCAACTTCCTTTCAAATCCACGTTCAATGCAAGCCTGAACGAGCGACACGCGATTTCAATGCATCCCTCGTAGCGAGTGCGCCGATGGTCGCACTGTCCGCGAATTCCCCAACGCTATTTGGTAAATTCCTCTGGGAAGAAACGCGTATTCCGCTTTTTGAGCAGTCGGTCCAACTAGGTGGCCGATATCTCGACCGCGTTAGCTTTGGTTCAGGTTACATAGACGAGTCATTAAGCGAAGTCTTTCAAGAAAACCAACGAGACCACGTGCTGTTGCTTCCTTACGTTCAGTCCGACCCGGTGATGAAGTTCGCTCATCTACGCTTTCAGAACGGCACGATCTGGCGCTGGAACAGACCATTGATCGGATTTGACTACGACGGTCAGCCACACGTCCGGATCGAACATCGCGTCGTACCGGCGGGACCTACGTGCATGGATTGCATCGCAAACCTTGCGATGTTCACTGGACTGCTCAGAGCGTTCAGCGACGCTTCACCACCCCTCGCTGAACAATTGACGTTCGAAGAAACGAAAGAGAATTTCTATAACGCTGCGCGTCATGGTCTGAATGCAACGTTTCATTGGCCAGGCAATCGCACGGTAAATGCCCGCGAGTTGATCTTGGATGAACTGATACCGGCTAGTCGCGATGCGTTGTGCGGAATTCCAATACCACTAGAAGAAGTCGATCGATTCCTCGACGTCATTGTTGCTCGCGTCGAGTCAGAACAGACTGGCGCGCAATGGCAGCGGCGTTGGATCGATGCGCACGGGAGCGATTTTGCGGCACTCACACGTCGGTACGCTGACCATCAAGGGACCGAAAAACCCGTGCACGAGTGGCCAATTACGTGACATTCAACGTACACGAAAAAATCGACGAACAGCTATTACACGTCGAAGCTCGTGAACTTCACCGCTTCCTCTCAGGTGCAACGGTATTCGACTTACGTCACGCTGAGGTACAACCGTTCTTCGTAAGTACGTTACTTCACGGTAACGAAACATCCGGTTGGGACGCCGTTCGTAGGTTTGTATCAGACTACCCAAAAGCGTCGATCGTTCTGTTCGTCGGCAATGTCCATGCTGCGGCACGAGAAATGCGTCATCTGCCCAACGAGGCAGATTTCAATCGCATTTGGCAGGCGCAACCATGGCACTCCTATCTAAATGACCTATTAGAAACATACCAACCGTGGTGCGGCATTGATATTCATAACAATTCAGGGCCAAATCCCCACTACTCAGTGATAACGGATCACAACGCATCAACACTAGCACTAGCAACTCTGTTCAGTAACAAAGTTATTTTCACGGACCATACACTCGATATTCTGGCGCATGCGGTCTCTTCGCATTGCCCTGCGTTGACCATCGAAACGGGTACCGTTGAGGATCCGACAAGCGAACAACGGGCATATGACTTCTTAGAGTGCTTAAACACAATCCGCCGCGTTCCCACTTCGCTCCAGTGTGAACTGGAGTCATACGCGACGATCGGGATCGTTAAAGTCGAACATGAAAACGGCAACCTTGGTAACTTTCCTCGATTTGATGAGTCACTAAAGCGAAAGAGCTTCCAGACCCTACCCGCAGGAAGTCCATTCATAGACAGCCTCCCATCTGGATGGCAGGTGAACGTATTGGATCCCGCTCACGACCTTGATTTGACCCACGATTTTCTCGAGTTTCGTAACCAAAGCGCATTTCTCAAGCGCGATGTCATTATGTCGATGTTCACCCACAAACCACTATTGGCCATACAGGATTGTGTGTGCTACTTCTTGAAGACCGCGAGTCTTGCCAATGGGTGACGCACGTCGTTTTCTAACGATCGACGGCGAGTTTCAAATGATCCACGGTCGCTTGACGCAAGCGACCATTGCCTACGAGACATTGGGTGAGCTCAACGAAGCGAAAGACAATGCTGTACTGATCTTAACCGGGCTTTCTGCATCTGCACACGTCGCGTCGAATGAAGAAGATCGAACCGCCGGTTGGTGGGAGGATGTTGTAGGACCGGGCAAACCGATTGATACCCATCGATACTTTGTGATCTGCATCTGCTCGCTAGGGAGTTTCTTTGGTTCGACGTGCCCGGCATCAACCGATCCGAACACCGGGGATTCATACCGTCTCAGCTTTCCAGTGCTGACACTCGAAGATGTCGCACACGGTGCGAAATGCGTTGTCGATTATTTAGAAATTTCGCGATTGCATTCGGTTGTTGGCGCATCCATGGGCGGTATGTCCACCCTTGCCTTTGCGCTCATGTACCCCAGTGCTGCCCATTCGATGCTCAACATTTCAGCAGGTGCCAACAGTCAACCATTTGGTATCGCGCTTCGATCTCTGCAACGCGAACTCGTATGCAATGACCCGAAATGGTTAAACGGTGAGTACCCATTCGACGAACAACCTCAAGAAGGGATGCGCTTAGCGCGCAAACTCGGCATGATCAGCTATCGGTCAGCACAGGAATGGCGAGACCGTTTTGGTCGCGAACGCGTTACCGATGATGATGCGCTCGGCCACTCGAATCCGTTTGGTATGCACTTCGAGATTGAATCGTATTTATCGTCGCGTGCACGCTCGTTCATGGACGCGTTCGACGCGAACTGCTACCTGTACTTATCTCGAGCGATAGATCTCTTCGACGCAGCTGACCATGGTGGTTCGCTGCAATTGGCGATTAACAAATTAGGAATAGAACGAGCAACTGTTCTCGGTGTGCAGTCGGATTTCTTATTTCTGCCTGACCAGCAGCGCGAATTAAAAAATGCGATGTCTTCAGCGGACATCGAAGTGGATTTCGAGATTCTTGATTCAATTCAAGGCCACGATTCATTCCTAGTCGACATGAATCGGTTTCGACCAGCCATCTCAAGACACTTCAACTACGAATCGTAATTTGACCAATGCGCTCAACGTGCGCGTCTACAGTTCCGACCACGTGAGCGTTCGTGTAACCGGCTCGTCGAAGATCACTCACACAAGCATTGACGTAATCTGCATCGACACCAGCAAGTAGCCCGCCACTCGTTTGGGGATCCGCCAACATGCGTAATCTGGGGTCCAGCGATGAGCAGTCATAGATGCAATCCTTGATGATTTGCTCGTTGTTCTTTTGCAATGAGCTCTCGATGCCGTCAAGCAATGCGTCTATTGCTTCAGTGAGTATGGGAATCGCATTCAGGTCGAGAGTTGCACTTCGTTCCGACGCACGCAACATTTCACCTAAGTGTCCTCCCAAGCCGAACCCAGTGACGTCAGTGCAGGCCGTGACGTCGTAGTCCGCGAAGATCTGCATAGCCGTTGCATTGGATTGATCCATGACACGGATCGCCTTCTCAACTGCATGAGCGTCGCACCGACCGTCCATTCCTCCCGCAAGAATGGCACCAACACCAATCGGTTTTGTAAGCACCAAAGATTGAGTGGGAAGAAGGTTACCTTTGGTCATGAGATTAAAGCTCGTCGAGCCGACAACCGTGAAACCCACAGAAAGCTCCGCCCCTTCAGCGGTATGCCCGCCGACCAGAGACACTCCCGATTCATTGAATATCGCGAGTGCACCACTCATGAGGTGAAATAGGTCCTCTTCCATCAAACGGTCTGACATGAATGGGACCGTAACCAGTGCAATGGCGACAGATGGTTCGCTATTCATTGCATACAAGTCGTTCAAGGCGTGATGGGCTGCAATCCGACCGAATCGCCACGGATCATCAACCATAGCTCGAAAGCCATCGCAACTGATCGCCATCGTCGCAGAACCCATGTTCACAACAGCCGCGTCTTCACCGACTCCCATAAACACGCTTTCGGGTGAGTGAATATCCAATCGATGAAGCACACGCTGTAGCAGGTCTGCGCCTAGCTTTGCGCCACAACCACCACAGCGCATTGACAAATCGGGGGCGTCCGCTTGCAGCTTGCCTCGATAGGTCGGTTTGGGATCTGCCATCGCCGGTAGTTCTTGAAATCGTCGCATAAAGCGGCGATCAATCCAATCCTTATAGCGCCAGAGCCAACCACCTGACGCTTGAAGCAACCCACGGGAAGCGGTTGCATGACCGGGGGCGGTTCTGATTAACGCGAGCGCGCGTCGTTGAGCACGGAACTTCTTCAAACTACGCCCCGTCAGATAACGACGTAGATTCTCGGCCAGATAAGGTCCCTCACGTACCGAATAAACACCCGATTTCGGACGCGGTTGGTCATTGAGTGACACGACGTCACCCGCACCAAAAACGTTTGGTGCGGTTTCTGTTTGTAGAAAACGGTTCACCTTCAAGAAACCGTGTGTGTCTACATTGAATCCTGAATCACGCAGCCACTCCGGCGCACCTACACCAGTCGCACTGAATGCAAGATGGCACGAGATAGCGATGCCGACTTGATTGCGAAGCACAAATAGATCGCGGTCACGCTTGCGTTCTACAGCTACGACGTCGAATCCACATTTGACGTCAACACGGAGGTCTCTTAGAGCCGTCCTGATGTGACGTCGTGCGATGCGTCCATGCTCTGGTATCAATTCGTGAGAGCGTGTAACTAGTGAAATCTCACACTCGTCACCAAGGCGATGACGTAATGCGAGGGCGAGTTCGACGCTCCCAGGACCTCCGCCAATAATCGCTATTCGTGGTTGAGGGATCGAAGTTAACCTTGTGGCCGTTCTAGACCAGTTTTGCAGAAAGCGCCCGATGGGTTTAACCGGCTCCACAAACTCTCCGCCTGGGACGTCTATGGTGCAATCGCCACCTGTATTGATCGACAACACGTCGAACCTTATTGGCGTACGTCCACCGTCGAGGTGTGCACGCTGATCGCTAACGTCCACACGCTCTACATTGGCGTCGATGAATCGACAATCAGCAAAACGAGCTAACTTCAAGAGATCAATGACGATCTCTGATCGCTCGTATTCACCAGCAACGAAACCCGGCAACATCCCGGTATAGGGTGTGGCACTTTCTCTACTCACCAACGTCACTCGAACGCCCGGTTCCGGATTCATCCCGAAGCGCCGGATTACTTGGACGTGCGCGTGCCCGCCGCCGATTAGCAGCAGGTCACGCAAGTAAGGTTGATCAGTATTCACGAGCGCCAATCCGCTCGTGACACTTTAATTAGATTGGGCTTCAGCCTGTTGTGCTTGAGCGCGTCGTTGCGCCACGAAATTTTGGTAGTTGAAAAGTTCTTCCACCTCAAGGGCTGCGTTGCCATTCGCATCAAAGTGAGTAAACGCGGGTTCTAACTGCTTCTGCAGACGTTCTCTCAACTCGCTCTGCTGAATGCCTCCGTCCATATCGAGGTCCAACATCCCCACCGTCTGCGCGGCGCGGAAACGACTCGCGGAGTGAATCGGCTTAGCCGTAGTCTCGTCGCTCCATCGATACACGAATGCGCCGTAGAGCATTTCATCCCAAGACTGCAATCCCCAGGTCACCGTCTTGTCAGGATCTGGATTCGCGAAGTTCTGTCCCGAATTGTCGTATATCGTCTTGTGGATCAATTTCGAACCAGCAGGTACATGTTTTGGTTCCGCGAATGCATAGCCCGTCTGCCAGTTGAAGTCATAATCCGGTACAGACAACAAAACTTCTCGGTCGCCGTTCGGCAGCTCCAATTCGAACGTGGAGCTTCGACCTCGATAGTGAGAGTGAGGCAGAATAGAGTACAGCTCAGCATCTTTGTCGAATTCGATATATGCACCTTCTTCGTGTGCTTTCGTATTCGGCGGGATGGCAAGATTGAAGTTAATGACGACGCCGTGGCGCACAAACCGTTCCGGTGGCTCATCGTAGGTATAGAGCCCAATCTGTGTTTCATCTACAACTGTCTTACCATAGGGCGTATAGTGCATTTGAACGGCGATGATCGAATCTTTCTTGATCAACGTACCCGTTCCTTCAGGTGCGAAGTCGCCAATCACGCCTGGCGCATACCCGCCCAAGAAATTGTTGAATACGCCGCGTCTCGATCGACTCCCCTGTTCATTTGAGCCGACCAACGCATGGTGAAGGACATTCGTATCCCCAGGTTTGACATCGATGCCACGCACCCAAACGTCTTCAGTGATATTTGACGCGATTTCATGGTTCTGATACTCAACGACACCCGTCGCAGGGACCTCGAATGCAGGAACGTTGATGATGAAATCGGGTTCGCCAAGCGGCCAATCTGCAGAACTTCGGTTCGCTTCGATAGAAGCAACGATAGTGCCTAATGGATCCTCACCTTCGCCTCGCGGCGCGCCGGCTTCAATCCAATCAACCAGTAATTTCTTATCTTCAATTGAGATGCTGCGATCGTTCCCCCACTCACCGATGTGCGGGTCTGCGTGCCACGGCGGCATCCTATTCGTGCGCAGTACCTCGCGCATCATCGGCGCGAATCCTTTGACCATCTCATAACTCGACATCGCCCAAGGACCAATACCACCGGGCGTGTGGCAGTGCACGCAGTTCTGATGCAGAATGGGAACCACGTCTTCGACGTATGAAATCTCTGTCGTTGGTTCTTCGATGTTGATCAAACATCCTTTAACGCTGTCGACTTGAGATACAGGCTCGGTGCCGTCCTTAATTGCCTGAACCGCATCAACGACATAGTGCGCATCTGCTTCGGCTTTCTGACGTTCATAACCAATTCGATCGTTTAACGGTCCGCGATAAACCAAGTCCCAATTCGAAGGGTTAATAACGAACGCCTCCGCAGTGCGCGTTACGCCAAGCCCACGAGCAACCAATTGCGACTCATCGACCAAGATGGGCATATCGATGTTCCACTCGGCAGCTTCAGCCTGGATCGACTCGCGAGTGTCCTGCATGTTTGCATTAAGCATGAGAAACACGACGTTGTCATCGGCGAACCTATCACGAACTTCGCGAATATCGGGAAGTGCGTTTCGAATGATCGGGCATGCATTACCTTGTACGATGACGACAACAGCGTCGGCGTCAGAGTAGTAATAAAGTTCGTGGGCATCACCGTTTTGATCGAGCAACGAAAAGTTCTCGACGGGCACTGCCCACGCCGCGACGCCAATCAACAAACATGACGTAATCAGCACATTTCTCAACATAAAAAAAGCTCCTGGTTTGTGGTCTTCCTCAACATGAAGCGGAGACCACCATTTCTTAGCGCAAGGCACGCGTAACCAAACGTTGTTTCTTCGTCATCACAAACCTCGATCCGATTGACCTCGTAGCTAAGCCTCATTACGCGATGAAAATGAGCCAATAATAGAAATAAGCGGCAACGACTAATGTCCAAACTAACCCCCAGAAAAACCTAAGCACGTTTCTTGAACATGACGACATGAACGCAACTTCAAGAACCAGCAAACCCCCAATAAAGAAACCGTGCAATATCAATAAGATACCTACGGTCGCAGAGATTAGGGCAGGCCTAGCTTGTCTCTGGGACGAGCTACTCGATACAGCCATTTCGTCAGGTTGATGCTGCATTCTAACAACCACTACCTAACATGCTCATTTTCATTTCGAAAATCCGCATTAGCGACGAACGCCATGTTGCGGAACGCGGTTACTGTGAATTGTATGGACGATAGCAGCTCTTCTGTGCAACGAGGCATTGTGCAATTTGACACATGGGCGTAAATAGACAACAGAGTCGTATGAACTGGTTCTATATTCTGGGCGCGTCTTACTTGCTACCAGATTTTCTCGTTTCCAATCCATCTTCCTGGTAAGCCTGTCCGATACACCTTGCTCTTTAGCCGGGTAATACCACCTCTAACCAGCATTCCTTAATGATGAACATAAAACCATCATAGCGTAAATACGGAATTAGTTCCACATTTAGATTCGATATATGGAATGTACTCCATATTTCTATAATTGTCGCATTATGTTCGATCGATTATTGCGGACAACATCGCAAAGCTCGTTCTTTCTATTCGGCGCTCGTGGGACCGGCAAGACCACATACATCAAGCAAACCTTCGATCCTGATACATCGTTGTACTTAGATCTACTCGACCCAGTAACTGAAGACACGTATCGCCGGACTCCGCAGCGCTTGGAACAGGAGGTCCATGCGCTGCCCGATGGCGTCGACTGGGTGCTCGTCGACGAGGTGCAACGAGTCCCACGTCTACTTGACATCGTCCATCGTCTAATTGAAACGACACCAAAACACTTTGTGCTCACTGGGTCAAGTGGAAGAAAGCTACGACGAGGGGCTTCGAATCTCTTGGCTGGCAGAGCATTCGTTTACAACCTTTTTCCATTCACGATACCAGAGCTCGGCGACGCGATGGCGCTCGATGACGCATTGAGTTGGGGTACCTTGCCCCGTATCTATTCGTTGCTCCAATCTGACGACAAGGCACAGTACCTACGTGCGTACGCCTTGACCTACTTGAAAGAGGAGATCGTAGCAGAACAGCTCGTCAGAGGACTCGATCCGTTTCGGCAATTTCTTGAAGTTGCCGCGCAGTCAAACGGTCTTATCGTGAACTATGCCAATATTGCCAAAGATGTTGGTGTCGACCCAAAAACAGTAGTCACATATTTCAGCATATTAGAAGACACGCTCGTGGGGTTTCTTCTTCCACCGTATCACCGTTCCGTTAGGAAACAACAGCGCGTTAACCCAAAGTTCTACTTCTTCGACGTTGGCGTCAAGCGAGCTCTAGACCGAACCCTTCAGATGCCTTTAGAAGCGGGAACCTATGAATACGGTAGGTTGTTTGAGCAGTTCGTGATTACGCAGATTTTCTATCTAGCTAACTATCACTATCCCGACTGGCGGCTCTCTTACCTGAGAACTGGTGCTGGAGCGGAAATCGATCTCTTAATCGAACGGCCGGGTCTGCCAACCGTACTCATTGAAATTAAGTCTTCGTCTCGTGTAGATGATCGGGACGTGAGCAACCTAGCACGTTTCAAACAGGATTTCGACAATCCTCTAGCCTTGTGTATCAGCCAGGATCAAACGCGAATGCGTATTAAGAACGTGCTCTGTGTATATTGGCGCGACGCGCTCAACGAACTAGCTTTAGTCTAATCGGATACGCTGTACGAGAGATCGTGTAGCAACCGAACGATCTTCATGAACCATACACGAAGCCGGTCAGCGAGATATCACACTTACTTGACCGATGTCTCGCCCGTTAGCACCCAAGCGTAAAATGATTTTTGAATTTAGCGCAGGATGACCAATCTGACTATGAGACTATCCGGTAAGCGTGCTTCAACGCTAGACTTTCATCCGCGCAGAATGCTCTTATTGCTCGCTTTAGGAATGATCCTCTCGGGCTGTACCGTTACGCAGGAAGAAGCCGAACCGAAAGCACCCACTACACCGGAAAAAGTTGAACCGGAAGCACCTCATACGCAGGAAAAAGTTGCTTGGAGAGCACCTCGGACACAAGAAGGGGTCGATTGGCAGGCACCTCGAATCGCTGGTACAGACATCCCAGACCTCTCCGGCATTTGGCAGGCCGTTAGCAGCGCTCATTGGGATATCGAGCGACATTTGGCGCGCCCAGCACTTCAGTTGCGAGACGGTCCAGTGGTTCCCGTACCGCACCAACGAATCCTAGCACTTGGGGCAATCGGTGCGGTACCAGCAGGGATGGGCATAGTAGTAGGTAGCGGTACGATTCCTTATACATCCGACGCACTGAAGATTCGCGATGAGAATCGTGCAGATTACTTGAATCGCGATCCTGCTATCAAGTGCTTCCTGCCCGGTGTACCTCGTTCAACCTACATGCCTTTCCCATTTGAAATCGTTCAAGGACACGATTCGATGTTCATCGTTTATGAGTTCGCGAACGCTGACCGGATTCTCTATTTCGAGGACCCTGGTCCTGCGCCTGTCGATTCATGGATGGGTCAGTCCTATGCAAAATGGGATGGCGACACGCTTGTTGTTGAGGTCACCGGACAGGTGGCCGACACGTGGTTTGATAGGGCGGGTAATCACCATTCGGCCAGTATGAGAGTTATTGAACGTTGGACCCCGATTGGACCGAATCACATGCAGTACGAAGCGACGATTCATGATGAGGAAACATTTACAGAACCTTGGAAAATTTCCTTGCCGTTATATCGTCGTATGGAACCGGACGCGCGAATCATGGACTTCAAATGTGTCGAGTTCGTCGAAGAACTGATGTATGGGGAGTGGCGTCGTAATCCATTGCCGCGAGGCTGGGAGGAATGATCATGAGATTTATCGCTACGGCACTACTGATAGCCTTGTCAGGAAGTGCATTCGCCGAAGCCGAGGCGGACTACCCTCGAACACCTTGGGGCACGCCGGATTTCACTGGTACGTATGACACCGCGACACTCACGCCGGTGCAACGACCTAATTACTACGCGAACGAGCTGTACGTGACAAAAGAGCAAGCTGAAGAACGAGCTCGTCAAACTGCGCAAGCGCTAGCCGCTAACAATGCAAAGAAAGACCCGAACCGAGAAGCACCGCCAGAAGGTGGTGACGGCTCTCCGGGCGCCGCAGGGAATGTTGGAGGCTACAACACCTTCTGGATCGATAACGGCGAAACGATGAACGCGATTGACGGCAAATATCGAACGTCGATCATCACCTATCCTGAAAACGGCCGGCGACCTGCATTTACCGCAGAAGCCGGAGCGCGACTGCGTGCTCTATATCGATCCTTTGCGCGAAACGATGGGACAGCAAACTGGATAGATCGAGAAGGTCCTGGGCCTTATGACAACCCTGAAGGATTGACGCTGGCGGACAGGTGTCTCCAAGGGTTCAGTTCGACAGGTGGTCCACCGATGATGCCCGCGCTGTACAACAACCATAAGAAGATCGTACAGGGACCTGACAAGATCGTAATTCTGGTCGAGATGGTTCACGACGCCCGAACAATCAGACTCAACAGCGAACATCCGCCGGACGACGTTCGTCTGTGGATGGGCGACTCGATCGGTTGGTGGGAAGACGACACTCTCGTTGTCGAGACCACCAACTTCAACGATACCCCAGCGCAAGCCGGGGCGTCGAGGCACCTTAAGGTTATTGAACGATTTGAACGGATCGACGATCGAAACCTGCATTACAGCTTCGAGGTCGAGGACCCCACAACGTGGCAAGACAAGTGGGCTGGTGATTACGTTTGGCCCGAGTCCGACGAACGAATCTTTGAATACGCTTGCCATGAGGGCAACTACGCTATGGGGAATATTCTTCGCGGCGCACGGCGTCTCGAACGCGAAGCACTGGCAGCAAGTAACTAGATAGGTGAGGATCCAACGAATGAAACTGCTCTGTCTCGCACTGGCCATTGTCGGATTAGTCGCCGGTGTCGCAATCTATGCGCACCATGCGTTCGGTGCCGAGTTTGACCCTAATCGTCCGTTGTTGCTGAAAGGCAAAGTCAGCAAGGTTGAATGGGTAAATCCACACGCATGGATCCATCTCGATCATGAGAAAGAAGATGGGTCCACAGAATCGTGGATGGTTGAAGGAGGTACCCCCAACACGTTATTGCGACGCGGTGTAACACGCGACTCACTAAAGCCGGGTACATATATCATCGTCGACGGCTATCAGTCTAAGGATCTTTCGAACCGCGCAAATGGTCGAAACATCACATACGCCGATGGTACGACGTTGTTTATGGGTTCATCCGGTACGGGCGCGCCGCGAGATGGCGCTGACCCGACCGAGCCAGCCCGCGCAGAGGATGTAGAGAAAATCCAAGAAGTTCAAGAATCATCCGAGGAAGCAGGGGCCGACGAGTAATCGCTTCGTCACCCATCAAAACCATGCGCCTCATCACCTCATCGGTGCTGAGGCGTTTTTGTTGAGTTGAACTATGTCCTTACGTTGGTTCGCTGACTGGCTCGATACACATGCATGGAGCACCGCTCTTCATGAGTCGCTATACATGTATCCGTATATCGAAACGACGCATGTATTAGGACTCACCCTATTTGTCGGTACGCTCGCGATCGTCGATTTACGTATGCTCGGATACGCATATCGAACGACACCAATATCAACAATCAGTCAAAGCGTCCTTCCTTGGACTGTTATTGGTTTCGTGATCATGTTCACCACCGGTTTGTTGTTGTTCTATGCGATTCCGGTCCGAACGTACCACAGTGTGTGGTTTCGAATCAAAGTCATCATGATCGTCCTTGCCGCAATTAACGCGGCTCATTACCACTATCGCATTAGCAAGAATCGAATCCTCTGGGACACCTCGCCCAAACCACCTCGCTCCGTACGAATGACGGCCGCAGCTTCCCTATTCCTTTGGGTCGTGGTCATATTCACTGGTCGGATGATCGCGTACAACTGGTTCGACTGCGATCGACCGCAACCGGACTGGGTGATCACGATCGCGGGTTGCGTACTTGACGAAGTCGCGAGCCTATGACACTACTTGACGTATTCCAGCGACTGGAAGAAATGTGGATCGGAGAAGCCATCCGCACGTCATATTGGCTATTTCCATTCATTGAAGCGATCCACCTCGTCGGACTAGCGCTACTCGGTGGAACGGTAATCGTGGTGGATCTTCGTCTACTTGGCTTGACACTTCGTTCACGCCCTGCGAATCAAGTGCTACTTAACGCGCGTCCGTATTTCGTCCTGGCGTTATTGACGATGTTTGCGACTGGCGTTCCACTCGCGTTATCCGAGATGATCAAACTCTACTACAACTTTTCTTGGTGGGTAAAGATCAGCACACTCGGAATCGCTATCCTGTTCACGTTCTTCGTACGCAATCCGATCGTTCTACGAGATAACGCGTCAAGTGTGACATTGGCATTCATCGGTCTCGTATCGCTGGTCCTGTGGTTCACCGTCGCCGGCGCCGGCCGCTGGATCGGATTTTCCTAGACAGCAACGTGAACTTACTCGTTACCGAACGATGAATTTTTGTGTTCAATGCGGCGCGAACACCATTTATAAGGTGCCGCCTCACGACAACCAGCTACGTTTCGTGTGCAGGTTATGCGGTCACATTCACTACGAGAATCCCAAGATCGTCTGTGGCTGTCTCGTTCGAAGTGACGATCAGGTTCTCCTATGTAAACGAGGTATCGAACCGAGAAAGGATCGATGGACCTTTCCCGCGGGTTTCTTAGAGCGCCACGAGACTACGCTTGTAGGCGCGAAGCGTGAAACGCGTGAGGAGGCACATGCCGAAGTTGAAATCCAAATGCTCTATATGCAATTCGACCTCGCGTATATCTCGCAAATCTACCAGTTCTACCTGGCGGACTTACTTGGCTCGTTCGCGCCTGGCGATGAAACACTTGACGTCCAACTATTCAACGAGAAGTCGATACCGTGGGAGCAACTGGCATTTCCAGTTATTCGCAAATCGTTAGAGTCCTACTTTGCCGATCGCGAAAGAGGTCGGTACAGATTTAGGCATTTCGAGATACCTGATCGCACCAGTTGGACGAGTCTCTAAATACAGCGGGAATTTAAGTGATCGCGCGGTACGCGTTCTGAAACAGCCTCACCCACCCACTATATTGCTTCGCACTTCGCGTCAAAGGCGTGCGCCAAGTCTGTTGCATAGCGCGAAGCACTCTCTCCGGATGCGGCATCGCGATCAATGCCTTCCCCGTTGAGCTCACCAGTCCTGCGATTCCTACCGGAGAGCCATTCGGATTCAGAGGATAGTGCTCAGTTACTTGACCATAACCGTCGACATACTGCATTGCCACCAGATTGCTCTGAACCAGTCTCGTCACCTGATCCGGATTCACACAGTTCGCACGCCCTTCTCCATGTGCTACAGGAACGGGAATTTGCGATCCACCCATCCCTTCTAACCAAGGCGTATTGACATCATTGATCCGAACCTGAACCGTTCTTCCCTCGAATCGACCGGATAAATTCGGTGCCCAAGTCACCCAAGAATTGGCACCCGGAATCAAATCACGTAGTTGGGCGAGCATTTGACACCCGTTGCAAATCCCAAGTGTTAACGTGTCTCGTTCAAAAAACGCGGAAAACTGCTCTCTCAGGTCTGAGCTATAGAGGATGGACTTCGCCCAACCGCCGCCACCGCCGAGTACGTCCCCGTATGAAAACCCACCGCAAGCTACCAAGACTTGAAAGCGATCAAGCACTTCTCGACCATCGAACAAATCGGTCATATGCACGTCCACAGCCTCGAAGCCCGCAGCACGAAATGCCGCAGCCATCTCAAGCTGGCCATTGATCCCTTGATCACGCAATACCGCAACCAACGGTTTCGCGGATGTCATGACCTGGACACTATCCGGTTCGAACGTCAGTCTTTCAGCGAGGCCATCATCTCGCGCGCTGATTAATGACCACTCTTCGTTCGCACTCACTGGGTTGTCGCGACGCCGTTGCATCTCGAAGCTGGTACGTGACCAAATCTCTTCTAGTTCAACGAGTGAACGGTCGAGAATGACTTGGCTTTCGTCGCGAACAACGATGCGTTTATGAGGCGCAGTATGACCGATTAAGGTTAATGCGAGCCCGACTTCCTTTGCTTCACGTTCCCATCTATTTACTTTGTCGTGGCATGTCTCGATAACAACACCGACTTCCTCGTTAAACAGGAACGGAAACCAATCGTCCTCACACAATAACTCCAGTCCGATACGACCAGCTATCGCTTGTTCAACTACAGTTACAAGCAGTCCGCCATCCGATCGATCATGCATCGAGAGAATGCTCACTTCATCAAGATGACGCTGTATCAACTTGAATAGTTTTTTAAGTTGAAGTGGATCATCGACGTCAGGTGGAACACCTCCCAATTGCGAATACACCTGCGCTGCGGCGCTACCGCCTAGACGCCGCTCCGAACCAAGTGAGAGAAGCAACAACGCCGTGTCGTCTCCGCACAACGCCGGTGTCACGAACGTATGTACATCGGGAACGTGAGCGAATGCAGACACGATGAGGGTCAACGGTGATGTCACAGAGTTTTCATCCCAATGAGTCGACATCGACAAACTGTCCTTTCCGACCGGAATCGAAATACCCAGTGCGGGGCAAAACTCGTCCCCAACCGAGCTCACCGCTTCACGTAGCGCTTGATCTTCGTTCTCAAATCCCGCGGCTGCCATCCAATTCGCCGACAGTACAACCGAATCCAGCGATTGAATCTTTACTCCCGCCATATTGGTCAGCGCTTCTGCGATCGCAACGCGCGCCGATGCAGCAGGATCCATGACCGCAACGGGTGATCTTTCACCCATCGTCATTACTTCTCCCTGGTCACTCTGAAACCCCGACGATGTGATGGCGGCATCTGCTACGGGGACCTGGAACGGTCCGACCATTTGCTCTTGGACGACGAGACCCGTGATACTGCGATCACCGATCGTGATGAGAAATTTCTTTGATGCGACGGCTGGAAACCTAAGCACGCGATCAACGACCTCATTGATATCAAGATCTTGAAATCCATCAGATACGGTAGTCCGTGGCACGACCGTGTAGGTTCGATGCATCTTGGGAGGTTTACCCAACAGACCATCCATCGGCATCGCAACCGCGTCCTCATCAGAGTGCAAATCGGCAACCTTCAGATCACCACTCGCATTCGTAGCCCCGACAACGGCAAATGGGCAACGTTCTCGAGCACACACTTGCTCAAACCACGTTAGACGATCGGGGATAAGCGCTACAACGTAACGTTCCTGTGCTTCGTTACACCACAGTTCCATCGGTGACATACCAGGGTCCGCATTCGGCACTTTCTTCAAATCGATTGAAGCACCGCGCTGCAAGTCGTGTATGAGTTCAGGAAGTGCGTTCGATAGTCCACCTGCACCAACGTCGTGTATCTTGACAATCGGGTTTGCAGTACCGAGATTCGTACAGCTATCGATGACTTCCTGACAGCGGCGTTCCATTTCCGCGTTGTCCCGCTGCACGGAAGCAAAATCAAGGTCTTCGTGAGAAGCACCAGTCCGCATACTGGACGCGGCACCGCCTCCCAACCCGATTAACATCGCGGGTCCCCCGAGTACGACCAGCAGCTCATGTTCGTTCGCATCTCGCGTGGCAGCGTCAACGTTCTCCCGTCGGATCGAACCTACACCGCCCGCGATCATCACGGGTTTGTGATAGCCCCAAGAACGGTATTCGTCTAGGTTGTGTTCGAACGTTCGAAAGTAACCGAGTAGCGCCGGACGACCGTATTCGTTGTTGTAGCCTGCCGCACCTAACGGTCCGTCACGCATGATCTCATAGGCACTCGCAATGCGATCCGGACGACTAAGGTTGCCTTCCCAAGGTTGTATGTCGTCCTCGATACGTAAATGTGAGGTGGTATACCCGACAAGGCCTGCTTTCGGTTTAGAACCACGACCGACTGCACCTTCGTCCCGAATCTCACCACCTGAACCGGTAGCAGCTCCCGCATGCGGCGAAATCGCTGTAGGATGGTTGTGCGTCTCCACCTTCATCAAGATATCGAGTTGAGATTCGCTGTCAACATAACGACGTGATTCCAGCTCAACGTGTTGAACCGGCGTTTTTGTACCCGTGATAACGGCAGCGTTGTCTGCATAAGCGCTCAATAATCCGGCGAATTGCTTCACTTCTGACGTATTTCTGATGGAATCGAATAGCGATCGCTCGACACGCTGACCATCTACCGTCCACGTCGCGTTGAATATCTTGTGACGACAGTGTTCGGAATTCGCTTGCGCGAACATCATCAGTTCTACGTCGGTGGGATCTCGTTCGATGCGTGCGTAGAGTTCAACTAAGTACTCGATCTCAGCGTCCGAAAGCGCAAGTCCAAGACGCTCGTTACATTTGCGCAACGCATCTACTGGCTGACTACCAAGTTGGATGTGATCGAGAGGTTTTGGCGGTACGTTGTGAAACAGGGGTTCGAACGAATCAGTGGTCAACACCGTCTCGGTCATTCGATCAAAGAGAAAAGGTTCTGCAAGCACGGCAGCATCAGAATCAGCGTCTTTAAGCCACCATCTCACGCCACGTTCAACGCGGGTCACCATCGTGAGTCCGCAGAGATTGAATATCTCAGTCGCTTTGCTTGACCAAGGCGAAATCGTGCCTAGACGCGGAACGACGACCAACGTGGGTACAGTCGGAACCGTTTTTGCAATACCACCAGTCTCATAAGCAAGTAACGCTTCTACTTTTCGTTCTTGGTCTGTATCTAGTCGTTGACTTAGTTCAAGGATGTGGACGTATTCCGCATGCACACTCGTTACACGCCCGTTTGTTGCAGTGGCAACCGCTGCCGCGGTTTGTGCTAAATCAGCTTGTGGAAGTGGCGCTCCCGCAAATTCCTGGACGAGGTTCAGTCAATCACCTCCACGTTTTCGATCAAAAAACGCAGTAAGCAAAGCGCTACATTCCTCGGCTAGAACGCCAGCTGTCAACTCGATCTGATGATTGTGTGACGTCCAATTAAGCAAGTCACCATGTGAACGTACAACGCCAGTTTTTGGCGCTACGCACCCATACACCAATCGCGCGACTCGGGCGTGTACTAACGAACCTACACACATCATGCACGGTTCAAGCGTCACATAAAGCGTCGTATCGACTAAGCGATAGTTGCCGGTTCGAAGTCCCGCGTCCCGTAGCGCCATAACTTCTGCGTGCGCAGAAGGATCATGTGACTCGATCTGACAAGACGCGCCGCGACCGATGACGCGTTCATCTCGAACTAGGACCGCACCCACCGGAATTTCGTCATGCTCTCCAGCGCGACGCGCCAGATCTAACGCTTCACGCATGAACACTTCGTCGGCATCGTCAGGCATGAAAACTAGCTTCGACGCCAACGAAGAAAATGGTTACTCTTCTTCGACCGGATGGAATGCCGCTGCCAACTCCTTCTGCAACTGTGCCTGAACGGGTGCGTAGTGGCTAAATTGCATCGAGTAAGTACCCCTGCCACCTGATACGGAACTCAATCGCGAGTGATAGGTCTGCAGTTCGCGTAGGGGTGCTTGACCCTGAATTTCTACGCTATTGTCAGGCTGAACTTCAGACCCTTTCACCATGCCGCCCATGGATGACAGGTCACCCGCGACGTCCCCCATACAGTCATTCGGTACGTTCAGATTAATGTCGACAATAGGTTCCATGACGATTGGCCTTGCTTTCGTTACCGCGTCCATAAACGCACGTTTGCCCGCTTGTACGAACGCAATTTCTTTCGAGTCTACCGAATGGTGCTTGCCGTCATAGACCGATACCTTGATATCCTGCATTTCGTGACCGGAGATCGCTCCGGAACCCATCACCTGCAAGATTCCCTTCTCGACCGCGGGGATGAACTGACCTGGTATCACACCGCCGACGATGTTGTCCTCGAATTGAAAGCCGCCGCCTCGTGGCATCGGTTCGACCTTTAAATAAACCTCGCCAAATTGACCGGCACCACCTGACTGCTTCTTATGTCTGTGATGTCCTTCAGCTGATGCTGTAATCGTCTCACGATATTCGATCGCAGGAACGCGCGTGTCAATCGTGAGACCGTGGTCTTCACGCAGCTCTTCGAGTACGACGCGTAGGTGCATTTCACCTAAACCTCGCAATACCGTTTCGTTCAACGCGACGACGTGTTCAACGGCAATCGAAGGGTCTTCAACCGCTAACGTCTGCAATGCTTCGGAGACTTTCTGCGCATTGCTGTCGTCCGGCGCGGAGATCGCCAAACCATATACGGGTATCGGCAAGTCAATTGGTTTCATGCGCACGCTGTCTTCATCGTGCGAGTCATGCATGACCGCGTTGTATTTGACATCCTCTGCACGCGGTATCGCACATATGTCGCCCGCGACCACCGCTTCAATCTCAGTCTGCTGCTCGCCGAGCAACTGTGTGAGGTGCTGAACCTTCATTGCCTTGCGAGCATCGTCAACGAACAACTGTGCGCCGTTACGAAGCGTGCCATGGTGAACTCTCAGCAACGCCATACGACCTTTAAACTGATCTTCGACTACGTTAAAGACGTGCCCAAGAACGTGACCATTCGCCGACAAATTACCACTTTCAATCTCGGTCTCGGCATCGCTTGTGACAAACTGAGCTGGATTACCTTCTGTCGGATTTGGCATGAGTCGCGTCATGACGGTGAGCAGGTCCTCAATTCCCGTACCTGCGGATGCTGATGTATAGCAGATCGGCACCAAATGCCCTTCGCGTAACGACTGTTCGAAAACCTCGTGCATACGCTCTTCTGGCAGCTCTTCCTCCTCAAGGTAGAGTGCCATGAGTTCTTCGTCCACTTCTACGATCTGATCGATTATTTGCTCATGTGCTTCTTCGACGGAGCTGAAGTTCGTATCGCCCGAACCAGTTTCAAAAAAGCAATCGACAACATCTGTCAGATCTGTATTCGGCAGGTTGATCGGCAAACACTCCGACCCTAGTGCCTCTTTAATCTGTTCGGTAACCCCTTCAAGATCGACGTTTTCTGATTCGATTTTGTTGACGATGACCATGCGACAGAGTTTTCGATCAGCAGCATACTGCGCGATCTTCATCGTATGCGAATCGACACCAACCGTTGCGTCGACAACGATCGCGACACTTTCGACAGCTGATAACACCGCAAGCATGCGCCCGATAAAATCAGGGAAACCTGGATTGTCAATCAGGTTTATGTGTCGAGAACCGCAATCGAACGAACAAATCGTCGGCGTTAGTGAGTGCTGCATGCTCTTTTCACGCGGTCGATAGTCCGACACGGTAGAACCGGTGTCGACATTGCCCTGCGCGTTGATCGCCTCAGCTTTGTAGAGCATAGCCTCGGCGACGGTCGTTTTCCCTACACCGGCACCCCCAATCAGCGCAAGATTGAGGATGTCTTGAGTCGAATAAGCCATGACGGTATGCGCTCCGTAAATACCAATGGATGAACGCGTAAATTCAACGCGATACGCCGTAACGATGGACGCGGACACCAGCGTGTGCCTAGCGGCATTTCAAACGCGGCGCCGCAATGCAACTTACGGTCAGTAGCTAGAGCTCGTAGTTTATCAGCAGTGCGAACGTTCAGCACTGGTTTATTTGCCGCAATACAAAATAACTGCGTCGATCTGAATTTATCAGCGTTTAAAAAAACGCCCCGCGATCGTAACCGCGGGGCGTACAAGTTAGCTATTGCTTAGTGCAATCCATTAAGGTCAGTCACGAATGAAGTCGCGAATGACTTCACCTGGACGATGGCCCGTGTATTCACCGTTTTCGATGACGACTTGTCCAGCAACGATCGTTGCATCGTAGCCCTTGCTCTTAACAACCAAGCGACCACCATTGTGTGGGAAATCGTTCACGTACTCAGGATGGCATGACTTCAGCTCATCGTAGTCGATGACATTGAGGTCTGCATGCCAACCTTCGCGCACTTCGCCTCGCTTCTTGAGTCCAAGCACTTCAGCGGATCGACCCGAAATGCGGCGCACTGCCTCTTGCAACGTGTACACGCCGCGATCTCGCGTCAACTCACCGAGTAAGAACGTCGGCGAATCAGCATCGGTGAATTGCCCAACGTGTGCACCGGCGTCGCCGAGCATTGGAATCACGTAGGGAAGCCGCATGTAGTTCCACTGATTCTCCAGCGCACCACCGAATGCCCAGAGATTCCAGAGTTCTTTGCCTTCGGACTCGATGAGTCGGTCGACATAGACTTCAACCGGATCCTTCCCTGCTTCGTCTGCGAGTTTCTGCAGGTTCTTTTGGTTCTCAAGATCGTAGTCTGGGTAATCGCCGAAGCCCATCGGATGTAGGATGCGTGCCGTCTGACCAAAACCGCCGTTCTCGATCGCCTCAGAAATGAGCTTTTCGCGAACCTCGGGCTTCTTCATTTCTGCTACGCGTTCCGGAATGCTTGGCAGCTTCATCAACTCACGCCACGCTGGCGTCCGCAGATACGCTTGTTGCGCCAATCCGAAGAAAGATCCACTCGGTCGCGTGTGGCAGATCGAAGAGATTCGCCGACCTGCTTCGTTGTTACGTCCGAGAAAGTCTTCCCAACTAGCAACGCCACCGTCGCCTTGCGGACCGGTCCCACCCGAGAACAGTACTTGGCAACCAAGTTCAGCGCCCGTTTCAAACATCTTCCGTTCAATTTCGTAACGTGTACGCATGTCCGGCGCTGCTTGGAAAAGACCGCCGCGACCGCCGGCCTCGACAACTGCACGTTGGATCGCTGCCGTTTCACGCTCGTCTGCCCACGTTCCTGGTGTCAAACGACCATCAGGTACCCGGTGCCCAAGGAAACGAGATGTCGAGAATCCGACTGCACCGCCTTCAACAGACTCCTTCACCAGTTCAACAATTCGCTTTAGTTCGCGATCATCAGCCTGAACCCCTTCGTCGCAGCTCTTATCACCCATCGCCTCGAAGCGAATCGCTGAATGTCCGCACATACCGACGACGTTCAAAGCCGGGCGGAGTGTTTGCAGAGAATCAAGGTACTCGCCGAAACTGGTCCAGTTCCACGGAAGTCCATCCATGATGGCGTCTGCCGCGATATCCTCAACTGCTTCCATCAGCTTCGCAAGATATGAACGGTTGTCCTCGGCGCACGGCGCAAAGGTCACTCCGCAATTTCCAATTAGTGCTGTTGTTACACCGTGGTAAGAACTGGGTCGCATTTCTGGATCCCAACCAATTTGAGCATCCAAATGCGTATGTAGATCAACGAAGCCAGGGGTAACCAACTTGCCAGTTGCGTCGATGGTCTGTTTAGCTTCTGCGTCCGAAAGATCACCAACTCGGCTGATGACGCCATCGTCGACGGCGACGTCGGCTTTGCGCGGCTCAGCGCCAGAACCGTCAACAAGTGTGCCACCCGATATGATCATTGAATGTGACATTGAGTCCCTCCGTGGGATTTATCTGCGACTAGTAAATAGTCGACGTGCATATTTAACGTATTTGCGGCCTGACGCTCAGTTCGTAAGCGCTACACCTACTCCGGCATTAAGATGAAAGAGTTGCGGTTGTTATCGCGCTAAACGCCAGCTTTGCCACATATCGTCGCTGACTTTAAGGTCATTTTTAAACATCTTGGCATCTTTAAACCATTCGTACAAACCCAGAGCCCGGTGTGCGTCGGCGTCGAGGATCTCACGGTCTTCAGTGAAATCAGCAAACACGGCCCATCGGATCGAATCTCCTATGTGGACGCCAGCCGAATGAACGGTTCGTCCGTGCCAATAAACGACATCCCCCTGTTTACCTGCAAATTCAACAGGAGTAATGGTTCTAACGACTTCTCTCATAGCGTCGCTAAACGAATCGGTAGGTGACCAGTTCGCTTCGTACGTGTGTGCCTGGAACATAATCCGATGACTACCCGGATACACAGTAAAGCCACCCGAACGAGGTGGCACGTCATCAAGATAGGCACATACGTTGAGTTGCTGACACACTCGGTCGGTATGCGGACCGAGACTCGAACCATTCAATCGCTCTTCAAGTTCTTGCGCTGACAATTGTTCTGATGGGAAGAGCGCGTACACCCCTCTCGTCCGCTCGCTCGTTTTCAAGTTGTCAGCGAGTAGAGACCGCGCAATCTCTCTGATCATCGGGTTGTTTGGAACGAGATTCAGAAGATATTGTTGATTGCCGATCTCGTGCATCTTGACTGTTCTACCGTGTACCGCAGTACGTTGCCTCCCCTCAAACGGTCCAAAACTGTCCGCTGGTGGGAGTGTCGACCATTGCGGCGTGCGCCAAGATTGAGGATCGTCCCGCTGCAATTGCCATGAACTTCCTTCAGCCGGTGGCACTGCCTCGATCAGACTTTGCCACGCTTTTTCCAATGCTTCGGCAGCAGCCCCGCGCTCGATTAGACCGCGCTTGAATAGGAACCCGTTCTCCTTAAAGAACTCAATCTCCGCTTGAGAAACGGTAACGCCATCTTCCGCCAAGTCCGGTGGTACAAACACCGTACTTGGTCGACTGATCTCACGCTCTGGCATCGGGCTTCAATACTCGTCTAGAACCATCGAGGATGAGAGTACTTTGATCGGGTCAGCCAACGAAATCACTCCCATTCGATGGTCGCAGGTGGTTTGCTCGATACATCGTAGACTACTCGAGATATACCTATAACCTCATTGATGATCCTAGAAGAAATGGTGCCAAGGAGTTCATGAGGCAGTTTTGCCCAGTCAGCAGTCATGAAGTCGGTTGTCGTTACCGCTCGCAGCGCGATGACATATTCGTATCGCCTCGCATCACCCATCACACCAACAGATTTAACCGGTAGAAATACACAAAAAGCTTGTGCGACCTTGTCGTACCAATTCGCTTTGCGTAACTCTTCAAGGTAAATCGAATCCGCATGACGCAATATCTCTAAATGCGAGTCGCGAACCTCTCCTAATACTCGAACCGCAAGACCGGGTCCCGGAAATGGATGGCGATTGATCAAGGAATCCGGTAAACCCAGGGCTAGTCCAACCTGGCGCACTTCATCCTTGAATAGGTCGCGCAATGGCTCAATCAACTCGAGATGAAGTCGGTCTGGTAAGCCTCCAACATTGTGGTGACTCTTGATGACGTGTGACTTCCCAAACCTTGTCGCAGCAGACTCAACGACGTCGGGATAGATCGTACCTTGTCCAAGAAACTTGACGTTGGACAGTTTCGCAGCCGCATCCTCGAAGACTCGAATAAACGTCTCGCCGATGATCTTTCGCTTCGCTTCAGGCTCATCTACCCCACTCAGTGCACCCAGAAATCGCGACTTCGCATCGACCACTCTCAAATCCAACGTCATGGTATTGGATGGCTGAAAGGCCGCTTCGACTTCCTCACGTTCGTTCCGGCGAAGTAGACCATTGTCGACAAAAACACAATGGAGTCGCTCGCCAATGGCTCGGGCAAGTAATGCCGCCGTTACGCTTGAATCAACGCCGCCAGACAAGCCAAGTAACACTTCTCCATCGCCAACCTGCTCTCTGATCTTGTCAACGAGACCGTCCACAATATTCGCTGGTTGCCACGATGCGTCACAGCCAACCACATCAAAAAGGAACCGATGCAAGATTTGGACGCCATCACGTGTATGCGTGACCTCAGGATGAAACTGGATTCCATACCACTTGCGTGCCGGGTCGGCCATCCCAACGAACGGTGCGGTCGCGGTTTTTGCAGTTCCGGAGAATCCTTTGGGCAACGTTGCAACTTTGTCACCATGACTCATCCACACTGGTAACGTGTCTCCCAACCCGTGCAGGAGAGAGTCGCTGCCATTGGTCAGTACTTGCGTCGCGCCAAATTCCTTCATCGGGGAGTTCTCGACTTTACCGCCGAGCTGGGCTACCAATGCTTGCATGCCGTAGCAAATACCGAGAATTGGTTTGTGGCTCTCGAGTATCCAATCTGGAATTCGAGGCGTGATCCGCTCAGTTACCGACTCAGGTCCGCCCGAGAGAATGAATGCATCGGGTTGCAAGTCTGAAAGCAATGACGCGTCTGCGTCAAACGGATGAATCTCGCAGTACACACTGAGTTCGCGCACGCGACGCGCGATCAACTGCGTCGTTTGTGAGCCAAAATCAATTACGACGATCAAGACGTTTAGTCTCGGTACCTAGAAGTGAGTTTTGTGTGATTCAACCTGGGTAGTTCGGCGCTTCCTTAACGATATCAACGTCGTGGACGTGACTTTCTTCTTGACTAGCGCTGGTGATCGTCGTGAATTGAGACTGTGTGCGCAGTTCTTCGATCGTTTCACAGCCCGTATAACCCATCGCGCTACGCAAACCTCCCGTCATCTGCTGCACTACTGCGCGAAGCGGACCGCGATAGGGGACACGCCCTTCGACCCCCTCGGGCACGAGTTTGTTGACGTTGGCGTCCTCATTAACTGCATAACGATTGCGCGAACCGCGATGCTCGGCCATCGCACCTAACGATCCCATGCCTCGATAGCTCTTATATGTGCGACCCTGATAAAGTTCGATCTCACCAGGCGCTTCGTCTGTGCCGGCAAGCAATGATCCAATCATGACACAGTCTGCCCCGGCAGCGATCGCCTTGGCAATGTCACCAGAGTATCGGATACCGCCGTCAGCGATAACTGGCACTTCTTCGGCATTTAGTTCAGATGCAACATCGTCAATCGCTGTCACCTGCGGAACACCGACACCGGTGACCATGCGCGTTGTACAGATGCTGCCTGGTCCGATTCCTACCTTGATCGCATCTGCGCCAGCGTCAACGAGCGCGCGCGCTCCCTCTGCGGTGGCGACGTTTCCACCAACGACACTGAGATCAGCGAACGACTGCTTAATCCACTGTATCCGTTCGATGACGTTCTTCGTATGCCCGTGTGCCGTGTCCACGACAATCAAATCCGCACCGGCCTCAGCTAGTTTTGCAACACGCTCGTCCGTTTCAGAACTGGTACCTACGGACGCGCCAACACGCAATTGACCCGCCGCGTCCTTGCACGCATTTGGGTAATCCTGTGATTTCTGGATGTCCTTGACGGTGACCATACCACTTAGCTGGCCATTGCTATTCGTCAACAGAATCTTCTCGATGCGGTGGCGCTGGAGTAATTCAAGAATCGTCTCGAATGAAGAGTCTTCAGACGTAGTAACCAACTTTGACTTAGGCGTCATCACGTCTGAGACTTGTAAGTCCATGCGTGATTCGAAGCGGATATCGCGATGTGTGACGATTCCAGCCAATTCGTCTTCGCTCAGAACAGGAACGCCTGAAATCTGATGTTTTGTGGTTAGGTCTATGAGATCCTGAAGCGACGCATCCGCATTGATGGTGATTGGATCGCGAATCACGCCTGTCTCGTACTTCTTGACAGTGCGGACTTCCTCTGCTTGTTCCTCAATCGACATGTTCTTGTGCACGATGCCGATTCCACCTTCCTGGGCGATTCCGATTGCGAGACGTGCCTCGGTCACGGTGTCCATGGCGGCGGAAATGAGTGGAACGTTTAAGGCGATATCACGCGTCACACGCGACTGCAACGAGACATCCGCAGGGAGGACCTTGGAATAACCCGGTCGCAAAAGCACATCGTCAAAAGTCAGGGCTTCGTTGGTGATGCGCAACATGCTGTTTAGCCTTCGACCAAAAGGAGATTTTAGCGACGGTATTTGTACGAACGATGCATATCAGAACCTCTTTTCTTACTCAATACGATTGATTTCGACACCGTGATCACTGTCCCTTATACAGATTCTTTTCGATCCGTATTACATAGTAAGTGGCCGCTCCTAGAATTCGACGTGGCACACGCCACCCTTCATCAAAAAGCCAAAAGTAAGTTGATCTATGCCAGAAGATGGCACGAATGAACCGATCCATACCGTCGCACAAGCCATTGAGCGAGTTAACCGCGTCCTAAACGAACAGTTCCTACCGCTTTGGGTTACAGGCGAGATTTCAAATCTCTACGATAGGAACCATTGGTATTTCGACCTCGTTGATGGGAAGGCAACCCTACATTGCATCGCATGGCAAAGCGTTAACCGACGATTTAGATTTAAGGTCGAGAACGGATCCAAGGTCAACATTAGGGGCAAATTTACGATCTACCCCGACCGGGGTCAGTTTCAGATTCTCGTTGACCGCATGGAACTCGCTGGCGAAGGTGCGCTGCGTGCGGAGTTCGAACGCTTGCGAGGTGACTTGGAACGTGAGGGATTGTTCCGCCCAGAACATAAGAAACCAATTCCCAAATTCCCTAAACGCATCGCGCTACTGACCGCAGAATCCGGCGCAGCGATTAAAGACGTGATCCAGAACTTTAGTCGACGTTACCCATTAGCCGAGATCGTTCATGTGCCGACGTTAGTGCAAGGGCGCAACGCACCGGATTCAATCACCAGTGCAATCCGTCGCGCTATGCGTGACGATGTCAATGCAGATGTATTGCTATTGACTCGCGGTGGCGGGTCGTATGAAGACCTTAACGCATTTAACGACGAAGTGGTTGCGCGCGCGATCTTTGCGTGCCCTATTCCGGTTGTGAGTGCGATCGGACATGAGAAGGACGTGTCCATATCGGATTTCGTCGCTGATCAACGCGCCGCGACCCCGTCAACCGCAGTCGAGTTAATGGCACCCGATCGGTCGGAGCTGCGTCAACAGGTAATCGCGATAAGACAAAAAATACTCGGTGTAACAAGCGGTTTCCTGTCACATCGTCGACAAAACCTTGAAACCGTGAATGCGCGTCTAAGAAAACCTACGCAGGTCATCGAGTATCGAACCAACGACATACTGCGAATACAAGAAAAGCTGCTCGCAGCTATTGAAACGCGAATCAAACCGATTGAAGCAAGCATTACAAATCTGGACCTAAGACTGCAGAGAGTCTCACCCAACGTTCGGATCGAAAACCTCGACGAACGCCTCACAAGCCTCAATCATCGCTTACAACGCAGCAATCCAATCACACATTTGAACGATCTGGAACGCCGTCGAAGTGAATCACAGCGTCGGCTAGGAGACCACTTGAATGCAGTGCTCACCCGGCATCTAAATCGAGTTCAGCTCGTTTTTGCGCGGTTATCTCGAATCCAACCACTGCATCGGGTCGAGGAATTGAATGAGGTCGTCATTCGAATGCGTAATACACTAACGTCATCAATACGTAACACGGTTGAAATTCTCGACGCGTCGCTGCGCCAAAACGTCGCTACGCTTCGAGCAGTGAGTCCGCTTGCAACGCTTGAACGCGGTTATGCGGTAGTCACAAAGCCGGATGGTACGACCTGGGGAGAGATCGTCTCTGACATAGACGCGGTCAATCCAAATGAACCGATCAGCGCACACGTACATGGTGGCACGATCGACGCCGTCGTTCAAGGGACCAGAGTTCGCGATGCGGACGATTAAGGAAAATCGAATGTTCGAAAAGTTGCTTCGAGTTGCAGGATTCTTGCTGTCTGTATCGTTCCTCTTCACCGGTTTCGTATTGCAAGCGAAGACACCACCGCAAGGCGCACATGGCACTATCGCGTTGGTACCTATCGACAGCCCCAATGTAACAAGCGTCGTTTTTCAAGATGAACCTCAGCTCATCGCTGGAAACGTGGCGATCGTTGCCATCCCGCTATTCATTGACTTGGGTGAACACGAAGTTGAAGTTAATTACCGTGATGGCGGGAGAGAAAACGTCACAATCAAGGTTCTGGACCGACAGTATCCGGAAGAACGTATCACCGTCGTGGATCAGGAGCATGTCACACCTTCGGCCACTAATCTTGAGAGAATTCGCGAAGAAGCGGCACGGATGCGAGCAGCCTATCAGTTGTTTACGTCACAACCCGCTGATCTGCTTCCAATCATCCAACCCGTCGAAGGCCGCAATTCCGGAGTATTTGGATCGAGACGGTTTTTCAACGATCAACCTCGAAATCCTCATTCAGGGATCGATTGGGCGGCGCCGACCGGAACGCCGATCAAGAATCCAACTCCGGGTACGGTGGTCGTCGTTGGCGATTTCTTCTTTAATGGAAAAACGGTACTAATCGATCACGGAGGCGGCTTTGTCTCCATGATGTGTCATATGAGCGAGATTCTCGTTGCG
Organism: Gammaproteobacteria bacterium; assembly: GCA_026707945.1. Lineage (GTDB taxonomy): Bacteria > Pseudomonadota > Gammaproteobacteria > Pseudomonadales > Azotimanducaceae > Bin55. The sequence continues at coordinate 515 of JAPOVV010000024.1, read as the reverse complement.
GAGGGGCAGCAAATCGACCGAGGCGAAGTGATCGGTAAAGTAGGGACGACCGGGCGTTCAACGGGTCCCCACTTGCATTGGACAGTAAGCCTAAGCGGCGAACGGACTGACCCTGCGGTATTTATGGCAACGTTAAACGCGTTGCATGAAACGCCACCTTAATTTCTAGTTGCGCGCACGTTTCGCTTTAGCTTTTGCCTTACGTCGCTGGATTAGTCTCTGACGATGTTTTTGTTGACGACGCGTGAGCTCATTCCGTCGGTGGCCAAACGGATTCTCAGTGTTTCGAAACTCAATCGAGATAGGCGTCCCAACGATTTCTAGCGCAACTCGAAAACGATTTTCCAAGTAACGCCTGTAGCTCGGAGGAAGAGACTCAACCTGATTCCCGTGTACGAGCAACGATGGGGGATGATCACGTAGTTTGTTAACGTAACGAACTTTGACCGGACGTGACCGGATTGCGGGCGGAGAGTGACGCGCCACCGCGTCCTGCAACACGTGATTCAAGTCTG